>JAPPMG010000058.1 GCA_028819215.1 Bryobacterales bacterium
GTCCCCGCGGCGGGCCAGCCTTGCTTGCGCCCGAAGGCGCGCGCAAAACAGCGGCCCCGGGCACGCAAGCGCACCCGGGAGCCGCCGTCCATCAACTACCCTAGCACTTCTCGCGCCCGCGCGCAAGCGCAATCTGCGATTCCCGGGGAAATTCTTCCCGAACCGAATATCTCGCCCAGTCCGGGGACGGACCTGAGGGGGGAGTCCGCGCGGGACTGGCCGCAAAGCGCGGCGGCACGCGCGCTATTGCACGCTAAGGCCGGCGATCACGCGATCGCCCGAGTCAAGCAGCGTCTGAGCGCGCGGCAGCGCTTCCAAGGCACGCTGCACATCGGGATCCAATTCGTAGAACACGCGCTGCCCGTGCTCGACGTCGTAGGCGGAGTTGTAGACCTCGCGCTTGATGAAGCGCCGCATGTAGTCGAGGTTGGCGCCGAAGTCGGCGTCTTCGAACTCGATCTCCTCGCTCTTGAGAAACTCCCGGAACTCCTCGATCACCTCGTCGGTCACGTCCCACTCCATGGGCAGGTCGGGACGCTCCCGGCTGTAGTCCTGGGCGAAGGTCTCGATGGCGTAGTTCCGACTTATCAGCCACTGGAAGTCGTTCAGCTTCTGCTCTTCCAATTCGATGTCCGGAGTGATCCCCGCGCCGGCGAACACTTGCCGCCCCTTGTCGGTCAAGCGCACACCGTCGCGCTGCGGCCGATATCCCTCGCTACAGGGATTGCTGTAGTACTCCAGCATCGAGACGCCATCGTAGCGGCGCTGGATCAAGCGCCCGCTGGGCGTGTAGTAGCGTGCTGTAGTCAGTGCCAGCCCGGCCGATTCGGAGAGCGTGAAGACTGTCTGCACCAAGCCCTTGCCGAACGTGCTGTGGCCCACGACCAGGGCGCGGTCGTGATCCTGCAGAGCGCCCGCCACGATTTCCGAGGCGGACGCGGATTCGCAGTTCACCATTACGACCATCGGGTAGACGTGGCCGCCGTTGCCCCGGCGCACGGTGTAGAGCCGCTCGCGCGACGAGCGCCCGTGGTGCGAAACGATCGTCTGGCCCTTCGCCAGGAAGCGGTCCGAGACTCTCACGCCCTCGCTGAGAAGACCGCCGCGATTGCCCCGCAAGTCCAGCACGAGCCCCTTCAGGCGCGTCACGTTCAGGTCCTTGAGGGCATCGTCGAGCTCGCGCCCGGTGTTTTCGTTGAACGTGTCGATCCGGATGTAGCCCACTTCCGGCTGGATCTCAAAGGCGGTCGGAACGGACGGCCTCGGAATCTGGGCACGCTTGACGGTGAAGCTGAGCAGGTCGTCGGAACCGCGTCGCTCGATCCCTATCGTCACCATGGTGTTTGCCGGACCGCGCAAGCGCTCGGCGACCTCGATCACGTTGAGGCTTTCCACGTTGTCATCGTCCACCTCGATGATGACGTCACCGGGACGCAGGCCGGCGCGATAGGCAGGGGTGCGGGGAAACGGCGCCACCACGATGGTGCTGCCGCCGCGGTCTTGGATGTGCATCCCGACACCGGCGTAGTGGCCTTTCTGATTGTCTCGGAGCTGCTGGAAGGCCTCGGGACTGAAGAACGAAGAATGCGGATCGAGCATGCGCAGCATGCGCGGGATCGCCCCCTGGAACATTACCTCGTCGGCATCCAGTTCGCCGGCATAGTGGCGCTCAACGGTGGCAAGCACAGTCGAGAATTCGCGGAGGCTTGCCTGTATCTCCGTGTCGGAGGAGCCGGACGCCGCATGGACCCATGGGTGCGTTAGGAACAGCCCACCCCCCACCAAGCAAGTCGAGAATACCGCAAGCACGAGCCAGCGCCTATTGATCTGCATCAGCGTGTCCGGCGCATTCGGATCAGGCTGGCCCTCCGAACGCAGCAGTCTGTATCGTAGCAGCACTACGGCCTCTATCGAGACAGAATCTCCGAAATTCCCCGACGAGGCGATCCCGCACTATAATGAAGTCCTCGGAGCGAGACGTGAAGAAGCAGCAGAAGTTCGTTCTCATCATCGCCGCGATCGTCGTGACTCTGGCCTGGATGGCCGTCGGCGGCGTCCGTGAGAGTGCAACCTACTATGTGACGCTCGACGAACTGCTCGCGATGGAGAATCCCGGCACCAAGCGGATCCGGGTTGGCGGCGACGTGGCGGACGGCTCCATCGTCCGGCACGCCAGCAGCGTGGAGTTCAGGCTGCACCAGCAGGACGAGAACATGGCGGATCCCACGATCTTGGAAGTCGTCTACACGGGAGTGGATCCCTTGCCGGACACCTTCCGCGACAAGGCCCAGGCATTGTGCGACGGCTATCTGAGGTCGGATGGAAAGTTCGAGGCGACGAAGATTCAGGCCAAGTGCGCCTCAAAGTACGAGGCCGAGCCAGCAGACGACGCGGCGCCGGTCTACGGAGCCAAGGCTGAGAGCCCTGCGGACTAGCGGCTCCCGGCCTCGTCCGGAGCGACAGAACAGCAGCGGGCCAAGCGGCTGCGCTCGAAGCGATCACCGATGGAAAACTTAGGCTACCTGGCGGTACTGCTGGCTTTCCTGCTTTCGGCCTATGCAGTGGTAGCCGCCTTGGTCGGCAAGTTGCGCCACAACCCCTTCTTGGAGGTCAGCGCGCAGCGGGCGGTGCTGGGCGCGTGGCTGATGACGACCGCCGCCTCGGTCATCCTGCTGCACGCGATCCTGACCGATAACTTCAGCTTCAACTACGTGGCGTCAAGGTCCAACGCCGACCTCGACCTTCTATACAAGGTCGCGGCTTGGTGGGGCGGACAAGAGGGCTCGCTGCTGTTTTGGAGTTGGATCGCCGCCACCTACTCGTTCGTCTCGGTCTATACCGGACGCAAGCTGCACCGCAACATGATCTCGTACGTGGTGGTCACCATGGCCGCCACGCAGGCGTTCTTCCTGGGCTTGGTGGCCTTCAAGGCCAACCCGTTCCAGGTCATCATGTCCGGCCCGCAAATCACGTCGGTCCCGGACGGCAGCGGCCTCAACCCACTGCTGCAGCACCCGATGATGGCGATCCACCCGCCGATGCTGTACCTCGGGTATGTCGGCTTCACGGTGCCGTTCGCCTTCGCGCTGGCGTCGCTGATCACGCGCCAGCCGGGCGAGCGCTGGATTCACACCACCCGCATCTGGACCATGGTCACGTGGCTGTTCCAGTCGATCGGCATCCTGCTCGGCGCGCGCTGGGCATACGTGGTGCTGGGCTGGGGCGGATACTGGGGCTGGGACCCGGTGGAGAACGCCTCGCTGCTGCCATGGCTGACGGGGACGGCCTTCCTGCATTCGGTGATGATGCAGGAGAAGAAGGGGATGATGAAAGCTTGGAACATCATCCTGATATCGGCCACGTTCTTCCTGTGCATCTTCGGGACGATGATGACCCGCGGCGGCTTAGTAAGCTCGGTCCACGCCTTCGCACAGTCGGAAATCGGCAGCTATTTCGTGTGGTTCCTAGCGGGAGGCATCGGGATCACGGTCTACTTGATCGCCAGCCGCCGCGACTATCTGCGTAGCGAGGCGGAGCTGGACTCGGTGGTGTCGCGCGAATCCAGCTTCCTATTCAACAATGTGATCCTGCTCGCAAGTTGTTTCGCCGTGCTGTGGGGAACGCTCTTCCCCGTTCTGAGCGAGTATTTCATCGGCGACAAGATCACGGTCGGCGCTCCTTTCTTCAACAAGGTCAACGTGCCAATCGGGCTGTTCCTGCTGTTCCTGACCGGAGTCGGCCCGCTGTTCGCCTGGCGGCGGACCTCGCTCGAGTCTCTGCGGCGCAATTTCCAGTGGCCGGCACTGGCGGCGGCTGTGTGCGCCATCGCACTGTTTGCGGCGGGGATGCGGCACTTTTACGCGCTGGTGTGCTTCGGCCTGTGCGCGTTCGTGACGCTGACCGTGCTGATGGAGTTTTACCGCGGCGGACGCGTGATCCAGCGCAAGCAGGCCGTGGCGCTGCCCGCCGCGCTGGTCGAGCTCACCCGGCGGAACACGCGCCGCTATGGCGGCTACCTGGTCCACATGGCGATCGTGCTGATGTTCGTAGGCTTCGCCGGCGCGGCCTTCAACCGGGTCCATCAAGAAGAGATGACGGTGGGCGACAGCATCGAGGTCGGAGCCTACAGCTTCAAGCTGCAGAACATCTCCGAGAGCGACAGCCCGAACTTCTTTCGCGCCGTAGCCGCGATCGACGTCAGCAAGGGAGGGCAGTTCCTCCAGACGCTGATGCCCGAGCGGCGCTTTTACCATGCCTCGAGCCAGCCGACCAGCAGGGTGGACGTGCGCAGCCGCTTGCGCGAGGATGTCTACGTGGTCTATGCGGGACAATCGAACGACGGCGCGAATCCGGTCATACAGGTGTACCTCAACCCCTTGGTGAACTGGATCTGGCTGGGGGCCTTGCTGCTGGTCTTCGGCACGCTGGTGGCGTTGGTGCCAAGCAAGGCGCGGCGCTCGGCCGCGCCTGTCCCGGCGGCGGGATTGGGAGGACAGCCCGTTGGCGCATCTGGCGATTAGCCTCCTGCTTGCGCTGGCGGCTGCCGGCGCCCAGGCGAAGGTACCGTACGAGAAGTTGCGGCAGGTCGGCGACCTGGTGACCTGCCAGTGCGGCTGCGCGTATACAGTCGGCAGCTGCAACATGCTCAACTGCCATTTCCGCGATCCAGTGCTGCAGGACATCCAGGCCGGCCTGGAGGCCGATCAGTCCGACGAGGAAGTGCTTGAGGCCGTCTACGCCAAGTACGGCAGCGAGACTCGCGTGCAGCCGCCCGACGACGGCTTCGGGCTGATCGGCTGGATCGCCCCGTTCGCGACCTTGCTGGTGGGCCTGGCGCTGGTGCCATGGGTCATCCGCAGGTGGCGCAGGTCAAGCCGCGCTCGCTCGCGAGCCACGGACGTGCCAGAGGAAGTCGTTGAACGGTACCGCTCCCGGATCGAGGATGATCTCGAGGAGTTGGAATAGACTCGAAGATTGGATTCGCAGCCGGGCCGCCCGTCCCGACCCGAATTCGGGTGCACGCCATGTTTGTCGCGGCCGCCATCGCCATGATCCTGCTCGCGTTCGCGCTGCCGCTCGTGGTCCGCGCCAAGCATGTCCCCGCGGAGGAGCCGATCTCACCGACACGGCACCTAGAGGAGCGCAAGGCGGCGGTGTACGAGAACCTGCGCGACCTGCGCAGCGAGTTCCAGATGGGCAAGATGTCCGAGGCCGACTATGCAGCGAGCAAGCGCGACCTGCAGGCCGAGCTGGCCGGCGTCATGGTGGCAATCGAGGAGGCCGAGCGGAGTGGCAAGGCTTGAAATGCGCGTGGGCGCGCTGAGGACGGCCGTGGCAGCGGCCGCCATTGCAGTCTTGGCGCCGCAAGTTGCACTTGCCGTCGGCGGGACGGTGGTGAACGGCACGACCGGGGCACCGCAAGGCGGTGTCGCACTCACCCTGTCCAGCTTTCGAGGGGGGATGACGCCGCTCGAAGAGACCGTCTCTCAGTCCGACGGGAGCTTCGAGTTCACCAAGGCGCTGCCGTCGGTCTCGGCCGGGCAGCCGTTCGCAGGCGCCATTCGCGCCGAACACGATGGCATCGGCTATACGGAGATCCTGCGCGGCGGCGAGGCGCACGACAGCGTGCGCCTAATCGTGTACTCGGTGAGCGAGCGAGAGTTGCCGGCACCGGTGAACAGGGTTCTGATCCTCGAACCCGGCGGCGAAGAGCTGCTGCTGCGCGAGAGCTTCCAGTTTGTCAACGACTCCAACCCGCCAGTCACATACAGCAGCGCGGACGGAACGCTGAACTTCTACCTGCCGCCGGAAGCGCAGGGCGGAGTCGATGTGAGCGGCACGGGACCGGCCGGCATGCCGCTTCGCAGCACCGCGCTCCCCGCCGGCCCCGAAAACATCTACAAGGTGGACTTTCCCCTCAAGCCCGGCGAGAACCGAATTGACCTGCAGTATGCGGTGCCCTATGAGGACGGGATGCCGTTCACCACCCGGTCTACGTATCCCGGCGTCAACACCCGCCTGGCCGCCCCGGCGGGCGTAAGCCTCGAGGGAGTCGGCGTTGCCAGCCTAGGCCAGGAGCCTACGACCCTGGCTTCCATCTACACGGTGCCGGAAGGGCCTGCTGTGACCCTGACAGTAAGCGGCAGCGGCCAGCTGCGCACGGGCGCGGGGGGCGGGGCCGGGGGACAAGCAGAGATCAGCATCGAGCAAGCGCCCGTCTCCAAGGAACTGCCGTGGATCGCCGGTCTGGCGATCGCGATACTTGGCTTGGGCTTCTACCACCTGCTGTCGTCGCGGGTACCGCAGCAGAGCAGCGCCAAGGCCGCCAAGCAAGGCTAGCGTCAGCGCAAATGAGCGAGCCCGCAATTCTGGCGAGCGGCGTGTCGAAGTACTTCGGCGACTTCCCGGCAGTGCTCGACGTGAGCTTGGAAGTGGCACCAGGCAACGTGCTGGCCATGCTCGGGCGCAACGGAGCGGGCAAGACGACGCTGCTGCGCATGTTCGCTGGCCTGTCCCGGCCGACGCAGGGCGATATCTCGTTTCCGGCATCCTCCGGCGACCAGAGCGACCGGCGCGGCAGGATCGGCATCGTCGGGCACGGCACGTGGATCTACGACGACCTCACCGCGGAGGAGAACCTGCGCTTCTTTTGCAAGCTGTACAAGGTACCGGAGGCTGGCCCCGCAGTTGAGGAATGGCTCCACAGGGTGGGCCTAGAGCGCTTCCGGCGCTCGCGGGTCGGCGAGTACTCCCGCGGCATGCGCCAGAGACTGACGATCGCGCGGGCGTTCTTGCACAAGCCGGAGGTGCTGCTGCTGGACGAGCCGTGGACCTCCTTGGACGACCGCGCGGTCGAGTTGCTTTCGTCACTCGTGGAAGAGGCCCGCGAGGCCAACTCCGCCATCGTGATCTGCTCGCATCAACTGCGCGAGGCCATTGCGGTAGCCGACGAAGTCGCGCTGCTGCACCGCGGCCGCCTAGCGTATCGCGGCGCGGTTGACGCAGACCTGAGAAACGCTCCCCAGTCCCTGTACGAGCGCTTGCCATGACCCGCACCGTGAGAGATGCCTGGACGATCGCGGCGAAGGACCTGCGTTGCGAGATACGCGATCGGCAAGTGCTCAACGCCGCGATTTCCTTCGCGCTAGTCGTGCTGCTGATGTTCAGCTTCACGTTCGACCCGAACACGAACGTCGAGGTGCGCAGCCTGTCGGGCGGCTTGCTGTGGGTAGTCTATCTTTTCGCGGGTGTCTTGGTGCTCAACCGCAGCTTCGCCCGCGAGACGACCAACGATTCTCTCGAGGCGCTGGTGGCGGCCCCACTGTCGGGCGACTCGCTGTTTCTCGGCAAGACGCTCGCAAGTTTCGTGTTGATCCTAGCGGTCGAATTGATCTCCCTGCCGGTGTTCGGAATCTTCTACGACATCAGCTGGCTGCCGCGCTTCGGCCAGCTGCTGCCAATCTTCGCGCTCGGCGGCTGGTCGTTCGCAGCGGTAGGTACCACGTTCGGAGCGGTGACCGCCAGAAACCGGATGCGCGAGCTGATGCTGCCGCTGCTGCTGTTCCCGGTCTGTCTTCCGGCGCTGGTGGCGTGCATGAGCTTGACGTGGGCCGTGTTCGATCCGACCGCGGTTGCCGAGACTGGGCCGTGGTTGCGGCTGCTGGTCGGTTTCGACGTGATCTATACCCTGCTGGGCATGCTGGTGATGGAACCGATCCTGACGTCAGGCTGATAAGGCGCCAGCCTGCTGTACCGGCGCACCTTAGACGGGATGAACTCAATGCAACGCAAACTCCTCTGGGGCATGGTTGGCGGGGGCCAGGACAGCCAGATCGGAAGCGCTCATCGGATCGGCGCAGGCCTTGACGGCTTCTTCGAATTCGCCGCGGGAGCGCTGGACATCGTGCCTGAGAGGGGACGCGAGTTCGCCATGCTTCACGGCATCTCCCCGGAGCGGGCCTACGGCGACTGGCGCGAAATGCTCGAGCGCGAGCGCGGCCTGCCGCGCGGCGAGCGGCTCGAGCTGGTGACCGTCGCCACTCCGAACTCGACGCATTTCGAGATCGCGCAGGCCTTCATGCGCGAGGGCTTCCACGTCTTGTGCGAGAAGCCGCTCACTACCACAGTCGATGATGCCGAGAAGCTGGTGCTGACCGCCCTTGAGCGGGACCGGATCCTAGCGGTGAACTATGGGTACACGGGCTACCCGATGGTGCGACAGGCGCGCGCCATGGTCGCTGCTGGCGACCTGGGCGCGATACGAGTGGTTGTCGCGGAATTCGCGCATGGATCGCACGCGGACGCCGCAGATGCCGATAACCCGCGGGTGCGCTGGCGCTACGATCCCGCCCAGGCGGGAGTCAGTTCAGTGCTCGCCGACACCGGCCTGCACGCACTGCACATGGCGTGCTACGTGATCGGCCGACGAGTGGCGAAGGTCGCGGCGGACTTTGCGTCGTGCGTGGGCGGCCGGGTGCTCGAGGACGATGCCATGGCGACCCTGCGCTTCACGGGTGGCGAAGTGGGCCGGCTGTGGGCCAGCGCGGTCGCGGTTGGCCAGATCCACGGCCTCACGCTGAGAGTCTTCGGGGAGCGAGGCGGCCTGCGCTGGTCGCAGGAGCAGCCCAATCAGCTCGCCTGGACACCCTTGGGGCAGCCAACGCAGATCCTAGAGCGCGGGGCGGCCGGCCTTGCGCCGGAAGCGAACCGGGCCTCGCGGATCACGGTCGGACATGCGGAGGGCATGCTGCCGGCGTTCGCGAACATCTACGCGGACCTAGCCGCAGAGATCCGCCGGCGAGCGACCGCCAGAGACGTGCCACCAGTGGCCGTCGCATATCCCACAGGGGAGGACGGGCTTCACACGCTCGCAGTGGTGCATGCGGCAGCGGAGTCGGCGCGGAGGGGCGGGACCTGGATCGATCTGGGCGCACAAGGCCCTGCCACATGAGCTTCGGAGACGATACATCGTGCAGGAGCTTCGAACGACTGATCTCCTTGTCGCACGGTCGGCAGATGTGCTGTCAGGAACAGCCCGGTGTCTGTGCGGCCGCAATCTGCAGGCCAAGCTCGAACTGTGACTAACGGGCCAGCAGTTCGTCCCGAACCCTCTTGTACGCATCTAGCGCATCCGGATTCGCCAAGGCCATAGTGTTCGTAACCGGCCTGCCGGCGAGGGCGCGCTTGACCGCGAGTTCGGCGACCTTGCCGCTCCGCGTCCGCGGTATGTCGTCGACTTGCACCACCTCCGCGGGCACATGCCTCGGGGAAGCCCTTCTGCGAACCGTCTGCTTGATGTCGGCCACGAGGCGCTCGTCCAGTACGCCGTCATTGGTCAGCATCACAAGCAATACGACTTGCTCATCGCCGCCCCTCTGGAATCCGACAGCCACAGCTTCGGCAATCTCGGGCATCGCCTCGACAGCGTTATAGATCTCCGCGGTACCGATGCGCACTCCACCGGGATTCAGGACTGCATCAGAGCGCCCCCAGATCCGAAACCCGCCACTGGGGCGACGCTCGCAGAGATCCCCGTGGTGCCACACGCCCGGGAAGCGCTCGAAATAAGCCTCGCGATACTTGCGGCCATCGCTGTCGTTCCAGAATCCCAGTGGCATCGCGGGAAAGGGCTGCGTGCAGACCAACTCCCCGGTTGCTCCCACGGGCAGAGGCTTGCCATCGTCCCCGAAGACATCTACACGCATTCCGAGACCCGGCACCTGTAGCTCTCCGCGGTGGACGGGCCCGGTAGGATTTCCGAGCGCGAAGCACGAAACGATGTCCGTGCCTCCCGAAATCGATGCCAGATGCACGTCCGGCTTGATCTTGCCGTAGACGAAGTCAAAACTGTCCGGGCTGAGCGGCGAGCCCGTCGACAAAATCGTCCGCAGCGAAGCCAGCGAGTGGCTGCGACCCGGCTCCAGGCCGGATTTCTCGACGGCAGAGATGAGCTTGGCCCCGACTCCGAAGATCGAGATGCGCTGGCGGTCGACCAGGTCGAACAGCGATCCGGGGTGCGGGCAGAATGGGGAGCCGTCATACAGGATGACCGTGGATCCGAGCGCCAAGCCGCTGACAAGCCAATTCCACATCATCCAGCCGCAGCTGGTGAAGAAGAAGATGCAGTCCTGACGTTGCAAGTCCGAATGCAGCGCAAGTTCCTTCAGGTGTTGCAGCAGCGTGCCCCCGGCGCTGTGGACGATACACTTCGGCGGTCCGGTAGTACCCGACGTATACAAGATGTAGGCCGGGTGGCCGAACGGTAACGGCTTGAAGCTCGGCACCTTGGGCTTGCCCAGATACTCGTCGTACAGCCGCGCGGATCTCAGTCCGCGAAGATCCGGCTCGGACGCCGAATGGATGACCACGACCCGCTCGATCGAATCGATGCTACGGCAGATCGTTGCCAGCCGTTCCGAGCACTCGTATCTCTTGCCTCCATACACGTACCCGCCTGAAGCGAACAGGATCCGCGGATGGATCTGGCCAAGTCGGTCGATGGCCCCCTTGGCTCCGAAATCGGGGGAGCAAGAGGACCACACCGCGCCGAGGCTGGTGGCGGCGAGCATGGCTGTCACGGCCTCGGGCACGTTGGCCACAAAGCCAGCGACTCGGTCTCCTGGTTGGATGCCCTCGCGCTCCATAGCTCCTGCAAGCGCTCCCACTTCGAGGCGCAGTTGGCGATAGGTCAGGGATCGCCCACGCCCTTGCTCGTTCCAAGCCACCAAGGCCGGCCGATCGTCGTCGAACCGCAGCAGGTTCTCGGCGAAGTTCAGTTCAGCCCCGGGAAACCAGCGGGCACCGGGCATGCGATCGAACGCTTCGACGACTCGGTCCGGTTCGCGCTGCGCGACGACCCCGCAGAAGTCCCACAGTGCAGACCAGAATTCTTCCGGTCGATCCACGGACCAGCGATGCAAGCCGGCGTAGTCGGAATGTCCGACCTCGCTCATGAAGCGCATTAGGCGACTGGCTCGAATGCGCTCCGGGGAAGGCGTCCAGATCGGCCCGGCCATGGCGCTCAACCGATAACGGAAACGCGCACCTGTGGATCAGGCCGGAGCGGGGCTCGCCGCATCGCGGCGGTAGGCGATGGCCGCAGCGACCAAGCCCATGGCGAATTTCAGCATGTCCACGCTCGTATACGCGTGGTGCAGCGTCCAAAACATGCCTTCGACCTGCGGCTGCGATCCGTCGGCTGCGAAGTCCATCATGCGGCCTAGGCGCACCGTTTCCGGCACGACGTAGACAGCCAGACCGAGCGTGATCAACAGCATCGCGCCAACGAGCACGAGCACGGCCCGCCCGGAGCGCGAGACCCAGGCCAACGCAAAGGACAACGCGGCCAGCCCTAGCTGGACCCAAGCCCAGCCGGTGAAGAAGAGGCGATTGACCTCGGAGGCCTGATGACGGACCACTTCACGCAGGCTGTCCGGAGCGACGCCGTCAACAGCCGCTTCGAGGCCTTCATGGCCCGAACTTGCCACGGCCTCGGCAACGTTGAAATTCTGGATGGCAGTCTGCCACATGAAGACCGTGCCGCAGCTCCACGCACCGAGAAGGAACAGCAACAGCAGGACGGGCCGACTCATGATCCCGGCGCCACGTACTCGGGAGGAGGCGCGGCGCCTTCACCGAAGAAGTACGCCTCCATCTGCTTGACGATCATCTCCTGGGCTTGGAGCGTGGCTGGGTTCAGGCGGTATTCGTTGATGATCATCTTCAAGTGCTCGGCCCACTGGGCCCAGGCAATCTTTGACACGTTGTCGTAGATCTTCTGGCCGAGTTCCGAATCGAACGGCACATCGTCCAGCCCGGGCAGCTCCTTTCCCAGCTTCACGCAGTTGACCATCCTCTCCGCCATGGTTTCAGCGTAGTACATGCCGGATTCCCGTCCAGACCGGTGCTGCCCTGCACCGCTACGGGATCCGGTGAACGCCTTCATCTCGCCCGCCACAGGATGTCGCGGAACCAGGAGCCACGGGATCGCCGCTATGAACTCCCAGCTGAGAGCCTCCTGACGCCGCTCGCCCGCTATGGCTTGACACAGATTTAAGCTGTCTATAACCTAAATTTAGGCCTACCTAAAAATGGGTAGCGAAGCCATCGACAACTGCCTGAAGGCGATCTTTCAGTTGGCCGGCGACAACGATCGGGCCACAACCGCCGGATTGGCTGAGCAACTCGCAATCGCGCCTGCCTCGGTCACGGGCATGCTCAAGAAGCTGTCCGAGGCCGATCCGCCCTGGATCGAATACCAGAAGCACCACGGCGCGCGCCTGACTGACAGAGGCCGGGCGCGGGCGCTGGAAATCATCCGGCACCACCGGCTCATCGAATTGTTCTTGTACCGCGTCTTGGACTACAGCTGGGACGAGGTCCACGTGGAGGCCGAGAAGCTCGAGCACGCGATCTCGGAGACGTTCGAGGACCGCATCGCACATGTTTTGGGTGATCCCGAGTTCGACCCTCACGGGCACCCGATCCCGCGCCGGGACGGCACCCTGCCCGACCGGGCGGATTCCGACCTGATCGACATGGAGCCCGGCACTGACGCGGAGGTGTCGCGGGTGTCCGACCACGACCCGACCATGCTCCAGCACCTGTCGAGCATCGGCGTCCGGCCAGGGGTCCGGATCCAGTTGCTAGAGCGCAGGCCATTCGACGGGCCATTGATGCTTCGGGTCGGGGACGACGAAGCCGTGCATGCATTCGGGACTCGGCTGGCAGGCTCGATCCGGATTCGCGACATCCGGAGCACAGCGACATGAACGCACTCAGCATTGGCGTGGCAGCCGCGCTGCTTGTTGTGATCCTTGCGGCTCCGAAGTTCGGCTTGCTCGCCAGGTGGAAGCGGCACCGCGCCTACCGCGCGAAATCGCGCTCCGAGGACGCGCTGAAGCATATCTTGGCTTGGCAGCACCGCTCGAAGCTGGCCAGTCTGGAATCGCTCGCGGGAACCATGGGGCTCCGGCCGGCCGCCGTGCTGAGGGTGGTCGCAGGCTTGCAGACCGCGGGCTGGGTCGAGAGCGGCGCAGGCGGGATCGCGCTGACCGCGAGCGGCGAGCGCCGAGCCCTGGAGGTGGTGCGCGCGCACCGCTTGTGGGAGCGCCACCTGTCCGATGACGCCAACATGCCGATGGGGAAGCTGCACCCAGCTGCCGAAAGGGCAGAACACAGCCTGAGCCGGCAGCAAGTGGCCGAGTTGGACGCCCACCTCGGACATCCGCAGCACGATCCGCACGGAGATCCGATCCCGCGCCCCGACGGCACGATCAGCGCGCTCAACGCGGTCAGCCTGAACGAATGGCCGGCAGGAAGACCCGCGCTGATCGCCCATTTGGAAGACGAGCCGCAGGCAGTCTTCCGGCAGATCCTGCTGGCCAACCTGCGACCGATGCAGGTCGTAAGGGTAGCCGAATCCGGGCCGAACCACCTAGCCGTCGAAATCGATGGCCGCCAGCACCGCATCGAACGCTCTACGGCGGCCAACATACACGTGCGCGAAATCCGGCCCCAAGACGCACTGCCTACGGAGCGGACGCGCCTCTCCGACCTAGTCCAAGGCGCATGCGGAGAGGTGGCAGGCCTGAGCCCGGACTGCCAGGGGCTCTCGCGCCGCCGCCTGCTAGACCTCGGGCTCACGCCGGGCACCCGCGTGGAGGTGGCGCTGGACAACACGTTCGGCGACCCGCGGGCGTTCCGCGTTCGCGGCACGACCGTTGCCCTGCGCCGACAACAGGCGGAGCAGGTCTTGATTCGGCCGTTCCCCTCTTCCGACGGAGCAGAGACCGCTCCATGAACACCGAAGCCTGCGACAGCTGCCCGGCCCATGTGCAGATGGCCAAGATGGGTGTTGACATCGCGAACTGCGATCACGTAGTCGCACTGGCGGGCAACCCGAACACCGGCAAGTCCTCCGTATTCAATGCGCTGACCGGCCTGCGGCAGCACGTGGGCAACTGGACCGGCAAGACGGTCACACGCGCGGAAGGGGCGTTCGGGTATGGCGGCAAGCGCTACAAGCTGGTCGACCTTCCCGGCACATACTCCCTCCTGTCGGCATCCCATGACGAGGAAATCAGCCGCAACTTCCTGCTCTTCGGGCAGCCGGACTGCACCGTGGTGGTGGTCGATGCCACAGCCTTGGAGAGGAACCTGAACCTAGTGCTGCAGGTGCTGGAAATCACTGACCGCGCGGTGGTTTGCGTCAACTTGATGGACGAGGCCAAGCGCAAGGGCATCGAGGTCGACGTGCGCAGCCTATCCCGCGATCTCGGGGTGCCGGCGGTGTCGACCGTTGCCCGCACCAAGGAGGGGTTGTCCGATCTCGTGGCAAGCGTCGCCGGAGTTGCCTGCGGGGAGACGAAGACGTCCCCTTCGCGGGTCGCTCCCCCTGCGGAGGTTCAAGAGGCGATCGATGGATTGGTGCCCCTGATCCAAGGGATGGCCCCCGGCCTGCCCAGCGCGCGCTGGGTGGCGCTGCGCCTGCTGGACGGCGACCACAAGGTGCGGGAAGCGCTGCTGAGCGGCGAGCTCGCCGGGCTGGCAGACCGGCAGCGACAGGCCGCACCGCTCGCTGCAAGCAGGATCAAGGCGATCGCGGGGGCGCAATGACCCCGGTTTCAGTCACGCCCCAGGCGGTGCTGGACCGCAGCGACGAGCTGCGCCGCGGCCTGGACGGAAGCTTCCGCGACTCTATGGTTGCCAGCCTCTACCAGCGGGCCGGCGAGCTCGCCGGGAGGTCGGTCCGCGAGCAGGGCGCGGGCAAGTGGGACTTCGATCAGCGGATCGATCGGATCCTCACCTCGCGGTGGCTGGGGCTGCCGGTCATGCTGCTGCTGCTCGGGGCGGTGTTCTGGGTCACGATCCTCGGAGCGAACGTCCCGTCGCAGATGCTGGCCAATGGGTTCTTTGCCGTCGAGGCGGCGGCAGCCGGCTGGTTCGAGAGCATGGGCGCGCCTTGGTGGCTGACCGGGCTCGTCTGGCACGGCATCTTCCGCGGGCTGGCATGGGTGGTGAGCGTCATGCTGCCTCCCATGGCCATCTTCTTCCCCGTCTTCACGATCTTGGAGGACTTGGGGTACCTGCCGCGCGTGGCGTTCAACCTCGACTGGCTCTTCCGCAAGGCAGGCGCGCATGGCAAGCAGGCCCTGACGATGGCGATGGGGTTCGGCTGCAACGCCGCCGGAGTCACCTCGACACGCATCATCGACTCCCCGCGCGAACGCCTGCTGGCCATACTGACCAACAATTTCGTGCCCTGCAACGGTCGCTTTCCGACACTCATCATGCTGGCGGTAATCTTTGTCGCAGCCGCCGTCCCGCCGGCCGCGGCCGCGTTTGCGGCCGCCGCTGCGGTGGTGGCGGTGGTGCTGCTGGGCGTGTGCTTCACGCTGGGCGTGTCGTGGGCACTGTCGCGCAGCCTGCTGTCGGGCGAGGCCTCTGCCTTCACGCTGGAGATGCCGCCGTATCGGCGTCCGAGCATCCTGCGGATCCTGTACACATCCCTGATCGACCGGACGATATTCGTCCTCGGCCGCGCCATGCTGACGGCCGCGCCCGCAGGAGCACTGATCTGGATCCTGGCCAACGTGCAGGCTGGAGGCACTACCCTGGCGGATCGCTCGATCTCACTGCTGGAACCGCTCGGAACGGCAATCGGGCTGGATGGCGTGATCCTGCTGGCCTACGTTATCGCCATACCTGCCAACGAGATCGTAGTTCCCACAATGCTGATGTGCTACCTAGGTGGCGCTATGATGATGGATATTACTACCTACGAGCAGATTCGCGAAGTGCTGGTCGGGCAGCACGGCTGGACGATGCTCACGGCGGTCAACCTCATGCTGTTTTCTTTGCTGCACAATCCCTGTGCGACAACAATACTGACCATTTGGAAGGAGACGCGGAGCGCTCGCTGGACGGCGCTTGGAGCCCTGATGCCGCTCGGGCTCGCGTTCTTGGTCTGCCTCGCGACGGCCCAGGCCGTCCGGCTCCTGCCGCTCTGATGCCGGTTGCCCTCACCAGCGAGACGTCGGCCGACACCGACATAGGCCGCTGGGAGCGGCTATTGCGGCTGCGCGAGATGCTGGCCAAGCTCGCCGCCAGCAACCCTTTCTGGCAACAGCGGCTCGATGGCTTCGCGGCGCCGAGCAACCTCGAAGAGTTCCGGCGCCTGCCCCTGACTTCGAACCACGACCTCTCCGCGGATCAGATCGAGCACCCGCCGTTCGGCTCGAACCTGTCGGAGCCGCTCGGCAACTACTCCAAGTACCACCAGACATCCGGCACGACGGGCAAGCCCCTGTTAGTACTGGACACGCCGCAAAGCTGGGACTGGTGGTGCGATTGCTGGGACAGCGTGCTGGATATCTGCGGCCTGCGGGACGATGACCGCGCCTTCTTCGCCTTCTCGTACGCGCCATTCATCGGATTCTGGTCCGCGCACGACGCAGTCGCGCGCAGGGGCATCCTGTCGGTCTCGGGCGGCGGGGCGCACACGGTGCGCCGCTTGCAGCTGCTGCGGGACCTAGACTGCACAGTACTGTTCTCGACGCCAACCTACTCGCTGCACATGGCAGCGGTCGCCGAAGAGCACGGCATCGATACCGCCAAGAGTTCGATTCGGAGCGTGATCCTAGCCGGCGAGCCAGGTGGCAGCATCCCGGCGACAAGGCACCGCATCGCAGAAGCCTGGGGTGCCCAAGTATTCGACCACGCCGGTGCCAGCGAAGTCGGCGCATACGGCCTGCCCTGCCCCCAGGGCCGGGGCGTGTTCATGAACGAGCGGGAGTTTATCGCCGAAGTGCTCGCGGTCGACGGAGAAGATCCGGTTGCCGATGGCGCCACAGGCGAGCTGGTCGTCACGAACCTTGGCCGGGATTGCTGCCCGGTCGTGCGCTATCGCACGGGGGACTTGGTGCGGGCGCGACGGTTGCGCGAGGGGTTGCTGCTGGAAGGCGGGGTCTTGGGCCGCGTGGACCAGATGATGCTGGTGCGTGGCGTCAACCTGCACCCTTCCGCCATCGAGGGGGCCGTCCGGAGGGCGGCGGGCAAGGCAGAATTCCGCATCACGGTGATGCGTACCGGGGCGATGGACGAGGCCGTAGTCGAGGTCGAAGCCGCGCCGGATGCCTGTGACGTGATTGCCGAGGACGTCAACAGCAGCTTTGGCGTCCGGGTCGAAGTGCGCGGTGTCGAACGGAACAGCCTGCCGCGCTGGCAGGCCAAGGCCAAGCGGTTCCGTGACCTGCGGGAATGATACTCCGCAGTGCGCCATAGTGGCCCCGCTTCATCCCGGCCGGAAATCACTCGCACGGCTACTGCTGGCGATCGCAATCACACCGCTGATCGGTGCACGCGCGGACCCGGCGCAATCGAGGGCACCTAACTTCGTCGTCATCGTCGCGGACGACTTGGGCGTAGGAGATCTGGGCTGCTACGGGGGTACCAAGGCCAGGACACCAGAGTTGGACCGGATCGCGTCCGAGGGGGTCCGGCTGACAGAGTTCTACACGCCGGCGCCGACCTGCTCACCGGCCAGGGCAGCGTTACTCACTGGCCGCCACCCTCTACGCACCGGGGTCACGCGAGTCTTTGTCCCTAAAGAAGTCCAAGGCCTGCCAGCAGCGGAGCTGACTCTGGCGGAGCACTTGCGGGATACCGGCTACGCCACGGCCTGCATCGGCAAGTGGCACTTGGGCGGCCGCAAGCAGCACCGTCCGCAGAACCACGGCTTCGACGACTTCTTCGGCGTCCTCTACAGCAACAACATGGTCTGGCTGGAGCGCCTTCAATGGCCTCGTTTCGAACTCTTCGACAGCGACCAAGTGATCGAATCGCCCGCCGACTCCAGCCTGTTGACGAGGCGCTACACGCAGCGAGCATTGGAATTCGTCGAGCGCCACGCCAACGAGCCGTTCCTGCTCTACCTGGCTTACACGATGCCGCACGTGCCACCGGCCGCGTCCAAGGAGTTCGCCGGGCGTTCCGGCCACGGCCAGTACGCGGACGCAGTCGAGGAACTGGACGCAAGCGTGGGCCAACTGGTAGCCAAGCTAGGGCAGCTGGGCTTGGACGGGCACACCTATGTGTTCTTCACGAGCGACAACGGCCCCTGGCGGGGCGATGCGTCCACGCCGGGCGGCTCGACCGGCGGCCTGCGAGGGGGCAAGGGCACAACCTGGGAAGGAGGTCTGCGGATTCCTCTGCTGGCATGGGCGCCAGGCCGCTTGCCAGCGGGAGCGACACGAGCCGGACCGGCGACCCTGATGGACATTTTCCCCACGGTGAGCGCGCTGGCGGGTCTGGCTATTCCCAGCGACCGGACCTTCGACGGCCGCGACATCAGCTCCATGCTGCACGGTGTCGGCGATGCCCCGGAGAGGGACCTCTACTTCAGCAATCGCAACAAGGTCAACGCGGTTCGGTCGGGAGTCTGGAAGCTGCACCTGCGCGAGCGGCCCTTGGGCAAGAAGGGCCAGCCTAAAGGGTCACGCGAATTCGACCCCCCGCTTCTATACCGCTTGCCCACAGACCCGTCAGAAAGCGACAACGTCTCTGAAGGCCACCCGGAAGTCGTCGCTCGGCTGCAAGCGAACGCGAAACGATACGAAGGCGGACTCGATCCAGGCCTCAAGCTCCGGCCCTTCGGCTGGGCGATTGTCCGCGGGCTGCTCACGCCGGCCCCTTAGGGAATGCGAGCGTCGGCTCGAACGGGGGGACGGGTCGGCCTCACTCGGCGAAGCAGTACAGCGCCTTGTTGGTCCGGACGAACAGCCTGCCGTCCATGATCACGGGAGTGGCATAGACCTCTTCGCCCATCTCGTTCGTGCGAATGACTTCCCACGCAGGTCCGGGCTTGACCACCGAGATCTGGCCCGTCTCGTCGGCGGTGAAGATCTTGCCGTCGGCGACCACGGGAGAAGCGAAGTAGCGCCCCATGGCTTCGCGCAGCCGCGCTTGCTTGAGGACGCTGCCGTCCTCGGCGCTTAGCGCCGTCATGATGCCGCCGTCCTTGGTGAGATAGACGACGCCATTGTAGAGCAGCGGCGACGGGACATTGGGGAGGCTCTTGTAGTAGAGCCACTGCACGGCGTCCTCGGTCATGTCACCCTTGCCTCCGAGCTTGATCTTGCGCACGGCGTTGACGGCGCGTCGCTTGCGCCGGTGATGCTCCCAGTCGCGCAGTTCCATGTAGCCGGAATTGTCCAGATCGTAGCTTCCGAGACCGTTGCGCACGCCCTTTCCGAAGCGCTCCGACAGCTCGGCGGCTGACAGCCTGCCGTCGCCATCGGAATCCAAGTCCGGCAAGATGTCCGCAAAGGCGGGGACCTCTTCCTGCTGGCCCAGATCGGCGCTCCCAGCCCATCCGAGCACATATGCGTACCCTTGGTCATCCAGCACCGGCGTGGGCTTGAGCTGCCACGTCAAGCCCTGCACCCACCAGACCTTCTCGCCGCTGCCGACGTCGTAGGCGGACAGTTCGTACGATCCGGCCACCAACACTTGCACGCCGCCCTCGTCGGGCTGGTACACGACCGGCGTCGAGAAACCGCGCAACGAGTACGGCCTTTCGTTGCGCCAAACCGTCTCGCCAGTGGACGCGTCCACCGCCAACATGAACGAATCCGTCTCGGCATCGCAGATCTGGATCACCTTGCCGTCAACGAATACCGGCGACGAGCCCATCCCCATCGGGTTGTTGAACGGCCCGAGCGGGATGCGCCAGAGCTCATTGCCGTCCGGCCCATAGGCAACCATGCCGAAGTCCTGAAAGAACGCGAACACGCTTTGCCCATCCGTCGCGACGCTCGGAGAGGCGGGGTTGTTGGGAGAGCGCAAATGGCCGGCCCGCTCGCGGACGATCTCCCGGCGCCACTTGATGCGGCCAGTAGAGCGATCCAGTGAGAACGTGATTAGCTTCTCGTCGGCGATTCCGGTCAAGAAGATGCTGTCCTCGCCGAAAACGGGAGACGACAGTCCCTCGGGCAACGGCGTTTTCCACACGACATTCGTATCCGGCCCGAACTCTTCCGGAATGCCGACCTCGGCGGAAACGCCCGCTCCGTTGGGCCCACGGAACCTGTCCCAGACCAGTTCAGACGCACTTGCGACGCAGAGAGAAGCCGACAGCACGAGTGCCAGAATTGACGCCATATCGGGCACTATATCACGCCCCTCGCTGCGCATTCCTAAGAAACGACTTGCTCCACGCCGCTGATGGCTGAAGCGCCCCCGCAACTGCCACCTGCTCTTGCTACCAGTCAATGTCTCAACTATCTCGCCCCGCGCCGAAGACGGACCCAACCGTCTAGTATTCCCCGGTGCTTACTGGTCGAGACTAAAGTGCTGCACCAGCCGTTCGAGCGTGAATTGATTCCTTAGGCGGCAGGCCGTGTGCTGGCTCGCGAAGAGACCCTTTTCCCAGTAAGCCCTTTACTTCGGCACGGTCCTGATCCATTCGACGGGAACGAAGTACTCATACTTCTCTGGATCTACTGCGTGCTCTTTCAAATCCGGAGCCTTCAGTGGCGCCTCGAGAACCGGAACTTTTTGCCCATTGTGTTGCACCCTGAACTCGGTGATTGGCACTGACTTCCCCTGTACCTCGCCAACGCCTACATAACCGAATCCTGGAATATTGACAAACACGCGTGCTCCTGGAAACAGGAGATCTAGAGTCTGGCTATACCACTTGCCTCCACCTCCAGATACGAACCCATGTTCCACGCAGTCTTCCCATGTGCGGTGCCGTGCATCACCCAGCGAGACATAAAAGTCGCGACCGTTCCACAGCTCACGACGTTTCTGTTTCCCTGTACCGCTGGCTTCTACCTTCCTAGGGTCAACCAGCCAGGTCCGAATGAGGTATTTCCTGCTGGCGTCCTCGAAGTAACGGAAGAAAACGGCATTGACCGGAACACCGTAGCTTTCGCTGAGATAGCTGATGATCCGTTCACTACTGGCGTCAAGCTCCGAAGCGACGAGGACTAATTCATGGCTCTGATTAATCTGTTCGGGTGGGCTGGCTCCGAACGCATCGGCAAATGCCTCTTCAAGTTCGTTGCCGCCGTTCTTCTCGCTGTAAATCTGGGCGACTTGGTCATAGGAAAGGCCTTCAACCCAAGATGCATAGTCCAGCAGTTGCGCGATTGCGTCCCTTGGCGTCCGGTCTCTCTTCAGTTCAATTAAGTTCAATTACCTTGAGGTTCCCTTGCGCGTCGATCGCAAGCATGTCGATGATCTTCCCGTAGGCCGTCGGGATCTGGCGGCCGACCAGCATCAGCCCCGGAGAGAGTATCGAGATATCCCTTGCGAGCGCATCCTCTAGCTTCGATTCGTTATCCATGGGCGAGAAGGGAACCTGTTTCAGATCATCACCTAGACGCCAGATCCCGACTTCGATTGGCATACCCAGTCTCCTTTCCCGAACGGTTTCAGTCGTGCTTTCGCCGGACGCTGACCGCTCGGGAAGTCTGCGGCTGGATCAGGATCGCGAGCAATCTCATCCCTCGCTTGCCCGAACACGATTGCGAGTTTCGCCGTGGCAGCGGAAGATCGGCCTGAAATTCCAGACTATCGCCAATCTCGGCAATCCGGCCAAGCTGACCCAGCAGTCCGTTTCTGGTCGAATCGCAACAAGGCCGGTTTCGTGCACTCTCGTCCACGAATTTCGCACATCGCCTCTTCACCTATGCAGCGATATTGCGGCCGTTTCGAACCATCCTTGCAATTCGAAAACCGACGAGCCGTAAGTTCACGGCCAAAGTGCGCGGCTGAGCCGCGACAGCGCGCTAGTCCAGCGAGAAGCTGGCCGTCGCAAGGGTCTTTTCCCACATCAATGCGAGTGTGCCGCCCTCGGCTGTCACGTCCACGAACGCGTAAGTGAGCTGCTCGTACGACACGGGCATGCTGCTGAGGTCCATGCTGACACGCAGCACGTCCTTGTCGGGCGTGTAGTTGTACGCTCCCCAGAGGCCCTCGCCCGGCTCGCGGAAACCATCCTTGGCCGCGTGCGTGGACAGGATCAGCGTCCAGTCGCCTTCCTTAAGGTCGACGAACATGCTGTACTCGCCCGCCGGCACGGTCTTGTCACCAAATTTGAGGTCGGCCTCGGTCGTCAAGCGCGTCGACTTGTTCGCCCCGGCCCTCCAGACCGGAGCGCCGGCGTTCGCACCCTTGCCATAGTCGCTCCCGGCGCCGAAGAAACCGGTGCGCCCGCGCAGAATCGGCCGCCCGTAATCGATACTGATCCACTTGCCCCCAACGTAGTTACGGCCCTCATATGAGCCTCCTACCTGGATCGCGGCCTCGCCGCGAGGCGAGGCGGGGCGCTGAGCGAGAGCTACGTTGGCAGCGACCAACAGCACAGCCATAATCAGCGGGAATCGAAATGTGCGCATCGTTAGACCTCCTTGCGCGGGCTTCCGCCCAAAATGCCAAGCCTATCAGATTTCGCCTGTCTCTACTTGATGGAGCCCTCATCTGCACCACAATGCTGATAGGCGGTCCACAGGGCCAGGTGACCGGCACTGCCGGCCGGGTGACAAGCACGGCAGGTCCGATGACCCGTAGGGGCTGAATCGCGAGTCCGAGTGGATCGATTTCTCGCTGGCGGCGTGACTACCTGAGCTGGCCCGAGGCACCGGATGGCGGGACGAGAGCGTTCGCAACGCATCCAGAATGGAGCGCATGCGAGTCCCGCCGCACCACCGGGCTACCCGGATCTCGGTCTGATGGGCAAGAATGGAGTGGCAACGTTATGAGATTCCACCGTGGTGCTCCAAGCCCTCGGGCACTGGCCAATCTTGTTCGCGATGTGATCCCGCTCGGGTCGTCAGCGTCGCGTCTGCTCTGTCTTGCGGCTCTCCCCGTCTTTGTTGCGACTGCTGCGGCACAGACCGCCGACGTTCGGCGTGATCTCAGCGAAACCGTTCAGGCCGTCGGGAACTGGAATTGGCCGGTATACCTCGGGGACCAGACCAGGGGGCAGTATTCGCCGCTGGCCCAGATCAACGCAACCAACGTACACCGCCTCCAACCCGCTTGGGAGTACCGGGCCGGGGACGCCACGGAGCGCTCCACGATGTACTCGAATCCGCTGGTTGTCGATGGGGTTCTCTACGCCGTCACGCCAAGCCTGAACGCCGTGGCCATGGACGCTACGACCGGGGAGCGCATTTGGCTCTTCGACCCTTCAGTGCACAACAACGGCACGGTCATCCGGCAGCGGAACCGCGGCGTCACGTACTGGAAAGGGGCCGAGGGCGAGAGGATCTTCCACTTCGTTCGCGACCGGGCGTACGCCATTGACGCGCGGTCCGGAGAGCTGATTCGGTCGTTTGGAGACCGGGGCTACATCGACCTCCGCGAGAATCTCGGCGTCGATCCGGACGGAGTCGCGCTGCAGATGACCACGCCGGGGGCGGTTTACAAGAACCTGCTCATCCTCGGGTGCAGGGTGAACGAGTCCTACGGTTCCTCGCCCGGGCCGATCCGGGCGTTCGATGCGGTGACTGGGAAGCTCGAGTGGGCCTTCCACACGATCCCTCGCCCCGGGGAGTTCGGGCACGACACATGGTCGTGGCCGGAGGGGGAAACGTTCGGAGGCGGCAATGCATGGGGCGGCGTCACGATTGATGAGGAACGCGGCTGGGCTTTCGTGGGCACCGGTGCTGTCACGGACGATTTCTACGGGGCATTCCGGAAGGGAAAGAACCTGTTCGCCAACAGCGTGATCGCGCTGGATGCCGCGACCGGCGAGCGCAAGTGGCACTACCAAATCGTTCGCCACGACATCTGGGACTACGACCTGCCGGCGGCCCCGATCCTGGTCACTCTCCGATTCGGAGGCAACCAGCGCGATGCTGTCGTCCAGCTAACCAAGATGAGCCTCACATTCGTGCTAGACCGCGATACCGGCGTGCCGATCTTCCCGGTCCATGACCTGCCCGTGCCGAGTTCGGACGTGCCAGGCGAGGAGACGTGGCCCACTCAGCCTTTCCCCATCCGCCCGCCGCCGCTCGGACGCATTGGGATCACGGAAGCGGATCTGACGAACATCACCCCGGAGGCTCGCGAGCATGCCTTGCAGGAGTTCAGGAAGTACCGGTCGGGTTCGATCTACACGCCTCCCAGCCTGCAAGGAACCCTGACCCTGCCAGGCCACCTCGGCGGCTCGCAATGGAACGGAGGGTCCTTTGACCCTCACTTAAACACGCTATACGTCAACGTCAACGAGGCCCCGACGATCGGGAGGCTGCGACCTGCATTCGGAAGCGGCTTGCGCGAGGAGCAGACCAAGGCCCAGATGGGGCGACAGATCTATGAGACCCACTGCATGGCCTGCCACGGCTCCGACCGGCGGGGGACGTCCGAGCCGGGCACCAGCCTTGTCAATCTCGGCTTGGACCGCGAGGAGCTAGACGCCGCAATTTCGGAAGGGCGCAACAACATGCCCGCCTACCCGCAGTTCGGCGCCGAAGAACTGGATGCCATCGCCGCCTACATCGACAGCGCGCCGGACACGGCCGCAAGCAGCGGCGGGTCACGCGCGCACCGGTATTCGATCGACGGCTACACCGTCTTCACGGATCCTCACGGAGTTCCAGCGATTGCACCCCCTTGGGGCACCCTCAATGCGATTGACCTGCTGACCGGCGAGATCCGGTGGAAGGTTCCGCTGGGCGAGTATCCCGAGCTGGCGGCCAAGGGCATCCGCAATACCGGCACGATGAACTTCGGCGGTGCGGTCGCCACGGCTGGCGGCGTTATCTTCGTTGCAGCCACGGCCGACGAGAAGATCCGAGCCTTCGAAAAGCACTCCGGCCGAGTTCTCTGGGAGTACCAGCTGCCCGCCGGGGGGTACGCCACCCCGAGCGTCTACCAGGCTGACGGCAAGCAGTACGTGGCGATCGCGGCGGGCGGCAGCGGTAAGAACGGCACCGAGTCGGGAGACTCGATCATCGCGTTCGCATTGCCCGAGGAAGAGGAGCGCGCGGCAGCGGGCTCGGACTGGATCGAGCTCTTCGACGGCAAGACGCTGGACGGGTGGGTGCACATGAACGGCTTTCACAATTTCACTGTCGAGGACGGCGCCATCGTCGGCCGGACCGTGGAAGGTAGCGCGAGGATGAACTCCTTCCTGTGCTCACTGCGGCAGTTTGACGACTTCGAGCTCGAGGCAGAAACATACTTGGACCCGATCACGAACTCCGGCATCCAGATCCGAACGAAGATCCGCCCCATGCGGGCGGCCGGGGACGCCGCGCTGAGAACGGCGGGAAGAGCGGGCAGAGTGAATGGGCCGCAGATGGAAGTTCGGCGCTACTACCCGGGCCAGCCGACTACCGGCGTCCTGTACGGGGAAGCGCTGGGCATCGGGTGGATGTCCTCGCAAGAGAAGATCGACGCGGGCCACCGCCACTACCATGCGGACGGCTGGAACAAGCTTCGGATCGTGGCGAAGGGGCCGCGAATCCAGACTTGGGTGAACGGCCACATGATCGAGGACCTCGTAAACGAGGAGGTATACGAGACCCACAAGCAAGGCTTCATCGGCCTTCAGGTGCACGGCATCAACGAGAACGACATCTCCCGGCCTGTTCACGCCGGCAGGGGTATCACGACGAGCCAGCCCTTGATCGTAAAGTGGCGCAACATCCGGGTGCGTCCGCTGCCTCGCGACGATTGACCGTAACCCTGCACGCGGGCGATACCAACGGAAGCCAGAGCAGCCCCGGGTGCCAGGCCAGCGGATGGGCCTGACCTAGCATGCTGGGTTGTCACCGCCACGATTCGTGCGCGGTTGCGCCGCCACCCGCTGGTCGGTCCCAGGCGTGGGCGACTCAACTGGCGACAGGCCGGGCCGGGAGTTCGCGCGTGCGGACGCCGCCACGACGGATCAGGGTTCCGTGCGAGCAGTGCGGAACTCGACGGGAAGGATGCCCATGCTCCGACGGGAGTCTCTGGCACCGCAGAAACGAACGTTGACCGGCCGGCGGCCTCTGTGCTATCGTTCCTACTGCTTGGAGGAGCCCGTTTGGGCTCAATAGGGAAGTCCGGTGCAATTCCGGCACGGTCCCGCCACTGTGAGCGACAAGCTGGCCCGAGACACCACTGAGGCAGCAGCCTTGGGAAGGTCGGTTCGGCGTGCGCATCTGATGCGTTGGAAGTCGCGAGTCAGGAGACCTGCCTCCGAGCGCGTGAAGCGCACACTTCCGCGAGGTACGGATGAGCGATCTGGAAACACACTTGCCGCTAGAGTCAGGCCCTAGTCTGCCTGCATCAGGCTCTGCCAAGTCCTCCCAGCGAGCCTCTCTCGAACCCCGGCCCTAGAGCAGGGCCCGCGATTGCGGGCTCCTGGAAGGGTGCGCCGTGTTGGCGTCCGCGGAGACGGACTAGGAGGCAACCCAGTGAATATCCCAGCTAAGCATCGCGCCGGCCTTGGTCCGGAGCGGTCCGGCAGCGGACGAGCGTCTCGCCGCTTTCTCTGCACTCGGCGAGAGAGTGCCGGCACAGCGACAGGTCGGACACCGAGCGCGCTGTTGCGGTGGATCGCCGTTTCAGCGGTGCTCTTCGCGACGATCCCGGCGGGCACCCTTGGCGCCGCTAGCTTGCAGGGCTTGATCTCTGCCCCCAACGGCGACGCTCTCGCGGGTGCTCAAGTGCGCTTGTTCGACCGTAACAGCGGCCAGGTTCACAGTGCCGCGAGCATGGACGATGGTCGTTATTTCTTCCAAGGTGTTCCCGCTGGAGAGTATCTGCTGACAGGGGAATCCTCCGACGAGGCACTGGCGGGCCACAGGCAGGTCGTGGTGAATGGAGAAGCTGAGCAGGACTTGCGGCTCGCCGTTTCGGGCGGGCGCGTGGAGGTCGTAGTGACCGCCTCAAGCACTCCTCTAACCCAGCGGGAGGTCGCAAAGGCGCTTGATACCGTCAGCTCACTCCAGATCGCCGACCGGAACGAATTCGCTCTGTCGGAGGCACTCCGGGCGATCCCCGGAGTGCGTATAAGGCAGCTGCGCGGTCCCGGGAGTTTCACCACGGTGCAGACTCGGGGCCTGCGAAACCACGACACAGCCGTCTTGATCGATGGCCTGCGATTCCGCGATGCAGCCAGCACCCAAGGCGATGCGTCTGCGTTCTACAGTGACATGAACCTGGTGGGCACGGACCGAGTCGAGTTCGTGCGGGGCTCGGGATCCTCGCTCTATGGCTCCCACGCCATCGGCGGGGTGATGAACGTCACCTCCGCCCAGGGCGGCGGGGGCACGCATGGCGAATTGCGCGCCGAGGGGGGTGGGCTCGGCATGCTGCGCGGCGTCGCCAGGGTCGGCGGCGGCCTGGCCAACGACCGCTTTGTCTACAGTGGCGGCGGGTCTCATCTGAACATGACGGGCGGGTACCGAGGCCGCAGCCCCTCTCGCAACACGACCGCGAGAGGCTTTGGCAAGTACGCCCTGAGCCAGAAGTTGTCCCTCACCGGCCGCGTGTGGTGGGCAGACGCGTTCCTCAGCCTCACCGAGAGCCCGGCGTTTCCAGCCGAGATCGTGGCCAATTTCCCTGCTTCCGGCAATGTGCCCGCGCGTGCGCTGCCCGTCGATCAACTCGATCTGTTCGAGCAGAGACTGCCGTTCTCAGCAGGCAATGCTACCTTCGTTCCCGGCGCGATCGATCCCGATAACCGGCGCTCGTCTTCTTTCTCCGCTACAGCGGTTACGCTTCAACACCAACTAACGGCCGAGAGCTCCTACCGGATCGCCTACCAGCACGTCGCGACCAAGCGCTCGCACCAAGACGGGCCTGCCGGGCCCGGGCTGTACGATCCGGTGTTCAGCAACGACAGCCGCTTCGACGGCCAGACGCACCTGCTGCAAGCGCGCACGGACCAGCGGGCCGGCGCTCACAACCTGCTGAGCCTTGGCTATGAGCTTGAAGCCGAGAAGTTCACCAATCTCAACACCGACGAGAGTCCGCAACCCACAGCAAGCCAAGTGCAGATCGACCAAATCAGCCACGCCGTCTTCGGTCAAGACCAGATCCGGATGCTAGATGGCAGGCTGCTCGTCTCCCTATCGGGCCGGCTGCAGCGCTTTGATCCCGGATCGCCGCGCTTCGCAGGCGCGACCAGTCCATACGAGACGACCTCCGTCGCAAATCCCGGCAGCGCCTACACCGGCGATGTGGCAGCCGCGTACTTCATCCAGGCGTCCCAGACGAAGCTGCGCGCCCATGCGGGGAATGCTTTCCGCGCCCCGTCAATGTATGAGCGCTTCGGTGGATCTTTTTCGCCCTATTCGGGCGGATTCAACTACTGGGGCGACCCGCGCCTTGGCCCGGCGCGCTCGGTTGCCGTCGACGGTGGTGTCGACCAATGGCTGTATGACTCCAAGGTGCGCCTCAGCGGAACGTTCTTTTACACCAACCTGCAGGAAACCGTCATCTTCGACTTTGCGAATTTCCCGGCGAACGACATCTTCGGGCGCTTCGGAGGGTACCGAACGTCCGGGGGAGGGATCGCCCGCGGATTCGAGTTGGGCACACAGATCGCGGCGACGTCGAGTACCAGCCTTCGCGGCGCGTATACCTTCACCAACTCGGACTCGCGCACCCCCACCATCGGGCCCGACTATTTCAGCGTTCCCGGAATCTCGAATCAGGCGCTGTACCTGGCCGCTACACAGTGGCTGGACAAGCGCGTCAACATTACATTCGACCTGTTCGCGTTGAGCGACTACGTGCTCTCGCCATTCGGTGCCCAAGGACGGCGGCTTGTGTTTTCCGGCCCGGTCAAGGCGGATCTGGTCGTCCGTTATGACCTGCCACTGTCGGACTCGAAGACCTTGGAAGTGTACGGAAAGGCCGAGAACGTATTCAACAACGACTACTACGAAAACGGCTTCGGCTCGCCTGGACTTTGGGTCATCGGGGGAATGCGGTTCAACTTCTAGAGGAACGCGGCGGCGCTCCCAATCCGAATTCAGCATGAGACATCGACACCGGATCGTCGCTGCCCTGGGAGTCGCCACTTGCGTGGTGCTGTTCGTGATAGCCCTGCGCTTCGACGACGGTGTCCCCGGAGCATCGCTGTCCAGCTCTAGCCTGCCTTCCACGGACACTGGAGCGGGGTTTCCCCGACGGGCAGTCGACTCTAGCGGACAGGAGCTCTGGATCGGCTCGCCGCCGCAGGCCATCGGCTCCCAAGCGCTTACGATCGACCACATCTTGTTTGCGATCACGGACCCCGAGCGCATCATCTCGGTGAGCCCGTACGCGATGGACCCGGGGTACAGCTTCGTGCACGAGACAGCAAGACAAATCGGCCTGACGCAGTCGTCCGATCTAGAGGCTGTCCTTCGCAGCGCACCCGACCTAATGCTGCTGGCTCACGGCGCCAAGGCAGACCTCGAGGACCTGCTGCAACGCGCGAGCATTCCTACGTTTCGCGTGAGAACTACCTTTGCCGACTTCGATCAGGTCTCCGAAGCCATCGCAGCAGTCGCTTCAGTAACGGGTGACGGAGCCGCCGCCGAGCTAGAGATCCGGCGGCTCCGCGAGAGAGTCGAGCGGGCCAAGCGACGGCGGCCGCCTGGAGCAACAGCGCCGCGCGTGCTGCCCTATTCGACCTACGGCAGCACGCTGGGCCGGGGCTCGCTGTTCGACCACATCCTCACAGAGCTCGGGGCGATCAACGTCGCCGCAGAGCAAGGCATTGGCGAATACGCCGACATCAGCGGCGAGCAAGTCGCGGCGTGGGACCCTGACTGGATCGTCACCGCTGCTGCCCACGGAGCCACCGGACAAGCCCGAGACCGGCTTCTCGCCGATCCCGGAATCGCGGTCACGAAGGCAGGCCGCAGCGGGCAGATCCTAGTCGTAGAGAGTCGCGTGTTCACTGCCATGTCGCAGCACTCCATCGGCTTGATGGAAGCGATCGCGGCGGGACTCTACGGGGACAGCCCGTGAGAGCGAACTTATCCCATCTGAGAAGGCGCCTCACCGCAGCCTCCGGCGGCGGCAAGGGTTGGCTGTCGCCGGCACTGGTTGTGATCCCGGTCGTGTCAGCCCTGCTCGCTATCGTGGCGGTGGCGGGAGTGGCGATCGGCAGCACGGGCGTCGCTTGGGAGACCGTAATTCGCGTCCTTGCAGCCAAGATCCTGCCGACAGGCTGGATCGAGCTTGACTCCGTGTCCGAGGCGGACCAAGCGATTGTCTGGTTGATCCGCGCGCCCCGGATCATCGTCGCAGGCCTGGTCGGTGCCGCTTTGGCGGTTGCAGGTACCCAGCTACAGGGCATATTTCGGAATCCGCTGGCCGAATCCAGCATCATCGGAGTGAGTCAAGGGGCCGCCCTGGGTGCTGTGGTTGCGTTCATCACCGGGTGGGTGGCGAGTTCGGCCCTGTGGCTGCCACTGGCGGCATTCGTAGGCGCATTCTTAGCTCTGTTCGCCGTCTACATGATCGCCAGCCGCGCAGGCCGAGCGCCGGTTGCCACCCTCTTGCTAGCCGGTATAGCGCTGGGAGCCATGATCACCGCGTGCTCGTCCCTGCTCATCTCGCTCAGCTTCGTTGACTGGCAGGTCGCGGGAGAAATCGTCTTCTGGATCATGGGCGGGCTTGACAGCCGGACATGGACCCATGTGGTGATCTGCGCTCCGTTCGTCGCTCTCGGATTGCTGATCGCGTTATGGCACTCGCGCGACCTTGACCTCATGCTGCTTGGCGAAGAGACGGCCACCTCGCTGGGCGCTGACGTAGAGCGCGTCAGGAGGGCCGTGCTCTTCGCGGCAGCACTGCTGACAGCCGCCGCAGTCTCGGTGAGCGGCGTGGTCGGCTTTGTGGGATTGGTCGTGCCGCACGCGCTGCGGCTGGTCCTCGGCCCATCGCATAGGACGCTACTGGCGGCGAGCGCTCTGGCAGGCGCTACTTTCGTAATCGCCTGCGACCTGTTGGCCCGGACTGCCAATCCTCCCACTGAGATTCGGTTGGGGGTCGTTACCGCAGCCTTCGGGGCGCCGTTCTTTCTCTACCTGCTGCGGCAGCGGCGCAAGGAGATCGGATTCTTTTGAGCCTCTCTCTTCGCAACGCCGGCATCCAGATCGACGGTCGGTCGCTCATCCGCGGTGTCTCACTCTCGATTGAGTCCGAACGCGTGACGGCGGTGGTAGGGCCGAACGGGTCCGGCAAATCGACCGTCCTTCGCCTGCTGGCAGGACTGTGGAAGCCCACGGAGGGACTGGCGGAACTGAACGGAGAGGATCTGGCGCGGCTACCCCGGGAAGCGATAGCGCGAGAAGTCACGTTTGTACCGCAAGACACGCGCGTGGATTTCGCGTTCACGGTCCGCGACGTGGTCGCCATGGGGCGCTACCCACATGTCGGCCGGTTCGATTCGCTTGGCCCTGCCGACAATGAGGCTGTCAACGCTGCACTGACGCGAGCGGATGTCGCGCACCTAGAAGACCGCTTCGCAAACGAGCTGTCTGGCGGCGAGCGGCAAAGAGTGCTGATCGCGCGCAGCCTCGCTACCGAAGCCGGGGCTATCTTGCTCGACGAGCCGACGGCCAGCCTGGACATCGACCACTCGCTCGAAACTCTCGAACTGCTCCGAGAGCTTGCAAGCGAGGGCAAGGCCGTAGCGGTCGCTCTCCATGATCTCAACGCCGTCATGCGATGGGCCGATCAAGTTGCCCTGATGAACGGCGGGCGACTGGAAGCGATTGGAGCAGTTGGTGAGGTCGTTCGCGACGACCTCGTCGAACCTGTGTTTGGCGTGACGGTCGAGCACATACGAGCGGCGAGCGGGAACGAAACACTCGTCTTCCACCGTTTGCAAGGCCCACGAACGGCCGCCTGAGGCAGAGGCAGAAGCGGCTGGACGTACGCCTGTTCAGCCCGCTATTCCTGACGACCGTGGCACGAGATTGGTCGTGTCCGTCGTTGACGCTGAAGACTCCCCTTGCCAGCCCCCTACCGTGCGCTGAAGTCGCACCATACGCCGAAATGGTCCGACAGGCGTATCCCGTCGGCAGACTTCTTGTTCCAGATCCCGATGCTGCCTCGGGTCAGGTCCGGCGTATGCGCAATGTGATCAATCAGCCTCAATCCCTTTGGCAACTCCCCTTCTGTCGCAAACCGGAACCCTTTGAACACGCACTTGAGCGCCTCGTATGCGCGGACCGGCACGTATCTATGACGCGGAATCCTCTGGTTGAAGTCGCCCAACACGATGGTTCGCGATTCTGGAATCCGACTACGTAGCTTCTCGAATCCTGCTAGCCAGACTTCGTGATCCTGCCACCACGTTCGGTCCTTACGGCCACCCTTCACGTGCGCACCGCTCCAGGGGATGCAGACGCCAACGACAGTCAGGCAAGTTCCTGACAGAGTTCCTGTGCTACCGGCCACGAACCTGCCGCCCGGAAGATCGGCGGTGCCGACGGCATCGACGTGAGGAGTCCAGGGTTGCTTGCTCCACAACAGCACCTTCCTGCGGCCCTTGTAGATCGGGTAGCCCCAGTCCTTGCCTGCATCGATGACATGACCTCCATCGGGGAGAATCCCGGCGAATCCTTCGGTTACGCACAGCACGTCGCAGCCCGAAGCGGCGAGCTTCTCGCTGATGATGTTGCCTCTGATGCCGATTGGCTTGGCCCACTCTGTGTTCCAAGTGCCGATTCGGATGGCGGACGGGTCGCTGCTCTTGCTGGGAATCATATCTTCGCGATGTGCAACGCTTTGAATGAATCCAAAGTGCTTGAGTTCGTCCCTATCACGCGTTCAAGAACACTTGGTCGATCTAGCATAGGCGAATCAATGTCAGTCCGGCTTCCAGCCGCGTAGCGACACTCGGGCAATCGAAGAATGGGTACTCAATCTCCGCTTGGATGGAGCAAGCCGGATCACGCGGCGACCTCACACCGTCGGTCGGACCTCATGCCTGAGATCTTGGGCAATCACTTGCGCGCCATGATCCATCGAGCCACACTGACCACGTTCGCATCCAGCCCTTCCCATCCGCTACCTCTCAACTCTCAACCCAGCTGAGACTTCCTATCACTCGACAGTGACATCGCTGAGACTTGATATATGTAAGTGACATCGCATGAGCTTAGAGATATCGTGACGCAGATCACCTCACGACTGCCGGACTCGGTAGTCGAGGAACTAGACCTAGCTGCAAGCCAAGTTAGGCGCAGCCGAGCTGGCATCGTCCGCCAAGCAGTTGAGTGCTATCTGGAAGACTTCGACGACGTCTCAGTCGCCATAGGACGCCTCTGCAATCCCAACGACCCAGTGCTGGATTGGGATCAGGTCCGACGTGAACTTCTCGATTTGGATTAAGAGCAGCGCAGCCAATGAAGTGAGCCGAGTGAGCAAACAGGACCGGGCTCGGATCGTCGCCGCCATCGACGGACTGACCGACAACCCGTGTTGTGGGCACGGCCTTGAAGGGGGACTTGCGTGGCCTCAGACGACTTCGCGTCGGCGAGTGCCGGGCAAGGTACGAGGTTCAGCAAGACGTGCTCGTCGTGATGGTCGTGCGAGTCGCTCGTCGCGAGGCCGCCTATCGCCGCAGGCCGAGATGAACGTCTAGTCAAGACCCGTCGACAACAGACCAAGCGCATGGGCCGGATACCGGCGCAAGGCTATGGCGGTACCATTTCTGGGGCACCATGGACCGAATCAAGTTGACAGCCATCGCGGTCGTTTCCTGCCCTGCCTGCACTTCAGCACCCAGCCCTCAGCAGGGGCCTCGGCGCAACATCGCGATCTGGCTGCTGCTGGCGGCCTACGTCTTGCTGGCACCCGGCCTTAGCCCGGCGCAAGGGCAGGAGGTGCCCATCACGATGCGCGGTGCTCCGCATCTGCTGGGTGAACGTTCCGAAGCCCTCGAAGCCGTTATCGTCCAAGAGTTCTCAGAGGGTTCGCGAGTGCGCTTGGTTACGGACGCAGAGGATCGCTTGTGGGTGTCCGTGCACCTTGCGCGAGACCGCGAGGGCGGCATGGTGCGCTTGGACACCTCGGCGGCAGGCATCGACATCAGCGAGGGGATGCGAGAGTTCTCCGGCGAGGTCCAAGTGGGGCCGGGAGTCTACTTCCTGGTAACGATGGGCGTGCGCAAGCGTGACGCGTCTTGTGAGCACCGTTTGGATTTCGAGGTCTACCGGAACGTGCTGGACATTGCGACGTTGCAAGCCGTGGCAAGGGGTGTCCGGAAGCGCGTTACACGAGTGGCTCGCACGCTGGAGAAGCAGCAGCGACTGGGTCGCTGCTTGGCTCCGAGGAAGTAAAGACAAGATGCTGCGGAAGTTATTTCGAGAACTAACGAAAGCGTATTTGGAAGCTAAGCGTGAAGAGAACCTGCAAGAGAAGATTGCTGCTAACGAGGAGGCAATAGCCGATATCAAGCAAGTCATCCACAACGCCAAGGGGGTGCGGGCGAAGCTATCGTCATGGGCTCCTCGATTCGATGCGTACACAAAGTCCAAGGAGTGGCAGGACGCTGTTACACAGATAGACGCTCCTGGATTTACCGCCCTAGTGGCGGAATTTGACGACATAGAGTGCGATGCAGACGCGCTCCGAGTTTACGAAGACGCAGAGTGGTTCGACAGCGCAGAAGAGCTAGTCGACAATATCGAGGGGACGATAGCTGCGTTGCGCGACGAGATCGATCAGTGCGCAGGTGGGTTGCAGGAATCCGACGAGGATTGACGCAATGACCCGCCGAGTCCTACCACTACTCCTCCTCGCTGCGGTTCTCCCGATCCTCCTTCCGGCCGAGCCCGTGAACGTCCGCCGGATAGCGGACATCAAGATCGCCCGCGAGTGCGAGCCGGAGCTGGCGTTCCGGCGCAACCCCGACGGGCCGACCTCGGAGAGACGCCCAATCTGGCCTCGGACCAGCCCGAGCTAGTTGCCGAGTTGTCCGCTTCGCTTGGCAACTTCCTACGCGATGCAAGCGCTATCATGCCTACCCGCAAGACCACCGGTGCCCCAGTGCCATACCCGGACGAGCCATGAGGACCGAGGCAGCTTGGCGGCGGCACCTGGAACGACAGTTTCCCAGTTGGGTACCGGCGAAGTCGCTCGGACCGTCTAGAAGCGCGAGCGAGCGCCCAAGAGCCGCTACGATATGCTATGTGCGCGGTACAAGGCTATCGGTGTCGCGCGAGCCGGGCGGGCACGCGCGACCTAGAAATCCAGTTGGAGGATCTGATGCATGAGTGACACGACCAGTGAGGCCGCAACGCCTAGTCAAATCCCGAGGCGCAGGGTATTTCAGGCGGCCGTTCCGCTGTTCATCCCCGGCGCGGTGCTGGGCCTGTCGGGCGCGGTTCCCCCCAGTGACCGGATCAACGTTGCCGGACTCGGCATCGGCGGCCGGGGCGAGCGCGACCTCGAGTCGTTCCTCGCCCAAGACGATGTGCAGTTCCGGGCGATCTGCGACGCGCGCAACGAGCGTCGCGAAGCCATCAAGTCCAAGGTAGACAAACATCACGGCAACAACGACTGCGAGATGTACGGCGACATGTTCGAGCTTTGGGAACGCCGTGACATCGACGCAGTGCTGATCGCAACCGGTGACCGGTGGCATACGTTGCTGTCGATTCTCACCGCCAAGTCGGGCAAGGACGTCTACTGCGAAAAGCCCTGTTCGATGACGATCGCCGAGAGTCGGGCGCTGGCCGACACGTACCATCGCCTCGGCCGGGTCTACCAAGCTGGCACCCAGCGGCGCAACGGCACAAACTTCGAGTACTGCATCGATCTGGCCCGCAGCGGCAAGCTCGGCAAGCTGACGAAGCTGGATGCCAACGCAGCGCCGGGAAACCGCTACACGCCCTCAACTACCCACGACTGGCTGCCGGCGGAACCGGAACCGCCCAAGAGCGTCGTGGATTGGGACCGCTGGCTAGGGCCAGCACCGTGGCGGCCGTACAACTCGCTGTACGTCAAGAGTCGTTGGCGCGGCTTTTTCGACTTTCACGGCGGCGGAATCCTCGAGTGGGGGTCGCACACCCTAGACCTTTGCCACGCCGCGGCCAGACTGGACGAGACCGCGCCAGTGGAATTCACCCCCCACGTTGCACAAGGGGTTACGCCGTACTCGGTCGACTGTCGCTACGCGAACGGACTGGAAATCGTTCTGCGCGACTCGGGCTGGGAAGGTTTGGGCGCGTGCGCCGTTCGTTTCGAGGGCGAAGCGGGCTGGGTGCAGACCGGCGACGCGGGAATCGTGGAGGCGTCGGACAGCCTGGCGCAGTACCGCAAGACCTTCGAAGATGCCCGCGAGGCCACGACGCGCCACGTGCGCGACTTCTTGAACTGCGTCAAATCGCGCGAGGATACCCGGGCGAATGCGCTCGCGGCATGCCAAACGCACGTGGCGTGCCACGCGGCGTACATCGCGTACCAATTGGGGGAGACTCTGGAGTTCGATCCAGCGACCGACAGTTTCCCACGCAGCGACGCTGCCAACAGAATGCGCTCCCGCGCCATGCGCGAGCCATGGCGACTCGTGTGAACGGAGGCCGAAGATGCTAAGACGAACCTTCTTTGCCCTAACGGCAGCGGCCGTGGCGGTCGGCAAGCGCTTGCGGGGCCAGAACCGTGGCGAACTGCAACGCATGACCGACGAGCAACTCGCGTCAACGCCTCACAAGTCAGAGCAGATTATGAGCATGGCCTCGGCGGATCTCGTGGCCATTCTCGACGATTCCGATGCCACGGAGTTTGCCAAGGCCAAGGCTTGCCAGCGCCTCGCCGTGGTAGGCGAGCCAAGCGCGGTTCCGGCTCTGGCAGAATTGCTGGATGACCCGCAGCTAGCCCACTACGCACGAACAGTACTTGAGCCGATGCCTTCCGGCGCGGCCGACCAAGCGTTGCGCGAGGCACTGGGCAGGCTGAACGGCGGATTGCTGGTGGGCGTGATCAACTCGATTGGCGTCCGGAGAGACCCCATGGCGCTGGCAGGCCTGGCGCAGCTCCGGCAGAGCGACGACCAGGCCGTCCGAGACGCAGCGACCGCAGCGATCAATCGGATTCGTCGACCCTAGCTCATCCCGAACAGCGTGCCGCCAGCGACTGGCCTGGCCCATTCACTTGGGGACTCCGGAGAGGTCCGGGCAAGACCCCGTGCGCCCCCCTCGCAGCACGCAAGCGCGGCATGCGAGCCAAACGCTGTCACATAGGCGAGCGGCGCGGCCGGACTGGACGCGCCGGCCTTGCCGAGCGGACTCCACATTTCAGGCCTAAGAGTCGCTCTCGTCTCGCACGACATAGGTGCCAGCAGCGCGGTCATGCCACGACTGCCGTTTCTCGTCCCACGCCGCCCAGATCCAGCCGAGCCCCAGAAACGCGATGGAGATCACGCTGGCAACGCCCCTCACGACCCCGTCCTGTGGGGCCAGGGCACGGCCGTCCGTGCGGACCAAGCGCACGCGGCAGATCATGCCACCGACAGTCGTGCCTCTCCACGCCCACATCGCGGTGTTGTACACCAAGAACATCAGCAAGGTCAGCAGCATGCCGGCGTCCAGCGCCTGGCCGATGATCACGAAAGGTATGAAATCCAAGGCCACGGCACCGATTCGAGCGGCGAAGCTTGCCAAAGGCAGGTCCACTGCCTTGCCGGGCTCATGCCTCGGCTCTTCTCCCTGGCCGGCTGCGCCTTCAGGCTGGTCGACTCCTACGCCAGGAGGCGCCATGGGCTCTGTAGGCTCGGCACTGCCCACCTGCGAAATCGCCACAGTCGGGATACGAGCCGATTCGGCCGACTTCGGGTGTTCCCTGCGCAAGCTCGTTGCGACGGTGGTGGTTGCGGCACCCAACGCTAGAACGCCCAACGCCGTCCATGCCGCAAGTCCGAGCACCGGCACCATATAGGCAATACAAATCACCCCAAACCCGATCGCTACCGACCTTGCGGCTTCGGCCCGGTCTCCCGGAAACTGCTCCGGCATGATTCGTCCTCCAATCCAACGAGTCACGCCAACCCTACCCAAAATCACAGCAAGGAAGACCGCAAACCAGAGCAGCGGCACAGCAGGCAGGCCGACCACAGATGTGACCAGCAGCAGTGACACGGGTCCGATCAAGACCACGACCAAACCGCCTACGAGGAAACAAGTGAGCGGTTTGGATGCTAGAGCCGAGGCAACATCGCGGACAGGCCGCTCGAAAATCGCGTTCGTCGCCAAATACAACAGGGCAAAGACTGCAACGAAGATCCAGGTCCAGAGAAGGTCGGGAACCAGCGGCCGTCCCCACAGCAACCCCTTGCTCAGCCAAGCCAGGGCCGGCGCGAATACCTCGGTGGGACCGGCACCTGCGCCAACAACGGCAAGTTCACCCCCTGGCGAGAATTCCACAGGTGCATCCAGTGCGCCGCCTACGAGAACAAGATCGCCCTCCGCAACCGCACCCGGCAGGACCTTGATCGATCCACCCACAACAACCGCATCCCCTTCAATCACCGACGTGCTGCCGAGCTCGAGCGATCCGAGCACAACAACCACATCGCCCTCGACGGTGCCGTTGATCGTGGCGGAACCCAGAATGACCACGACGCTTTCCGCACGATCTCCAGCCCGAAGTTCCAGCGACGAGCCGAATCTGATTTGGGGGGCTGCTCCGGATTCCCGTGCCTGCGCTGGGGCATCTGGGGCATCCGACACATCTGGCGTCTGGGCGGAAGTGGTCGCGAATAGCGCCAGCGCAATCGCAATCTTGGTTATCACTGTCCTAGAGCGCCTCATGGTTTGGTCCTCCTTCCCTGAGCATGAATGTCAATGCCGCGAGGCACATCGCGCTCGCTACGACCAGCGCCGCTCCGATGGCTGCCAAGTAGACAGCGGCCGGCTGCACCAGAAGCCGCCACAGGGCTCCCGCGGCTACCACCGCCTCATGTGCGAGTGCGAGTTCCATGGAATCCCACGCGTAGGGTGCTAGCCAACCAAACCCTACGCAAAGCACACCTGTGGCGAACTTCAAGGTAGCGGGCCAAACACGCCACCCTCGGCGATGCCAAGGTTCGCCCCTGCGGTGCCGGATTGCGGCCAGGACACGCGGTACGAGCGACCCTGGTGCCCTTGGACAAGGCAGCTTAGCCACCTCTCGTGCGAACAGCGACTCGAGTTCAGCGGGCGTCATGGCTCTCTCCGATCAACTTCCGCAAGGCCAGACGTCCGCGGTGGATGTCGGTCTTGATCTTGCCTATCGAGACCCCCAGAGCATCTGCTATCTCCTGATAGCTGTGCTCTTCGAAGTGATACAGCACAATCGGGATCCGCTGGTGCGGCGGCAGGCATCGAATCCCGTCTTCCAATCTGGCGCGCTGCTCAGCGCGTGCGAGATCTTCGCTCTGATTGTCCTTGGCCGCGAGCGTGTCCTCGTACGGTCGCTCGCGGCCCTCGTCGCCCGAGCGCCACTGGCTGAATAGCTTCCAGCGCGCGCGAAACCTCGTCAAGTGGTTCAGACAGAGATTGGTGGTCACGGTGCGCAGCCAGCCAACGACTGCCGGCGAACGGCGTAGAGTGTCGAACCGCTCGTAAGCCTTGAGGAAGACGGTCTGAGCGATGTCCTCGGCCTCGCTAGGGTCCCCTAGCATCCGCACTGCCATGCCAAATACCATGTCCTGATGCCGGTGGACGAAGTCCTCGAACTCGACTGCGTCGGTCATGCCACCCGCGCCGAGGCACCGCCCATGTAGGGGGAACACCCCGGGACCCGGAAAGTTTCGGCCAGTCCGCGCTGCTGTGCGGAGCCTGACGCTCATTCTGAGGCACCGATCCTCAATTCAGGGAATCGCGGGGCTGCGGTACTGAAGGCTATTTCAAGATTGGATCTTGAATTAGCCTAGCTCCGAGACACCTTCACCTCCCCGTCCCGAAGTCGTTGATGACCTCAGCGGCGATGCGGCCGAACGTACATCGAAGCTTGGCGGGCGCACGACACACCCCGCTGGCAACGCCTGCCGGCACACTGCGACGACGTTCAGCCACCGGAGGCTTCTGGCACGCTCACATTTGGTCCGAAATCGCCCCACTTTGCGCCCAGCCGTCGCTAAGCCGTGCTTCGGGTGAGGTTTCGCAGTGCAAATCCACAGTTCGCTATCATCAGGATGGCGGAGAATCGATGAGCACCCTTCTGTTGTGCAGGTTCGCCCGGCGCTGGAAGTTCGCGGCGCGGACATGCCGGGCGTCGCTGCTGGCCTGCTTGCCCGCGCTTGGCGCACAATCGGACGGGCTCGAGCACTTTGAGAAGCATGTGCGACCGCTGCTGGCCGCCAAGTGCCAGGCCTGCCACAACGCTCAGTTGAAGAGTGGCAATGTCGACTTTTCGGGCGTGCAGGGCTTCTTGAAGGCTCGCGACGAGGCCGCGCTGGTCTCGACGCAGGATCCGGAGTCCAGCCGCCTGCTCGCGATCGTCGGCTACCAAGCTCGCGTCAAGATGCCGCCCGGCGGCAAACTCCCCGATGACGAGTTGGCGGTCCTGCGCGAATGGGTACTGCGGGGCGCTCCATGGCCCGGAGCAGAGCAGCACGAGGCCATGATCCCGGAGGGCCAACAGGGCATCTTCACGGACGAGCAGAAGAACTACTGGGCATTCCAGCCGGTAGTTCATCAAGATCCGCCGACGGTGGACGATCCCGCTTGGAACCAGAACCCGATCGACCGCTTCGTGCTGGCCAAGATGCAGGAGCACGGCCTGCAGCCTGCCGCGCCGGCTGACAAGCTGACTTGGCTGCGCCGGGCGACATTCGACCTGACGGGACTGCCGCCAACTCCGGCTCAGGCGAAGGCGTTCCTCGACGATGCGTCCCCCGAGGCCTACGAGGGCGTGGTAGAGCGCCTGCTCGCATCGCCGTCGTACGGCGAGCGCTGGGGCCGTCACTGGCTGGACGTTGCGCGCTACGCGGACTCGACCGGCAACGACGAGGATCACCGCTATCCATACGCCTGGAAGTACCGCGACTACGTCATCGAGGCATTCAACAGCGACATGCCTTACGACCAATTCGTGCGGGAACAGATCGCGGGCGATCTGCTGCCCGCCGGCGATCGCGGCAAAGTCAACCAACGCGGCATCATCGCCACCGGATTCCTGGCGCTGGGTCCGAAGGCCATCGCGCAGCAGGACAAGCAGCGCATGCTCTACGACGTGTACGACGAGCAGATCGAGGTCGTCTCCAAGAGCATGCTGGGCATGACGGTCGCCTGCGCTCGCTGCCACGACCACAAGTTCGACCCGATCCTGACCAAGGACTACTACTCGCTGGCCGGCATCTTCGCCTCGACCCGCAGCTTCAAGGACCCTTCCAGACACGTCTCGGCACTGCTGTTCAAGCCGTTGGTGGAGCAGGAAGTCTTTAACCGCTACGAGGCCGAGCAGCGAGTCATCAAGAACAAGCGCATCGAGCTGGACAACTTGGCTGACATCGAACTCGAGCAATACGTCGACAGGGCTGCGAGCCGCATCGCAGACTACATGCTGGCAGCTCGCGAGGTCTATGAAGACGGTGCCGATGAGGCCAAGCTCGCGGCGGAGCGCGACCTCGATCCAACCCAGCTCGGGAAATGGATCGCTTACCTCAAACCCGCGGACGTGCCGCGCGGCCAGCTAGCCGCGTGGCGCGACGCTATGGCGTCGAAACGCTCCGACGCGGCGTCCGCCTACCAACAAGCCTTTGAGACGACGCTCCAAGAGTGGCACCACACCATCCGGCGCTGGCGGAAAAGTGCCATCGACTTGATTCGGACCGGCACCATGCCGCCGCCGCCGAAACCCCGTTTCTTGCCGGGGCGGGACCGCTTCTTCTATGACGTGTATCACGCCAAGAACGCGCCCTTGCGCTTTGCTGGCGAAGAGCGCAACGCGATCCTCAAGCCCGAAACCGTGGCCACGATCAAGAAGTTGCGAGTGGAGGTCGCCGAGCTCGAAGCCAACTCCCTGCCAGAGCCCCCGATGGCAAACGCCGTCGAAGAGGGCCAGCCGGTGGAGCAAAGCGTGTTCGTGCGCGGCGACTACAACGCCAAGGGCGAGGCTGCGCCAAAGGTATTTCCAGCGATCATCGCCGGATTCGACCAAACACCGGTCAGCGCCGGAAGCGGCCGCTTGGAACTGGCGGACTGGATCGCCTCGCCATCCAACCCCTTGACTGCCCGTGTCATGGTCAACCGCATCTGGCAGAAGCACTTCGGCGACGGGATCGTGCGGACGCCCAGCAACTTCGGCAAGCTCGGCACGCCGCCGACGCACCCGGAACTGCTCGACTGGCTGGCTTCGACGTTTGTGCGGGAGGGCTGGTCGATCAAGGAAATGCACCGCAAGATCATGCTCTCGCGCGCCTACCGCATGGGCAGCGCGGCAAGTGCGACGGCGGCCAAGAGCGATCCGGGCAACCAGTGGCTGTCACATTTTAACCGGCGCCGCCTCGATGTAGAGGAATTGCGGGACGGCATGCTGGCGATCGACAACTCGCTCGACCTCACCACGGGAGGCACGCTGCAGTCTGGCTTCGGAACGGACCGTGAGAACTCCAACTCCCGGCTCAGCATCGACCCGACCACCACGACGCGGCGCATGGTCTACCTGCCACTGCGCCGGGCAAACCTGCCGACCCTGCTGAACCTGTTCGACTTCGGCGACGCGGTCACGTCTTTGGGGAAGCGCCCGGTGACCAACGTGGCCCCGCAGGCGCTCTTCATGATGAACAGCGAATTCGTGGCCTCGCGCGCCGGAAATCTGGCCGAGCAACTGCTGGCAGACCCTGCCCGGACGGAGACCGAACGCGCCCGGCACGCCTACATGGCGATATTGACGAGGGAGCCGGACGCAGCCGAGGTCGATTCGGCCCTGTCGTATGTCGGCAGTTACACGTCGCGTTTCGACGGCTCGACGCCGCAGGAGGCCTGGCACAGCTATTGCCGCATCCTGCTCGCCTCGAACGACTTCATTTACGTAGACTGAGCCTGGCCAAGGGAGAGATCGAGAGACTTTACGGAGCGGCGCGAGCGATGGACTACAAGCAGATGATCGAGCACATGAACGCGGTCCAGCCGACGAGCCGCAGGGGCATGCTGCGCGACTCCGCGTGCGGTTTCGGCATGCTGGCACTCGGCAGCCTGTTCGAGCGGAACCGCGCCATGGCGGCGGACGTCGAATTCGACCCGGCCAACCCCCTGGCCGTGCGCGAGCCCGACTTCCCACCGCGCGCGAAACGCGTGATCTTCCTGTTCATGCACGGAGGCCCCTCGTCGGTGGACACCTTCGAGTACAAGCCCTATCTCGAGCGGCACCACGGCGAGCCGCTACCGATCGAGCGCCCGCTGGCCTTTGACGACGAAGATCCGGGGCCGTTGATGAAGCCCCTGTGGGACTTCAAGCCGGGCGGCCAGAGCGGCATCAGGGTCAGCGATCTGTTCCCCCACGTGCGCGAATGCGTCGACGACATGTGCTTCGTGCATTCGATGGTGGGCGAGGGCGTCGACCACGGCGCGGCGCTGCTGCAGACTTTCACTGGTTCCAGCACGTTCACCCGCCCGAGCCTTGGCTCGTGGGTGGTCTACGGCCTCGGAACCGAGAACAAGAACCTCCCTGGCTATGTCACCATCAAGCCCGCCCTGTCCCACGGCGGCGCCAAGAATTGGTCGTCGGCGTTCCTGCCGGGCTCGTTCCAAGGCACGCCGATCGGCCATGCCGGGTTGAACGTCTCCGACGTGCAGGGCGAGCCGATCGAGTACTTGGTGAACAAGGGCTTGTCGCGAGAGAAGCAGCGGTACGAACTCGACATGCTGCGCAACGTCAACCGGCGGCACGCCGAGATGCGCAAGTTTGACTCGCGCTTGGAAGCGCGCATCCAGTCGTTCGAACTCGCATTCCGCATGCAGATGCAGGCACCCGAGGCGTTCGAGGTAGAGAAGGAGTCCGAGGCCACGCGAAAGCTCTACGGCCTCGACGACCCGGTCACAGCGGACTTCGGCTGGCAGTGCTTGCTGGCCCGCCGGCTGAGCCAGCGCGACGTGCGTTTCGTGCAGTGCACGCACTCGTACAAGTGGGACCAGCATTCGGACCTCTTCAACCGCCACAACGCCAATGCCGCGGAGGTCGACAAGCCCATCGCCGGCCTGCTCAAGGATCTCAAGTCACACGGCATGCTCGATGAGACATTGGTGATCTGGGCGGGCGAGTTCGGCCGCACGCCGGTCAGCCAAGGCGGCGACGGCCGCGACCACAACCCTTACGGCTACACGATCTGGATGGCCGGCGCCGGCGTGAAGAAGGGCTTCCAATACGGGGCTACCGACGAGATCGGCTACCACGCGGAAGCGAACCGGATGCATATCCACGACTTCCACGCCACCGTGCTGCACCTGCTGGGACTGGACCACGAGGAGCTGACATACCGCTTCTCGGGTCGGGACTTCCGGCTGACCGACGTAGCCGGCTTGGTCCATCGCGACATTTTGACGTAGGATATCGGCCTTCTCGAACAGGGATCTCGCTCGCAAGTGCCGTCCGAACTCGCCGTACCGGTGGATGCCCCCCAAGAAGCCGACCTGCGCAAGTGCGTGCACTGCGGGCTTTGCCTCAATGCCTGCCCGACCTACCGCGAACTCGGTGTCGAGATGGATTCGCCCCGCGGGCGGATCTACCAGATGGTGGAGGTCGCCGAAGGCCGCAGCCCGGTCTCGGAGGACTACATCGAGCACATCGAGTTGTGCCTGGCTTGCCGGTCCTGCGAAACTGCCTGCCCGTCGGGCGTCCAATACGGCCGCCTGATCGAAGGCGCCCTGGCACAGATCGAGACCGCCACCCGCCGCAGCGTCCCGCAGCGCCTCGTGCGCTGGTTCGCCTACAGTTGGCTGCTGCGCAGCCGGCTGCTCCTGAGAGCGGTCGGCCTGGGGCTGCTGGCATACCAGCGCAGCGGCCTCGACCAAATGATGCGGGAGTCCGGCTTTCTAGATTCGCTGGGCAGGCTAGGAGAGCTGGCGCAGCTTGCCCCTCAGTCGCAGGCGCCGTTCTTCTTTTCCAGCATCGGCAAGGTTTTCCCGGCCGAAGGCGTGACGAAGCACCGCGTAGCCCTGATGGCTGGCTGCATGCAGAACGTGTTCTTCAGCCGGCTGAACGAAGCGACGGTTCGCGTCCTGTGCAAGAACGGATGCGAGGTCACCGTTCCGGCAGAGCAGGAGTGCTGCGGGGCGCTGCAGGTCCATGCCGGCCTGCGCATGATCGGCCGCGAGCAGGCGAAGAAGAACATCGCGGCGCTTGAGCCCGGCGGTTTCGACGCGATCATCACGAACACGGCGGGCTGCGGATCGGTGCTGAAGGAGTACCCCGAACTCTTCGAGCACGACCCGGAATGGCACGAGCGAGCCCGGGCTTTTGCCGGCAAGATGCGCGACGTGAGCGAGTTCCTGGCATCCGTCGATCTCAACACCGAATTCGGCCGGCTAGAGCGGACCGTCACCTACCAAGACTCGTGTCATCTCCTGCACGGACAGAAGATCTCGACACCTCCGCGACAAATGATCCAAGCGATCCCCGGCGTGAAATTGCACGAACTGCCCATGAGCGAGATCTGCTGCGGCTCCGCAGGAGTGTACAACGTGGAGCACACGGACATCTCCATGTCACTGCTGGAAGACAAGATGCGCATGATCGAGTCCACGAGGGCCGACACGATCGTGACGGCCAACCCCGGCTGCATGCTGCAGCTGCAGGCAGGCACTCGACGCTTCTCGCAACCGCTGCCGGTCCTGCACGTGGTCGAGCTGCTGGATCTGGCATACAAGGCCGCGGACGAATCCGTCAATGGGCGAGGCGAGCCCCACGGGCTGTAGGCGATCGCTGGAAGCCTCCGCCGGCCGGTCTTGTCTTCTTGCGGTGCAGCTACTGACCGGTTGCGAACGCGGCCTTGCGCCAAGCAGCGAGGCATGACCGCCCAGTGCGATGCCGCTTGCCCTTCTGGATCCTCCGCGGTGAGCGGCTCGTTTCGAGCGCAGGTCGGCTGACACCGGCCAGCCGATCGGAAAGCTCGAGCGGCCCAGGCCCCGCAATCGCGAGCCGGGGGCCCTGCGAGTGGTAGATCGCCGCTCGGGCGGCCCGCTATGCCCCCTCTAATCCGACGATCCGAACCACTTGGCGCGGATCCGCTCATACCTGCCGGACTCATCGAGCTCCAAGAGCGCCCGGTTCACCGACTCTCGCAGTTCGCTACCCGCTGGAAACGCGATTCCATAGTCCTGCCGCTCGATCAGAGGGCCCACGATTGTCACTGTGTTGTTTCCGTCCTCAACCACATATCGCATCAGCGGCGCGGCATCAAACAGGATCGCATCGACCTCGCCCGCTTCGAGCAGGCGGTGCGCGGCTCCGATCGTCTCCACCTCGTGCAGCCGAGCACCGAGTCGGATCGCTACAGCGGTGCTGGTCGTCCCTGCGACCGTTGCGACAGCGCGGCCATCGAGGTCCTCCGGTCCAGCTATTTCGCTCCTGAGTCCCTCCATCATCAGTCCGGCCGACAACTGCGCAATCGCCACTCCGAAGAGTGATATTCCGATCAGCATCACGACTGCCGAGGCGAACCGGCCGAGCCAGCGTCGTGGCGCCACATCTCCGTAACCAACGGTCGTGATCGTAGCCAGAACGCACCAACAGGCTTCGAGGATTCCCGGGAAATACTGGTTGCTGATGTCGGAACTTCCTCGTTCCGCAAGGAACAGGATATGCGCGCAGAGGAGGACAAACGCAATCAGGGAGCCGAGCACCTTGAGCGTAGCCGTGGTGGCCAGAAACCGCAGCAGCCGGAGCCATCCGGGATCGTCGTCCACGGTCGTGAGGATTCGTAACCCGCTGTTCATGTAGGGATGGCTGAAGTCCATCTCAAGTTCCCGGTCTCGCGTAATGCTGATCCCGGCGACGGCGACATCGATCTCGCCATTCTTCAATGCCTCGATGAGATCGCCGAATTGCATAAGGCGGTAGGTCGAGTCGACGCCGATCACGTCGGACACCTCGTTCCAAATGTCAATGTCGAATCCTTCGAAACTCCCTTCGGCTTCCATCACCAGCGGGGGGAAGTTCGAGACCCCCACAACTACCTCCAGGTCCTGGGCAGGCAGCGGGGCCGGGAGAATTGCCGCCGCGAACGCGGCAATCGCAACGGCGAATCTAGGTAGCCATCCAGGCTTGAGCCAGATTGCAGGCAGGCCTGCCGCCTCGCGTAAGGGGCCGGCGGGCTTCCGGAACTCCGACAAGTCGCCGGGAACGGAAGGCTCGGCTTGAAGGCTCGGCATCGGAAGCGGCACCTGCCAGCGGCAGACTAGCATGGCAATTCGCATGAGCCCCAGAGTTGCCAGCGAGGCACGGGAAGTCGCTGCGAGCATCCAGCACCGCCTCGCCGCGGTGCACATCGACCGAGGCAACTGGTCCTACGCCACCCTCTAACGCAAGATCAGGCCTGGCCGTCTAGCACGCCGCGCATGTAGGAGAACGACTTTGCCATGCCCAGCTGCGGATGGTCGGCGACCACTTCGTACTCCAGACCCACCACGCCCTGGTACTTGCGCTCCTTGAGCATCTTGAAGATCGCGGCGATCGGCATCTTGCCATCGCCCACGTCCACGCGGCTCTCCTTGCTGGTAAAGTCCGTTAGATCCTTGACGTGGAAATCGTAGATGCGGTCCCACGCACCATCGATCTCCTCGAGGATGTCGGCACCCGTCCGCACGGTGTGGCCCACGTCGACGCACAGACCCATGCGCGGATCCATGTTCTTGACGCGCTTGATCACGTCGCTGGGAGCCGGGTAGAACTTGTCCTCCGGGCCGTGGTTGTGGATGGCCATCTTGCGGTCGTACTTGATGGCGAGCTTTTCGATCGCCCCGAGGTTGGAGTGCGTCGGCGCGCAAACCATGATGGGCATCCCGGCCGCGACCGCGTACTTGAAATAGTGCTCCAGCTCGTCGCTGTCGTCGCTCCGGAGGGAGATGTTCCCGCCCGCGACGACCTCCAAGCCGGCCTTCTCGAATTCCTTGCGGGCCGCCATGAGGTCATCTGCCGAGAGGTAGTACGGCATGTGGAACGATTTGACGTTGACATACTTAACGCCCAGATGGCGGCAAATGTCGATCGCGGCAGACCGGCTGAACTTGCGCAGAGAATAGGTTGCGACCGCCAGTTTGAGGTCGTCCCAGTGGTGCGGCCCTGCTCCGTTGCCCGCCTGCTGTGTCGAGGCAGCGGCCGCTGAAGCCGCGGGCAGCACGGCGGCTGTGCCGAGGAACGAGCGTCTGGTCGTAGACTTCATGGTTGGATACTCCCGTGCCTGCAGTGTAGACGCTGAGATTCTAGCATGCCGATTGTATGGTCGTGGCCGTCCCTCCAACACCCCAAGGGACAGTTCTCGGATCGAGACTGCCTCGTGTCTGAAAGTGTAGGCCGCGGTTGCTCAAGCTTGCGCTCTGGCTGGGCAGAACGGTTTGGAGCGCAGGCGGTCCGCCGGGCTCAACGACGGCGCGGACATGCCATCCGGGCCCTCTCTGCGTGCTAGGCTTGTTGCCGGAGAGGTCGCCGGCATTCGGCCTAGGCGGCCGTGAGGGTTTCCATGAACCAGCTGAAGATTCTACCGTTAGCAACGCTCCTCGTCCTCGTGCCGGCGTTCGGCCAGGACGCGGCGACGCAAAAGCTGCGGCAGACCTTTGAGACGGCGGTCGCGGTGCTGAATGAGGGGAACATCGACGGTTTTCTCGCCAACATCCACGAAGGGGCGCTGTCGTTCTATTCCTGCGGTCCCACCTCCGGCAAGGAGGGCAAGGAGGCCTGCCAACTTGACTGGGAGCGATTCTTCGGGAAGACCGCGGCGGCGAAGTTCGAGCCGAAGGACATGCAGTACCGGGTCATGGGCAGCACGGGGGTCGCGTGGGGCAACTACGACGTGGTGGTGAAGGCGAAGGACGGCAGAGAGATGCAGCATCACGGGCGCTACACCATGACGTATACCCTTGAACTCGGCGAGTGGAGACTCGTGATGCAGCACAACACCCCTGCTGCGGACGGCCCGGGCGGGCCTCGGGAACGCTCTCCGCAGGCCGGGCAGGCCGGTTCGTAGCGCCCGGAGTCGGCGCTCCCGCCCGAGCCGGCTTCAGGCGGACTCAATCGATTCTCCTGCTTGGAGGAACGAGCTCGCCGTCGCGTGGCTGAGCACTAGACCCCTGATGGCTCGGGACGCTGCGACGCAGACGAGCACGCTTTCCTTATCCGCCGTCGCATCTTTCGTCGAGATCGTCAACGCCTCGCCCTTCGAGCAGGCTGGCGGCCCATGCCGGGCCTGCTCCGTCGTGCGTTAGTCCGACCGTAGTTGCGGCGAAAGCCCTCGGATATTGACGCATCGCTGGCGAAGGACGATCTTGTGGCCGCAGACGCGCTGAGGGGCGGCTGGACCTGAGCTGAAGGCCTTTATAATCGGAGTATGCAAGGGGATTCCAAGGTCATCGAACACCTCAACCGCGTGCTGAAGGGCGAGTTCACGGCAATTCACCAGTACATCGTGCACGCAGAGATGTGTGACAACTGGGGCTACGGAAAGCTTGGGGCGTTCATTAAGCAGCAAGCCATCGGAGAGATGCGCCACGCCGAGATCTTGATCGAGCGGATCCTGTTCCTTGAGGGAGTGCCCGGCATGGGCGAGCTCAGCCCGCTCAATGTTGGCCAGAACGTCCACCAACAGCTCGCCAACGACGTGCAGTTGGAGTACGACGCCGTCCGGGTCCTCAACGCCGCAATCAAGGACGCCGTCGCCGCTGGCGACAACGCCTCACGAGAGTTGTTCGAGACGATCCTCAAGGACGAGGAAGAGCACGTCGACTGGCTGGAGGCCCAGCTTCAGATGATCGACGACATGGGGCTGGGCATCTACCTGTCCCAGCAACTCCCGGATGCGGCCGGCGCCGCTGCCTAGTCGAGCACCACTTCCATCAACTGGCTGATCAGCGGGTAGTACTGGACCCGCACCTTGGCTCCGACCGGAACCTCCTCGAGCCGCAGGCGCGACTTGCCGATGCGCTTCGCGGCCTTCTTGCCGGCCTTGACGTGCTCGCGGCCCGGAGGCTGGGCGAATGCCAGCTCCACCGCGCCGGTCTTTGCCAAGGTCAGGTTGACGGTCCGCTTCTGAAGGTCGATCGCGGTCACGGTGCCCTTGGCCTTGACCACTTGGAGCACTTTCTCGGGGCGCGTTCCCTCGAGCGCACCGTCTGCGTTGTCGTTGACGCCCGGGCGCGTGCTCGAGCTGACGGTCCGCTGCTGCGCGGCCGCGCCGCACACGAACAGCGCCAAGGCTAGGATCAGGCGCAGTGGCATGTCAGGACCTCCGTTGTATCTTGCGGCCCGCCGCCCTCGCGCGTCAAGTCCGCCCGGCTCAAGTCTCTCACAAGACCGACCGCAAGTAGTTGGCAATCTCGGGCCGTTGCCAGTCCTCCGGGCCGACGTACTTGCGCAGCACCCTGCCCTCGCGCGAGATCAGGTACGACTCCGGATACTTCATCGTGCCGTACCGTACGCTGACGGTCCGCTCCGGGTCCCGGGCCGTCGGGAAGCTCACCCTCGAGCTCTCCAAGAATCTGCGGTACTGGTCAGGGTCCTCATCGACGCTGATGCCGACTACGACGAATCCTTGATCACGCAGCTGCTGATAGATCGCATCGAGAGAGGGCATCTCCTGCACGCAGGGGGGGCACCAAGTGGCCCAGAAGTTTAGCAGCACCACCTTGCCGTCATAGTCGTCCAGGCTGACGCCGACGCCCTGGTCATCAGTCACGCTAAAGCCTGGGGCGCGTTCCCCTTCTGAGACGTCGTAGACACGGAGGTAGCCCTGCACGCGATACACCATCACGATGGCGAGGGCCAGCGCCAAGCCGTAGACCACGGTCTCCCTGCTGATGCGTGCCATAATCGAGGTACAGTTCCACTCTACCGCCGAGAGGGGCTAACGCCAAGTTCCCAGCGATGCTGATCACGCGCAAGGCCGAATTCTCGGCATCGCATGTCTGTTCCAACGCTGAGCTGTCGCCGGAAGAAAACGAACGTCTGTATGGCCTAGAGAGCCGCCCCAACGGTCACGGGCACAACTACGTGCTCGAGGTAACGGTGCGCGGAGACGTCAACCCGGTCCATGGCATGGTCCTTGACCTGAAAGAACTCAAGGAAGTCATTCGAGAAAACGTTTTGGACATCTACGACCACCGGTTCCTCAACCGCGAGGTCCCGCCGTTCGACAAGGTCGTGCCGACCGCCGAGAACATCGCCGGCGACATCTGGCAGCGCCTTGACGAACCGATCGGCAGGCTGGGCTCGAAGCTGCATTCCGTCCGCCTGCACGAGAGCGACGACCTGTTCGTGGAAGTCTGCGAGCCACACGCGAAGTGACCACGCTCACCAAACGATACGGCTTTGCCGCCTCGCACAGGCTGTGCGCGCCCTCGCTGAGCGAACAGCGCAATCGCGAGATATTTGGAAAGTGCGCCAATCCGTTCGGACACGGACACAACTACTCCCTCGAGGTCAGCATCCAAGGTGAGCCAGACCCGCGCAGCGGCATGGTCGTGCAGCGGTCAGCCATGGACAGCTGGGTCCAGAGAGCCGTCATCCGACGCGTTGACCACACCCATCTCAATTCGGAAATCACTGAATTCGGAGAGCTTGTCCCAACTTCCGAGAACCTGCTGGTTGTGATCGAAGGATGGCTGCGCGCGGCGTGGCCCGACTATTTTCCCGGCCAGTCCCTGCGCTTGGCCAGCCTGCGCTTGGAAGAGACCCCGCGCAACAGCTTTCGCAGCGCACCGGCGGCCGCCGCAGACCTGCCATGAAACCTTTCGAACCGCATGGAGCCGCGGAGGGCTCCACCTCAGAGCCTCGCTCCGACTCTCCAGACCCAATCGAGGCCTGCGCAGAGCACATTCTTGGAAGCCTGGGCGAAGACATTGATCGGGACGGCTTGCGCGAAACGCCCATGCGCTACGCGAGGGTCATGCGGGAGCTGACCCAAGGCTACGACCAAGACCCCGACGCAGTGCTGCAATCGGCCATGTTCGACTGCTCATACGACGAGATGGTCATCGTCAAGGACATCGAGGTGTTCTCGCTGTGCGAGCACCACATGCTGCCGTTCTTCGGCCGCATGCACATCGCCTACATCCCTCAGAAGAAAGTCATCGGCCTGAGCAAGACGGCGCGCATCGTCGACATCTTCGCCCGGCGCTTGCAAATTCAGGAACGCCTCACGCAACAAGTGGCGGAAACGATCCAAGGCGCGATCCAGCCAGCCGGAGTTGGAGTGGTCTGCGAAGCGCAACACCTGTGCATGATGATGCGCGGCGTGGAGAAGCAGCACTCGGCAACGATCACCAGCGCGATGCTGGGCGTGTTCCGCGACAATCCGAAGACTAGGGAGGAATTCCTTGCGCTGGTCTCCAACGGAGGCAGGCACTAGCGCGGATTGCATCTTGGCCGTGCGAGCGGCCACTATAGGTTGCGATGGCCACTCCGCTCACTCGCCGCGATTTCAACGCAAGCCTCGGAAGCGCCATCGCGCTAAGTACCGTGCCCGCTTCTTGCGGCCGGTCCTCGGCCGGCGAGTGGCGCGAGTGGGGGCGCGAACCGGGCGGGACGCGGTACAGCCCGCTGGCCCAGCTCCACCGCGGCAACGTCGCTGAACTCCAACCCGCCTGGACACACCGCTGCGGGGAGGTCAGCGACGGCTCCCGAAACCCGACCCGCACGGCGTACGAGTGCACGCCGTTGATGGCAGACGGCTTCCTGTACGTCACGACGCCGTTCAACCGGGTGCTCGCGCTAGACCCCGAGACGGGGAGTGAGCGCTGGGCGTTCGATCCGGGCCTCGATCTGGCCAAGCGCTACAACCTCTGGGCCAATCGTGGCGTTAGCCTCTGGCGCAGTGGCTCTGAGCGGCGGCTGCTGCACGGCACGCTGGACGGGCGCCTCATCGCCCTAGATCCATCGACTGGAAAGCCATGCGCCGACTTCGGCGATGGCGGCCAGGTAAGCGTCGGCGCGCGGCTGACTTCGCCGCCCGCGATCGTGGGCGACTTGGCGGTTATCGGTGGGAACGTACCGACCCTGCGAGCCTTCGATGTCCGCAGCGGCAAGCTGGCCTGGACCAGGCACAAAGTGCCGCCGGATGACAGGGCGGCCAAGCAGACTTGGGAAGGGGACTCTTGGCAGCAACGCCGTGGCGGAGTCGCCTGGCCTCCGCTCAGCGCGGACATCGAACGCGGCCTATTGTTCGTGCCTACCGATTCACCGACCTATGACTACTACGGGGCCGATCGCGCCGGAGACAACCTGTACTCCAACTGCGTGCTGGCGTTAGATGCCTCTAGCGGGGAGTACGTCTGGCACTTCCAAGCCACCCACCACGACATCTGGGACTACGACCTGTGCGCCCAGCCGGTGCTCTGCGATATCCGGCGTGACGGCAACACGATCCCGGCCGTGGTGCAGACCAGCAAGCAGGGATTTGTGTACGTGCTGCACCGCGAGACTGGCGAGCCGCTGTTCGACATTGATGAGGTTCCTGTTCCGCAACATTGCGCTCCGGGCGAGCAGCCGGCTGCAACACAGCCTGTTCCAGCCAAGCCAGCCCCGTTCGTGAGGCAGTCGATGTCTCCAGACGAACTGTCCACGGTAACGCCCGAGCACCATGACTGGGCCAAGCAGCTTGCCTCGCGCTTCCAGATCGCGCCGCTGTATCACCCGGGCACGGAACGAGGCGTGATCATCTTTCCGTGCAACCAAGGCGGCGGAGAATGGGGCGGAGGCTGCTTCGATCCCGGAACCGGCCGCTTCTTCATCAACGGCACGAACCTTGCGGACATCGTCGTCATGGAGGCCCGTAGGGCCGAACAGCCAGACAGTCCGGTCGGACGCGAGATCATCACGCGCGAAGGCGTGAGCGAATCAGTGATCTATCGCCGCAAGCGAATCGACGTGCGCCAGAACAAGTTCTGGGATCCACAGACGCTCTGGCCGTGCCAACAGCCACCTTGGGGCGTGCTGAGCTCGATCGATGTCGCTACAGGCGATTACGACTGGCAGGTTCCGCTCGGCGAAGTCCCTGAGCTGACCGCCCGCGGAGTGCCCGTCACCGGCACGATCAACATGGGCGGGCCGATCGTCACGGCGGGAGGTCTAGTGTTTATAGCAGGGAGCAACGACCGCCGGTTCCGGGCGTTCGACGCGGATACAGGCAGCGTGCTGTGGGAGGCCGAACTCGACGGCAGCGGCCACGCCAACCCGATGACGTACGAGGGTCCAGATTCCGGCCGGCAGTTCGTAGTCATCGCAGCCGGTGGCGGCAACAAGCTCAGCCACAAGTTCACGGACGCATTGCAGGCATTCGCCCTGCCAGCTTGATGCGCCGACGCTCTGCGCTAGGCTGCCGCAGAGGCGGACTCACCGCCTTTGGGCTTGACTGAAGCTGCGCTCGCGGAACTCGTCGAGCTCTCGGATGACTTCGCCGGCTTTGATTCGTCCGACTTGGCGTCCTTCTTGGGAGAGCCCTCGTCTCTGGCCTGTTCCGGCTTTTTCCCGCCCTTGCCATAGTCGGTAACGTACCAGCCGCTTCCCTTGAACTGGATCGCCGGAGCGGAGAGGAGCTTGCGCACGGCTCCGTCGCACTGCGAGCCGCCGTTCTGAGAGCAGACAGTGAGGGGCGCGTCGGAGAATTTCTGGATCAATTCAAAGCGCTCGCCGCACTTCAGACACTCGTACTCATAGAGTGGCATGCTGCTGGTACCTTGGCGGGCTAGCAGCCGACCTGCCCCCCCTAGCCGACTGCTGCTTTTTCGATTCTACCAACATCATCCGATCCGCAGCACTCGAGCAAGCCAGGACTTCCGGCAAGCAGCCGCAGGCCGCTGACCTGAAACCCATTGCCCCTGCAAGCCGTTTCACTAGTTAGAATGAGGCGCGAAGGGCGCGGACCGTCTCACTTCGCGGCAGAGAGGGCAGCAGCTATGAAACAAGTCATTCGGATCATACCCGCGATCGCGATGTTCGCGGGCCTAGGTCTGGGAGAAGCTGCGGACCCGGCTGTCGAGGCAGAGGCCGGACCTCAGGCGCAGGCCGAGACAGCCGCTCCAAGGTTCGTCGTTCCGGCTGGAACGCGTGTTCCGCTGGTCATGATCAACAGCATCAGTTCCAAGCACTCGGAAGTGGGGGACCCGGTCTATCTCGAGAGCGTCTACCCCGTCGTCGTGGACGGCCGCATCATGATACCGGCTGGAACGAACGTTTCAGGAACAGTGATTCACTCCAAACGCCCAGGGCGCGTGAAGGGGCGCGGACAACTGGGCGTTCGCCTCGACCAGATGATCCTGCCGAACGGCACCATCCGCGACCTGTCCGGACGGCCCGCTGCGCTCGATGGCCGGTCTCCCGACAACTTCGATCGCGAAACGGGCACGGTCAAGTCGCCCGGAACAAAGGGGGAAGACGCCGGGGATATCGCAAATACCACCGCCACGGGGGCTTCGATCGGCACTCTCGGCGGTGTGATCGGCGGCAGGCCCGGCACCGGCTTGGGTGTAGGCTCCGCCGCTGGCGCGGCCGCCGGGCTGGCGAAAGTTCTGCTGACCAAGGGGGCAGACGCCATGCTTGACCGCGGCACGCACATCGAGATGCTGCTCGAGCAGGACCTGCAATTCACGGAGGACGAGCTACAAGGCTTGGACTCCGTTACAGGATCGCGGCCAAACATCGGCCCAGGACCCGATCCAAGGCGCAATGACCGCAACAACCGGGGTCGCATCGGACGAGGTGTTCCGATCGGCATCGGACGGCTTCCGCTCTAGCTGACACCCCACCGAACGGGAGGTCTGGTCCAGCCGAGGGTCGATTTGCTCCTCGTGACGGTTGATGTCCGCCAAGTCCAGCAGGTGAAGGATCGGGATCACAGAAATCGCTGTGTGGCCGCGTCCATACGAAGAGATTGACAATTGAGCGTAAGCCTGCAGATACCAAAATTGGTATAATCGAACGTTGGGTTGGAGCGTCGAGATCCTGAATTCTACAGTTCTGGCGGAACTTGACGCCCTTCCATGCGACATCCGGGCAAAGTTGGACCATATCGTTGGCCTGATCGAGGAACTTGGCATCGAACGGGTTCGCGAGCCTTACGTCAAACATCTCCGCGGCCAGCTTTGGGAGATGAGAATGAAGGGCATAGCGGCTTGGGACGGGCCATCTATGTGACTCAGACGGGACGTCGAATAGTCATCTTGCATGCGTTCCGAAAGCACACCAGCAAGACTCCGAAGACGGCGATTCGGACCGCATTGTCCAGAGTGAAGGAGCTAGAGCCATGACCATTGCATTCGACGAACTCCGAAGAAGGTGGCACAACGACCCCGAATTCAGCAAGGAGTATGACGCGCTGAGGCCCGAGTTCCGGCTGGCGCGAGAGTTGATCGAGGCTCGCACGGCTGCCGGGCTCAGCCAGCGCGAAGTTGCACACCGGATGGGAACGAGTCAGCCGGCCATCGCCCGCATGGAGAGTGGTCGAAGACCATCGCTAAGGAGCCTGGAACGTTATGCCGAAGCCGTTGGCAAGAAGCTGGAGATTCATCTCGTAGGCGACTGACCCGAACCAACTCAGGCGGCGAACTGTTCAAAGTCCGCCCTTGCAGCATCGCCGTCCATGGGGCGATGGCAGACTATGTGGCACACGATGAAGCGGGTGCCTTCCACCCCACTCATGTGATCGTCTAATTCACGGACGCTGAGATCGACGCTTGGGCGCGTGATTCGATCTCGCAAGCGTGGCGGTCCAGTCAGCAGTGGTCAATCCTCGCCGTCGCACTCTACCTTGATCAGAAGACGGCAATGATCGCTGGCTCCCCACTCCTCAATCTCGTTCATGGCGCGAACAGATACCCTCTCGTGAGACCCGCGCGACGCGAAGGCGTAGTCCAATTGATTCAACGCAGTTTCCGGCCCCGTCCCCGGGCGGTAATACGTCGGGAGATTCTTTGTGTCCGGCAGTACATCGTCTGGCTCGGACCCCGCTTGACGACCGTCGGGCGCCTGCGGCCCCAGAAACTCCAGCCCGAGCGCCTGCATCCTATCCCATACCGTGCGGTCGCGATCCGGAAGCGACAATCTCCAACCGACCGACCCATAGAACATGTTCAGATCACCCGCAGCCAGGATCTTGTGTTTCGCAGGGTCGGAGTGGCCAATGAACGTGGACAGGTCCGAAATGATCCGATGCGCGGATGCATCCGAATAGATCCACGAACTGCGATTGGTGGACGGATGAGGACTCAACCAGCGTGCGTACATCGAGACCGCCACAAACGCCTCGTCCTTGTTGCCGTGCGGGATCACCCTCGCGGCGGCCACGGTGCCAATGTCGCTGGCACCGATAGTATCCTCGCCGAGATCGCTGATCGGCGCGACTTGCCGATACGGCTCAAGCGTGACTCGGTCGGACAGCTTTACGACCAGCGGCCAACGGTCAAACGAACGGTGGTTCCAAGCCACCCCGTTGACGCCGTCGATCCGGCCCGCCAAGTCTTCGGGCGGACTTCCCGCTTCCTGCAGTAGCGCTATATCCGCGTCACCGTTGTCGGCCATCTGCACCAGCTCGCGCCATGGATCATGGCGCTTAGCGACGTTCCAGCTAACGACCTTGATCATCCGACGTCTTGTCGGTCCATGAAGTGATAGCAGACCATGTGGCACACGACGAAGTGGGCGTCTTCCACCCGGCCCATGTGGTCGTCCGAGACGTGGACGCTGAGATCGACGCTGGGGCGCAGGCGCCCGCCGCTGAGGCCGCTCAGGCCGACTGTGTAGCAGCCGATCGAGTTGGCGTAGTTGATCGCCTGCACCACGTTCTCCGAGTTTCCGCTCCCGCTGATGGCTATGGCGATATCGCCGGGCCGAGCGAAGTTCTTGAGGGGCTCGACGAACACGCTCTCGTAACCCACATCGTTCGAATAGGCCGTCAAGGTCGGGATCTGCTCTGCCAGCGACATGATCCTAAAACGCTTGTCCTCGCCGTAGCTCGCGCCCTTGACGATGTCGCAAGCGAAGTGGTTGGCGGTCGCGGCACTGCCGCCGTTGCCGAACACGAAGATTTGGCGATCCTCGTCGCGAGCTCTGCGGAAGACCTCGATTAGGGCCTCGACACGATCCAGATCGACCGTGTCCAACGCCGCTAGCAGCCGCTGCTTGTAGTCCTTAGCGAAAGGCATCGCTTACCCGCCCGGCTCAGTCGTCGCGGCCAACTCCAGCACCTCTTCGGCAGTGGCCTTGCCGGTGCCTTGTTTGCCCACGGTGACCGCGGCTACGATTATCCCAAAGCGCAAGGCCGCTTCGGTTCCCGCCCCGGCTGCCAATGCGAGTGCGAAGCCCGCGCTAAGGCTGTCCCCGGCCCCGCACGGATCGACCGCTCTCACCCCTTGCGGGGGTGGCAGCAGACGCTCCCCCTCATCATCGATCAGCCATGCTCCCCGCTCGCCGACCGTCACTACGGTTGCCGGCCCCCCGATCAACCTGTGCAGGCGGGCGTAGTCAACCACGCCGAAAGCCCTGCGACAGGCAGCCGCGGCCTCGGACTCGTTGGGCGTGGCAATCACGTTGCGGAAGTGCTCCACGCGACGCCGCGAATCAGCGACAAAAACCGCGCCAGGGCATTTGGCCACCACCCCGCAGATGTTCTTGCGGACGTTGTCAGTCACAGCGCCGCCGTGGGCGGTCTCCGCCTGGTCGGCCACGATAACCACATTGAACTCCTCAAGGCTGTCCCAGGATGTCCCCACGAGGGCGTGCTCGTGGGCCGGGTCCAACGGCTCGCTGTTGACGAAATCGACTCGCGGGAGGTCTTCAACGCCAGTCTCCGAATTGATCAGCTTGGTGTACGTGAAAGTCTGTCTCCCCGGCCACTCAAGCAGCAGATTCGACTCGATGGAGGCCCGATCCAGAGCTTCGCGCAAGTCCTGCCCGGCACCGTCATTGCCGATGCCACCGATCACGCTGACGCGGCCAGCCCCCAGGGATTTCAGGTTGCTGGCCACCGTCCCGCCCGCACCCGGCGTGCAGACAGTCTCGGTCACAGCGCAGCGCGGAATTCCCGTCTCGCGCGAAGGCTCCGCCAACGCAGGATCGTACGTACACCATCGATCGAGACAGATATCGCCGATCACCAGCGCCCGCACGCTGGCTGCACTCTCTAGGATTTCGGAACAAGTCATTCCGTGCGGCTGTCAGCCGCCGCCAAGACCGCCTTGCGAAGCGCTGGAACCGTGGCGCGATGGTCTCCGCAAACGTACAGGCTCTGGCCGCCATCGGCAACCGTGCGCACGAGGATGGTCTTGTGCGGGCGGAAGTAGTAGCCCGGATCGGACTTGGGCAGCTCCGAATGGACGTCGCCTTGGATCGGCACCAAGTCGAAGACCGCGGTCATGAAATTGGCGATTCGGCGGCCTTTTTGGTGCGCCACGTTGCGCGCCATCGACAGCGCCTTGAGATAGACTTCGGGGCCCATGATGGCGGACCCGAGGCTAACCATGATGCCGCCTTCCAGACTCTCAACCGCCTTGGTGTATACGAGAAAGTCCCGGTAGCTGGCCTGCCCGTAGGCTGCGCCATCGCAGTTGGGGTGCTCGTGGGTAATGTCGTAGCCGACACCCACGTGGACAGTGACCGGGATGTCCAACTCGTACGCGTTCGCGAGGATGCTGACGTCGCGATGCGGGAATTCCTCGGCCACGATGCGACGCCCGAAGTTCTCGCCCAAACCCAAGCCAAGCTGAGCCGCATCCACCGCCCAATCGTTGAGGATGGAGGTTTCGTCCCAGAGCCCAAACTCCCCGGTGCGGATGTAACGCGCGACGCTCTCAGTGGTGGCACCGATGCGCGCCAGCTCGAAATCATGAATGGCGCCGGCGCCATTCATGGCCACGTGCGTGAACGCTCCGCGCCGCAGCAGGTCGATCACTTGTCGCGAGACGCCTGATTTGATCACGTGCGCGCCCATCATCAAGATCCTCGCGCTTCGATCTTGGGCGACGAGCCGTGGCGCGATGACTGCTAGAGATTCCCGCAGCCGGTGGTCTGCCTCCGCGACCTGCTGGTCGAGCTCAAGCAGGTAGCCGAGATCCATGTCGTGCGCGCGCTCGGCCAGCGGGCGGATGTTCAGACGCGAGCGGTCAAAGGCCGGGTACTTCGATTGCATGTTGAAGAGCCACTGTGGCGGAACTTCGGGCAGTCCGGTCAGGAAGCTCCGAATAGGGCCGCCATAAGTTCATTGTGCGCGTTGAAGTTGGGCACGATCCAATCAGCACCGACCGCAGCAAGCCGATCGCGCTTGACCTTGTCCACGGACACGCAGTCAGGCTCATCGGTGGCCACACCCACCGCGCTGCCCCCGACTGTCTTGACGACCTCGATCTCCACGAAGCCGTCGCCAAAGCCCAGAAACTCGGAGCCCTCATAGTCGCTTTCGTCGATGATGCGCTCCACCAAGATCTTCTTCGAGAAGTTCTTGTAGTCGTCCAACGCTCCGTGCATTCCACCGGCAAAGTACGAGTCGATACGCAACAGGCGTGCCTCCTCCTGCATGTACGGTTGGTCCGTACCGCTTGCCAAGTACAGCCTCAGGCCGCGCTCCAGCATGGCATCCAGCAGACGCCGCGCACCGGGCACCATCAATTCGTCGGGATCGACGCGTCCGGAGCGCAAGTCCTCCCGGCGATGGCGGATCTTGTCCATCAACAGGTCCAGATAGATGTGCTTGTATTCCAGCGGATCCTTGGGCGTCCCGCCCCGCTTGGTGATCTGCTCGGTGAACTCGATCATCTGGTAGATCGTCTGCCGCCCGGTCAGGTGGCCGACATAGCCCTCGACCAACTCGGTGAGTTCCTCCTCAGACTCGCCGGTGCGCAGGTCGAGCAGCGTCTCGACCATCATCGGCACCATTACGTCGAACCACCCGGCTCGGATCAAGGAAAGCGTCCCGTCGAAGTCGAATAGCCCGACACGGGCACGGGCCGCGCTTGATGCCGGGTCGAGGATCTCAAGGGGTGTGCAAGCCAAGCTCCAGTGTGGCAAATCGTGGTCGGACGTACTGCGAGTCCGCTTCCCTCGGCTTAACCGTAGGTAGGACACACCGCTCGCGCCCAAACGGGGCGGCAGACCCATGAGTCGAGTCGGCCAGCTATGCCCGGCAGCCCGCGGAACAACCGTAGCGGCCCGGCACGAATGCTGCGGTTTGCTACACTGCCAGCGGCTCGCTGAGCGCGAAGTCCTCGTCTGGCGGGACTTGTAGCGCGCACGCCCGGGCCGTCCCAGAAAAGGCTGGAAGTCCTGCGGCTTGACGCTCTCGGCGGGGCACGGCTAGCATTACGGAATCAGAGGAAATCCATTCATGGCAAAAGAACTGCGCATCGGCATGATCGGCTACGGCTTCATGGGTCGCGCCCACTCGAACGCTTACAAGCGGCTCAACGACTTCTTCCCGGTCGAGCACCGACCGGTTCTGCAAGCAGTCGCGGCCCGCAATCCGGACAAGGCGCGATCATTCGCCGACAACTGGGGCTACCAGCGGGTCGAGACCGACTGGCGCAAGGTTGCCACCGCCGACGACGTGGACTTGGTGGACGTCTGCGCCCCCAATCACCTGCATTTGGACATCGTTCTCGCAGCCGCCGAAGCGGGCAAGATGATCTGCTGCGAGAAGCCATTGGCGATGTCCGTCGCCGAGGCCGAGCAGATGGTCGAAGCCGTCGAGAAGCACGGTGTGCCCAACATGGTCTGGTACAACTACCGGCGCGTGCCATCGATTGCGTTGGCCAAGCAGATCGTTGACGAGGGTCGCGTCGGCAAGCCGTTTCACTACCGCGCCACGTACTTGCAGGACTGGACCATTTCCGAGGACGTCCCCCAGGGCGGCGCTGGAACATGGCGCTTGGATGTGGACGTGGCCGGTTCCGGCGTGACCGGCGACCTGCTCGCCCACTCGATCGACTCGGCGATGTGGCTCAACGGCCCCATCGCTCGGGTTGTTGCCAGCACGCGCACGTTCGTCACCGAGCGCATGCATGCCGACACTGGCGAAGTTCAGCCCGTCGGTATCGACGACGCCTGCATGTTCCTAGCCGAGTTCGCAAACGGTTCGATGGGCACGTTCGAGTCCACGCGCTATGCCCGCGGGCGCAAGAACTACAACACTCTCGAGCTCAACGGAGCGGACGGATCGGTGTTCTTCGACCTAGAGGATCCGGAGCATCTGCACTTCTTCGAGTACCAGCAAAAGCAGTCAGGGAAAAAGGTCGAAGACCACCTCACTGGCTGGCGCAAGATCCACGTGACGAATTCGGAGCACCCCTACATGGACAAGTACTGGGTGCCGGGGACGACGATCGGCTACGAGCACACCTTCCTCAACGCCCTGGCGGACTTCGTCGCAGGCGTCGAGTCTGGCAACCACACCCAGCCCGACTTCAAATGCGCGCTCCAGACGCAAAAGGTGTGTGACGCAGTGATCGAGTCTGGCCGCACCCGAGAGTGGGTTGTGACCGGAGCGGAGTAGCCCCGGACAGCCCTTCCGCGCCGCTCAGATCCGCACGATCTCAGTCTGGACCGTGCCGGTAGCAACCGCGCTATCTGCCCGAACGAAGCAATCGATTTCGCTGCGGACGCCGAACTCGGGCAGGTACACGCCGGGCTCGATCGAAAAGCACGTGTCCGGGATCAGGGGGCGCTCGTCGCGCATCTCCAGGTTGTCCATGTTGGCGCCGTTGCCGTGAACCTCTTCACCGATGGAATGACCCAGTCGGTGGACGAAGGCGTCACCGTAGCCGTGGGCGGCGATGTGGTCCCGCGCGACCTTGTCGATCTCCCAGCCCTGGATTTCCCTTCCCTCGCGCATCGCTGCATCGGCGGCGCTCAGCGCCCGATCGCGAGCGCCGGTCACGACCTCGAAGACCCTTTGCATGTGTTCGGAGGGACGCTCGCCGCAGAATCCGGTCCACGTGATGTCGTAGTACACGGCTCCCGGGATGTCCAACTTGGCCCACAAGTCGATGAGGACGAAGTCTCCGGCCCGGATCGGCCGGGAGCGTTCCGGATCAGGACCGTAGTGCGGATCGCCGCTGTTGGAGTTGACAGCAACGATGGGACCGTCAGCCGTCACCATGCCAGATTCCTGGAAGCGCCGAACGATGAATTGTGCGATGCGGTACTCGCTGCTGGCTCTCTCCACGTCGATGTCGTGGCGGATCTGCTCGAACGCCTCCTTAAGGATCGAGTCGACGCGACGGCCGGCTTCGAAGTGGAACTCTCTCTGGGCCTCGCTCCAGCGCGCCTCAAAATACTGCACTAACGCGGCTGACGACACCACTTCAATCCCGAACGAGCGCACCAAGTCGACCGTTCCCGCATCCACCAGCGAGACGACCGGAATCATGCACCGAGGCGAAAACTGCATGGCGACCCGGGCTTTGCCCGCCAAGATCGTTCCGAGGTGCTGATGATGCGACTGCCAGCTGGAGTAGACGAGCTTCGAACCCGGCAAGCTGTCGAGCCGCGCATCTTCGATGGCGTGCACCAGCTTGATCGGCTCTCCGCTTGCGGGGATCCAGTAGTACCAGCGACGCGAGACATGTCCGCCGGAATCCAGCCCCAGCACGCGATAGGCGATGGGGTCGCGCACGTGATGGTCGAACAGCAGCCAGCCGTCAAGCCCTTGGGCGCACAGCTGAGCCTGGATCTCGGAAACCTGCATGAGTCTCGATTGTAGCTTCAATAGCCGAACAGAAATAAGAAATTTCACAATGGGGTTGCGCAATCGTCGCTAGCGTTCTAGAATAAATGGCAAAGAAAGGGAGGGCATCGTGGCTCTAACCAAACGACAGAAGCAAGTGCTGGACTTCTTGGCGGAGTTCATCGCCGAGAATCACTACAGCCCGAGCTTCGAAGAAATCGCTCAGAACATGAACCTGTCGTCCGTCGCGACAGTCCACAAGCACTTGCAAGTACTGCAGGAGAAGGGCTACCTCGAGCGCAGCTTCAACCGCAGCCGCGCGCTGGAGATCTCGCCGAAGTACTACGACGAGATGCGTGCCAACCGGCAGAAGCTGTACTCGTTCCACAAGGGGCGGGACGAGCTGACCGCTCCGCTCGTGGGCACGATCACGGCGGGTGCCCCGCTGCAGCAGTACCCGGAGCGCGAGACCCTGTCGTTCGCGCCGCTGCTCACCGTGGACAACGTCTTCGCATTGCGAGTGACCGGGCAATCGATGATCGACGACCACATCCTCGACGGGGACTACGTCCTGCTCGAGAAGACCCGTCACGCCCACAACGGCGAGATCGTGGTCGCGGTCGTAGACGGATCGGAGTCTACGCTGAAGCGCTTCTATCTCGAAGGCGAGATGGTGCGCTTGCAACCGGCCAACGTCGAGATGGACCCGATCATCGTTCCCGCCTCGCGGGTGGAAGTGCAGGGCCGCCTCCTTGCGGTCCACAGGCGCTACCACTAGCGGCCCGGCCGACACAACGTTCGAGGCGATTCGGCGAGGGTACCGCGACGCGTGCTCGTGAGCCGGTTATCGGCCTCCAAGACCCGCGGGTAGGCCAGCATCCGGGTCGCTAGCGCAGTCCCTGATAGAAGAAGTGGAACGTCGAAAGGTAAATCGCAAGCAGTGCACCGGTGTAAAGAAACACCATCATGAATCGCCGGTCCAGAAGGACTTCTAGTAAGCCGAGTCCTTCGCGCGCGCACTTGCGGGCAAACCAGCCGACAAACACCACCGATCCGATAATCGGGATCCAGACGAACAGGACTTCTACAACGGGACTCATGCTTCGGTCTGCGGACCGGCCACCGCCGACCAGTCCTCTCCGGCTAGTTCCTGCACTTGGGCCAGATCTACGACAGACACGTCAAGCTGGCGTGCCTTCTGCAGTTTGGAGCCAGCGTTCTCGCCAGCGAGCAGATAGTCCGTCTTGGCGCTGACGCTGCCAGTCACCTTGCCGCCAAGGCTCTGAATCGCCGCTTTGGCTTCGTCCCGCGACATTCCGGGCAGCGTGCCGGTGATGACAAAGACCTTGCCGCTGAATGGTTGAGCTGATGAGGTGCTAGCAGAAGCGTCATCGGAGAAGTTCAGGCCAGAGTCGCGAAGACGTTCGATCAGGTCTTGGTTCGACTTCGAGCTGAAGAAGCTGTGGATGGCATTCGCGATGTTGGGCCCCACTTCCTCAACCTCAACGAGCTCCTCTTCGCTCGCCCGCGCGATGGCATCCAGATTGCCGAAGTGACTGGCAAGCAGACTTGCGGTGCGCTCGCCCACGTAGCGAATTCCCAAGCCGAATAGCAGCGAGCCTAGGGATGCCTGCTTCGAACGGGTCAAGCCCTCCAGCACCTTGCGCGCGGACTTGGATCCAAGGAGCACCGTGCGGCGCTCCCCGCCACGGCCCTCCAAGTGAGCGGGCTCAAGGTGGAAAATTTCTGGAAGTGTCGTTAGACGGCCTTCAGCCACAAGGGCTCGAACCACGTTGTCGGTGAGGCCCGTAACTGCATCCCGGTCTTTGCTTGCCTTGCGGTCCCAAATGCCGATTCCCTCCGCGAAATCACGGACCCGGTTGCAAAGTTCCTCGCTCGTGCGTGGACCCGGTCGCAGGCTCGCGCTCTCGGTTTGGGAGGGTTCCTGGTCTTCGCCTTCAGAAGTGGTCGCCAGACATGCCAATCCGACTTGGCGCAAGGCGTGGAGGAGTCCTGCTTCCGCAGGGTCGTCGAGGTAAGCGCGAATTGCGGAAGCTGGAGGCTTGTTGACCCCTTTGACCGAGAGCAAATCTTCAAGTCCTGCTGCTTCCAAGGCTTCGATGGTCGGAAACTGCGCAGCAAGCGCATCGCAGGTTTTCTGGCCAACTCCTAGAATCTTGAGACCCTCTAGGACCTGAGCCCAAGTAGCCTTGAGCTTGGCCTGTTGGATCGTATCCACGACTCCTTGGGCAGTTTCAGCATCGACGGGAGCGATCACGACGTCCTTCTCGAGTCCAGCAAGCTGCTGTTCGTCCAACCGATAGAGATCCGCGATGTCGCGAACGTATACACGCTCCACCAATTGACGGGTGATCTGCTCTCCAATGCCATCGATATCCATCGCAGAGCGCGAGCAGAAGTGTTCGATCGATTGCTGCAAGCGAGCATTGCAGCTGTTATTGACGCACCGCGCCACCACTTCGCCTTCGGGCCTGACCACGTCCGCCCCGCACACCGGGCAGACGCTGGGCATCCGAAACGGCCGCCTGCTCTCTCCCTCTTGAACGACCCGAAGAATCTTCGGTATCACGTCTCCGCTGCGTTCCAACAGCACCCTGTCGCCGATTTGCAGTCCTAGGCGCTCGATCTCGTCCTCGTTGTGCAGGGTGGCCCGCGAGACCGTCACGCCACCGACCTGCACCGGCTCGAGGAGTGCTCGCGGCGTAACCGCGCCTGTGCGCCCGACTTGGATGTCGATGCCATTGACTACCGTCTCCACTTGCTGGGCCACCGGCTTGCAGGCGATCGCCCAGCGCGGGGCCTTGGACGTTGCGCCAAGCAATCGTCGCAGGTCCGCCCGGTCTACCTTGAACACAAGCCCGTCGATCTCGTATGGAAGCGACTCCCGCTCTGCCAGACGCGTTTCGCGGAACGCCAGCAGCGCATCTGCGCCGTCAATGCGCTCCCTCCCGCGGTCAACTTTGAACCCTAGCCTCTCTAAGACCTCGAGCGATTCCCAATGCGTCGGGCGCTCTTCGACACCATCGACCAGCAGCATATAGGCGAAGAAGTCTAGGCGGCGCCGGGCTGTGACCGAGGCATCGAGCATGCGCAACGCACCGGCAGCAGCGTTACGCGGGTTGGCAAACTTCTCCTTGAGCTTCGGATCCGCGTTCAGCTTCTGGAAGGAAGCCTTCGGCATGACAACTTCTCCTCGCACTTCGAAACTGGCCGCAAGGCCAGAGCTCTTGACCACCTGAGCAGGAACTGCGAGCGGAACAGAGCGAATCGTCCGGGCGTTAGGAGTCACCACTTCGCCCTGTCTGCCGTCCCCCCGGGTCAAGGCCAGCGCGAGTCGGCTGTCGTGATAGCGCAATGACAGCGAGACGCCATCGAACTTCAGTTCGCCCACGTATGTGATCGAGTCCGCTCCCACCCGCTCTCTGGCCCTACGGTCGAAGTCCCGCAATTCGCCTTCGTCGAACGCGTTGTCCAAGCTGAGCATCTGCGAGGAGTGGTTGGCCTTTTCCACTCCCTGACGTGGCGCGCCGCCCACGCGCTGGGTGGGTGAGTCGGGCGTGACCAAGCTAGGGTGCTGGCTCTCAAGGGCCTGCAATTCGCGCATCAGGCCATCAAACTCGCCGTCCGATATCTCGGGGCGGTCTTCGACGTAATAGAGCCGCTCGTGATGCACGAGCGTGGCCCGGAGCTCGGTCGCTCTCCGCCGCGCCGCCTCTGGGACAAGATCCGGCGCGGGAGAGTCCGCCATCGGGGCCATTATCCACTATCGGGGCTATCATCAAAAAGCCACACATGACCTACCGCCGGGGAGTGTGTATCTACAATCCTTCTGCCGGGCGCGGTATCGGACAGTCGCAGCTAGGCGCCATTCGACAGATCCTGTTGGCAGCTGTCCAAGATGTGAGCTTGGCATCGACTGAACTACCCGGCCACGCGACCGAGCTGGCCGAGAGGGCCGCCGCCCGGGGCTGTGATCTAGTCGCAGTCTATAGCGGCGATGGCACGGTCAATGAAGTCGTGCAGGGCTTGGCGGGAAGGGAGTCGCCTGCTCTGCTGGTGCTGCCCGGTGGTACCGCCAACGTGCTGGCCAATGAACTGGGACTGCCGATAGACCCACTCATGGCGGGTCGCATGCTCCCTCAACTTGCGGCTAAGCCAGTTCGATTGGGCCAGACTATCTTTACCAGCAATGGGTCAAGCCGCTATTTCCTGCTCATGTGCGGCGCGGGCTTGGACGCCGCCGTTACAGATCGCGTGTCCAAGCCACTGAAACGCAAATTGGGGCAAGGCGCGTTCTGGCTGGCCGGAGCGCGATTTTCCTTGCAGCGCTTTCCCCGGGCAAGGATCTCAGGGGCTGAAAACTGCGCGAACAGCCCTTCGTGCGGTTTGGTAGTGGTCTCGAAGAGCCACCTGTACGGCGGAGGGCTGGTGCTCACACCGGGTGCGAATCTCCTGGCCGACCACTTCGTCACGGCCCAGTATCCTGGCGCCAACCGGTTCCTCTACGGCAGTTACCTAGCAGCCGCGATGTGCCGCCTGGTGTCAAAGTGCCCCGGTGTCCGATTGGAATCTCACGAGGACTTGGTACTTGAGCCTGCCGCCGCAGACTCCGTCCAGGTCCAAGTCGATGGCGAGGTCGTCGGCGAGTTGCCCGCCCGCATCACGCTTAGCGATGCCACCTGCACCGTCTTGATGCCCAAGAGCTATATGAATGCCTAGCCCGCACTTCTTTAGGAGGGTCTGGACCCCTAGCAACCGCGGCCATCAGTTACGTAACAGTTCGCAGTAGTTCTAGCGATACGAACAACTCGCATCGCCGGAGGCGCAGCCGTCGCAGGGGGCCGAGTCTAGGCCCGGTTGGCAGACGTCAGTCACCCGCAATCATCATGCCCACTACCCTGCGGTGCCACAGCTCCGCCGCTTCGAGCGCTTCCTTGTAGATCACGTCGTCTCGCTTGACTCCCTTGTTGCCGTGGCTCCGGTCGAGAAGCACAAGGTCATGGCTCGGTTTGTCGAAGTCATCGGTCACAACCCTCAGAACGACTTTCTTCACGTTGCCGGCGCTGGGAGAAATCTGCCCTAACAAGCCTCCAGCTAATGCCCCGCCAAGACCCGCAGCCATGCCCCCGACCGCCGTGAAAGCGAGTTCCCTGCCGAGGCTGGCGTCGACAAGCGGGACATCATCCTCTAGAACCTCGCAGTCGAAGACGGATGACAGCGGAAAACGTCGGTAGAACTTCTCGTCTACCAACAGCAGCTCCCGGCGGCCCCTGTCAATTGCGATTCCAGTCCGAGTGAGCCTACTGATGTAGATATCGGCGGCGTCAAAATCGGACAGTCGTTGGATCTGATCTTCGACAATCTTCACCCATTCGTCGATACGGTGCTCTCGCTTGGTCGGCCACTCGACTCGGTTGGTAGCAGTAGCCCACACCGTGAGGAAGACGGCTTTCATGACCACGAACAGGGACAGTTCCACTAGGGCCTCTCTAGGTTGGCGCGACGCGGCTCGATCGCGTGTCAGTTTAGCAATGCGTGGCTTGCACTCGGCACCTAAACGGACACCGATAGCGCGCTCCGAGACCCGTCCGGGCCGGCTGAGGTGTCGCTTGGGAGCCACGCTGCGGCCAAGTCGTAGTCCTTCTAGCAACGGAGCCCGCCGCTGCCGCACCTAGGCGATGACCCCTAGGACGCACTAGGTCGCCCGCGAGACCTCCTCACGCTCCACACACACCCCGATTTGCCGTTCGCATGGGGAATGCGGTCAGATAGACAGCATGGCGCGCCGCACAGTCAACGCAACACTCCTAGTGGCACTGCTGGCGAGCTGCGGCAGCGAAGAGCCAATGCCTTCTAGAACCAATGACTCACAGCACCTGATGTACGTCGGAACCTACACTCGCGAGACGAGCGCAGGAATCTATGCCTATCGGTTCGACTCCGAATCCGGAACAGCAGAGGAAATCGGGCTGGTCGCGGAAATGCGGGAGCCGTCCTTTCTCGCCCTACATCCGACCGGGCGATTCCTCTACGCGGTGAGCGAGACTGACGATTTCGACGAAGACGGAAGCGGGTCGGTTGTGTCGTTTCGGGTCAGTGCGAACTCCGGTGCACTGACCAAGCTGAACGAGGTCTCGTCCCGCGGAGGCTGGCCGTGCCACCTCAACGTCGACGGTAGCGGACGCATGCTGATCGTCGCCAACTACAAGGGTGGCAACATCGCTTCGTTCCCAATCAACGAGGACGGCACGCTCGGCGACGCTAGCTCGTTCTTCCAACACGAGGGCAGCAGTGTGCACGAGCGGCAAGACCGGCCCCACGCCCACTCGGCTGACTTTTCTGCAGACAACCGCTTCGCTTTCTTCTCCGATCTCGGCTTGGATCAAGTCAAGATATACCAAGCCGATCCAGAGGCGGGCACGCTAGCGCCGCACGACCAGCCCAGCGTGAGTGTGGAGGCGGGGTCCGGCCCGAGACACTTTGCTCTTCACCCAGGCGGACAGAGCGCCTACGGGGTGAACGAACTGGCTTCCACCGTGACGGTGTACGACTACGACGCCGAAACTGGGACGCTCAGCGTCGCGCAGACGGTCTCCACTCTGCCGGAGGGATTCGAGGGCGAGAGCTATACCGCCGAAATCTACGTCCATCCTTCGGGCAAGTTCGTCTATGCCTCCAATCGTGGCCACGATTCCATCGCAATCTTCGCCATCGACCCGTCCACGCGGCGGCTGACGCCCAAGGGACAGGTGGCGACCAACGGCAACTGGCCGCGTAACTTCTCCTTCAGCCCCGACGGCCGCTACCTTCTTGTAGCCAACCAGAACTCCGACAACATCGTCGTCTTCGCTCTCGACGAAGTGACCGGGGCGCTCACACCGACCGGAATCGAGCTCTCGATCGACGCGCCAGTGTGTCTGCTTTTCTTGTAAGTCGCGTAATTCTGAGTCCATCTACCGCCCTGTCCGTTCGGCGGCGCTTGCCGCCCAGATTCTCGGACACAAATCGCGCTCTTGCGACGGGTTCGGTTCAGACTGCTAGCAACCTTGGCGCACAACACGCCGGTGGACACAAACACAACGTCGCATTGAAGGTCCTTTCTTCGTGCAGCCATCGGCACCAGATTGCGCGGTGAGCACCTTCCGCAAGGTAGTTCGTGGCAACAGTCGATGATCGGACCGCGAAGCGCTTCGTCCTCGAGGCGATCCTTATCGTCGATGCGGATCGCCGAAACGTCGTGCGCGGTCAGCTGATAGGTTGGGCGTCTCGTTCACATCAATTCTCCACGCCAAGCTCAACGAACCACTCAGGAGGTAGCGGAGTGGTCTCCAAGTCCTGAACGCGCAGGGACAGCCTAGGGGGCTAGTTGTTGATGTATCGATGCCATCTCAAGTGATGCTATGATGCAAAGGTGAGGACAACGCTAGCTCTGTCCGACGACATACTCCGAGATCTCAGGGCGCTAGCCCAGTCTAGGGGCGTTTCTCTTACGAAGGTGGCCAACACCGTCTTGCGCGCGGGACTCGCAGCCTTAAACGATTCCTCGCGGCGACCGCCTCGTTACGTCGAGGAAGTGGTTGACTTAGGCGTTCCAGCGGTGGATCTTGATCGAGCACTGTTGATCGCGGCAAGCCTAGAAGACGAGCAGACGCTCCGTAAGTTGGAACAGCACAAGTGAAGATCGTAGACCTCAATGTCTTGCTCTACGCAATTAACCGTTCGGCGAAGCATCACGAGAAAGCACGGTCGTATTGGGAAGCGGCGTTGGGACGCGACGAGCCCGTCGGATTGGCGTGGAATGTGATTCTGGGATTCCTGCGTCTAAGCACTCGGCCGTCGATCTTCTCCAGACCACTCGATGCCGGGCAGGCTTGCGAGCGTGTGGAGCGATGGCTCGCCCGTCCCAACGTTCGCATCGTCCGAGAGGCGGACGAGCACATGCGGCTGCTCCGGGGCTTGCTAGTGGAGACTGGGGCGGCCGGTAACTTGACAAGCGATGCGCATCTTGCCGCACTTGCACTTTCCCACGGGGCAACGCTGGTCTCGTTCGACAACGACTTCGCCCGATTCCCGCGACTGCAGTGGATCAACCCGCTGACCGACAAGGAGTTGTCTCACGATCCATGATTCGTGTTGCTGTCCGATGAAGAATACGACGAACTGTGGACTGCGTTCCCACGGACCAGCGATAATCTGCTGGGATCGTGTGCCGAATATCGATCAGTCACGCGAAATCGACCAGCTACAAATTCCGAGCGGCGGGGCGTGTCCTTCGGGATGATTGCGAACGGTGATTCTAAGCCCAGAGCTTATTCCCCAACTGGCTGGGAGCTTCGGTTTATTTCGATTAGTTCGATGATGCTTGCCACCTCGATTCTCGGGCGGTAATCTTGCTCTTGCGACCGGCTCCACTCAGACCGCCAGCAACGGCGGGCGTTCGAGGGGAGCAGTGGGCATGAAGGCAATGCTAAATCGACGATCTTTCTTCCGTGCTGCGGTCGGAACAACCCTCATGGGCAGCACTGCGAGCTTCGCTCCCTTACGCTCTGCTGCGGCATCGATCGGCCTGCCGCTGCGCATCACTGATATCGAGACGCTGATCCTGCGGGACCCTCCAGAGCGCAAGCCGGAAGACCAGTTCGTCTCGATGACACCGCTCGGCGCCACCACCGGCGGTATCGGCTTGTGGAACCGCCTAGAACGAGCCGAGACGGTCCGCCAAGGGGGGTATCGACAGACTCTGCTGGTCAAGGTCACGACTGACCAAGGCGTGGTCGGCTGGGGCGAATCGCACGCCGTGATGACGCCGAGGGTTGTGCAGACCGTAATCACGGACATGTTCCGTCCGATCCTGCTCGGCCAGGACGCTCGCCAGATCGAGGCGCTGTGGGAGAAGATGTACTCGACGCAGCGCCTGCGCGGCTACGGCAGCGGCTATTACACGCGCGCCATGGCGGGCATCGACATCGCCCTCTGGGACATCGTCGGCAGGGCCGCCGGCATGCCCGTGTACCAACTGCTGGGCGGCAAGTTTCGGGACAGCATTCCCACGTACCAAGGCGTCGGCGGCGGACCGCCGGAAGAAGTGCGCGACAACGCCCAAGCATTGCTCGAGCGCGGCTTTCCGAACCAAAAAATGAGCCTCGCCAAGGGCCGGGGAGAGCAGGCCCGCGACGTCAATCGCGTCTTCGCCGCCGCCGAGGCACTCCTAGGCAAGGGGCAGATATTAGTCGATTCGCTCGCGGGCTACACTCTCGCAGAAGCCACCAGAGTCGGACGCAAATTGGACGACATCGAGAATCTGGGCTGGTGGGAGGACGTGCTCATGCCCGAGGACTACGGTGCCTACGCCGTACTCGCGGATCGCATGGATGTGCCGATCTGCGCCGGCGAGCAGTATTCCAATCGGTTCCAGTTCCGAGACCTGTTCGAGAAGCGCGCTTGCGACATTGTCAATCCGGACACATCGCGGGTCGGCATTACCGAAACCAAACGGATCGCGATCATGGCCGATGCGTACAATATCCTGTTAGCACCGCACTCCTCAATGGGCTCGGCACCCTACCGGGCATCTGCGATCCACCTCTGTGCCGCGACACCCAACGCCGTCATCTTGGAAGGCGGAGAGTCCTACGTGCGAGCCTTTGGCAACGCCATTCTCAGCGTGCCGCTGCCGTACAAGCCGGGGCACGTGGAGGTGCCGGACAGGCCCGGCCTGGGATTCGAATTCGACGAGAAAGAGCTGGCCAAACTGGTGGTCGGCTGACCGTTGCCGACGGCAGCGGTCGTACGTCGACGGTCAGGCAGATTGCAGCAGCTGACTGCCCGCTGACAGGCCGAGATCCTAAACGATGTTCTTGCACAATCGCTGCTCGATTCGGACTGCGACATAGACCGGTCGAACTGGCTAGAGCAGGACGCGGATCAACCCCGAGCGAGGCGGGGGAAGTCGTCCGAATCACTTCAGGTAGCGCAGCCTCGCTGTGGTACCGTTGGAGTCTGAGGGGCTCGCTGCTCCTAGTTCCCGATGCAAGCTCTGGGCATGATCGAGACTTTGGGCATGGTGTCGGCCGTCGAGGCCTCTGACGCCATGGTCAAGGCGGCCGAGGTCACGCTGGAAGGGAAGCGGTTGATCGGCGCCGGGCACGTGACCATCACGTGTCGCGGCGATGTCGGCGCGGTCAAGGCCGCCACTGACGCCGGTGCCGCCGCTGCCCGCAGGCTGGGCGAACTCATTAGCGTCCATGTCATCCCAGGGCCCTATGCCGAAATAGCACAGGTCCTGCCCGAGGGGCCTGACGACTAGCCAAGCGCGATGCTGGAAGATCGCGATCTGCGTTCCATCCAAGAGGTACGCACCAAGGTCGAGGCCGCCTACGCTGCCTTCCAGGCCTTTGAGAATTTCAGCCAAGAGCAGGTGGACGCCATCGTCGCCGCCATGGCGCAAGCGGCGCGGACGCACTCCGAACGCTTGGCGCGCATGGCGGTCGAAGAGACCGGCTACGGCAACGTAAAGGACAAGATCGCCAAGAACCTGCTCAACTCCGACCTGTTGCACCAGAAGATCGCCCCGCTGAAGACGATCGGCGTGCTGGGCGAGAAGCCGGAGCTCGGAATTACCGAATTGGCCGTGCCAGTAGGCGTGGTGGCTGCTGTGCTGCCCACCACCAACCCAACTTCGACGGCCTTCTTCAAGTGCTTGATTTCGGTCAAGGCAGGCAACGCCATCGTCATGAGCCCGCATCCCCGCGCGCACAGATGTACGTGCGAGTCAGCGCGCATTCTCGCCGAGGCTGCCGAGGCTGCCGGGGCGCCGAAGGGCTTGATCCAATGCGTGGACGAGGCGACCATCGCCGGGACCAACGAGTTGATGCGGCACAAGCGCATCGGCATCATTCTCTCCACCGGCGGCGCAGGCATTGTCAAGGCCGCCTACTCTAGCGGCAAGCCCGCGCTGGGCGTGGGCGCCGGGAACGTGGCCGTGCTAGTGGATGACTCGGCCGATATCGAGGCCGCGGTCGCATCCATCGTGGACGGCAAGTCGTTCGATTTCGGCACCGTCTGCTCCAGCGAGCAGACCCTTGTCGCCCACCGCAAACACAGCGACCGGATCTGGGCAGCGCTGGAAGCCAATGGCGCCCACCGCTGCGACGAGGCGCAGTCCGAGCTGCTCGCAGCCCGCTTGTTCACGGACTCGTTTCGCATCCATCCGGATTGCGTGGGACAGTCGCCACAGAAAATCGCCCAGATGAGCGGCTTCGAAGTGCCACAGTCGGCCAAGATTCTCGCGCTGGAGATCGATGGCGTCGGCCGGGAGCACCCTATGTCGGCCGAGAAGCTCTCGCCGGTACTGTCGGTGTATTTCGTCGACAGCTTCGAGGAAGCGGTCGACGCCTGCGTCGCGATCCTCAACTTCGGCGGGCGCGGGCACACGTGCGTGATTTACTCCGCGGACGAGGAGCACATCCGCGAGTACGGCCGTCGAGCGCCGGCATTCCGTGTGCTGGTCAACACTCCGGCACCCCAAGGGTCCACGGGCATCACCACCGGCATCGAGCCCTCGATGACCCTGGGCTGCGGCGCGATCGCGGGCAATTCGACCGGCGACAACATCGGCCCGACTCACCTGTTCCACGTCAAGCGAATTGCCCGCCATGTGCGCTCGGCCGAAGAAGCGTTCGTGAGCGAGGAGGCCAAGCGCTATTTCGCGGCGATCGCCAGCGGCAGTGACTTCGGAGGCGGATCGACCGATCCCGCTTCCGCCGCATCGTCCGAGAATGGCAGATCCGGAGTCGCGGCGCGCGTGGACCAGTACTTGGCCAGCCGCGGGGCGAAGGCACCTGCCGGTGCACCCGTCGCGACGGCATCCCCCGTCGCGGCCGTTGTAGACCGTTTCCTACAACGAAGAGGATCTGCGGCTCCCGCACCCCAAGCATCGGTCCCCGCAGTCGCGCCGCCGGCGCCACCCACTACAACAGCTGACCCGCCGCCGCCGGCACCTAAGGTCCGCCCGGTGGCCTTCGTGTGCGAGGGAGACATGCGCAAAGCCATGCACACGGGCGCGAAGATCTACATTTCCAAGAGCACGATTGTGACACCGGCGGCTCGGGATCTCGACAACGGCGGTGACATCCTGGTCCAGACCGAGGCCTAGGCTCCTCCAGGCGCTTTTGGCGGCGGCTCTCGCAGCAGCCAGCCTGTATCTAGTGCCCGTTGCAGCCCAGGCGCCTCCCGGCCCGATTCCGGCGAGCGAGGAGCTGCGCTACTCCATCCATTGGCCGAGCGGGCTGAGCTTCGGCTCAGCGCTGTTCAAGGCACGATTCATCGATCCGGGTTGGCGCTTCGAATTCGATCTCCAGGCCAGCCTGCCGAAGATCGAGATCAATGACCGGGCCGTTTCGCGGTCCGACGGGCAGATGTGCGGACAGGAGTTCACGAAGCACATCCTCCACGGCAACAAGCGGGCCAACGAAATGCTGCGCTTCCGACCGAACGCGGTAGAGCGCATCAACTTGGAGGAAGCCGAGCAAGCGCGCCCCGGCGTGACCCCGGTGCAAGACTGCGCCCGGGACGCCCTAGCATTCCTGTACTTCCTGCGGACCGAACTCGCGGCCGGGCGCATCCCGCCTCCCAGCACAGTCTTCTTCGGCGCGGGCTATCGAGTCCGGCTGGAGCACGCCCAGGCCCGCCGGCTGATATGGGACGGCCAGCGCCAGCTCGTCGACGAGATCCGGGTTTCCGTGCGCGGCCCGGGATCGGAACACGAACTGGCGGCATATTTCGGTCGCGACGAATCGCGCGCGCCGTTGCTGTTCCGCATGCAATTCGACGACGAGAGCTTCACCATGCGCCTGCAGGAGTGACAGATGTGCCGCACAGATGCCAGCGTGTGGGCCCGGTTACCAGAAGAACTTCAGCTGGAACCGGAACGTCCTTCCGTCATTGAGCGTGTTATTGATCTGCCCGAAGCTGGGTGAGGTCAGGGTCTTGCCCGGCTCCGCGAACTGCGGCGTGTTGAAGAAATTGATCGACTCGGCCCGGAATTCCATCGACCCATCCGACCCCAGCGCGAAGCGCCGCGAGAGCGATGCGTTGACATTGGCAATCTTGCCCTTGCGAAACGTGTTGCGGCCGAGGTCGCCCGCCTGTTCGAGCGGGGCGTTGACAAAGCGAAACGCGCTGGAGGGCAGCAGTTCTTCAGAAGTGTCCGGGGAGCCGACAATGCGTCCCAGCAGCGACGGATCCAGCAGCATGGGCCGGTCGCCGGTGCGCCCGTCGAGATTGCCGATAGGCGGGCCATCGGATCCAGACTCGACGGTAAACGGCGTCCCGGACTTGAGGAGCGAGACGGTGGAGACCATCCACCCACCAAAGAGCCTGCCGGCCCAGCCTCCCAACGCGTTCCGCGGCACCGTGTAACCGGCCTGCAACAGGAAGGCGTGCGGCTGGTCGAAGTCGCTGAGAGCCTTGAGGTCGCGGTGCGAGTCGAACTCGGTCTGAGAAACCGCCACCCGCGCGTCCGGTCCGGAGGCAGTGTTGGTGTAAGAACCGCCTAGATCGAGAGACTTGCTCAACCAATAGGAGGAATTGAGCGTGAAACCACGCCAATTCGGAGTCGCAAGGGTGACCCTGCCAGCATCGAAGTAGCCGCGCGAGCCATTGTGGATGAACAAGTGCTCGTAAATGCTCTGGTCCGCGCGACGATCATTCAGATTAGAGACGGTAGAAACCATGCCCGGCACCTCGCGGCCGCGATTGAGGAAGTAGGTGATGATCAGCTTGTGGGCGCGGCTGCCGACGTAGCCCAGCTGCAGCCTCCAGTCCGAGCCAAGCCGCCGCTCCCAGCTGAAGTTGTATTGGTGGGCGTACGGCACAACCAGGTCCGGTCCGGGCTCGATCTTGCTCGAGCGCCCGCCCGGCTGCCGCTTGGAGTGGTCCAGCAGTGAGCGATACGTGGCGAGCTCGGGCCGGACGATCACCGATGTCACGGTGTGCGGCGGGTTGAGCCGATCCTGCCCGTACGTTACCGGGAAGATGTCACCGTAGTGCGTACCGTAGGCGGCACGAATCACACCCGCCTCGCCCCGCAGCCGGTAGGCGAATCCGAACGTGCCAGCCAAATTGTTCAGATCCGAGCCCATGGCCAGTTCGCTCCGGCCAGTCACGTCGATCGGACGCGTGAACGGCAGGTAGCTCAGCCCCAGATGTAACGTGAGGCGGTCGCTGGCCTGCCAGCGGTCGCCGAGAAAGAAGCTGTTGTGCCAATTGCGGAAACCGCGGTACGTAGATCCGAGCGAAGCGATCAACCGACTAGGCAGCCCCAAGCGCACGTTGGTGATGGCATCGTTGCCGAAATTGGGGCGGAACACCAGGATGCCGCGGGCACCGTCGGGTTCCTCGCCGTTGTATTGCAGTCGCGTCAGCGCGAACCCAGCGGTGATCTCGTGCTTGCCACGCGTGTGCCGCAGAGTGGCCGCTTGGCGGAAGCGATTCTGGGCGCGATCCAGTGGGATGATCGGGAACGGCCCGAGATTGGTTAGCGCGCGCCCGATCATGATCGGACCCAGCGCCCCCTCGGCTGGGAGCAGCAGCGACCCGAGGCGATCCAGCCCCGACGAAAGCTGCACGATCGTCGACGGGGTAAAGGACCGGCTCCAAGTGATCCGCGCGGCATGGGACTTGGTGTCCGTATCGGGATTTTGTCCAACCACGAGTTGGAAGGCATCGACGTTTTGCGCCGTCCAGGCGTAGCGCAACGTGAGGTTGCCGCCGAGCGGACCCGCGCGATCGAGTTGGATTCGGGCCGAGTCAGTATTGATGCTCTGCAGGCTGTTGGTGTTCAGAGCGCGGTCAGCGATGTCTGGACGGTTCGGAGCATCTTTCGGATAGGCTCCGAGAATGCGGTCAACCGCAGCGCGAGTGGCCGGGTCGCGAGCCAGCGGTGTGCGCTCCTCGGGCAGGGGCACCAGTACGTTGCCATTGACGTTGCCGCGAATCTTGTTCTGCGAGGCGCCAAGGGTGAGCGCTCCGAGCGGGCCTGCGGGTGCGCTGAGATTGAGGCCGTAGAAGTTCTCACGCGCAGGCTTGACCGGGCCGACTTGGAAGAACGAACGGGCCGAGAAAGCGCTGTTGTTGTGACGCCAGAACGCATCGCCGTGAAACCCTGACCCTCGCGCGGGCCCGGCATGCACGGGAGGGGTCGGAGGCTTGCCGTACTCGGAGCCGAAATAGCCGCGCTCCACGGCAAACTCCGAGACGATCGTGGCGGTCGTGCCCAGGCGGATGTTCAGTTCCTTCAGAGCGTTGTTATCCACCAGATTGAACTGGACGTTCTCGTTGCGCCGGCTCTCGCCTGCTTCGGAGGAGGTCTCGCCGAGCAGGTTCATGTCGGTGCGGTCCGACCCAGCGGGTGACTCCGTCGCGCCTGCCTCGCCCTCTGGCTCGGTCTCGGCGGAATCGGGAACCTGAGCCTCCTGCTCGTCAGCCGACGCTGGAGAGGCGAGGGCAAGCGTCGCAACGAGCGCAACGGCCCAAAGGCGACTCTGCCTTGAGGAAGACATGGCGGAATCCCATGCTACCAACGCCAAAGCAGGGAGAGCTGCGGCGCCAGACTGCAGCTGTTGGCCGCGGCCACCAACGATCCTCAGAACACCCGCACGACTCTGCCTTCGGCGCGGTAGCGCTGGTACTCGAAGAGCGTTAAGTTCGAGGACCTATTCTCGCGGATGACCGAAAGCGAGGGGGAGAAACCCATGACTTGGATCGTTCGGTTGTGCAACTCAGCCCGCGTGAACTACAGCCCGGTGTGCGGCGGCTCGGGGCTGAAGAGCGCATTCGGCTGATCGAAATCGGTCAGGAAGTACTGTTGTACGCCAGTCAACGTGGAACCGAACGGCAGGTCGTAGGCACCCATCACGCCCACCCACCGCGAGCGGTGTTCTCGCCGCCCGAGCCCCCCATGAAGCGCACGTTCAGCAATGGCAGCACGGCGAAGCTTGCTAACGACTGGGCGTTCCAACTGAATCCCGGCCCGCGGATCGCACCCTGCGCGCCAAGCGCCGTCTGGCGGGAGCCTTCCACGCTGCCCCGACCCATAGCCGTCGCGTTCCAGTCCGTAGCTGCCTCAGCGTCGGCCCGAATTCACCTCGAGGCCTCCTCCGCCCTCTGGACGAAGACTGCCCGCGCTTTCTCAAATTGCGCCAGCACGTGCTCACGCTCACGCTCTGAGCGCCACCCCGGATGGGCGCTGGCCTGCCGCCCAATGTCATCGATCCATCGGACAAAGAACTCGGCGTCATCGCGGGAGCGGATCTGCTGATCGCCGCAATACACGTAGATCGGCCCGGTCTCGGCATACAACCGGCTGTCGTCAACAGGTAGCACCGGACCGGCGGTCGATGCCCGCAACGTATACCACCCACTCTCCTCGACGCGGATCCGCTTGCGCAACCTGCCAGCGAGGCCGTTGTCGTCCAACGGGATCTGTTCCACGACGTTGCCCTTGTGGATCAATTCGAGCTTGTCAGCGGGAAAAGCGGAATCCATGCGCGCGACCACCTCGACGCTCCCGCCTTCGGCTGGCAGCAGGATTTCGCCGCCCGGAATGTGCCCGTCGATGGCCAGCTGGAGCAGGGGGCCGTTCGTGACGAAGGTGCGGCCCGCTCGAACTGCCTCTACCCAGCGGCTCCACTCGAGCCTGTCGCCAAGGTAGGCGTACATGCGCGCCGCTCCGATGATTGGAGTGCGGTGAAGGTCCGTGATCGAGTCTTCTCCGCCCGAGGCCGTGACCTTGAAACCGCAGTTCAGAGCGCGGTGCCAGACGGCAGCCGTGTGTTCGGCGTGCCGCGCGCTCGTCATTACCTCGAGATAGGCGAAGCTGCCAAGGGCCAAGTCGACCGGAAAGCCGCGGGCCGCCCCATAGCCCACAGTCTCGGGGTCTGCCGAGAAGGGATGCACGTAGCCGCCCACCGCGCCCTGCCTCTGAGCCATGCGGAAGATATCGGTGTTGCTCGGATACAGGCTCTCTATGGCGGTGCCTTCGTAGCCCGTGGTGTAGGGAGAAAGCAGGTGCTCGGTGAGGTTGATGAAGTTGATGTGCCCATAGAACGGCGGCCTGTACTCTTGCCCCCAAGACAGGATCTGCTCCGCCGTCGAGCGCAGTCCGTCGAAAGGCCCCCGGTAGTAATGGTGGTCTAAGATGCGGTTGTCCTTGTTGGCGATCTTCTCGCCGACCATGTCCAGATCCTCGGCTGCGGCCATGAAGAGGAGGTTCTCGGGAGTGTTGCGCAGGTTGCCGCCGTAGTTCATGTGCACGTGGTCGCTGCCGCTGTACCAGCCCAGAGCGCCGAAGTCCGTGAACTGCTCGAGATCGATCGTCACCGAGGCGACGGCCCCTGATTCGATCCGAGCGGTCTGCCGCACCGGGTAGCGCTCGAAGCCCTTCATGGCCAGCAGCGACACCTCGCCCACCGGAAGCTCCAGCGAGAATTCGCCGGTGGTGTGAAAGACGTCCGAGTGCAGGGCCCGGGCCGCGACCCTGTGGAAGGCGTCAGCCGGCGCGTACGCCTTACCATCTGACGCGCGCAATTGGATTCTGGCCTCCGTCAACTGGCCGGAGTCGGCTTCCCTGACCCGCACGCGGAGCGTGCCGGTCGGTCGGCGGTACACCCGCCTGCGGATCTCGACCGGCCGATCCTCGCCGCCAAACGTCTTCAGCAACCGCAGTTCTGAGAGTCCTCGGCGATTCGAGACGTAAGCGATCCAATCGCCATCGGGCGACCACCGAGGCTCAAACCGATCCCAGTCGCCGAACGTCAGCTGGTAGGGCTCTCCGCCCTCGACCGGAAGCACATAGAGATTGCTGTACTGGCTGCCGCGGTGGGAACTGTACAGGATGCGCGCGCCGTCCGGCGACCACTGGGGACGAGTGCGGTATAGGGTTTCCTCGCGCAGTATGCGCGTTGCGCCGGACATCGCGTCCGGCTGTATCGGCGCGCGCCACAACGCCCCCGACCCGAGCGGGATGCCTCGATTGGAAACCAGGATCATCGCGCTGCCATCGGGGGAGATCGTCGGTTGGATGTGCAGGTCGTGGGATCCAAAGTACAGTCGCTCGTTGGCGTAGGCGTGATCCTCGGTCAGCCTGATCGGCTGGCCCGCAACGCCGTTCTCGACCGGCAGGGAGTAGAGGTGGTACCAGCCGTCCGGCGCGGTCGACACGTAGAGCAGGGCCGAGCCATCCGGGGACCACACCGGATCGAGATTGAGGTCGTCGCCTTGCGTGAGCCACGAACTCTCCCCCGTGAGCGTGTCCAGCAAGCGCAAGTTCACGCTCTGGTAGCCTTGGTCTGCCGTGTAAGCGATCCAGCGCCCGTCGGGGGACCATGCGGGAGTCGAATCGTAGGTCGAATTGGCCGTGAGCTCATAGGCGTCGCCGCCCTCGATGCGGACCTTCCAGATCGACCCGGACATCGAGAACGCGATCCATTCGCCGTCCGGAGAGAAGCACGGCCGCCAGGGCGTGCTCGCGACAGGCGGCAGATAGTAGTTGTGCATGTAGTTGCCGCCGGTAAGTGCCGCCGGGTACGCTCTTCGCGCCGTGACGGAGGCTGGTGGAGCTTGGCCGAATCCAAGCGTGGCCATGCCGCCCTCGATCACGAGGAGAGTCGCGAGGGGCAGCAGTGGCAGGAACGTTTGACGCAGCGTTGCGAGCATCTCGTCCCTAGTTTCTCGCATGTACCGCGGTTTGTCTAAGCCCAAGTTCGCCATTTTGTGACTTACAAGTCTCGGAAGTGATTGCAAACAAAG
>JAPPMG010000096.1:0-132115 GCA_028819215.1 Bryobacterales bacterium
CGAGGGCGGGCGCACCATCGGCGCCGGCACCGTCGCCTCCATCGTCGAGTAGGATCCGCGCCGCGGTCGAGAGGGCTGGAAGGACAGCGAAAGCGATGCCGAAGGAAAGAATCCGGATCCGCCTCAAGGCGTACGATTCCCGCGTCCTCGACCAGTCGACTGGCGAGATCGTCAACACGGCGCGGCGCACCGGGGCCCAGATCGTCGGGCCGATCCCGCTGCCGACCGTGAAGAACAAGTACACCGTGCTGCGCTCGGTGCATACGGACAAGCGGTCCCGCGAGCAGTTCGAGATCCGCACCCACAAGCGGCTGCTCGACATTCTCGAGCCGACCCAGGACACGGTCGACGCGCTGATGCGTCTCGACCTGCCCGCCGGCGTTGACGTGGAGATCAAGGCCTTCGGCGCGTGAGAGCGGCCCGACGAGCGAGCCTGACGCAGGAGAGGATGAAGCGATGGCACCCGGGATCCTAGGAAAGAAGATCGGGATGACTCAGTTCTTCGACGACGAAGGGCGCGTCGTGCCGGTCACGGTGCTCCAAGCCGGACCTTGCGTGGTCGTGCAGCGCAAGAACGTCGACCGCGACGGCTACGAGGCGATCCAGGTCGGCTTGGTCGACTTCATGCGGGAGAAGTTGGTCAAGAAGCCGCAGCGGGGGCATTTCGCCAAGGCCGACGTGGCGCCGATGCGCTTCCTGCGGGAGTTCCGCCTCGAGGACGGGGCCGAGGGCTTCCAGCCCGGCGACCGCATCCTGGCGGAACACTTCAAGCCGAGCGAGAAGGTCAGCATCACCGGAACCAGCAAGGGCAAGGGCTTTCAGGGCGTGGTCAAGCGGCACGGCTTCCGCGGCGGACGCAAGACGCACGGCTCGATGTTCCATCGGGCGCCGGGATCCATCGGCCAGAGCGCCTGGCCGTCGCGAGTCTTCAAAGGCGTGCGCCTGCCCGGCCGGATGGGCGGGAATCGCGTCACGGTCAGCGGCCTCGAGATTGTCGAGGTCCACCCTGACGACAACGTCATCCTGGTGCGGGGCGCCGTGCCGGGTCCGAACGGCGGATACGTGTCGATCCGGAGAGCGAGGTAGACGGCGATGCCGACGGTGGACATAGTCGATCTGAACAACGAGAAGGTGGACACGCTCGAACTGGCCGACGCCGTCTTCGCGGCGGAGGCCAACGAGGGCTTGGTGCACCAAGTGATCGTCGCTTACCAGGCAAACCAGCGCGCCGGCACTCACAAGGTCAAGACGCGCGGCGAGGTGGCCGGATCGGGCCGCAAGCTGTGGCGCCAGAAGGGCACCGGGCGCGCCCGCAGCGGCTCGCGCCGCTCGCCGATTTGGCGCGGAGGCGGCACCGTGCACGGGCCGCGCCCGCGCAGTTACCACCAGAAGGTGCCGCGCAAGATGCAGGTCGCGGCCCTGCGCTCGACGCTGTCGGAGCGCCTGCGGGAGAACTGCATCACCGTCGTCCGTGACTTCGAACTGCCGAGCCATCGGACCAAGGAGTTCCGGCTCGTCTTGGAGGCGCTCGGCCTCGGGGGCAACGTGCTTGTGGTGGAAAACCAGCCGAACCAGAACTTGGAACTGTCGAGCCGCAACCTGCCCGAGGTGAAGCTGCTGCCGAGCTCGCGGCTCAATCCCTACGTCGTGCTCAAGTACAGGCGCATCCTGATGTCGGCCAGCGCGGCCCGCGCGTGCAGCGAGGTCCTCGCATGAGCCCGTTCGAAGTCATCATCAGTCCGCACATCACGGAGAAGGCCGAGATGGCTCGCGTCCAGGGCGACACGCTCTGCTTCCGCGTCAATCCCAAGGCCACCAAGACGGACGTCAAGCACGCGGTGCGTTCGATCTTCAAGGTCGAGGTCGATTCCGTCCGCACCGCGAGATATATGGGCAAGATGCGCCGGCAGGGGCGCTTCCAGGGGCGTCGCCCGGCTTGGAAGAAGGCCTACGTCAAGCTGAAGCCGGGCCAGAAGCCGGTGGAATACACGCAGGTGTAGGGGGCCGGAATCGATGCCGATCAAGACGTACAGGCCGAGAACGCCCACGCGGCGTTTCCAGACCACCACGACGCGGGAAGAGCTGACCCGCGACCGTCCGGAGAAGTCCCTGACCAAGGGCAAGGTCAAGCACGGCGGCCGCAACAACCGCGGCCGCATCTGCATCCGCTTCCGGGGTGGCGGCAACAAGCGCCGCTACCGCGAGATCGACTTCAAGCGGCAGAAGCACGGCATCCCGGCCAAGGTCGCCGAGGTCGAATACGATCCGAACCGGTCGGCGAACATTGCTCTGCTGCATTACGTGGATGGCGAGAAGCGCTACATCCTGCAGCCGGTCGGGCTCAAGCCCGGCATGCAGGTCGAATCCGGCGAGAACGCCGACATCCTGGTCGGCAACGCGCTGCCGTTGCGGCGCATCCCGCCCGGGACGCTGGTGCACAACGTCGAGTTGAAGCCGGGCAAGGGCGGGCAGATGGCCCGTGCCGCCGGATCCGAGATTCGCCTGATCTCGCGCGAGTCAGGCTACGCTCTGCTGCGCCTGCCATCCGGAGAGGTGCGCCGCGTGCTCGAGGACTGCATGGCGACGATCGGCCGCGTCGGCAACGTCGATCACGGCAATGTCTCTCTGGGCAAGGCGGGTCGCAAGCGCTGGCTGGGCAGGCGTCCGCACAACCGCGGCGTGACGATGAACCCGGTTGACCACCCGCACGGCGGCGGCGAGGGGCGCACCTCCGGAGGGCGCCACCCGGTCACGCCGTGGGGCAAGCCGACGCGCGGCTACAAGACGCGCAGCAATCCGCGAACCGACCGCTACATCGTCTCCCGGCGCGGGAGCAAGAAGAAGGGCTAGGGAGCATCCAGATGGGTCGTTCATTGAAAAAGGGGCCGTTCTACGACGAGCACCTCCACAAGAAGGTCGAAGCCCTGAACAACTCTGGCGAGAAGCGCGTCATCAAGACTTGGTCGCGCCGCTCCACGGTGCTGCCGGAGTGGGTCAGTCACACCATCGCCGTGCACAACGGGCGCAAGTTCATTCCGGTGTTCATCACCGAGAACATGGTTGGGCACAAGCTGGGCGAGTTCGCCATGACGCGGACGTTCCGCGGGCATGCGGGAAGCGCGAAGTCTGGGCGCGGAGGGTAGCCGGATGGATGCTGTCGCGAAATGGAACTACGTCCGGATCTCGCCTCAGAAGGCGCGATTGGTGGCCGATCTCGTGCGCGGTCTGGATGCCGAGGAGGCGGCGGACGTGCTGCACCGCACCAACAAGCGCGCGGCCGGGCAGATTCTCAAGGTGCTGCAGTCGGCCGTGGCCAACGCCGAGGACCTGGGCGGCGAGGTCGAGGACCTGCGGATCAAGTCGATCGTTGTCAACGAGGGTCCGCGCATGAAGCGCATGCGGGCCGCGGCCCGCGGCCGCCCCGCCCCGTACGTGCACCGGCTGGCGCACATCGTGGTGACGGTCACCGATGACGGCGCCGGAGAGCAAGAGGAGTCCGAGGCAGCCTAGGCTGCGGGAGATTGCCGCGAAGGAGACGTGATGGGCCAGAAAGTTCACCCCTACGGATTCCGCCTGGGCTACACCAAGGTCTGGCGGTCGCGCTGGTACGCCCAGAAGGGCTATGCCGACTTGGTCAACGAGGACATCGAGCTCAAGGCCATGCTGCGCAAGCGCCTCAAGGCGGCCGGCATCAGCTCGATCGAGCTCGATCGCCCGGGCAATCGACTGCGCATCGCCATCCGCGCCGCGCGCCCGGGCATCATCATCGGGAAGAAGGGCTCCGAGATCGAGAAGCTCAAGGCCGAGCTGCAGCAGCAGACCAAGCGGGACATCTACATCGACATACAGGAGGTCCACCGGCCCGAGCTTGACGCGCAGCTGGTGGCCGAGTCCGTGGCCGTGCAGATCGAGAAGCGCGTCAGCTTCCGGCGCGCCATGCGCAAGTCGGTCGAATTTGCCCAGCGCTTCGGCTGCAAGGGCATCAAGATCTGGGTGGCGGGCAGGCTGAACGGCAAGATGATCGCCCGCAGCGAGTGGCACTTGCACGGGCGGCTGCCGCTGCAGACGCTTCGCGCCGACATCGACTACGGCTTCAGCGAGGCCAATACCACCTACGGCGTGCTGGGCGTGAAGTGTTGGATCTACAAGGGCGAGATCATCGACCCGCGCGGGGCGGCGATCCGCAAGACCGGCCGCGAGGATCCGGAGCCGGCCCGTCGGCGCGAGGCGCGCAGCCAGGCCGAGCAGGAGCGCGAGCGGCTGCGCCGCCCGACGGTCGCGGCTGCGGAGGACGCCCCCGAGACCGCCGCTCCGGTCGAGGCGCCTCCGGAAGCGCCGGTTTCTCCGCCTGCGGAGTCTGCCTTCCAGCCGCCGATGGCGGACACTGCCGGCGCCGACGCCGGCGAAAAGGAGGAATAGCGCCGTGTTGATGCCCAAGAAGACGCGCTATCGCAAGATGCACCGCGGCAACCGCCGGGGCAAGGCGTGGCGCGGTTCCGGCCTGGACTTTGGCGACTACGGGCTCAAGGCGCTTGAGGCGGCTTGGATCACCGATCGCCAGATTGAGGCCGCCCGCATCGCTATCAGCCGCCGCGTCAAGCGCGGCGGCAAGCTGTGGATTCGGATTTTCCCCGACAAGTCGATCACCAAGAAGCCAGCCGAGACCCGCATGGGCAAGGGCAAGGGGGCTCCCGAGCAGTGGGTTGCGGTGGTCAAGCCCGGGCGCATGATGTTCGAGATCGAGGGCGTCGAGGAAAGCGTGGCGCGCCGCGCCATGCAGCTGGCCGCGCAAAAGCTGCCCATCCCGGTCAAGTTCGTCAGCCGATTCAGCGGAGAGTTGCTATGAAGGCCAGCGAGTATCGCGATCTGACTCTTGCCGAGCTCCAGCAAAAGGAGTCCGAGGCGCGGGAGCAGCTGTTCAGGCTGCGCTTCCAAATCTCGATGGGCCAGGCCGAGGGCGTGCGCAAGTACCGCGCCACCCGCAAGGACCTCGCTCGCATCCTTACCGTGGCGGGCGAGAAGCGGCGGGCCGCAGCGGCAGCGGAGGGCACCGATGCCTGAGCAGGGTCACAAGAACCGCAAGGTCGGCGTGGTGGTCTCGACCAAGGCCGCCAAGACCATCGTCGTGGAGGTCAGCCGGCGCGTGCAGCACCCGCTGTACCGCCGCTACATCACGCGCAAGAAGAAGTTCATGGCGCATGACGAGCACGAGACGGCCAAGACGGGCGACCGGGTCTGCATTGTCGAGTGCCGCCCGCTGTCGAAGCGCAAGCACTGGCGGCTCGAGGAAGTCGTGCTGAAGGCGCCCCAGGTTGACATCAAGGTCCGCCGCCCGCGGCGGGAGGCGGCAGGCCGCTAGGCCGGGGCCGACAGGAGGCAGACAGCATGATCGGAATGCAGACTAGGCTGACGGTGGCCGACAATTCGGGCGCCCGGCGCCTGATGTGCATCCTGCCCCGCGGCGGGTCGACAGGCCGCAAGGCCGGGCTGGGTGATGTTGTCATGGCGTCGGTGAAGGAGGCCGTGCCGGACTCGAACGTCAAGAAGGGCTCGGTCGTGCGTGCGGTCGTGGTGCGCATGCGCAAGGAGACGCGCCGCAAGGACGGCACGTACATCCGCTTTGACGAGAACGCAGCGGTGCTGGTCAACGAGTTGGGCGAGCCGGTGGGCACGCGCGTGTTCGGGCCGGTGGCGCGCGAGTTGCGCGACAAGCGCTTCATGAAGATCGTCTCGCTCGCGCCGGAGGTGCTCTGATGCCGAAGATGCGCCGGCACCGCAAGCCCTTGGTCATGCACAAGACCAAGGTCAAGAAGAACGACACTGTCGAGGTGCTGACGGGCCGCAGCAAGGGCCTGCAAGGTCGAGTTCTGCAAGTGGACCGCAAGCGGGGCCGGTTGCTGGTGGAAGGCGCCAACATGGTCAAGAAGCACGTCCGCCCCAATCCGCAGAAGCAGGTCAAGGGCGGCATTGCGGAGCGCGAATCGATGATGGATCTGTCGAACGTAAAGGTGGTGAGCGAGTGATGGCCGGGCCGCGACTGAAAGAGAAGTACTCCGAGTCGGTGGCGCCGGCGCTCCGCGAGGAGTTCGGCTACAGCTCCCCGATGGCGATTCCCAGGCTGGTCGCCATCAAGCTCAACATCGGCATTGGCAAGATCATCCTGCAGAAGCAGGACGGAGGCCAGAAGAAGAAGGCTGCCAAGGGCGCGGCGGATGCCCAGGCCGGCCGGCGCGTGCCGGTCAACCAGCGCGTGGTGGACAGCACGGTGAAGGAACTGGCGGCGATCTCGGGCCAGAAGCCCGTCGTGACGTTGGCCAAGCGCCCGATCGCGGGGTTCAACCTGCGCGCAGGGGTGCCGGTGGGTTGCACCGTGACCTTGCGCGGGTCGCGCATGTGGGAATTCCTGGACCGCTTGATCGCGGTCTCGCTGCCGCGCGTGCGCGACTTCCAAGGCGTCTCGCCGAAGCTTGACGGGCGCGGCAACTACACCCTGGGTATCCAGGAGCACACGATCTTCCCGGAGATCGACTACACCAAGGTCGAAGTGATGAAGGGCATGAACGTAACCATGATTACGACTGCTCGCACCGACCGCGAGGGCTACATGCTGCTCAGGCTGCTGGGCATGCCGTTCCGCGCCGCGTAGGCGCGGCGAGGACCGCGAGGAGGATCATGGCGACGAAGGCCAAGAAGGCGCGCGAGCGCAAGAAGCTGCCCTTTAAGGTGCGCTACCGGAACCGCTGCCGGCGCTGCGGGCGCCCGCGCGGCTACATGCGCAAGTTCGAGCTGTGCCGCATCTGTTTCCGCAACCTGGCGCTGAGCGGCGAACTGCCGGGCGTGGTCAAGAGCAGCTGGTAGGAGGCGAGATGCACAGCGATCCAATCGCCGACATGCTGACGCGCATCCGCAACGGCATGACGGCCAGGCACCACAAGGTGGAGATCCCGGGCTCGAAGGTCAAGATCGAGCTGGCCCGGATTCTGAAGGAAGAGGGCTATGTCTCCAACTACCGCGTGGCCACGGACAACAACAAGAAGACCCTGAAGGTCTATCTCAAGTACCGCCCGGACAATCGGCCGGTGATCACGCGGCTGACACGCGTGTCCAAGCCCAGCCGCCGGGTGTACGTCGATGCCCAGCATATCCCGCGGGTGATCGGCGGCATGGGCGTCAGCGTGCTGACGACGTCCAAGGGCGTGATGACGGGCAGGCAGGCCAAGGGCCTGGGTATTGGCGGAGAGGTGCTGTGCACGGTCTACTGAGGACCGTGGCTGGTGCGGGAGAGAGACGATGTCGAGAATTGGGAAGCTGCCGATCGAGGTGCCGGACGGCGTCAAGATCGGTATCGAGCCGGGTCGCCTCAGTGTGACGGGCCCCAAGGGCGAGCTCAGCGTTCCGGTTCCTGACGGGGTGGCCGCCGAGCTCGAGGAGCGCACCCTGCGCATTACCTGCGCGGATGCTTCGAGCGCGGCCATGCAGGGGCTGACCCGTGCGCTGGCGAACAATTCCGTCAAGGGCGTGACAGAAGGATTCAAGAAGCGCTTGGAGATTGTCGGCGTTGGCTACCGCGCCCAGAAGGTGGGGCGGGTGCTGAGCTTGCAGCTGGGCTACTCGCACCCCATCGAGGTGCTGCTGCCCGATGGCGTGGAGGCCAATATCGAGGGCAACACGAAGATCGAGCTGTCCGGGATCGACAAACAGGTCGTGGGCCAGGTGGCGGCCTCGATCCGTTCGCTGCGCAAGCCGGACCCGTACAAGCAGAAGGGCGTGCGGTACGAGGGCGAGCGCCTGCGCAGCAAGGAAGGCAAGAGCGGCGCCGCCTAGGCGCCGGATTGACGGAGCGAAACAAAGATGGTTTCCCTGGTTGACCGGAATGCTCGGCGGCGGCGGGTGCATGCCCGCATCCGCAAGCGGTTGCGCGGTACCGCCGCGCGCCCGCGGCTGGCCGTGTTCCGCTCGCTGCGGCACACATACGCGCAGGTCATCGACGACGACGCCCAGCACACGCTGGCGGCCGCGTCTACGGTGGGCGCCGATTTCAGCGACTATGGCGGAAACGTGGCGGCCGCCACCAAGGTCGGCGAGATGATCGCCGAACGCGTGCGCGAGGCCGGTATCGAGCAAGTGGTGTTCGACCGAGGCGGGCACAACTTCAAGGGTCGCGTCCGGGCTGTGGCCGAAGCGGTGCAGCGGGCGGGCCTGCTGCCGCCGACGCGCGAGCGCCGGGCGCGCGAGGAGCCGGCGGCTGGGCAGGGCGGCCAGTCCGGCAAGGGTCGCAAGGCCAAGTAGGCCGGACCGGTAGAGGGCAGGGATCGATGGAAGCGAAACAGAACATTGAGCAGGCCGAGCTTCAGCTCACCGACGAGGTGGTGGAGATCAATCGCGTCACCAAGGTCGTCAAGGGCGGCAAGAACCTGAGCTTTTCCGCGCTGGTTGTGGTGGGCGACCCCGAGAAGCATGTCGTGGGCTTTGCCAAGGGCAAGGCCAAGGAGGTGCCTTCGGCGATCCGCAAGGCGATCGAGAAGGCGAAAAAGAATCTGATCCAGGTGAACGTGCTCGGCCCCACGATCCCGCACGAGGTGCTGGGAGTGTATGGAGCGGGCCGGGTCCTGCTCAAGCCGGCCCGCGAGGGCAAGGGCAAGATCGCGGGCGGTGCGGTGCGCAAGGTGGTCGAGGCCGCGGGCATCCAGAACGTGCTGACGAAGTGCATCGGCTCGCGCAACCCGCACAACGTGATCAAGGCGACGTTCGACGCCTTGCAGCAGCTGCGCCACCACGAAGAGATCGCGCGGCTGCGCGGCAAGAGCGTGGGCGAGATCCGGGGCGGTGTGTGATGCCTGACATGGTCAAGATCCGGCTCAAGCGGAGCACGATCGGCGTTCCGGCCAAGCTCAAGCGGGTGGTTCAGGGACTCGGGCTGCGCAAGATCGGCCAGGTCGTGGAGCACCCCGAGGGCCCGGCCACGCGTGGCATGGTCGCGAAGGTTCCGCACTTGGTGGAAGTGATCGACTAGGCGGTTGTGGCGATGAAACTGAGCGAACTACATCCAGCCCCGGGATCGCGCCGGCCGCGCAAGCGCCGCGGCCGCGGCCCGGGATCGGGCTTGGGAGTGACGGCGGGGCGCGGCCAGAAGGGCCAGCGCTCCCGTTCCGGCTACAGCGGCAAGCGCGGCTTTGAGGGCGGCCAGATGCCGCTCGTGCGGCGCGTGCCCAAGCGCGGCTTCAGGAATCCGAACCGCAAGGAATACGCCGTGCTGAACGTGCAGCGATTCGAGGAATTGGCCGGGGACGAGTTCACCCCCGACAGCCTGCTCGCTGCCGGTACGGTCAGCCGGCTGCGCGATGGCCTCAAGATCTTGGGCAACGGGGACATCAGCCGGCCGATCACGGTGACGGCGCACAAGTTCTCGGCGGTGGCCCGGGAGAAGATCGAGAAGGCGGGCGGCACGGCCCGGCTGGTCGCAGCGGGGGCGCAAGCGAAATCATGAAGTGGCTCGAAGCCTGCGTGAACGTGTTCCGCGTCCCGGACCTGCGCAACCGGCTCCTGTTCACGCTGTCGATGCTGGCGGTCTACCGCGTGGGCGGGCACATCCCCACTCCCGGCGTGAATACCGAGGAGTTGCAGCGCATCTTCGAGGCCGCGCGCGGCACAGCCCTGGGCTTCCTCGACCTGTTCTCCGGGGGGCAGCTCAGCCAGCTGACCATCTTCGCCCTCGGGATCATGCCGTACATCACGGCTTCGATTATCTTGCAGCTGCTGACCGTGGCGGTGCCCACGCTGGAGCGGCTGCAAAAGGAGGGCGAGCTGGGCCGGCGCAAGATCACGCAGTGGACGCGCTATCTGACGATCGGCATCAGCATCGTGCAATCCTTCGCGTACGCGCAGCTCGTGGTGCAGCAGGGCCTTGCCTACGACCCCGGCTGGGGCTTCCGCCTGATGACGATCCTGACGCTCACCACGGGGACGGCGTTCATCATGTGGCTGGGCGAGCAGATCACCGAGCGGGGCATTGGCAACGGCATGTCGCTGATCATCTTCGCGGGCATCGTGGTCGGCCTGCCCGGAGCGACCCAGAACATCTACGAGAACGTCTTCGTGACGGGGCAGTGGAACGTGCTGGCAGCGGTGGTGATCGTGGTTGCGATGGTGCTCGTGGTGGGCTTCATCGTCTTCGTAGAGCGCGGCGAGCGCAGGATCCCGGTGCAGTACGCGCGGCGCGTGGTGGGCAGGCGCATGATGGGCGGGCAGTCCACGCACCTGCCGCTGAAGGTCAACGCCGGGGGCGTGATCCCGGTCATTTTCGCCTCGTCGATCCTGTCGCTGCCGCAGACGCTGACCTTGATGTTCACCGAGAGCCCGTTCTTGTCGCGGCTGCTGGAATCGGTGCGGCCGGGCGAGCCGCTGTACGAGCTGATCTACGTGGTTGGCATCGTCTTCTTCTGCTTCTTCTATGTTTCGATCATCTTCAATCCCAACGAGGTGGCCGACAACATGCGCAAGTACGGAGGGTTCATTCCGGGCATCCGTTCCGGCAAGCCGAGCGCCGAGCACATCAACGACATCCTGACCAAGCTGACCCTGGTCGGCGGGCTGTACCTGGCCACGATCTCGCTGATTCCGGATCTGATGCTGCACGGGGCGAAGATCCACCACTTGCCCCTGATCGGCAACTGGGCCGACGCGAACATGCCGCGGTGGCTGCTGGACGGGCTGAATGTCAACTTCTACTTCGGCGGCACTTCGCTGCTGATCGTCGTCGGCGTGGCGATGGACACGGTCAATCAGATCGAGTCGCAGCTGCTGATGCGTCACTACGAAGGTTTCACGCCGCGCGCGGGCAGGATCCGGGGGCGCCATTCGCTTGCCTAGCGGGCGTTGCGCCCGGAGGGCGCGACGCGGAGAACTTGGCCATGATCGTGCGCAAGAGTCCGATGGAGATCGAGCGGATGTACGCCAGCGGGCAACTCGTCGGCCGCGTGCTGGCAGCGCTGCGCGCCATGGTGCGGCCAGGCGTGACGACCATGGACTTGGAGGACAGGGCGGTCGCGATGATTCGCGAGGCTGGCGCCACCGCGGCCTTCAAGGGCTACTACGTGCCGGCCGCGCGCAAGAAGTTCCCGGCGGCCTTGTGCACGTCGGTGAATCATGAGGTCGTGCACGGCATCCCGTCGCGCAAGCGGGTGCTGCGCGAGGGCGATATCGTCAAGGTTGACTGCGGCGTGCTGCTGGACGGCTACTATGGCGACTCGGCGACGACCATACCGGTCGGCTCCGTCTCGCGCGAGACGGAGCTCTTGCTGCGGATCACGTGCGAAGCCTTGGACCTAGCGATCGAGCAAATGGTCGAGGGGCGTCGCTTGTCCGATCTCAGCCACGCCGTGCAGGGACATGTCGAGGGCGCGGGATTCTCGATCGTGAAGGAGTTCGTGGGCCACGGCATCGGGCGCCAGTTGCACGAAGACCCGCAGGTGCCCAACCACGTAGACCCGAAGGTGCCGAACCCGCGCCTGAGGGAGGGCATGGTACTGGCGATCGAGCCGATGGTCGCCGCCGGCGACGCGCGCACGCGGATCTTGCGGGACCGCTTCACGGCGGTCACCCGGGACGGTTCGAACGCCGCCCATTTCGAGCACTGCGTGGCTGTGACGGCGAACGGCCCGCGGTTGCTGACAGCGGTTTGAAGGATGGAACGCGGGCAAGCATGGGCGCGAAGCGCGGAGCGAAGCAGGACGGCGGCGAGGCTGCGGAAGTCTCGGGCACGGTCTTGGAAGAGCTGCCGAGCCTGCTCTACCGCGTGCGGCTCGACAGCGGCCACACGGTGGCCGCGGCGGCGACCGGACGCTACCGGATGGACTTCCTCCGGCTGCTGCCGGGAAGTCGAGTGCGGCTGCGCCTGTCGCCGCGGGACGCGACTAGGGCGAGGATAGTAGGACGGGTGGAGCAATGAAGGTACGGGCATCTGTGAAGAGGCTTTGCAAGGATTGCAAGATCATTCGGCGGCAGGGCGTCCTGCGGGTGATCTGCAGCAACCCCAGGCACAAGCAGCGCCAGGGCTGAGCTGGCGAGGAGAGCGAACATGGCGAGACTGGAAGGCGTCGACATCCCCGACAACAAGCGGGCGGAAGTGTCGCTGACATATCTGTACGGCATCGGGTTCACGCGGGCGCGCTCGCTGCTGCACCGTGCCGGCATCGACTTCGGCAAGCGCATGGGGGACTTGGATGACCGTGAGATCACCGCCCTGCGCAAGCTGCTGGAAGACGAGCAAGCGGTCGAGGGCGATCTGCGCAAGGAAGTGCAGCTCAACATCCGGCGCTTGATGGAGATTGGCTGCTACCGCGGCCTGCGGCATCGGCGCGGCCTGCCCGTCCGAGGCCAGCGGACGCATACCAACGCGCGCAGTCGCAAGGGCGCGCGGCGGGGTCAGATCGCCAACAAGAAGAAGGCGACCAAGTAGGCGCTAGGGGAGTGGACTGATGGCAAATCCGAAGGGCAAGGGCAAGAAGCGCTTCAAGAGCCGGCAGAAGAAGAACGTGCCGGTCGCGATCGTGCACGTCCAGGCGACGTTCAACAACACGATTGTCACCTTCACCGACTTGGAAGGGCGCACGATCTCGTGGTCGAGCGCCGGCTCGCTGGGCTTTCGCGGTTCCCAGAAGGGCACGCCGTTCGCCGCGCAGCAGGCCAGCCTGACGGCCGCCAACGCGGCCAAGGAACACGGCGTCGGCCGCGTGGCGGTGCGCGTGAAGGGGCCTGGCGGCGGCCGCGAATCGGCGATCCGCGCGCTTGCGACCGCGGGCATCCAGGTCACGCACATCAAGGACGTGACTCCGATCCCGCACAACGGCTGCCGGCCGCCGAAGAAGCGCCGGGTCTGAGGGCAGGGAGAATCGCATGGCACGAAACCGAGGGCCGGTCGTGCGCCGTTCGCGGCGCTTGGGCATGGCATTGGATCCGAAGTCGGAACGCTTGCTTGACAAGCGCCCGTATGCGCCGGGCCAGCACGGCAAGACGCAGCGCCCGCGCAAGATGCTCGGCTATGCCCTGCAGATGCAGGAGAAGCAGCGCGCGCGCTTCATGTATGATGTACTTGAGCGCCAGTTCCGCACGTACTACGAGCGTGCCGCCCGGCAGCCGGGCGTCGTGGGTGACAACCTGCTGACAATGCTGGAGCGGCGCTTGGACAACGTGGTATTCCGCATGGGCTTCGCCGTTTCCCGGCGCCAGGCCCGGCAGATCGTCAACCACGGGCACGTGCAAGTTAATGGCGGCAAGGTTGACATCCCCTCGTATCAGGTGGCGGACGGCGATGTTGTCGAGATTCGCGAGCGGAGCCGGGAGCACGGCGGCATCCGGCTAGCCTTGGAGGCGCCGGTTTCGCCGTCTCTGCCGGCTTGGCTGGAGAGGGCGTCGGACGAGCTCCGCGGGCGCGTGCTCGCAGCGCCGTCCAAAGAGGACCTCGAGAACACGCAGATCAACGCGCAATTGATCGTCGAGTTGTATTCGCGGTAGCGCCTGGGCAATCCACGTCGCGAGCGCAGAGCAAGGGAGAGGCAGAGATCAGATGTTGTGGAAAGGATTCCAGAAGCCGAAGCGCCTAGCGGTCAACTCGGACTCCCTCAAGGAGACGTACGGCAGCTTCAGCGCCCAGCCGTTCGAGCGGGGTTTCGGGACGACCATCGGCAATTCGCTCCGGCGGGCGCTGCTGAGCTCGATCGAGGGCGCGGCGATCACCGCGATTCGCATCGAGGGCGTTTCCCACGAGTTCAGCTCGATCCCGGGCGTTGTCGAGGATGCGTCGGACATCATCCTGAACCTGAAGCAGATCCCTCTGCAGCTGCACGGCGAGGGCGCGCGCACGATCCGGCTGCGCGTCACCGAGCCCGGCGACGTGACCAGCGGGGCGATCGAGGCCGACTCGGGCGTGGTGATCTTGGACCCGAACGTCCATATCGCCACGATCAACGACGAGGCCGTGCTGGATGTCGAGATGCGTGTTCGGATGGGGCGCGGATACGTCTCGGCTGAGAAGAACTACGAGGAGGATCTGGCGGTGGACTTTATTCCGATCGATTCGGTCCATTCGCCGGTGCATCGAGTCAAGTACGGAGTCGAGCAGGCGCGCCTCGGCCAGACGACTGACTTCGAGAAGCTGAACCTCGAGCTGTGGACCAACGGCGCGGTGACGCCGCAGGACGCGATTGGCCTGGCGGCGAAGTTGCTGAAGGATCACATGCAGATTTTCATCAACTTCGAGGAGGATGCCGCGCTGGAGGACGTGCTGCCGGAGGCCGAGGGCGATCTCACGGCTGAGCACTTCAACAAGTCGATCGAGGATCTCGAACTCTCGGTGCGTTCGTTCAACTGCCTGAAGAACGCCAACATCCAGACGATCGGGGATCTGGTGGTGCGCACCGAGAGCGACATGATGCGCGTGAAGAATTTCGGCCGCAAGTCGCTGCTAGAGATCAGCGACATCCTGCAGTCGATGGGCTTGGAGTTCGGCATGTTGCAGGACGAGCGCGGACGGCTGGTTCCGCGGCAGTCCAGCGAAGGGTAGAGAGCGGGGAGCCACGGCGATGAGGCACAGGAAGGGCGGCTTCAAGCTGCAGCGCAACCCGTCGGCGCGACGGGCATTGCTGCGCGGCTTGACCACGAGCTTGATCTTGCACGAGCGGATCGAGACGACGGTCACGAAGGCGAAGGCGGTGCGGCCCAAGGTGGAACAGGTGATCACGTTGGCCAAGCGCGACACCCTGCACGCCCGGCGCCAGGCGGCCGCGTATCTGTTCGAGCCGAAGGCGGTGAAGAAGCTGTTCGACACAATCGGCCCGCGCTTCGCGGACCGCCAGGGCGGCTATACGCGCATCATGCGCCTAGGCACCAGGTCCGGCGACGGCGCCGAAACAGCCATTCTGGAGCTGCTCGGAGCCCAGTTAGAAAAGAAGGCCGAGACCAAGCGGCGGCGGCGAGAGTCGCGCATGAATCGCGAATCGGACGCGGCGGCCGAGACTGCGGCAGAGCCTGTCGAAGCAGCCGAAGCTGCGGCCGAGCCCGTCGAAACGGCCGAGGCTGCGCCGGACCCTCGAGAGTCCGGCGCCGAAGACAAACCCAGGGATTGACGCCGTTGGCGCTATTGGGGACCTTCTCCTGGCGACTGCCAAGGGCGGGCGTAGCGCCCGCTGCACTCGCTTGCCTGCTGGCCTGGGCCGCCGCCTGCCAAGGGCCTGGCGGGGAGGAGCTCGTGGCCGAGGTTAACGGCGAGCGGATCACGTCCTCCGATCTTGACCGCTATCGCTGGTCGAAGTTGCCGGACGGCCAAGAGCTGACAGAGCAGCCCGACGCCAGCCAAGAGGCGTCGCAACGCTTCGTGCTGTTGCGCGAATTGATCGACCAGCGCATGCTGGTGCAGCGCGCGGCGGAGATGGGCTTGGTCGCGACCGACGCGGAGGTCGACGCGGCCGTGGAACGCCACGTGGTCGAATATGGCACGCAAGCGGCCCTGGAAGGGTTTCTCGACGACAAGGGACTGTCGCTCGGCGACTTCCGGACGGAATTGCGCCACAGGCTGACCATCGAGCGGCTGATCCATGCCGAGATCTCGTCCCGCGTGGAGGTCGGCGCAGACGAGATGCGGGAGTACTACGACAGCCACGAGAGCGCCTTTTCCGTGTACGAGGAGCAGATGCACTTAGCGCAGATCCTTGTCTCCGCCTCGGCGGTGTCGCCGATACCGAACCTGCGCAATGATGACGCCACCGGACCCGATGCGGCGCGCGAGAAGATCGAGTGGATTCGCGAAGAGCTTGCAAGTGGGGCTGAGTTTGAAAAGATGGCGCGGGAGTATTCCGAAGACCCGACCTATGCCGCTACTGGGGGTGACATGGGTTTCATTCCGCAGTCGGCCCTGGAATCGACCGACATCCGCCTGAGACGCGAGATGGTCGCGCTGGAGCCAGGCGAATATTCGAAGATCGTGGAGATGGATGGCGAGTTCCGCATCCTGCACCTGATCTCGATCGAGCCGGCCGGACAGCGCCCGTTTGACGACCAAGACGTGCAGCGCTCGATCCGGGCGGTGCTGATGAACCGCAAGGAGCAGGTGCTGCGGGCGGCTTTCTATGAGGTCGAGCGCAATCGAGCCACGATTCGAAACTATCTCGCCGAGCGGATCACGGCCGAGTACGGCGTGGCGAACTGAGCTTCCGCAGCTGTCGCGGGAGCGTGATATACTCCCATCTCCGGTGCATGTCGCAGACGGCATTCTACCAGTCGCCGGCTGCGTCGCCGCGCATGTGGCGAGTTGTGCCTGGCTGGGCCTCAGTTGTCGCAAGGTCGAAGTCGCGGAGGCCTCCAAGATGGGGCTCGGCGCCGCGGCGGCGTTCGTTGTGTCGATGATTCAGTTCCCGGTCTTGGGTGTTCCGATGCACTTGGGCCTGTACGGGCTGCTGGGCATCGTGCTGGGGCGAAGGGCATTTCCGGTGCTGTATGCTAGCCTGCTGTTCCAAGCCCTGCTGCTCCAGCACGGAGGGCTGTTGTCGCTCGGCGTGAACGCCGTGAACATGGGTTCGGGCACCCTCATCGGCTGGGGGGCATGGCGGCTATCGCGAGTGCCGCCGCCCGCCCGCGCCGCAGCGGGGGGCTTTCTCGGAGCCATGGTCCCCGTGTTGCTGCTAGCGTGGGAGTTCAAGCTGGCGGACTACGGGCGCGGCCTGTTCGCTGTAGCGGCAGTCCTGGCCGTCGTCGCCGTGCTGGAAGCGGCCGTGACACTCTTGGCGGTAGGGTTTTTCGGGCGCGTGAAGCCCGAGATCTTGCTGCCGCAGCAACAATGAGCGGTCGAATTGCCTCCATTGCGGCCTTAGCCCTCTTGCTTCCGGCAGGGTCAAGCGCCCATGGCCTCACGGCTGAGATCATTCCCTCTGGGCGGGCTGTGAGTGTGAAATGCTCGTATACCAACGGCGATCCGGCCGAAGCAGAGGTATTGGTCAAGTCCCCGTCTGACGCCACCAGCTACTTCGCGATCATTCGTACCGATCCGTCGGGAGTAGCGCACTTCGAGCCGGACGTTGCAGGACAGTGGAGCCTGACCGCGGACGATGGTTTGGGCCATCGCGCCAGCTTGGAGTTCAGCGTGGACGGCGAGGGTGTCGTGCAAAGCATTGACGGCGGAGCCTCTTCTCTGGTCCGCTACGCGCTGCTGGCGCTGGCCTGCACGGGCCTATTGGCCTGGTGGCTGCTGCTCAAGCGCAGGGCGGACGCATGAGGCCGTTCGACGCTGCCCTTGCGGCGCCTGCCTCGCCCCTCGCTCTGGCCGATCCCCTGGTCAAGCTGAGTGCGGCGCTGTGCGCGGTGCTGGTGATTTCGACCTTCCGGCCCGGCGTCGACTGGCGCTGCCTCGCGGCCATCGGGATTCTGGCCGCGCTGTGGCTGGCGGCGCGCGTGCCGGCACGGTACGTGGTCCGCCGGCTCTTGGTGGCGACACCGTTCATCGCGATGGCGGCGGCCCTGCCCCTTGCCGCCAGCCTGCCGCAGGGCGGGGCGGTATCCTTCGCGGTCGTGTGGAAGGCCTATTCGGCCATTCTGCTGCTCTCGCTACTGGCGGCAACCACGCCCGTCGAAGACATTGTCGACTCCTTGCGCAGACTGGGAGTGCCTAGGGGCTTCGCCTTGACAACCGTGCTGATGCACCGCTATCTGTTCGTGCTGCTCGAGGAATGGCGGGGAATCGCTCGGGCGCGCGAATGCCGGACTGGCGGCACGGTAAGGGTCGGTCGCGTTCGCATGTTTGCCAATCAGGTCGCGATGGTGTTCGTAAGGGGTTGGGACCGCTCCCAGCGGGTGGCACAAGCGTTGGTGACGCGGGGCTTCCAGGGAGATTTCCCACGCCCCGGACGGTCGCGGCCGCCTCTGAGCCAGATCGCTTGCGGCGTCGCGCTGCCGCTCGCGATCGGGCTGTTACGGATCGCGTAGGTCCAAGCGGCGAGCCCAGATGTTGCGGTAGCGCACCGGGTTGCCGTGTGCCTGCAGCAGCACGCCCAGCTCCGCTTCGTGCGGAGTGTACTCGCTCGTCTTGCGGTGCCGCATGGGACCCATCATCTGCTTGCGGTGGTGCAGCAGCACGCCATTGTGGAACACGGTGACGAAAGCCGGCTTCTCCAACTTGTCGCCAGCGAAGCGGGGTGCCTCGAAGATGATGTCGTATGCCTGCCACTCGCCTGGCTTGCGCGAGGCGTTGACCATTGGCGGGTATTGCCCGTAGATCGCTCCTGCCTGCCCGTCGGCGTAGCTGATGTTGTCGTACGAATCTAGGACTTGGATCTCATAAAGTCCCATGATCAAGATGCCGCTGTTTCCGCGCTGTTGGCTATTTCCGCGTGGCTCGGCTGGAGCGGCCCACTCGATATGCAGCTGCACGTCGCCGAACTCCTGCTTGGTGATGTGGCTGCCGGTGCCGGGCACGACCTCCATGTATCCGTTCTCGACCTTCCAAGTCGGCGCCGAAGTCTCGCCGCGCTTGCGCTCGAGCCAGTTCGACAAGTCTCCGCCATCGAAGAGCACGATCGCGTCCGATGGCGGCAGGCCCGGCTCGGACTGCGTGCTGGCCGTGCCGGGCTCGACTATGCGAGGCCTTGGCCTGGCGTCGTCATGCACGCGCCAGCGATCGCCGGGCAGGAACGGCGTGTCGGTATAGCCGGTCGGGGCCGGACGACCGTCGTTCTCGGCCGCCGTGGCCACGGCCAGCGCGCTGAACAGTGCTATGGCGATGCTTCTCTTCATGGGAGCCTCTCAGAGACTACAGTATTCCACAAGACTGACCGGGCCGAAGCATTCCCGGTCTGATAGACTGCCTGAGTCTTATGCAACCGCCACGCACCGAAGACAGCCTGGTCACCGTGTTCTCCTCAAGGAGCCACTTGGCCAATGTCGAGGCAGAAGTCATCCAATCGCTGCTCGAGTCAGCCGGCATCGAGTGCTGGCTCGCACGAGAGAACGTAATCCAACAGCCGGTAGGCAACGTGCTGGTGAAGGTGCTAGAGTCCCACGCGGACGATGCCAAGGCCCTGCTCCGCGACGCCGTGGCGGCGTCCGAGGCGGACGAGCGATGAGCCGGGTCGCGCAATGGCTGGCTTGCGTGCTCGCGCTGGCAGCATTGGCGCTGGCAGTGGCTTTGAGCCAACCCGGCCGCGAGCCTCCGCCGCGGCTGGTAGTGCTGCTTGCGATCGACCAGCTGCGCGCCGATTACATCACCCGGTTCGAGTCGCACTACAGCGGGGGACTGCGCTGGCTGCTGGAGCACGGGGCCTACTTCACCGACTCCTCGTATCGCCATTCGGGCACCGTGACCGGCGCTGGGCACGCGACGATCGCGACGGGCATGCATCCGTCCACCCACGGAATCGTCGGCAATTCTTGGCGGGAAGCGGGCAAGGGCGCGATCTATTGTGTGAGTGACGACCGGTATGCCGCGGTGGGCGGCCCCGGCGATGGCGCCTCGCCGCGCGCGCTATTGGCGGAAACGCTGGGGGACAGGCTCAAGGCGAGCAGTCCGGAATCCGTAGTCTACTCGCTGTCGACCAAGGATCGCTCGGCCGTTCTGCTGGGAGGGCGGCGCGCCGATGGCGCCTTCTGGTATAGCCCAGACTGCGGCTGCCTCGTCTCGTCGACATACTACGCCGGCACGCTTCCGGACTGGCTGCGGGAATTCAACGACGCAGGACCGGCGTCGTCCTATGCGGGGCGTGACTGGACCAGGCTCTTGGATGATGTTGCCCTTTACGAACGGCTGGCGCGCGCGGATTCCTTCCCGACCGAAGGCGGAGGCACGGACAGCGTGTTTCCGCACAGCCTCGGCGAGACGGACTTTGAATCGACCCTGACCAGGACTCCGTTTTCGGACGAAATCGTGCTGGACGCGGCGCTGGCGGCCGTCCGCTCGGGCGAGCTCGGCGCCGATGAAGCCCCGGACCTGCTAGCGATCGGTCTCTCTGCGACGGACGCGATCGGGCACAGGTATGGCCCGTTCAGTCAGGAAGCGATGGACAACCACCTGCGCTTGGACCGTCGATTGGGGCAGTTTCTGTCTGCATTGGACGAGGAGGTGGGCTTGGAGCGGGTCGCGATCGCATTGACTGCGGACCACGGTGCGCTCCCGCTGGTAGAACACCTGGCTGCCGAAGGGGTTGACGCCCTGCGGCTGTCCACCGCGGAATTCTGGAGCGCGGCGGGGCCCGGGATCGAATCGTGCGGGTCCGGCGACATGGCCGAGACTGTCGACAGTGCCGCCGGCAGAAATCTCTATTGGAACGAGGCCGGATTGTTGGCGCGGGGTGCGTCGCGGCTCGACGCAAGCCGGTGCGTGGCCGAGCTGCTGCGGTCGCAGCCCGTCGTCGAGGAAGTTTGGACTGCCGAGCAGCTCGTTGCTGGCGGCGGTCGCGGCGTTGCGCTGCTGTTTGAGAATTCTTACTTCGCATCGCGCTCTCCGCACTTGCAGGTGCAGTTTCGCCCGCACGTCTATCCGGGCGGGTCGACCGGCACCGGCCACGGAACAGCGCACGACTACGATCGCCGCGTGCCCGTGCTGCTGGCGGGATCCGGCATCGTGCCGGGACGCTATCGCGAAGTGGCAGGGCCGGAAGACGTGGCGCCCACGCTGGGGGTCGTTCTGGGACTGGACATGAGCTTAGAGCGCGACACCCGCGTGTTGCGGGAGGCGCTGCTCCGCCGCAGCGAATGATGCCGGTCCGGTGGCGCAAGGGCGCTCGCGGTCCGTCAGAGCACGTGACGTTCCGCGATCCCGAGACCGGAGTTCGCGTGCATCGCCTGACCGGTCACGCCTCGATCAGCCATCCCACGTACTTCTTGCAGTGTTCGTTCGCTCCGGACCAGTCGTCCGTGTTGTTCACCGGCTATCGCAGCGGCACCGCGCAACTATTCTCAGCCGGATTTCCGGACGGAGAAATTTGCCAATTGACGGATGGCGCGGCGATTCATCCGTTTTCGGCACTGATCGCGCCGGATGGCGCGATCCTGTTCGTGCGCGCCGGATCGATTTGGCGGCTCGAGCCCGACAGCTTGCAGGAGAGTTTGATCCTCGAAAGCGGCGGGCAGCTCGGCGAGTGTTCCCTGAGCGCTGACGGAGAGTGGTATGTGGCCGCCTGCAAGCGCCCGGATGGTTGGGGCTTGGTCGTTGGCACGCTGGACGGCAGGACGAGCGGATTCATTGGATTCCCGCGCACCGTCATCCACCCGCAGTTCAACCCCGTGGCCCCCGAGTGGATCGAATTCGCCGGCGATCCGGCGCCGCGCATGCACCGCGTGCGCCGCGACGGCACCGGCATGGAGTGCCTCCACGAGCACGGCAATGACGAGTTCATCGTGCACGAGACGTTCTTGGGCCAGAGCGAGGACTTGGTGTTCAGCGTCTGGCCGTTCGCGCTCCGGCGCTTGGATTGGCGCACTGGCGCTATATCGACGGTTAGCGAGTTCAACGCTTGGCACATCACCCCGAATCGAGCCGGCACGCAGATTCTGTGCGACACGGCGCATCCCGACATCGGACTGCAGCTGGTTGACGTGGCCAGCGGGTCGCGCAGGCAACTGTGCCGATCCGGGGCGAGCTCGCAAGGCACGCAGTGGCTCCTGTCGCGCTACGCAGTGGCCGAAGACTGGGCGCGGGCGCGGGCAGCCGCCGACAACCGGCGGTCGCTGAGTTGGATGGAGATGGCCGCGGACAGCGTGTACGGGCCCCAGTGGACACATCCCCACCCATCGTTCTCCCGCGATGAGACGATGGTCGTCTTCGCAAGCGACATGTCGGGCTGCACGCAGGTCTACGTGGCGGAAATCGCGGAGCGGGCCTCGCCCTCAGCTGGCGAGGTTGAATAGGCCGCGGAAGTTCGCGCTGGTCTGCAGCGCCACATCTTCGAACGCGACTCCCTTCACGCTTGCCAGCATACGCGCCGTCTCGACGACGAAGCGCGGCTCGTTGCGGCGGATCGCGCGGTGCGGTGCTGGCGTGAGGTAAGGCGAGTCCGTTTCGACCAAGACTCGGTCCATGGGCGTCCAACGCGCTGTCGTGCGCAAGTCCTCGGACCGAGCGAAGGTTAGCACGCCCGAAAACGACAGCAGAAAGCCCATCTCCAAGCACCGCAGCGCCTGAGCGGAATCCCCGGTGAAGCAATGCATGATGCCGCCGATGCCGTTGCCAGCCCAGTGTGAGCCAAGCAGGTCGAGGGTGTCGTCCCAAGCGTCCCGCGTGTGGATCGAGATCGGCTTGCGCCGGCTGGCGGCGATCTCCATCTGCCGGACAAAGACCCGCCGCTGGACCTCGCGCGGCGAATTGTCGTAGTGATAGTCGAGTCCGATCTCTCCGACCGCCAGCACTCTCGGGTGGTCGCACAGGGCCTCTACACGGGCGGCGGCGGCCGCGTCGAACTTGGCCGCGTCGTGGGGGTGCACTCCCACCGTGGCCGCGATATCGTCGTGCCGGTCGGCGATGCGGATGGCCGCTTCCAAGTCCGGCGGTCCGTCGCCTGTTCCGATAGCGAGCATGTAGGAAACACCCGCCTGACGCGCCCTGGAGATCACCTCCTCGCGGTCGGCATCGAACGCGGCGCCATCGAGATGGCAGTGGGAATCGACCAGCATCGTCGACCGCCGGGAACGGGCTCTATCCGAGGCGAGCCCCGATCGGGGCCTCGGCGGAGAAGTCCGCCAAGTGCGGTTCGCCGTCCTCTCCTGTCGCGGCGATCAACATGCCTTGGGACAGGTGTCCCATCATCTTGCGCGGCTTGAGGTTGGCGACCACCGCAATGCGTCTTCCCACCAACTCGTCCGGGCCGTACTTCTCGGCAATGCCTGCGAGGATGGTGCGTGGCTCGGCCTCGCCGATGTCCACTGACAGTTCCAGGAGCTTGCGCGACTTCTTGACCCGCTCGGCTGCCCGCACCACGCCCACCCGCATGTCGACCTTGGCGAAGTCACCGATCTCGATTTCGGGAGTGTCGATTTCGATGGCCTGCGGCGCCGGCGTGCCCCCCATGAGCTGGGCCTGCTCCTCCAATGCCTCGGCTTCGAGCGCCTCCATGCTCTCCACAGATTTCGCGACATCGAGCCGGGGGTATACCGCAGCTTGCCCGCCGACATCAGTTCCGGCGGCCAGCCCGCCCCACTCCAGCTGGTCCAGTCGCTGCTCCGCAACAGCGCCGTCTTGACCGAGCATTTCCCAGATTCTCTGCGCTCCCGCCGGGATGACCGGTGCCAGCAGCACGCAGGAGACTCGCAGCGCCTCGGCCGTGTTGTAGAGGGTGGCTTCCAGCTGGCGTCTGGAGTCCAAGTCCCCTTCTCGTGCAAGCACCCAAGGCTTGTGCTCGACGATGTACTTGTCGGTCCGGGCGAGTAGCGACCAGATCGTCTCCAGCGCCTTGGAGAACGCGAACTCGCGGTAGAGTTCGATGGCTCTTTCAATGCAGAGTGTCGCCAGTGGAGTTAGGTCGTGTCCCGGTATTCCGCTTGCCGGCTTTGGGGGGATCTTGCCGCCACAGTAACGCGACAGCATGGACGAGGTCCGGCTAGCCAGGTTGCCGATTCCGTTTGCCAGATCGGCGTTGTATCGCACTGTCAGCGCCTCGTGAGAAAAGTTTCCGTCCTGGCCGAAAACGATCTCGCGCAGCAGGTAGTAGCGCAGGCCGTCCACGCCCACGACCCGCTTGATGGGCAGTGCCCGCACGATGTTGCCCTTTGTCTTGGACATCTTGCCGCCTTGGAAGATAAGCCAGCCGTGAGCCCATACCTGCTTGGGCAGGGGCAGGTCGGCCGCCATCAGGAACGCGGGCCAGTAGACGGCGTGAAAGCGGACGATCTCCTTGCCGACCAAGTGGACGTCAATCGGCCACAGGCGGTCGTAGTCCGACCCCAGCCCGTCGCGTTCCCCATAGCCGATCGCGCTCATGTAGGTCGTGAGCGCGTCGAACCAGACGTAGAACACGTGCTCGGGATCGTTGGGCAGGGGGATTCCCCAGCGCAGCGTCGAACGGCTGATCGACAGGTCGTTCAGGCCCGCCCGCACGAATGCCATAACCTCGTTGCGCCGGGTATCGGGCTGGACGAACTCGGGCTGGGATTCGTACAGCTCGAGCAGTCTGTCCTGAAAGGCGGAGAGGCGGAAGAAGTAGTTCTCCTCGGTGACCGTCGTGATCATTTCCGGATCAGCGGCCGCGGCTTCCTCGTCGGTGACAAAGGCTTCGTCGCCGAGGTGGTACTTGCCGGTGTAGCTGCCCTTGTAGATCGCGCCGTTAGCCAGGCAGCGCTCGAAGATCTTGCGCACGGCCAGGGCGTGGCGCGGATCGCTGGTGCGCCGGAAGAAGTCGCATTCCAGGCCCAGTTCGTCCCATTCAGTGCGAAAGGCCGCCGAGATGCGATCAGTGAACTGCTGCGGCTCCAGACCCGCGGCGGCCGCCGACCGCTCGACCTTCTGCCCGTGCTCGTCGCTGCCCGTCGTCAGGTAGGCATCGTCGCCCAGCATGCGCCGCATCCGCTTGATCGTATCGGCCACGATCGTCGTATAGGCATGCCCGATGTGGGGCGCGGCGTTGACGTAGTAGATGGGCGTCGAGATATAGAATTTCGGCATAGCGGGACGCTAGTTCTAGTCTTGCACGGCGGCCGGCCCCGGGATCGCGCTGCTAGGCGTCCCGGCTCTGCAGGTACGCTCGGTGCGCCTGTTCCCAGACCCGCTTGAATGGCACGCCGTGTTGGCGGGCCAGCTTGCGGCAGTCCTCGTACTCCGGAGCAAACGTTGCTCCGGCGGCGCCGGGCGGCCCGGACGTCTTCACGCGCACCGTGCCGTAGCTGGTGCTGACCTCGGTCCACGCGCGCGGCAGCGCCCTGCGCCTGGCCGAGACCTCGCGGATCCCGAGCGTCGAGGTCTCCGCCAGGACCATCGCTCCGAGTCGCTCCCGGTCGCCAGGGCTGGCGAGCACCGTCAGGGTGAAGCCGGGACGGTTCTTTTTCATTTGCACCGGCGTGAGCGTTACGTCGAGGGCTCCGGATTCAAGCAGCCGCTCCATGGCGAATCCCGCCATCTCGGGAGTCATGTCGTCGATGTTCGCTTCGAGGATCCAGACTTGCTCTGGCGGCGTGTCGGCCTGCTGGGCCTTGCCGATCAGCACGCGGACCAAGTTGGCTCTCTCCGGAAAGTCGCGCGATCCGGCACCGTAGCCGCTGTGAGAGATGCGCATCGCCGGGGGCGGGCCAAAGCCTTCGCTGAGCGTCACGGCCAGAGCCGCGCCCGTCGGCGTGGTGAGTTCTACGCTCGGGCCGTCGGAATAAGTGGGCACCCCTTCCAGCAAGCGCGCCGTTGCCGGCGCTGGCACTGGCATCGTACCGTGCGCTGCCTGCACGGTCCCGCTGCCCAAGTTGATCGGAGAACACCAGACCCTGTCGATCCCCAGAGCGCACAGGCCGGCGCACGAGCCAACGATGTCCGCGATCGAGTCGTACGCTCCGACTTCATGGAAGTGCACCTTCTCGACCGGAATGGCGTGGGAGCGGGCTTCGACCTCGCCGAGGCGCCGAAAGACGCTAGTGCTGTCCCGCTTCACCCGTTCGTCCAAGGTCGACTCGCCGATGATGCGCTCGATCGTTGCGAGCGATCGGTGGCTGTGGTCGTGGCCAGCCTCGACACTCACCTTGGTGCCCGCAAGCCCGCCCCGCTTGACTGGTTCGGCGCGCAGTGCCAGGCCGTCCACGCCGAGTTTGGCGATCTCGGCTTGGAGCACGGCGACATCCAGGCCGGCGTCCACCAAGGCTCCCAGCAGCATGTCGCCGGCGATGCCGGAAAAGCAGTCGAGGTAGCAGATTGTCACGGGAACGGGAGCGGCAGCGTCGGCCTGCTGGGATGCGCCCAGACTAGCACGCGGGCTCTTCAGGCACCTGTTTACGCCCTTGGAAGACTCGAATGAATCGCCGTGATCGCTTCGTGCCATCGGGAACACTGCCGACTGCGGCTAACCGAGGATACGGTCGCCTACCGTCGATGCGGCCGCTCTCCGCAGCGAAGCTCTTGGCGGTTCGCAGAGAAGCTATCCGTCTTCGGCGTCTATCCTTTGGTGCCTAAGCGCTCGGTTTAGGCGACGCTTGACGCGCTTACCGTTTCCGGGCCGACGCAGGTTGGCCAGCAGGAAGCGCCAGCGAGTAGTCCAGTCGTAAGCATCGCCGTCCATTTTCTGACGTGGTGCGCGTCGCATATTGGCTGGCACTGCTTGTTCCCAGCGCCTTGGTAATCCTAGCATTCGTGGGGGCTGAGACTCGCTGGCCTTGGTCGGTCGAAAGCACGGGAGAATGCGCATGGGCGACAAATACGTCGTTCGAACATCGGACGAGGAACGCAAGATTCAGTACCCGAGACTCCCGTATTGGCCCGTCGCCGCAATGCGGCCGGAACTGCTCGTCGCGCCTGCAGCAGAAGCGGCTGGTGCTCAAACTGGGAATCGTCTGCTCGATCAAGCAGCAGACTGAAATCATGACCGGGGCGCGAGCCGCAGCACCGTTTGATTCTGGACGGGACGGCCCTACGGTTCGTGCCGGGGTTGGAGGAGGTGCTGGACACCCGCGGACTACCATCAGCGTCCGGTATCGAATGGAGCACGGGAATAGTCGTCGCAATCATCGAATAGCAACCATGTTGGCGGGCAGAGAGCCCCGTCCGAACGAAGACAGCGGAGGCCCGTCAAGCGACTCCAGTGGCCATCCCTCCCGTCGACAGCCGTAGAAGCGACAGACGGCCCGTAGCGCCCATCCTCCAGCCAAGATGGCGAGAGGCTCGATGCCAACCCGTCACCAACAGACTCAATACGTGAGAGCTGCCATAGATTAGTGTCCGTGATCATCTGATCCAGGCACGACCTAGAGATTGGGGTAATCGACCGTACGACAGTGGCTTGTCCGACGAAGCAGTCCGGAGATGCCAGCTACGCGGCGATCCGCTTGCGAGCTTGCGCCAAGTCGTATCGCGCCTGGCGCCACAACCATCCCTCCGCACTGCCCCATCCGGCGGATTCGAGCCGCAAGGCGAGCGCTGGGGTGATGCCGCAATGGCCGTGGACAACCCTCGACAGCGTCTTGCGATCAACGCCTAGCCGCCTAGCGGCCGCGCTCACATTAGGCTCACCGCCGCACTCTGCCGCGTCCGGCCCGATGCAGCCACTCGCTATCGCGCCGCCCGGATGCGGCGGGTTCCGCCGCAACGCAGCATCCTCCGTCGCTGTGATCTCGATCTCACCCGCGTCCATGATGCCCTCCTAGTGGTGATAGTTCTCGTACCGTACACCGCGCACGTCCTCACCGTCCATGCGGAACGTGATGCGCCAGCCGTGCGACACCTTGACGGCCCATTCGCCGGCCCGCAGGCCGTGCAGGCGATGCAGCCGGTAGGTCGGTAGCGACAGGTCTTGCAGCGGCCGCGGGCCATCCAGCAGGTCCAGTATCTCCCGTATCCGCCGGATGTGCGCCGGATTGATCCCACGGACATCATCGCGTCGGAATAGGCGCTCTGCCGGGCCGCGCTTGAAGCTCCGTATCGCCACTACAGTCTGTGTACCAGATATCGGTACACAGGGTAACCCAATCCGGCACTTGCGTGTGGACGTATCGAGCCCCGGGGGAGAGCCTCCGGGGAGACCTCGTCAATGAACGATCGTCTGTTCGGGCCCAAACTGACCGTGGGGCATGCGCACCAATGTAGGTGAGGGCTTAGCTACCTGGCTCCGCCTGTCATCGCTCATAGCGGTGTGGCGTGTTTCAACCTCGAATGATCCCTGGAATATGAGTGTATGGGTAAAAGTAGTCTAGAATAAGACAATTAAATTGATTATATTTCTTAATAAACAAGAAATATACCTATATAATACGAATATATATCGAGTTCAATGTCCAACGCAGGAAACATCATGAGCGATGCCCTCCGAACGTCGGCCAGCGCCAAGAGCCGCAAGCCGAACATGAAGAGTCTCTACAATCCGCCCGGTTACTCGGCGGCGACTGAAGCGCTGCTGGTTACGACGCCGCGGCAACGCCTCACCGTCAACCCCGAGACTACTTGGTTCACGGCTGACACACACCTCGGCCACGCCAACATTATTCATCTGTGCGACCGGCCCTTCCAATCGGTCGAGGCAATGGACACCACCATCTGCCATAACCTCAGCGTCATCCCGGCCGGTCACACACTAATCCACCTAGGCGATGTGGCTTGGCGCAGGAGGCGCAGCATCTTGATTCCCGACCACCGTAAGATCCGTCGAATTCTGATCCGGGGCAACCACGACATTCAGACCGAGTCGGTCTCAGGATGGGATGCAGTGGTCGACTATCTCGAAGTGTCCCTTTCATCGAGCGGCGGCACGCTCGTTGTCTTGTCTCACTACCCGTTCGAGGAATGGAACGGCTTCTATCGCGGAGCCCTTCACCTGCATGGCCATACCCACAACAAGCTCCCGCCGATCGTCACCCCGAAGGGCGGTCGCGTCGACGTCGGCGTCGACGCATGGGACTTTCGGCCCCTTCGCCTCAACAGCGTCTATGAACGGCTCGAGTCCCTCAGAGCGAAGACCGCCGCTAAGCAATGACGGTTCCTTCTTGGCAGCCGAAGCGTCACCGGACCGAGCGCACGCGACCAGTGGCGATCTCCGCCGCCGACGAAGAGACCGGCGGGCCGCCTCTGCTCACGTCTTCGACATGCTTCTCGACTTTCCGCGTCCGCGAGCCCTTCTGTCTCGGGTGGCCTGTAATCGCAGTGGGGAAGCCTATTACTCGATCCGATTTGATGTGAACGTCCGTTCCGACGGAAAGTGAACACCTCGGAGCGACGCGATGCGACCAAGCTCACAATGCGCTACCGCTGGCACCCCCGTCACGTGGATCCCCGTTCGCCTTTGGAGCCTGCGCCCCGACCAGCTCCAAGAATGCCCGCGACGCCTGCGAGAGATACCTGCCTAGCGGATAGACGAGATGGATCTGCCGTTCCATGCCAAGTTCCCGAACGGCAACCTCGCACAGCGCGCTGCTCTCGATTTGGCGCTCCACGCACATCTTCGGCAGGAACGCCACGCCGAGATTTCTCTGCACCAAGCGCCGGATCGTCTCGATCGTGGGCATCTCAATCTCCATGTTGAGCGGCACTGCGTGCAGCCGGAACGTTTCGATCACGCGCGCCCTGTATGGCGACACCACGTTGTGGGCGATAAACGTCTCCGAGCCGAGCTCGGCAATGCTGACGCTCTTGCGGCCCGCCAGACGGTGATGGGGCGAAACGACGAAGGTCAGGCGGTCGTCGTAGAGCCGGAACAGGCTCAGGTTGGGGTCGCCTGGGTCGTAGCTGATGGCCCCTAGTTCGAGCGAACCGTCGCGCACCGCTTGCGGGATCTGGCTGGAAAGGCTGCGTCGCAGCTCGACTTGGATGCCGGGATGCTCATGTCGGAACCGCTCTACGTGCCCGAGCAGGTACAGCGCCGTCGATTCATTGGCGCCGATGGTGAGCTTGCCGGCCGCGCGGTTGCGCAGATCCGACAAGGCCACGCGCATCTCGCGCTCCAGCGTGAAGAACTCCTTGCTGTAGGCGCTGACCTTGCGCCCCGCGTCGGTCAGTCGCAGGGCTCGCGTGGACCGGTCGATCAGGATCACGCCCAGATCGTCTTCCAGCCGCCTCAGCGCCAGCGAGATGGCAGGCTGCGAGCGGAAGAGCCTCTGTCCGGCCCTCGAGAAGCTGCCCTCCTCGGCCACCGTTTCAAAGAGCTTCAGGAGAGCCAGATCCATAATTGGAGCTAATTATATTTCAAAATAATTAAAATTTGCTTTATTACTGCCGGAGCGAGTACGTTGAAGCGTAGGAACGCGATTCGATGTCCGATCAGGTACATATATTCGACACCACTTTGCGCGATGGCGAGCAGTCTCCGGGCTGCAGCATGACCACGCCCGAGAAGCTGCGAGTGGCCAGGCATTTGGTCGACATGGGCGTGGATGTTATCGAGGCCGGATTTCCGATCGCCTCGGAGGGAGATTTCGAGGCCGTCCGCGCGGTCTGCCGCGAGCATCCGGGAGCGTACTTGGCAGCGTTGGCGCGGGCGGTGCCGATCGATATCGAGCGGGCCGCCCAGTCGCTGGACGGCCATGCCAAGCCACGCATCCACTGCTTCATCGCAACCAGCGAGATTCATCTTCGGTACAAGTTCAACAAGTCGCAGGAGCAGGTGCTGGAAGAGGCCGTGGAGGGCGTGGAGTTGGCCAGGCGGTACGTCGACGACGTGGAGTTTTCCGCCGAGGATGCGACGCGCACGGAAATCGGCTATCTCTGCCGCGTGTGCGAGGCGGCGGTGGATGCCGGCGCAGGCGTGGTCAACATTCCAGACACGGTGGGCTTCATGACCCCCGACGACTACGCCGAGAAGATCGCCCGGGTGGTCGAAGCGGTGGGCGACCGGGCGGAAATCAGCGTCCATACCCACGACGATCTCGGATTGGCGGTGGCTAACTCGATCGCCGCCTTGCACGCGGGCGCGCGCCAGATCGAGTGCGCGCTCAACGGCATTGGCGAGCGGGCCGGAAACTGCTCGCTGGAAGAGGTGGTCGCAATCATGATGGTGCGCCGAGACCGCGTGCCGTACCACTGCGGCATCGATGCCACCAGGCTGTATCCTGCCAGCCAGGCTCTCAGCGAGTGCATCACGTTCGGCCCGCAGCCGAACAAGGCCATCGTGGGCCGCAATGCATTCGCCCACGAAGCCGGGATTCACCAGGACGGCTACCTCAAGCACCGCACGACGTACGAAATCATGACGCCGGACTCGGTTGGCGTTCCTGGCTCGCAGTTGATCTTGGGCAAGCACAGCGGCCGGCACGCGCTGCACCAGCGTGTCGAGCAGCTGGGCTACGGGGACTTGGGACGCGACGATCTGCGCAGGGTGTACGAGGCCTTCACGCGGCAGGCTGACTCGCGCAAGGGCCTTACCGACGACGACATTGTCGTGTTGCTGGACGATCTCGGTTTCGAGCCTGTGGGAGAGGTCCTGGCAGGCACCGCATAGGTTTTCTGGGGCGGGCCCGGCTGTAACCCCCGCACCCGCCTTATCGTCTCTATGTTTTCAGCACCGAAAGGCCGTTTCGGCTAGTCGAAGGCTGTATAAACCTAGGCTGTGCATTCACTGCGCGGCACCGCTGGCCCGGAGGCTTCATGGTTCACCTTTCTCTCCAAGCTCTAGCCGTTGCGCTTTGTGCGCTGCTAGTGATTCCGCCGCCCGTGCGTGCGCAGGACGCGGCGATCCAGATTCGCGTGCTTGTCGGCGAGGGCGGGATCAACAACATCAACCAGAACGTTGCCGCCGAGCCCGTCATCGAGGTGGTGGACGCGACGGGCAAGCCCGTGGCCAAGGCCGCGGTCACGTTGCGGTCTCCCGCCTCCGGTCCGAGTGTGACGTTCTTCGGCGCGTCCCGCGTCGCCACTATGACTACGGACGACCAGGGCCGCGTGCGCGTATCGGGAATGCTCCCCAACACGATCGAGGGCACGTTCCAGATCGACGTGGAGGCGGAGTACAACAACAGCATGGCGACTGCGGCCATCACGCAGTCGAATGCAGTGGCTCCGGGTGATGTCCGGCCGAAGCGCCGAGGCATCGGCTGGCGCGTGATCGCAGCGATCAGCGCGGGGGCAACGGTCGGAATCGTAGCCGCGGCCTTGCGTGGCGGTACGGCTTCGCAGCCAACGCCGACCGCGATCTCGATCGGCTCCGTAACAGTTAGCGGGCCTCGCTAGGGTGCGCCCATGGACGACACCGCCAGACTACGAAGAGCCTCTAGAGACAGAACCATGAAGACGTTCTTGAACGTGATCCCCACCGTGCTCTTGGCAGCTGCTTTGACGGCACCGTTGGGTGCGCAGCTGACAGTCACGCAGGAGGGTGTCAGCGATCCCTCCACGCTGGGCGAGACGGTGACCCTCGATTCGACCGGAATCGGCCAGCGCGTAACGAGCCGCCTGTACTTGCAGTTCGACCCCGGCCTGGCCTCATCGCTGACACTGCGAAGTGTGCGCGTGATCGGTTCGCCGGAATTCAGCTACGAGCTCAAGGACGTTACGCGACTGCCCGTCGCGATCCAGAACGAACTCCGACTGGACTTGTTCGTGTTCTACCTGCCCAGCAGTCCCGGCCCCGCCCAGGCAACGTTGGAATTGACGCTGCGCACCGAGGGGTCCGACCTGCTGCCGTCGGATACCGTCTACGCCGTCAACTTGGTCGGCAGGGTGCCGGCCTACTCCCTGTCGTATGTCTTGCCGGGGACCGGTCGCGTGGACGTGCCGCCGGCGGGCACCGTCAGGTTCGGGCATAAGCCGACTGGCGTGTCCTCGGAGGCCACTCTGGTCCTGACCAATATCGGAAGCGCACCCGGTTTCGTGAACAGCTTCCAGCTTTCAGGCACAACTGCGTTTGCGCCCGTTGATCCTCCCACTTTCCCGACTCGGCTAGAGCCGGGCGGCAGCTTGAACGTCCAACTCGGATTCCGGCCGTCATCGACATTCTTGTACAGCGGGGAGTTGCGGGTCATTCTGGATCGCAGCCCGGCGCTGCGGTATGCGCTGTCGGGGCAGGGCGGTGACCTGTTTAGCTTCCGCGTTGTCTCGTACGCCTCGGGCTCGAATGCTGGCAGGTCTGAGCGGGTCCAGTCGGGCACACCCATCGTGTTCGGACAGGACGCGAACTCAGTGCAGGTTGTTGCGGAGAACATCCGGCAGAGCGCGCTTCTGCTGGAATCGATCAGTCTTTCCGGCCCATTCGTTATGGTCGACGCCCCCCAGCTTCCAAGAACTGTCGCGCCGGGCGGTAGCGTTGTGGTCACGATCGAGCCGAATCCAGCTGCGGGCGTCGACGTGGCGGGGGAGTTGGTCATTGGGGGTGCCGTGTTCCCGCTGTCGATCAACGCACCGACCCTACCGTCTGTCCGCTACACTTCGACTGGTGGGGCCTTGCGGCCGGGCGAGCAGACTTCGCTCGGCCTGAGCTTGGCAAGTCCCTACCCGGTCAACATCAGCGGCACATTGCACCTGACCTCAGAGTCGCTGGAAGCCTCTCGCGATGTGTCGCTGCAGTGGTCCAGCGGCGGGACTGTCGTTGATTTCGAGATCCCTGCCGGACAGACCGCTGCGGCGTTTGCCGGGGGCGCGTCGGCGATCGAGTTCCAAGCCGGCTTGGTTTCGGGCGAGATCGTGATTTCGGCCCGGTTCGCGGCCGACCCATGGGGCATCGACATCACACCCGTCCTCGCGCCCGAGGTGCGCTACAGCGTCGATATCGCGAACCTGCCCGAGGTGACATTCTCCCAAGCGGGAGGCGCGGTCGATGCGGGCAAAGACATCGCATTGGGCCTGAGTCTGGCGGCACCGTACCCGGAAGATATCGCGGGAACGCTCGAACTTTCCTTCACGGCGTCGGATATTGCCGGGGCCGGAGGGGCCTGGGCTGGCGGACGTCAGGTCTCGTTCCAGATTCCTGCGGGCGGCACGGAGGCCATGTTCGGCGACAATCGAGCCACCGAGTTCTCTGCACCGACCTCCGAGGGCGAGCTGACCGTCACGGCGCGGTTTGCGACGGCGGACGCGGGGGCGGATCTCACGCCGGATCCGGCACCGGAGCTGGTGTATAGCGTGCAAGTCCTTCCTTTGCCCGCGCTGAGCTTTTCGCACAGCGGCGGAACGGTGGGAGCAGCAGAACAGGTTTCGATGCAAGTCAGCATCGCCGAAACCTATCCGAACGATATCGTGGGAGCCTTGAACTTGGCGGTTGAGACGCGCAGGTTCGCGGCCGATCCGACCGTCCAGTGGGCAAGCGGCGGGCGCCAGGCGTTCTTCGTCATCTTCGCTAGCACGACCGAGGCGATTTTCACGGGGCAGGCGACATCCAATGCATTCCAGACTGGGACGGTCGCAGGTGAGATCGTCCTAACCGCCCAGCTCTTCTCGGTCCCGAACGGTTACGCCAACACCTCCATAGATCGAGTAGTTTCAGCCTCGGCGGATATTACACCTGACACAAGGCCTGAACTTCGGTTCAATGTGCGGGAAGCCGAACCGGTCTTGCAGCGGGTCGCCTTGGCCGGCACCGGTCAAGGTGGGTTCAACCTGCAAGTGACAGGCTTCAGCACTACGCGGCAGGTTGATTCGCTGACGTTCGCATTCACCGCCAGCAGCGGCTCGGTGCTGGAGAGCGATTCCATCACTGTGGACGTCGCGGATTCGTTCACGACCTACTTCGAGAGCAACCAGTCAGCGGCGACGGGTGGCAGGTTCACCGCCACGGTGAACTTTAGCGTAGACGAGGGCGCTTTTGAAGACATTGGAGCGGTGTCGGTCACAGCGACCAACTCCTTGGGGACGTCGAACTCGGTCTCGCTCAATCTGAACTGATTTCCGCAGAACGGGCGGGCACTCCGCGCCCGCCCGTTTCACACGCGGCCAAGGCGGGTAGAGGTGGCCGGCCCGGATCGCAAGCTTCGGACTCGATTCGCGCCTAGTCCCACCGGTTACCTGCACTTGGGCCATGTGGCTCACATGTTGTACGTGTGGGGCGTAGCGGAGATTCTGGGCGCCGAAGTCTTGCTCAGGATCGAAGATCATGACCGCCAGCGGAGTCAGCGCCGGTATGAGCGCGAACTATTGCGTGACTTGGAGTGGCTAGGATTCGAGCCGGTGAATCGGCTCGCCGAGCGGTCGAGCAGCTATCGCCAGAGCGACTGCCACGAAGCCTTCGCGCATGCCCTGCGCCGATTGGAGCGCAGCTACCCGGTCTATCGCTGCGTTTGTACCCGCAAGCAGCTCGCGGATGCCGCAGACCCGGAGGCGTTCGGCGAGCAGCCTTACCCGGGTACGTGCAGGAATGCCGCTCATCCAGCCTCGCAGCCTCACGGCTTGCGGCTGGCATGGGAGCCGGATGCCGCCGCCGAGGCGTTCACCGACGGGTTGCTGGGCCGGCATCGGCAAGAGCCGCGCGAGCAGTGCGGAGACCTGCTGCTGCGGGATCGCAACGGGAACTGGAGCTACCAATTCTCGGTCACGGTCGATGACGTGCGCCACGGCGTGGATTTCGTGGTTCGCGGGGAAGACCTGCTACAGTCGACCGGCCGCCAGTTGCGGCTGGCCCGGATGCTGGGTGCGGTCAAGCGGCCGGCCTTTTACCACCACCCCTTGGTCCGCGATGCGCGAGGAGCGAAGCTGGGCAAGCGGCAGGGCTCTCCGGCTGTCCGCGAATTGCGCCAGGGCGGCATCTGCGCGGCCAGGGTGCTTGGCGAGGCGGCGTCCGGGGCTGGCCTGATTCCTGAGCCGAGGGCCATCCCCGCGAACGCGGCTGCCGAGCTGATAGCGGTACGCCATCCCGGGCTCGGGCGTCGAGACGATCCTGGCCGAGGGTGAAAGCTATCCGAGACTCAGCCGCGGCTGCGGGATGCGACTGCAACGGGTCGTTCAGTGACCGGCACGGCAACTGGCACCGGCACACAGATGGATTCGAGCATTTCGGCGCATTGGCGTCCGATGCGCTGGGCGAGCGTGTCTTGGGATCGCGCGGCGGCGTACATCGCCTGCGTGCCGAGCTGAGTCTCCGCTGCCATCGTGGCAAGCGGCAGCCCCGTAGTGGCCAACAGGCCCAGCCTGTTGTGGTAGCGATGCTTGACGATTGAGTAGATCGTGTCTTGGGCCCAATCCGTGGGCCTGCGCTCGCCAAGCGATTCGATCAACAGCACGTCTACAGACTTGACCTTGGCTGCGAGCTCTTCACGCTCGTCGGCAGCGTCGCCGGGGCGGCTCTGGAGGGCCTGTAACAAGTCTTGATATTCGAAGAAGAGACAGCTCAAGCCCTTGTCTGCCAGCCGCTTCAGCGTCGCCACGGCTAGGTGCGTCTGCCGTTCCATGGTGCCGCCGTGAAAAATGAGCCCTTTCGATGGCTCGATCGGAAAGCCATCAGCGAACCGCATGCCCTTGGCCATCGCCGCGGTCAGGATTTGGTGCTTCTGGGGCTCCGTGGCATAGACCCCGGCACTGAAGTTGTCAAAGCTGGCGTCGGCAAAGCGAGGCGGCAAGCGCAGCGGGCCGTACTGTGAAGCGACTCCGCCGCCCTCGTGGCAACGGCACCGCTTGGACGCAGTGAAGCCTCCCGGCAGCTGCACTTGCACCCAGCCCGTGTCTCGGCATTCGCTGCACATCGTAGTTGCCGGGAACGCGGACGAAGCCCGTATCTCTATCCTATTCAACCACCACCAAGGTGTCCCCGGCCGAAACCGAATCGCCCGCGCTGACGTGGACAGCCGCGACCCGTCCGGCACAGGGGGAGCGCAGCTCATTCTGCATCTTCATCGCTTCCACCACCAAGAGACCTTGGTCACTGCGAACCTCGTCGCCGACCTGCACTCGCACAGACAGCACCTTGCCGGGCATCGGCGTGCGTACCGCTTGCGAGCCGCCGGCCGCCAATCCCGCCATGTCACCCGACAGGCGTCGCGGGTCGCGAATCTCGACAGCAAGCGCCGTTCCGGCCACATGGGCCTCATACGAGCCTTGGGCGGACCGATTGACGACGACGGTGTGCTGGCTCCCGTCCACGATCACCGAGTAGCTGTCCCGACCTATGCAGCGAATGTTCGTCTCCGAACGACGCCCGTCGATCTCGCACGAATCCGGGCCGATGCGCAGGCTCCACGGGGTGCCGTCCACGACGAGGTCGACCTTCTTCATCGCTCCGTGCCTCGGGCCGCGACACTCTCGATTCTCCCGTAGCGCTTCCACGCCGAGTTTGGCTGCAGGCTCGCCGAGGCTTGATCGGCAGCGCGGCCCTGCTCCGCTTGGATCACCGCGAGGACGGCTGCCAGACGCGCCTCGAGCGACGGGGCCGATGCGGCGCTCGCGGCCGGGTCGATGCCGCGCGCTAGGAACCCGGTGTCAATGTCGCCGGCTTGGAACTGCGGATCCTCCATCAATTCGCGAAAGAACCCCAGGGTCGTGGCGATGCCGCTGATGGTCGCCTCGCGCAGCGCGCCCCGCAGCCTGTCGATGGCTTCCGCCCTGGTCGGCGCCCAAGCGCAGAGCTTGGCGATCAATGGGTCGTACTGGATCGGGACAGTCCAGCCTTCGTCTGCACCGGAATCGACCCGGATGCCGGGACCGCCCGGCATTGCCATGCGCCGGATCAGGCCGGGAGAAGGCATGAAGTTGGCGCTGGCGTCTTCCGCATACACGCGGCACTCCATGGCGTGGCCGCGAAACCGGACCGCTTCTTGGGAGAAGCCCAGCGTTTCGCCGGCCGCCACGCGGACCTGCTGCTTGACAAGATCCATTCCCGTCACCAGTTCGGTGACGGGATGCTCGACCTGCAAGCGGGTGTTCATTTCCAAGAAGTAGAAGCGGCAGTCGGCGTCCATGAGGAACTCGATCGTGCCCGCATTGGCATAGCCGATGGCGCTGGCTGCTGCGATGGCCGCCGAATAGAGCTGCTCGCGGACATGGGGGTTTGCTTCTACCAGCGGCGAGGGGCTCTCTTCGAGCACCTTCTGGTGCCGCCGCTGCAGGCTGCATTCGCGCTCGCCGAGGTGGACCACGGCCCCGTGCTCGTCGGCTAGGATTTGGACTTCGACATGGTGCGGGCGGAGGATCGCCTTCTCCAAGTACACTGCACCGTCCCCGAACGCTTCTAGGGCTTCGCCTTGCGCTTGTTCCCAGGCGCTCTCGAGCTGTGCAGGCGACTCTACTAGGCGCATCCCCTTGCCGCCGCCGCCGGCGGACGCCTTGAGCATCACCGGGTAGCCGATCTGACTGGCCAAGGCAGCGGCTTGGCGAGAATCCGTTGCCTCTGGCGTGCCGGGAACAACCGGGACGCCTGCCTGCGACATGAGCTCGCGGGCGCGCGTCTTGATTCCCATGGAGCGAATCGCAGCTGCGGGCGGCCCGATGAACTTGATCCCCGCGCCCTCGCAGGCTTGGGCGAACTCCGCGTTTTCGCTGAGGAAGCCATAGCCTGGGTGGATGGCATTCGCTCCCGCCGAGCCGGCCGCGTCCAATACGCGGTCGATATTGAGGTAGCTCTCGGCCGGAGGGGCGGCGCCGACGGCGCAGGCCTCATCGGCTAGTCGGACGTGCTTTGCCTCGCGGTCGGCGTCCGAATAGATGGCGACCGTTGCGATGCCCATTTCGCGGCACGTGCGTATGATCCGCACCGCGATCTCGCCGCGGTTGGCTACCAATATCTTGCGGAACACAGAGGGATACGGCCTGGAACTGGATATACCGTGCGCCCGGATCAGTTCAGGTACAGGAACGAATTGAGGTTGAACATGGCGAGGGCGAACTCGCGCAGCGAATTGTCGGCGAGGAAGTTGCGCGCGATCAGCGCCTCATCGTCGGTCGGAGGTCTGCCGGCGGCAAGCAGGTACGCCTGATTGACGATGCTGTCTAGGTCGCGGCCGGCTTCCCGGTCGAGCCGAGCGGCAAACCGCGCGGCAAGCTCGTTCGAGATCGATCCGTTAAGCAGTTCCAGCGATTGCGGCGCGTGCGTGCTCGACTCGCGGCGGGCGCAGCTGGTGAGCAGCGCCGGCTGGTCGAAGACTTCCATGAACGGCAGGCGCAGGTTGCGCTTCGCGAGCAGGTAGATCGATCGGCGGCGGTGCTGGGCTGGGTCGGCGGGCACACGCCATTGGGTCGGGTCGTACAAGAGATCCACCAACGCGTCTTCAACGGGCAGCATGACGCTCTTGCCGCCGTATGCGAGATTGATCTCTCCGGCAGCGGCAAGCATTGCATCGCGCACCTCCTCGGCGCCTAGGCGGCGGCGAGGACCGCGCCACAGGAGTCGATTGGACGCGTCCTGCTGCATTCCGCGCTCTTCCTGGGCCGGGTTGTGAGAGGCTTGCCGATAGGCGCTGCTGGTCAGGATCAGCCGATGCACGTGTTTGACGCTCCAGCCCGACTCGACGAGCTCGTTGGCGAGGTAGTCGAGCAGGGCCGGATGGCTGGGACGTCCGCCCATGGCGCCGAAATCGTTCGGAGTGTCGACGATCCCCCGGCCGAAGTAGCCCTGCCAGATCCGGTTGACCGCCACGCGCGCGGTCAGGGGGTGCCCGGGAGACGTGATCCACCCGGCCAGGCGTGAGCGCGGGTTCTCTACGTCCGGAGGGAGCGTCGGGGCGTCTTCGGGAAGCAGCACTCCCAGGGGGCGGGGGTCGACCGGCTGGAGCGGCTTTGTGTGGTCGCCCCGGTCGAGCAGGCGAACCTGATTGCGGTCCTCGGAACCGTTCTGCACCGTCGCTAGCGTCGGCGGCGGTTCCGGCAATTGCGACTCGAGGGCGTCATGCTCGGCCTGCAGGCGCAGCCGCTGCTCACCCTCGGCCAGCTTGATCTCCCCGCGCAGGGACTTCATCTTCGTGGCGATTTCCTTGGTCGCCTTTTGCCACTCTTCAATGGTGGAGTCCGAGTCGAACACCAGATTCGCTTCGCGCGACGCGCCGAAGTAGGCTTGCAACCGGTAGTAATCGACCTGGCGGATGGGGTCGAACATGTGGTCGTGACAGCGCGCGCAGCCCACGGTCAGGCCGAGAAGCGCCGTCCCGACGATGTCGGTCCGTTCGGTGAGGACTTCGTTGCGGCTCGAGGCCACCTCTTGGTTGCCGGCGTTGCGGCGGACGGGTCCGAGGCGGTGGAATCCTGCTGCAGCCAGCATCTCTCGGTCCGCTTGCGATTGCGGCCCGACCGCAGCCATCTCATCGCCGGCGAGTTGCTCCGCGATGAAGCGGTCCAGCGGCTTGTCGCGATTGAAAGACTCGATCACATAGTCGCGGTAGCGCCACAATCCGGGCAGGTAGCGGTCGTACTCGAACCCTTCGGTCTCCGCGAATCGCACCACGTCCAGCCAGCGCTGGGCGGCGCGCTCGCCCCAGCGGGGGCTGGACATCAGGCGGTCCACCAGCCTCTCCCAGGCGTCGGGCGATCGGTCGCTGACAAATGCCTCCAACTCTGCAGGCGTTGGCGGCAAGCCAGTGGCGTCAAAGTAGGCTCGCCGAGCTAGCGCGACGCGCCGGGCCTCCGGTGCAGGCCGCAGTCCGGCGGCCGCAAGCCGGTTCCAGACGAAGGCGTCGACCGGGCTTGAAACCCAATCGGAGTCAGCGACCGGTGGAACGGCAGCTTGGCGCTGCTGGAACGACCAGAAGCTGCGCTCGCGGTCGCTATACTCCGCCGCCGCCAAGGTCAATGGCATCGCGAGCAGCAAGGTCGCGGCTAAGAGTCTCATCGGCGGGGTGCCCGCAACAATTGTACCCGACAGCGCCCGTGCCGCGGTCGTTTCCGCTCTTCTTCGGGCGGCAATCAGGTCTTGCCCGAATCGATCAGCGTGGCGATCCAGCGCGCGTCCGGGTAGCCCTCCAGCGCCAGCTTCACGCTGATGGTCAACGGCGTGGAGAGCAGCATGCCGACCGGGCCGAGCAGGAAGCCCCAGAACACCAATGACATGAACACCACCAGCGGCGACAAGCCGACGCCGTCCCCCATGAATTGCGGCTCGATCAGGCCGCCGATGACGACGTTGATCGCGACGTATCCCAAGGCAACCACGAATGCGGTGCCCCCTCCATACTGCACGGCGGCCGTCAGCACGGCCGGAATCGCGGCGATGAAAGAGCCGATGTTGGGGATGAAATTGAGCAGGAAACCGAGCAGGCCCCAGAAGATCGCGTAGTCTACCCCCAGCATCCAGACCCACAGGGTGATCGCGGTCCCGGTCGCCAGGCTGGTCAGCGTCTTGATGGCGAGGTATTTCTGCACCGATCTCGCGAACGCTTCGAAGTGTTCCCACGTCCGGCCGGACCCCGCCAGGAGAGGCTGGAGTTTCTTGGGGAGCCGGAACGCCTCCAGCAGCATGAACGTTACGGTCAGCACCGCCATCAGCGACTTGGTGACGATGTTCCCGAATTGCAGCAGGGTCGCTCCGGCCAGCTGGGCCGTCGAGCCGAGGATCCGATTCAGATCCGATTGATCCCACACGCTGTCGGAAATCTGCTGGATGCCAATCCTCGCCAGCCAGTCTTCCAAGCTTGCCAGCGCCTGCTCCCAAGCGCTCAGCAGGCGCGCTTGGTAGCCCGGCATGCTGTTCGCGAAATCGCTGAGCGAGGCTGCCGCGAGCAGGCCGACCAAACCCACAACGCCGCCGATGCTGAGAATCACCATCAAGATTGCAAGCCAGCGGGGCACGCGATGGCGATGAAGCCAGAACACGGGCGGCCCGGCCAATATCGCGAGAAAGACCGAGAGCAAGAACGGGACCACGATCACCGCTGCGAGCTTGATGCCCGCTGCCACGACGACAAATGCCGCCATGGCCAGCAGCGCGTTGGCAATACTGGGGCCACGTTCCTGCACTGTTGATCTAGCAGCGGCGCATGACCTCGGGCACATCGGCAGGCAGCGGCCGCAATTTCAGCATAACCCCAGCGTAGGGCGCGAACCGCTACCCCGGCTTGCCGTATCGGATACACTGGCTAGTTCGCCTCGGAGGCGGGAACCTCATGGAATCGTCCAGCAAGAAATTCTTCGGCCCGTGGATCATTGCCAGCTGCTTCGTTACGTTCGGCCTGTCCACGGGATTTCCCTACTACAACATCGCCTTCTTCTTTGACTATTTCCGCGACGGCCACTCCTGGCCGGTGGAACTGGTAACGCTGGGCGCGCCAATCGCCGTGCTGCTGACCATCTGGATCGGCCCGGTGATCGTGCCCAAGACGTCGCCCCGCAAGCTGATCCTGATCGGCACCTTCCTGACGTTCCTCTCGTTTCAGTGGTTCGGCCGGCTGAGCGGAAACCAGTACGAGTATTACGCCGCGTGGTGCGTTTACATGGCCGGGTACTTCCTGTCAGGTCCGATTCCGCACCAAGTCATCATCTCGAACTGGTACAAGCGTCGTCGCGGCATGGCCATGGGGATCGCATATGTGGGCGTGGCCGTGATCGGTGCGGCATGTAACCTGCTCACGCCTTACCTGACCAGAACATTGGACCACTATACTGACGCGCTCCGGGCATTGAGCTTTCTGATGATGATCGCGTGGCCGCTGGCGTTCTTCGTGATCCGCGATAAGCCCGAAGATATGGGGCAGCTACCCGATGGCGCGCAAAGTGCGGGTGATGCCGAAGTAGCGGCCGCGGCCGGGGAGTTGGCGGAGACAGAGTCCGCAAAGACCTTTGGGGAGCTTTCCCGCCGTTCCTCGTTCTGGTTGCTGCTGGTAGGTAGCGCGGCCTCGATCGGGTCGATCGCCGCCGTCAACTTTCTGATGAAGTTCGTCTACGAAGAACAGGGATTCACCGACCAGGTCGCGAGGGACAATGTTTGGGCAAGGGCTTCCTATACGTATCTGCTATCCAGCATCTCGGGCCGGCTGCTTGCTGGTTGGCTCGCTGACAAGCTGCCGCGCAAGTATGTGATGCTGGCCACTTACATCATCGTGGCCCTCGCAATTCCCTTGCTATTTCTGGTGACGCCGGAGCAGCCCAACATGGTTTTCCTGTTTGCGATCGTGTTTGGCCTCGCAATGGGCGCGGACTACATGCTGATCCCGCTGATGGCTGCCGACCAGTTCGGCTTGCGCTCGCTGGGCAAGGCCATGTCGGCGATCCTGCCGAGCGACACGATCTTGCAGTTTTGGACGCCTCGCTTCATCGCCGTGCTAGCGGGTCGCTTGGCGGGCTACTCGCAGGCGCTGTGGGCTGTGTTCGGCCTAGCGGCGCTGGGGGCTGTGGCGATCGGGCTGCTGCCTCGCAAACGGCGCGATTGATCGCTTGAAGAGGACTCGGAGCGGAGGCGGCGGACGAGCCTTACGCAGGGCGAAGCCATGCTAGGGCGTTCCCCCAGCCAAGCCTCAGCCGCACGGGCCGGAACGGCTCCGGAGTCGAAATTCGGGCGGCTAGCCGGCGCGACGTGCCGATTTGATGATCACCGGCGTCAGCGGGACGTCTTGGTGCCCCATCTTGCTTCCAGTCGGCACCTGCGCGATGGACTCGACCACGTCCATGCCCTCGACCACCTTGCCGAACACACAGTAGCCCCAGCCATCGCGCGCGTTTTCCTTGTCGAGAAATTGGTTCGTCTGGTGGTTGATGAAGAACTGCGCCGATGCACTGTGCGGATTGGGAGTCCTCGCCATGGCTACCGTGTACTTGGTGTTCGCCATCGAGCCGGACTCGTTCTTGATGGGGGGGCGCGTCGGCTTTTCCTGCATCCCTGGAACGAACCCGCCCCCTTGGATCATGAACTTCGGAATCACGCGGTGAAAAATCGTGCCGTCATAGAACCCGTCATCCACGTACTGCAGGAAGTTGGCCACCGTTTCCGGCGCGCGGTCAGGATACAGCTCCAAGACCAGCGTGCCCTTGTCGGTTTCCAGGCTAACTCGCGGGGGCCCGGCCGGCTCTTCCGGCGGCGCCGGCTCGGGCTCTGCCTTCGCTTCCGGTTCTGGTTCGGGCTCTGGTGCGGGCGGTGCCTCTTGAGCCTCGGCCGGCTCTTCCGGTGGTGCAGATTCGGGCGGTGCCTCGCCGCCGCCGCAGCCGGCCAACAGCAACATCACTGCGGCCATGATCAAGAAAAGGGCTAGCTTGATGAGCATGTCAGTGTTCCTCTAGCGTGACTGGCGACCGGCGCCAGACACCCCAGTGTACATCAGGGTCAGCCGGGGCCGGAGGCTCGAGCCGCCGCGGTCTGCTCAGGAGATCCGGCCTCCGCAGCTCGAACCCGAGCCGGCCGTGCAGCCGTAGCAGTGCTGCCCGCTGACGATTCGCCTGGTCGCGAGCCGCTCCGGGTCGAAATCACGAATGTGCCGCGGCGCTCCCAAGGCCAGCTCCAGTTCCAGCATCTGGTTGAAATCGCAGTCGTAGAGGCGCCCGTCCCAGCCCACCGAGATCATTGATCGACACATCACCCCCATCGCGGCGGCCGGATTGAACGCGTCGACAAGCTGCTCCATATAGCGCTTGTGGTTGCCGCTGCGGACCAGATAGTCACGATAGCGGCCGATGGGCATGTTCGTGATCGTGTACAACGAATTAAACACGACTTGGTAGCGGGTGCTCAGTTCCCGTCGGAAGTCGGCCTCGATGGCGTCTTGATCCGGCGGCAGGAAAGCCCCGGTGGGGTTGTAGACCAGGTTCAGCTCCAACCCGCTGCCAGGCCTGCCGTAACCTAGCTCATTGAGCTTGCGCAGGCCCAGGATGGACTTGGCGAAGACGCCGTCGCCGCGCTGGGCGTCAGTCCGGCTGCCGAGAAAGTATGGCAGGCTGGCAACGACCTGGACGCAGTGCTGGGCTAGGAAGGCGGCCAACCCGGCCTGGGAACGCATGACCAGCACGGTCAGATTGCAGCGGTCGACGACTTTGCAGCCAAGCCCGCGAACTTGCTCGACGAACCAGCGGAAGCTCGGGTTCAACTCGGGTGCGCCCCCCGTCAGGTCCACGTCAGGCTGGCCGATTCGCTTGATCGCGTCGAGGCACAGCTCGAATGTCTCCCGCGACATGTTTTCCTGCGTGCGATCCGGGCCCGCGTCGACATGGCAGTGCTTGCAGGTCTGGTTGCAGAACTTGCCGACGTTGATCTGGACGACGTCTATGCCTCCGGCGACTAGCGGTTCGATGCCCGCTTCGGCTAGGCGAGAGTCGAACGGCTGGAAGGCCGTTTCGCCGTCCAGTTGGAGGATACGGAATTCCCTGTCGGCATCTGCAAGCGGACGACGCTCTGCTGGAAGGGGATTGCCCATCGATCGCTACATGCTGATCTTGGAGGCAATGTTGCGCATTTGCAAGCCGTGCACCAGCGCAGATCCTCCCTTGATCGCCGAAGCCACGTGAACCGCCTCGGTCATCTGTTCTAGGTTGGAGCCCTGTTCAAGGCAGCCTTGCGTGTACGCATCGATGCAGTAGGGACACTGCACGGCGTGGGCCACTGCCAAGGCGATCAGGTTCTTCTCGCGCTCGCTTAGCGCGCCCGGCTGAAAGACGGCCCCGTACCAAGAGTTGAACTTGTCCCACAGTTCCGGCGCGTCATTGCCCATCTCGGCAAAGCGGGGCAGGTCGTCTGGATCATAGTATCCGTCCATTGCTCGCAATCCCCCCGTTCGGCACTCGGCCGAGTTAATCAAGTATAGGCGGTCGCGCCACCGGCCATCCCTCGTAGGAACGGGCAAGCGGGCCGCGGAAGCCTCTCGGGAAAATGCTACGCTGGCCGGGAAGATGACTGGATGGATCTCCCGCGCTCGCTTGCTCCTGGCCGTGCTGCCGTGTTCGCTCGGCGCGGAAGTGCCGGAAGGATTCCGGCCGATTTTCAACAGCCAGAACCTTGCCGGCTGGCATATGAGCCTGACCAGCCACCATGGCGACACAAAGGAGTGGCGCGTGTTTGAAGGCGCATTGGTCGGCAAGCAGGACCGGGAAGGGAACGGCGGCATCCTGCTCACGGACGAGCAGTTCGGCGACTTCGAAGTCTACTTGGAGATCAAGCCTGATTTCGGCTGCGATGGTGGCGTGTTCCTGCGCTCAACGGGCAGCGGGCAGGCGTACCAGGTCATGCTCGACTACCTCGCCGGGGGGAATCTAGGGGGCGTCTACGGGGAGCAATTGGAAAGCCTTGGCGACCAGCGGTCGGATGGCTGGGAAAAGGTGTGGAGGAAGGATGATTGGAATTCCCTGCGCGCCCGCATTCAGGGCGAGGCGCCCCACATCGAAGTCTGGCTCAACGGCTCGAAAATCACGGATTTCAGGGACTCTAAGAACCGCCTACCGCAAGGCGCCACCGAGGGAGCCATCGCCGTGCAGGTTCACGGCGGGAATCGCTGTAGTCCGGGCTTGGAGCACCGCTTCCGCAACATCGCGGTCCGCGAGCTCTAGGCTTGATCGGGCTGGGCGGTTCGAGGCATCAGCAGCCCGACCGCCAGCCAAGCCAATTCCATGGTCACCACCCAAAGCCGCATCGCAACAGCCAGGGTCATCGCCGTGCCGGCGGCGATCGCTTGGGACAGCAGCAGCCCGAGTATGCCTTCTCGGACGCCCATCCCTGCAGGCGCCACCATGGTAATCAGGGCCGTCACCCAAGCCAAGGCGTAAGAGCCCGCGATGTAGGCGAAGCGCCCGGCGTCTAGGCCGGGCAGCAGGGCACGGGCGAAGCTGGCCATTGCAAACGCCAGCAGCGCCCACATCACGACGTACAGGGCCCAGATGCCCAGCATGCGGGTCGTGCGGATCTCGAGCGGGCGGAATGGCTGCTTGAGCAAGCGAGCCAAGCGCACTGCCCAAGCGTTGAATACCGGGGGGTATACGACCGCACAGGCGAGCAGGGGGAACGCGAACAGGGCGTAGCGCTGCCACTCGGCCAGCGAGGAGGATGCCACGCCGCCATGCCAAGCGGCCACGACCGTGGCGGCGAGTGCGGCCAAGGTCATGTCGAGTATCGTCGCAGCCAGGCAGGCCGCCGCGCTCACGCCGTGGCGGCGCGTAAGGTAGATGCGGGCGGCGAATTGCCAGATGCCGCCTGGAACGTAGCGGCTCAGCTCGGACTTGCGGTAGATGCGGTAGATCTCCCAATACGGCACGACGTGGTCGAAGCCCCTCAGCAGGCGCGTCCAGCCGAGCGGTCGAACCAGATGCCACGCGGCCCCAAGCGCGAACGACACCGCGAGCCAGGGCAGATCGAGCCGCCACGGCTCCGCCCGCACCTCCTGCCAATTGCCATAGATCATGCGGCCGATGAACCAGGCCAAGACTAGGGGCACGAGGGCCTTTAGGACGGGCAGTGCGCGCTTAGTCACGGGTCTCCTCGATCGCCGCTGCTAGCAGCGGCGACGGATCAGCCGCGTTGTGGAGCGCGCACTCCGCGACCCAGCCCAAGGCCAGAAAGGCCAATGCGCCGCTGCCCAAGGCGACGGCGAACGCCGTGGCTGCCAACGAAACCGTGGGGTGAAGCCACGGCGACAAAGCCAAGCCGAGCAGCCCAGCCCCTCCCAAGCCGCAGCACAGGGCCAGGTATCCGAATGCGTGTGCCGGACGGTCGCGAAACCGAGTCCTCAGCAGCACGGTTCCCAGATCGACGAAGCCTTTGGCCAGACGGCTCAGGCCGTACTTCGAGCGGCCGTAACGACGCGCTCGGTGGCGTACTACGATCTCGGTGACGCGGTAGCCTTGGTGCGCGGCAAAGACTGGGATGAACCGGTGCTGGTCCCCATAGATCTTCAAGCTCTTGACCACCTCCGACCGGTAGCACTTGAACCCGCAGTTCATGTCGTGGAGCCCAAGGCCCGTGGCGGAGCGCATCACGAAATTGAAGAGGCGCGAAGCTACGACCTTGTGAAGGGGGTCGCGGCGTACCCTCTTCCAGCCCGAGACCAAGTCATATCCCTCGGCGAGCTTGGCGAGAAAGGCCGGGATTTCGGCCGGGTCGTCTTGCAGGTCACCGTCCATCGTGAAGACAACCGGCGCAGTGCAGCGCGCGAAGCCCGCCATCAGCGCGGCAGACTTGCCGGATTGGGCGCGGAACTTGACCAGCCGAATTCGTCCGGGGGAGTGCAGTGCCGTCAAGCGCTGCCAGGTCGTGTCGGTGCTGCCGTCGTCGATAAACAAGATTTCGTAGTCTTCCGGCAACACGGCCTGCAGCTGTCGCGCTAGCTCTTCGACGGATTCCCCCTCGTTGCGGACGGGGATGACCACCGAGATTTCGGGATTGGCAGGCATGGTCGGCGAATGGCCGATCATAGCGAGTCAGGCTAGCGGCGGGCAAGATGAGGGGAGAGCCGCGAGAAGGCGAGCCGATTCCCGCCGAGGCCCGTGCCGCGTCCCGCGAAGGCCTGAAACGGGATGTGGGCCTAGACAATGGACTCTGTGCCTTGGACTGGCGCCCCGGATTGCAGCGCCGCTGCAACCGGGCCGAGAGTGTCTTGCTGCGCGCAGGGCCGCCGTCTCGTCAGCAGCGCTGAGGGCGCAGGCGCAACACGAGCGCTGCACTCGGGTGAATGCCCGCCGCTGGGCGTTTCCGCCGCCATTCCCAGCGGGCGATTTGACATTGCATGGTCGAATCAGCGAGCGTGAAGCGTAGGCGACCATGGAACTCAAGCGCATTTCACCGGACGAGGCACGCGACCTGCTTGAGTCGGGAGAGGGCTACGTCTACTTGGACGTGCGCTCAATCCCCGAATTCGAGCAAGGCCACGCGCCCGGAGCCAAGAACATCCCCTTGCTGCATCGGACTGCAATCGGCATGCAGCCGAACGAGGAGTTCGTCGACGTCTGCGAGCGGGCGCTGGGCAAGGATGCCAAGATCATCACTGCTTGCCTGAAGGGCGGGCGATCGATGCGTGCCGCGCAAGTACTGCAGGCGAATGGCTTCACCGATGTCGTTGACATGCGCGGCGGATTCGACGGCGAATCCAATCCGCTGGGGCAGATCGTTTACGACGGCTGGGCTCGGCGCGGGCTGCCGGTCACGACCGAGGCTGCGGACGACGAGACCTATTCAGGGCTTTCCAAGCGCTGAGCGTCGCGCCTTCGCTCACCAGTTGAAGGCCACGCCGGGCTCCAGCTCGCGCACCTCTACCCCGGACTCGGCGCCGAGTTCCTCCCTGAGCTTGGCCGCGGTCCCCGTCAGCAGGGGAAACGTCTTGTAGTGGATCGGGATCACTAGCTTCGGCTGCAGGAATTCGCAGGCCAAGGCTGCTTCCTTCGGTCCCATCGTGAACCGGTCTCCGATGGGCAGCATGGCCAAGTCGGGCTCGTAGAGGCGCCGGATCAGGCTCATGTCGCTGAACACGTTGGTATCGCCGGCATGATAGAAGGCGCGGCCGTCGGGCTGGCGGACGACTAGGCCGGCAGGCTCGCCGGCATAGATGATCTTGCCGTCCTCTAGGATCGAGCTACTGTGCTGGGCTTGCGTCATCGAGACCCGCACGCCCTTGCTGTGGTAGCAGCCGCCCTTGTTCATGCCGACCGCGTTCGGGACGGCCTTGGACTCCAGCCACATCGAAATCTCGGCGTTGCAAACGATCTCCGGCTCGAACTTCTCGACGAGCGACCGCAGGTCGCTCAGATCCAGGTGGTCGAAGTGTCCGTGAGTGATCAGCACCATATCGACGGGCGAGACGTCGTAGCCGGACGGGAAGGCGGGGTTGCCTGTCAGCCAAGGGTCGATCAGGATCGCCGGGCCGTCCCCGACCCTGATGTGAAACGTGGAGTGGCCGAGCCAGGTGAAGCTTGTCATTGACGATGTATCCGGTGTCTGGCAGGCGTTGCCCGATCGTATCACTGCCTGCGGGCCCGTCTGCGCGGAGCTTGCCGCATGGCGCGGCCGGACTCGGCCTCATGCCCGAGTGGCTTGCGCGGCGGGTCGCTCGGGACGAGCCTCAAGATCGTGCCCGCCAGATCGTTCTGCTCGCGCGGCCCCTTCTCGAGCACGACATCGGCCCCCGTGGACTCCGCGGTCAGCGCGAAGGTCCGCACATGGCCGGACAGGATCACCACGGGCACGTCCGGGGCCAGCTCCCGGAGCCGCCGAACCACCTCGTCGCCCCGCATGCCGGGCATCCGATAGTCAGTGACGACGACGCTGAAGGGGGCGTCATCGGCACATTCCTGAAAACGCTCCAAGCCGGCCGCGCCGCTCTCTGAGACTTCGACCTCGTACCCTAGATCTCGCAGGATCGCCTGGCGCGCGCGAGACCCGATGCGATTGTCATCAATGAGCAAGACCTTCGGGCGTGCGGGGACGCGAGACATGGTTTTGGAGACTATAGCAAACACCCAAGGAAGAGCCTCAACACTCTCGCGAAGGTTCGACAGAATGCGAGGCGGCGCACGCTGGAGGTCGGGCTCCGGGGCCGCGGCCGGCGGTGTCTATTCCACCTCGCGAGGTGCTGTATAGCCCGTGCGCGCGACGATCTGGTACTTGATTCGCTTGTTCTTCTTGCCGGTGATTCGCAGTTCTTTGTTGGTGTTTGGGTCCACCAAGCGCACGGTAATCTTGCGGAACGTTCCGTCGCGCTTGGTGTTGGACGGCTGGTAGACCGCCGTGTATTGGTTGCGCATCAGGTAGTTCAAGCTCTGGAAGATCGTCGGGAACTCCCCATAGAAGCGCGGGAAGAACGAGAAGCCGCCCGTTTCCTTAGTGAATGTGCGCAACTGGTTGTCCGCTTGCAGCCAGCCGATGCGAGTCGCTCCCCCGACGTAACCGTAAGAATCCAGCATCTCCTTGAGCATCTGGCCTAGGCCGATGGCGTGTACCGTGACGCCGGCCTCCTGCACGATCTTGCGCGCTTGCGAAAAGTTCAGCCGGCTGAAGGTGTCCTCGCCGCTCGAGAGCAGGACGACGGCCTTTCGCCCCTCGATCTCGGACATGCGCTGGACGGTGTCGGCCAGCGCGTCGAAGAGGTTGGACTCGCTGTAGGCCGCGATGCGGAGCCGCTGCAGGGCGTTGTTGATCTCCCGCCGGTCTTGGGTGAAGTCGGCTAGGATTTCCGGCCGCAGGTCGTAGGCGATCACCGCGACCCAGTCTTCCGGGCGCAGCGTTTCGACAAAGCCGTAGGTCGCGGTGAGGGTCTGGTACCAGGTTTCGCTCCAGTAGCTCTGCCAGCGGTTGCTGAACTCGATCAGCAGGGCCACCGTGGCAGGGGCCTGGGTCGGACCCACGCTAATGATCTTCTGCGGAACGCCGTCCTCCAAGATCTGGAAGTTGCCGGGAGGGATATTGGGAATGAACTGCCCCTTGTTGTCCAGTACCGCGATGTCCACGGTGACCACATTGGTGTCGGCGGTGAACAGAGGCTGCTGCTCAGGCGCCCGCTGCGGGGCGCGGGTTTGCACGCGCGGCAGATCCGCGGGCGCATCGGGTGGGCTTCCCGGCCCGGGAACGGTCCCAGGCCTGCGCGGGGCGTCTGGCCGCGGCCTTCTCGGCTGGTCGCCGATCGGGCCTTGGGCCTGCAGCGTGGCGACCGCGGGTGCTAGCAACGCCACAGTGCCGAGCACGGCGACCGCCCTGAGTAGGTTCAACTTGCAATGCGGCATCGTTATCTTCCCCGATCTGCTGGTGCGTCTGCTCATTATCTCGGACGAGCCGGACAAGCTAATGGTAACTCCCATTGCCGCACGAGTCCGGTTGCCAAGCTTCCGACAGGGCACCTTTGCGGACATGAATTGCAGAAACGGCCGGGCAGAACCCATAATCGGCGGCGATCGCTGCGCGCAAGCGCGCTTGGCACGCCGCCTGCATGACAGTCGCATTCAGTCCGCTGGCGAGGGTTGCGGCGCGTCGCTGGCCTAGGCCAAGGCGCGCCCGAGCGCGGCGTCACCTTGGTGCAACTGCAGCGGCTAGCAGGACCGGCGGGGTGCCAAGACTCAGTTCTCGGGCTTGAGCTTGAAGTTGTAGATCAGCTCGCTGCGGCTGTCAAAGCTTGACACTGTGCGCGTCTTGCTTTGCCTGCCTTCGGCCAAGGCTTTGAGCTCGTAGTCCACGTTCGGGTCGAGGCCGTGAAAGTAGTAGTCGCCGTTGTCGTTGGTGTGGAATGACTTCACGTCGAGCGTGCGCGTGTGCTTCAACTGCACGATGCCGCGGATGCCCTCCTCGTGTTCGTCAGTGACCTGGCCCTTGACCGAGCGGGTCGGGTCCACTTTCTTCTTTTTCTTGAAGCCCGTGAACTGGGCATGGGCGAGCGGGACGACCGACACGGTGCCCAGCAACAGCAGGCTGCGGCGTGTGCGTTGCATGTGTGCTCTTATCCTACTGCGAATCAGGCCGATTCTTCGTTCGACCGCCCTTCTTGCGCGGTTCGAGGATCAGGTTGGCGGTCGACTTCTCGATGCCATAGACCGTCACGGTGCGTTGGCTTTGGGCGAATCTCGGCGCGCTGGCAGTGACCACGTACGTGGCGTCACCGGCCGGCACGCGGATCCTGTACTCGCCGCGGTAGTTCGTGATCGCTCGGTACTTCTTTTTCGGCTTGGCCTCATCGTAGGCCACGACGCGCGCCCCTTCCAAGGCCAGGTACGAACCGCGGAAGACTGTGCCGAACAGCAGGGCTTGCTCTGGAGGGCGCTCTTGCGCCATTGTTGCCTCACCCAGCGTGGCTAGCACCGCGAGGGCGGCGGCTAGGCACGCTCGGCGGCGTGCGTCAACCGACATGCTCACCTCATGCTCACGCGACATCTTTCGCCGAAGGACGAGAGTGTGCCGCCAGCCCGTCCGGCGACGCGCCGGCCTGCTGCAGCGCGATGTCCCCGCCCGTCAGACGGCGGCCTTGCGTCCGTATTTCTTGTTGAACCGCTCGATCCGGCCCTCGGAGTCGACGAGCTTGCGCTTGCCAGTGTAGAACGGATGGGAGTGCGAAGAGATCGCGAGGTCGTACAGAGGGTATTCCTTGCCGTCAATCGTGGTGGTCTTGTCGGTCTTGGCCGTCGAGCGAGTAATCCATTCGGTGTTGGTAGTCACGTCGCGGAAGACGACCTCTCTGTAGTTCTCGGGATGGATGCCTGGTTTCATCGGGGTATCCCCTGCGGGCGATTCCGGGTCGGCGCCTAGGTGATGGTGGCGAAGAACGATCCGTCCGGTGCCCGTATGACTTCACTATAGCGGAACGCGGGTTCGCCCGGCCAGCCTGACCGCACTGTCAGCGTCGAGCTCGATTCCGATTGGCAGGCAGACGGAATCAATCGCGGAATCCAAGCCCGCGGCTAGCGGGCCGAGGGATTGTCTGATCGGGGGAGGATCGTCCCGCGCGGACCAGGTCCCAAGCATCTAGTTGGCAGGGTGTCCGGGCGGAACGGAGAGGTTTGAAAGTAAGACCTTGCCGCCGCCCGAGGCGACGGTATGCAACCGACCCGCCCCTAGCAGCCGCTCGAAGCGGCCGCGATCCTCTTCGAACGCCGCGAGATACACGGGTCGCTGCTGAGCCCAGAGGTCGGGCAGGTCCGAATCGGCGAGGAATACATCAGGTGCCCCGGGCGCATTGGAGCCGTACTCGATGTTGTTCTTGCGTCCGTTGAGCAGCAAGGCCGGCTGATCGGTGTAGTAGGCCAGCGAGGAGAATGCGTAGTATTCGCGATCTAGGATCAACTGTCCGGGAGGAGAGCGCAGATAGGCAGCGGCCAGCGGCCGCGATGACAGGTGCGGGTCGAACGCTCCCATGGCCCAATGGGCAGCCTGCAAGAACAGCAGGGAGGAGCATGCCAGGGCAGCCGCCGCCCAGCTCCGGCGCAGCAGCCAGCCCCCGAAGGCCCCGAGCGCGAGCGCGAGCGCTGCGAGCGCGAGCGGCCCGCGCAAGTACGCGAACGCGGCGAGCGTTAGGTCGTGGAAATGCCCCAGAGCGAGCGTGTAAGCCTCCGGGTTGCTGGTCAGCGCCGAGGCGATGTCTCCCTCTGCCGGAAGCCTTCGGACCATCATGAACACCGCTAGCGCGGCTGCGGTCCCACACCCGCAGACTGTCGCCGCGGCGCGAGCGCACCACCGCAAGAGCGGGGCGGACGATACAGCTGTGCTGGCAAGCAGTAGCGCGGCGGGCGCGTAGGCGGGCAAGGTGTAGTATTCCTGGGTGGTCGAGGCGGAGAAGAACAGCAGCGTGAAGCCGCAAGCGCACAGCATCAGGGAGTGCGTTCGACGCTTGCGGTCAGACGCGCCCAAGCCGAGCTTGTGCAATCCCACGAGCAGGCCGCTCCAAGGGAACAGCCAAACGATGTGCCCCAACCACAGCCACGCGATGTTCACGCGGTCGTAGTCGACCGGGTACCGCAGCCCTAGGTAGCGCAGCAGGTGCTCGTTGATGAAGTAGCGCCAGAAGAATCCCCTGTATAGTCCCGGCCCGCTGTCTAGCGCAAACTCCAAGAACGGCGGGTGGCGTAGGATCGCGAGCACGTGCCATGGCGCGGCGACCAGCAGCGTGATCGCGAACGCACTCGGCAGGCCAAGCCGCCGCCACGCCTCGCCCGAGCGCCACTTGCCAACGGCGAGCATGTAGAGCGCGATGGCGCCCAACGGGAGCACGATGGCTACGAGACCCTTGAACAGCAGCCCGACGCCCAGCGCCGCGCCGGCCCGGCGCATGTGGGCTCGCGCCTGTCGCAGCGTGCCCTCTTGAGAGCGCAGGAAACACGCGAGCACAAAGAGCGTCGTGCATGCCACGTAAACGTCAGGGATCCGCACCCTGGTGAATAAGAACAGCCCGCAACACGTGGCCAGGCCGACGCCTGCGTAGAGCCCGCCCGGCTCGCCCAGCGACCACCGCCCGAGGCGCCACGCGAGCCAGCACAGCAGTACGGCGGCTAGAGCCGCGGGTAGGCGTGCCGCCCAGTCGTGCACGCCGAACGCTGCGAACGACAGCGCGATCGCCCACACCTGGCCCGGCGGCTTGTCGAAGTACGGCACTCCGTTGAGACGCGCCGTGACCCAGTCCCCGGATTGCAGCATGTCGCGCGCGATCTGGGCATAGGCGGAATCCACGTCGTCGAGCAGGGACGGCGGACTCGAGATCGTGCCGAGGAAGGCGATCCCGGCGACCGCCACGACAGCCCAGCCGTGGAGCCGGGCGCTACGCAGCCGGCCGCAGAATGCGCCACGCCTGAAACCCGTCGCCAGGGTCTGTGCCCGGGATGGTCGACAGGGCTTGGGTGGCCTTCCAGCCCGCTCGCGCTGCGACGGCCTTGGCGACGACATGTTGGTTCTCCTCCGGTTCCAGCGAACAGGTCGCGTAGACCATCTGCCCGCCGGGCGCCAGCGCGTCCATGGCATTCTTCAGGATGCGCGCTTGTCGAGCGCTGAGCGAATCGAGATCGTCCGGCTTGAGGCGCCACTTGATTTCCGGATTGCGCGCCAGAGTGCCTGTGCCGGAACATGGGGCGTCGACCAGTATGCGATCGAACTTCCGCCGAAACGGCAGCGGACGCTCGGCATCCAGGGCCAGCAGTTGAATTCTCCGGCTGCCCAGCCGGCGCATTGCATGCAAGCGTCTTACGCGCCTGTCGCCGGCCACCACCGGCGCGCCTTCGGCAAGCTGGCGGGACTTGCCGCCCGGCGCTGCGCAAACGTCCAGCACCGGCGAGCCCGGCGAACCTGCCAGCAACTCGGCGACGCGCTGCGAATTGATGTCCTGAAAGCCGAGCGCATCGCCGGCTGCCTGCCGGGCGGCCGGCACGCTTCCCTGTGCGAGACGATAGGCGCGGGCCAGATCCGTCTGCTCTGCCCACACTCCCGCGCTCTCCAGGCGGGCCAGCACCTCAGCCGCGTCTGCTGACGGGCGCAGCCGGAAATATGTCGCGGGCTGCCGCAGGTTGGCTTGCAGCAGCGCCTCGCACGTGTCGGAGCCGAATTCTCTCTGCCAGCGTCGCAGCAGCCAGTCGGGATGGCACAGGCGCGCGGATTCGGCCGATGGCGGAAGCGGGGGCAGGTGGCGCAGGATCGCGTTTACCAATCCCGCGGCCGATCCCTTGCGTGCTTGTCTCACCAGTTCAACGGACTGAGAGACGGCGGCATGATCCGGGACGCCGTCCATGTGGCGCATTTGATACGCCCCGAGCCGCAAGGCGGTCACCACTTCGGCATCCATGGCTTCCAGGGACCGGCTCGTCTTGGCGGCGATCAGGTGGTCGAGTTCGCCCTGCCGCCTCAGGCATCCAAGCACTGTCTTGGTGACAAAGGCCTTCGCGCGAGCGCCGATTCCCTCCAGCCGCCGTGAATGCAGCAACTCATCCGAATAAGCCCCGTCCCGCTCGACACGCAAAAGCAGGTCGAAGGCCAGCCTCCTCGCCTCCACGACCGCCACGCCTAGCCACGATAGCAGAGCCGTCCCCCGCCCGCGTCCTCGTGGAGCTTACGGCCCGTGCTAAAATCCGCCACGTCTGGTGGGGGCTTCCTACGGCTTCCAGACGTCGAGCAAGGCCAGCCATGTTCGGGGAAGTTGCTGTGCGGATCGTGAGCGATCCGAAGTGGCTGCGCTTGGTCCGCGCGGTGGTCGAGCAGAGCTGTCTCGTGTTCGGCGCTCGCGAGGAGTCGGCGACCGCAGTGGTGCTGGCCGTCAACGAAGCGGTGTCGAATGTCATGCGCCACGGCTACGGGGGCGATACCACACGTCCTATCCAGATCGCTTGCCGGCGGGACGGCGAGATGATCGAAGTGCGCATCTGCGACGATGGCATAGAGGCTGAATTTCTCTCGCGCGAGCTTCTCCCGCCCGACGAGTTGCGTGCCGGGGGGCGGGGCCTGTACATGATCCGCGCGCTGATGGACGAGATCGAGTACCGGCGCGAGGACGGCCAGAATCGCATGTACTTGAGAAAGCACTTGCTGCAGCATGTGGCCGAGTCTTGAAGGGAGGGCGCAAGCGAGATGCTGCGGATAGACATCGAGCAGATGGCGGAAGCCGCTGTTGTGCGCGTCGCGGGCGACGCCGACATGGCGTCTTCGACGCAGTTGCGCGAGGCTGTCCTCAGCCTGCTGGAGAACTGCTCACAGGGTCGGGTACTCGTCAGCATGTCGGAAACGACCTACATCGACAGCTCCGCCGTGGCGAGCCTGGTCGAGGGCCTGCAACTCGCCACGCGCCGGAGAGTCAGGTTCGGGCTTGCCGGCCTCCGAGAGGGGCCGATCCAAGTGCTGCGCAGCACCCGGCTGATCGATGTGTTCGAAGTGCATGACTCGGAGGAAGATGCATTGAGGGCCTGAGTTGGCCCGAGCGCTCGCGCGGCATGACGTTGCTTGAATCCGTGGGTCGTTTCTCGATCCGGCAGGCCGAGTACATCGGCCGCCTGGCTATTCAATTCTGGTACTGCTTGCGTTTCTCGGTGCGTGCCAGCCCGTTCCAGGGACGCGGCCTGCGCTGGCAGCGCACGCTGCGCCAGATGGGCGATATCGGGGTTCGATCCTTGCCCGTGCTGTGTTTGGTGTCGGGCGCCACCGGCATGATCATGGCTCTGCAAGCGGGCGCGGAATTGCGCCGCTTCGGGGCCATGGAAGCCATCGTCACCATGGTCGGCACCACGATGACGCGCGAACTCGGCCCCCTGATGGCTGCGATCGTGGTGATCGGCCGGTCCGGCTCGGCGATCTCGGCCGAGGTGGCCACGATGGCGGTCACCGAGGAACTTGACGCGCTACGAGCGATGGCCCTCGACCCAATCGATTTCGTTCTCGTGCCCAAGTATCTGGCGATGCTTGTGATGCTGCCCTGCCTCACCGTGATGAGCGTGTTTTCCGGGATCTTGGCAGGCGGCGTGTTCGCGTATTTCACGCTGGACCTGACGCTGTTGGCGTACCTCTCGCGCACGGCTGAGATCCTGCTCATGCGGGATATCGTCAGCGGCTTGGTCAAGGCGGTGATCTTCGGCTCGATCATCGTGCACGTAAGCTGCTTGGAAGGCTTCACGGTCAGCGGCGGACCGGTGGGCGTCGGCCACTCCACAACCAGCGCCGTGGTGAAATCCATCTTCTTGGTGGTGCTGGCAGACCTGCTCTGCACGACCTTCTTCTATTTCTTCTGGCGATGACCGAAGCGACCGGATCGACCACCAAGCGGAGCGACCTGCCCCGCCAAGCCGGCCGTGATCCGGTGATCTCGGTCCGCGACTTGAAAGTCCGCTATGGCGAGCGCACAGTGCTGGACGGAGTCAGTCTCGACATCTATCAGGGCGAGACGATGGTGATCTTGGGAGGCTCCGGCTCTGGCAAGACTACATTGCTGAGGCACATGGAGGGACTGGAGCGCCCGGCAGAGGGCAGCGTCACCGTCAAGGGAGTCGATCTGGGCACGGCGTCGCGCACGACACTGACAGCGCTGCGCCGATCAATGGGCGTGTCGTTCCAGAGCGCCGCCATGTTCAACTCGATGACAGTCGGCGACAACGTGGCGCTACCGCTGCTTGAGCACAGCACTCTGGCGGAGTCCACGATCCGGGTCATGGTCCGCATCAAGCTGCAACAGGTCGGCCTCACTCATGTCGAGGATCTGTACCCAACGCAGCTTTCGGGCGGAATGCGCAAGCGCGCGTCGCTGGCACGCGCGCTGGCGCTGGATCCGGAGATCCTGTTCTTCGACGAGCCGTCCGCGGGTCTGGACCCCGTCATCGCGGCGGGGCTTGACGACCTCATCCTGCACTTGAAGTCCGCCTTTTCGATCACGATCGTTGTCGTGACGCACGAGTTGACCAGCGCCTTCCTGATCGCTGATCGCATGTGTATGATCTACGAGGGCAAGATCTTGGCTGTCGGAACCGTGGACGAAATTCGCAGCAACCCCGATCCGCGCGTCCAGCAGTTTATCCGACGCGAGGCGGACCAGCCTAGCGAGGCGTCAAGCCGATACATCGTGGGGGCCTGATTGACCAACGAAGCCAAAGTCGGATTGCTGGTGATCGCGGCGCTCGCGATCTCGGTCACCACGTTCCTGATCGCGGCCAACGTCCATTTCACCGGCCGGACCCATACGTACCGCACGTACTTCAGCTACATCGGTGGCTTGGATGCCGGGAACCTGGTGCGCTTCGGCGGCCGCAAGGGCGGCACGATTCAATCCGTCGAGCCTTGGGCGGAAGACATGACCAAGACCGAGGTCGTTTTCGAACTGCTGACGGAGATTCCCGTCAACGAGCAGTCGGTGGCCACGATCGCCAGCTTGAACGCTCTGGGGCAGAACTACTTGGAGGTCATGCCCGGGTCCAGCTCTGCCCCGCGCATCGAGCCCGGAGGAGTGGTTCCGTCCGTGGAAGCGCTTACCTTTACGGACCTGACGCGCAAGGTGGCGACGGTAGCAGACGACGCAGTGGAGCTGATGGTGAGCATGGACGCCAGAATCACCACCGTGATCGACGACCTGCGCGTCCTGTTGGGAAACCTGCAGGAGCTAACCGGCGAGCAGAACCAGCGCAACGTTGCGCGGATGTTGGAAAACACGAATGAATTCCTAGAGACGCAAACGCCGAAGATAGACAGCCTGACGACTGAGCTCAGCCACACCTTGACGCGGATCGAGGAACTGACGGCCGACTTCCAACGGCTGGCGCTGGACGCGGACGACACCGTGCTCAACATCAACCGCACCGTGGACGAGACGCGCGAGCCGCTCAAAAGTGGCTTGAACGAGCTTGAGGGCGCCCTGCGCGACGCGCAGCTGCTCTTGAAGGACGCGCGGGCCCTGCTGCTGGTCAACGAAGGCAACATCAGCGAAGTCATCGAGAACTTTCGCGCCACTTCCGAGAATATCGAGGCCCTGAGCTCCGACCTGCGCCAACGGCCATGGTCGATCCTGCGGGGCAAGCCGAAGCCGGATCGCGACGTGCCCCCGGTCTCGGGCATGCCCGGCAATTGATGTCGGCGCCGATAGACCTCAGCGCCGACAGCGCCGTTGGGCTCCTCGACGGGCGCCTCGAGCTGTCGCCGGCGGCGATGGCTCGCCTTCTGGCGGGCGGTGTCTCCAACACGGTCGTGCTGGTCGAGGACGGCGACCAGCGGATCGTCCTCAAGCAGGCCCTGCCGCGCCTGCGCGTGCGCGACGAATGGCTGGCGGACCGCGCGCGGGTCCTGCGGGAATGGGCGGTGATCAACGCGCTTGGCGAGGTTCTGCCAAAGGGGCGGCTGCCTGAGCTGCTGTTTTGCGATGAACCCAACTTCCTGTACGCGATGCGAGCCGCTCCTGCAGGCAGCGCGGACTGGAAGACCATCCTCCTAGCGGGCCGCTGCGATAGCGCGATGGCGCGCCAGGCCGGGGCGACGCTGGGACTGGCAGCGCGCGCGACTTGGGGCGCAGCAGCCTTCGAGCGATCTTTCTCGGACCGGACAGCGTTCAACCAGCTGCGCACCGATCCGTACTACCGGACGATCGCTCGGCGGCATCCATGCCTAGCCGAGCGCGTCGAGCAGTGGGTTGCGGAGAGCGCCGTGCGTAACGTGGCGATGGTGCATGGCGACTGGAGCCCGAAGAACCTGCTCGTCAGCGAGGCGGGCATGATGTGCATCGACTTCGAGTGCGCGCATTTCGGCGATCCCAGCTACGACGCGGGCTTCTTGTTAAACCATCTCATCCTGAAGGCATTTCACCGGCCGGCGATCGCTGGAAGCTATCTCGGCCTGGCGCGCGCAGCGCTCTGTTGGACACTCGCGATGCTGCCGACGGCGGGACTGGGCTGGTTCGAGGCGGCCAGCGTCCGGCATCTCGCGTTCTTAATGCTGGCGCGCGTGGACGGCAAGTCTCCGGCCGAGTACTTAGACGACGGGAAACGCGAGGCCGTACGCCGCTTGGCTCTGTGCTTGATCGAGGCGGAGCCGCGCAGCTTGGGCGCAACGCTCGCACACGCCGAACGGGCGCTGGATAGCTTGGCGCCGTGAACGCTACTGTGCGGCCTTGATGGCTTCGAGAGTTTGCGCGGCCTGCGCCTGCATCGGGTTCGGGACGCGTGCCGCCTCGCCCATCCAGCGCGTGGCTTGGGCGATGTTGTCGCCCGCGATGTCCAGTTTGACGTAGCAGAATCCCAGCATGTAGGAAAGGATTCCGTAACGCTCGCCGCCCTCGGCCTTGATGGCGTCGACGGTTTGGAGCAGGTGGCGGCGCGCGGTGCGCCAAGCCCCCTTCTGGAACTGGCCTGTACCGGCCACGTAGTGGGCCAGGGCAGTGAACTTCTTCTTGTTCGCGTCCCAGTCCTCGCCGGAGACTCCCTCCGGCGCCGGCTTCTCTTCCATCAGCTTGATCAGCTGCTCGGAGCGGGCGTCGACCTCGTCGTAGTTCTTTTGGCTGAGAGCGATCTCGGCCAGCGTGAAGAGATACTGCTCGTTGCCCGGATTCTTTTCCAGGGCCCGTTCCATGGCACCGACCATGCCCGCGACGTCTCCGGCCTGCTGGTAAGCGATCACGTACTTATCCTCGATGCCGGCCGCGTACTGGCTCTCGGGGTAGAGTTCCAGCAGCTTGTCCATGAACTGGACCTGTTGGGCGGGAGCGCTCTGGGTGATCCCGACGTTGAGCGCCCACTCGGTGTACTGCACCACGCCATTGGCGTAGTCGACCGAACTCTCGTAGAGCATTTCCTCGTCCTCGGTTGGATCGTCCGGCGGTGGCGCCGCGGCTTCCTTGTCGGCCATCGGCTTGGTCATCGACAAGCTCTCCAAGAGCTCGGGCCACTGCATGGCGTTGAGCAGCGCTTGGTTCTGGTTGTGGCGCACTTCCAGATCTTCGGGCACGTATTCCAGCAGCCGCGCCCCGACCGTGGCAGCGTCCGACCAGCGCTCGGTCTGGGTGTACAGGCCCTGCAACTGGAGCAGCACGTACCCCAGATAGCCGCTCTCCGGGTAGTCGTTCAGGAACCCCTCGAGGATGCCGATCCGCTCGTCAGCCTCCTCGGCGATGCCCGCCTCGGTCAGGACCGCGCCCTCGGGCGATTGGGAGTCGATTTCGACATCTCGGATCTCTAGCGTGGCCTGCGCAAAGAGCGCCGACGCGCACGCCAACAGGGCTAACAGGAGTGCGAAACGGGACTTCATGATGGATCTCCGGGAACACATCATCATATGGTGAATCGCGGTCCCGAATCAAGCCGCCGCAACGAATTCGAATCGTGCCGGGACGAAACCGCCGGCCTGCAGGCACCAGCTCGGCGGGTTGCGTCACCTCCACGGCAGGTGAGTGACAGCCGGGCTGCCAGATCCCTGCAGCCGCAGTTCGACGCCGGCTCGGCCGAGCACTGCAGCGATCCATCCGGTCGGCTTGTGCTCCTCGAAAGAGAATCCCACCGCGGGCAGGCGGACATGGTGCACTCCTCCGACTTGGCCCACGCAATACTCGTGGTCATGCGCTGTGACAACCGCTTGGACGCACTGCCGGCGCCGGGCGAGCCCAACCAAGTCGGAGAAGTCGCTGCAGCCCTCGCTGCTGGATTCGCCCGGGTGATGGAGGAAGACGATCGTGAGCGAGGGCGGCTCCGCCTCCAGCTCGCCCTCGAGCCATGCGAGCTGCGCGCGGCCGATCTCGCCACCCACAGTTTGAGAATCGATGCTCGAATCTAGGGCGATCAGTCGAAACGGCGGCTGCTCCACGACCGCGGCCAGCCACTGAGGAGGCCGGTCGCTGCGGTTCGCAAGACGGGCCAGCAGGTTGCCACGGTCGTCATGGTTGCCCACTGCCAGCACCACCGCCGCCTGCTTGGCCAGCGGATGCATGATGTCAAAGAAGCGCTCGTAGTCGTCGCTGTGGCCAAGCGACCAGGCCAGATCGCCGTTAACCAGCACTCCGGAGGGTTGGAACTGCCGCATTTCCCCAACGGCTCGCTCCAGCTGGCGAGCTGGCTGGAAGCCGCGTTGGCTGACACCGGCGTCGCCGCAGATGTGAGTGTCGGAGGCCCAGGCCCAGCGCGTGGTCCCGCCGGTCTTCAGGGTGCAGCGGTAGACCACCCCGGAGCCATGCTCCGCAGAGAGCGATGGCCTGCCCGAAAGCAAGATCACGAATTGTCTGCCAGACAGCTAGCGTCCGAGGATGTCAAACGTCGTAGTCCCGGCCACTCGCACCTTCGCGTACACCTCGACCCATTCCGTGTGGGCGGGGTGCTTGGCATATACCTCCAGCGCGGCCTCGTCGGCCATCTCCATGCAGACGCCGGACTGGCGCACCATGGGCTCGTCTTGGTTCCGCCCGAACTGTCGCAGCGGTCGCCGCAGCTTGCCCACCCAAACTCTCTCGAGTCCTTCGATCTTGTCGGGCAATTCATTGGTCGCCTTCATGAAGGCGGCCCAGTCGGCGTCGGTGGCGGTCTCGATCTCGGTGAAAGCGAAGCAGTGCATTAGCTTCTTCTCGCCTGCGGCGGCATCGGCGGGCAGGAAAGCCAGCATGACCAAGAGCGTGGAGCAAAGCAGGGTGATACGTCTCATGATTTGCATCATAGCCCACTGCCCGGTCCCAAGCCCGGGCCGCTCCCGCTAAACTAGCTTGCGTGTTCCGATTGCTCCTCGCGGTCCTGTTGGCCGCGCATCTCTACGCCGCGCAGCGGCCGAATATCGTCTTTGTCTACACCGATGACCAAGCCGGCTGGGCGTTGGGCTTGGCTGGCCACCCCCACGCGTCCACGCCCAACATGGACAAGCTGTTCCGGCGGGGGGCCTACCTGCCGAACTCTTTCACGGTCACGCCGGTTTGCTCGCCCTCGAGGGCGAGCCTGATCTCGAGCCGCTACGGAAGCGAGGTCGGCCTCACGGACTGGCTCAATCCCAGGCGCGAGCCGTACATGGGCTTGGGCGCCGACATTCTCACCTGGCCGCGGCTGCTCAAGGATGCCGGATACCGGACCGGGCTCGTGGGCAAGTGGCATCTGGGCTTGCTGGACGAGCAGCACCCGACGCAGAGGGGCTACGAGTACTTCATGGGATTTCGCGGAGGCGGGACCACGCCCGTCGACCCCGTCCTCGAGAAGGATGGCAAGCAGCGTCAGTTCAACGGCCTGACCGCTGACATTCTGACATCGGACGCCTTGGAGTACATCGAGCGAGTCCGCGACGAGACCTTCCTGCTCTCCCTGCACTACCGCGCCCCGCATGCGCGCTGGCTTCCAGTAGCGCCCGAGGATTGGGCGCCGTTCGACGGCCTCAACCCGATCATCCCCAATCCTGGCTTCCCGTACTTGGATCTGGAGCGCGTGCGCCGCATGACGCGCGAGTACCTCGCCAGCACCAAGAGCGTCGACCGCAACATTGGCCGACTGCTGGCCAAGCTTGATGAGCTCGGCCTCGCCGAAAGCACCGTGATCGTATACACCAGCGATCACGGCTACAACATGGGGGAGAGCGGCGTCTGGCACAAGGGAAACGGACACTACGTGCTGACCCGCAATCCTCCGGCCACGGCGAACATACCTGACGGCCAGCGCCCGAACATGTGGGATCGCTCGATACGCGTGCCGACCGCGGTCGTGTGGCCCGGCCAAGTCGGGGCCGGAACGGTGATCGAGGGCACCGTCTCGAACCTTGACTGGCTGCCGACGATGGCGGCGGTCGCCGGGGCGGAAATCCCCGCCGGTGCGATCGTGCGGGGCCGCAACTTATTGCCCCTGCTGCGCGGAACCGCCGACGATTGGAGCAACGAACTCTATGGCGAGTACTCGACGCACCACCAGAGCCGCACGCACATGCGGATGCTGCGCACTCCGAAGTGGAAGCTCGTGCGGGACTTTCTCAACCCCGAGCGCGATGAGCTCTACGACCTCGCAACCGATCCCGAAGAGACCACCAATCTGATCCGGCATCCTAGGGGCAAGCCGACGGTCGCCAAGCTTGGCAAGCGGCTGCTGGAGCGGATGCGAGCCGTGGGCGACCGGCTGGCGCAGGAGTGACCGACGATGGCTGCAAGACCTTCAGATCGAATTCAGCGCGGGATGTCGAAGCGAGATCTCGGCAGCAGCGCCCCTGGGCGTCGCGAGCTGCTCGCTTACTCGGCCTTCTTCGGGCCAGCCTTCCTGGCCCGTCAGGGTCTGGCCGGCACTCTCGCGCCGGCTGCGCAGGCATCGTCGCCGAGCGATCCCGTGCGGGGGATGAAGAAGTCGATCAACCTGTGGGCCTTCCCCTACCCAGACAAGTGGTCGCTGCGGGAGTGCTTCCAGATCGCGGCCGATGCAGGCTTCGATGCGGTCGAACCGAACTTCAACCTTGAGGGCGAGTTCTCGGCGGAATCGTCCGATGACGAGATCCGGGCTGTCAAGCGCATGGCCGACGAGGCGGGAATTGCCATCAGCGGCGTCTGCTCGTTCCTGTTCTGGCCCTACTCGATGACCCACCCGGACGCTGGGCGGCGCGCCAAGGGCATCGAGCTGGCGAGCCGGATGGCGGAAGCTGCCGCCCTGCTGGGCACGGACAACTTGCTGGTGGTGCCCGGGGCGGTATACGCGCCATGGCTCGAGGATCCTGTCCCGGTGTCCAACGACGTCTGCGAACGCTATGCCAAGCAGGCCGTCCGGGAGCTGATCCCGGCCGCTGAGCGCGCCGGAGTGTCGATCAACATCGAGAACATCTTCGCCAACGGATTCCTGTTCAGCCCGCAGGAGGTTGCAGCGTTCGTCGACGGCTTCGGCAGCGACACGGTAAAGGTGCACTTCGATACCGGCAATATCATGCAGTACCAGTTCCCCGAGCACTGGATCCCGATCCTGGGCAAGCGCATCAAGAACATTCACCTCAAGGAGTGGGACAAACGGACCCAGGAGTTCAACCTTCACACGTTCCGCACGCTGCTCGACGGCACGACCAATTGGCCGGCGGTGATCGCCGCGCTGGAGGGGATCGGCTACGACGGCTATCTCACCTTCGAGTATTTCCACCCGCACCAGCACTATCCCGAGGCGCTGATCTATCAGACATCCGATGCGCTGGACCGCATGCTGCGGAGAACGGCCTGACGCCGTCTGCGAGTGACAGCGGGCGGGCGGGACGCTCCAGCGGCCCTTCGAGTCAGCCCGCGAAACCCGCGATCCGCACTGGGGCATAATCGAGTCAAAGGGGCTCGATGGGATTCTCCAAGCCGCTGGTGCTGACGATCATGGACGGTTGGGGCCACAACCCCGACCCCGCCAACAATGCGGTCGCGATGGCGCGCACGCCGACGTTCGACCGCCTCTGGGCGGAGAACCCGCACACCTATATCCGCACCGACGGGCCCTATGTGGGCCTGCCCACAGGACAGATGGGCAACAGCGAAGTCGGACACCTCAACATCGGTTCCGGGCGCATCGTGCAGATGGACATTACCCGCATCGACGAAATGGCGCAGAGCGAGGCGTTCGACCGCAACCCGGCCCTGACGGCGATTTGGGAGCGATCTCGCAACGGCGGCGCGCTGCACCTGATGGGCTTGCTCAGCGATGGCGGCGTCCACTCCCAGGCCAGCCACTTGTACGCCTTGCTGGAGGCGGCCAAGCGCCAGCACGTCAAGAATGTCTTCGTCCACGCCTTCACCGACGGGCGTGACACCCCCCCTCAGAGCGGAGTGGGCCACGTCGTTCAGCTGCTGGCCTTCATGGAGCGCTTGGGCTGCGGGCGCTTGGCCACCGTGTGCGGGCGCTACTACGCAATGGATCGAGACCGGCGCTGGGAGCGTACCGAGCGAGCCATGCGCGCGTTGCTGGACGGGCGAGGACACCGGACTCAAGATCCCGTGGCAGGCCTAAAGGCCTCCTATGCGGCCGGAGTCACCGACGAATTCATCGAACCGATCGTCGTGACCGACGCCGCAGGCGTTCCGGTAGGGCGGATCGGCAGCCGTCAGGCGGCCGTCTTCTTCAATTTCCGCGCCGATCGGGCGCGGCAGCTGACAAGCGCGCTCAACGATCCGCAGCTAGGAGGCATCAGCCGTGCCGGGCTGCCTGCGGACCTCGTGTTCGTAACGATGACCAGATACGAAAAGGATTACCCCTACGACGTGGTTCTCGAGCCGCAGTTTCCCGATCGCATCTTGGGCGAGGTCTGTGCGGACCTAGGTTGGAGGAACCTGCGCGTGGCCGAGACGGAAAAATACCCCCACGTGACCTACTTCTTCAACGGCGGCCGCGAACAGCCGTATGACGGCGAGGAGCGGGAGCTGGTGCCCTCGCCGAAGGTAGCGACCTACGACTTGCAGCCCGAGATGAGCGCCGCCGGCGTCTGCGACGCGGTCGTGCGCGGCATCGAGAGCGGCTCGTTCGAAGTCATCGTGGTGAATTTCGCCAACGGCGACATGGTCGGCCACACGGGTGTGATCGAGGCCGCCGTGCGCGCGTGCGAGACGGTCGATGGCTGCTTGGATCGGATAGAGCGGGCGCTCAAGATCCACGGCGGACACTGGATCGTGACGGCCGACCACGGCAATGCCGACCTGATGGTCGATCCGGAGACCGGCGCGCCGCATACGTATCACACCACGTTCCCCGTGCCGCTGATCTTGGTGGGCGACTATCGCGGGCGGCTTTCGGAAGGGGGCTCGCTGCGCGATATTTCTCCCACCATCCTGGGGTGCCTTGGCGTCGGCCAGCCAGCCGAAATGACTGGCCGCAACCTGTGCCGGGGAGGCTGACGGACGCATGCCTAGCGGATCCAAGACGGCCGGCCCGGTCCGCGCGGCCGGCGGGCTCGTATGGCGGGATCGGAGTCGTCGCGAACTTGCGGTGATCTACCGCGACCGCTACGCTCCTGAAGAGTGCTGCTTGCCCAAGGGCAAGCTGGACCCGGCGGAAGGCTGGGAGCAGGCGGCCGTCCGCGAGGTGTTCGAGGAGACGGGCTGCGAGGCCGAGATCGCAGGCTTTGCCGGGCTGCTGCATTATCCGGTCGGCGGGAGGCCCAAGGTCGTCGTCTACTTCGATATGTTCGCCGTCGCCGAAGGGGCGTTTCTGCCTTCGAAGGAAGTGACCAGGATGGCCTGGCTCAAGCCGCCCGCAGCCCTTGGCGAACTCGCTCACGAAGGCGAGCGCGAGCTGCTCCGCGAGTTCCTCGAGCGAATGTGAGCCGGCCGGGCTCAGTGCCTGCGGAGCTGGCGCAGGGCGTCGGAAATGCTTTGCTCTCGCCTGCGCCTGCGCTCCTCAAGAATCTTCTCGTACTTGACCTGCTGGTCTTCGTAGAGCACCGACATGATGCGATCGGCGCGCTGGCGACGGATCGCCTCCAGCTCGGGTTCGATCGCTTCCCTGACGGACTGGTAGCGCTCGCCGATGTCGTCCAGGATGGCGGCGATCTGCTCGCGCTGTTCGATGTCGAGTTCCAGATCCTCGGTCAGGTGGTTTAGCAGGCGCGTCCGGTACTCGGCGGGCGCGAGGTTTCTGCGTTGGCCGCCGCGTACCGTGTACGAGTAGACGCCGGCGGCTCCGAGAGCCGCACCGCCCAAGCACACTGAAGCGAGCGCGAGGAGCACCCGCCTCCTAGGCTTCTGAAGCGTCATTGTCCGTACCTGGCAACCACCCACACCGCGCCGTCATGCTCGTCCATAGAATCGAGCGCGAGCGTATCCACGTAGGTCGCGTTGAGCAGTTCGGACTCGTCACGCTGGCTGGCCTGCGTCCAGTGGAAGCCCACCAGCAGGCCAGCGATGGCCACTGCTGAGAGCGCCAAGCGCGGAGCCCACGCGACTAGGTCCGCGGCCCAGCCGTTCTGTTCCTCGTTCCGGGCCCTGATCTTGTCCCAGACTTCGGCGACGAACGAGGGGCCGGGTTCAAACGCCACCATCATCTCGCGGTAGACGGAGAACAAGCGATCCAATAGCTCATCATGGCTTGTCTTCATGTCTGTCTCCCTCCGGTCGCGCCAAGCGTTGGCTGGCTTCTTCGGTGATTTTTCCGTACGCCTTCAGCGCCCGCTTGCGGGCACGGAAGAGCCGCACCTTGAGGACGTTGGTGTTGACCTTGTAGACGCTGCTCAGTTCCTTGAGGGAAAGGCCCTCGATTTCCTTGAGCACGAGCAAGAGCCGGTCCTCTTTCGAAACCCGGCCAAGCACCACCTCCAGCAACTCCTTGGCACCCGCTTTGTGACTGTCGTCGATCGCCCTCCGTCCGCTCAGCGCCGCGTCGATCGCCACGACCTGCTCCTCGCTCAGGTCCGCCATCCTGACATCGATCTCCCTGCGCTTGCGACGCAGATAATCGTAGCAGGCGTTGACGGTCAGGCGGTAGAGCCACGGCTCGAACACCTGCGGCGTCCTCAACTGGCTGATCGAGTCGTAGAGCCGGACGAATACCTCCTGCCCGACGTCTTCGACGTCGTCCCCGCGACTGATCATCCTGTAGACCGTGCCCAGAATTCGCTTCCTGTACGCTCGGATGATCTCGCCGAAAGCCTCGTCGTCGCCCGACTGAGCCCTCTCGATCGTCTCGGGTTCAACCAGCATTCAGGGGCAGCCGTTGCGAGCGGCGCCTGTGTTGTTTGCTCCTAGCATTTAGGCGCAACCGTAGCAATTCAGGTTACGACAATTGAATGAACATCGTGGATGGGCGGCGTCGCGGCTTCGAACTGGCGGCAGCGCGGCCCGACTCCAGCAGCGGGAGCCCGCCCGGTGAGGAGGTCCAATGCGACCCGCAGTTCCGCGCAATCCAGCGCTGTTCGCAAGGCTGCGCCGTTTCGCCGCGCCCGCGCAATGCGCCTCCTGCGCGGACTGCGAGCGCCCGCGGGCGTCCGGATCAGCGAATTGCCGAGCCGGTGCTCAGGCGCTGCAGCTCGGCCAGTTCGTCAAGCTTGAGATGTCCGGTATAGACCGCCATGCCCAGGGCCGCATGCACGCCGATATCGACAAGCGTGCGGATCTCTGCAATGCTGGCGATCCCTCCCGCGGCCGTGATCTCGTGGTCCGTTGCCGCCCGCAACCGGCGGTACCAGTCCAAGTCAGTGCCCTGCATCGTGCCCTCTTTGTCGACATAGGTGCACAGGAACGCGCCGCAGTACGGCTCAAAGCGGGATATGACCTCTTCAGCCCTGAGGGCCGTGGATTCGCGCCAGCCCCTGATGACGATGCGGCCGCTCATCGAATCCAATGAAACGATCAATCGCTCGCGCCCGATGTTTTGCGCTAGCGCTTCAAGGAAATCGCTGTTCGGGCCGTTGTCGGAAAAGGCGGCGGTCCCGACGATGACCCGCTCGGCCCCGCTACGGACAAGGTCTTCGGCACGCTCCAGCGTCCTGACGCCACCACCCACCCAGGTTCGGGCTCGTCCGGCGATGCGCCGCACGACGGGCAGGTTCGAACCTTGCCCGATGGCTTGGTCCAGATCGATGACTTGGATTACCGGGAACGCCGAAAAGCGCTCCAGCATGGTGTCAGGAGATTCGCCCTCAAGGGCCTTCTCCCGGCCCCGGACAAGCTGGACGACCTTTCCATCCATTAGGTCGATACAGGGAATGATCATGATCCGGTGCGTACACTGCTCGGATTGCAGCTCGAAACAGGTTCCAGCTTATCCAAACCCGCCGAGCCCACGAATGCCGCTTGCATAGCATCGCGCCGACGGTGCGCAGGGCATTGGATTCAGCCCTTCTCGGCTCGCTCCAGCAGGCGCACTGGAATTCCCGCATTTGCGAGGATGCCCTTCAGGCCGTTTGATGTGTAGGTGCCGTAATGAAAGATCGAGGCCGCCAGGGCCGCGTCTGCGCAGCCCTCTGTCAGGACATCCACAAAGTCCTGCGGCACGCCGCCGCCGCCGCTCGCAATGACCGGTATGCGTGTTGCCTCCGCGATGCTGCGGGTCAGCTCGCAGTCGAAGCCGTCCTTGGTCCCGTCCGCATCCATCGACGTCAGCAAGATTTCGCCCGCTCCCGTGGACTCGCCCTCCTGGGCCCATCCGACAGCATCGATCCCGGTGTCCTTGCGTCCGCCGTACGTGTTGACACTCCAGCGCCCCGGCCCTTGGCGCCGGGCATCGATCGCTAGCACCACCGCTTGCGCTCCGAATTTCTCAGACAGCTCCCGTATCAGCCCGGGGCGCTCCACCGCGGCCGTGTTCACCGAGACCTTGTCCGCCCCCGCCATCAGGATCTTGCGCGCATCGGCGACGGATCGAATCCCTCCCCCAACAGTCAATGGGATGAACACATTGCGCGCCGTCCGCAGCACCACGTCCACCATCGTCTCGCGATGATCGCTCGATGCGGTGATGTCCAAGAACACCAGCTCGTCGGCGCCGTCCTCGTTGTAACGTGCGCTGAGCTCGACAGGGTCGCCGGCATCTTGCAGGCCGACAAAGTTCACGCCCTTAACCACCCGGCCCCCCGTGACGTCGAGGCAGGGGATGATGCGTCGAGTCAGCATGGCTCGGCTTCTAGGAAGTTGCGCACGATGCGCTGCCCGAGAGGGCCCGACTTTTCCGGGTGGAATTGCACGCCAAACACGTTGCCGCGTTCGAGGGCGGCGCAAAAGCTCTTTTCCGCATAGTTGCATAGCGCGGCAGCATGTCCGGCTGCGGCGGGCGCGGGCACATAGTAGCTGTTGGCGAAGTACACGTATGGCTCCGCCCCAATCTCGCGCAACAGCCGCGATTCGCCCTGCACTTCGAGACGATTCCAGCCCATGTGCGGCACCCGGGCGTCCGGAGGAAAGCGCACCACGCGGCCCGGATAGACTCCCAGCCCTTGCTCGGGCGCCTCCTCACTGCTGTCGAACAGGGCTTGCAATCCGAGGCAGATTCCGAGAAACGGCACTCCGGCAGCGATCCGCTCGCGCAGCGTCTCGCGCACTTGCAGGCGGTCCAAGGCTCGCAGCAATTGGCCGTAGTGGCCGACTCCCGGCAGGATGATGCGGTCAGCGGACTTGAGGCCTGCCGCGTCCGCGACGATGCGAAACGGCGCCGACACGCTTTCCAGCGTGTTGGCGACCGAGCGCAGGTTTCCGGCGCCGTAATCGAACACGGCCGTCACTTCAGGCCCCCTTTGCCAGCACGCCCTTGGTGCTCGGAAGTTGATCCTTGAGTCGCGCGTCCCTGGAGCAGGCGAAGCGCATGGCCTTGGCCCAGCACTTGAACAGCGCTTCGATGCGATGGTGGCTCGAGCGCCCGTACAGGATCCGCAAGTGCAGATTGGCGCCGCAATGCGCCACGAAACCGTCGAAGAAGTCGTGCAAGAGCTCGACCTGCAGGTCACCGACCAAGCGGAATCGGGCCGGCGCGCGATACACGAGAGCCGGGCGTCCGCTCAGGTCCACCGCGGCAGCGGCGAGCGATTCGTCCATGGGCATCAGGAAATACCCGCTGCGCAGGATGCCCACCTTGTCTCCAAGCGCCGACGCGAACGCTTGGCCCAGGACGATGCCGCAGTCCTCGACCGTGTGGTGCTGGTCCACGTCCAAATCCCCGTCCGCCCTCAGTGCTAGGTCGAAGCCACCGTGACGGGCGAACGACTCCAGCATGTGATCGAAGAAGCGGATTCCGGTCTGGATCTCGTACTGGCCGGTGCCGTCGATGTTGAGGTCGGCCCGGATGCGGGTCTCTTTGGTGTTGCGCTCAACTTGCGCCTTGCGTGGCGTCATTGCAGCACGTCCTCCACGTCGTTCACGCTGTCGAGCACTGTTTCTGCCCCGAGTCGCTCGAACAGGCGGCGCGTTTCTTCGTGTTGGGGCGTGCCGGGCGCGGCGATGCCGATGAAGCGCACCTTCGCGCCCAGGGCGGCGCGGCAATCGTCGACGTTGTCGCCAATGAACACGATCTCGGCTCCGGGAACGGCCGCGGCGATTCTGAGCAGCCCGTCCGGCGCCGGCTTGCGGTTCTCGACTTGCTCGTGCGTGATGATCGGGTCGAACCCGATCTGCGGGCAGAAGCGGCGCAGGGTATGTTGCGTCGAGCGCATGCCGCGCCCGGTAAAGATGCCGAGGCGATGGTCCGCGGCCAGCCGCTCCAGCGTTCCCGAATTCACAAGCCAGCGTTCGTCGCGGATGTACCCCTCACCGGCGCGACCCCAGTACAGATCGCGGCCGAATTCCCGGACTTCCCGCTCGTCAGCCTCCACGCCCGCTTCTTGGATCGCGTGCATGGCGATATCCGAGTCGTCGTTGTACCCGCCGCGGTTCTTGATGCGAACAATGTCGGCTTGCGACATTTCGCGACCGCAGAATTGCCGAACCGTTTCGATCAGGGCCCTCCGAAAGGTCAGCGTAGGGTCCACCAGCACGCCGTCCATATCGAATACCAGCATCCGCCGCTTCATCGCCCCAGTACCTCTCGCAGGGCGGCGATGAATCGCACGGTCACCTCCAGCGGCCCGACTGTGACGCGCACCGCCCCGGGGACGTGCCTGGATTGATCGCGGATCAGGATGCCCCGGCCAGACAGCGCATCGCAGACTTCGGCCGCTGCGTCGCCAACCTCGAACAGGACGAAGTTGGCACGGCTCGGCCAGTATCGGACACGCAGTTCCTCAAGCGCCGCGCAGAGCAGTTCTCTGGCCTGCAGCACTTGCCGCACGTATTCGCGGACGTAGGCCTGGTCCTCGATCGCGGCCAGGGCGCAGCGAATCGCGAGCGAGTTGACGCCATAGGGCGACTGCCCCTTTCGCGCGATGGCGATATTGCCCAGCTGGGACGCGAGCACGCCCACCCGCAGGCCGGCCATGCCGTACGCCTTGGAGAACGTGCGAGCCACGAAGAGGTTGGGCCAGTCCTGTATCAGCCCGACCACCGTCTCGCCGTGAAAGTCAAAGTAGGCTTCGTCGATGAGCACCGCGCAGCCATCTGCAGCTCTGAGAATCTGTTCCGCTTGCTCTTGGCCGAGCACGCCGCCAGTCGGGTTATTGGGCGACGCGATGCAGATCGCCCTTGTCCGCTTGCCGATCGATGCCATCAATTCGCTGACCGGAAATCCAAGATCGGGCTGCCTGTACGGCACTGGGACCGGTACTCCGCCGACCAATTGGGCGTAGAACTTGAACATGCTGAACGAGGGCGTAGGAATGATGACCTCGTCGCCCGGGTCCACGTAAGCGTGCATCACCGCGTTGATCACCTCGTCCGTGCCTGCGCCGAGGATCACTTGGTCGCCGTCCACGCCTAGGTGGGCTCCCAGCCTGCGCCTCGCTTCGGCGTATTCCGGATAGGTGGCCACGAAGCCGCGGCTCGCCGCGGTCCGCAGCACGTCCAGCACCTTGGGCGAGCAACCCGCCACGTTCTCGTTGAAGTCCAGACGCAGCTTTTGGCCGCGGCCTTCCAAGGGCGGGTTGTACGGGTCCATCTCCCGCACGGCTCGACGCGGTGTCGGCGGCCTAGGCACGGGGCAATTCTCCCGGCGCGCCCGTGCGGCTCTCGATCGAACGGGCGTGCGCTTCCAGCCCCTCGGCGCGCGCAAGCGCCGTGGCGGCCGGGGCCAGCTTCGCCAAGCCTGCTTCGGTCAGCTTCTGCACTGATACGATCTTGACGTAGTCGAGGACGCTGAGCCCTCCCCGCAGGCGGGCGCTGCCGCCGGTCGGGAGTACATGGTTGGGCCCGGCCACATAATCGCCGGCCGCTTCCGGGCTCCACTCGCCCACGAACACGCTGCCGGCGTGGCGCACTTGCTCCAACGGCACGGACTCGCTGATCGCTAGGTGCTCTGGCGCGATGCGGTCGGACAGCTCGCACGCTTCCGCGAGGCTGTCCGTGACGACCGCGGCGCTATTGTCGCGGATTGCCCTAGCGGCGACTTCGCGGGTAGGCAGCGTCCGCATCTGTAGCGCCACCTGCCGGGCGACGGCCTCGGCCAACCCGCGGGACGGTGTCAGCAAGATCGCGGCCGCGTCCACATCGTGCTCCGCTTGGGCCAGCATGTCCGAGGCGAGCGCATGCGGGTCGCCTTCGTCGAAGACCAGCACGATCTCCGTCGGGCCGGCCACGAAGTCAATGCCTGTCTCCCCGGCCAGCAGCTTCTTGGCGGCCGCGACATAGGCGTTGCCCGGGCCCACGATCCTGTCCACCTTGGGAACCGATTGCGTTCCGAAGGCGAGGGCAGCGATGGCTTGCGCGCCGCCAATGGCATAGACTTCGTCCAGGTCCAGCAGGGCGGCCGTGCCCAGCGTTTCGGCCGAGGGCCTTGGCGAAGCGACCGCGATCCGCTCTACTCCCGCGACCAGTGCCGGGACTGCCGTCATCATGATCGTGGAAGGCAATGGATAGCGTCCTCCGGGGATGTAGGCTCCCACGGCTGCCAGCGGCCGCACCAACTGGCCCAGTTCGATGCCGGGACCCGCAGCCTCCATCCACTCCAGCGGCATCTGGCGCTCTGCGTAGGCCCGGATTCGCTCGCTGGCGAACGACACGGCATCCGCCAAGTCCGGAGCCAAGCCTGCTCGCGCTTCGGCGATACGTCTTGGCGGCACGCGGACGGACTCGTCGGAGAGGCCGTCCAGCCTCCGCGCGTACTCGTACAGGGCGTCGTCGCCGCGCTCGCGGACCGCTCGTATGATCGGCTCGACCACTCGCTCCGCCTCGTCGAGCCGGTCGGCGCGACCCCGCAGAAGCTGCTCGACTGCCTCTCGGTCGCGGCTGGAGACGATGCGAAGCATGGCTGCTGTCCCCGGCCTAGGGGCCGAAGACCTTGGCGGGATCGTACGTGGGCTTGTCGGTGACCTTCCAGTCCCCGGCTTCAAGCGTTCGGTAGAAACAGCTTCGGTAGCCTTCGTGGCAGACTCCCGGACCGACTGCTTCGGCGTGCACCAGCACCGTGTCGAGGTCGCAATCGACCTCCAGGCGCTTGAGCAGCAAGTAGTGTCCTGAAGTCTCGCCCTTGATCCAGAGCTTGTTGCGAGTGCGGCTGAAGAAGGTGACCCTGCCGGTGGACACGGTCTTTTCGAACGCCTCTTCGTTCATGAACCCCAGCATCAGCACGCGCCCGTCCCGGTGATCCTGCACGATGGCGGGCACCAGCCCGTTGGATTTGGCAAAATTCAGTTGCATCGCAATCCTCCGCGTGGACCGGCATCGGGCGTGCTCCCAAGCCGCGACCAGCGCCCCTCGCGGCGGCGCTCGCAGTTGAGCACGGGGCCAGAATCTCAGAATATCAAGCTCCGAAGCTGGCCGACCCGGGCTACTTGCGCCAGAACCACGGCGTCAGCGTCACCAGCATCGTGTAGAACTCGAGCCGACCCGCGATCATGTCAAAGCTCAGCACCCACTTGGCCAGCGTCGGCAGCGCTGCGTAGTTGTCCGTCGGCCCGACTCCTCCCAGTGCGGGGCCGATGTTGAACATCGAAGCGGCCACCGCTGAGATGGCCGTGAAGACATCGACCCCGACCGAGGCCAGCAGCAGGCAGGACACGAAATTGACCATGAAGGCCAGATAGACCAGATTGAGCAGGCTCTGAATGGTCGACTCGGGCACGACTCTGCCTCCGAGCCTGACGGCGAACACGCCGTGACGCTCCACCATGCGCTTGAACTCGCGAGATACCACCTTGAACAGGAGCAAGATCCGCGAGATCTTCATCCCGCTGGCGGTTGATCCGGTGCAGCCGCCGGTGAACATCAGCACCAGCAGGGCCAGCTGGCCCAGCGGTGGCCACAATTCGAAGTCGTCCGTTGCGAAACCGGTCGTAGTGGTGATGGACGAGACTTGGAACAGCGCAGTGCGCAAGGATTCTTCCGCGGCGTAGCCGAGTCGCCAGTGCAGCAAGGCTCCCACTGCGAGGGTCGCGAGGCCGATTAGCCCCAGATAGTGCCGGAACTCGTGGTCGCGCAGCGCCGCTACCGGTCGGAGCTCACGCAGCGCGCGGTAGTGCAGGATGAAGCTGGCGCCGCCGAGAATCATGAACGCGATCGTGACGTACTCGATGACAGGGCTGTTAAACGCACCGATGCTGGCTGTCCGGGTGGAGAAGCCGCCAGTCGCCAGCGTCGCGAAGGCATGCGCGACCGCGTCGAACGGCTCCATTCCCGCGACTGTCAGCAAGAGAACCAGCGCTCCGGTCAGGGCCACGTAGACGCCCCACAGAGAGGTGGCGGTCTCGGCTACGCGCGGCGTCAGCTTCTCCGACTTGGCCCCGGAGAACTCCGCCCGGTACAGGTGCATGCCGCCGTGTCCGACCAGCGGCAGGACCGCGATGACCAGTACCACGATGCCCATGCCGCCCAGCCACGACGACAGCGCTCGCCAGAGCAGGATCGGGCGCGACAGAGACTCCACCTCGGCCAGGATCGACGCTCCCGTGGTAGTCACGCCGGAAGTGGCTTCGAACACGGCATCCGTCACGCTGTCGATGCCTGGAGCGAGCACGAAGGGCAGGCTGCCGAACAGGCTTGCGCCCAGCCACACCGCCACGGTCAGCAAGATGCCCTCGCGCTGCGTGAGTTCGCGGCGGGTGCCGCGGCAGGCCAGCCAGAGCGCGATTCCAAAACCGCCAGTCAGGCATGTGGAGCCGGCCAGCGCGGCAAGGTCTTCGCCGCCGGTCGCGAGCGAGTACGCCAGCGGGATGCCCATGCAGGCGCCGAACGCCGCGAGGAAGAGCCCGAGGACCCGGCCGATGTGGGTCCAGTGGATCACGCGGCGTTCCTGTGGCGGATCCTTTTCCCCAAGAACTGCGATTCCAGTTCAGGCACGGTGTCTGCCAGCGAGAAGATGATCACTCGGTCGCCTTGCTGGACCGACGCCTCGCCACGCGGAACGGTCACGTAGCCGTTATCGCGCACGATCGCCCCGACCACGGCCCCGCGAGGCATCTTGATGTCGCGCAGCTTGCGGTTGACGATGTTGGAGCCCTTGGTCGCGATGAACTCGAGGGCTTCGGCCTCTTCTTCGCGAAACGTGGTCACTGACAGCACGTCGGCCTTGCGGACGAAGCTCAGGATCATGTCCACGGCGGTCAGCCGCTGGCTGATGGCAGTGTTGATGCCCAGACGTTGCACGATTGGCAGATAGTTCGTGCGGTTCGTCAGGGCGACGATCTTGTCGGCCCCGAGCCGCCGCGCCAACAGCGAGGCGACGACATTGTCGGCATCGTCGCGGGTGAGTGCGAGAAAGGCGTCGGCACCCTCGATGTTCTCCTCTTCGAGGGTCTGCTGGTCGGTCGGGTCACCGTGGACCACCACTGTCCTGTCAAGGATCTCCGAGATCATCTCGCAGCGGTCCGGGTCGCGCTCGATGAGCTTGACTTGCACTCCGGCCTGCTCGAGCTCCTGCGCGACCCAGATACCGAGCTGTCGTCCGCCGACGATCACTACCCTGCGCAGGGCTGATTTTTCCTGGATCCCCATGAACGCGAACACAGCGCTGAGGTCCTCGCTGGTGGTGCAGATATAGATGTGGTCGCCGGGCTGAAGCTTCTGCGCCCCATGCGGGATGATGACCTCTTGGCCCCTGAAGATCATCGCGATCATGCTGTTCTTCGGGGGGCCGGCGGCGTCGAGTTCCTCCACGGTCTTGCCGGCAAACCAGCTGTCGGCATCAACGTTCATGCCGAAGAGCTTGATCTTGCCGTCGGCGAAGTCCAAGATGTCGGACACGCCCGGCGCATGCAGGACGCGCATGATGCGGTCCATGATCGTGGTCTCCGGGTGGATGATGCGGTCCACGTTGAGCCCGAGTACGCCGAGGATCTGGTCCCAGTGGCGGAACTCGTGCGTCCGTAGCCGGGCGACCTTGATCGCGACGTTCGAGTTTGCCTGGGCAATCATGCAGGTGAGCAGGTTGATCTCGTCGGAGTCCGTCTCCGCGATCAACATCTCGGAATCGGCGAGCCCTGCCTTCTCCAGGGTGCTCACGCTGCTGGCGCTGCCTCGGACTATCTTGGCGTCGAGGTGTTCCTCCAGCTCGCCGCAGCGCTGGGCATCTTTCTCGACGATCGTGACTTGATTGCCTTCTCGGATCAGGCGGGCTGCGATGAGGGCGGCGCCTTCGCCCCCTCCGGTGAGAAGAATGCGCATGGCAGAAAGGCCACCAAAACCTTGAGCGTATCACGGTCAGGTGCCTTGGCGAGGCGGGTTGCGCACGCCGTCGCGCATGACTTGGACAAGCCGTTCGACAGGCGAATTCTGGGCGACGGCGGGACACGAGGCGGCCTCGCATCACGCCAGCTCGGGCTAGGGACGACGACAGCCGTCACGCAGCTCGGATCTGGCCTCGATGGCGGGCGGCAAGCGCTCGAGTATTGAGCCATGGGCACGGCCAGCGCACTCCCATCGCAAGGGCGTTTACAGCCGACCGGAATCCCGTCCCATTCCGGCTGCCACCACAGTGATGCCGGGCAGCCGGGTCAAGATTCCCTGCCGAAGATTCGCTCGCAGGCGGAGGCTGTTGCCAGCACCAACCCGTCATGGCCTGGAGCCGACGCAAGCTGCAGGCCCATCGGCAGCTGGCCCGGCGGCGTCGGCATCGGGACTGAGACCGCGGGCACGCCCAGCGCGGTGAACGGCGCGTTACAGCGCGGATCCCCGCTGGACTCCAGACCCTGCGGGGCCGGGCCGAGCGCGGCAGGGGTGGCTACTACCGGATGGTGGCGTGCCCACTGCTGATATGCATCCCGGGCCGAGACCAGCGTCTGCCGGGCACCGGCGTATGTATCTCGGTCGATCCCGAGCCCTTCTTCCAGCAGGGCGGCTAGCTTGTCGCCGATCGCCGGACCGTGCTCGCGATAGCGCTCGCTGTGCTCGCGCGCTGCCTCGAAGGCCATGACTGTGTGAAGCGCTGTGGGCAAGGCGTCCATGAACCCGGGGCGTGGAACTTGTCGAATCGGCATTCCGGCACTTGCCAGGGTCTTCATCGCTGCGCGGAAGCACACTGCCATGTCCGGAGTGAGGTGCCCTTCAGGCGGCCAGCCGATGATCGCGAGCGCTGCGGCCCCAGCTTGCGCCGGTGCGGACGCCAGCGCCCGCCAGGCGAACGCCATGTCCTCTGCGGACGCTGCGAACAGTCCCGCGTGATCCAAGGTCGGCGCGAACCGCATCACACCGCCTAGGGGCAGGGCGCCCAAACTGGGCTTGAAGCCGACCACGCCACAAAACGAAGCCGGGCGCAGAACCGAGCCCTGTGTCTGGCTGCCTATGGCCAGCGGCACCATGCCGGCCGCCACCGCCGCCGCCGAACCGCTGGACGATCCGCCCGGAGTGTGTCCGCCCGCGAGCGGATTCCGCGTCGGCCCCGTGTCGTAGTACGCATACGCAGTAGTGTGTGTCTTGCCCGCGAGAACGCAGCCGAGAGAGCCCAGTGTCGCAACGAGTTCGCAATCTTTGCTGGGAACGCGACCGCGCTGGGTTGCGCTGCCCCACTCGGTGGGAAGGCCGGCAGTGTCGAAGATGTCCTTCGCCCCGTAGGTCGCGCCGTGCAAGGGACTCGGCGGCGGGGATCGTTTCAATGCCTCGGCCAGGATCTCTGCTCGCTCAAGGGCTGTATCGAGGTTCAAGTGGCACCACGCTTGAACCCTGGGCTCGGCTCGGCGGACGGCGCTGGCCGTGGCCTGCACGACGTCCGGCGGCGACAGCTCGCGCTTTCGGATGAGTGCGTCGATTTGGCGTAGCGACCAGGGGAACGATGGCATGGGGCGAGCCGATGCGGCAATTGTCGCACCAAGCCGGCCTCAAGGCCCATCAAGCCTGAAGCGAAGTACAATGGCGCTTCAACGCACCATGTCCGAAGAAAAGACCGAACTGACGTTTGAGCAGGGGCTGGAATCCTTGGACAAGATCGTCGACAAGCTCGAGAGCGGCGATCTCGAGCTGGTGGAGTCCTTGAAACTCTTCGAAGAGGGCGTGCTCCTTAGCCAGAACTGCCGCAAGCAGCTTGAAGAGGCCGAGACCAAGGTTGAAGCGCTGATCAAGCGGGACGATCAGCGAGAGCCCGAGCCCTTCCAGCTCGAAGACAAGGAGCCGTTCTAGCAGGTGGGGCTCGAATCCCTAGGCGACTACCTGCGCGAGAGCCGCCTGCACGTCGACCGTGACCTGGACCGGCTCCTGCCGCCGGCCTCTGCCCCGCCGGGCACGATCCACGCCGCCATGCGCCACAGCGTGTTTGCCGGCGGAAAGCGCATCCGCCCAATCCTAGCCATCGCCGCTGCAGAGGCTTGCGGACGGCAGCTTGGCGCGACGGACGCGGCCTGTGCGTTGGAGTGCGTTCACACCTACTCGCTGATCCATGACGACTTGCCGGCGCTTGACGACGATGCCTTGAGGCGCGGCCAGCCGACGTGCCACAAGGCCTACGGCGAGGCCGTGGCTATCCTCGCGGGCGACGCCCTGCTCACGCTGGCGTTCCAGCTGCTGGCGGGGTTGGACGCTCCGGACCGTACCAAGACCGCGCTAGTTGCCGAGCTTGCGGCTGCGGGCGGCACCCTGGACGGGATGATTGGCGGGCAAGTGGAAGATCTAGCGGCGGAAGGCGGCGTCCCGTCCCCGTCCCAGGTGGAGTACATCCACCGCGCCAAAACCGCCGCGCTGATTCGGGCATCGGTGCGTTTCGGAGCCCTATTGGCCGAGGCCGACGCCCGGCGGCTGGAAGCGCTCGGCGAGTTCGGCGGCAGGATTGGGCTGGCGTTCCAGATAGTGGACGACATTCTGGACGTGGTCTCGTCTTCAAGCGAGCTGGGCAAGACCGCTGGCAAGGATCAGGCACAAAGCAAGGCCACTTATACCGCGGTCTACGGCGTCTCGGAAGCCCGGTTGCGTGCCCGGCAGTGTGTTGACGAGGCTTTGGCCGCGATCGAGGACTTCGACGAATCCGCCTGGGCGCTGCGCGGGATCGCCGGATACATAGTCACGCGGACGAATTGACGTGCGCCGCATTGGCGGCCGCGGTCTCGCCCGGGTATTCCACGCTCACTAGGAACAGTCCCCGAGCCGGCGCAGTGGGGCCCGCCTCGCGGCGGTCGCGCGCGGCGAGGATGCGGTCGATGTCGTCGGGCCGGAGATTGCCCCGGCCGACTTCCAGCAGCGTGCCTACGAAGTTCCGCACCATCCGGTACAGGAAGCCCGATCCGCGCACCCGGTAGACCAGCAAATCGGCCTCTCTTTGCAGGACTGACGAGTACACCGAGCGCTCGGTAGATTCTTCGGCATCGCCGTCACTGGATGCGAACGAGCGGAAATCGCGGTCTCCGGCCAGTCGCAGCGCTGCCACGCACATCGCGTCCTCGTCAAGCGGATACGGGTGCCAGTAGGTGAATCGAGCATCGAAAGGCGGGCATATCGGCGCCCGCTGGATTCGGTATTCGTAGGTCTTGGAGGTCGCCCAGTGACGAGCGTGAAACCCTTCCGGCGCCAAGCGGGCCTCCGTTACCCGGATGTCGGCCGGCAACAGGCGATTGAGCGCCTTGACCAGGCCATGGGCGGGAATTGGGCTGGCCAGCGTGCAAGAGGCCACTTGGGCCAGCGCGTGCACGCCCGCGTCGGTGCGTCCCGAGCCGGCGAGTTTGACAGGCCGGCCCTCGATGGCCGCGAGTGCATCCTCGACGGTGCCTTGTATCGTCGTCGCGGCGGGCTGGACCTGCCAGCCGCTATAGGATGTGCCGTCGTATGCTAGCGTGAGTTTCCAACTGCGCTCGCTGGACACAATATACGCAGCGTAGCGCTGTTCGCGGGGCAGTTGCCGCTGCCCGTCGCGTAACCAGCGGACCTCCCGCAGCGTCTAATCTTTCTGGGATTCTGCATTCTCCTGCAGTGCTTTGGCCCTTATCCCCTCCCCTATGAAGATTTGGACTGGCCAACTATCGCTGCTATTGGTCGCAGCGGTTCTTCTACAGCCGATCGCGAGCGCCCAGGAGATACGGTCCAAGCCGTTCGACTACAGCATGGGCCAATCGGCTTGGCCGCCGTTCACCAACATATTCAAGGCTCCGGACGTTCCCGAGATCTCGCTGAGGAATTCCGGCCGGCTGGAAGACCTGCTGCACGATGCCAAGATCTACTTGTCGCTGGCGGACGCACTGGCGCTGGCCATTGAGAACAACCTCGATATCGCGTGGGCTCGCTACGGCCCCCAGAGCTCTGCCAACGACCTGATGCGGGCTAAGTCGGGCGCACAGTTGCGCGGCGTGCAGAACCAGATCAGCACGCTCTCCACGGGCCTCGGCGACACCGGCGGTGCCGGGCCTGCCGGGCAGGCTACCGGCATCACGCAGCGCGCCGGGGGTGGCGGGGCTGCTGGCGGCCAGGGCGGGGCGGGGGACATTGGCGATGCCAGCACGTTCTTTGGCACCCAGGCCGTGAATCTGGATCCGTCGATCTTTGGCAACGTTGATTGGGGGCACTTCTCCAATCCGCAGACCAGCGACTTCGTGACGGGCACGAACACGCTGGTGCGCGAGATAAGCAACTCTCAGATGGGCGTTCGCACGGGCTTTATATCCGGCGCCACCGCCGCGCTGATCTGGGCCAACTCGCGCAGCGACACCAACAACGTGCGCACTAACTTCAACCCGTCGCTGGTCAGCGCGTTTACGCTGCGCGTGACACAGCCCCTGCTGCAGGGCTTCGGCGTGGCGGTCAACACGCGCAATATCAAGGTCGCGAAGAACAATAACGAGATCTCGAACCTGCAGTTCAAGCTGCAAGTCGAAGAGGTCGTGTCGCGGGTTGCCGGGATTTACTGGGGCTTGGTCTCGCTGCGGGCGCAGGTCGAGAGCCAGCGGCAGAACCTTGCCCTAGCTCAGAAGCTCTACAGCGATAACAAGCGGCGTGTCGAGATCGGGACGCTCGCACCCATCGAGATTATCCGCGCCGAAGCCGAAGTCGCGGCCCGCGAGGCAGACCTCACGGCGGCGCAGACCGAGGTGCAGTTGCAGGAGACCATCCTCAAGGACGCCATCAGCGTCAACGGAATCGCGAGCCCCACGTTGCTGCATGCCGAGATCGTGCCGACGCAGGACATCGAGATCGACCCGAGCGAAGAGTTCGAGCCGCTGCCCACGCTGATGGAAGTCGCGCTGGCGGCGCGCGCGGACATGGAGCAGAACCGCCTGCGCCTCAACAACACCGATTTGGGCTTGGTCGGCGTCAAGAACGGCATGCTGCCCAGTGCGAACCTCATCGTGGACCTGACCAACAATGCGCTGTCCGGATCGGAGAACGAACTGTTTCGCGGCTTGCCAGGCGACAATTCGATGGTCTCGCCGTTCTTCATCGGAGGGCTCGGCACGGCGGCAGGGCAGCTTCTGCGCCGCAACTTCCCCGACTACCAGGTTCGCATGCAGGTCAACATCCCGCTGAAGAATCGTCAGGCCCGCGCGGACTACACGGCGGCGCTGCTGGAGAAGCGCCAGCAGGAGATTCGCCTCGTGCAGGCGACCAACGCGATCCGGACCGAGGTGCAGTCGGCGGTGATCCGCATCCAGCAGGCGCGCGCTCGTTACGCAGCCGCGTTGAAGTCGCAGGACCTGCAGCAGCAGACGCTGGATGCCGAGCAGAAGAAGTACAACTTAGGCGCGTCCACGATTTTTCAGGTCGTGCAAGCCCAGCGGGATCTGGCGAACGCCCGCACCAGCGTGATCGCGACCCAGAACGAGTACGCCAATGCGCGAATCAACCTTGATCGCGCCACGGGCCATATGCTGACAGCGCATAATATCTCCATCGCCGAAGCTTATGATGGAGTCGTCAGCAGGCGGCCCGATCCGCTGCCAGTCTCCGCCCAGTAGCTGCGGCCGGGGACAGGCGGTGCGGCAGGCGCGCGCCGCGCTGGCGGCTTGGAGGTGGTGGAAACCGCAATGGCCGAGACTGAGTTCGATGTAGTCGTGGTGGGTGCCGGTGCCGGCGGCGGCACCATGGCGCGCGTCCTGAGCGAGAAGGGAATCAAGGTCGCCCTGCTCGAGGCGGGTCCGATGCTGGACCCGCAGAAGGACTACAAGACCAACAAGTGGCCGCACGATTACGGTCACCGCTCCGCCGAAGATGGTGGCAAGGCATACTTCGGCACGGGTCAGGCCTACGGCTTCATGACCGCGGTCAGCGGCGGTTGGCAGCTAGAGGGCGAGCCGTACACCTCCGCGCCCGGCACGGAGTTCGCCTGGTTCCGCTCGCGCGTTGTGGGCGGGCGCACGAATCACTACGGGCGGATGTCGTTCCGCTTTTCGGATCTTGATTTCAAGCCGTACTCCCGCGACGGCATCGGCTGGGACTGGCCGATCAGCTACGACGACATCGCGCCTTGGTACGACCGCGCCGAAGAGTACATTGGCGTAACCGGCACCGTGGAAGGTATCCGCAGCGCGCCGGACGGCAAGTTCCACGAGCCACCGGCGCCGAAAGTGCACGAGCGCCTGGTGCGCGCCGCTGGGAAGAAGCTCGGAGTGCCGTTCATCGCAAACCGGCGCGCCATCATCACCAGAGCTCTCAACGACCGCCCTGCCTGCCACTATTGCGGCCAATGCGGGCGCGGCTGCCTGACGGCGTCGAACTACTCGGCGTCCCAGGTGGATATCTTCCCCGCCATGGAGACAGGCAATCTGTCCGTGATCACCGATGCGATGGTGCGAGAGGTCGAAGTCGACGAGCAGGGACTTGCCAGCGGCGTGGTCTACATCGACAAGGAAGCGAGGGCCGAGAAGCTTCTGCGCGGCCGGGCCGTGGTGCTGGCGGCTTCGGCCTGCGAGACGGCGCGGCTGATGCTCAATTCCAAGTCCAAGCACTTCCCCGACGGGATCGCCAACGGTTCCGGCCTGGTCGGGCGGTACCTGATGGACACGGTGGGTTTCAGCCTGCGCGGCACGCTGCCGGCGCTGGAGAACCTGCCACGCTATGACACGGATGGTTTCGGCGGGGCGCACCTGTACGCCCCGTGGTGGCTTTGGGATGGTCACGACCGGCTCGATTTTCCGCGCGGATACCACATCGAGATGGGCGGGGGCTTCCGCATGCCTGGTCCCAACAGCTTCGGAAGAACCGCGCGGGCGGCGGGATACGGAGCGGAGATGAAGCGCAGGATCCGCCAGGAATACGGCTGTGGCATCGGCCTGTCCGGACGTGGCGAGATGATTCCCAACAACCAGAGTTACATGGACATCGACCCGGACACGGTGGATCGCTGGGGGATTCCCGTCCCGCGCTTCCACTTCTCGTTCAGCGACTACGAGTGGAAGCAGGCCCGCCACATGGAGCGCACGTTCCGGGACCTGATCGAGGCGGCGGGCGGCAAGGTGCTCGGGATCGGCAACGTTGCCCGCGAGGCCCAGGGAATCGCCGTGCCGGGCTCGATCATCCACGAGGTTGGCACCGCGCGGATGGGCGACAATCCCGGCAGTTCGGTGCTGAACCGGTATTGCCAGGCGCACGAAGTCAACAACCTGTTCGTGGCCGACGGGGCGAGTTTCGTCAGCAATCCGGACAAGAATCCGACACTGACAATCAACGCACTGTCGTGGCGTACGGCGGAGTACTTGGCCGAGGAATTGAGGAAGGGCAATGTCTAGCACCCAAGGATTCGTATCTCTGGACGCGCTGTCGCGGCGCGACGCCCTGCGGCGGATCGGACTGGCGCTAACCGCCACCGGGCTCGGCCAAGGGATAGACGCGGCGGACGCGGCCCAAGTCCACCAGCAGGTCGACGAGGAGCGCACGCTGCAGGGCCAGTACAAGATCAAGTATTTCAACGAGCACGAATTCCGCACCCTGGAGCGGCTGTCGGAGTTGATCGTGCCGGCCGACGAGGGCGGGCCGAGCGGTCGCGAGGGAGGCGCTCCGGAGTTCATTGACCTGCTGTCGAGCCAGAACGAAGAGCTGGCCCATATCTTTTCCGGCGGAATCCTGTGGCTGGACAACGCCTCGGCCGAAAGACACGGCACGCGCTTCGTAGAGTGCTCCGAGGAGGCGCAGACCGGACTGCTGGATTCGCTGGTCGATGCCGAGCGAAACGAAACCGGCGGGGAGACGAGCTGGGACACCCGGGAATACCGGCGCTTTTCTGTATTCGGTGTCAAGTCGCCGTCCGACATGCGTCAAGGGCTGGAGTTCTTCGGCTGGTCGCGCCGTCTGATCGTAGATGCGTACTACACCAGTCCTGCGGGTATCAAGGACCTGGGCTTCTTGGGAAATTCCTCGCACACCGAGTACACGGTGCCCCAAGAGGCGATCGATTACGCCTTCAGGCGCAGCCCGTTGCGTGACGCGTGACGCTGCGTTCGGCGGGTCGCGGACTGGCAGAATGGTCGCCCGCGCGGGCCTGGCGACAGGCACGAGCAGAGTTCGATTCCAGCGGCTAGGGGCAATCTTCGCGCTGGTCGCGCTGTTGGCGTCTCCTACCGCGGCGCGTAGCCAGGTCTCCGATCCAGCCATCGGCATCAAGCGGCTGCTGCTGGACGCCAGCCGCTCTTTGCAGTCAGCCAACGCCGCGCTTTTCATGGGGCTCTTCGACCGCGCCTCGTTTGACGGCTATGCCGCTCTGCGCGAAGACATCGGTGCGCTGACCGCACACCGCCGCATCGCATCGTCAGTCTCGATCGGTGCGCTCGAAGGCGGTCCGGAGCAATGGACCGCCAGCGTGGATTGGCTGTTGGAACTGACACCCAAACTGGATCCGGGGCCCGTGGAACGGCGTCGCCAGACCCTCCATGTCTCGGTGCGCAAGCGCGGCAAGCGCTGGAGAATCGTCGGCTTGGTGCCGGCCGAATTCTTCGCTCCCGGCCAGCCAGGCCGATAGCAGCCGGAACGCTCGTCGCATCCGGCCCGGGCCTCGCGCCGAATCGGTCTGCGAACCCAGCGTGACGCCGACTTCGTATCTGTGCCCCCTCGCATATACTAGTTGCCATGGCGACTTCGACAATCCCGCATCCAGCCGCCTTTGGCTCGGGCCTTGGCGCACTGGCGGCGCAGGCGATCGCCCAAGACGACCAGGGCCGCGGCATACCGACCCGGCGGCTGGGGCGCACCGACGAGCAGGTTTCGATCCTGTGCCTTGGCGGAGCTCACTTGGGTCGCGCTGCGATGGACGATGGCGAGCCGGCGGCGCTCAAACTTGCCCATGCCGCGCTGGACAACGGCGTCTTCTTCTGGGACAACGCATGGGCGTACCACGAAGGATATGCCGAGGAGTTCATGGGCAAGGCGCTCAAGGGCCACCGGGAGAAGGTTTTCTTGATGACCAAGAATTCCGGCCGCGACGAGAAGTTTGCCCGCCAGTGTCTAGACGACAGCCTCAAGCGCATGCAGACGGACTACATCGACTTGTGGCAGTTCCATGAAATCAACTACGACAACGACCCGGACTGGGTGTTTGACCGCGGCGGCCTCAAGGTGGCGCTGGAGGCGCAGCAGGCTGGCAAGGTGCGGTACATCGGGTTCACCGGGCACAAGCATCCGCGCATCCACTTGAGCATGCTGGCAAAGGGCTACGAGTGGGCATCGTCGCAAATGCCGATCAACCCGATGGACTACTTCTACCGGTCGTTCCAAAGGGAAGTCGTGCCCGCCTGCCTGGCCAAGGACGTTGGGGCGATCGGAATGAAGTGCTTGGGTGGCGGGCCGCGCGTTGCCGAGATCCCGTCAACCACAGAGGTCACGGCCGAAATGTGCGTACGCTGGGCGCTGAGCGTGCCGGTTGCGTCGATCGTGCGCGGCTATCTGACGACGGAGCAGCTGATGGCGGATGTGGAACTCGCCCGCGGCTTCCGCCCGCTCTCGGACAAGGATCGCGAAGAGATTCAGGCCCTCGCGCAACCGGAGGCTGGCGACGGCCGCCACGAGCACTTCAAGTCGACACAGCGCTACGACAGCTCAATCTACCGCGAAATGCACGGGTTCTCCGTCTGAACCGGCATTCGCTCTTGGACTCTGCCTGCCCGTCGTAGCGAAACGGAAGGATAGCTCGCCGGCCTCCGCTCCACGAGGTCCGCACAGCCGCCAGAGCGCCGTATCGCGGGGTTCGCCTCGGCTGAGAGTCATACAATCAAGGGAGTTGTCGCGCTCTTTGGAGGCTTTCCGAATCCATGTCCCTCAAGCTCTTCGGCACGGACGGAATTCGCGGTCGTTCCGGCGAATTCCCCCTCGACGACAAGACCGTGTACGCCGTTGGCTGCGCGCTGGCCGGCCAGATCGCCAAGTCACGCAACCCCAACGTGCTCATCGGCATGGATACGCGCGTGTCCAGCATGCACATCGTTCGGTTGTTGGCCGCGGGCCTGACGGACGGCGGTGCCGCGCACGCGTTCGCCGGCGTCGTGCCCACGCCTGCGGTGGCCCACGCCACGCAGCAGGGAGACTATTCGCTGGGAATCGAGGTGTCGGCGTCGCATAACCCGTTCGACGACAACGGCATCAAGGTGTTCGGCCCGTTCGGCTACAAGCTGCCGGACGAGACAGAGTCGGAAATCGAAGCGCGCGTCGAGGGTCTGCTCGAGCAGCCCGGTCATGTGCGGGCGATCGAACCCGACGATGCGCCAGACGTCGCCTTGGACTACGCCCGGCACCTAGTGCGCGCCGCCGCCGTGCCTCCGCAAGCGCGGCACCTGCGTTTCGTTGTGGACTGTGCGAACGGCGCTGCATCCGAGGTCGCCCCGATCTTGTTCGAAGCGATCGGCGCGGACGTCAAGTTCATTGCCTGCGCTCCGAACGGGAGGAATATCAATCTTGACTGCGGCGCGCTGCACATGGACCGCTTGGCTGAGGAGGTCGTTGCTAGCGGAGCGGACTTCGGCGCGGCGCTTGATGGCGATGCCGACCGCTGCCTGTTCGTGGACGAGCGCGGCGGCGAGTTGAACGGCGACAACGTTTTGTTGCTGATGGCGCAGGCTCTGAGGCGGCGGGACATGCTGCTGGACAACTTGGTCGTGGCGACGGTCATGTCCAATCTGGGGCTCGAACTGGCTCTGCAGGACCAAGGGATCAAGCTGATCCGCACGCCGGTGGGCGACAAGTATGTGATTGATGAGATGCTGTCCACCGGTGCGGCACTCGGCGGAGAGCAGTCCGGCCATGTGATCTTCGGCGACTACTCCACGACCGGCGATGGCTTGCTGAGCCTGCTCATGGTGTTGCGCACCATCGTCGAGGAGGGCTTGCCGTGCAGCGAACTCCGCCAGCGGTTGAAGGTTTCGCCGCAGAAGCTGATCAACGTGCGCGTGCGGGAGAAGCGCCCCCTTGAGCAGTTGCCCGAAATCCGCGACGCGGTGGCCGACAGGGAACTTGAGCTAGCCGGCCGCGGTCGTGTGGTGATCCGCTACTCGGGCACCGAGCCGGTCGTCAGGGTCATGGTCGAGGCAGAGAGCCAGCGAGATGTCGTGCAGCACTGCACTGATATCGCGAGACTCTTCGAAAAGCACCTCGGACAGTGAACTCTCGCGGTAGGTGCCCTGCCCGGCTGCACGAACGAAGCCGAAGCTGCCCATTCCCGGACGACGCCTGCTCCACATGCCGCGCGACCGAAACGCTCTAGAGCGCCAGGCCTCCGCTCTGGCCGGCGGCGGTTGAGGGCGGCGTCGACGTGCCAACGAGCCAGACATCGGCGGCTGTCCGTGATCGGATTGAAATTCGGGCTGGTTCTGGATTCAAGTGAGTTCCTGCGCCACTCCTGTCTCCGTGCCGTCCCGCCTCACGCCGCGGAGAACGCTGCATGTGCCGTCTTCGGCGCCCGGCGTCGACTGGCGCGTTGAGGTGCAGCCGGAATGGCCGCGGCCTCAGGGAAGACGGCGATCAATGGCGGTCCGCTTGATCCGAGCTTGGTTCGTCGAGCCACTCAGGCCGCCTCAGCACATCGCGTGGCCTGCTGCCATCGGACGGCCCGATAATGCCATCGCGCTCCATCGCATCGAGGATCCGAGCAGCCCGCCCGTATCCCAGGCGCAGCCGCCGCTGGAGCGTGGATGTCGAAGCCTTGCCCAGCTCCAGCACGAGCTGGATCGCGTCCTTGTACATCGGATCGTCGAACTTTGGATCCGCATCGGGGCCGTCCTCGTCTTGGTCGCCATCGGGGGAGGCCAAGTAGTCGGTCTCGTATTGCGGGCTCGCGAGATCTTTCCAGTGGGAGACGACAGCTTCGATTTCGCCTTCGGAAACCAGCGGGCCGTGCAAGCGCCTCATGCGCCCGGCGCCGCCCGGGGGCAAGAACAGCATGTCACCTCGGCCTAGCAGGGACTCCGCGCCGTTCGAATCCAAGATGGTGCGCGAATCGACTCGCGTCGCCAGCAAGAACGACAGTCTTGCAGGGATGTTCGCCTTGATCACGCCCGTGATCACGTTCACGCTCGGGCGCTGAGTCGCGAGCAGCAGGTGGATGCCCACGGCTCGCGCCATCTGAGCCAGGCGCTGGATCGAACCTTCGACTTGGTTGCCATACTGGATCATCAGATCGGCCAGCTCGTCGACGATCACGACGATATAGGGCAGTTTCTCGAGTTCGATGCTGGCGACGTCTTCGGGTCCGTCCTCTTTCTGGCGCTCGACGTGCCGGTTGAATTGGCCGATGTTGCGACACCCGTGCCGCGCCAGCAGCTGTAGGCGGCGCTCCATTTCGCGCGTCGCATTCTTTAGCGCGTTGATGGCCTCCTTCATGTCGGTTATGACCGGCGTGAGCAGGTGCGGGATGTCCCGATACAGAGCCATCTCGACCGCTTTGGGATCGATCAGGATGAAGCGCACATCGTCCGGGGTGGCGCGCAGCAGGATCGACATGACCATCGTGTTGACCATGACGCTCTTGCCCGAGCCCGTCTGCCCGGCTACCAGCAGGTGGGGCATCGTGGCCAGATCCGTGCAGTGGATCTTTCCGTTGATGTCCTTGCCCAGGGCGAACGTCAGCATGGACTCCGATTTCTCGAAGACCGGGGTCTCAATGACTTCGCGCAAGGAAATGACCTCGCGCTCTCGGTTGGGGACTTCGATTCCGACCGTGGATCTGCCGGGTATGCGCTCGATCAGAATGGACTCGCATTTCAATGCGAGGCACAGTTCTTCGGATAGATTGACGATTCGCGCGACCTTCATGCCCGGCGCGGGACTGAACTCGAAGGTTGTCACCACAGGCCCGGGGTTGATGCGCTCGATGACGCCGCGCACTCCGAATTCCTCGTATCTCGCCACGATCTGGCGCCCCGTCTCGTGGAGTTGGGCCTCGTCATAGGGCGCGCGCCCAAACGGCGCGTTGAGAAGTCCGGTCGAGGGCAGCACGTATTCCGCAGCCGCGACGCCAGTTGGGGTCTCGTCGCTGGTGGCCGGTCCGCTCCCGAGTCCAGTCAGCATGCTCGCCAGGTCCCCATCCTCGTCGCCCTCGAACGGAATGATCGGCGGCGGCTCCGGCGGGCTAGCTTCCGGGGCCTTGCGCGGCGTGGGCAGCCTCGGTCGAGCTGGAACCGGATCGGGATGCGTGCCAAGAACCGGCCTTGACGGTGTGGAGTCAAGGTCGGAGCTGATGGTGACCGGGATCGCCTGATCGTCGTCGCCGCTGTCTGGCGGAGAGGCGTCTTCGGGCCTTTCGGGGCCGGGCTCTTTGTGGCGTCCCAAGAAGTCGGCGACCCGGATAGAGGTCAGCAAGTATGCGCCGATGGCCGCGACCGCCGCCAGCAGCAGGATCGTGCCGCCGATATTCAACACCGAGATCGACGATTCGGCAATTATCTTGCCAGCCGTGCCGCCGGCCTTGACGGTTTGATGCCAGCGGTCGGGTAGCGCAACATCGACGGGCCGGCCGAGCATGTGTAGCGCGGTGCACAGCACGCCGGTCAACAGGGCCATGCCGGTCCCGCGCCGAATCGGGTCTTCGGCCTCCAGTTGGCGGATCCGGTTCCAGCCGAGCTTAGCAAGGCAAACGGGCAGCAGGAAACCAGCCAGCCCGAATGCCTGCAGGAGCAGGTCTGCGCCATAGGCCCCCGGGAACCCCATCCAGTTGCGGGCTTGGCCCGGCCCGGCGGCCACGTTGGGGGAGGGGTCTGCGGGGCTGTAGGAGAGCAAGCTCAAGAGCACACCCGCCGAGGCGATCCACAGCAGGACGCCCGCCATCTCGTTGAAGCGCGGGTTGTCTACAAGAAGCTTGATTCTCATCCGTCTTGCCCGGTCGCGGCCAGCGATTCTTGGAGCCCGGAGGTACTGGCAAGAACTAGCACGATTATCCCAAATGCCACGCGATAGTAAACGAACGGTGCCAGGGTTGCGCTCTGGAGGAAGCGGAGGAATCCAGCGATCACACCGTAGCCCGCCACTGCGCTTACCGCCACGCCCACGCCTAGCGGGCCGTAGGCGACCGCCATGGCCTCGCTGCCCGAGAGGGTCTCCAGCCCCGTCTTCAGCGACGCGCCCAGAACGACAGGCATAGCTAGCAGAAAGGAAAGCCGTGCGGCGGCTTGGCGTTGCAGGCCGAGCAGCAATCCGGCGGCGATGGTGATGCCCGAGCGCGAAGTGCCCGGTATCAGCGCTATTGCCTGCGCGCAGCCGAGCAACAGGACAGCGTATAAAGGAAGCGAGCCCAGATCGCTGCGAGGGGCGGACCGCCGGTCCGCCCACCAGATCACACATCCCACCGCGATTAGCATGAACCCGACCACGGCAGGACTGCGCAGCCTCGCTTCGATCAGATCCTGCCAGAGCAGCCCGGCCAGCCCCGCCGGCACTGTCGCTGCCGCCAGATACCAGAGCATGCGAGGATTCTTGTACAGGTCAAGGTCGGGATCGCCGGAGTCGGGGCGGAGCACCTCCCGCCCCGCCGCCAGCCCGAGGATTCGCACCCAAGTGCGGGCGAAATACGCAGCTAGGGCGAGCAGCGTGCCGAAGTGCAGCGCCACGTCAAAGAACAGGCCAGGGTCCTGCCATCCGAGCAGCCAGCGGATCAAGATCAAGTGGGCTGAACTGCTGATCGGCAAGAATTCGGTGAAGGCCTGCACCAGGGCCAGCACGACCGCTTGCAAGATGTCCATTGGGAACGGGCCTAGCGCTGGCTCCCCGCGAAAGGCGTACGGTTGCAGCCCGTCAATTGCTGGCGCTTGAGGTCACGCGGCCGAGTGGCGCGCCGCAGACGCCTCGAACGGGCTGATGAGATCGCCCGAGGGGTCGAAGGGCAGCGCGGCGGCCTCGCCCTCCAGAGTGATCGAATCGTTGGCGGCGAGCGCTTCCAGTAGGTTCTCGCTGACCAGCAGGTAGGACAGGTCCAAGGTGTTGCGAATCCAGATGATCGAGCACGCCCCCGGGTCGAGCTCGCCGCACGTCGGCAGCACGCGCTCCAAGCACTCGCGATCGGTCGCGAAGTGCAGCGGGGTGAAGCCGGGCGCCGTGACCGAGGACGTCAGAGCATTGACCCAAGTGGCCTGAAAGTCGACCTTCTTTACCAGGCGGTCGTGGACGATGTCTGCCAGGCCCATTCCAATGGCATTTCCGTAGGTGTTGCCTGACAGGTCGCGGACGAAGATTCGATGCACGGTCGGCACGCCCTGCCAACTGTTGGGCCCGTGCCCGCCGCCGCGATTGACCACCTTCGTGTCCATCCCGGCGCCGCTGATGTCCTTGCCGATCTCATCCAAGATCAGCAGGTCGACTTCGCTGACAGGGAGGTTCGGCTTCCAACCCTTGACCCGGCGCAGCAATTCCTCTTCGCGCTCGGCCATGCTTTCGGCGCCCAGCGCGTGAACCTCAGCGGTGTCGTGGTAGGCGTCCTCCAGGATTGCCAGGCCGCCCAGCATCTTGCCCGTGGCCAGCATCGCGGATCCGACGCTGCGGATCACTTGGCCCATCCCGATCTTCAGCGCCCAGCTGTGATATCGCTTGGCGCCCTCCCACTTGCCAAGGCCGATCGCCATCATCTTGTGAATGCCGCTCTCCAAGGAGTCCTCGAAGTCGGTGTGCCACTTGACCCGGCCGCAAAGCATCACGCCATCGCTCTCAAACGCCCGGCGGTCCATCGAGACCTCGATGCCTTCCGGCGTGGTGCCGACCCGCACGACCTCGAGCGAGCTCTCGACCGGCGCCCCCATCGTGGACTCGTCGATCCCGTAGTGGGCCAGCACGTCCGCCTGGCCTTGGGCGGTCGCCGCTCCGTGGCTGCCCATCACGGGAACGATGAACGGCTGGACGCCGCGCGACTTCCAGAACTCCACCGCTGCCTTGGCGATCACGTCGATATTGCGGATGCCGCGACTGCCGACCCCGACCGCGATGCGGCTCCCTGCCGGAACCCGCCGCGTCCAGGCGGCCGCCTCCATCTGCTCTCGCACGGCTGCCGCAACATCCGAGAGGGCTCGGCTGGGAAAGCGCTGGAACACCGGGACGAGCTTCTGCATGCGCATGGTCGGACTTCCTAGCCTTGGAGGCGGTCTAGATGACGTTCTGCATCGACTGCAGGTATTGCTGGATGCGGTCGGCGTACCGCACGACCAGCCCCTGCTCGCTGTAGTCTCGTACCTTTTGGTTGCGGAAGTAGTCGAAGACCATGGTCCGCTTCTCGTTGAGGAGGGTTTGGCGGAGGGCATCGCCATCGGAGGCGAGCGCAGACTCGTCGGCGGGCTGCATGCTGATCGTGCGGAATACGACCCAGCGGTCGCCCACGGCCACGGGACCTTGCAACTCGCCGTCTGTCATGGCGAATGCCGCCTCTCCCAAGGCGCTGACGGATCCTAAGTCCTCGATCTCCCCGCCGCGCTTGATCCAGTCCGTCGTGGTGGTCGACAGGCGGCTGCGCCGTGCGGCGGCGGTGAGGTCGCCGGATGCATCCTTGGCAGCCTGCGCCAGATCCTCCGCCCGCTGCCGCGCGATGTTGGCGGACTCGGTGTCGATATAGTCATCGCGGACCGTTGAGCTGACCTCTTCGTACTCGGCATCGCGGGCGGGCACTGCCTCGGTCACGAATCCGATGTACAAGGTGTCCTCCTCGGCCACGGTGAAGACTTGGCCGACGGGCTGTTCGAAGATCGCCTCGACGAGCGCGGAGGCCTTGGGCAGCTGGTCCGGCAGGTCCGCTCGGCTGAAAGCCTCGAAGGCCTGATACGGCAGGCCTAGCTCGCCGGCGGCGTTCTCCAAGGCGGCGCCAGCCTGTTCGGCGGCCGTCATGGCCCGTTCCATCAGGCTGTAGCGGTCGCTCTGGGCGCGTTCGGCGCGCAGGTCTTCGCGGATTACGTCCCGTACCTCGCTGAGCGGCTTGACGCTCGGCGCTTGGCGGTCGTCGAGCCGGATCAAGTGGTAGCCGAATTCCGACTTCACCGGGGACTGCGTCATCTCGCCGCTTTCCTGGAGGGCGAAGCTGGCCTCCTCGAACGCCGGGTCCATCATGCCCCGGCTGACCCAGCCTAGGTCGCCGCCGTTCTCGGCGTTGCCCGGATCCTCGGAGTGTTCCTTGGCCAGCTCCTCGAAACTCCCGCCGCCGCGCAGGTCTTCGAGCACGGCCTCGGCGTCCTTGCGTGCTTGTTCGGTCTCGGCGTCGGACTTGCCCATGGTCATGAACAGGATGTGGCGCACCTTGACGCGCTCGGGATTCTCGAAGCGGTATTGGTTTTGCGAGTAATGCAGATCGATCTCCGCATCCGTGATCTCGTGATCGCTGACGGCGGCGTCGGGGCCGATTGTCATCAACTTGAGCGGCCGGCGCTCCGCGTGCCGGTAGCGCAGCTTGTTGGCGTCGAAGTAGGCCCCCAACTGTTCCGGCTTTGCTTCGACCTCGCCGCGGACGCTCGCCGAGTCAACCGCCGCCCATTCGATCCGGATGCTGTCGTTTTCCTCGTGGAATCGCCCCTTGAGCTCGTCCTCGGTCACGCTGACACTGTCGGTCACCAGCTGCCGCAAGTGTTGTGAAATGGCGATGTTGTAGAGGATCTCTTGTTCGAACTCGGGCACCGTGCGGCGGAACTGCTGGCGAACGAAGCGATGATAGGCGTCCGCACCGATGTACTTGCCATCTGGGAACAGCACCTCTGGGAGCTGCTCACGGATCCAAACCGCGAGTTCTTCGTCCGTTGGGACCAATCCGAGCGCCGCAGCCTCGGCAAAGAGGACGCGCTCCGCGATCAGGGCATCGATCGTGTTGCTGGCAATCATCGAGATTGCTGCGGGAGGGACGTTGTTTGCGCGGTGCTGCCGGAGTTCCACCTCCACGTCGCCGGTAGTGACTGGCACGCCGTCCACCTCCGCCAGGATGTCGGCGGCGCCCGGGCCGGCCGGGCCGAACACGTTCGGCACCAGCGTGATGATCATGGAGCCAGCCACTAGGAAAAGGATGATCCCCATTGTCCAGCGCAGGACCTTTCCTTGGTTTTGAAATAGCTTCAGCATTGCAGGATCCCGGTGGGCTGACGCATCGCCCGCTGCGCGGGCGGGTGTTCCGGACTTGTGGCCGCCGGACCAGCTTGCAGCGGCGCAAGCGATCTATCTCGATTGTACAATGCGCCAGCGACGCCGGGCTTGCCCCGAGCGTGTGCGCGGAGGCCGCCCGCACGGGCGGGATCCAAGCCCTGACCGCTATCCGCGCGTGGCGGGGCAGAAGTCGCCCAGCCCGTTCACCCCCCGGGCGGGGACGCGCTCTCGATAATGCCAGGTGATCGATCGAGCAGGCCGTTGACGGTCGAATCCAGCTTCGTTGTCAGCGTGGCGGGGATCAGGCCGACCACAAAGACGCCGACTACCAGCGGGACGAGCGTTGCGATCTCGCGCGCGTTCAGGTCCGGCAGAGATTCGAGGGACGAGCGCGGCTGGCCCAGCACGACGCGCTGCAGCATCCAGAGCATGTACGCGGCTGCCAGCACGATCCCGCTCATCGCGAGCAGGACCTTGAGCATGCCGCCGAAGGATGTGCCCAGCAGCACTAGGAACTCGCCGGTGAAGTTCCCCATGCCGGGTAGTCCGAAGGATGCCATGGCGAAGATCGACAGCAGGACGACGAATCGGGGCATCGGCTTCTGGAGGCCCCCGTAGTCGGCAATCATCCGGGTGTGCGTGCGGTCGTAGAGAAAGCCAATGGCGAGGAACAGGGCCCCGGTCGACATGCCGTGAGCGAACATCTGGATTACGGCGCCCTCGATGCCCTGTTCGTTGAATGCGAAGATGCCCAGGGTCACGAAGCCCATGTGGGAAATCGAGGAGTACGCTACCAGCTTCTTGAGGTCGGACTGGGCCAGCGCGAGGCATCCGCCGTAGATGATCGCGACGATGGAGAGCCACAAGATGTACGGGGCGAACTCGGCGGAAGCTTCAGGCAGGATCGGAAGGCAGATCCGCAGAAAGCCGTAGCCGCCCATCTTCAGCAGCACTCCCGCGAGGATCACGCTGCCGGCAGTCGGGGCCTCCGAGTGGGCGTCGGGCAGCCACGAGTGGAAGGGAACCATCGGCAGCTTGATTGCGAACCCTAAGAACATGAACGAGAAGATCCAGATCTGGACATCTTCGGGAATGGCGTAGCCCACCATGGCTTGGATGTCGAACGAGCGGCCGGTCTGCAAGTACAGGCCGAGGATCCCGACCAGCAGCAGCAGGCTGCCTGTCAGGCTGTAGAGCACGAACTTGATCCCTGCGTGGATCCGGCCCGGACCGCCCCAGAGGATGATCATGAAGTACATGGGAATCATCGTGACTTCCCACAGCATGAAGAACAGGAACAGATCGAGCGCGGTGAAGACGACGATCATCGCGCCCTCCACCAGCAGGATCAGGATCATGTAGGCCTTGACCTTGCTCGTGATAGAGGTCCATGACGCGAGCACGCAGAGCGGACCCAGCAGCGTGGTGAGCAGGACTAGGATCAGGCTGATGCCGTCGACGCCGACCGCGTACTGGATGTTGAAGTTCTCCATCCAACTGGTCCGCTCGACGAACTGCATGCCCTCGATCGACGGATCGAATCTCCACCACAGCGCCGCGGACAGGCCCAGCGCGAGCAGGGCAACCCCCATGGCGACGCGGCGGACCCACACATCGCCCCGAACGAACAGAAGGGCCACGATTCCGGCGAAAGGAACAGTGATCAACGACGTGATCAGGTGTTCTGTGAAGAGTGATGTCATTAGGGCACCTTTTCGATCGCTACTCCGTCAATTGGCCAGCAAGTACGTCAGGCCGATCGCTAGCGACAGCCAGCACACGATGATTACCAGATGGTGGCGCAAAGTCCTGGGCCCGATCCGCTGCAGTGTCTCGCCGGTGTCGTCCGCGAGCCCGCCGGCTCGCTGGAGGGTCTGGCCCGTCGCTGGCCTATCAACAGCCCGCCACAGCCAGCTCGAGACCCGCACGAGGAGGTTCGTGGCCAACCTGGGCCCGCGGGTCACCAAGCCCGACTCGGCCAGTCTCTCCAGCCAAGCTGCGGTGCCGGTCACGAGACGGGCCACCCCGGTCACCGCGGGGTCGATCAAGCCGCTCTCCGCCGACCCTTCGAGCACCCGAGCGCCCTCTCGCACCCCGGCCCCCACCTCGTGGACGGTCCGGTTGATGATGCGGTCTTCAAGCCGGTGCAACAACCAACGCGAGATCCTGAGCGCAGGGCTCACGGCAACCACCCGGTAGATCTCGTCGAAGTAGAGTTTGTTCAAGAAGAGCACGTACGCCGTCTTGACCCATTCGCGACGCGCGAAAGGAACCGCCGCGGGGCGCAGGTGGCAATAGTAGGCGAAGCACCATCCCAGCACGGCAACTGCCAGCGACACTGCGAGTGCAACCGTCAGGCCCGCGCTCTCGGTCTCGGCCGGTAGCGCGCCGAGGGCCGGCTGGAGGAACTCGCTGAACTCTGACCACACGCCGGCCAGGAGCGCCGTCACCGCGATCGCGCAAGCGGCCAGTCCGGGCAGGTGCGCGGCTGAGAACAGGCTTGGCTGGGCCTGAACGGACCGGCCGACTGTCGCGCCGAACAGGGAGACGACCCCGCGAAACGCGTAGACCGCGGTCAGGAACACCGCCGCGAGGGCCACGACCCAGAACGCGATTCGCGCTGACGGGACGTGCTGGGCGTTCCAGAGCTGCTCGTACGGACCGGAAAACAGGACCAAGGGCGGCACGCACGCCAGCAGCAGGGAGCCCGCCGCAAGCGGCCGGATCCGGCCGCGGGGAGCGCTGGCGCCCCGGTGCGCGTGGCTCCCAGTCGCCCGGAGGGAATCGCCCGTGGAGAGGAACAGGTATGCCTTGAGAAATCCGTGTGCCAACAGGTGGAAGATGGCGGCTCCAAATGCGCCGACGCCGCACGCGAAGATCATGAAGCCGATCTGGCTGATCGTCGAATACGCCAGCAGCCTCTTGATGTCTGACTGGGTGAGCGAGACCAGTGCGCCGTACAGAGCCGTAATCGCGCCGACGACTGCAATCGCTGCCATCGCCGACGGAGCCAGCAGCACCAGGGGGCTGAGCCGTGCGAGAAGGAAAGGCCCAGCGTTCACCATCGTCGCAGCATGGATCAGCGCCGAGACCGGCGTTGGCGCCTCCATGGCGTAGGGCAGCCACACGTGCATCGGCACCTGTGCCGACTTGCCGATCGCTCCGCTAAGCAGGCAGAGCGCGATCAAGGTGTTCCGCTCGATTTCGAGCCCGAATGCGCCGAGGGCCTGCCCTTGCATGGCGGGAGCCTGGGCAAGGATTTCCTGGATGTTGAAGGTCCCGTATGTGGCAAACGTGAGCACGACGCCGAAGCCCAGGCCGACGTCGGCGACGGCGTTCACCAAGAACGCCTTCGTGGCTGCCTGGCCGGCTTCCCGCCTGTGGGCCCAGTGGGAGATCAGCAGATAGGAGCAGATTCCCATCACCTCCCAGCACATATAGGTCACCAGCAGGTTGTCGCTCATGACCAGCATCGTCATGGCGAACGTGAACAGGCCGATGACCGCGAAGAACTTTCGGTACCTCGGGTCGCCGGTCATATATCGGGCCGAGTAGACATGGACCACGAAGCTGACGCCCGTGATGAGCGGGAGCAGCAGCACAGTGAGCTGGTCCGCGTAAAGGCCGACCGTGACGACCAGGTCGCCCACGTCCAGAAAGCGGTAAAGCGGGATCGAGAGCGCTCCGTTTCGGGCCACCTCCGCCAGCGCTGCGATGGAGAGCGCGAATGAGAGGCCGACTGCGGGAATCCCGACCCGGTGACTGGCGTCTGCGAAACGGCGGCCGCCCACCGCCAGTATCACGAATGCGGCGAGCGGCAGGCCGGGAATCAGGGCAAAGAGCGGCATCCTAGCTAGATCCTCCCTTTGTGCGTGCCGTGTCCGTCATGGGCGTCATATCCCGAGAGGCGCCGTGGCATCTACCAGCAGCGCGACGACGTGGTCGTTCCAGATGCCCAGTCCCACGATTGCCGCGACGAGCGCAGCCATGGTCGTGCGCAGGGGCCATGGCGTCTCCGGCTGGCGAGCGGAGGCGCTTTCGGTCCCGGCGCGAACAAGCTTCTCGAAGACTTGGGCGAAATAGCCCAGGGTGATGAGCGTGGTCAGAACGATCGCAGCGGCCGCGATATTGTTGTCCGCCTCCAAGGCGCCGAGCAGGATTCTCAGCTTGCCGAAGAAGCCTCCTGTGGGAGGCAGGCCGACCATGCCGAGGCCAACCGCCACGAACGTCACGATCGCCCAAGGGTTGCGCACGTGGGCACGGCCGAGCTCGTCCAGCGTGGACGCCCCGTATCGCAGGGCTAGGAATCCGGCCAGAACGAACAATGAGCACTGCATCACTGCGTCGTTGAGCAGGTAGTACATCGCACCCGCCAGCCCCGTCTCGTTGGCCTGCCCGACCCCGATCAGCACTAGGCCCACATGGGAGATGCCGCCATACGCGAACATTCGCTTCAGCTCGCGCTGGCGAAGAGCCAGGCAGGCGCCGGCGACCGCCGCCAGGATTCCGAACGTGGTGACCAGCGCGAATATGGTGAGGGTCCCGCCTTCGGCGCTCGGCCGCATGACCCAGTAGAGAATCCGCGCCCAGACCAGAAGCGAGATCTTTGTCACCAGGCCCGCAAGCAGCGGCACGGTCGAGGCCGGCGCGTCGCTGTAGGCGTCGGGAAGCCAACCGTGAAGCGGCATGAGTGCCATCTTGATGGCCAGCCCGATGAACATGAAGATCAGGCCGCCCATGACTGCCTTGGAATCGAGCAGGCCGGGCAGCCGCTGGGATAGGTCGGCGATGTTCAGGGCACCGGTCGCGGCGTAGAAGTACCCCACGCCCAGCAGGTAGAAGGCGGTCCCCAAGGCACCCATCAACAGATACCGGAAGGCCGATACGAGCGCGCGGCCGCCCGGGACGGCCACTAGGGCGTAGGCGGACAGCGAGACCACTTCCAAGAACACGAAGATGTTGAACAGGTCGCCGGCGTAGATGGCGCCGCTCAGGCCGGCGACCAGCAGCAGCACCATCGTGTAGTACGGGACCGCGCGGCCGCCGAGCGGGCGATCCCCGAGCCCGTCGGCGAACAGAAGGCAGAGCACGCCCAGCCCGCTCACGGCTGTGACCATCGTCGCGGCAAGCGAATCGGCGAGCCATTCGATTCCGATTGGAGGCAGCCATCCGCTGAACGAGTACCGGATCTCTCCGTGAACGGACACCGACCACAGGCTCGCCACCGACAGCACGGTCATGCAGCAGATCGCGACCAGTGCAAGCGGGCGGCACACAGCCGGGTGCCGATGGCCGGCCACGGGCATCGAGATCGCGGTAGCGAGCGGCGTGAGGAACACCAAGGCCGGGAGGTGCTCGGTCATCCTAGCTTCTCCAAGACCTCGTCCTCGTCAAGGCTCCCGAAGCTCCGGTAGATCCTTGAGACCAGCCCTAGCGAGACGCCCAGCGTGGCGATCTGGACAACGATCGCCGTCAGCGTCAGCACCTGCGGGAGCGGATTGACGTAATCGCCTGCCCCAGGTGCCTCCACGCCGCTCAAGATCACCGGCACGGTGGCACCCTCCTTGGCTCCCGTCGTCACGAGAAAGAAGATCACGCTGGTCTGGACGATGTACAGGCCGACCAGCTTCTTGACGTAGTTGTGGTGGGTGATCGTGATGTACAGCCCCCACAGCAGCAGCAGGACGAACGCGACAAGGTTGGGCCGGCTCAGAGCCGCCTCGATCAACTCAAGCATCGGTGTTCTCGGATTCAACGTTGCGGGACAGGCTGTACACGATCGAGACCGCTGCAACGGCGACGTCCAGCGCCACGCCGACCTGCGTCATTAGGATGCCGAGATATCGGCGGGCCGCGCTGTCGAGCCCCGGAATCGGGGCCTGTGAGTAGTTGAGGAATTCGCCGCCTCCGATCAGGCAGAGCCCGCCGACCGCGACGAAAAGGAGCAGGCCTACGCCGTCGCCCGCCAGCAGGCGCGTGGCCCGCTGCGCGGTCTCACTGTCCTCTCCGAACACGAGCAGCCCGAACACCAGGCTTGCCGCGATCATCACCCCCGCGACGAAGCCGCCGCCGGGCCCGTACTGGCCGAAGAACAGGACATAAAGCGCGAATAGCTGCACGAGAGAGACCAGCAGCGAGGCGGTTCTCCGGACGATTACGCTGCCAAACGGGGAGTCGATCACTCTGCATCCCTCCTCAGAAGGAGCCAGCAGGCAATGCCGGAGGTAAAGACGACGACTGTCTCGATCAGGGTGTCAAGGACGCGGTAGTCCATCAGGACGGACGTCACCACGTTAGGGGTCCGGGTGTCGGCGAGGCTGTTTTCGATGTAATGGGGGGACACATGCACGCTGGCCGGGGACGCGGGATCTCCGAAGGCGGGCAGGTCGTTCGCCGCGTACAGCAGGAGCAGGCCCAGAAGAGGAAGCGCGATCACGGCGATGATCGGAGGCGGAGGCCTTCGGATGCGGGTGTCCTCCGGAGAGGTCTGGGAGAGCGTCAGAAGGAAGAAGACCGTTGCAAGCCCTGCCCCGACGACGGCCTCAACGAATGCGACATCCGCCGCCCCCAGCCAAGCCCAGACCAGCGCGAGGAAGAAGCTGTAGGCTCCGAGAATCAGCACGGCGCTGATCAGTTCCTTGACAATGATCGCCCCGCCGGCCGTTAGGATCAGCAGCGCGAGCAGGGGCAGTTCGAACGAATATGTCATCGCCGGTCCTCCGCGACAGGCTTCTGGCCGGACCTCAGTGCGGCCCGGACGGTTGCGTGCGAAATGACGGGATTCACCAAGATCAGCAGCGCGAGCACGACAAGTATCCGGAATGTGTTGGTGCTGAATCCGTGATAAGTCGCCAATCCCATCAGGACGAAGAAAGCGCCCAGGGCGTCAGTCAGCGAGACCGCGTGCGAACGGGTGAATACGTCCGGCAGTCGCACCATCCCGACGGCTGCGACGACCAAGAAGAACAGGCCGACGGCGATCATCGCTGTCACGGCGACCGACACTAAGTCCTCCACCTCTGGGTCAGGTACTTGGTGATCGCCAGCACGCCGACCAAGTTCAGAAGCGCATAGCCGGTCGAGATGTCAACGAACATCTCGACTCGTTCGTACACGGTTCCGATCACGATAAGCAGGATGATCGTCTTGGTGGAAATGCCGTTCAGTCCTAGCAGGCGGTCGAACACTGTCGGCCCACGGATGACCCGGTAGAGGTACATCACGATCAGGATCGCGATGACGTCCAGAACGAAGAGGAGACTCATCTCTGCCCGCCCCCAGCGGGGAAGACCCTTGCCACCATCTTCTCGAGCCTCTGGCTGAGCACATCCCCGGTCGAGTCCTCGTCCAGTGCGTGCACGATCAGTTCCTCCTCGTCCGCCTCGACGGTGACAGTGCCCGGCGTCAGCGTGATGGAGTTGCCCATCAGCAGAACTGCCTCCTCACTTCCCAAGTCGGCCCGGTGGCGGAACAGCACGGGCTTGATCGGCAACCGCGGATGAAGGATGAGATACGAAACGTGAACGCCGCTGACGAGCATCCGGCTGAACAGCCATGGAATGTACAGCAGCGCTCTCCACCAGCGAATGACATAGGTCCGCTCGGCGCGAAGGTCGGTGCGGAGCAGCGCGACGAGCAAGGCCGCCGCGAAGCCTACCGCCATGTGCAACGCGTTGAAGCTCTCCGATAGCAGCAGCCACAGCACGAACAGGACAACTGTCCAGTACGCCAAGCCCTTGGTGTAGCGAGTGCTCATGGCAGTCAGGCGGCCGCCTCGAGAGTCAGTCGGGCCCAAGTCGAATCGGTGCAGTACCTTTGGAACTCGTTGCGGTCGGCGTCAAAGGCCAGCAGGTTCACCCACTGGTTGTGAAACAGGGCCTGCAGGATCTCGTGCTTGGCGATGATCCCGGAAATCCTCTCCGGCGGTGCGTCGATGACGGCTAGCAGGCGCATCGGTTCGTGGTACCGGCGCGGCCCGTCAATCACGCCCTGCACTGGCAGGCCGCCCTGCAGGTCGCCTTGGCTGCCCAGCATGACGCCGACCCCGCCCACCACGTTGTGGATCACCTTGCTCCCGCTTCCGTACACCCATGGGTCGGCCGAGGAGAAATAGTACTCCATGTTAATCCACTCCCCCACGATGAGCGGAGCGGTCATGATCCGTTCGAGGATGCCTCCGTCAGGGTCGCTGGCCGGGTCGTAAGAATGCAGGAACACGCGCGCCTCCAGGTCCAGCCCCTTGGTCAGCCAGCGCCTTCCGATCAGAAATGCCGCATTGCTGGAGAGCCCCCATTCCGGGCGCGGGTTAGCCCAGTCCACGCTGCGTCCGATCGCGTGGAGCACGGCGCGGCGCGCGTTCAGACCACGCGGCACCCCGGGCAGCTTGGCGATCCGCTCGCTCGCCTGCACCGCGCCGGCCGCGGCCAGGCTCCGTTCCAGTCGGCTGAGCTCGTCCCGGTGGCTCGATGGCACGTCGATCAGGTCGTAGAAGGAGACGCGGTCGGTGGCGGTATCGTGCTTGGCCGCCACGAACCACACGTCGTCAGGGATCTGCAGGCCGCTCTCGGCTACGGCCCGGCGGACAGCCGGGTCGTTGGCCATCGTGGTGAACACGCGTGCGTTCGGATCGCCGTGCGCTCCCCCGCAGGCGCCGCAGTTGTAGGCCGCCGCGTACGGGTTGTTGTCGGACTCCGAGCCGTGCCCGCACACGACCACCAGCCGTGCCATCGGGTCGGTCAGCCCGATCATCCGCAGGCCGCCCCCAACGAACCCCGCCCTCTCCTCGATCGTGAATCCGCCAGGCCCGACTGATTCGACCTCGGCCGTCTCCAAGGTAAAGCCGGTCTCCAGCTTGGCTCTGAACCGCCTCCTGAGCAGGGAACGGATCGCGGCGTAGGGCCGTAGGAACAGGGTCTTGCCGACCAAGGCGATGCTGAACAGGAGGCCAAGCACGTCGACAAGCACGAACGAGCCCAAGGGGTGCTGCTTCAGGTCGTGGAAGAGCTCGTCTCCGAAGCGCCGCCAGCGCGTGCCGGAGGCATACTTCGCCAGCGGGCGTTCCTCGCCGGGTCGCGGCTCCTCGTCGACTGCGCGGGGCGGTTTCAGCAACACGGGACACAGCGCCAAGCGGTCAGGGCTGTCGAACGCCTCGTGACTGAAGGGAACGCCGAAGAACCCGGCATAGCCGAAGGTTTCGAAATTGCCGGAGGCCTCGATATGTCGCCGGAACGGCTCGGAACGGGCATCGATGCAGAAGATCAGCTGCGCGTCCGGCCGGGAACTGGGCACCCGCTCCGCCCGGCGGTGTCCCGCTAGCTTGCCCATCAAATGGTCCGCATAGGTGTCTTCGTAGGCCGCCAGCCACACTGGCCCGTGCCGATCCTCGGGAAAGCGCTCGAGCCAGCCCAGCAGGGTCTTGGCTCCATCGCCGGCCAGCTCGCGGACCTGTTCCGGAGTCAACCCAAGGACCACGGCCAGCTGGTACAGCCGGCCGACCGCGAGTTGGCGGGCCCCTGCGTCCCCTCCGCGCTCCGCCTGCTCGCGCGCCCAGGCGCGGATGCTGTCCAAGGTGCCGGGCACGCCAAGTTCCTTGCGGCAGGCGGCCGCGACCAGCTCGACCTCGTAGAACAGCCTCACGGCCAGGTAGTCCACCAAGTCGATGGGGTGCTCGTGCTGGGCCGGGTACTGCGGGTTTTCGCTCCTCCAGCGCGCGAATCCGGTCCAGCCCGGCAGCTGCGCGAACATGCGCGACTGGTATTCGCCCCATCGTTCCGGAGGGATGCCAAGCCGCTGCAATCCCGCCTGGATCCACGCCTCGGCGGCATCCGGCAGCGCCTCCACCTTCGCGGCGAAGTCGGGAACCCCCAGGAAACGGCCCGATCGGTCCCGTCTCGCCAGGTCGCGCCAGCAGCGAAAGAAGCCCTCTTGACGGGAAGGCATGCCCCAGCCGGCCATGCCCTCGTCGAGGAACGAGGCCGACCACTTGATCATCTCGTCGTTGATCGAATCCACGACCGGCGAGCCGGCCAGCTCAGCGACCCAGTCGCTGAGAGTTCTCGCCGGCGGCAGGTCCGGCACCCCGTCTTGGTTGCCACTCCCGTTCTCGGGGCAAGCCTCCGAGGCGGCTGCCAGCAGCTTCGTACTGCCGTCTTCTCTGGCCTGCCAGGCAAGCACCGACGGAGAGGGGGGCTCGACGCCTTGCGTCAACTGCGCCCAGACAACCTCGTCCGGGTCGAGGGCCCGGCCGCTGACGTGGACGGCCCCTTCGGAAATGTCAGGGCCTAGCCGGGCCAGAGCCCGGCGCAGGTGTGCGTCCGAGATCCGCCCGGCACGCCGAAAGGCCCGATACTCGCTGCCCGAAAGAAAGCCGGCCCCTCCAATCATCCCAGCCGCTTCGCGCACGCCTTGGTCGAACGGAAGGTCTTCGTAGCCGCGCACGGGATTGCGGTAAGCGAAGGTCTTCAACGGCCAGATCTGCGCCGCGGGGCGAGCCGCTTCAAGGACCTGCTCGCGCAGTGCTTGGGATTGGTCGGGACTCATCGGGGTGCTGGGCCTGGCCGCTCAGGACTTCTTCGTACGGGCTGCGGTGGGATCGTCCGAGAAGGGGTGATGCCCCTCGAGACCCCGGATCTCGAGGCTCGCTCCCTCCTCTTCGAACTCTTTCTCCATTTCGCGCAGCCGATCCATGACCGTGTGATCGACGAGCGTCGTCCCCGACAGGTCGACCCGAACCGCAGTCTCTCCCTTGAGGGCTTCAATCCGCTTCTTAAGGCCGATCCAAGTCGAGAACACCGCCGAGTCGTTTACCTTAACGGTGGCTCCATCCTCGGAGCGGTCGATGTCGGCCCGAAGCCGGAACAGCGAGGCGACCGGCACGCCGTTCACGAGGTGGATGAGGACCTTGACCAAGATTCCGATCCCGATCCCTACGAGCAGGTCCGTGGCCAGCACTCCGACAATCGTGGCGACGAAGATGACGAGCTGCTCGCGGCCCACGTGGTACATGTGCACGAATTCCTTCGGCGAGGCCAGCCGGAAGCCGGTAAAGACGAGCATCGCTCCGAGGGCGGCCAGCGGGATCATGTTGATCAGAGCGGGGGCAAGCGCCACGAACACCAGCAGGAACATGCCGTGGTACATGTTCGCGAAACGGGTCTTTGCCCCGTTGTCGATGTTCGCCTTGCTGCGGACAATCTCAGAGATCATCGGCAGGCCTCCCACCAACGCCGAGGCCGTGTTCCCTACTCCGATCGCCAGCAGGTCGCCATCGTAATTGGTCTTCCTGCGGTACGGGTCGATCTGGTCGACCGCCTTGGCACTGAGCAGCGACTCGAGGCTGCCGATTAACGAGAAGAGGATGATGTACTTAACCCCTGTTGCGGTCGCGACACCGGAGAAGTCCGGGAACGTCAGAGCGCCGAACATATTGGACGGAACGTCGACGAGGAACTCGCGCCCCAGACCGTAGTGCAGCCCTAGCGGCACGGTGACCAGCACCACCACGAGCGGTGCCGGTATGGCTCTGAGGCCCGGGATCTTCAGGAACGGATATCCAAACATGATGACCAAGCTGATGATGCCGATCAGGCCCACTTGGGGATGCATGTCGGTGAAGTAGCTGGGAATCCTAGCCAGCAGCTCAAGCGGCGTCCCCTCCGAGCCGAGCCCCAGCGTGACGGGTAGCTGCTTGGCGAAGATAATCACGCCGATTGAGGCGAGTAGCCCGTGTACGGCGGCCGGGGGGAAGAACTCGCCCAAGATGCCGGACCGGAACACGCCGAAGAGAATCTGGATGACGCCTGCGACGACGCCCACGCCCAGGGCCAAGCGGTACGCGTCGATGTCGGCGGCCGGATCGCGGCCCGCGGTGAAGCCGAAGTCTGTCACGCACCCGATAGCGATGACGATGAGGCCGGCCGCCGGGCCCTTGATCGTCAGCTCGGAATTGCTAAACACGGTGCCGACGATCCCGCCGATAATTGCGGTGAATATCCCTGCTATGGCCGGGTAGCCGCAGGCCAGGGAAATTCCGAGGCAGAGGGGCAGCGCGATGAGGAAGACCAGGAATCCGGACAGCAGGTCAGGTCCCCAGTAGCGCTTGAAGCCCGATCCGTTTCCTTGCGGAATGTCCCCGGTGTCGACCATAAGAGACATAGGATACCGGATTCGGCGACGCGACCGTCGAGTTGCGCCGGAAACCGCAGGCATACGCTCCGGGGGCCTGTTCCGCTCGGGCTGGCAGGAGCGTGCCGGTTGAGGTCCGCGTCTCGCAGCCGGACACTGTGCGCCAGCTCGGAACGGCGCCTTGGCGCGGCGGGTTCTCGCGCGCTGAGCGGCGCATGGCACGAGAGAAGGGCGGTACTGTCGGTGCAGGATACGACGACCGCTTGCAGCATCGGGCCCAGCATGTTTCTGCGGACCCTCGGCGGTCACAGTTCCCACCGAGACCGCGACCGCTTGGAAGGCCGTCCCTTGCTGCGGCGTTCGACCTCCTGCCCGCGCTCGCCGACGAATCTGGACCGAGGCGACGCGGCCGCGAATCGACAGTTGCCCTAGCGTGGCCGGGGGCTCTCTGGCGGTGAAAATACATAGCGCGAACCGAAGCCGCCGGGCGGAACGTGCTGCGGCGCCCCGGCCACAGGTTTCTCGTCCAGTTGGTAGACCCGGTTAGCGATGTAGAAATAGTTCCGGCCGCGCATCTGGCCGTCGTTGTCTAGCAGAACTTGGATGCCCACGCCGGTTCCGCGCTCGGAGTTGACGTTCGGCCTGACTTCGACGGGCAGGTAGCCGGTGAGGTTCGAATACTGCCGAATCACGATGTAACGACTCCGTCTGGCGTCCCACCGCAAGACCGACATGCGGTCAAAGTCATGCACTTGCTCGCCCCGGCTCGATTGGAACCAAAGCCAGGTGGTCTTGGCTTCGCCGCTCGTCTGGTCGGCCACCGATCCGATCGGAAAGTAGGCGACAATCGAGCGACCTTGGGCCAGCATCGCGACTTCGAGCGGGATGTCGGCATACGCCATGTTCGCGATCAGCCACCCGGTCTGGCCAAGTTTCGGGATCCGCACCAGATACCAATAGTCCAAGCCGGTCGGCTGGGGCGGTGTCCTGGCGGTGGCTGCGGCTGCCGGCAAGCGATCGACTAGCATCCGATCCAGCATCTCCACGCCTTCGTCCTTTTCCAACTGGTAGAAGGTCGGCGCCCAGCGATATGGCTGCGTATGCACGTTGAGCGTGTCCCGGGAGCGGTAGAGCCCTTGGCCCGGCAGCGCAGCAGTCTGGCTCGTCAGCGCTCGCAGCCCGCGTCGCAGGTTGCTGTCAAGCAGCATTGCCCTCGGGGCCCAGCCCTCTCGGCCATCGATCGTGCGCAGTCTGACAAAGCTCCGGTGCGTCTCCAAGATCCGGGCGCGCGTGTCGAAGTCTAGGACCCCAACCGCGGGTGCGTCGGGCTCGAGCCCGGAGTACAGCTCTACACGATTGCGGCTGAATAACGTCTCGTCATCCGCGAGCTCTTGCGACCCCCCGCCGCAACTGGCCAGCGACCACGCGGAGACGACTGCGACGATCGCACGTAGCAACATACGCGTTCCAAGCCGCGACGAGTCCATCTTCATGGCGTGGACTACGTGCTGCGCGGCCATCTCGGTGACGGGTGCGCCGCCAACCATGGTAAACCCGCAAGGGCAGGCCGCGCCGTGGGCTTCGCTGTGGGCGGGGCTATTCTTGAGGAACGGTGGGTTGCGCTCTCCAAGGAGCAGACGCGCTGCATTCCGTTGCTTTGATTGCGCAGTTGTGAGGTGTTCGCGGTGGCGGAGTCTTTGACTCTTTTCGCGTTGTCGATGGGACTTCTGAGCGCATGCTCGCTGCCACTGGGAACGCTGTCGACCCTGGTCTGGCGACCTCATGACCGCTCCGTCGGCATCCTAATGGCCTTCGGCGGCGGCGCTCTCCTGGCAGCGCTGACGCTCGATCTGGTCTCCTCCGCGCTTGCACAGGGGCATTTCCCGTGGCTCGCGGCGGGATGCGTTCTCGGGGGCGGCATGTTCGTCGGGTTGAACAACGTAATCAACCATCACGGGGGCTTCCTGCGCAAGTCTTCGACCGTGGTGAACTATCTGCGCCGCAGGCGCCGCAAGCGCTTCAGGAAGGCGCTCGGCGAACTGGAGCGGATCGCCATATTTCGCGACCTGAAACGACATGACCTCGAAGATCTCGCGTCCGCTGCCATGCACGCCGAATTCGAGACCGGCGCAACCATCTTCAGTGTTGGAGACCCGTCCGACTTCCTCTATCTGGTCTGGGAAGGAGAGGTGTCGACGACGGATCCGTCGCTACCGAGCGCTACGCCCGCGGTACACCGCACGGGCGGGACTCCCGGGCAGCATGCCTTCATCACCGGGTCTCCCCACACCAGGCATGCCGTCGCGACGCAGGACGCGCAGGTCTGGATGCTGCCACGAGAGGAATTCCAGAAGGCTGTGGGGCTTTCGGAGCCGCTCGCTGCCGCAACCGCGAAGCTCATTTCTAGCGACGCTGTCGCCGACTACTTGAAGAATCGCCAAGGACTGACCGGGGAACAGGTCGCTCGCTGGCGGGAGAGCGCCTTCGCGGGCGTTGCCGCCGGCGTGTTGCCCAACGCCGTCGGCATCGAGCGCCATCGCGACGAGTTTGTCCGCACATCTGCCGGAATCCGCAGCCTTCCCATCTTTCGCGGACTGTCGCCGACGGATCTGAGCGCTGTCGCCGACCGGCTGTTCTGTGTGCGGTACGAACGGGGCGAGACGATCTACCGCCACGGCGAACTGGCGGACCGCCTCTACGTTGTGGCGAGCGGGCAGGCGGCGTTGATTCCCCCGGCGGGACGGGCTCTCCGGCGCATGACCGCGGAACCGGGCGAGGCGCTCGGCGGCAAGTCGTTCATCACTAACGCACGCCGCTTCTACAGTTCCGTCGCGATCGATGCTACGGAGCTCTGGGTGCTGCGCAAGTCCGACTTCGACGCATTGATGCGGCGCTATCCGGCGATTTCGGAGAAGGTCAGGGAGTATCTCGAAGGTGTGGAGAACCGGGACTACCTGACGAGTGTGCGAGGGTCGGCTACGCGGGAAGTGCAGCGTTGGATCAGCCGCGCCACGCGGAACGTCGACAGCGGTCGTCTGATGCCGTCGGTCCCGGACATGGCCGCGCATGTCAATCTCCACAAGGGCGCGCCGCTGGCCATCTGGCTGGGCATCCTGCTGGACGGCATCCCCGAATCCCTGGTCATCGGCAGCTCGCTGATTCACGGCCCGGTCAGCTTTTCCCTGATTGCCGGCCTGTTTTTGTCGAACTACCCCGAGGCGTTGTCGAGTTCGGTCGGGATGCAGCAGCAAGGGATGAGTTTCGCGAGGGTCCTGTTCATGTGGGCCTCGCTGATGGTGCTGACCGGCATCGGGGCGGCGCTCGGCAGCATCTTCTTCGTCGGAGCGGATCCGCACGCCTTCGGCCTGGTTCAAGGGATTGCCGCCGGCGCGATGCTGACCATGATTGCGCAGACGATGGTGCCCGACGCCTACCTGAAAGCGGGCCCAGTCATTGGCATTGCGACGCTGATGGGTTTTCTGGCTGCAATCTTCTTCAAGACCCTTGAATAGACGGATCTGCCAAGCCGTTTCCCGCGGGCCTCGCGGCGCTCCGGCAGAAGAGGGCCCGTGGTCGGCACGCCCCCCATTTCAGATTGCTCGGCATAAGCCACGGGCAAGAGACGGGCCTAGCGTTGGGCGGTCTCGTGCGCTTCACGCCTCTAGCGGCACCTGTCGCCGTTCCAAGCCTCGTTGTCCCAATCCGAGAACGGTGATCGAATTGACTCCGTGGTTCAGCAAGTACTGTCTCGCCCGCCCGAGGCCGTAGCCAACCTGCGATGGAGCGTGGCTGTCGTCGCCGAAACAGAAATGCACGCCAGCCTCGGCCGCCAGGCGCACCAGCCAAGGGGAGGGGAACGGTTCTGGCAATCCTTTGCGCCAAGCCGCCGTGTTGAGGTCGAGGATGCAGGAATGCGACTTCGCGGCCTCGATCGCGGCCTCGGCGGCCCCGCGGATCCTCGGGGTGCACAGATCGGCGTCTCTCGGCGCATGCAGCTTGGGCAGATCGAGGTGGCCAACGATCTCCGGGCGCACGCTGCGGATCATTTCGTCTACCAGCCGGAAGTAGCGCTCCATGAGCGGCTCCAGGCCGTCGCACGCGGCCACGGCTTCTCGAAAGTGCTGGGGGGTCTCGTCGATGGGAATGTCGCGGACATGGTGGACCGATCCGACGACATAGTCGAACCTGTGCTCGTGTCGCAATGCCAGCATCGATTCGACGTAGCTTGACGTTGGCACGGCTTCGGTTTCGAAGCCGCGCAAGAGTTCGAGCGAACCGCGCGTCTGGCGCTGGAGCCGCAATGACTCGCGCGAATACGCCTCGAATTCCCTGTGCAGTCGCTCTACTTCGTAGCCCTTGGCGCGTTCCGAGTCGTACAGGAAGCGGTCGTCCGAACGCGGAGCGTGCTCGGTAACGCCGTAAGTGCTCAGTTCAGCGGCTATGGCCGCATCGGTGATTTCGCGAAGCGTGCCGCTGGCGTGTTCGCAGAACTCGCCGCTGTGGCCGCCGTGCAGCGACACCATCCACGCGGGGCTGGCCACGATTCAACAAGAATCCGAGCCGGGAGGAGGCTCGGGAGCGGCCTGGCGCGACACGTCGCCATGCAGCCATGAGGCCAGAGCTTTCTGTGGATCGGCGATCTGCTCGATGCTGGTCAGCCAGTATCGCTCCCAACTGTGCTTGGGAAGGCCGCAGAAGAGCATCAAGTTCAGGGGGTACGCGCCGGAGTCGGTGCAGCGCCGGAAGTCGTCCCGGAACAGAAAGACTGGCTTGCGCCAAGCGATCGCCATGCCCAGTTCCACCATCACGCCCTCGTCCGGCGGGCAGCCGTTGACGACCGCGAAAAGGCCGTCGGCCTCGCGGACATCGCGCAGATCCCTTTGGCCCACGAGGTATGCCCAGTCGGCGCCGTCTGTGTCTTTCGTGGTGTTGTTGCGCGCGAACGGCTCCCACACTTCGGCCCCGGCCTCTTCGAGGGCAGAAACGAGTTCGGGCAGGGGCCCGGAGCGCTGCTGTGCCGAGAACCCGTAGGGGCTGGCTAGGTACAGAGTCTTGCGGTCGCCTGTCGGGGGCACGGGGGAAGTCACGCTCCTTCCTTACGCTAGCACTGCGGATCGAGCCAACCAAGTAGCCCGTGCCGTACCCGCTTGAGGGAGTCGCTGCGCTGATCTGCATGAGCTTGCCGCGGCCCTCTGCCCTGCGTGACAATCACCTACTGCGGGGGATCCTGTGGCGCAAGAACACTGCTTGGCGATTGACCTAGGGGCCGGTAGCGGCCGCGTGATGCTGGGAAGCTTTGATGGCGAGAGGATTGCCGTCGAAGAATTGCACCGATTCGAGAATCCGGGCACGGAAGTGCTGGGATCGCTCTTCTGGGATCCGCTGCGCTTGTTCGGCGACATGCGGGACGGAATCCGCGCTGCCGCGCGTGCCAAGCCTGTTTCGCTCGGAGTGGATACGTGGGGCGTCGACTTCGCGCTGTTGGATCGCGACGGCAAGCTGGCCGGCAATCCGTACCACTACCGTGACTCGAGCACCAGCGGCACGATGGCGGAGGTCTTTGAGGTCATCTCGAAAGAAGAGATCTTTGAACATACCGGGCTCCAGTTCATGGAACTCAACAGCCTGTTCCAGCTCTACGCGCGGAGGAATAGCCCGGCCTTGGAGTCGGCGAGTTCGCTGCTAATGATGCCTGATCTGTTCCATTACTGGTTCACGGGCGAGCAGGCTTGCGAGTTCACGGATGCGACGACCTCGCAGTGCTACGACCCCCGCCGTCGTGCCTGGGCCCATCCGCTGCTGGAAGCGCTCGGCCTGCCGACCGCGATCTTCGGACCCGTTATTGAGCCGGGCACGGTGTTGGGCCGACTGCGCCAGTCGATCGCCGAAGAATGCAGCGTTGCCGGCATGGACGTGATCGTGCCCGGCACGCACGACACCGCCTCGGCCGTCGCGGCCGTGCCTGCCGATGGCCCGAGCTGGGCCTATCTCAGTTCCGGCACTTGGTCGCTGCTGGGGGTGGAGACCTCGCAGCCCCACGTGACCCCGGCCGTGCTGGCGAAGAACTTGACGAACGAAGGAGGTGTGTGCCGCACAAACCGCCTGCTGAAGAACATCTGCGGCCTGTGGCTGCTAGAGGAGTGCCGTCGTGAGTGGTCGCGGCACGGGATCGCGACCGAATACGCGAAATTGCTCTCCGATGCCGAGGCCAGCGAGCCGTTCCGCTCGGTGATTGACGTGGACGATCCGGAATTCGCTCCTCCGGGCGACATGCCAAGCAGAATCGCTCGCAAGTGTCGCGCCAGCGGCCAACCGGTGCCGGGCTCTCCGGGCGAGTTTGCGCGCGTGATCTTCGAAGGCTTGGCTTTGAGGTATCGCTCGGTGATGGGAGACATCGCCGACGTGACCGGAGTTGCCCCGGAGGCCCTGCACGTGGTCGGTGGCGGCTCTCGCAACCAGCTGCTCTCGCAATTCGCCGCCGATGCTTGCGGCGTGCCAGTGATTGCGGGCCCGGTCGAAGCCACCGCCGTTGGCAACGTATTGATGCAGAGCATGGCTGCCGGACGAATCGGAGATCTGGCGCAAGGCCGCGAGATCGTGCGCCGGTCGTTTGAGCTCGGCCATTACGAGCCGAGCCCAGAACTCGCAGGCGGGTGGGACGAGGCCGCCGGCCGGCTCGCCGCGCTCGGCTCGGGCTAGGATGCCCCGTCCAGCGGCGGGTCGACTTCCAGCGGTGCTAATCTGCGGCCATGTCGGCTCTCAACGTGGCTCTTATCGGTTACGGCTTCATGGGCAAGGCCCATAGCAACGCCTACGCGCAGGTCGGGCACTTCTTCCCGCAGCTCACCAAGGTTCGGCGCAAGGTAGTCTGCGGCCGCGGCCATGCTGGATTGCAGGCGTTGGCGCATGCGTGGGGGTGGGAGGAGACAGAGACGGACTGGCGGCGCGTGATAGAACGCTCAGATGTTGACGTGGTCGATGTCTGCACGCCGAACTACCTGCACGCCGAGATCGCGATCGCGGCTGCCGAAGCCGGCAAGATGGTGCTCTGCGAAAAGCCGCTCGCGAACACCCTCGCCGAGGCCGAGGCCATGGTCGCGGCCGCCGCAGGCGTGCCGACCTTCGTTTGGTTCAACTACCGGCGGGTGCCCGCGGTCGAGTTCGCGGCAAGGCTGCTGGCACAGGAGCGGATCGGCCGGGTGTACCAGTACCGATCGCAGTACTTGCAGCAATGGGGTCCGGACCCGAATCGTCCGAACAACTGGAAGATGTCGAAGCGGACAGCAGGGTCAGGCGTGAACGGGGATCTCAATTCCCATCTGCTCGACATGGCCATGATGCTCTTGGGCCCGATTCGCGAGGTCTCCGCCACCATGGAGACTTTCTTGCCGGAAAAGCCCGATCCGAGCAAGCCCGGCCAGACCTACCGGATCGATATCGACGATGCAGTGCTGGTGCAGGCGAGATTCGCCAGCGGAACGCTCGGCTCGTTTGAGGCAAGCCGCTTTGCTACCGGTTTTCAGAACGACAACAGCTTCGTCGCTCACGGCGAGTCGGGCATGCTGGAGTTCCATTTCGAGGACTTGAACCATCTCACCTACGCCGACATGTCGGGAGAGCCGGATCTGCGGGGGCGCCGCAAGGTGTTGGCGCCGGCCACGGGCCCGCAGGCCAATCCCCATTTCTGGAAGCCCGGCCATCCGATCGGCTACGAGCACACCTTCATCAAGTCGCTGGCCGATTTTCTCGCGGGCATCGATGTGGGCGAGCCCGCCCGCCCGACGTTCGAGGATGGCTTGGCCGTCCAGCGAGTGCTAGACGCGGTCGAGCGCTCCGCCCGGGAACGGAGATGGATCGAGACCGGGGCGTAGCTGTCGCGCGGGCGGCGGATTCGATCGCGCAGCGAAGCGGCCCCGGCGCCCCGGACGGTGGCAGGGTACAATCGGCCCGTCTCGCCGGCTGCCGGCTCTCGCTAGTCCGGCAGCGGGCGCGCAGGATCGGATCTGCCTAGATCTGGTTCAGGAGGTTCGCACCGTGTCCTATTGCTGGCCCGCCATCAACCCGTTCAAGCCGCTCGTCGCGGGTGCGCTGCTCGGCGCGCTCCTAGGCGTTCCTCTCCCGGCACAATCGCCGCCTGCCTCCCAGTCGGGTGCGGCGGCCACCGCTTCGTCAGACTTCCTCGACCATTTCACTTGGCACCCCGGCGGCACCCGCGAAGCCGACATGTGGCAGGTGTTGGTCCTGTTCGGCGTCGGCGATGCCGCCGGCGAGAGATGGGACGGCAGCCTGTCGATCGAGGGCGGCGAAATCCTAGCGCTTATGCCGCACCGTCAGGAGCCGCCTGATCGGATTCTGCCGCAGGGGGGATGGCGGCTGCATACGCAATCCGTGCGGATCTTGCTGCGCTCCACCGTAGTGCCTCGCCCCACGCCGAGCACGCGCGCGGAAGTGCTGGCCAAGGGGATGTGGATTCGCGGCAGCGGCACCCGCTCGACTTCTGTAAGGGTGAAGACCGCCCAGGGCGAATTCGCCTTCGAGCCGATGGCGATGCAGTTCGGCCCGTGGACAAAGGCGCTGGGAGGCCGTGTCGCTATCCAGCGCACCCCGCCAGCCACGGACCTCTCCGGCACCGAGTTGCGCCAGCACGACTCGCCGGCCATCGCAGCTGACTCTGCCGGCAATCTGTACACGACCTGGTACAGCTATCACGATCGGCGCGAGGAGCTGAACTTCCGGCGCTATCACGAAGGCCGCTGGTCGCGGCTGATTCCGGTCGGTCGCGCCGCGGAAGATCTCTGGCGTCCGCAGATCGCGGTCGACGGAGCGGACAAGCCGTGGCTGGTCTACTCCCAGCGGCCGTCCGAAGACGGCCCCGGGAACTGGGACATCTACGCCATGGCGTGGGAAGACGACGAGTGGGGCCAGCAACATCGCTTGACTGACAACCCGCTGCCCGACATCGAGCCGCACGTTGCCCGGGCTGTCGATGGCACGGTCTACGTGGTGTGGCAGTCCATGGCCGGCCGGCACTCCCAGGTCCGCCTGAAGTACCTGCGCGACGGCCGGTGGTCCGAGACGGTGGCGGTCACGAATTCGGCGTCCAACGACTGGTCGCCTGCGGTGGCCGCGGGACCGAGCGGCACGGCGTGGATTGTCTGGGACCGCTATCGCAAGGGATCCGGCGGCAGCTACGACGTGTACGCGAGATCGTTCGCTCCAGCCAGCGGGCTTGGGCGGGAAATGGCTGTGGCGAGCACGACGCGCTTTGAAGCGCACGCGAGTGTTGAAGTCGACAGCCGCGGGCGTCCTTGGATTGCGTGGGAAGCCTCTGGCGTGAACTGGGGCAAGGATCTGGGCCGGGGCTTGGGCGAATTCCAGCCGGGCACGCCGCTCGGCGCTGCGCGGCGCATCGAAGTCGTGTGTCTCGACGGGGGCCAATGGAAGACGCCCGCTGCAGTCGATTTCGACGATCCGGCGATGGCCGGCTCAACCGGAGAAAGTCGGCCGCAGCTCTACTTCGACCCTGACGGGAACCTCTGGATGTCGTTCAAGCGCCGCTACAGCCGGCGTTCCTATCGCCCGACGTCCTACTGGGAATCGTTCCTCACTCGCTTGGACGGCAGGCGCTGGACCGAGCCGATCACGCTCCCGCAGAGCTGGGCGCGCAAGAGCACTCGCATGGGCATGACGGCTGCCGATGGCCGCCTGTGGTCATTCTGGCCGGACGAGAGCCGCCAGTGGAGCTTTGCCAGCCGTCCCAGGCTGAATCGGGTCGTGGCGGGCTCCTTGGAACTGCCCGGGGCGGGTCCAGAGCCCCGGCTGGCCCCGTACCGTCCCTCGCCTGGCGAGTCCCGGCCCGATTCGCATCCCAACGAACTGGACGATGTCCGCTTCATCCGCGATTTCCGCACCGAGCATGGCGGGGATTCGCTGCGAATCGTGCGGGGCGACCTGCACCGCCACACGGAACTGTCGCAAGACGTCGGCGGCATGGACGATGGCTCGCTGCCCGAGTTCTACCGGTACATGATTGATGCCGCGGAAATGGATTTCGGAGCGTCTACCGATCACCAAGCGGGCGGCACGGATTTTTGGAATGCGATGACCCAAAAACTGGCCGACATGTACCACTTTCCGGAGCGGTTCTCCACGCTCTACGGGTACGAGCGGAATCCTGGCAACCCGTACGGCCACCGCAACCTGATCTACACGCACCGCAACTATCCGATCGTGCCCTTCTTCATTCCGGCTCACCCGCGCTTCCTGCTCCCGGACAGCCCTGACGGCGAGTTGCTGACATTCAGCTCGATGGGATTCGGCAGCGGCGTGCGCAACGAGACCAAGCTGATGTACGAGGTCGCCCGCCGCACCGGGGGTATCGCGATTCCGCACACGTCCGGCACGAATTCCATGGGCACCGACTGGCGCGACCACGACCCCGAGGTCGACATGGTGGCCGAGATCTACCAAGGGGCGCGGCAGAACTACGAGCACAAGAATGCTCCGCGTGGCATTCGAGACGGCGAAGAGGCCGATGCGGCCGGGGGATTCCAGGAGCCCGGCATGTTTTGGAACGCCTGGTCGAAGGGGTACAAGATCGGCGTCATTGCCAGTTCCGACCACTTCTCCACGCACATCTCGTATGCGATGGTCTACACGCCCGACACCAGCCGGGAAGCCATCCATGACGCCATCCGGGAGCGGAGGACGTACGGAGCGACGGACAACATCGTGCTGGATTTCCGAATTGGCGACGCCTTCATGGGGGAAGCCGCCGTGGTCTCCCAAGCCCAGCCCGCGCGGGTGAGGGTGCGCGGCACGGACAACATCGCTGCGATCCACCTGATACGCGACGCCAACTACGTGTACAAGGTCGAACCCGGACGCCAGGAGGCGGAGTTCGAATACCTCGATGTTGCCGCCCAGCCGGGCCAGCACTGGTACTACGTGCGGGTCGAGCAGGAAGACGGCGAGCTGGCATGGTCGAGTCCGATCTGGATCGACCAGCGGCCCTAGTCGGCTGCTGGCGCGAATTGGCGATATCATCAAGTCATCCGACCGTGGGCGCGTAGCCCGCGTGCCTGCCAATGCAATCGCTATTCGAAGCCCCGACAGAGAAAGCGGGTCTGTTGGGGCGCTTTCGGCAGGCAGTTTCGAAGACGCGCAGGGCCTTCACCGATCAGATTGGCGACATTCTCGAAGGCACCAAGGAGTTCGATCCGGAGCTGCTCGAAGACCTCGAGATGACCCTGATCGGTGCCGATCTGGGTGTCAAGACCACTAACGAAATCCTCGAGGACGTGCGTTCTAGGCTGGCCGGCGACCAGCTTCAGGACAGCGAGCAGGTCAAGGGCCTGATCGCCAGTCACATGCTCGAGATCTTGCGCCAGGCCGAGAGCGAGGCCCGTCCGCAGGACGGGAAACCTCCTGTTGAGGTCATTCTGGTGGTAGGGGTGAACGGGGTGGGCAAGACCACGACCGTCGGCAAGCTCGCGTATCGCCTGAGAGCCGAGGGTCGCGAGGTGCTGCTGTGCGCTGCCGACACGTTTCGGGCCGCCGCCACCGAGCAGCTCGTGATCTGGGGCGAGCGAGCCGGCTGTCCGGTGATTCGTCAGCAACCCGGCGCTGACCCTAGCGCCGTGATCTACGATGCCTTGGAGGCGGCCAAGGCTAGGGGCGTAGACGCCGTGATCGCCGACACCGCGGGGCGCCTGCACAATAAGGCGGGCCTAATGGCTGAATTGGAGAAGATCCGCCGTACCGCCGGACGACTCGTTCCCGGGGCACCCCACCAGGTGCTGTTGGTTCTGGATGCCGTGACCGGCCAAAACGGACTTGAGCAGGCCCGCCAGTTCGCTGCCACCGCGGGTGTGACGGGAATCGCGCTGACCAAGTTGGACGGCACGGCCAAGGGCGGAATCGTGGTCGGCATCGCCAGAGAACTTGGCGTGCCCATTCGCTGGGTCGGAGTTGGCGAGCGGACGGCGGACTTGGTCGCATTCGATCCGGAGACCTTTGTGCGCTCGCTGTTCGATGCTGGAGACGAGGAATGACGCCGCAAGACCGCGAATGGCTGGAACGGGCGCTTGATCTGGCCCGCTCGGCGTACGGCTTGGCCAGCCCGAACCCGGCGGTCGGAGCGATCGTGGTCGATGCCGCCGGCACGGCCGTGGGCGAGGGCGCCCATGCCTACGAGGGCCGCAAGCATGCCGAAGTCCTGGCGTTGGAGCAGGCCGGGGCGGCGTCGCGGGGCGCGACGCTGTACGTCTCGCTAGAGCCGTGCTCGATACACGGGCGGACCCCGCCGTGCGTGGACGCGATCTTGGCGTCGGGCATCGCAAGGGTCGTGGCCGCGAGTCGGGACCGCAATCCGAATGTGGACGGCTCTGGCTTCGCATTGCTCAGGCAGAACGGCGTCGAGGTCGAGCAAGCTGCGGGAGAGCTGGCCGCGTCGGCGCAGCGCCTGAATGAAGCCTTCTTTTACTACGCGCGCACCGGCCGGCCCTTGGTCACGCTCAAGACGGCCCTGACACTGGACGGCAAGATCGCCGCTCCGGACGACAACACCGGCTGGATTACGAGCGACAAAGCGCGCGCTCACGTGCAGCAGGTGCGTCACCGCCATGACGCGATCATGACCGGCATCGGCACGGTGCATGCGGATGACTGCCTGCTGACCGATCGAACCGGCTTGCCGCGCAGGCGCGCGCTGCTGCGAGTGATTGCCGACTCGCTGTTGCGCATCCCGCTCAACTCGCGCCTAGTCGAGTCAGTCAGCGACGACTTGGTGATCGCGACGACCTCCGCCGCTGGCCAGGAAAAGCGGAAGCCCCTCTTGGAGCGCAACATTTCGGTTCAAGACTTCGATTCCCCGAGCGGTCGCGTAGACCTGCATGCGCTGCTTGACTGGCTCGGCGAACGCGATGTCACCTCGCTGATGATCGAGGGCGGGGCAAAGTTGAACTGGGCCGTGCTCGAGGCTGGGATCGTCAACAAGGTCTTGCTCTACTACGCTCCCAAGATTCTGGGCGGGTTGGAGTCGCTGCCCATGGTCGGGGGGGCCGGGCGGCGCTCGCGCTCGGGAGCCATTCGCCTCGAGAACCTGCGCACGATACCCGTCGCCGTTGACGAGTTCGCCGTAGAGGCCGACGTGATCAACGATCCGCAAGCTCCGGACTCGTGACGTGCCACGAGAGGCAGAGAGATGTTCACTGGAATCGTCGAAGAGACGGGGGCGGTGCTGGAGCTGGCTCGCTCCTCGGCTGGTGCGCGCATGGTCGTGGCCGCCCGCGAGGTGCTCGCTGATCTTTCCACCGGCGGGAGCATCGCTGTCAATGGCTGCTGCTTGACGGCGGTTGACTTCGACGAGCGCGGATTCTCCGCCGACCTGTCTCCGGAGACCCTCGACCGGACCAACCTAGGCGCTCTCGAGGCGGGATCCATCGTCAACCTAGAACGGCCACTGCTGCCGACGAGCCGGCTCAGCGGGCATTTCGTGCTGGGTCACGTCGATGGCACTGGCGAGGTGCTGGGGCTCGACGCGGTTGGAGACGGGAACTGGTGGCTGTCGGTGCGCGCGCCAGAGGATCTGCTGAAGTTCTTGGTTTACAAGGGCAGCATTGCCATTGACGGTATCAGCCTGACGATCGCTTCACTCGATGCGGACGTTCTAGGGTGTGCGATCATTCCGCATACGTACGAGGTCACCACGCTGCGCTCGCTGCGCGTCGGCACTTCGGTCAACCTAGAGTGCGACATGCTGGCCAAGCACGTACATCGCCTGCTCGCGGCCGGCTCAGCGGACGGTCCGTCCACCGGCGCATAGCCTCGAGCGCAGCTCAGCCGGCCTGTTCGACGGCAATGCAGGCGGGGATGCCCTCCCTGAAGCTGGGATAGCGCAGGGGTACCCCCACCAAGCGCCGGATGGCGCTCCCGTCGACGCGCCGGTCCGCTCTGCGCGTCTCGCTCAAGCAATCGTCCGCAACGACTTCAGGGACCGGGAGGTCCAGCAGTGCGGCGCAATAGCGTGCGACTTCCGCGGAGGTTGCAGGGCACTCGTCCGCCACAGGATAGGCCCCTTCGACACGCTGTTGGAGCGCCCGGGCGACGATCGTGGCCAAGTCGTCGACATGGATCCGCGAAACTAGGCGCGAAGAGTCGCGAGGAAGTTGGAAGCGGCCTTCTCGCATGGCTTGGTGGACCCCTCTTCCGGGACCGTAGATCGCCGCCGGACGCAACACAAGCGCACTGCAGCCGTGAGACTGGACCGCGTCCTCGGCGCTCGCGCGGAGTTGCTGGCGCTCGGTCTGAGGTGACACCGGCGTGCGCTCGTCGACATTCCGCGTGGCGCCGTAGACGCCGGTGGTGGAAAGATACGTCAGGTGTCGCGGCCGGCCGCGCAAGCCCGCTACCAAGCTTGGAGTCGGCTCGAACAGCTGGCCGTCGAGCTTGAACGTCGGCACGGACAGCAGCACGCTTGCTCCTTCCGCCGCAGCTTGGACACACTGGTCGTGGGCTGCGTCGAAGCGCAGCAAGCGAGCCCCCGCGGCCTCGAGCGCGGCCAGACTCTCGGGCGACCGGCTTGTCGCCGTCACATCCCAGCCAGCCTGCAGCAGCGTCCGGGCAGTGCGCCGCGCAGTGAACCCGCAGCCGATGATCAGAGCGTGGCGGCTCATTGGGCGTCCGAACTCGGCTGGCACCCGATCTCGATCCACCTCGCGCACTCGCCAGCAGCCCATTCAAAGGCGCGGTCGGAATCCCCGAATTCGCCCAGCCAGCGAATTCCCGGCTGCTTGCCGCGCAGCCATGTCCGCTGGCGCTTGGCGTAGCGCCGCGTGTGCATCGCCGTGTCCGCAATCGCCTCGTCCAAGCTGGAATTGCCGTCTAGGTATTGCAGGCATTGCGCATAGCCAAGGGCCCGAAAGGGCCAGCATTGATCGGAAACCCCGCTTTCCAGCAGTCCCCGGACTTCTTCCACCAAGCCTCCTGCAAACATCTTCCGCGCCCGTTCGCCGATGCGGGCGTAGAGCGCTTCGCGAGGAGGGTCCAGCCCGAGCAGCAGCGTGCGGTAGCCCTCCAGACGCTCGCCAGCCTCCCGCCAGAGGTCGCTGATGGGCCGCTTGCCGATGAGCGTGACTTCGATCGCTCGAACGATTTTTGGCGAGTCATTGGGATGGATGGCCCGCGCCGCTCGCCGGTCCAGCCGCGCCAGCATCCGCCACAAGTGCCCTGCGCGGTTCCTAGCCGCCGATTCTTGCAGGCGCCGGCGCAGACCGGCATCCCGCATTGGTCCGGGGAAGAGCCCCTTGAGCACTGCGTCTAGGTAGAAGCCAGTGCCACCGACTAACACGGGAAGTTTCTGCTTCCGCCTGAGCTGCTGCAGCACGGCTCGAGCGTCGCGCGCGAACTCCCCTGCCGAATAGAGCCGTTGCGGCTCGACGTGGTCGATCAGATGGTGCGGGATCCCGCGCCTGGCGTCCGCCGGTGTCTTGGCCGTGCCTACGTCAAACCCTCGATAGACTTGCACAGAATCGACATTCACGATTTCGGCGTCGAAGCGCTCGGAAATACGCACCGCCAGCGCGCTCTTGCCCGACGCGGTCGGACCAACGATGGCGATCGCGGGCGCGAGGCCGGATCCGTTCACGGGCGACGGTCCATTTCTGGGAACCAGATGCGGCGCGCAGTCTCGCCCAGCACGAGCCTGCGGTCCCGCTCCGATAGCGGCAGGTGGTCGCGAAAGATCTCCAAGTGCTCGCCATAGCGGAGCGGGCGGGCGTATTTCTCGGTCGGGAAGTGCGAACCCCAGGCGCAGCGCTCGGCGCCAAAGGCCTCGATGACGCGGAGGACGGTGCCGTGCATGCTTGAGCAGGGGTGCCCTTCGGCGCAGCCCTGCTCTCCGTTGGCGATAAACGACAGCTTCGCGTACAAGTGACGGTGACGCGAGAGGCGCTCTAGGGCCGCAAGCGTCTCCGGAGCGTCGTTGCCCGCCCGCAGGCCTAGGCTATGGTCTAGCACCACCGGCAGGCTCGGAAAGGCGTTCAGCATGCGCTCCAGCTGCTCTTCCAAGACCCGCCCGCCGAGCACGTTGACTGGGAGTCCCTCGTCGCAAGCGGCGCGCCACAGCGCCCTGACCCCGGGGTGGTCGAGTTGATTGCCCCCGACGGGTACGCTGCGCAGCCCGCGCATGCTGCCCTCGCGGGCGTACCGGCGCAACAAGTGCGGGGCAACTGCGTCGAGTGGGTCGAGCGTGCAGATTCCTGCGGTCCAGTGCGGGTTCTGCAGCGCCACCGCACGGATGTAGCGATTGTCGAAGCCGTAGAATCCGCTGACCTGCACGATGGTCACCGCGCGAACCTCGTGCCGTTCCACCTCTTCGGTGAGCCGCGAAATCGTGCCCGTTCCAGCGGGCGGCCTAGACGGCTCGGGCTTGGGCGGATAGGTGCTCTCGTCCTCCGAGAACAAGTGGGCGTGAGTGTCGATGATCAGCATGTCCGCACGCCAGCCACCGGTGGAATCAGCGCCGCGGTTCGCCCCCAACCCACACCGGAGAGGAGTACGCCCTTGCTCCGTCGAGCTGGTCGACGCGCACGTAGTAGTAGTCTCCGCGCTGCATCTCGCCGGTATCGGCGAAGTCGACCTCGGCTTCCATGGGCTGGTTGTAACCGATCAGCTCCAACGTGACAGCGTCGCGGTCAACCGTGTCGGACAGGTCCCTTCGAGCGAATCCGTCGGAGAGATCGCTTAGAGCGACGTTGAAGCGCTTCGCTGCCAGCTTGCGTGTCGGGCGGACCGGCGTGGGCGACTTGCCCCACTCTCGGCCCACCTCGAGGTCGAACGTGATCGTGGTCGAGGGGGATGCGCCCTCGAGTTCGAGCAGCAGTGTGTCGGCCTGGCCGCGCGTGCCCGTGCTGAACTGCACCGTGTTCGTGTCGCTCGCCGCAATCCTGGCCCATTCCTTGTGCCGGTTGTCGAAGTGCAGAGTGCGCATGCCGACCAGCTTCGCGCCCGCGACCTTGAGAGACCCCGTCCACGGACGGTAGCCGCGGGGATTGTCGCGGAAGAACGGTTCCGACGACGAGGCGAAGCCAACGACGATCTGCGCATTGCTTGAGAGCGAGACGCTCAACGGCCGGCTGGTGTAGACCGTGGCACCGTTCTTCACGACCGCCACGCGGCGGATCGGCGATGTGCCGACAACCTTGGCGCGAAGCCTGCGCTTGTCGCGGTATTCCGAGCGGGTGCCCATGTCCGTGCCGTTCACGTCCATTTCCAGAATGATGCGCTGCGCGTCCGTGACGGCATAGGCGCTCCGGCGTTTGAGCGAATCGAAGATCGAATCGGCCGTCTTCGCCGTCGCCTGCACGCCGGCCAGGCCGCCGAACTGGCTCAGCGACGAATTCGGCTGTCGGCTGGACGTCCAACTGTAGCCGGGCCGGGAGCGGTGGTCGTCCGATGCGGCAAGGAAGCCCACTTGGTGGCCTTGGCGCAGGTAGTAGTTGCCGAACCACTCGAATGTCCCGTGCATCGACATGATCTCGATCATCGTCTCCATCTCCGGATCGTTCGTCCGCCAGTCCCCCGCTTGGTGGGCGTGCGGGATGATCAGCACGTCCTCGGTGGCATACTTCGAGCGCAGGCCCTCGTACAGTCCGGTCAGCGTGGGCGCTGTCTGCGCTCCGACACGGGCTGCGCCTGGCGAACGGAAGAAGACGTTGTGGTGTCCGCCCCACTGCCGCCGCAGCGTCCACTCATAGCCGAGGAACGCGACGAACTCGCCGGGAACCGTATTGCTCTCGACTGCGCGGCGCATCGTCTGCCATTCGAGGTCATCCAGCCAGATGTCGTGCTCGGACAGCCCCATGAAGTCCAGGCGGGCGTCCTCGCGGGCGAATCGGTACGAACGGACGATCGATCCCTGTCCCTCCGCCATGCCGGTATGCGTGTGAGTCTCGCCCCAATACAGGCGGTAAGGTGGATCCCTGCGCACCCACACGGGGTTGCTCAGCGCCTCGATCCGGCCGTCCGAACTGGTGACTTGGAAGCGGTAGATGCCTTCCTCGTCGAGGCGGACGGCCTCGATCACCTGCATGGCATCGCCGTTGGCGTCCAAGGTTCGGAAACTCTCGCCGTTGAGCGTGACCGCGGCGCCCGGCATGGCGCCGGTGGCTCGATTGCCGTTGCTGTCCTCCCAGCGGATCGACAAGTCGAACTCTTCGCCCGGCTCGACTATCGAGGGCACGACTGCGGTCACGCCGGCGGCGCCGGTGCCCACGATCTCGAAAGCCGGCCAGCGCGGCGTCAGGAAGTTGCCCGAACCGTCTAGGTCGATGTAGATCGGCAGCATCGCCTGATCGGTGGCGAATGTTTGCAGCCGCCAGCCTTCCGACCCTGCACTGCGATCGCCGTAGACGATCGTCACAGTGTCTCCGGTCTCTAGCGTGCCCTCCTCCACCTTGAAGGTGGGCATGTGTGCCGGGCTCCGGAAGCCGCCGTGCATTCCCACCCAGGGGAATGAAGCATTGCCCAGCCTGACCTCGCGGTTAGAGGTGCTTGCCGAGAGGTAGTGAGGACCGTCGGGGTCAGAGTTCTGCACAAGCCCGCCATCGGCTTGCAACTGCTTCGCGACCATGATCCGGGCACCCGGCCCGAGTGGCGCTTCTCCAACCGTGTAGGTCTGCTTTATCGTCGTCCAAGCGCCGACATGCGCCGGGCCAGCCACTTCCAGGCTGGCAGTGCCAAGCGCTCCCGGCTGCTTGTCTTTAATGGTGAACTCGTGGACTAGCCCGTCGATGGCGGCCAGCGCGCCTGCGCTGGGCTGAGCCCCGTCCAGGCGAAGGGCCTCGACTGCCCGATAGGCGGTGGCGACCTGTAGCGTGGCGTTGACGGGCATCGGGCCACCCGTCAGCGCATACGCGTTGATCCAAGGCCAGAGCGTATCGAGCCGCTCCTTCAGGTTCGCCGCGCTGGTGGCAGTGCCGGAAGCCGACCGCTGGAGTTCCTCGACCTGTGCGCGAAGCTCTGCCGAAAGGTAGTCTCGGCCTTGCGGGCCTTGGGCTCGCACCACGTAAGCCTGCGGCGCCAGGGTAGCTGCGGCGAGAGCTGCGAACGCGACGGAGCGAATGCCTGACATCGCCCGGTATTGTACAAGGCCCGTGCGTTCTCGACGATGCCGGTCAGCCGAACCGACCGGGCGAGCCTGGGGCCAGCCACGGTCGACGCCATCCCGCACCTGACTCGATCGCGCCGAGACCTCAAGGCAGCCTCAGCCCAGTCCTCCAGCCTCTGCGGCACGGATTGAGGATGTCCGCTAGGGCTGCGTTGGTTCGGCCGCAGTGTCCTTGGGCGAGCGATCTCTTCCGAGGGCCACGCGAAGCGCCGCGTTCGCGAGCCTCCGCCAGGGCAACGCGGAGATGTCTGCGAAGGGTACGAATTCGCCTTTCCTAAAGCTGCTGGAATGCCAGCGCTGCAAGAGAGAAAGATGGTCCTGGCGTTCGTCCGCGCTCGTCTCGAGCCAGTCAAAGTGCGAGAAGGCGGTTCGGATTTGGGAGTTCAATGCGGCAGTGGTCGGCGCTCCTCGGTCATAGTGCAGCCGAACGGGCGCCTGCAAGGATCCCCGGTACACAGCCGTCAACTGAAGACATGCAGGGGCCGCCGATCTCTGCACGACCACACCGTGCAGGGAGCCAAGCTCGCTGGACAGCGCAGCTCGCCAGCGCAGGACCTGTTTCGTCCTCCCAATCAGCTTGTGGAACCTAGCGGCAGCCTCGAAGTCGAGGCTCTCGCTGGCGTTGTCCCTCGACAACTCGGACTCGCACAACAGCGACTCGCCGTCCGTTTCCAGAAACAGCGCCATGCGCCGCGCCTCGCCAGCATAGGCGTCGTCGTCGCAGGCAGCTTGACAGGGTCGCATGCAGCGACCCATCTCTCCCCAAACGCAGCCCGGATGAAATGGCGAGGGATCCAGGTTCTCCGTGCAGCGGCGCACGAGGAACAGGTCAAGGGCCTCGTTTTGAAACTCCTCGGCGGCGTTGCGGTTTGGGAACGGGCCGTAGAATAGCGACTTCCCCCGCGTGAGCTGCCGCGTCACGCAGCTGCGCGGGAAACGGTTTCCGAGCAGGAGCTTGACATAGAACGCCGGGCGCAGCTTGAGGTAATCGCGGCTCTCGCCGGGACGGTAGAGCTTCACCGCGCGATAGAGGGCGACATCAGATTCAAACGCGGAACCGGTACGACCGTAGCGCACGCGGGTGGCGATCTCGCGCAGCGTCAGACGCGTCGAGGTGCCATCCGCCGGGCGCAGAAGGCGGCGCAAGCGCTTGCGCAGGGCGGCTGTCCGGCCGAGGTACGGCAGTCCCTCGGGGAACTCGACGACAAATATGCCCCCGCAATTGGGCACCGCGTCCAATGCGCCGTCGCGCCGCCAATCCACGACTTCTTCAAGATCGGTCATCGGAACGCCGTGCCGCACCTGAGGCTACATTAACCGACAGTGGCATCTATCGGCCTCGCGGTGGCGGCCGGGGCAGCTGGGGCGCTTGTCGGGCGCTGGCTGCAAATGCCTCGGGTCGCCGCCTTCGGACTCGTCGGAAAGGCCGGGATCGGCGTGTTCTGCGGTTGCGCTGCGGTTCTGGCCTTGCCGTTGTCCGAGCATGCCGCGGTCGGCGCGCTCGCATGGACCGGCTATGTTCTGGCAGTTGATGCTGCGGTGTTCGCAGCCCGCGGCAGGTCGCTGCTGCGGTCGCGCCCGGACGCATTCCTCTGGCTGGCCGTATTGTCGGTCTTTCTGTGGCTGCCGTTCGAGTGGTACAACGAGCGGCTGGCCGGATGGTATCGCTCCGGCCTGCCGCCGGATCTGTCGCGATATGTGTTGCTGGGATGGTCGTTTGCGTGCGTTTGGCCAGCCCTGCTCGAAACGGCCGACCTGCTGCTGGCTCTCTGGTTCAAGCGGGGCCGCGACGACATCGCAGCCCGACGGCCCGGCCGGTCTTCCTCGGGCGGCGTCGCCGCTGCTGGCGCGGTCCTGCTGCTGGCTCCCTTGGCCTTGCCACGCCTTGACCTTGGCGAGCATCTGCTGCCGCTGCTGAGTGCGGGCTTTCTCCTGTTGCTCGAGCCTTGGAACGCGGCAGGGGGGCGCGCGAGTCTTTGGAGTGACGCGCGTTCCCGCGAATACTCGCGGCTGCTAGCTCTCGCTGGATCTGGCGTGCTTTGCGGACTCTGGCTGGATGCCCTCAACCACTTCTCGCACGCCAAGTGGCACAGCCTGTGGAGCCTGACCTCTACCGGGGCTCTATTCGAGCTGCCTTGGCTCGCTTATGCGGTGCTGCCTCTGTTCGGATGGCAGGCCTTCGCGATGTACGAGTTCGCGGCGGGACTGCTGCATCTCCCGCGCTGGCAGCTCGGCGCGCCCAGCGACACCGCGATCCGAGGACAGACTGGCGAGCGAGCCCGGCCGCCGCTGCCAGGCCTATAGCTGGAACACCGGCGTGGGGCTACCCTGCGAGGCGACGACGACGCGGGTGTGATCCGCCTGTACCGAGCTAATCGCACTGCACGCATCCATTTCGGCGATTGTCGGGTGATTGTTGTTCGTGCTCAGGTGCGCGAGCACCACCGTTCGCGCGCGGCGGTCCCAGTGCTGCGAAAGAAACTCGGCCACGGCAGCGTTGGAAAGATGGCCGGCGCGGCTCATGACCCGCTGCTTGAGATCCCAAGGGTACGGGCCTGATTTGAGCATTTCGAGGTCGTGATTCGATTCCAGCACGATAAGATCCGAGCCCAACAAGTGGTAGCGGACGGAATCGCTCAGATACCCGAGATCGGTGGCAATCGACAGCTTGCGGCCACCGTGGCCGATGCAGAAACCGACCGGGTCCACGGCATCGTGCGAGACCGTGAAGGTTTCGATCGCGAGATCCCCGATCTCGAAACCGCGACCGGCCTCGAAGGTCGTCAGCTCTGGCGCCGCCTTCTTCCATGTCAGCCTCTCGGACGTCGGCTGGGAGACGAAGACCTTCACCCCGGTCTTGCGGACCAGGGTCTCTAGTCCCTGCACGTGGTCTGAGTGCTCGTGGGAGATTACGACTGCGTCAAGGGTCTTGTAGTCCACGCCGATCGCGGCCAGCCGCAATTGGATCTGGCGGCAGCTGAAGCCCGCATCGAACAACACGCGTGCCTCGTGCGTGGCAACGAACGTGGCGTTGCCGCTCGAGCCGCTTCCTAGGTTGCAAATGCGCAGGGCTGCCAGCGCTCCGACCCGGACACCGTGCCCGGCCGACGGCGGCAAGTGTCGGCCAATGCCCGGCGCTGCCCCAACGATAGCAGAGACGGGCCGGTGTCCTCCGCCGACAGATCAGCCCGCTCAGGCAGCTCTCGAGATCCGCGCGCACGCCCGCTCCCAAGCTTCGGGATTGAGCAGGTGCTTCGGCCGCTGTTGTCGCAGCGTCATCCGCAGATTCTCGATCGCATGCGAGAGGATCCGTCGCTTGCCGGGATACGAAGCCGAGCCGACGTGCGGCGTGACGATCACGTCGGTCCGGTGCAGCAGGGGGTTGTCTGCCTCGGCAGGCTCGGGATCGGTGACGTCCAAGCCCGCCCCGCGCACGTGCCCGCTATCGAGCGCCGCCAACAGCGCCGCTTCGTCGACCAAGCCTCCGCGAGAGACGTTGACCAAGATGGCGCCAGGCTTCATTCGTGCCAGCGAGGCCGGGCCTATCAGGTGACGCGTCGATTCGTTGAGGGGCAGGTGCAGCGACACGATGTCGGATCTGGCCAGCAGGCTGTTCAAGTCCGCCGCCCGCTCCACGCCCAGTTCCTGCGCTCTCCGCTCGTCAATGTATGGGTCGTATGCTGCCACGCGGGCGCCCGCGGCTGAGAGCAGCCCGGCTACCCGGGAGCCTATGCGCCCGAGACCGACCAGTCCGACTTGTGCTCCGCAGATCTCGGCGGCGGAGTGTCGGCCGTAGTAGTCGGGCCTGCGGTCGTGCACCAGGCCGTGCGACGCTTTCTTGAGATCCTTCGCGATGGCGAACATCAGCGCCACCGCGTGCTCGGCCGTGGCGATGGTCGGACCGTCCGGAGTGTAGGTCACCGCGATTCCTCGCTCGGTTGCGGCTTGGAGATCAATGTTCTCGAAGCCGATGCCCATTCGCGAAATCACCAGCAACTCCGGCGCCGTGTCCATCGCGCGGCTGTCGTACTGCATGCCTCCTGCGAGCACGCAATCGGCACTGGGCAGGCAAGCCAGCGGGTTGTCCGGCGTGGGGGGGGGGGGGGGGGGCGGGGGGGGCCCCCCCCCCCCCCCCCCGGGGGGGGGGGGGGGGGGGGGGGGCGGGGCGCCCCAAGGGGCGGATATAAAAAAAAAAACCCAACCCCCACCACC
>JAPPMG010000096.1:132125-253317 GCA_028819215.1 Bryobacterales bacterium
TCGAGTTCGTCGCGGAGAACCCAGGGCAGGGGCATCTCCGGCGGCGCGTCGACCCTCGTCGACTTTCCGTTCAGCGTGAAGGCGATAGCCATGTTAGTTATACAGTTTGTGCTTGTAACCGGCCCCCCCATACGGCCCGGGGCCCGCAACGCCGGGGGTTGGGCGGGGGGGCCGGGGGGGGGCCCTTGGGGCGGGCCCACGCCATCCAGCAGCGGGAGGCAATCGGGCAGGATCTCGCGCTCCGACCAAACTTTGAACATCCTACGAGTCTACTTCAGCCACTCCCCGCGCCATCTGCGCCGAAACAGCTGTTGTAGAATTGCAGCCTAGGTCAAAGCATGGCAGTTCAGTACACTCCGGAAGGCTACGCCACCGTCACGCCGTACATCATCGTCAAGGATGCAGCGGCAGCCTTGGATTTCTACGTCAAGACGTTCGGTGCCATTGAGCTCGAGCGGATGGAGATGCCCGACGGGCGCGTCGGCCACGCCGAGTTCTCACTAGGCAGCTCGCGCCTGATGCTAGCCAGCGAATTCCCGGAATTGGAGGCGCTGTCCCCCGAGACGGTTGGCGGCACTCCGGTGTCGCTGATGGTTTATGTCGAAGATGTCGACGAGTTGTTCGCCCGCGCGTTGGCCGCCGGCGCTGCCGAGCTGCAACCGGTGCGGAACCAGTTCTACGGCGACCGCTCGGGTACGCTACGAGACCCGTTCGGGCACCGGTGGACGATTTCCACGCACATCGAGGACGTCACGCCCGAGGAGATGGACCGCCGCAGCAAGGCATGGGCGGAGAAGGCCAGCGGATGAGGGGACCGGCCGCCCGCGTCGGGTGCCCGGGCGCCTAGGGGCGGGTCTTTTTTCGGGAAATATTGCGTTTACGCAATGAATGCCCCATACTGAATACGCTGGCAGGTGAATTCGGAGGGGTCGAGACCGCTCCGAATCCCAGACGTTGGCGCGGACAACCAGGCCTCAAACACAAGCAGGCGAGTCACAGACGCATCCGACCGCGAGTTCCAGTTCTGGATTCCTGCCAAGCAACAAGACAACCAACCAACCAACTGATGGCGGCGCAGCCTGTACCACGCCTTGGCGTAGCGCGGGTGGTTTGGCCGGGCTGGTTACAAAGCGAGGTGCGTTGAGATGGATCAATTCGAGGACTCGATAGGAGTCGCCAAGGAGAGCATGCCCAGCAGTCTCGAGGACGGCGCGGCCAGTTTTCTCGACGCGACCCAGGAAAGCGCCGATGCCGAGGACGATCTAGGACTGCACGGCCAGGAAGCCGATGACGCCGTCTATACCGACGATCCCGTTCGCGTCTATCTGCGCGAAATGGGATCCGTTCCGCTGCTGACCCGGGAAGGGGAGGTTGATCTCGCGCGGCGAATGGAGCGCGGCAAGTTTCGCATGTGGAAGGCGATCTCGCGCGATAGCAACACCATGGAGCGGTTCTTGGACCTGTATGACCGCATCAAGCGGGGCGAGGTCAAGCTGACTGCAGTGGTGGACATTCCCCACCATGACGAGGGGCCCGAATTCCAGGCTCAGAAGGAGAGAGAGGTTCGCAACCAGTTCGTTCAAGTCAAGCGCAAGCACAACGTACTCCTGAAGCTCCAAACCGACCTAGCCAAAGTCAATCGCAACCTGCGCGGCGGGCGCAAGCGTTACCGCGACATCAACTGGCGGCGCATGCGGCAGACCATACGGGTCTCGCAGGCGATCCAGGCGATTCGCCTCAAGCAGGGCGTGTGGGACGAGTGGTACGAGGCGATCCGCGAGGAATACGGAGAGCTGTCGAAGCTGTCGGCCGAGTTGCGCGAACTGCGCGCTCTGCCTGACCGGCCGCGCAACTTCTATTCGCGCAACCGCTATTTGTGCAGGCGCCTGCGCGAGATCGCCAGTGTCCAAACTACAGAGCAGGCCCAGCAGGCTGAACAGGACGCGGCCGCCTGCGTCAAGATGATCGGCGCCGGCGAGGTAGAGGCGGAGAAGGCCAAGAAGGCGCTGGTCGAGGCCAACCTGCGGCTAGTCGTTTCGGTTGCAAAAAAGTACGTCAACCGCGGCCTGCACCTCTTGGACCTTGTGCAGGAGGGCAACATCGGCCTCATGCGCGCGGCCGAAAAGTTCGAGTATCGCCGCGGCTTCAAGTTCTCCACCTACGCGACGTGGTGGATCCGCCAGGCAATTACGCGGGCTATCGCGGACCAGTCTCGCACGATCCGGATTCCCGTTCACATGAACGAGTCGATGAACAAGTTCCTGCGTGCTTCGCGCGAACTGGAAAAGGAACTCGGGCGCATTCCCACCAACGACGAGATCGGCGAGCGCATGGAGATCGGCGCCGAGAAGGTGCAGAAGCTCAAGAGCATCTCGCGCGATCCGGTGTCGCTTGAGACACCGGTCGGCCGGGACGGCGAATCTGCGCTCGGGGACCTGATCGAAGACAAATGGGTCGCATCCCCGGTAGAGACCGTGATCGACGGCAGCGTCCGGGAAGAGACCGGCGACGTGCTCAAGACGCTTTCCCCGAAAGAGGAGAAGGTGATCAAGATGCGCTTCGGCATCGACTGCGAGCGCGAGCACACGCTGGAGGAGATCGGGCAGGAGTTCTCTGTGACGCGCGAGCGCATCCGCCAGATCGAGTCCAAAGCGTTGCGCTCTCTGCGCAGCCCCGATCGCATCCGCCGCCTACGCGCGGTCTTGGCGTCCAAGACTGCGGTCAACGCGCACTGACGCAGCTTGCGTCAACCGCCGATGCGGTAAAGGTTCTCGGCGGTCCTGAGCAACAGGCTGCCCTGCGAGATGGCCGGCGTGGACATGCAGAGCTCGCCGATGGAGTTCTTGCCGACCAGCCGGTAGTCGCGGCCGTGCTCGGCCACGAAGCAGTCCCCGTCTTCACTCAGGCAGAAGATGCGGTCGTTGTAGGCCCACGGCGAGGCCGTGAATGCGTTCGCGCCGGCTTCGAAGCGCTGCTTGCCATAGACCTCCTCGCCGCTCACGGCGTCGTGACACGTTAGGAAGCCGCGGTCGTACAGCGTGTAGTAGAGATCCTTGTACAGCAGCGGCGACGGATTATAGGGCGCCGCCTGCGGTTGGTGCCAGGCGATGTAGTCGTTTTCGGTCTGGTCATCCTCGAGGCTGATGTCGCCCGTGGCTCCGGGCCGGATCGCGAATACCGGGCGCTTCTGGTCGCCCACATATCCGGAGGCAATGTAGAGCATGCCGTGGCCGGCGAAGGGCATTGGAATCACGATCGAGGACATTCCGCCCAGTTCCCACAGCAGCTTGCCGTCCAGATCGTAGGAGCGGACTTTGCCAGTGCCGGTGGTCACGACCTCGGTTCGCAGATCGTTCTGCCAGACAAACGGGGTGGACCAGTTGCTCCCTTCGTCACGCTCGACTTCCCAAATGGTGTTGCCATTGAGCTTGTCCATGCAGGTCAGCGTGGAGCGCTCCTCGTTGTCGTTGACTAGGTAGAGCCGGCCTTCGTGGAGTACTGGCGAAGCTGACGTCCCCCAATCGTTGCGGACCTTGTAAGGCTTCCAGTCGCGCTTCCACAGGACCTTGCCGTCCATGTCGAGGCACCAAGTCGCCAGATAGCCGAAGTGGGCGTAGATCCGCCCGCCGTCCGTGACGGGAGTCTCGGACCCGTAAGAGTTCTTCAGATGCCTCGGAGCCGGAGGGGTTCCTCGTCGCAGCTCGGTCTCCCACGCGATCTTGCCGGTGTTGAAATCCACCCCTACTACGGACCAGCGGTGTGGGTCGGAAGAGATTTCCGGGCGGTTGCCGCCAAAATACAGTCCTTTCTTGACCGCTTCGACCTGCCCTTCGCTGACCACGTTGGTCAGGAAGGCGCGATCGCCCCACACGACGGGAGAGGCCCAGGCCATCCCGGGTAGCGGCGTCTTCCACAGAACGTTCTCGGTGGCGCTCCAAGATTCCGGCAGGCGCGGATCGTCGGGCGACGTGCCGAGCGACTCTGCGCCGCGGAATTGGGGCCAGTGCTGTGGCGATGCTGCGGCTAGAGGGCCTGCGGCCAGCAGCGATAGGAATTGGCGGCGGGAATTCACGCCCCCATTGTAGGATGCGAGCCGGCCTGGCCAGGGGCCGAATGCGGGTTGCCTAGGAGCGGTACAGCGAGTGCTGCCAGAGGTACTCGCACACCGCGGCAGGCACTAGATCCGCCAGCGACCCGCCGATCTTGGCGCGATGCCGGACCGTCCTCGACGAGGCCGGATGCGAGCAGCGTACGATATGCGACGGCCGGATTGCGCCGTCCGCTTCGAAGCCCGGTCGCTCCACGACGATGAATTCCACCCCTTTAGCGATGCGGTCGATGTCGCGCCACAGGTCGATTTCGGAGAACGCGTCCGCCCCGAGGACCAGCCGCAGCGCACCGTCGAACTGCATGGTCGCGCGTATGCGATCGATGGTGTTGACGGAATAGTGGGGTTCGCCGCTGGCGCGAGGCTGCTCCAGTCGGCTTGCTTCCAGCCTCGGGTCCGCGCGGCACGCCAGATCCACCATCCGGTAGCGGTGTGCGTAGTCTGCGTGGCAGGCTTCCCGCTTGTGGGGCGGGACGCCGCTGGGAACGACCAAGACGCGGTCCAGCGCACATGCGTCCGCAGCCTTCAGCGCGGCCTCGACATGGCCGCTATGGATTGGATCGAAGGTGCCGCCGAAGAGCGCGAGCCTCATTTCGCAGCCCCTGCGCCCGATGGCGGAGGATAAGCCGCGGGCTGTTGGGGCACATGAGCGGCGTCGTCCGCGGCCTCGCGCAGTTCGCGAACGCGCCCGCCCACGATTCGCAGCAGGCCGTCAATGCCCTCGCCTGTCACCGACGATATCGCTTGGAACTGCAATCCCGTGGATTCGCAGTAGTCCCGGAGCTCTTGGACTCGTTCGGGTGACTGCATGGCGTCCAGCTTCGTTCCCGCGACAATGCACGGTTTTTCCGCAAGTTTGGGGGAAAAGCTCGAAAGCTCGTGCGCGACGACCTCGTAGTCCTGCACGCAGTCACGCCCGCTCGCGTCGCTGAGATCGACCAAGTGCAGCAGGATCTTGGTGCGTTCGATGTGGCGCAGGAATCGGTCCCCCAGGCCGTGGCCGTCGTGGGCGCCCTCGATCAGTCCGGGGATGTCGGCCATCACGAAGCTATCGAACTCCCCTAGGCTGACGACGCCCAGATTGGGCTGCAGCGTGGTGAACGGGTAGTCGGCGATCTTGGGGCGTGCTGCGGAAACCTTGGAGATCAAGGTCGATTTGCCGGCATTGGGGAACCCGACCAAGCCCACATCGGCCAACAGCTTCAGGCGCAGGCGCAGCGTCAGGGCTTGGCCCTCGGTGCCATCCTCCGCGTATCGCGGCGCCCGGTTGGTGGAAGACTTGAAGTGCACGTTGCCTCTACCGCCATGTCCTCCGCGCGCAACGACGAACCGTTGGCCGGCGCCGTCGAAGTCGTGCAGCAGTTCGTTCGACTCGGCATCGTAGACCAGCGTGCCGGCTGGGACTTGCAACACGAGGTCCTTGCCAGCCCGGCCCGTGCACTTGCTGCCCTCGCCAGGCCGCCCGTTCTCGGCTTTTTGCTCCGGCTGGAAGCGGAAATGGATCAGGGTGTTCATGCGGCTGCTGGACTCCAGCACGACACTGCCGCCATCGCCGCCGTCACCGCCGGAGGGGCCGCCCTTGGGGACGAACTTCTCGCGGCGGAACGCGACGCAGCCGTTTCCGCCCTTGCCGGCGCGGACTTTGATCTGTGCTTCGTCGACGAACATTGAACTGTTGCTATCTTGCCAGCTTGAGGCTGAACCGGCGCATCCGCACAGGCTAACATCGAAGCATGGGTCTACGCATCGCTGGCAGGGAGTTCGATTCGCGTCTAATCGTCGGAACGGGAAAGTATCGCAGCTTCGAGGAAATGCGGCGCTGCCACGAGATCTCCGGCGCCTCGATGGTCACCGTCGCCGTGCGGCGCGTGAACCTGCATGACAAGTCGAAGGAGTCGCTGATCGACTACATCGACCGCGACGCGATGTTCATACTGCCCAACACTGCCGGCTGCTACACCGCCGACGAGGCGGTGCGAACCGCGCGCCTGGCGCGCGAGGTCGGCCTGTCGAACTGGGTCAAGTTGGAGGTCATTGGCGATCAGGACACGCTGTACCCCGACACCGAGGGCCTGCTGGAGGCCACGCGCCAGCTAGTCAAGGAGGATTTCGTGGTGCTGCCGTACACCAGTGACGACCTGATCGTGGCGCGTCGGTTGGTCGACGCCGGCGCTGCGGCCGTAATGCCGCTCGCCGCGCCAATCGGCTCGGGCCTAGGCGTGCAGAACCCTGCTGCGCTGCGGATATTGCGCGAGAAGATCACGGCCGTGCCGCTGATTGTCGATGCCGGTGTCGGCACTGCCTCGGATGCGTCGCTTGCGATGGAACTGGGCGCCGATGGTGTCTTGATGAACACGGCGATCGCGCTCGCCGACGATGCGGCCAAGATGGCAGAGGCCATGCGGCTCGCCGTTGGGGCCGGACGGCTCGCGTATGAGGCGGGGCGAATGCAGAGAAGGCTGTACGCGTCCGCCAGCTCGCCCCTGGAAGGCTTGGTCGCCTAGCTGCGGGCCGCACCCCCCGCACGCAGTCGCTAGGATCTCTGCCGAAAGTTCCCTCGCTACAGGCGCAGCGCGTCTTTGACGCTTGACGCCACGGCGGTAGCGAGTGGCGGGGGAACGGCGTCCGCAACCTGCCGGTGCTGGTCTAGGTCTCTGACTGTCACGGTTCGTCTCCGGATTGGCCCGACGAACACGTGACGGTCTGGAAATCCTTGGATTCGCGCCGCTTCGCGTGGCGTGAGATAGCGGTCTTCGGTGGGATGATAGGGTACCTCGCCGCAGCGCAGAGCGATCGACGCTTGGTTCCGATGTACCCGCCGATACTTCGTGGTGTCCTTGCGCGTCAGCCGTCGGACGATTTCCGGCGGTGCGTGGACGTCAGCTCTTGACAGCCAAGCGCCCTCTGGCACGTAGGAAATCCTTTGTCGGTCCCGCTCCGGCGTGACGTCGATGTGATTCGGCACGGCAGGCTGTTCGTCGGCAAGGGTCGCGGCCGGAAGATCGCCTATCGCATCTCCGACGGTCATTGTCGACATTAGCCCTGGGACCGGGAAGTCGTAAGCTTGGCCCCGCGGCACGCAGACAACGAACGCTTGCCGCCGGCGCTGCGGCACGCCAAAGTGAACGGCGTCAAGCACGGTTGTGTGGGTGTCGTACCCGATAGCGTCAAACCGTTCGGCCAATACATCGCGCATACTGGCGGACGGCGAGAAGGGCGTGTCCAAGAAGCGCGGAAGCTGCTCAATCACGACGGCACTCGGACGCAATGCCGTCGCGAAACGCACCATCTCGAATACTGCTCCGCCACTCGGGTCGCGGGCGCCGCTCTGCTTGCCGGTCTGGCTGAACGGCGGGCAGGGCGGACCGCCGCATAGAAGCGCCACGTCCCCCGGCTGCAGGTTCAGGCTGTCAGTGACACGGCGAGGATCCAACGCACGTATGTCGACGTTCCATACCTCCTTGCCCCTGGCATTCCGCCGCAACGTCGAGGCACAGTGCGGGTCTAGTTCGACAGCACAGCAAGTCTTGAAGCCGCACTGGTCCACACCGATGTCCAAGCCGCCGGCTCCAGCAAACAGGCTTAGAGCTCGCTGTTTCATTCCATCAGGCCGCTGTGACTCGAGGCGCCTTTGGTCGCGTTCTCGTTGATCTCGGAGAAACGGCGGGGTCGCAGGTGCCTATGCGGGCTCAGTCCAAGGCTGGTCGATCCGCCAGCCCTCAAGATTCTCCGTCCAAGCCTGCCGGCGCTGCCGCAGGCGGGCCAGAGTCGCGGCATGGTCTGGCGAGCTCGCCAGATTGACAGTCTCCTGTGGGTCCACCGCTAAGTGGTACATCTCCTCGTGCGGGGGATCCGCTTGGTGAAACACGAAGTACTTCCAGTCACCGGTATGCACGCCCTCACTCATGGGGACTCGCGGATTCTCGAAGAGATGCTCGTAGAACCACTCTTGCCGCCACTCCGGTGATTCGCCCCTCGCGAGCGGCATCAGGCTGCGTCCGTTCATGGATTCGGGACGATCCAAGCCGGCTGCTTCCAAAATAGTGGGGCAGGCGTCGATATTCAGCGCCATCTCGCTGCGACGCGTCCCCGCGCGCCCGCGCAAGCGCGGATCTCGGACGACCATCGGCGTGCGGATCGATTCCTCGTGCATGTACCACTTGCCCGCCCAGCCACGCTCTCCCAGGAAGAATCCGTTGTCCCCGGTGAAGATCACGACGGTGTTGTCCAGTTGGCCTAGCTCCTCGAGCCGTGCGAGCATGCGGCCGATCTGGATGTCGACCCCGTGGATCAGGGCGTAGTAGCGCTTGACGGATTCCTCCCATTTTTCCGGCGTGCCGAAGCGTCTAACCCAGCGGATGCGGCTTTCGGTGTCGTCCTTGAGAAACTCGGGCAGCGAGTCATAGTACGAGCCATCCATGTGGGGGAACGGCTGCAAGCGCAGCCCGTCGTACATGTCGTCCAAGCGCGGGTCGTTGATGAAGTAGGGGTCGACTCGGTCTTGCACGTGCGGAGCCTTGAAACTCACGGAGAGGTTCCAGGGTTGGTCCGAATCCGATCCGCCTAGAAACTCCAATGCTTGGTTTCCCAAATGCTCCGTCATGTGTGCCCGCCCCGGCACCAAGTACTGGCCCTGTCCCGGCCAGCCTTCGAAGTAGTCGTAGCGGGACGCGGCATCTTCGATATCGTCGGCTCCGCCGACTCCGTATTTCCCGATGAAGCCCGTCCGATATCCCGCGTCGCGGAGCTGCACCGGATAGCTGAGCTGGTGCTGCTCCTCGCTCAGCCGTGTCCGGAAACCGTGAATGCCGTGACAGCGCGCATACAGGCCCGTGAAGAACGAAGCCCTGGAGGTGGCGCAGATGGCGGTGGTCACGTAGTTGTTCGTGAACATTACGCCCTCGTTCGCGAGCCGGTCCATGTTCGGCGTCCGAATGATCGGATTCCCGCCGGCCCCGAACATGTCGTAGCGCTGGTCGTCTGTGAGCAGGAACAGGATATTGGGGGGCCGATCCGTGCTGGGGCGCGGCCCGCAGCCCAGTCCGATGGCGGCCGCGCCCCCTAGCGTCCCGAGAAGCTCGCGTCGGGTTCGTCGCATCGCAGGGCAAGCATAGCAGAGCCTGCCGGGAATCGGATCTCGGGGGTCACGAGGGTGACAATGGAGGACTGACAGTGCTCGGCCCGCACTTCAACTCGTCCAGGACGCTGGTCATGGGCGTCCTAAACGTGACGCCGGACTCGTTCTCGGATGGCGGGCGCTACTTGGACGTCGGGTCGGCGATCGAGCACGGCGTCCGCATGGTCGAGGAGGGGGCAGACATGATCGATGTCGGCGGGGAGAGCTCGCGCCCCGGTTCAGACCGCATCAGCGAGGATGGCGAACTTCGACGAGTGCTGCCGGTGCTGGAGGCTCTCGCTGCCAGAGTCAGCGTGCCAATCTCGATCGATACGCTCAAGCCAGGTGTTGCGAGGCGCTGTCTGGAGGCGGGCGCAAGCATCGTCAACGATATTCGAGGGCTGCGCGATCCACAGATGCTCTCGGTCGCGGCCGACGCCCGGGCCAGCGTGGTGATCATGCACATGCGCGGCGAGCCCGCCACGATGCAACTGGACACAACCTATGGCGATGTCGTTGCTGAAGTCTGCTCGTTTCTGAAGGCACAGTCCGAACGCGCCAGACAGGCGGGAATCCAAGAGATCGCTGTCGACCCAGGCCTGGGTTTTGGCAAGTCGGCCGAGCAGAACTTCGAACTCTTGGCGCGGTTGAGGGAGTTCCGCGCACTGGGCTGTCCCATCTTGGTGGGGCCTTCGCGGAAGTCGTTCTTGGGTAGCCTGCCCAGCCGCTTGCCCGTCGACGAGCGGTTGGAAGGCACCTTGGCGGCTGTTGCTACGGCTGTGATCAACGGGGCTGCTGTGGTGCGAGTGCACGATGTCAAGCAATGTCGGCGCGTGGTAGACGTGACCGACGCGATCAGGGAGGCGGGAGATGCGGGATAGGATCATGCTGCCCGAGATACCGGTACAGGCGCGCGTGGGTTGCGCCGAGCAAGAGCGCGAGGAGTCCCAGATGCTGTTGATCGATATCGAGTTGCGCTGCGATCTGAGCCAAGCCGCAAGAGAGGACTCGATCGAGGCCGCGATCAACTACGTGGACGTGCGCGCCGAGGCCGAGCGGGTGGCTGGTATCCGGCCGTATGCGCTGATCGAGACGATAGCGCAGGGGGTCGCGGCAGCCCTGCTGAAGAGATTCGCCGCGGAAGAGGTGCTCGTGCGGGTGCGCAAGCCCACGGCGCTTGCCGAGTTTGGCGTCCCATGGGCCGGTGTTGAAGTGATCCGGAGCCGGCGTGGCTAGGGCGTATCTCGGGCTGGGCTCGAATCTCGGTGACCGGGCCGGGCACCTAGGGTTTGCATTGGCCCGCTTGAGCCGAGTCGGGAGCGTGCGGGCGCGCGCGCCGGTGATCGAGACCGATCCCGTCGATTGCCCCGCCGGCGGCTTGTTTCTCAACACCTGCGTCTGCCTCGAGACGACCTTGGAGCCGTCGGAGTTGCTCTCGGCGGCGACGCAGATCGAACGACAGAGGGGCAGGAGCCGCACGACGCGCAACGAACCGCGGGTGCTCGATATCGACATTTTGCTGTATGACGATCTCGTCCTGTGCGAACAGGCGCTGCAGATTCCGCATCCACGCATGCACGAACGGGAATTCGTCCTTGAACCGCTGGCGGAGATCGCGCCGGATCTCGTGCACCCGTCGTTCAACGTCACGGTCCGCAGGCTGCTCGCGGGGCTCAAGAGCGCGGCGGGCAAGCAGGAAGCCTAGGAAAGGCCGTTCGTCATGCGATGTCGAACCGCACCGAGCTTGCGTCTGCGTGCCGGTCCAGCGCCAACTCCAGCAACCGCTCGATCAAGCGCTCGTACGGAAGGCCCGACACGGCCCACATGCGCGGGAACATGCTGATCGAGGTGAAGCCCGGCATCGTGTTGACTTCGTTGACCAAGATGCTTGGCCGGCGCGGGTCAGCTGCGATGAAGAAGTCCACGCGCGCCAATCCGGAGCAATCCAGCGCGCGGAATGCATTGACCGCAAGGCTGCGAACCGCCTGGACTTGTTCTGTGTCGAGCTCGGCGGGCGCGATCAACTCGGCCGAGTCGGTGACGTATTTGGCCTCGTAGTCGTAGAACCCGCCGTGAGTCACGATCTCTCCCGGCAGGGACGCTTCCGGTGATCGATTGCCGATCACAGCGCACTCGATCTCGCGCGCTACGATGCCCGGCTCCACGATCACTTTCCTGTCGAATTCATGCGCATAGGCCAGCGCATCGATCAGGGCCTCCCGGTTCTCCACCCTGCGGATGCCGACAGACGAACCGAGGTTTGCCGGTTTGACGAATGCCGGGTAGCCGGTATTGCGCTCGATTCGGGAGACACTCTCCCTGGCCTCGCCTTGCCATACCGTCTCGTGGGGCAGGGTCGGGATCTCGCTCTCGTTCAGCAGCCGCTTCATGACGTCCTTGTCCATGCCGCAGGCCGAACCAAGCACGCCTGAACCGACATAGGGCAAGCCAGCCATGTCCAACAGGCCCTGGAGCCGGCCGTCTTCTCCGAACGGCCCGTGCAGGACCGGGAACACTACATCGAAGCCCTTCGAGCAGTCCGGCTGGTGAGAAATCTCCACGTCTGTCAAGGAACACTTGCCTGCTGTCTCTTGTGGCAGCAGGCTCGCCGATGCTGCCGGATCCAACCACCTGCCCGAGCGCTCGATGGCCATGGGGATCGCCTCGTAGCGCGCAGAGTCCAAAGCGGAGATGATCGATGACGCGGATAGGACCGAAACCTCGTGCTCGCTTGAACGGCCGCCGAAGAGCACTAACACGCGTAGCGTTTGCGAAGCCATGTGCGCAGGAGGCAGGCGGAGCGAGATGGCTGCCGACCTAGAAGGAGCTGCGATGCCGTCCCCGGCGTCCCTTCCGGCCAGCCCGGCCAATCAGGATCCAACCAACTTACAGTATCGCGAAGCGAGTGCTCCCCGCCTCGCTCGAGATCTCCGCAACGGAGAGCTTCCGGTCGTCCAGGCTTGGCTCGGAAGTGTGGCGGTTCTCACGCCGGCCCGCAAGTCTCCGCTCGAAACCGGCGACGCTCCCAGCAAGGTCCGTCCAAGGTCATGCCTCGCGATGTCCGGCCACGTTGTTCTCTGTCTCGTGCGGATGGACCGGCCCGGCGCGTCGCTTTGTCGCAGCGAAGGTACGGGCCCGGAGCCCGGCGTCGTAGTCCCGCAGTCAATGAGGTCGCGCGATCCTGCAAACTAGTCAGTATGGCGAAGCGAGAGATCGCCGAACTCCTAGGCGGGGCGGTTGGCGTCGGAACGGAAGTGGCCGTCCGGGGCTGGGTGCGCACCCGTCGAGACTCCAAGGCGGGGCTGTCGTTCCTCCAGATCAACGATGGTTCCTGCTTTGCGAGCCTGCAGGTGGTGGCTGACGGAACCCTTCCGAACTACGTGCAGGAAGTCCAGCACCTCGGTAGCGGGTGTGCGGTGACGGTCCGTGGTGAACTGGTCGAATCGCTGGGGCGCGGACAGAGCGTCGAGATTCGCGCGACGGAGATCGCGGTGGAAGGCTGGGTGGACGATCCCGACACCTATCCGATCTCGCCCAAGCGCCACAGCTTTGAGTTCCTCCGCGAGGTGGCCCATTTGAGGCCCCGCACCAACACCTTCGGGGCGGTCGCGCGTGTCAGGAACTGCTTGGCGCAAGCGGTCCACCGGTTCTTCGACGATAGCGGCTACCTCTGGATTCACACTCCGATCATCACGGCTTCGGACACGGAAGGGGCCGGAGAGCTGTTCCGCGTAAGCACGCTCGATCTCGCACGCCTGCCGCGCGACGCCGATGGCGCCCCCGACTTTTCTGACGACTTCTTTGGCCGGGAGGCTTTCCTCACGGTGTCGGGACAGCTCAACGTCGAGGCCTATTGCCTAGCCCTGAGCAAGGTCTACACGTTCGGACCGACATTCAGGGCGGAGAATTCCAACACCAGCAGACATTTGGCGGAATTCTGGATGATCGAGCCGGAGACTGCGTTTGCAGACCTCAGCGACAACGCCGACCTGGCCGAGGCGCTGCTCAAGCATCTGTTTCGAACGGTGCTGGAAGAGCGCGCCGATGATATGGAATTCTTCGCGCAGCGAATTCATCCGGAAGCGATCAGGCGCTTGCAGGCGGTGGTTGACCAACCCTTCGAGCGGATGACGTATGCCGAGGCAGTGCGTGCCTTGCAGAATGCCAAGACAAAGTTCGCGTTCGAGGTCTCGTGGGGTTCCGACCTACAGTCGGAGCACGAGCGCTACCTGACCGAAGAATACGTGCGACGCCCAGTCGTCGTGACTAACTATCCGAAGGGAATCAAGCCGTTCTACATGCGTCTGGACGACGGCGGCGAAACGGTTGCGGCAATGGATGTGCTCGCTCCCGGTATCGGGGAGATCGTCGGCGGCAGCCAGCGGGAGGAACGACTCGACGTTCTCGACATCCGACTCGCCGAGTGCGGAATTGACCCAGAGCCTTACGGTTGGTACCGCGATCTGCGCCGGTACGGCACGGTACCGCATGCCGGCTTCGGCCTAGGCTTGGAACGCACAATCAGCTACGTGACCGGCATGGCCAACGTGCGCGACGTGATCCCGTTTCCTCGCACGCCCGGAAGCGCCGATTTCTGAGTTCCTGCGCGCTTCCCGGCATGTGACCCTTACTGCTTGAACAGCTGCCGTCGGACTTCCTCTTCGGACAGACTGACGAATGCTGCCACCTCGGACACGATTTGCGCCAATCTGCCGACCCGCACGTTGCGATGGCGGGGAGCCCTGAGGCTATGCTCGCTGGTTCTTCTTCCCCTGACAAGTCCCGCGGCAGCTTCATAGCGCGATAGCGTCCTTGCGGGTCAGGTGAAGCCTGATCGCCCTCGGCGCACTGCCTTCATCGAAGCGGCAGAGCACGGCGTCTCTCACCATCGCCTTCAGGTCGTTCCAGTCGTCCCCCTGAGTGAAGATGCTGTGGCCGAGTGCGCGAGCTTCGTATCCTCCTTCGTCGGACTCGGTCACCTCGAAGATGATCTCAGCGATTCTCATCGACCCTTCCTCGTCGTCGTTCGTCCCCGTCAAGTGACCTTTGCCGGCTCTCCGATGACCTTCGCGAGCCGCGTCATTGAGATGGGGCCTTGAAGACGATCAGGCTTGTGCCGCCTCTCTCGCCTCGCGCTCCCGGATCGCCCGCTTGAGCTCGCGCGGGAAGATCTTCTTGAACCGCGGTGCCATCGACCCCCAGTGCTCCAGCACCCATTGGCCCTTCGGGCTGCGCGTATACGCCACGTGGCGCTCCAGCAGGTTCCGCACGAGTCGCAGATCGGCCGGGTCGTCGAACGGGTCGATGTCCACTTCCGCGTTCTGCAGGCAGCGCTCGGCGAAATCTCCCTGCTCGTCCAGAACGAAGGCGATGCCGCCGGACATGCCTGCCGCGAAGTTCCGCCCGCACTCGCCCAAGATCACAGCGTAACCGTTCGTCATGTACTCGCAGCCGTGGTCGCCAACGCCTTCGACCACCACCGAGGCACCGGAGTTGCGGATGCAGAATCGCTCTCCCGCCATGCCGTTGACAAAGGCTTCGCCCCCAGTGGCGCCGTAGAAGGACACGTTGCCGATGATGATGTTCTCCTCAAAGACAAAGCCGGATCCGGGCGGAGGCGCGATCACTAGGCGTCCGCCGGACAGTCCCTTCCCGAAGTAGTCGTTGGCATCGCCCCGGACCTGCAGCGTCATGCCGCTGCTGGCCCACGCTCCGAAGCTCTGCCCGGCGCTGCCCGAGAAATGGATCTTGATCGTGTCGTCTGGCAAGCCCGCCGCACCGTAGCGCTTGGCGATCTCATGGGACAGCATGGTGCCCACGGTGCGGTCCGTGTTCCGCAAGTCGTAGGCGAATTCGACCGGGCTGAGTTCCTCGATCGCCGGCCGGCAGAGCTCGATCAGCTGGTTATCGATCTGCTTTTCCAAGCCGTGGTCCTGCGCGCCGGTGTGGTAGCGCGAGATCGCCCGGTCGACCGGTGGGTCGAAGAACACCTTCGCGAAGTCCAGCCCCTTGCTCTTGTAGTGGTTGACCGCTTCGCGCGTGTCGAGCCGGTCAACCTTCCCGATCATCTCGTCAAACTTTCGGAAACCCATGCGGGCCATCAGTTGGCGCACTTCTTCGGCCACGAAGAAGAAGAAGTTCACCACGCCCTCGGTCGTGCCCTCGAACTTCTTGCGAAGTTCCTTGTCCTGGGTCGCGATGCCCACCGGGCAGGTATTCAGATGGCATTTGCGCATCATGATGCAGCCCATCGCGATCAGCGGCATGGTGGAGAAGCCGAACTCGTCGGCCCCCAGAAGCGCTCCGATGACGACGTCGCGTCCGGTCTGCAACTTGCCGTCCACCTGCACGCGGATGCGACCGCGCAGGTCGTTCATGACCAGCACCTGCTGCGTCTCGGACAGGCCCAGTTCCCACGGCGTGCCTGCGTGCCGGATGGAACTCACCGGTGAGGCGCCCGTGCCGCCGTCGTGGCCGGAGATCAGCACTAGGTCGGAGTGGCCCTTGGACACTCCGGCGGCAACGGTGCCGACGCCGACCTCCGAAACGAGCTTGACCGACACGTTGGCGTAGCGGTTGGAGTTCTTCAAGTCGAAGATCAGCTGCGCGAGATCCTCGATCGAGTAGATGTCGTGGTGCGGCGGCGGGGAAATCAGGCCCACGCCCGGCGTCGAGTGGCGCAGCCATGCGATCGTCTCGTCGACCTTGTGGCCCGGGAGCTGGCCGCCCTCGCCCGGCTTTGCCCCTTGGGCGATCTTGATCTGCAATTCATCGGCGTTCGCCAAGTAGTGCGCCGTGACGCCGAATCGACCGGACGCAACCTGCTTGATCTTCGAACGGCGCTCGTCGCCGAACCGCGCGGGGTCTTCGCCGCCCTCGCCGGTGTTGGAGCGCCCGCCGATGCGGTTCATGGCGCGCGCCAGAGTCTCGTGTGCTTCGGCCGAGATCGAGCCGAAACTCATCGCGCCAGTGCAGAAGCGCTTGACGATCTCCGATGCGGGCTCCACCTCGTCCAAAGGAACCGGTTCTGCCGCATCCTTGAGATCGAACAGCCCGCGCAGCGTGCAGAGCTGGCGGTTGAGGTCGTTGACTGCGCGCGAGTACTCTTCGTAGGTCTGCCAGTGGTTCAGTCGAACCGCGTGCTGCAAGCGGGCCACGGTGTCGGGGTTCAGCAGGTGTTGCTCGCCACGCAGCCGGTATTGGTACTCGCCGCCGACCGGAAGATCCGTGCCAGCCTCTGACGTCGGGGAATACGCGTAGGCGTGCTTCTCGAGGGCTTCGCCTGCCAGCGTCTCAAGGCCCACGCCCTCGATCTGGGAAGTCGTGCCCGTAAAGTACTGATCGACCACGTCGCGGGCCAGTCCGATCGCTTCGAAGATCTGCGCGCCGTGGTACGACTGCACGGTGGAGATGCCCATCTTGGACATCACCTTCAGAATCCCCTTGCGGATCGCCTTCTCGAAGTTCGCGTGCGCCTGCTGCAAGGACAGCAGCGGATCCTCCAGCATCCCCCGCGCGTGCATCTCTGCAATTGAGGCGTATGCCAGGTAGGGGTTGACTGCGTTGGCGCCGTAGCCGATCAGCAGGCAGAAGTGCATCACTTCGCGCGGCTCGCCGGACTCGATCACGATGCCCACCTTGCTGCGCTTGGCCTGGCGGATGAGGTGGTGGTGCACGGCAGCGCAGGCAAGCAGAGACGGGATCGGAGCGTTGGCCTCGTCTACTCCGAGGTCTGACAGGATAAGCACGCCAGCCCCGGCGTCGGCCGCTGCCTCCGCCTCCGCGCAAAGGCGGTCGAGTGCGGCGCGCAGGCCGCCGGGGCCTTTCGCAACGGCGAATGTCGTGGCAAGCGTCTGCGATCCGAAGCGAACTTCGGGCCCCAAGTCGCGCAGTTGCTCGAGCTTGGAATTGTCGATGACCGGCAGCGGCACTCTGATCATGTGCGCGTGTTCGGGCCGCTCGGCCAGCACGTTGCCCTGCGGCCCCACATAGGTGAGGGTCGACATGACCAATTCCTCGCGGATCGGGTCGATCGCGGGGTTGGTCACTTGGGCGAACAACTGCTTGAAGTAGCTGAAGAGCAGCTGCGGGCGCTCGGACAAGCATGCCAGCGGGATGTCGATGCCCATCGATCCGGTCGGCTCTGCGCCCTTAGAGGCCATCGGCGCGAGCAGGATGCGCTGGTGCTCGAGCGTGTAGCCGAAGCTGCGCTGGCGCTGGAGCAATGTCTTGAGGTCGGTCTCCTTGACCGAAGCGGGTTCGGGCAGGTCGGCGATGTCGACCAGGTGCTCCCGCAGCCAGTCGCCGTAGGGCTGTCGCTTGGAGATCGTTTCCTTGATCTCTTCGTCGCGGATGATGCGGCCCTCCTGCATGTCCACCAAGAACATCCTTCCCGGTTGCAGGCGGCCCTTGGTGCGCACGTCAGCCGGGTGAATGCCGCTGACAACGCCGGTCTCCGAGCCCATCACCACCAAGTCGTCCTCGGTGACGCAGTAGCGCGAGGGGCGCAGCCCGTTGCGGTCCAGCGAGCCGCCCACGAAGCGCCCGTCCGTGAAGACAATCGAGGCCGGGCCGTCCCAGGGCTCCATCATCGTGGCGTGGTATTCGTAGAACTCCTTCTTGCAGGGCTCCATGTGCTCGTGCGACGACCACGCTTCGGGGATGAGCATCATGAAGGAGTGCGCGATCGAGCGCCCGGACTGGATGAGCAGTTCGAGGGCGTTGTCGATCTGCGTCGAGTCCGAGCCGGTCTCGTCGATGATCGGCTTGATCTTCTCCGCGTCGGCACCGAACAGCTCGCTCTCCAGCGTCGCCTCGCGCGCCCGCATCCAGTTCGCGTTGCCCCGCACGGTGTTGATCTCGCCGTTGTGCGCCAGGTAGCGGAAGGGTTGCGCCCGTTCCCACGTGGGGAACGTATTGGTCGAGAAGCGCTGGTGGATGAGGGCGACGGCCGACTGAAAGTCCGAGTCGCCCAGATCCGGGTAGTAGTCGAAGATCTGCGGCGCGAGCAGCAGGCCCTTGTAGCAGATCGTCCGTGACGAGATCGATACCGGGTAGAAGCGCTCGAGCCGCCGGTTCCGAGCCTCCTGCTCGGTGCGCTTGCGCGTGATGAACAGCTTGCGCTCGAACGCGTCCCCGCTCAGGTGTGGCCCGTCAGCCTGCGCGACGAAGACCTGGTAGATGTGGGGCTCGCTTTCGCGGGCAAGCCAGCCAATCGCGTTCGCGTTGGTCGGGACTCGCCGCCAGGCGAGCAGCCGCAGGCCTTCGGCCTGGAGCACTTCCTCGACCATCTGTTGCGCCCGCCTGCTCTTGGCGTGATCGGGCGCCACAAAGATCATGCCGACGCCGTATTCGCCCGGGCCTGGGAGCGAAAAACCGTGCGACGCGGCCTGTTTGAGGAAAAAGCCGTGGGGTATCTGCAGCAGGAGGCCCGCGCCGTCTCCTGTCTCGGGATCGCATCCACACGCGCCCCGATGCGTGAGGTTGACCAAGACCTCGACGCCCTGCTCGATGATCTTGTGGCTGGCGCGGCCCTTGATGTTGGCGACGAATCCGATGCCGCAGGCATCGTGTTCGTTTCGCGGATCGTAGAGTCCCTGCCGCGGGGGCAGCCCGTGCTTCGTCATGACAATTTCCCTAGCGCCCCGGTGGCTCCGAGCCATCCCTAGGCGCCATGGGTGCCGCGGTCGAAGATCGGAGTTGAGGCGCAAGCGCAGCCCTAGCGCCGTGGATGGCAACAGGGCCGCGCTCCATATCATACCAATCGGGCGGCGCATGGTATTCTTGGGCGCTTCGGCACTGCACCATGGGAATCGCGAATCGCCGACAGGTCCATCTCGAAAACGACCGCTTGCGCGTCACTCTCCTGCCGGGCGGAGGACACATCGCCGCGGTCGAGCTGAAGGAGACCGGGGTCAATCCTCTCTGGGATCCTCCGTGGGAGACGATCGACCCGTCGGCTTACGACCCGGACGCCCACCCGCAGTATGGCGAGGGCTTTGAGGCACGCCTGCTTTCCGGCATTGCCGGGCATAATCTCTGCTTCGATATCTTCGGAGTGCCGTCCGCCGAAGAGGCTGCCGCCGGGCTGGGCGTGCATGGCGAAGGCTCCTCGGCGGACTGGGAGGTCGGTTCCGGCGAAGGCTGGGTCAAGCTCAGCGCCGAGTTCCCGCTGGCGGGGATGCGGTTCGAACGGCAGCTGAAAATCGCAGCCGGAAGCGGACGCGTGGACATATCCGAGACTGCCACCAACTTGGCCGGCATCGACCGACCGGTCGGTTGGACGCAGCACGCGACGCTGGGACCGCCGTTCTTGGAAAAGGGCAAGACACTGTTCGAGATGTCCGCTACGCGGTCAAAGGTGCTGGAGGGCGAGTTCGCCCCCGGTGCCGATCGATTCGTGGCGGGCGCGGAGTTTGACTGGCCGCTGGCGCCGCTCGCCGCCGGCGGCTTGGGCGACATGCGCCGCGCGGTAGAGGACGATGTGTCCGGCGCCTACACGGCGCACCTGATGGACCCCGAGCAGGAAGAGGCGTTCTTCGCCGCCTACCATCCTGGTTCCGCGACTCTCTTCGGCTACGTATGGAAGCGCAGTGACTTCCCGTGGCTGGGCATTTGGGAGGAGAATTTCTCGCGTACGCACAAGCCTTGGAACGGGCGCACCCTCACGTGCGGCATGGAGTTCGGAGCTTCGCCGTTTCCCGAAACGCGATGGGAAGCGTTGCAACGCGGGCGATTGTTCGCCGAGAAGACGATCGGCTGGGTTCCGGCCAGATCTTCGGTGCGAGTAGACTACGCGCTGTTCATGGCTCGTGCTGCCGCCGACGAGATCCGAGGGTTTGGCTCGGGACTCGGCCTGGCTGAGTTGCGGCGATTCGCCAGCGGCAGGTTCTGAGGCGGGCTTCGACCAAGACGGGGAGCGGAAATCTTCCGCGTGGAGCATGCGGGACTCGTCGGCCTCTGCCGCTCGCGCCGGCTGTCGGCTAGCATGAGACGAGGGGGCCGACACGGCAGCATGCGTAACCTTCGCTTGTTCCGATCGGCGGCGCTGATTCTCTCGCTCGCATTGCTGCCATGGCAGGCAGTGTTGGCAGCCGTCTCGCCTCGGCCGGATTGCTGTCGCTTGGACCCGGCGGCCGGGAAATGCCGTAGGCAGTGCCCGATGAAGGTCTCGGCGGACAGCGAAGCTCAGTTTGTGGGGTCCTCCATGGCGTGTCACCGATCAAACAGCGCGCCGGGGTCCGAGGCGAAGTGCGGCATCAAGAGCCGCTGTAGCAACGACCACGCCAAGCCCGCGTGGAATCCTGAGCCGCCGTGTCTGATTGAGTTCGCCGAACAACTGGCCCTACCGGCAAGGCTGCCGTTTCAGGCGGCCCCGCTAGCGGCGGACTGGCCGCCCCCGGGCTCTGCCCCTCCTGCCCCTCCTCCGCAACCCGCATAGGCTGGCTGAGTCTTCGGCACTCCTGACGCTTGGTCCGCAGGGGCCTTGTGCGGGGGTGCGGCTCGGCCCCATTCAGTGTCGCCGTTGCGTAGCGGCGATCTGGTTCTGGCCCGCGGGAGAAATCGAATGGTGAATCTGGGAAGTGCGGCGAGATTATTGAGTTTGGTGTGGGTCGCGACGGCGGCCTGGGCGGATCTGGCGGTTCAAGTGGTCGACCCGTCGGGAGCCGTCGTTCAGGACGCGGTCGTGGTCCTGCGGGACCAGTCCGGGTCGGAGGTGGCTCGAGGCGCGACCGCCGCCTCGGGAGTCGCGGAGTTTCCCGAGCACGCGGCTACGGTGGACGTGGCGGCCGAGGGCTTTCGAGCGGAGACTGTCTCGACGGCCGGACACCAGGAAGTGACGGTTCGCCTGCAACTTGCGCCGGTCGCGGGTGCCTTGGATGTCGTCGACGAATTCGATCCGATAGCTCCCGTTGCCTCCGACTCGGCCGAACCCGATCGTCTCGCGAGAGTTGGCTTAGTCGAGAGTCTTCGCTCGACTCCGCACGTGCATGTCCTTCGGAGGGGCGGCACGAATTTCGAGCCGGTCGTGCAGGGGCTCAGGGAGACTCAGCTTGCGATGGTTGTCGATGGCACGCGGACGTTCGCGGCAGGACCCGCGCGCATGGACTCCGAGCTGAGTCACGTCGATCCGAATTCCGTTGCGGAGGTCGAAGTCGTCACTGGCCCCTATGCGCTGACCGAAGGCGCAGGGGCGATGGCCGCCATCCTCGTCAGGTCCGAACCCATTCCGGCTCGCCAGAACTGGCGCGCCGGGGGCAGGGGCGGGATCGGCTGGAGAAGCAACGGAGCCGGGCGCATGGCCAATGCGCGGATCGACGCCGGCAATTCCAGACTCGGCTTCAGCCTGCGCGCCACGGGCGATTTACTCGATGACTACGAAGCGGGAGCCAGCGGCAGAGCGATCGCCGCGCTCGTGCCGGGCGATGCGGCCTCCCACCAGTTCGCCACCAAGCTCCGATTCAATCCCACCCCGCAGCAGGAATTTCAGGTCCGCGGCTTGTACGACGAGCAAACCGGCGTCGACTATCCGGGCAGGCTGCTGACGGCCGAGCACTTCCTGCTCCGCTCCTGGCAGGCAAGCTATCGCGCGGCGAATCCCGAGGGGGCTATCTCGTCTGTAAAGCTGGGCGCCTACGTCAACAAGAAAAGCCATCGAATGAGCAATCGCGAGAAACCCACTGCAATGGACATGCCCGGACGGCGACCGCCGTTCGCTCTGGACGTTTCGCTCCCGGCGGAGTCCGACACAGTCGGCGCGAACGGGCGGGTCGAGTTCTCGCCAGGCGAGCAGTGGCAGCTGCAGGCGGGGTTCGATTTCTTCCGCCTGGAGCAGGATGCCCAGCGATTCATCGCCCGCGCCAGCAACCGCAAGCTCATATTCAGCGACGCGGTTTGGGCGGGGGTCTCGCTGGCCGATATCGGGACGTACTTCCACGCCGGGCGCAGTTTCGACCGCGGCGAGGTCCGGGCGGCCGTGCGTCTGGACTTCGTCACCAGCGACGCCGGGCGGCCGAGCGAGTTCTTTCTCGCCAATACGAGCGCAGAGGTCAGGCGCAGCGAGACCAACGCGAACTTCAGCCTGGCGGGACGCTATGACGTGGGCCACGGGTTCACGATCGCGGGCGGCGTCGGGCGCGTCGCGCGAACGGCCAATGCCTTGGAACGGTATTCCGACCGATTCCCAAGCACGCGCTTCCAGGTGGCCGCGGAGTTCATGGGAGATCCCGCGATCAGGCCGGAGTCCAGCCTGCAGGGCGACCTCAACGTGGAATGGCAGGCTGGCAAGTTCCGCATCAGTGCCGGCGGATACGTCCGCAGCCTCGGAGACTACATCACCGTGACTCCTGTGCGCGGGCTGAACAAGCGGCTGCCGCTGAGCCCACCCGTGGTGTTCCGCTATGTCAACGGAGAATGCGCGTTCTTCCGCGGCTGGAGTCTCGGCGTGCGGAGGACGTCCGATCGGTTCGAGTTCCGCTTCCAGGCGTCCAAGACCATTGCGGACGATCGAGAACTGATGGAGCCAGTTCTGGGGATCGCGCCGATGGAGATCGACTCAGCGGCGCGGTTCGTTGCTCCCGGGCGGCGCGTTTGGGCGGAATACGGCATCCGGAACGTGTGGGACCAGCGCAGGGTCTCCGCGGTTCGTCTGGAGTCGCCCTCGCCCGGGTTCGCGCTGCACGGATTCCGGTTCGGCGCCGACTCGTGGGACGGATCGACGCTCCATTTCGGGATCGAGAATGCCGGAGACAAGTACTACTACGAGCACCTCAATTCCCTGAATCCCTTCACCGGCCAGCGGATTCCCGAGATCGGCCGGGCTGTGACGGTGGGCTTCACCACGATCTGGTAAGGCATGGGGCGGCGGTCCCCGGCGCAGCCCCTGACACGAACGGTCGCTGGAAGCCGATGTCCTACAATGGGAACGGTGGCAGCACCGGTCGCCGCGCGGTGCATTGAGATAGCCGCCAGCCTGTGCGCAAGTGGCGGAATTGGCAGACGCGCTAGGTTCAGGTCCTAGTGGGAGTTAAATCCCGTGGAGGTTCAAGTCCTCTCTTGCGCACCACGTCGCCGGCGGATCGCCGCCTGTGGCGAGCCGGCCCTTTGCGGCCGTGAATTTGACCGCAGCCACGAGTCGTCTATCATTGGGAGCATCTGGGACTTGCGCCATGGACGATGACCGCTCGCAACTAGAATTTCCGCCTTCCGAGGGCGACGATCTTGGCCCGCTTGGCGAACTGGAGCGGCGGGTGCTGGGGTTGGTTGAGCAACTGCGCGAGGCTCGCACGCAGCGGATTCAAGCCGAGCTTGAGGTCGAGCGGCTGCGCGACGAACTGCGCGACCGGGATACCCAGATCATCGTTCTGAGAGACGAGTTGCGCAGCGATAGCACTCGCGACGCGGTCAAGCGGCGCGTCGAGGCCTTGTTGCAAAAGGTCGCCGAGTTGGAGCGCGAAGGCTGAGCGCGGTGGGAAATCAACCCGTCAGAGTCGAGATCGGCGGCCGAGCATACCACTTGGGCGGAGCCGATCCAGAGCGCACGCGCGCGCTGGCCCGGAAGGTCGACGAGGCCATCAATCGCTGCGTGGACACGCTTGGTACGGGAACGGACAGCTACCAGATTGCGATCTTGGCAGCCTTGCAAATCGCCGACGAACTAGCGACTGCTCGCGACGAGCACCAACGCTACCGCTTCGAGGTTGGTGCCGCGTCCCGGAAGCTGCTGGATGACCTCGAGTCGGCCGTCGACGGCATCGAGGCCGAAGTGGCTGCGTTGCGCGCCCAAGAACCATCGCCCCAGCACGACTAGGGCCCCGGCTGCGGTTCCGCTACTTGGTAATGTAGCCGAGGCTTTCCAGGATTTCCGCATCCCGCTCGGTCAGGCTCGATTCGCTCTCGGCGAGGTTGGTGCTGTCAAACCAGCGTTGGAACGCCTTGCTTTCGAACGAATAGCGCCGGTCCGCGGTGGTCAGCGTTTGCGGCCGTAGCTCGCGCGGGTCCCGAGAGAGGTCGAACAGGTCGAAGCGCTTCTGGTCGGGCGTCCAGACTGACTTCATGCTTCCTTCGAGCTTGCCGATGCGAAACGGCAGTCCCGAGTTTGGCTTCCACGCCCACGAAATCCATTTCGGGATGAAGCCCTTCTTGCCCTCGAACGACACGAATCGTATCTGGCGCGATTCGGGCGAGGATTGCTTCGCGATGGCTGGGACCTGGCTGCGGCCAGCGTAGGAAATGGGCACCTGCGTGTCGTTGCGGAACTCCGGGACGGCTAGGTCCAAGAGCGTCGGGGCGAGATCCAGGAGGGAGACGCTCTCGGCAACCACGCTGCCTGGCTTGATCGTGCCGGGCAGGCGCATGATCCAGGGCACGCGTACCGTGCTCTCGAACAGCCAGCGGCCGTGCCCCACGAAACCATGCTCGCCAAGTCCCTCTCCGTGGTCGGAGAGCAGCGCGACGAGCGTGTTGTCACGCATTCCGAGCTGATCGATGCGGTCCAGCAGCCTCTTGATGTGGCTGTCGGCGTAGCCGATCTCGGAGTCATAGCGGAGGATTCGGTTCTTGACCTCTTCGGAGTACTCAGCGATGGCAGGATCCGGATCGCGGATCTGCTCGGGGTCGGCGAACTCCTTGCGGAGATTGTAAGGCTCGTGCGGGTCGAAATAGTGCACCCACAGGAACAGCTTGTCCTTGTCCTTGTTGTCGTCGAGCCAGCGCAGCGCCGGTCGCGTGACATCTTCGGCCCAGCGCATGGAGTGAAAGACCTGGTACTGGCGCTCGAGTTCCTCGTCGTAATGGTCAAAGCTCCGGTGAAGCCGGGTCAATCGCCCGATCAGCGGCCAAGCGCTCACGAACGCGCCGGACGTGTAGCCGAAGCGCCTGAGCACTTGCGGGATCGTCAGCCACTTGCTTTCGTCCGGTAGCGAAACACCATTGATGCGCGCGCCGTGCTCCTGTGGGTAGCGACCAGTGAACATCGAGAAGTGCGATGGCCCAGTCATCGGGATGGCGGTGTAAGCGCGGTCGAAGCGAACGCCGTCCTCGGCTAGCCTGTCCATGGTCGGGCTGGTCCGCAGGTGATAGCCGTACGAAGCAAGGTGGTCGGCGCGAAGAGTGTCCACCGTGATCAGCACCACGTGCGGATGCCGCGCTTGGACGACTTCCGACGCGGTCGCGTGGGTGCAGAAGAGTGCGGCGGTCCCGGCCGCGAACACTGCCAGGATGCTTCGCCGGGATGGAGTCCGGAGCGTGAGCATACCCTTAGGATTGTAGCGCTAGCGAGCACCTCTCTTCAGCCCGAATCGAGCTTGGCCGTTTCGGTAGCGCGTCACTCGCGCCCTGCCGGAGGGAGCGACCGAGCATACTCTGCTAGCGACGGGAAGAATGCTTGGAAATCTGCTTCCAAGGCGGCATATTGTTCGCGCAGCACCGCGCCTCCGGATGCGAGCGGGTTCGTGCGAGGAAAGCGCTTGGACAACCCTGTCAGTGCGCGGTCGACACCGGCGAAGCTAGCGTAGCCGACGAGCCAGTTGTCGCGGCACATCGCAGCCACGACCATGCGGAAGCGCGCGGACGGGAGGTCGCGAAAGTCGTTTAGGATGCGGTATGTGCGGTCGGCAAACCCCTCCAGCGATCCGCCATCACCGTGTCGGTCCCAGCGGCGCGCCAGAAAGTGGTCGAAGTAGATGTCGAGCAGGACGCCGCCGAAGCGGCGGTAGGGCGGCTTCAGCCGACGTCTGGCGCGGGCGAACACCGGATGGCCATCCGCGAACGAATCGATGCGCTGGTGCGCGCGAATGCCGGCTTGGATGCCCGGCGCGAACGCGGCGATGTCGCTGGCAGTGACGAAGTCCGCCAGCACCTGTCCGACCTTGGCCTCGGGGTCGTCGCCGGCGAGGAGCAGATGGGCCAAGTGGTTCACTGCAGAGATGGGCCGCCGGGCAAGCTACAGCTAGTCGATGGACACGCGCTCGCTCGAAAGCACGAACAGCACGTCGTTTGCTTTGTCGAGGCGCGTCAGCGCTTCGCTGGCGCGGTCGGGTTCTATGTCGGCCCCCAACAGGCCGGTGATGGTCAAGGCGGCCTCTGCCGAGCGGCGGCCGACCTCCACGTCGAGCGCCGCGCTGTCGGCACACTGCACGGCGGTGATGTTCTGGCTCGAGATGGGCAGGCGCCCGTCGGACAGCAGGCCTGAGAGCCGGTCCCGTTCCTGGTCAGCCTCGAGCGAGTCGAAACATGCAAAGAGCTGGATCTCCGCGCGGCGCCACTCCGGGTGCCCCACGATGATGAATGCGAGCAAGAGCATCATTGGAGCGCAATCAAGCGTTTCCTCGGTGACCCACAGGTGGATCGACGAGCGGTAGCCGAACCGGTAGGGCGTGGAGCGCAGTATCAGCGCGTTGAAGACGGACTCGGTGGCCAGCACGGCTCCCTGGGCGACTTCGGCGATTTCCTCAGGATGCTGCTTGTCGAATTCGAACAGCACGCAGTTGTTGGGCAGGCCCGAGACTCCCGGCATTTGCAGCGTATGGGTCACGGCACGCCTGAAGGACGGGCAGATGAGCGAGTCGACGAGGATGCCCGCGTTGGTCATCTCGCTGCGTTCGATGAGCTTGCCGACCTGCGTGCGCGCCTCGATCTCTCCCCGGAACGAGTACTCGCCGTCGATGAACAGCAGGAAGTGCCCGAATCCGTGCCGGTGGCAGATCCAGCGCAGCAGGTCGAAATGACCCAGGCGCTCGTCTCCGAAGCGTGTCACCGCGACGATCGAGGGCCGCCAGCCTCCCTTGGCGCCCTCAGAGCGGCTCGTCTGCAGCATGATCTGCAAGCGGCGCGTGAGTTGGAACATCGTGCCTTGGAAGATCGCTGTCAGGTCGCGCTCGCCCTTGCGCGTGCGACGCAGGCCGAAATACGCCAGCACCATCAGCAGGACTGCGAGCAGCGCGTAGAACGGGCTGATCTGGAGCATGATCAAGGCGCACATGAAGGCACCCAGCAGTGACACGTACCAGCGCGAGTGGAATGTCGGACGGTAGGAAGGGTTGCCCGCGAAGTATTCCAGGAACGAAACCGAGCACAGCGCGCCGTAGGTCACCATGAAGAACATGGTCAGGATCTGGGCGATGCCGTCCATGGTCCCCGCCAGCACGAACACAACCGTGATCAGGCTGGACACGAGCGTGGCGAAGGTCGGCTCGCGCTCGTCTCCCGACCCCCTCGCCAACATGCGGTTCAGGCTTGGAACAGGCAGCACCCGGTCGCGTCCAAGCGCTTGCAGCGTGCGAGGCGCCACCAAGATCGAGCCCAGCGCCGAGGAGAATGCTGCGGCTCCCAGGCCGATGTAGATCGCCGGTCCCCAAATGGCGACATCCGCCATGACGAACTGGTCGCTGGCTAGCGCCTCCGGCGTGGCGCTGCTCGCGAGCTTGATCGCCACCAGGGCGTAGACCACCATCCCGGCCAGGGTGGCGCTGATGGTGCCGAGAGGAATACTCTTCTCGGGCCGCTTCAAGTCGCCCGACAGGCCCAGGCCGGCGATCATGCCCGTGAATGCCGGGAAGCAGGTTGCGAAGACCGTGCCGAACGGGTCGGGGTCTTGGATCCGCGAGGTGAGGTTGAGCCCGTCGGGCCGCATCGATTCCGGTCCTGTGCCCAGCAGAAAGAGCAGGATCGAAGCGAACAGGGCGGCACTGACGAACCACAGTGCGCGCACACCAGACCGGGCGCCCTTGGTCAGCACGATTGCAGCCAGCACGGCGGTGGACGGCAGGCTGACCCAGCGCGGGTCAGCCTCTATGCCGTGGTTGGAAGCTACCCAGGCGTAGAGCGGCTCGAACGCTTCGGCGAAAGCGACGAGGTAAAAGGCCACCGAGATAACTTGCGAGAGATAGAGCGCGATGCCGATCGAGCCGCCGATGCTGGTGCCGAAAGATCGGCTGATGATGTAGTACGCCCCGCCGCCCGCGACACGCCGGTTCGTCGCGATCTCGGAAACCGCCAAGACCGTGGGAATGGTCACCATGTGGCCGAGCGCGATGATGCCGAAGCTGCCCCATAGGCCCACGTGCCCGACCGCGTAGCCGAAGCGCAGGAACAGCACTGCGCCAAGGATCGTGCTGATCGAAGCTAGGAATACCGGCGCGGTACCGAAGCCGTGTCCGGTCGGCGGCGCGGTGCTGGCCGCCGCGGCCAGTCGGTATCTCGGTCTGACCACCAGCGCTCCGGCGAAGCAAGCGTGCCTTTTCCGGCCGCGTAGAGTCCTCCAGTCGCGCTAGCCGCAACTGTTCCGCGCCGGTTCGCGTCGCTTGGGAGTAGTCTAGCGGATGCCGGAATGACCGGACACCGGGGCGGGAGGCGTTGTCGGAGATGCGCCATCATGGACATGAGGTCCGCGTGAGCCGAACCTGTGGGCGGCGCGCGATGCGGGCCCTCGGCAGACTAATCCCGTTGACTTGCCCATTGCTAACGGCCGCGGCACGAATTCTCAGCCGGAGCGCCGGCCGCGGGCTGGCCTCGGCTCTGTGCGTTGCGGCACTTGGTGCGCAGGTGCCCGGGCCGGTGCGAGGCATCGAGTTTCGGACCGTGCCGCCGGACGCCCGCGTACGCCCGTTCGAAGCCTTGGTGGTGCAGGTCAGGGCTGTGGGCGAGGGGGCCAGGCTGACGGGTGGCGCGGCACCGGTGCCGCTGAAGCGCGGTCCGGCGGCCTTTCATGTGCACCGGCATGACGGGGGCTGGGTCTCGAAGCCGTTCAGTCAGCAAGGGAGCGAGGGAATCCAGCCGCGCTACGAGGGGCCGGATGGACTCGAAGCGAGGCTGCTCACGATGTCCGAAAGGCAGTCGGACCTGTCGGATGCGGTGCTGTACACCGCCCCCGGCCGCGAGGGTGAAGCGCTCCTGACCGCCACGTTGGAGGGCGTCTCGGCGACGCTGAGGATCCGCGTCGATGCTGACGCCGAGCCCACGGTCCCTAGCGAGCGCGTGACGTTCGGGCCCCAGCCGGCTGCGCCCGATCCCTACCGTCCGCTGGCTGAGCGGTACGCCCCGTTTGTGGCTCAAGAGACGTGGTTCCAGCCCAAGGCCGACTACTTGGCGCGGTTCGACGCCGATGGCGACTGGCGTGGCGACAACAACTGGGACAACACCCCGGAAAGCAGTTCTCAGGCCTTCGTCTACTACGCGGCCATGGAAACCGAGACGCACTGGTTCCTGATCTACAACTTCTTCCATCCGCGGGACTACTCTGACAAGTGCGTCGCGGGAACGTGCCACGAGAACGACAACGAGGGCATGATCCTCACCATCGCCAAGGACGGCACGCCTTGGGGGCATCCGGTCGCCATGGAGACCTTGGCGCACAACAAGATCTATTCCTATCGCGCCGATCCGCGCGTGCGCGGCAATTTTCACAACCTGGATGGGGAGGTCGAATTCGTTGACGGCACTCACCCGGTCGTGTTCGTGCATTCCGGCGGGCATGGGGTGTACGGATCGGGCCAGCACTCCGGGTACTCTCTTTCGGCGGACCATTTCGAGGCGGGCACCGGCGTGACATACGTCTACAAGGGCGTCGCGGAAAGGCCCCGGCATCCGGCGGACCGCAACGTGGGGTACGATCTTCTGCCGATCTACGACCACTGGTGGGTCCGGTCCCAGCAGGAGCGGGAGGCGGGGGGCGCAGCCTTCAGCGGGTACTACCGCTACCAGCCACAGGGGGGGCGCCCACAGGCCAGCTACCTGTTCGTCGCCGGGGCGTTTCTCAGCCGCAAGCATGCCGCCGACATGGCCAAGCCCTTCTGGGGTTGGCACGACAATGACACGCTAAAGCAGAAACTGCTGGCCAAGGGGCAGTGGGGCCTGGATCCCGCCTATGCGATTACGCGAAACCTGACCTTGCCTGGGCCGGTCTCGGTCCGCTACGTGTTTAATCCTTACCTGAACGCGCCAGGCGCCGTGTCCGAAGCGGAATGACCTGTGCGGGGCCACGGACGCTCCGTGCGCTCACGTTCGCTCAGCCAGAAAGGATCCCCGTCGGGCAAGTGTTCGGCTGCGGCGAGGCTAGTTGCCCACCGGAACGCTCAGCAGGGCGCTCATGCCCTGATGGCCGGCGGACTGCAGCGACAGCAGGTATGTCAGCAGGCTGAACGTCGCCTTGGAGTTCAGATCCGCGTCGCTGATGTAGAACCAGTGGTCGCGATAGCGGATACGCACGAAGGCGCCGGAAGGCTCGGCAGTCGAGGAGGGCACGCGAATCAGACCGCCAGAGACTTCGTCCCAGCTCGCGGCAGTGCCCCCCGCTCGCTCCGCCACCGTAACCAGACCGCGCGCTTCATGCTCTGCCGGCGGATCGACGCTGTGGGAGAGGAAGAACAGCGCTCCCAAGACTGACCTGCCCGTGAGGATGATCTCGTCTCGGCCGCGCACGGCGCTGCGAGCAGTGATGCGGAAGAGCTCGGTGTCAGGATCGAGCGCCAGCGTGTCGCGCACTTCGCGCAGCGCCTGCGAGCGGCCGCCGTTCCCGGCGGGCTTGCCAACGCGCAACAGGGCGTTGCCCGACGCTTCGTCCTGCTCGAGGACGAACTCCAGCGAACCCGCCAGCTGCAGGGACCGCAGTGCCCGCGCCACGCCGCGGAAGCGGCTGTTGTCAGGGATCAACGACGGGGTCGGTCCACTCGCAACAGGCGCGTTGGCGATGCCATTGATGCTGTCAACGCAGCACATCAGCAGGCGCTCTACGCTCCAGCCGGACTGCGACAGCAAGATGAGGGTCTGCGGAGAGATGGGGGTCAGTAGCCGCCGGGTGAACTCCGCCCCCGAGATCGGCTCGTAGGTGATGGTCGGCTGTTCGCTGTAGCGCGCGCCTAGGTCAACTCCCAGCTCCGTCCGGCCGGAGCCGTCGGCGCCGAACCTGGGCAGCGTGCCGAGCCTTGCGTCGAGCGTGTATTGGGCGATGACGGTGCCGACATCGAGAAAGACCGGCGTGTCGCGGTAGCGCAGCCGCACCAGATTGAGGAGGAGCTGGTCGTTCTGGGAGCGGGCAATGCGCTCGTTGTAGTCAAACCGGGCGGCGGGTATCGTGCGCGGGCCCATGCGGGTTGCACATCCAACCAGCAGCAACTCGCCTAGCAGGGCCGCCGCCAGCGCGATCCGAGCGAGCATCTCACTAGTCTATCGACGAGTCGGGTGCGGGGACCGTGATCGCAGGACCCGGTGGGCTCTCGTTGCCGCTCGTGTCGAGTGCGGACACCGAGAACTCGTGCGCCTTGCGTTCGGCGCCGCCGTCGCTATACGTGGTGTCGGCAGAGACCTCGGAAATCGCCATGCCGTCCCTATAGACGCGATAGCCGGCGACGTCCTGTTCCGGGCTGGACAGCCACGACAGCTCTACCGCCTCCTCGGTTCGTACCGCTCGCAGGCCCGTTGGGGGCGTCGGAGGGAAGGTGTCTCTCGGGGTGACGCTGACCGCTTCGGAAGCGGGGCCCTCGAGCCATCCGGCCTCCGACATGCGGAGCGTACGGACTCGATACCGATAGGTTTGGCCCCAGCCCACGGTGCGGTCGAGGAATGCCGTTGCAGCCAGGCGCCCGAGAGGCTGGTACTCTCCGTCATCGTCTGCGGCCCTGTCGACGGCGTACTCATCGGCGCGCGCGGCTGGCAGCCATGCCAGCGCCACGCCCTCAGCCCGGACTGAGTTCGACGCCCAAATCGCGCGCTCGGGAGGTTCCAGCGGCTGGAGTTGGACTTGGTTCGAGTATCCCGCGTGCCGTCCGGCGCGGTTTGCGACCGTCATTGCCAAGACTGCTTCTTGGCCGAGCGGCCAGTCGCCCAAGGGGAGGTGCGCGGCGATCCGGTCGCCGGGCCCGAGGTCGGCCAGCTCGGACGCACCGATGGTCAGCATCTCGCGGCGGTACTCGTCGATCGCCTGTGCCGTGAGCGCGTTGCCAAAGCCCGGCACGTCCACCGCCCACAGCGTGAAGCCGCTGACGTTGCGAGCGGCCATGCCCTCGGTGGTGACAAGCGGCCAACTCCACTCGATCCGGATCTCATCCGCGACTTGGTGCGCCGCAAGATCCCTGACCGGTTGCGGCAGGTCCACGAGCGGCGGCAACGGGTCTCCTACCGAGCCGCACGAGGTCACGATCGCGGCCAACGCGCCGCACCGCGCGGCGTGCTGCAACCGGCTCCGCTGCCTTGGGGCCATCTGTCAGAGGATATAGCGGCTCAGATCTTGATCCTTGACGATCGAGGCGAGTTGCTCGTTCACGTACGCCACGTCGATCTTGGCGCTGCGCTCCCGCATGTCGGGGGCTTCGAAAGAGATCTTGTCCAGCAGCTTCTCCATGATCGTGTGGAGCCGCCGTGCCCCGATGTCCTCGGTTTGCTCGTTGACAATCATCGCGGTGCGCGCAATTTCCTCGATTGCGTCCTCGGTGAATTCCAGCTTGAGGCCCTCGGTTTCCAGCAGCGCGACGTATTGCTTGGTCAGCGCGTTCTTGGGCTCGGTCAGGATCTGGATGAAATCATCCTTCGTCAGCGGCTTGAGCTCGACTCGGATCGGGAAGCGCCCCTGCATCTCGGGGATCATGTCGCTGGGCTTGGCCACGTGGAACGCCCCGGCCGCAATGAACAGGATGTGATCAGTGCGTATCATCCCGTAGCGAGTGTTGACCGTGGTGCCCTCCACGATCGGCAGCAGGTCGCGCTGGACGCCTTCGCGGCTCACTTCCGGGCCGCGGCCGCCTTCGCGTCCGGCGATCTTGTCCATTTCGTCGAGGAACACGATCCCGGCCTGCTCGGTGCGCTCGACCGCCATGCGCGTGATCTGTTCCATGTCGATGAGCTTTTGCTCCTCTTCTTGGGTCAGCGTGTCCAAAGCGTCCAGCACGGTCATCTTGCGGCGGCGGGTCTGTCCGCCGAACAACCCGGGGACCAGCTCCCGGATATTGATGTCCATCTCCTCTACGCCCTGGTTGGTGACGACCTCGATCGGGTTGTTGCGGTTCTGGATGTCGATTTCGACCATGCGGTCGTCCAGCTTGCCCTCCCGCAACTTCTTGCGCAGCTTCTCGCGCGTGGCTGCGGTGCTGTCAGCCTCGTCCTTGTCCTCGCTCTTCTGGGGCGGCATGAGGATCTGCAGCAGGCGCTCTTCGGCGTTCTTCTCGGCGCGCTCCGCCACGAGGTCGATCTTCTGCTCGCGGATCATGTCGATCGCCATTTCGACGAGGTCCCGGATCATCGAGTCGACGTCGCGGCCCACGTAGCCGACCTCGGTGAACTTGGTCGCTTCGACCTTCACGAACGGCGAGTTCGACAGCCGCGCCAGGCGGCGCGCGACCTCGGTCTTGCCGACGCCGGTCGGGCCCATCATCAGGATGTTCTTGGGCATCACCTCTTCGGCCATTTCAGGCTCGAGCCGCTGGCGCCGGATGCGGTTGCGCAGGGCCACGGCCACCGCCCGCTTGGCCTCGGCCTGGCCGACAACGTGCTTGTCGAGTTCGTCGACGATCTCGCGCGGAGTCAGCTCGTCGAGAGCCGTCGAACTAGACCCGGAGTCACCGGGAAGGAAGATGACCATTGCGTTAGCTCAACTCCTCGAACGCGATGTTGGAGTTGGTATAGATGCAGATGTCGGCCGCGATCTTCATCGCCGCCTCGGCGACTTCTCGCGCGCTCAAATCGGTGTGCTCCAGCAGGGCGGTGGCAGCCGCGACTGCGTAGGAACCGCCCGACCCGACGGCGGCCACGTGGTCGTCGGGCTCGATAACATCGCCGGTGCCGCTCAGCAGCAGGGTCGACTTCGCGTCGGCCACCAGCAGCAGCGCTTCCAAGTGGCGCAGCGTCTTGTCCATGCGCCACTCCTTGGAAAGCTCCACCGCTGCCCGGCTCAGATTGCCGCCGAACGCTTGGAGCTTCTCCTCAAAGCGCGTGAAGAGAGAAATCGCATCGGCCGTGGATCCGGCAAAGCCGGCCAGAACTTGCTCGTTGTGGAGGCGCCGGATTTTCTTGGCCGAGGACTTCATGACCTCGGCGCCCATGGTGACCTGGCCATCGCCGGCGAGGGCTACCTTGCCGTCACGGCGGACGCAGAGCACCGTGGTGGAGCGGATGCGGGGGTGCAGGGCCATCGTCTGCCGGAGCCGATATTCCATTATAGGAAGCGCCCGGCCTCGTCCTTTCACGGCCTCGGCGCCCACGAGTAGGCATCGGGATCGAACACGTACTTGCTCTTGAGCGGCGCTGCGGCGGCGTTTTCGCGCGGTAGCAGTTCAGCCAGCGCGCGCTTCACTTCAAGCAGTTCTTCCTTGTCGGCCAGATTGGCCAGCTCGTGCGGGTCGGCGTCGCGGTCATACAGCTCCTCGCCGCCGTCGCGGTAGCGTATGTAGAGCCAGCGGCCTTGGCGCACCGCGTGATTGCCGCGCAAGTAGGTGATGCCAGCGTGACGGTTCGGTTCGGAATCCGGATCTGACAATAGGCCGGTCACGCTGCGGCCGTCGAGTCTGGCCGCGGCGGGAACGCCGGCCAGCTCGAGCAGCGTCGGATAGATGTCGAGCAGGCTGACCGGGACGTCGCAGACGCTACCGGGCGCGACGCCTGGTCCGCGAATCACAAGGGGCACGTGAGTGGACCGCTCCCAGAGCGTGGACTTGTACCAGTGCTGCTTTTCTCCAAGGTGGAAGCCGTGGTCCGATGCGAAGACGACAACCGTGTTCTTGGCATGCGGGCCCTGCTCCAGCGCGTCTAGCAGTTGCCCCACCAAGGCATCGGCGAAAGCGATGTTGGCGGCATAGGCCCTGACGGCTTCCGCCCATTTCCCAGCTGCGCGGATGGCCGCGAAGACATCGGCACCAAGGCCAGCCAGGCGCCGTCCCTCGGCCGGGACATCCGCAAGGTCGTCGGCGGGAGCGTGTGGCAGTGCGGTTTGACCTGCTTCAAAGGCCGCGAAGAATCGCCGTGGCGCATACCAGGGAAGGTGGGGATGGAACAGGCCAACGGCGAGCAAGAACGGCTCAGCTCGGTCTTGCCCGAGAATGTCGGCGGCCCAGGCCACCGTGCGTGCATCGCCGTAGTCGCCTTCACCGATCGACAGCGAGCCCCAGTCCAGCTCGTGGCGAAACGGAGTCATGCCGGCCAATGGGTGTCCGGGCGGCGGCCGGGCCGGGCCGATTCCGGGGTAGGCTGGTCCGGAGCGGTCCCAAGGGTCGTCAAACCGCAAGTCAAAATACTCGTCCCAGAGGTCGGGAGGATTGAAACCTGCCGTGTGGTGGAAGATCTTGCCGCCGCCGGCGACATGGTAGCCATCCCGCCGGAATGCCTCCGGTAGTGCGACGGCCTCCGGCAGGTGAGGCCTCCACCAGTGGCCGTTGTCGTAAATGCCAGTCGTGGACGGAGCCAGTCCGAGCAGCAGCGCTGTGCGCGACGGGTTGCACTTGGGAGAGGCGGCATAGGCTTGGCGAAACAGCATGCCACTTGCCGACAGCCGGTCAATGTTGGGCGTGCGCGCGTTCGGATGGGAGGTCAGTGAACCGACCCAGTCGTTCAGATCGTCGGCCAGGATCAGCAGGACGTTGGGTTTCGCTCCCGCGGCCGAGCTGTTGGCGAGCAGGGCTAGGATCGCGAGGACTTGGATTAGCTTCATTACGCAGGGGTTGGAAGTCGCGGGCAGACAAGAGCGAGAGATTCTGGCCCGGAGCGGCCGGCGCGCGGCCCGCAGCCGCGGCGCGTCCGGGCCAAGTATAATGTTTCGCCGATGGCGGAGGACCACAGCGCAAGCGGCAGGCGGCCGGAGATTCCGAATCGATTGTTCTTTCGGATCGGCGAGGTCACGAAGATCGCGGGGGTGGAAGCGCATGTGCTGCGCTTCTGGGAGTCGGAGTTTCCGATGCTGTCTCCGCGCAAGACCGCTAAGGGTCAGCGGCAGTACCGCCGCAAGGATCTTGAGACGATCCTTGCCATCAAACAGCTGCTGTACGACGACAAGTACACCATTGCGGGTGCGCGGCGGGCCTTGCGCGAGAATCGCGCGGTCGCAAGACGCGCCGAGCCCGAGCCAGCCGCAACGGCCCCTCTGGAACTCGGGCTGTTGGAGTCGCCACAAGATGGCGGGAAGGTTTCGCCACCGGTCTCGCGCGACGGCCTGGCGGAGATTCGCAGCGGCTTGGAGCAGATCCTGAAACTGCTCGAGCCGTGAGCACGCAGTTGCGGCGGGGCCGCTAGACTGCCAGCGCCAAGGTTGCCTCGTCGCGCTGCACTTCGCGGTAGAGCGTGTCGCGCTCTGTGGGTTCGCGGCCGGAGTCGCGGATCAGGCGCAGCAGCTGCTCTCGTCGCAGCACCTGCGGAGTCTTCGCGCCGGCGTCGTGGTAGATCTTCTCTTCCACCACAGTGCCGTCGATGTCGTCCGCACCGAAGCGCTGCGCGACTTGCGCGATCTTCGGGGTCATCATGATCCAGTAGGCCTTGATGTGCGGGAAGTTGTCCAGCAGGAGGCGGGCCACGGCGATGGCCCGGATGTCTTGAAAGCCCGACGTCATCGGCAGGTGCTGCATCGGGGTGTTCTGGGGGTGGAACGCCAGCGGGATGAAGGTCTGGAAGCCGCCAGTGTCGTCCTGCAGCGCCCGCAAGCGCAGCAGGTGATCAACGCGATCCTCATCGGTTTCGATGTGACCGTAGAGCATGGTGGCGTTGGACTTCAGGCCTAGGTTGTGAGCCGTCCGGGCCGTCTCGATCCATTCCTCGCCGTCGATCTTGTGGTCACAGATGATGCGGCGGACACGCTCGGTGAAGATTTCCGCGCCGCCGCCTGGCAGGGAGTCGACGCCGGAGTCGCGGAGTCGCTCCAGAGTTTCTTGGATGGAGATGTCCTCGCGACGTGCCAGGTAGCCGATCTCGACCATGGTCAGGGCCTTGAGATGAACCCTTGGGAAGCGCTGCTTGAGGCCGCGGAACATCTTGGCGAACCAGTCGAGGCCAAGCTCCGGATGCAGGCCGCCCACGACGTGGAATTCTGAAATTTCCTCGCTGTAGCCGATCCCCGCGGTGTGCCAGACCTGCTCAAGCGACATGGTGTAGGCGGTCGGGTTGCGCTTCTGCTTGCCGAACGCGCACAGCTTGCAGGCCGCCACGCACACGTCGGTCGGATTGATGTGGCGGTTGACGTTAAAGTAGGTCCGGTTTCCGTTGAGGCGCTCGCGAACCTTGTTGGCCAGATAGCCTACCGTAAGCAGATCTGGCGACCTGTACAGGTTCACGCCGTCCTCGAACGACAGGCGCGCGCCGTTCGCTACCTTGTCGGCGATGGGCCTCAGGCTGGGATCGGAGATGCGTGGTAGCACTAGGTTTCTCTCCACGTCACGGTACCACTGTGACCGTGACGTGGCAAGGCGCTTGCGGCCGTGGCGGCCTAACGCCGCTCGGCCTCCAACTGCTTCAAGTATAGGTTTTCGAGGCGATCCACAGCGGCCCGAAAACCCTCGGGGTCCACGAACGTTTCAGGACTGTAGGCCTGTCCCGGGCGGTATTTGCCGTGCAGCCCGTATTGCGACCCGTGGGCCGCGACCCAGACGTCGACCTGCATGGCCTTCTGGCGCTCGAAAGTCTTGGCGAAATCCTCGGCAACGCCCGGGTAAGTAGGGTCTACGACGAGCTTCTTGCCTTGGTTGATCGTGCCCATGTTCGCGATTACGACCTTGTATTCCCGGCCGTTCTCGCGTACTGACATGGCGTAGCTGGAACTGCCCGCCGTGTGCCCCGGAGTGTCAATCACCGTGAGCCTAGTGCCGCCAAGCTCGATCACTTCGCCGTCCTTGATGATCTTGTCCACCTTGACAGGCTTGAAGGACACGCGTCCGCCAAAGTGCGGGTCGCTGAAGCCTCCGTCTTCCAGCACCGGCGCATCGTCCTCGGTCGCCCACATCTGCGCGCCAGTGATCTCCTTGATCTCGGCCAGGGCCGCGGTGTGATCCCAGTGAGACTGCATCTGCAGCAAGATCTTGATGTCTTCGAAGCGGAAGCCGACCGACTCGACATTCCGACGGATCAAGGGGACCGAGTCTTCGAGGGCGGTGTTGACGAGGATGTGACCCTCGTCGGAGGTGATCAGGAACACCCCTAGGTCATAGGTGCCGACTGCGTAAAGGTTGGCGATCACGCGGTGACCCGGAAACGGGCGCGACCAGCCCTCCGGCTGGGCGGAGCAGAGGGCTGCAGACATCCCGAGCAGGGCGGTGAGGGCAAGGCTGCGCATCCTTGCAAGTATGGCAGGTAGGCTTGGCCGCCGGAAGAGGGTGCGGGCGGTCTCAAGACGGCGACGCTGGCCACCCGGGGAGATAGGTTGCTCGTCGTTACACTGGTTCTCGATGTCCCGACAGTTCGTACCGCCCGTTGCGCTCATTACCGGAGCGTCCCTGGGCATCGGAGCGGCTACAGCTCGCGAATTCGCCAAGCGCGGGTATGCCGTTGCCGTGCACTTCAATGCCAGCGAGCGGCAGGCCCTGGAGGTCGTGACCGATATCGAGAGCAGTGGCGGAACGGCGGCAAGTTTCCAGGCCGACCTTTCCGATGCTCGGCAGTGCCAGCACCTCGTCTCGAGCGTCGTCGAGCGCTTCGGCCGCATCGACGTGCTGGTCAACAACGCGGGGTCACTCATCGGGCGCCGACTGCTGGCCGAGATCGACGAGGAGTTTTGGAACAGCGTCATGGACCTGAATCTGGCCAGCGTGCTCTGGGTCACCCAGGCGGCGGCCATCCACATGAGGAAGCGCGGCACGGGCGCCGTCGTGAATCTCGGCTCCATCGCGGGCCACAACGGTGGCGGGCCCGGCGCGATCCTCTATGCCACGGCGAAGGCGGCGGTCACGGGCATGACGAAGGCATTGGCCAAGGAACTCATCGCCCAAGGCATCCGGGTCAACGCCGTCAACCCTGGCGTGATCCTCACGCCGTTCCACGAGCGCTTTTCCAGCGAGGAGAGGATGCGGGATATGGTGTCGCAGATTCCGCAAGGACGAGCGGGAGAGTCTGAGGAAGTTGCCATGGTGATCGCGTTCCTTGCCAGCGACGCCGCTTCGCACGTCGTCGGGGAATCGGTTGAGGTCAACGGCGGGATGCTGATGGACTGAGCGACCGCCCGTGGCAGCATCGCGGGGTTCGCCACGCAGATGCCGCTCGACTCGCGGTGCGCCCGCCGAGTGGCATCCGTTCGTTCTATGCGGGGAGCCCGAGCGGCAACCACAGATCTGCAGCCCAGAACGCGAACAACAGCACGCTTGCCCAACCGTTCACGGTGAAGAATGCCGCATCTACTCGTGACAGGTCGTCGGCGCTTACCAAGGATTGCTCGTAGACCAGCAGCGCGGCCATTGCGGCGACACCGAGCAGCGCTATGAGGCCCAGTCCCATGTTGAGCCACATGCCAAGCAGGCAGGCCACCATGCCCACATGCAACAGGCGCGAGACCAGCAGCGCTCTCGCCACGCCGAAGCGGACGGGGATGGAATGCAGGCCGGCGCTGCGGTCGAATGCGACGTCTTGGCAGGAATAGATGATGTCGAAACCCGCTGTCCAGAGCGTTACGGCCAGCGCCAGCAAGAGAATCGCCGGGTCCAGAGTCCCTCGAACGGCGATCCACGCCGCCGCTGGAGCGACCCCGAGCACGGTGCCGAGCACGATGTGGGACAGGGAGGTGAAGCGCTTCGTATAGGAGTAGCCCAATGCCAGGGCGAGCGCTAACGGGCTGAGCTTGAAGCAGAGCGGATTGAGCTGCCAAGCGGCGAGAACCAGCACGGCCGCCGAAATCGAGACGAAGACTGCCGCGAATCGCTTCGAGAGTCTTCCCGCCGGGAGCGCTCGGCCGGCAGTCCGAGGATTCAGCGCGTCCATCCGTGCGTCAGTTATGCGATTAAAGGCCATGGCGGCTGAGCGTGCTGCCACCATGGCGACGATGATCCAGACCAGCTTCCAGGCCAGATCAGGCCCTGACATGTCGGTGCCTCGCAGTGCCAACAGGGTCGCGGTGAGAGCGAAGGGCAGGGCAAAGACCGAGTGCTGGAACTTGATCGCCTCCAGCAGCTCTGTGGTCTTGCCCAAGAATCCGGTCATGTCGGCCGGCCCATCAGCTGCGCCAGAGCCCGACCTTGGTCCGCATGTCTCATCAGGCCTTCGCCTACCAGAAACCCTTGGTAGCCTGCGTCCGCGAGGCGGCGCAGGTCATCGGCGCTGCGGATGCCGCTCTCGCTGATGCGCAGAACGTGCTGCGGGAATCGTTCGGCAAGGTCGATCGATGTCTTTAGCGAGACTTCCATCGTCTTGAGATTGCGGTTGTTCACGCCGATCAGGTTCGCGCCTACGGCGAGCGCGCGTTCGAGTTCAGATCCGTCGTGTACTTCGACCAACGCGTCGAGGCTCAGTTCCAGCGCGGCGGCATGCAGCTCTCGCAATTCTGTGTCCTCGAGCGCGGCCGCGATCAGCAAGATGCAGTCCGAAGCGCAAGCCGATGCTTGCAGCAAGTGATAGCGATCAAGGGTGAAATCCTTGCGCAGCACGGGCAGGGAAGTGGCTGCCCGCGCGGCCGCTAGGTCATCCAGCGAGCCTTGGAAGAAACGCGCATCCGTAAGCACCGATAGAGCAGCCGCTCCGGCGGACTCGTAGTTGCGCGCGATCGCGGCGGGATCGAAGTCCTTTGCGATCAACCCAGCGGACGGCGACGCCTGCTTGATCTCCGCGATAATCGCCGGATGCCTCGATGCGATCGCGGCGCGGAAGCCGCGCCGCGCCGGCACTGGCCTAGTCTCCAGCTCGGTTTCCGAGGTGGCTGACCGCTCGGCCGCGAGTTCGTTCCGCTTGTGCTCGATGATCCGATCTAGGATCGTCTCATCTTGGGGATGCGGGGTTGGCATCACATGTAGAGCCCGCCGCTGACGTTCAGCACGTGGCCGGTGATGTATCCGGCTTCCTCGCTTGCGAGAAAACAGATGGCGGCCGCTAGCTCGTCAAGCCCTCCCATGCGGCCCATCGGGATGCTGGCCAAGATGTCGGCCTGCTGCGCTTCGTCGAGGCGTGCGGTCATGTCGGTCGCGAAGAATCCAGGAGCGACGGCGTTCACGGTAATGTTGCGGCTGGCCAGCTCTTGCGCCAAGGACTTGGTCAGCCCGATCAGCCCCGCCTTGGATGCGGAGTAGTTCGCTTGCCCGGCGTTGCCCGACAGCCCCACGACAGACGACACGTTGACGATGCGCCCCCAGCGCTGCTTCATCATGCCGCGCATCAAGGCGCGCGAGCAGCGAAAGGCCCCGATGAGGTTCGTGTCAAGGACGCTCTGCCAGTCGCTTTCCTTCAGGCGCAATCCCAAGTTGTCAGCCGTGATACCGGCGTTGTTGACCAAGATGTCGATGTCTTTGCCGTGAGACTTCGCCATCGCGTCGACCGACGCTTGAGCGGTTACGTCTAGCTCAACCGCCTCAGCCGTGCCGCCGGCCGCTCGGATTTCCTCGACCAGCGTCGTCAGCTTGTCCGTTTGGCGCGCGCCCGCAATCACGGTCACGCCCTTCGCCGCTAAGGCCTTGGCGCATGCCCGGCCGATACCCTGGCTGGCTCCCGTGACAAGTGCCCTGTGCTGCGTCATTCTGCTGGGATGCCCTCCAAGCTGGCCAGGTCGTGTGTGCTGTGCGCGGAAAGCCTGCGGTCGATCGCGCGCATCAAGCCCGTGAGCACCCGGCCCGGGCCCACTTCCAAGTAGCGCTCCACGCCCTGGCCGACGAGATGGCGGATGGTCTGTTCCCACAGTACCGGGTTGGGAATCTGCTGCTTGAGGCCCTCGCGAGCTTCGGCGCCGCTGCGCACTTCGCGGGCCCGCCAGTTGTTGACCAGTGGCACCTGCAGGTCGGCGAATGCGGTGGAGTCCAAGCGGGGCTCCATGGCCACCCGAGCGGGAGTCATCAGTGCGCAGTGGAACGGTGCGCTGACTTCCAGCATCACCGCTCGCCTGGCACCGGATTGCTTGGCCACTTCGACCGCTCGCGAGACCGCTTCGGCGTGGCCCGCTATGACGATTTGTCCAGTGGAGTTGATGTTCGCGGGCGAGACGACTTGACCGTCGGCTGCCTGCCGGCAGACGTCAGCCGCGGTTTCTGAATCGATTCCCAGCAGAGCTGCCATTGCGCCGACTCCCTGCGGCACCGCTTCCTGCATGCAGCGGCCGCGCTCGTGCACGAGCTGAACGGCCTCTTGGAACTTCATTGCCCCGGCGGCTACTAGTGCCGAGTACTCGCCCAAGCTGTGCCCGGCGACGAATGCCGGTTCGATGCCGCGTTGCCGAACCGCAGCGAGGGTCGCGATCGAAACTGTCAGGACCGCGGGCTGTGTGATCTCCGTTCGTTTCAGCTCCTCTGCTGGCCCTTCGAAGCAGATGCTGGAAAGCGCGAACCCCAATGCTTGGTCGGCTGCATCGAAGACGGCCCGCGCCGAGGAGTATCGCTCGGCGATTTCGAGGCCCATGCCGGGCGCCTGGGAGCCTTGCCCGGGGAACAGGAAAGCGGTCGAAGGCATCTGCAGGCCGCCAGACTGTGAGTTTAGCAACAGCGCTGAATCCGGCATTGAACGCGACTGGCGCAAGTTCGGGGTGGGTTTCCCGATCAGTCGAGGCCGTTTCGGACCGGTCGCCAGAGTGGCATGAGGCAGGCCGGATCGCCCCGCTGGTGCACTGTCAGGGCCGACTCCGCTACGCACCGCGTCTGTGGGCGAGCAGCGGAGTAGCTAGCGCGCACGGCCGGGCAGTGTAAGAATCAACGAAATGCGCGCCAGACTGGAAATCGACAAGCTGGTGTACGGCGGGGACGGGTTGGCGCGGCACGAGGACGGTGCGGTGTTCGTGCCGTTCGTGCTTCCAGGCGAGGAGGTGGACGCGGAACTGTCGAGGAAGTCCGCGGGAGTTCGGCGAGGCGTTGACACCGAATGGATCTCGCGCTCCGACCAGCGCAGCGAACCGCCCTGCCCGGTGTTTGCGAAGTGTGGCGGCTGTCACTACCAGCACATGCCGCATGATCTCGAGTGCTCCTACAAGGTCGGAATCTTGCGCGAGACGTTGAGCCGGATCGGCGGAATCGACTGGGACGCCGACATTCCGACGGTGCGTTCTGAAGCGTTCGGCTATCGCAACCGGACGCAGATCCATTTCGCCCGCCAGGGCAGGACTAGCCAGGCTGGATTCCTGGCGGCTCGTTCGCACCGCCTCGTCGCGTCGCACAATTGCGCCATCAACTCGCCCAAGCTCAACGAGCTGCATCGCGCCGTGGAGCGGATGGCGGCCGATCGCAGGTTTCCCTCCAGTCTCAAGACCATTGAGTTCTTTACCGACGAGGATCAGGTGCAGGTCAACCTTCCTCGTCGAGCCGGCCCGCTGCCGAAGCGCTTCTGGGCCAAGTCGGCCTCTGCCCTCGGCGTGGACGAGCCCGGCACGCCGCTGGACTATCGTTGCGGCGAGGACTCCTTTCAAGTCAGCGGCCGTTCGTTCTTCCAAGTCAACCGGTTTCTCGCCCATCGCTTGGCGGAGCTGGCAATTGGAACGGTGGAGGGTCGTCTGGCGATTGACCTCTACGCAGGCGTGGGTCTGTTCACGTTGCCCTTAGCCCGTCGATTCCGGGAGGTCGTTGCGGTGGACTCGGCTCCCTCGGCGATGCGCGACCTGCGTTTCAACGCTCGCCGGGCGGGGTGCTCGGTTCGGGCCGTCCACTTGGACGTGGATGTGTTCTTGGACGGGTTCTCAGGCCAGCCGGACTTGATCGTGGCCGATCCGCCCCGGACCGGTCTTGGTGCCCCGGTTGTAAGCCAGATCGTGCGCCTGTGCCCTCCGCGGCTGCATCTGGTTTCGTGCGACCCCGCTACCTTGGCCCGTGACCTGAAGCTCCTGCTTGCCGCTGGATACGCCTTGCTGGAGCTGCAGATGGTCGACCTGTTCCCGCAGACATATCACATAGAGACGGTGGCAATCCTCGAGCGCAGGAGGTAGGTGGCCTCGGAGCGTGCCTCTCGGGCGGCGCTTGATACGCGATAAGCTGTTACCAGATCGTGCCTTGCGCCGAAAGGAGCTTCGTAACCCAATGACCACTTCGCGCCGTTCTTTCCTGGCTACGGCTGCTGCCGGGAGTGCAGCGCCGATGACCGCGGCCTCCGCCAGCCGGATCCTTGGCGCCAATGATCGCATTCGCCTCGGCCTGATCGGCTGCGGCGGCATGGGCCGGGGCGACCTGAATGACATGCTCAAGGCGGGCAAGACCCAGGCTGTCGCGCTGTGCGACGTCGACGAGTCCCAGATCGCCAAGACGCAAGAGAACGTCGTCGCGGACTATGAGCAGGGAGCGGAGCTGCGCACCGGCGATTTCCGGCGGGTGCTGGATCGCGATGACATCGACGCAGTGATCGTCGCCACGCCAGACCATTGGCACGCCCTGCCAACCGTGGAGGCATGCAAGGCCGGCAAGGACGTGTATGTCGAGAAGCCCTTGGCGATCACCGTCTGGGAAGGGCGGCAGATGGTCACCGCGGCTCGCAAGCATGACCGCGTGGTGCAAATGGGCACCCAGCAGCGCTCCGGAGCGCAGTACCTAGCGGCCAAGGAATACATCGACAGTGGCAAGCTGGGAAGGGTCCGCTTGGTGCGCTGCTGGGCCTACTTGGACTGGAAGGGCGAGACTCCGCACCGGCCGGACGGCCCGGCACCCAGCGGCGTGGACTACGACATGTGGCTCGGACCGACCGAGTCGCGTCCGTACAACGCCAACCGCTTCCATTTCAGCTTCCGCTGGTACTGGGCCTACTCGGGCGGCCTGATGACTGACTGGGGGGCCCACATGATCGACATCGCCAATTGGTACATGGGCATCAAGTCACCGACATCTGCAATGTCAGTAGGCGGCAAGTTCGCCTACCCCAAGGACGCGATGGAAACACCGGACACCCAGCAGGTGCTGTACGAGTTCCCCGAGTTCTCGATGGTGTGGGAACACGCCCTGGGCGTGGGGCGCGGCCCGGCAGATCGAGAGCACGGAGTCATGCTGCACGGCGAGAAGGGCATTCTGATCGTGGATCGCCGCGGCTGGGAGGTCTTGCCGGAGACGGACCGCATCGACAAGTCGGTTCGCGAGTACAAGGCTGCCGGAGTGCCGTGGCAGGCTTCTCGCCCGGACCGAGAGAACATGCATCTCGACCACGTCAAGAACTTCCTCGAGTGCATGCGCACGCGCGAGCGGCCGCGCTCCGATGTCGAGATCAGTCACGACTCGATGATCGGCTGCCACCTGGGAAACGCTGCGGTGAGAACGGGGCGGCGCGTCTACTGGGACGTCGAGCACGAGCGGGTCGTCGACGATCCCGAGGCCGAAGCGATCATGTACAAACGCCCGTATCGCAAGCCTTGGAAACTCGAGGCCTGAGCTTCGAAGACTGCATGCCTCGCTCACCCCGTGTTAGGGCCGCATAGCGGGCAGCTGCGGGCGGCTGATTCCATGAGGAATTCCCCCCCCGCTGCTGCCAAATAGAGCTCTGGAGCCGGGGACTTGGGTGCCGTCCACGGGATCCTATACTCTTTTCGACACAGCCGCTGCGCAGCGTGGTAGAATCTTACCGTGCAGCTGGTGGGGTCATCCCAGCTGAAGTACGAAGGGAATGTGAGAGATACGCTCTTGCACGCAGGCCGAGCACGTCCTGCGTGGATGGCGTAGCTCCAAGGAGCAGCCATGAATGTTTGGAAGCAGAGCGCACTCGTCCTAGCGGCGCTGGTATTGATGCTGGCCCCGGCAGGCGTTGATGCGCAGACCACGAACGCTGCGATCGTTGGAGATGTCTCCGATGAGAGCGGTGCCTTGGTGCCGGGAGCCAACGTGACGGTCACGAACCTCAGCACTGGGGTCCAGAGGGAGATTTCGACGAACGAGCGCGGGGCCTACCGCGTGTACCCAGTGCAGCCCGGCACCTACGATGTAGCTGCCTCAAGCGAAGGGTTCAAGACGCGAGTGCGTGCCGGCATCGTCGTCGAGGTTGCGGCAACGGTCAAGGTCGATCTATCGCTCGAACTCGGCCAGGTGACGGAGACGGTGGAGGTCACAGGTCAGGTGCCTGTTCTTCAGACACAGGATGCGTCTGTCGGTGGGACCGTGAACACGACCGAGATCGAGCGCATTCCGGTCAACGGGCGCAACTATACCCGCCTGATCCTGATGATGCCGGGCACCAGCGGGATGACCTACAGCCAGTCCAGGGGCACGCAATCCGGGACGTTCCTGATCTCGGTCAACGGTGCCCGTCCGCAAGACAACAACTTCACGATGGACGGCGTTGACAACAACATGATGATGATGAACTCTCCCGGCGGCTCTCCGCCGATGGACGCCATCCAAGAATTCCGGGTCGCAACCAACAACAATGCAGAATTCGGGCGGTCCATGGGCGCCAACGTCAACATCGCGATCAAGTCGGGTTCCCGGGACCTGCACGGTTCCGCGTACTGGTACATGCGCAACGACATGTTCGATGCGAACAGTTTCTTCGCCAATCGAAGCGGGACTGGCAAGGTGGATTTCAGCCAGAACCAGTACGGCGCAGCTATCGGCGGCTACGTCCCCGGGTTACGCAATAGCACGTTCTGGTTCGTGAACTACGAGGGCTATAGCTTTACGCGTGGCAGCAACGCATTCGCGAATTTCCCCACCGAGCTTCAGCGCAGGGGAGATTTCTCCGAGTTGGCCCAGAACATCTACGACCCGTTTACCGGACGGCCAGATGCCGATGGGAACATTCAACGGGACTTGTTCGCCAACAACAGCATCCCTCAGTCGATGCATCATCCAGCCATCACGACGTTCCTCGACATCATGATTCCGCTGCCGACCATAGCAGGGAAGCTGAGTCAGAACTACGTCAACACCGAATCTTCCAGGAACGACCGCGACTTCATCGTCATGCGGGGCGATCACCAAGCGGGCGAGAAGAACACGTTCAACGTCCGCTACTTGCACCAAAACGTCGGCACGTTTTCGCCGAGTTCGAATCCCCACCTGTCCCGCGAGAACGATTTCGACGTCCGCAATCTTTCAGCCCAATGGACTAGGCTACTCAGCGCGGCTTCGATTCTCGAAGTCCGATTCGGCTACAACGCACCTTGGAACCCCAACTGCACGCTGAACTCGGCGATCGACCGCCCCGAGTTCTTGGATCGAACCGGCATCCAGATGTTCCAGCGCGATGTGCTGTGCTCGCCAATTCCCAACATGAGTTCCGAAGGCGAGTTCAGCGCCGGTGGAGGCGGTACGAATACCGGCGACAAGGTCTGGCAGTTCATTTCCAACTATTCGACCCAAGCCGGGAACCACTCGATCAAGTTCGGCGTCAACTACAGCCGTCGCCACTTCTATACCAACACGTCCAACCCGATGAACGGGAACCTATGGTTCAACGGCGAGCTGACGTCGCTCTACAGCGATCCGACTTCCGGATTCAGCACGGCTTCGATGCTGCTGGGGACTCCCAGACAGTTCCGGCGTTCAACTGGCGAAACGATCACCAACGGTCGCATAAACGCGTGGCAGTTCTTCGTCCAGGACGACTGGCGCGTGACCCCCAAACTCACCGTCAACTTGGGGATGCGGTACGAGTACAACAACCCTCCCTACGACACGTCCGACCAGCTGGGCAACCTTTGGGTGACGCCTAATCCAGTGACCGGAAATCTCGGACGGCTCATGTGGGCCACGGTCAACCCTGAGGTCGACCCGGAAACCGGCGAGCGAAATCAGCCTGCGAGATGGTTGGGAACCACTCGGTCGCTGATGTTCCCGGACCGCAACAACATCGGGCCCCGTGCGGGAATTGCGTACCAGATCGACAACAAGACAGTTGTACGCACTGGCATCGGTGCCTTCTACAACTCGACCTTCGTTCAGGAGTTGCAGGACTTGCGCAAGTTCTGGCCGTACACGCCCCAGCAGGTCGCGACCGTAAACACGATCACCACGGACGCGCCGGTTCCGACCTTCTTCGCCGACAATCCCGGCCCGTCCTACTCTTCGACGGCTGCCATCGGAGGCTGGCCACAGTCACCGACCAACCGCTCGCCATACTCGATCCAGTGGAACTTCTTCATCCAGCGCGAGCTGGTCGAGCAGCTCTCCCTCAATGTTGGATATGTCGGTTCCACGAGCAAGAAGCAGATCGGCTATACCGCGATCAACACACCGCTAACCCCGGGTCCGGGAGCGATCCAGCCGCGTCGGTTCATGCCCGATTTCGGGAACGTGGACGGCGGAGCGAATCGCTTCGCCGGAGAATACAACTCCTTGCAGGTGGAACTGAACAAGCGCTTCGGCCGGGGCCTCGGATTCCGCATGAACTACACCTGGTCCAAGGCAATGGACGAGCAGTCTTCCCTAGCCGAGTGGAAGACCCAGGATCCGTTCAACATCCGCAACGACTGGTCGCGCTCGAGCTGGGATCTTCAGCACGTGTTCCAGATCGCATACCAGTGGGACCTGCCATTCGGCCAGGGCCGACGCTGGGGCGGCGACTGGGGCGGCGCCGCTAATGCCCTGCTCGGCGGATGGGCACTTGAAGGGTTCACACGGTTCAATACCGGTCCTCCGGTCAACGTGCGGTCTGGCCGCGACATCGCGAATGTCGGGCGTTCCTACCAGCGACCCGACGTGACCTGCGACCCGAATACCGGACCGAAGACCGCCGAGCAGTGGTACAACGTCGACTGTTTCCAATTCCCGCAGCAGTATACATACGGGAATGCGGGGGCGTTTATCGTTGAGGCGCAGGGAATCAATGCTTGGGATGTTTCGGTCGCCAAGCACTTCGACTTCACAGAGAGCCAGCGGATGACGTTCCGTGCGGAATTCTTCAACATGTTCAACACGACGCATTTCCGCAAGCCTGGCAACCGGATTTACGACACGCTGGCTTCGGGCTCTGTCGCGAGGATCTTCGGCCTGCAGGTCGCGCCTCGACAGATTCAGCTCGTTCTGCGGTACGAGTTCTAGCGAACGACCGCCTCGGAACGCGATCAATCACGAGCCCCGTCGGCGAGAGTCGGCGGGGCTCTTCTCCGTCCTTATGCGCGGGGAGTGCGCCGACGAGAAGCCAGCTGAATGCATCCGTGCTGGGAGTCGGCTCCGGACTTGTCTTAGCCGGTGTCAGTGAAATGCTGGCCACGTGCGCTTTGCCCGGACGCTCAGGCACCACGCAAGGCTGCCCCGTTGATACAAGCCGACGAAGCTGCTAGTCGACATAGCTATAGCGTTCGTCGAGGCCGAGCGCCTCGATCGCATCTGGGCTTGGCTCGGGCCTCAAATCGCTCTCCTTGAAGTATTGAGCCCGCTCCCATTTCATCGGGCCACCGACCTCGAGCGGATCGGCGGTACTGCGAAGGTAGTCCTGCAACCGGGCGGACAGGTCTGCCCGGGTCGATTCGTAGGCGGGATCCATGGCCACGTTATTCATCTGATACGGGTCGGTCGCGAGATCGTAGAGCTCTTCGGCCGGCCGCTTTGCGAACGCGAGATCGAACAGAGATCGATGCTCGGGGTCGTCGGGCCGCTGCAAGAGGAACATCTTCGTTGGGGAGGGGAGTTGGAGCATGCGAGCGTCCGCGTCTCCATAGAGCGGGGGATCTCCCGTTGGCCACAGCTCCTGCGTGTAGTCTCGGATCTATAGGTGGCCGCGCGTCCGCAGCGCCCTCGCTGGATATCCCGGGCCCCCTGTCTGATGAACGCATGCCGCTCCGTGGCGGTTACAGAAAACGAGCACTGCGGATCGACGAGTCCATGCTGGTTCGAAGCTAGGATCGGTACAAAGCTGCTCGCCGTCATGTCTTCGGGAATGGGCAAGCCTACCAAGTCGAGGATCGTCGGCGCGAAATCGGTCAAGCTGGCAAAGTCTTCCATCGCCCGGCCGCCTGGAATCCGCTGCGGCATCGAGACGATCAGAGGAAGGCGCGCGCTCGAATCGTATAGGTTTACCAGCCCCCGCGGGATTCGCCTGCCGTTGTCGCTGACGACGATGACAGCAGTGTCATCTGTCGCCCGCACAGCGAGATTCCGAGTCGGTCCTCCGGCCCCATGTATTCGAGTTGGAGAATCGCCATGCGGAGTCGGCTCGCTTCTCTGCCAACGCTGCTTCCGCGTGTGTCCGCAACCACGCCTAGGTCTGCGCCTATCGGTGCCCGGAGCCAGCTGACACAGGAGCTGGGGGCGCTGCCCTATGCGATTCCAGCCAGATCCGTCGGGACAGGTTGACACAGCGGCGAGGTTTTACCGGCTCTTCACGAACCTGACGGCCGGGTTGGGGTTAACTGTAGGGAGGGATTGCTTGCAATGAACCGTTCGCGCTTCACCGTCGTGACCTTGGCATTGGCCGCCTCGACAACGGTCGGCATGGCCCAGTCGCAGAGGCCGATGCCGCTCGGACCGGGAGATCCTTTCCCGGCGGTGGAGGTCTACGATGCGGCCGGCAAGCCATTCAACACGAAGAGCCTGACAGGGCAGTATACGGTCCTCGTCAACGGGTGCTTGACTTGACCGCCCTTCATTCGTAACGTCCCCAGGTTGGAGACGGTCTATCGCGACTACGCGCCCAAGGGTGTCCGGTTCTTGTACCTCTACAAAGCGCTGGCGCACCCTGAACTGAACGGCTACGTCAACCCGATCACCCTCGAGGAGCGCCTAATGCACGTCGAGGAGGCCAAGCGAGTCTTGGGGTCAGAGATCGCTTGGATTGCCGACAATATGGCGAATGAGTTGAAGCATGCGCTCGGAAACCGCCAGAACTCCGAATACGTGCTCGATCCCAAGGGCCGGATTCTGAGGGCTCGCGCCTGGAGCGACCCGGATCAGTTGCGGAGGGATCTAGCAGAATTCCTCGGGCCGGTTGAAAACCCGACCGAGGTATCGGACCTGAACATGGAGATCATGCCGGCTCCGGAGCATGCCAAGACCGGTGTGGTTCCCCGGATCGACAAGCCAGGCACCTATCGCACTCTAATATCACGACCTCAGCTTGCGAAGACAGACGAGCCGTTCTATACCAAGCTGCGTGCAGAGGCCGACCGGGATCTGCTCCGGTCAGGCGCGGGGAAGCTCTATCTGGCCTTCCTTCTAGACCCGCTTCACGGCGTGCATTGGAACAACTTGGCACCGGCGATGGAGGTGGAACTCTCGGCCTCCGAGGGAGTGACGATCACTCCGGCAAAGCTGCAGGGACCGAAGATTGAGGAAGATGCCGATGCGGACCCCCGCGAATTCCTCGTTCACGTGAAGCGTGGAGATTCGCAACAGCCACTGAAGATGAAATTCCGTTACTTTGCTTGCACGGACACGTGGTGCAGGCCAGTCACCCAAGAGTACTTGATTACCTGGGAGGTAGACCGCGATGCCGGGCGCGTCAGAGCGGGCAGGATGGATTTCAACCGCACGGGGCCAGGCCAGGGCCCAAGAGGGCGTCCCGGACAGGCCGGTGGCCCAAGAGGGGCGGGCGTCGGCGTCGGCTCGCAGCAGTTCGTAGAGCGACTCTTGTCTAGGGACACGGATGGAGACGATCGGTTGACTCCCGAGGAACTTCCCGAACAAATGCGACGGAATTTTGACCGCATGGACAGGGATGGCGATGGCCATCTCGGACCGTCGGAGATCCAAGCCATGATGCAGCGGGACGTCGGGCGCAACAGACCTCCGAGAGGCCTTGGCGGCTTGGCACGGTGGGACTCCGATGGAGACGGCCAGCTCAGCCTCGAGGAAGTCCCGCCGCAAATTGAGCGGCGCTTCGGTCAACTCGACACCAACCGCGACGGGCTCTTGGATCAGGCAGAGCTCTCTGTGATGCGCGGCCGCGGGCGTGCCCCCGCTGGCCGCCGAAACGGCAACTAGGCGGAAGTGCTGCTTCTGCGAGAAGCCAGTCGATACGCCGATTACTCTCCCGAGCGACTCGTTGCACGACCACAGGCGCGTGAATGATGCACTTCGAGGAGCCTGCTAGTCGACATAGCTGTAGCGCTCTTCGAGGTCGAGCGCCTCGATCGCTTCTGGGCTTGGCTCGGGCGTCAAATCGCTCTCCTTGAAGTATTGGGCCTGCTCCCATTTCATCGGGCCGCCGACCTCACGCGGGTCTGCGGTGCTTCGAAGGTATTCCTGCAACCGGGCGGACAGCTCTGCCCGGGTCGATTCGTAGGCAGGATCCTTGGCCACGTTATTCATCTGATACGGGTCGGTCGCGAGATCGTAGAGTTCTTCGGCAGGCCGCTTTGCGAACGCGAGATCGAACAGGGATCGATACTCGGGGTCGTCGGGCCGCTGCAAGAGGAACATCTTGGTCGGCGAGGGAAATTGGAGCATGTGAGCGTCCACATCTCCATAGAGCGGCGGATCTCCCGCTGGCCACAGCTCCGGCGCGTAGTTCCGGATGTACAGGTGGTCGCGCGTCCGCAGCGCCCGTGCGGGATACCCGGGGCCTCCCTGTCGTGCAAACGCATGGCGCTCTCTGGCGGTCACGATGAACGAGCGCTGAGGGTCGACGAGTCCTTGCTGGTTTGACGCCAGAAGGGGCACAAAACTGCTCGCCGTCATGTCCTCGGGAATGGGCAAGCCTGCCAAGTCGAGGATCGTCGGCGCGAAATCGGTCAGACTGACAAAGTCTTCCACCACGCGGCCGCCCGGAAACCGTTGCGGCATCGACACGATCAGGGGCAGACGCGTGCCTGAATCGTATAGGTTTGCCAGCCCCCGGGGCATTTGCCAGCCGTTGTCGCTAGCAACGATGATGACCGTATCGTCCGTCGCTCCGAACTCGGACAGCAATCCGAGATGTTCGCCGACCTCGCCGTCGAAGTGCTCGATCTCGGAGTAGTAGTCTGCGATGTCGCCCCGCACGGCGGGATCGTCCGGCAAATAGGGCGGGACAGCGATCGATTCGAGATCATAACCCGCACGCTCGCCGCCACCGGCGCGATACGGCCGATGCGGGTCCCGCGAGCTGAACCAATAGCAGAAGGGCTGGCCGCGCTCGCGCTCGTTGTAGAACTCCTCGAATGATCCGTACCGCTGGCCGGCGGGATTCCGAGTCCATCCTCCGGCCTCGTAGTCTCCCGGCCCCCAGCCCTTGCCTTCGTAGCCCACGAGATATCCGGCTTGCTCGAGCATGTCGGTATACACGGCGAAATGGCTCGGCATCGTCCCCCAGAGGTTGGCACCTTCTTCGAGCCGCCAGATGTCTTGGCCGGTCAGCATGGCAGCGCGGGCGGGCGTGCACGACGGGGACGGGCAATAGGCGTGTGTGAAGCGCACGCCCTCTTCGGCCAGCTTGTCGATATTCGGCGTCTTGACCGTCGCGTCGCCGTAGCATCCGAGATGATTCCAGGAATGGTTGTCGGACATGACGATCAGGATGTTTGGCGGCGCAAGATCCTCTGATGGCGTGCATCCAACCATGGAGGCAACGCCAAACAAGACCGCAAGCCATTGCGGAGCTGGGGACCCCCGGAGGATCGACAAAAGGGCGTTGCCTGTCCGAGGCAGCGAGTTCCTGGCATTGCAGGGTCGCATTGAATGCGTATCGGGACGATCCGACAACCTGGATTCGAGCTGGGAGCCCTCATCGCAGACAGAGAACGATCGGTGGCGACGGTGCGACAGGGGCGTAGTTGGTCGCATGATTCATCAATGATATTGCATGACTTCCATGTGCCGGCGAATGCATGGCAGAGCGGTTCGGGCTCCCTAGTGCCAAGACTCCCGGAAGCAGTGCTGCCGGAGGAAGCAACAAGGCCCAAGATGCCCCTCGGTCAGCAGCAATTCGAAGCAATGAAGCGCTGCGGCGAGTTCGCAGCGGAAGACAGTGCGCTCGTTGGTAGGCGCTACGGTGTCGCTTGCATTCCCGGGAATCACCTGCCCAAGAATGTCGGCGTCCGGAAAAAGCGGTCCGCGTCCCTCTTGGTGCGGACGCGGCTTTGGGTAGTGAAGCACTCCCTTCTCGGAACGCATCGGTCGTGCATCACCCGGTTCCTCTGCCGGGCATCTTCAAGAGGTCCGCGATTGCTGCTGTCGATCATTGGAGCGTCCCAGACCCCCACGCTTGCGGATGGGGCGTCGACCGCGCAACCCGTCGAAGCGATTCGCCCGACCATGCCCAGAGCTCGGTCGCGTTCGGTCTGCTTGACCGGCAAAGGCAGCGGCGTCAATGGCTGGAGAGTCATGCCTGCCACAGCTGCGAGCAGAAAGTATCGTCTCATCGCTTAGTTCTCCCTTCTGAAGTCCCGCGAAAAGCGGGCGCCGACACCTGGGCGTTCATGCCCGGCCGGTTTGACGGCTCCAGGTCTCCTTACGGTTGCAGCCTTGGTGCGGAAATCAGCCGTTGGCGTTCCACAACATGGAGGGGTTGTCGTTCTTCTCCCGAAGCAAGAGGATCCAGATTGCGGTAGTCGAGGCGGCTTTGCGGGCAGCTGAGGGAGACTGAACCAGAGCCTCTTATCGCTCAGATGGCGACCTGCGGGCCGCGGCCCGAATTGCACGCCCGCTCCATGGCGGCGCTGGCGAACATCGGATCACACCGTTTGAAGCTTCCCTGCACTCCTGTGATCGTGCGACAGCCTGAGTGCTCAGTGCTCGCCGGCGTTCGGCTCGAGCCAAGTCAACTCCTTCCACCATTGCGCTCCGTCGTTGCCAACGGCTTGCCCTGACTTGCTCCGGCCGCTGGTGACGATTCGAGTGATTTCCTCACGCAATCGCGCAACCACGGCCGGTTCTTGAGCGGCCATGTCGCTTGTTTCGGCTAGGTCGGCTGCGAGATCGTACAGCTCGAATTGCGGCTCGCCCGGCTTGGCCTCCACAAAGCGGGGAGCCAGGCTTCCACCTGAACCCCGAATCATGTTGAGCTTCCAGCGCCCGTGCCGAATGGCGAAATAGCCTGCCGCAGAGTGGTGAATGACAGGCGGGCGAGGCGGGCGCTGCGCACCCTTCAGGATCGGTAGGAAGCTGACGCTATCCTCAGCTTCCTCCGGCCCGAGTTCTCGGCCTATTGCGTCGGCAATGGTTGCCAGCACGTCAGTCTGGCAGACGAGATCGGAGGAACGTTGCGCGGGTTTCACGACGGCTGGCCAGCGCACGATGAATGGCACTCGATGCCCGCCTTCGTACAGGTCACGCTTGCCGCCCCGTAACTTGCCAGCGCTTGCGTGGCCAAATCGCTTCAATCGCTCTCGGTAGGTCGTTTCGGGGCCGTTATCGCTCGTCACGAGCACGAGCGTGTCTCGCGTCAGGTCATTTCGGTCCAAGGCATCGAGCACACTCCCGATGTGTGCGTCTGTTTCCATCATGAAATCGCCATAAGCTCCGGCCTCCGATCTCCCTTGGAATTCTGTGATCGGGATCACGGGCTTGTGCGGGGACGTATAGGCCAAGTACAGGAAGAATGGTTCGTCAGAGTTGTCTGCGGCGAAGTCGTCGATCCATTGGACCGCCCGCTCGGTAAAGACGGTCAGAACCTGCTGGTCGTCGAAGCTTGGAGCGACCTCCAGCTCTCCGCCAGCTCTGGAGTGTTCGTAGGGAGGAGTGATCCGGTAGTCAGCGATGGCGATCTGATTCGGTTTCTTTTGGGTCCATAGCGAGGGAGGATCGAGGACGCGACGGTTTTCGATATAGGTGAGCACCCCGTAGTTCATCGAGGCCGGGATCCCATAGAAGTAATCGAAGCCCTTGTCGACGGGACCATCGAGCACTGGGCGAGACCAGTCGCGGCTCCCCTTCTTGCCGTGGAAGGTCATGCCCAAATGCCATTTGCCGACCATCGCTGTCCGGTAACCCACGTCCCGGAGCAAGGAAGCCAGCGTAGTTCTGCCCTCTGCGATGAGCCCCTTCCCCTCAGCTCCCATAACGCCTCTCTTCATTCCGGTCCGCCAGCTGTAGCGACCGGTCAGGAGGCCGTATCGCGACGGTGTGCAGACCGTGTCGGAGGAGTGGGCGTCGGTGAAAGCCATGCCTTCGCGGACCAGCCGATCTAGGTTTGGGGTTTGGAACTTCGACTCGGGGTTTAGAGCGCTGACGTCTCCGTAACCTTGGTCATCGGTATAGATCAGCAGCACATGGGGCCGAAGTGGTTGTGCGGCCGGTGCCAGTGGTCCTGCCAAGAGACCCAATGCGACGGCACCAGCAATTACCTCGGAACTCGCAGTCACTGCCTTGTCCCTCCCGTCGCTGCCCGCCTCATTCGTCTCGTCGCAGCGGATCGGCGAATGCGCGGTCGCGGCTAGCCTGGCCCATGTCTCCATCGAGCATCATCCTCTTCAGGGTCGTAACGAACCCGTGAGGCGAGCGGCTGCTCGTCCCGCTCTTCCCTCCTCGAGCTTGATCTGTTGCCGAAGTCGGCAGATGTCCCGACTCTGATGGTAAACAGTTTCGAGTTCGTCCAGCCGCTTGTCGAGTTCCTCTTCGAACTCCTCGAACGCGCCAGCGCGCGAACACAAAGGTCCTTGAAGCAGCGCGCTGCCTCGCGATAGGTCCCCGCCCGCTATGCGAACGGAGGCACCAGCATCACCCACCCGGCGAACGGACCGATTTTGGGATCATTCTCGAATAAGGTAGGCAAATGGGTATAGCTCTTGGGGGATTCGGACTACGACAGCACGGCGAGGTGCCGCATAGTGGCTCCTACCACCGCTGCCAGGGGAATCGTGCGATCGAATGTCGCCAGGCGCCCGCTCCGTTGAACAGCTAGCGAAAGCAAGTACAGATCGGCCACTTGCTTGGGACCCAACATTCGCTCAGACCGAAATCGGTCGCTGGAAACGATTGACACGTCATCTGGCCAAAATGCGTGTTCCCGCTCGCGCACCGCTTCGCCGAGAACTCGAATCGCCTCCGAAGTGGTGACAGAATTGGGATAACCCGGTTGCGACAGCACACGCACAAAGCCGTTCTGAGTCAGCGGACAGGAGGCCCAGCCCGAAGCACGGTTCTGCTCCCACCAACTGTGCGCTCGCTCGTGATGGATGTGCCTCGGATCGAACAGCGCGAGTAGTACGTTCACATCAAAGAGGACCCTCATTCTCCTAGCTCGTCCTCAAGCAGCCGGTCAACTTGGCTAGTAGTCACGAAGTTTCTCGACCCTCGGAGCAGCGGAAACCCGTTCCGTACGTCAGGGGGATCGGCCGACTGACGCTGGAGCGCTTGCCGCGCTAGATCGGAGAGCGCTTTGCCCGCACTTTTCTTTTCGACGGCCGCGAGGTCCTTCACCGCGAATAGCACGTCATCGTCAATATCTAATGTGGTTCGCACGCATCTGATGATATCACATCAAGACATGGGTATTTGTTCCTGCTGTCACCAGACTGGTGAATTCAGTGTTCGGGACGGCGAATGGGCGCATATTCGAGGTGGGGAGTCGTATCGAAGGAGAGCAATGAGTCGAGTTGGCGGTGTCGGCCAGAGCGCCGAAGCATCTACAAGGCCACCTGCGCAGTCGAATCGGGGCGGCATGTGGAGGGGGCCAGCGCACCACTCCGGTGAAAGGCAAGTTCGCAGTTGGACGGTCTCCGGCTCGCGCTCGCCCCTTGCATGGGCCGTACGAATCCACGCAGAAAGGATCATACAGGGGCCTTGCTCGGTCGTGTGGCAAAGCTCAGCCGCTAGCTCTGGCATGATGGTGCCGGTGCAGTACTCGGAAACCACTGTGGCTGGAGTTGCCTCTGCGCGGCGATTAGCGGGCCGGCAGCGGCCCGGCCTGCCTTCGGTCCAGCTCACAGTCCTGCTAGCGCTTTCAGCACTCGTCGCAACGGCACAGCAGCCGAACTTCATCGTGATCTTCGCCGACGATCTGGGCTACGGTGATCTCGGAGTCTACGGTTCCACCACGATCCGGACCCCCAACTTGGACCGCATGGCGGCAGAGGGGATGCGGTTCACTGACTTCTACGCGACGGCTCCCTTCTGCAGCCCGTCGAGAGCGTCCTTGTTGACCGGTCGTTACCCGGTCCGGGCGGGAGTGCCTTATGTCCTGTTCCCGACCGAATTGACTGGCCTGCCGCCTGCCGAGATCACCATCGCGGAGATCTTGTCAGACGAAGGCTATGCTACCGCGGCAATCGGCAAGTGGCATCTAGGCTGGCCCAAGCCGTTCCGCGCCCAACGCCACGGCTTCGACTTCTTCTTCGGACTGCCTTATTCCAACGACATGCTCAAGTGGACGCCCGACGAAGACTTCCGGCCGCAGCACGCCTTCTGGGAACTGCCGCTCCTGGAGAACGACCGAATCGTCGAGGCTCCGGTCAATCAGCATACCTTGACGAGGCGCTACACCGAGCAAGCTGTCCGCTTCATCGAGCAGAACCGCAATCGTCCATTCTTCCTGTACTTCCCCCACACCTTCCCGCACAATCCGCAATATGCGTCAGAGGATTTCGAGGGGCGCTCGCCGCACGGGCTCTTCGCCGACACTGTGGAGGAGTTGGACTGGAGCGTGGGAGAGGTGCTGCGGACGCTCCGGGACCTAGACTTAGACGAGCGGACACTGGTCGTCTTCACCTCGGACAACGGGCCGACAGGTTCCGGTGGGCGCTGGGGCATTCGCAGTGACGGAGGCAGCACGGGCGGGCTCCGGGGCCGCAAAGGCAACACGTTCGAAGGGGGAATGCGGGAACCGGGAATATTTCGCTGGCCCGGCAAGATCGCCGCTGGCGTCGAGACGAGCGAACCGGCTTCAATTCTCGACCTGCTGCCGACCCTTGCCGAACTGGGAGGTGCTCAGGCCCCCGCCGACAGGGTGATCGATGGACGGTCGATCGCGGACCTGCTCACGGGCAAGGCGACGGAGCTTCCGCAGGACCCCTTTTTCTATTACTTCGGCGTCCAACTGCAGGCTATCCGGCTTGGGAACTGGAAGCTGTTTCCGCGTCAAGCTGAGCCTCCGGAGCGGTCCGCCTCACTCTGGTACCTGCAGAATCCCGAGCTCCATGAGCGCCACCACAGGCTGCGCGCAGAGCCGGAACTATACGACCTTGCAGCCGACCCGGCCGAGACACGCAATCTCGCTTCCAGCCGTCCGGAAATTGTCCAGCGGCTGGGCAGTATCGCCCGCCGGTTCGACGAGGGCATGCAGCGCGACAAGAGGCGTCCCGTCTATCTGGATGGCCAGTAGGGGACGAGCCATCTCCCATTAGCCGTTTAGCTCACCGAGACGAGCGCCGTCCTGCGGTCTTGCGATTCGACCATCTGACGACTAGGCCCCACTTGGCTTGCATGGATCGCCTGCTCTCGCGCCTTGCAGTTCTCGGGGATGCATACCAGCCATCTGCGGCCACCAGAACTCTCTCAGCGCGGTTCGGGCCGACTCAGTCGCTGGCGTCGGACTCGGCCAATGCGTCGCAGCCCTAGTGTGCCATTGCGAACTGCGCGCGGCCCAAGTCGCTGGTCCCTTCGCGTAGCAGCCTCGATTGACTCGACACCATACGGCTAGTCGCCAATACTAGTCATATGGAGACGATCAACGCGTCCGACTTCAGAGCCCGATGCCTGGAAATCCTCGATGAAGTGCAAGCGACCGGAGAGAAGATAGTCATCCTCAAGCGCGGCCGGCCTGTCGCCGAACTCGTGCCCGCTAGCCCAACCCATGCCAAACACCGCCAGATTGAGCTCAAAGGCACGGTCCGTGTGGTCGGCGACATCGTTGGGCCGACCGTTCCAGAAGAGCATTGGGAGAGTCTCCATCGGTAAAGGCACCGCTTGACACGCATGTCCTTGAATGGTGGCTAAGCGAGGACCCTCAGCTTTCGGTCGGCCAACGGGAGGTCACTGCGTCGGCCAACGAGCGGCCGCTGCTGTTGGTAGCGGACATTTCGCTCTGAAGTGGCGACACTCTTCAGTTTGGATCGCCTTCAGTTGCAAGTTCCCCTTCGGACGTGGCTCGAGATGGCGGTGGCTCCGCCGCTTGGCTTGGCCGACACTTTGTCTTGGTCCTAGGCTAGGCGGCAGCGGTCGGCGGACGGACTCGCTCGTTGTAGATGGTTCTACGCGCCGGGTGACCTGATCAGTCCGGTAAGTTGGCAACTCAGTGCCTGCGGATGGCTGCCGCCCCTGAGCTTAGCAGCGAAGCGGCGTTCGAATGACGTGATCGCTGCTGGTGCTGGAGCGGAGGTCAGGTTCTTCGAAGTGGTCAGCTCCCACAGCAAGTGGCCCACTTGCGAAGTTGCTGGATTGCTCGCGCCGAGGCGCATGTAGAAGAACGAGCCCGTAGCTGTTGGGCCCAGACGGGACTGACTCCGGCCCGCTGCCATCGGTCTGCTTCTGTCGCGGCTGTCCTCGACCTAGCGGCAGCACGCCGGTTTGAGGAGCCGCTCGAGGTTCTGGCCAAGTATGGCCTCCGCGTCAACCCGGCTTATGCCATTCTGCTCAAGCGCCTCGCATTGAGCGTCGAACACCCTGCCATTCCAGCCGCGCGGGAAGAAGGACGAGTCTGACCCGAACAAGAGGCGCTCGGGACCGACCACGTCCAAGGCTTGGCCGAAGACATCTCGCAGGCTGGGGCGCGGGGTCAGGTATTTTGTCCAACTGTTGCTGCTGGAGGTGTCCAAGTAAACGTTCGGTGACAGAGAAGCCAGCATGAGCGCTTCGCGAAAGTAGCCCGCGCCGAAGTGTGGCAGCACGAAGTTGGCGGAAGGGTGCGCCATGGCGATGGCGTGTACGTCTACGGGATTGGAGAAGCTCATGTTGAACTTGGACGGCAGGCCGAGCTTGGCTCGAACGCCCACGGTCAACACTCCCATGTGGATGAATACAACCCGGTTGTCAGCCTCGGACGCAAGTTCATACATGGGGCCGAGCCGTTCGTCTTGGACCGAGAACCCGTGCATTGCTGGGAACAGGCACAAGCCCTGCAGGCCAAGCTCTTCAAAGGCCATCCTCGCCCGCTCTAGCGCGCCGTCCGCGAGCGGGTTGAGCATGAAGTAGCCGTAGAAGCGGTCGGGAAATGCTCGCACGGCGTCGCCAACCGCGACTTCGTCGCCGGGGACGCTGGCGATCAGGACAGATCTCGCGACACCATGCCGATCCAACTCCTCGGTCCAGCAGCGGGCCAGATCCTCGTTGTTGTCGGGCGGCAGGTCCCAGCCCAGCGCCGCGACCATCGCTGCAATGTCGGAGGCACCCTTCTGAAGGGCCAGAGCCCTGAAGAACGACTGCCCGAAGAAGTGCGCGTGCGCGTCTTGGACTTCGATCTCGCCCCAAGGGGTTTGCATTGACCTATCCCCGCCCGCCAGAGATCGCTGGAACGAAGTGGACCTCGGAGTCCGGTTCCAGTTGATCCAGCAGGCCAAGCGTCGAGACTTCGCCATCGATCGCTACGGAGATATTGCCGGGAAGCTGTCCGTCCGCAAGCAGACGTCCGCTCAGCTCGGGATAGCGCTCAATTAGGTTCTCGACGACCTCGCGAACCGTAGCCCCGCTCACTTCGAGCGCGTCATGGTCACCCGCGAGAGGCCGCAGCATGGAAGGGATGAAGACCGTGGCCACGGAGACTCCATGATAGTGCTGTCGACCGTCCGCGCTGGGACCGGACTGATGCCCCAAGTGCCTCGCGCCACGGGTGAGACCAAGATGCAGTTGGTCCGGGAGTAGGGACGAACGAGTTTGGTAGTGCGCGCTGCGGGTGACGGCTCCCCGCTCCCAGCTACCCGAGCGCCCGTGTGACCGCCCACCACAACCCGGTTGCCGCAATGGCGGCGGAGCACGGAAAGATCACGTAACGACGATACCCCTCGAGGTTCCGGAACCTCCCCAAGACTGCGAACGCAATCAGGACAACGCTGACTTGGCCGAGTTCGACGCCAAGATTGAACGACAGCAGCGCGGCCAGAAACTGACCATCGGGCATCCCTAGCTCGCTTAGAACGCCAGCGAAGCCCAGTCCGTGGAGAAGGCCGAAACAGAACACCAAGGCCAGCCTCCACGGTTTCAGCTCAGACGTGGCGATGTTCTCGATTGCCACCCAACTGATCGAGAGCGCTATAAGGGTCTCTACGAAGCGTTCGGGGAGAGACACAACGCCCTGCATAGACAACGCAAGGGTCACCGAATGCGCGACGGTAAATGCCGTGACTTGGTACAACAGCGGCCGCCACCGCGTGCTGAGCAGAAATAGTCCCAGCACGAAGAGGATATGGTCTAGGCCCTTGGGCACGATATGGGTGAAGCCCAGCTTGAGGTAGCTGCTGAACACGCCCTGCCGCGGGGCCTCGAGTCCGGTATCGACCAGCGGGAAGGGCGGACTGGCTTGGCCGGGATCCAGCAAGAAGCTAGATGGTGTCTCCAAGCTTGGTGAGTGGATCTGGAGCGAGACCGTCTTGTACCTGGCTGGCAGCCGAATGGTGAGCTCGCGAGAGCCGCCGGGGACTCTGCCAGTGAGCCTAGCCAGAGCTCCCAACACGGTCGGTGGGTCAGCCTCGGCGGCGGCTGGAGTTCCATAGTGGGGAAACTGAACCTCAATGTCTGTGGGCACAGAGTCGAAGGCGATACGGATGTCGTCCTGCACGGCATCGCGAGCGCGCTGAACCGCAATCGCGAACTGGCCTTCACCGAGTTCGCCCATCCCCCTGGCCACTTCTTCGGAATCTGCCTCGAGGGGCAGTCCGAGAGCTAGCGCGTCGGCATCGAGGCCGATCTCTGCTTGGAATCCGCCATCGCCGCTGAGCACAATCGTCACGGGCGTAATGGTGAACTCGTGGGCGGTCGCCACGGCTGAGCCAGCTAGGGCCAAGCTGACGAGCCAGACTGACCTGTAGCTCTCAGCCCGCGACGTTCTTGCAGCGGTGTGGCTCGTCGAGTCCGGGATGGCTAGACCCGTAACCGTCAAGGCCCTGCCGCCTTCTGCAGCGCTGTAATCACGTCTTGATGGTTCTTGTCGGTGGCGAACTTCAAAGCCGATTCGCCGTCGATGTCTCGCAGATCCGGATCGGCGCCCTTCTCCAGCAGCAGCTCGACGATGTCCGCATGCCCTTCTGCCGCCGCGAACATCAGCGCCGTGTAACCCTCGTCCCCGTCTGTCACGTTCACTTCTGCGCCGTGGGCGAGCAGGATCTCAACCGTATGGGCGTTGGGGCCAGACGCGGCGTACATTAGCGCTGTGCGACGATTCGTATCTTTGAGGTTGGGATCGGCATCGTTCTCGCATAGCAATCGCACCGTCGTCGAGTGGCCACCATAGGATGCGAACATCAGCATCGTGCGTCCGCCCTCGTCAACAGCATCGACGTCCACGAATTCAAGCATCTCTTCAACAGCCTTGACGTTGCCCTGGAGGGCTGCGTCTGCGAACCGCTCGCTGAGAAAGCCCGACAGGCCGCCTCCCGCCGCCTGCGGAGTAGTGGATTCGTTCGAATCCGAGCCGCAGGATCCGCACGCCAGCAGCAATGCCATTAGGAAGGCCGGATTGGCGATGCGTCCCACAGTTTTCGGAGTCTACCAGACGAAGCGCTCAGCGCACGCTGAGCTTGGTTCCGGCCATGAGGCCGCCGTCCACTGAATGGACGGTTCCGGTTACCCAGCTGGATTCATCGGACGCGAGAAAGAGGACGTAGTTGGCGATATCGACAGGATCGCCAATCCGCCCTAGCGGATACATGCGCTTCAGTTCGGCGAAGCCAGAAGGGAACTGCTCCCAGTAGTCCAGTGAGGCTGAGGTTGCAACGGTACCGGGGCAAATCACGTTCGAACGGATGTTCCACTCGGCGAAGTCCGCTGCTACGAGGCGCATCATGGAGATCAGGCCTCCCTTGGCAGCCGTGTAGGCGGTTTCGCTCACGGCGCGGAGTGCGTTCACGCTGGAGATCGACACGATGCTTCCGCCGCCGCGTTCTCTCATGAGCGGCACTGCATGCTTCGTGCAGAGGAACGGTCCCTTCAGGCAGGCATTGAGGGTGCGATCCCAGTCCTCTTCGCGGAGCGTCTCGATGTCGGTGTCGTCGAACGCGGCAAAGGCATTGTTGACCAAGATGTCGAGCCCGCCAAACAGTTCTCGTGCCAGCTGCATCATGGCGACGACATCCGACTCCCTTGAGTGGTCCGAAAGATGCTCGATCAGGCGGTTCTCGCCGTCACGCCCGCGGCCGTGCAGGTCTGTGGGCGGCTCACCAGAGAGATCGTTGGCGATCACGGTCGCGCCTTCAGCTAGGAATCGACGTGCAATGGCCGAACCGATTCCGCCGAACGCACCCGTCACGAGAGCCACCTTGCCCTGCAACCTGCCCTGCATGTAGTAGCAGGGTACATCACTGCAGTTGCCGGACACCGGAACAGGCCCAGGGACGAGTTCCCTATCAATCAAGCTGCACATGCGAGTCGTCGGTGCGACCCCCGTGCCTGCTAGTGATCTCAGTCGTTCGAGATCCCCTGGCTAGTCACCCGTCCTTGGCTCGGGCAAGATTCGCCGGTGCGTGACGATGGGCTAAGACAGGTTCGGAAAATTGCCCATCATGTTGCTAGGCTGAGTGCAGACGGAGGAATGGCCGAGTGGTTGAAGGCGGCGGTCTTGAAAACCGCAAGGCTCGCAAGGGTCTCGGGGGTTCGAATCCCTCTTCCTCCGCCATGATGCCTATAAAATATTGATATTAAAGTATTTAGACGAAAATCACTTCATGTTGTCCTCCAAAATCTCTGACAATCTGCCTGAGGTAGGAGCACCGCAAGCCGCCATCGCCGACCCGAACGCCGGCGATGGCGCTCTCTCGCCCATTCGTTAGCGCCCCTAAGCGCATCCACGATCATCGACCGCCGATTCGTCGGCTCTTTCGGCCGGATACGCTTCTACGAACCTTCCAACGCCGGACGTGGATGTGTTCATTTCGCCGCCCAGCTCTCTAACGCCCTTTCCCTGGCAGGATGAACGGGGTGCCGTCCAGACGAAGCCTGTTGTCGCCACTTGTGGCGAGAGGCAAGAAATCAAGCTCGGACTCGATGCATGGGTCCGAACCGCCAATCAGGGTTACGGTTGCAACTCGATGCCGGGCCACGTACATCGCCAAAGCCGTTGCCTCTTTGATCAATTCTCCATAGCCGCAGGGCTCCCAGATCGTCTCGCCATTCTGACTGTCGCCGTCATCCGTCGGCGCGATTGACTTCGAATCCCGATGGTGGCGTGCGATACCACGTGAATCGTCCCGCACCAACGAATCCTCTAAGAGTGGGCTCGTCTGGACTGATGCGTCTCTTTACGGCGGCGACGTCAGAGCAAGATCTGATGTCGTCTCTCACTGACTATCTTGGCGGCCAGCCGAGAAGAAACCCGAACGACCCAACTGGCGCGGCGGCCTCGTTGAAGGAAAGCCTGAGTCGTCAAGCGAGATCGGCCCGCGGAAACCTTCCGTTTTGCGCCAGCACGTGCCTGATCGTCACCGCGTGTTTGCCCCACTTGGTGGATGTCGGGATGAACTTGGCCACGGGGTCTTAGAATTGCAGGTCCGAGGGCTCCCAGAGCTGGCCGATGCAGGCGGCGGTGACCGGCTTGGTGGCCGAATCCCAAACCATGAAGGTTTCCGGAGTCATCGGCGTGCCGTCGAGTCGGGCCGTTCCCGCAGCGTCAATGCGGACTACTCGGCCGTTGAGAGACAGATGGAGCTGAGCTCCAATCTGCTAGTCGCGCTCGAAACCCTCGAGGATCGCCCTTCGCGTACGCGGCAGGGCGCCGAGGCGGGTCTCGGAGCCGGCACTGGGCAGGGTCGTGGGGCGAATCCGGCTCGCAGCGCAGATCTCCGCGACACGGAGGAATGCCCGCCGAGCGACTTGGTCAGCTGCGCCCGGTCCGATCCTCTCCGCTAGCCGTCTTCCCGATAGTGCTGCTGCAGAGCCCGCAATTCGGCCGTCAAGTCCCGGATGAGTCCCGCATGGCCCGCCTCCGAGTAGAGGTTCCTCAATTCGTTCGGATCCTCCTCGAGGTCGAACAGTTCCCAATAGTCCCCTTCCCGGTAATACTCGATCAGCTTGTAGCGGTCCGTGCGGATGCCCCGATGCGGCGTCACGCGATGGGGCGTGCCGTAGTTGCCAGGACGAGGAACGAAGTTCGGGCCGTTCCGCGCCCACGAGTCCTCGTAGTACGCGTATAGCATCGATTCGCGCCAGTCCTCTTCAGGACTTCCTGTGACAACTTGCCTCAGGCTGCGGCCCTGCATGATGTCCGGAATCGGAACGCCCGCGAAATCGAGGATCGTGGGAGCGATGTCCTGGTGCAGCACGATTCGCGATTCCACCTGACCCGGCGAGACCATTCGCGGATACCGCAGCAGGATTGGGATCCTTAGCGAAGGCTCGTACATGAAGCGCTTGTCATACCAGCCGTGATCGCCCAAGTAGAAGCCGTTGTCGCTGGTGTAAACCACCAAGGTGTCCTCGGCTAGCCCCGAGTCGTCGAGATACTCAAGGACGTGTCCCAGCCCTTCATCGACGCCGACTACGGCGCGGTGATGATCCTTGACGAAGCGCTGGAAGATCCAGTCTCTTTCCTCCCGGGGACTGAGCTGGCCGGGAATCTCGCCGTGGTAGTCCGTCTTCAGACTGATCTCGAACCGCATGTCCAGAGCGCGCTCGGCGACCGAGCGCGTCGCGTAGTCGTCGTCGTAGGTCTCCGGGTAGGGCCATTCGATGTCATCGAACAGCTTGGCGTGGCGCGGGGCCGGAGTGAACGGACGGTGGGGCGCCTTCTGCTGGTAGACCATGCAGAATGGCCCGCCTTGGCTGCGGCCGAGAAAGTCCAGCGCGAACTCGGTCGTGACATCCGTCGTGTAGCCCCGCTGCCGCTGGCGCTCGCCGTTGACGATGAAGTCTGGATCGAAGTAGACCCCCTGGCCGGGCAGAATCCTCCACTCGTCGAAGCCCTTCGGTTCCTCCGGAAGATGCCACTTGCCGAACAGTCCGGTACGGTAGCCGGCCTCCTGCAGCAGCTGGGGGTAGGTCGGAACCTCCGGTCCGATGCGCTCGATCGCATCGGCATTCTGCGAGTTCCCGCGAATTCCGTTGACGTGGGAATAGGTGCCGGTGAGCACGGCCGCCCGTCCAGGCGCGCAGAGCGAGTTGGTGCAGAAACCGTTGGCGAAACGGACACCCTCGTGCGCCAGACGATCCATGCTCGGCGTGCGAAGCAGCTCGTGCCCGGCGCAGCTCATCTGGTCAGCGGTCTGATCATCGGTCATCACCACTAGGACGTTCGGTTGCGGAGGCCCGGAAGAACGCCCGCAATGCGACAGAAACGCTGCCGCTCCGAAGCCTCCGGCAGTCCTCAGCAATTGACGGCGATCCATGCCCTTGACGTCCTCCGAAGACGCTCTCCGAAAAAAGGATACGTCATGACGAACTCACCGGATGCCATTGGAGCGCGGCGACGTCGGCCCGTGGCCGGAAGGCAGTCCCGCAGATGTCTGTAACGCCACAGCCTCGCAGACTGTCTTGTCTCCCAAACGTAGCGCCACTTCGAACCGCTCCACTCGCTCCCGATCTCCCGAGATCCTCCCGAAGAAGAGCTGCCATGTCTGACGTCGTCTGACAGTGGACGTTGGGCGCACCCTACGCCTTCTTCGCACCCTCACGGTGCGGTGTAGCCCGATTCTCGACCAACTCCAGATCCGGTCGCGAGGCTCGCGTCCTGCACTTCTCTCGTTGAAAGGCTAGGTTGGTCCTCGATGCTAGTTCGAATCGAATACTGGCCCTCGTCGGAGGCATTCCCGCCGGCCTCGGCACTGGCTTGGGAGTGTGGCGCATTGGTTGCGCGGTTGTCGGTGGTAGTGGGAAACCGCCTGACCCCACCGGTGCCGCAGGGTCTTACGCCATTTTGGTGGCTGTCCCGGTCATGGTGTACCGGTTCGCCGCGCGAGCTGATCGCGGAGCGTTGTTGATCATCTTGGACGAGAGCGCTCCGAATATCTCTATGGCTGATCCCGCACACAGTTCCTTGGGACATCGAGTGCCAAGGCGGTAGCGGATTACTGGCTGGGGTTTCTCTGGGCCCAAAGCTGATAGCAGCGGTGGCCACTTCGTACCGGTGCCAGTCAGTTGTGCTCGGCGAGACGAGCTAAGCTACCTCAGCTCATTCGCCCTCGCCTCGAGTGGCGATGTATCCGCCTGCGCCACGCGCGGCGCAGTCAGTAGTGAAGCGGTACAGCGCATGCGGAAAGCATCGCCTCACCCTTCCCGGCTTTCAACGTCTAACCTGTGAGCCCAGTCGCGACAACGGTCATTCTCGGCCCACGGAAGATTCGGAGGAAATGACCGACGACGCCCCAGGCGCTCCCGCAAGGTGCGGACGGTCGGTCGTTTCGCGACGGTCGAGCGGAACGCTAGGAGATGGCGTTCACACGAGAGATCATCGCCTGCCGGGAGTCGCAAATGAGCACTTGGTTCGTCGATGGCGGAAGTCGGTAACGGCAAAGCAAGAGAGATTCCAATGAAGCGGAACAATAGAAAGGGCATAGGCGGTTGGATTATCGTCTACATCATCGGTTCGATCCCGATATTGACGGTCTATTCGATGGGACTCTCGGGGTGGTTCTTCGAATATCCCATTGGTCTCATGCTCGCGATCTTCATCTTGCTCGCAGTTCCGCTACTGCTCGTTCTTCGGAAGTCTCCCAAGGCACCACAGTGGAATATTGCTGCGTTGTGGATCATGGCCACCCTGATGATCCTGCGTTCGATCAGTGTGATTCTGTTCCCGATGAGTGGCGACGATGCGTCTCGCCTGCGTGGCGACGAACTGCTGGCGGTAGCACAGCCCCTGGGCGTGATAGTGGCTGTCGCCTTGGGATGGGCGATGGTCTGGACTCGGTACTTCAGGAATTCGGCGCGAGTCAGAAGAACGTTTAGCCGAAAGACATCATGCAGTGGAACGCCCTGCTGACGGGGAGCGCGTTCTAGTCCAGTCGTCGGACATGCTGTTAATCGATGGGGCGTCCAGTGGCCAGCGACTCGTCTAGCTAGGGCCAAATATCTTCAACGCTTGACTCCGGTTCCATCTTCTGGTAACATGGCCATGGTAAATCACATGGCCATGTGAATCTTCGTGGCCATGTTCGTGGATTCGCGTGGCCTCTTCAGACCGTAATTTCGGAGTTGCGTTAGAGCGCATCGTGGGGAGTGTGTTCCGTAAGGCCGGTTGGAACGTTCGTAGACGAGTTCCCGTAGGCGAGACTCAGGCAGACATCCTTGCTTATGCCGGTGGGCGACAGTACCTGGTTGAAGTGAAGAGCCTCTCCGAGGGCCGTCGCGACCGCCTCATCCCGCTCCTAGCCCAAGCGATCCTCCAAGCCAAGACCGCTGCCGAGAAGTGCCCGTGCCCTACCGTACCCGTTGCCGTTGTCGGGTCGAGTCGGGTTGGAATCTCGGTCGCCGAAGAGGCTAAGCGATTCGCGGCGCGCCACGCCCCGGAGGTCGGCGTGGGCGTGGTCGATGCGAAGGGACTCCGAGTGTTCACAGGTCATGGACTCGAGCGGTTCAATGCAAGTCCGAAGCCCCGGGCCGCCACAGCCGTGACACCTGTAGCGAAGCCTACCCAGTTGTTCTCAGACCTGAACCAATGGATGTTGAAGATCCTAATTGGGCAAACTCTGCCGCAATCGTCCTTAAGGGTTCCGAAAGGTGAGTTCCGGAATGCATCTCAGCTAGCAGCGGCCGCCAATGTTTCGACTATGAGTGCCGTTCGTTTCGTGCACCGACTCGAGGATGAAGGATTCTTGCATGAGAGGCGGGATTGCCTCAAGCTCGTCCGGGTCGAGGAATTGCTTGAGAGGTGGGTGTCATCCAACCGTGAGAAATCTGCTCAATTCCCAGCACGCTGGATCATAGAGCGGAGCAGGGAACAGCTTCTTGCGTCGCTCGCGGAATATTCTGGCGGGGGTAAGGCTAAGTCCAAGCCCAAGAGAGGAGGGACAGACCCGAATGTTCGAGCCAGAGTTCGGTGCTGTCTTGGTCTCTTCGCGGCAGCCGATGCGCTTGGATTCGGATTCGTGCGCGGTGTGCCGCCCCATATCTGGATGGAAAGACTGGATCCCGATGTCCTGAAGCGTTTCGGGTTGAAGGCAGACGATTCGCCCAGCCCCCCTGACGTGTACGTACGCGTGCCTTCCAATCGAGAAGCAGTTTTCCGCGCAGCCCCCACCGCTGATGGCGTCCCTGTATCTGATGTTCTGCAGGTTTGGCTGGATGTTTCCGCGCACCCTGCCCGAGGGCGAGCACAAGCGGATGTGATTCGGAAGCGGGCGCTTGGGACGCTCCTCTTGGAGAGGAGGCAAGATGGCCGCAGTTTCTGACCTTGGTCAATTCAGCGAACTTGCTGCAGCACTCGAACCTTGGCTGGACCGGGTCGTCATCGTTGGCGGTTGGGCTCATCGTCTCCACCGTTTACATCCCAGAGCCCGATCCTTGAGCTATCCTCCATTGGTCACGCTTGATGCCGATGTTGCTATCCCCCGACGGCTGCCGGTCGAAGGGCAAGACATCCGCCAGCGACTCATTTCGAGTGGCTTCACCGAAGAGTTTCTCGGCAGGGATCACCCCCCAGCAACTCACTACCACCTAGGCGACACCTCCTCTGGCTTCTATGTAGAATTCCTGACTCCACTGGTCGGAGGCGAATATGATCGAGAGAACCGACGAAGGGCGACTCTGCGAGTTGCTGGTGCAACATCGCAGCAGTTGAGGCACATCGGCCTTCTCTTGAATCGTCCTTGGATGATTGACCTCAGCGAGGGAGCGTTCACAGGTCGCGTTCAGGTGGCCAACCCAGCAAGCTTTATGGTCCAAAAGCTTCTGATACACAGGCGGAGAAACGTCGACGACAGGGCAAGGGACCTTTTGTACATTTACGATACGCTCCAGCTGTTCGGGTCGCGGCTGCCCGAATTGAGAACCGAGTGGCGCGTTCACCTAGCGCCGCAGATCCCGGACCGGACGCTAAAGGAGCTCGTGAAAAGTTCGCGGACCCTGTTCTTGGAACCGAGCGACGATATACGTCGGGCTGCTAGGATTTCCCCGGAGCGACAACTCAAGCCAGGAGCGTTGCAGGAGGCATGCGCGCATGGCTTGGAGCAACTGCTCCTTTAGAAGCTGTGCGACTACAAGAAGAACGGCTTCCCATGGCGAGCGGGGCTGTCAGCGGCTGAGTGTAGCTTGACCACTTTTGGGCCCAATGCGCTCTACTCTCGGTCCTAGCTATCGGTCGCGCTTTCAAGCAAGAATTCTTCTTCGGCGCGTTCTGGATCGATCAGATCAATGCCATGGTGTGGCAGCATGGCATCACTATGGCAATGGTAAAGGTGACATTCTCGCTGGCACCTGACACAGTAGCCATGCTGAACGATGCGGCAGATCGGCTTGGCAAGCCAAAGAGCAGAGTAGTTCGAGATGCGATCCAGGAGTACCACACTAGGATTGACCGTCTAACGGAGGCAGAGCGGATACGGATGCTCGCGGGGTTCGATGATCTCTCGTCCAAGTTGCCGCCTAGGGCGGACGAGGATGTCGAACGAGAGCTTAAGGAAATTCGAGCCAGCCGACGTACTGGAGGTCGGGCCACGAGGGCTGAATGATCCTACTCGACACGTACGTCTTGATCGATGCCTTGACCGGTTCGCAGCGCCTGGGTCCCGCATTGCGTTCCGCCCTTGCAAGGGGGAATCGGATGGCGATTCCCTCGCTGGTATTGTTCGAATGGCGCCGGGGGCCTCGCAATCCGGCCGAACTGGCTCTGCAGGAAGCGTTGTTCCCCTCCGACGAGGCCGTTTCGTTCGGCCCCGCTGAGGCGATTGGAGCCGCCGAGCTGTATCGCTCCGTAGGACGATCGAGATCACGCGAAGTCGATCTTGCGATAGCAGCCTGTGCGATCACGCTTGGGGCGGAGCTGTGGACGCAGAACATTGCCGACTTGATTGACATCCCGGGCTTGAACATCCATGAGCCAGTCTGATCATTGGAGCTACCGCGGAGCGGTCCGATCACGGCTTGGGGCTGGAGGGTGCCGGGAAATCTGTGTTAGCGGCAAGGCCCCATGCGCAGCTGTCTCGGAATTGTGCTTGCGAGTCCAACGTCCCTCTTCCCGTTGCACACCCGCGCAGAGTTAAACGTCATTCCTTACAACCTTGACCTTGCTCCGGTCGAAATCCCTAGCCGTACTTGCGGCCTTGGTGCTGATCCCTTCGGTATGGGCTGGGCCTTCCGCCAGCGCGTTGTTTCGCAAGGGCAGCGCTGCGCAGCGGCAGGGACGCCACATTGAGGCCTTGCTGCTCTACAACCGTGCGCGGGCCTTGGACCCTGGGAATGCCGAGTACGTTAGGGCGGCGCACAGCGTTCGGCGCGGCGCTGCCCAGCTCCTAGCCGCTGCCGGGCGATATCGGACCGCGCTTGCTCTAGCGCCGGATTCTTGGGAGTTTCGATCACTTTCGGAAACAGAAGAAGAGACGCCGCCTACGGTCACTGTCAGCGTCAATCGAGACCGCCCGCAGCCACGCCAGCCTGCGAAGCTGCGCTATTCCCAACACGAAACGGGGTTTCGCTTCCGGGACTCGATCCGGCAGGCGTACGAGGAGGTCGCCCGAGAATTCGGCGTCCACGCAACATTCTCCGAGGACTTCGAAGGCGACGTTTCGATTCGGGCCGATCTGTCCGAATGCGGATTCCGCTGCGCAATGCGCATCTTGGGGGCTCTAGGCAAGTCGATTGCGGTGCCCGTTAGCGATGACGAGTTCCTAGTGGTGCCTGGGACGGCTCCAAGTCGCGCCGCATACGAGACCGTCGCGCTGGCCACGATTCCGCTCGATGGCGCGCTAGGTCCCGATGGTGCCGCCGAGATCGTGCAAGCCATCCAGCAGGCATTGGATGTACGCCGCCTCCAGACTGGCACCACTGCTGGTGCCATACTCCTCCGGGACACCGCCGCCAAGATCAACCTTGCCCGGTCGCTTGCAGGCGACCTGTCTCGTCCGAGTGCGGCGGTAGTCATAGAGCTGCACATGATCTCTGTGTCCAGTGGCCGCACCGCCAGCGCCGGCATTGACTTGCCGGACACGTTCCCGATGACGAACTTCAGCACCCTGTTTGGTGCCATGCCGGACGCTGCGGGCGTCGAGCGCTTGGTTGGAGTCGGCGGGGGAAAGACAGTACTGGGCGTTGCCTTGGGTGACGCCTCTGCGTTGGCTCGCCTTGACGCAAGCTCCGCGCAGACCTTGCAGCAGCTAAGCGTTCGCAGCCTCCATGGCAAGGCGGCTGAATTCAATATCGGGGAGCGCTACCCCATCGCGACAGCGCAGTATTCCTCTGGGGCGCCGACTCCGCAGTCCCCGTCTTACATTCAGCCTCCGCCGTCCGTGACCTTCGAAGACTTGGGACTAAACCTGACGGCCACCCCGACGGTTCACAGCGCCACCGAAGTGACGCTGGACTTGGACGTGAATTTTCGCTTGCTGGCTGGCGGGGCGGTCAACGATGTGCCGATTCTGTCTAATCGTGAGTTTCAATCGCAGGTCAGATTGCGGCAAGGGGAGTTCGCAATCGTGTCGGGCATGCAGATCTACGAGCGCAGCCTGACGCGAGCCGGCTTGGCCGGGTTAGGCCAGATCCCGCTGCTCGGAGCGATCTTCAGGCGCAACGAGTGGCGCTGGAGCCGACGCGACCTGCTGGCGTTGATCACCCCTAGAGTCGTCCGGCTGCCTCCGGCTGAGCTCGCTAGCTCGAAAAGCCTGCTGTTCGGCCCAGAAGACGGACCGATCCCCACGTTGTAAGAGAGTTGCAGCCAGTCGGCGATGGGGGACGCAGCAGCCATCCGAGCTCCGTGGGCAGACGCCACAGTTGGAGCCTTCGGCGTGGTCGCCCCCCGGCCGGTTGAAGTTTATAATGGCACCATGCGCCGTCGCCTGCCACGGCTGCGATAGGCTCGCGGCGCACAGTCCGATCGACAACTGGGAGGATCTGGGATGTCAAGAAAGAGCTTGTGCGCGTTGCTGCTCCTTTCTGTTCTGCTGCTGTACTGCGGTGACGGGATGGAGGATTCGCCGGCGGAGGAGGCCGAGATGGCTTGGCCCGAAATCGCCGGGTACGAAATGATGGTCGTTCCGGCCGATAATCCGATGGACGCCGCCAAGGTTGCCCTCGGCAAACAGCTCTACTACGACGAGCGCCTCAGCGGAGACGGCGCGCGGTCGTGCTACGGATGCCATCTGAAGGAGAACGGACTGACTGACGGGCGGGCGACCGCCTTGGGCGCGTTTGACAAGCAGTTGACTAGGGCTGCTCCGACCATGTGGAACGTCGGCTACTACGACGCTCTTTATTGGGACGGGCGCTCCACAGCCTTGGAGAAGCAAGTCCAAGGTGCTTGGAGCGGTGGCAACATGGGTGCGTCCGGCAACGATGGCGCCCCATCGATGGAGGATATTTGCGCGAACCTCAACGAGATTCCCGGATACGCCGAGCAGTTCGAGGCCGTCTTCGGCGGCCCTGCGACGCCCGACAACGTGGCTTATGCCGTTGCTGCGTTCATGCGGACGATCGTGACCACAACTGAGAACTCGCGCTACATCGCTTTTCAGGCCGGGGACGAGAGCGCTCTCAACGAGCAGGAGCAGCGCGGCTGGACGATCTTCTCGGAGAAGGTCAAGTGCACCAACTGCCACGACGGCCGCCTGCTGGCGGACAAGCAGTTCCACAACGTCGGAATCGGCATGGACGCGGAGAACCCCGACATCGGACGGGGCAAGATCACCGAGGCCGAAGAGGACACCGGGGCGTTCAAGACTCCCAGCCTGTTCGACATTTCCAAGTCTGCTCCGTACTTCCACGACGGCAGCGTTGCCACGCTGGAAGAAGCCGTGGACCTCATGCTGAGCGGTGGCAAGGAAAACGAGTGGTTGGACGAGACAAACTTGGCCGACGCCAAGAACGCTGACCTCAGCGACGAAGAGAAGGCGGACCTGATGGCCTTCCTGAAGGCGCTCGACGTCGAATACGCGATCGAAGAGCCCACTCTGCCCTAGCCGGCTGCGCGGTTTAGGCAGTTTCCATCGCGGGCCCCGGCGCTCTCAGGGCGCCGGGGCCCGCTCTCGCACAGCGGGCTAGTTGGCTAACGTAGCGGCTTGGCTGTTGGCGAATCCCACGCGGGACGCGACCGCTTCTAGGGACTCTCCCCGCTCGATTCGGACCGGGTCTGTATAGAGCAGCCAACCGCCGCGCTGCGGGGCCTTGCCACCCTTGGGGATGACCCGGTATGCCACCGAAGCGCCTTCGTTTTGAGCCTTCACGGTAACCACCAGCGCCCCGTCAGACGCATCGCTCCTGGTCAGGAGCGGGGTGGCCGTCACGTCGCTGTCTTCGTTCTCGAACATGCGCCGGTAGAGTTCCGGCTCGGGGACGAGGCCCTTGTCGTCCATCTTCCGCATCCAGTCCACGAGTTGTTCCCGCAGCAGCTTGAGCTGGTCGGCATACTTCGGATCTGCGGCCAGATCGAACACTTGGTGCGGGTCGGCGACCACGTCGTACAGTTCCTCAAGCGGCTTGGTGTCCTGCATGAACGGTGCCGCCAGCAGGCCGAGCCCGCCTGACAGCTTCAGCCTCCCGAGCTCTTGGTAGACCGGCCCCTGGCTGGGAGTGCGCATGAATTGCACCCACGGACGGTGGGACTCAAAATTGCGCACGTAGAGGAAGCGGCGATTGCGCACTCCCCGGACCATGTCGTAACGTTCGTCCATCCGGTCGCGGCCGTGGAAGAGATATTCCGGCTCCGGTCCTGGCCGGTCGCCGATGATGACCCGCCCGTGCATGTGATCGGGCGGCTCGCCCCCAGCCGCCGAAATCATCGTCGGAGCGAGGTCGAGAAACTGCACGAAGTCAGTCCGCAGCGTGTCCGGTTCGATATGGCCAGGCCAGCGCATGATCAGTGGAACCTTGAGCCCCGAGTCGTAGATCCAGCGCTTGCCGCGCGCCAGCCCCACGCCGTGATCGCCCCAGAAGACCACGAGGGTCTCGTCAGCCAGGCCAGCCTCTTCGAGTTCGGCGAGCATCTTGCCGATCGTGCGGTCCGTGATCGTGACGACGTCGTAGTACGCCGCCCAAGCCTCGCGGGTCTTGGGCGTGTCGGGATAGTAGGGCGGCAGCGGTAGTTGCGAGGCATCGTGGATACCCGCGCTGGGATCCTCTGCCCGGGCCGCAAACTGGCGCCGAACCGACCCTTCGTGCGAGCTGCCGAAGTTGAAGACCGCGAAGAACGGCTGGTCTGGATCGGGCCGATTCTTCCAGTGCGCGTCGGAACTGGAGTCGTCCCAAGCGGTCAGCGGCACAGGGAAGTTGTAGTCGGTCTTCGAGTTGTTGGTGGTGTAGTAGCCGAGCTGCCGCAAGTACTCCGGAAATGCCTTCACGAAAGGCGGCGGGAGCATTCTCGAGCGCATGTGGTGCGTTCCGATGGCCGTCGGATACATTCCCGTGATGATTCCGGAACGGGTCGGGGCGCAGACCGGGGAGTGCGAGTACGCCTCGAGGAAGGTCACGCCCTGCTTGGCCAGCCGGGCGATATTGGGTGTCCTCGCGTACGCGTCGTAAGGTTCGACCTGCTGGCCCGTGTCCTCGATGGATAGCCACAGGATATTCGGTGGCTTCGCTTCGAGCGCAGGATGCAAGCTGGCCAAGGTCCATGCCAAGGCTAGGGCGCCGAAAGTGATGCTGGATCGAATCATTGCTAGTTGGCTCGCGTCACTCGCATTGCCGGTAGGGGCAGGGACGCTGCTCCAGTGTCCAGAGCGCGTGTCGGGCAACACGCTGGACGTAGTCGAACTCATCCTCCGTGGCCGCTTGCAACTCCTTGACCAGCGGGGCGGCTTTGTCCTTGATCGCGTCGGCGGCATGCACCGCCTGCAGGCGGACACCTCGATTGCGGTGGGAGAGGAGCTCTGCCAAGGTTCGCAGCGCCTCTGGCTCGGCTGGCGTGCCGACCAGGGCGCGCGCCGCTTGGACCCTTACTTCCGGCACCGGATCAGCAAGCGCCTCCTTCAGCAGCGCTAGAGCATCGGCGTCCAACGCGGGCAGGTGGATCGTCGCGACCGCCGCCCAGAAACGCACGGAACCGTCCTCATGGCCCAAAGACTCAAGGATTGCCTCGGTAGCTCCGGCTTGCTGGCCGATTGCCATCTCGCCGATGGCCCTAGCGGCCAGCAAGCGGTCGATCTGCTCGGCACTGTCGAGATCCGCCCGCCACTGGTCGAGCGTCTTGCCCAAGTGCTCTTGTGCCGGTCCGACAGCTGGAGCCATCAAGACCAACGCGACGACGAGTACGATCCGCATCCGAATCCAGATTGTACACGCGTGCCTGTTACCGGGACAGCAAGGTTAGGCGGCTACTGCTTGCTGCGTGGCGAGGCCGGAAGACGGGCGATGAGCATAAAGACGCCACCGCGCCTGAGAACGCATTGGTGCACGTGGTCGATGCGCTCTTGGCGCTCCACCCTCGGCAGGGATGTCATCGACATGCAATGCTGCGCGCAGAAGTCACGGTGCCGGCGCTGCTTCGCTCGCAGGCCCTGCCTCGGGGGGTGTGTCGCTGAATGTGACGGTCGACTCGGCGCTGAATTTCTTGTAGTCGGAGTATTCAATCAGCACCCTCACCCGTTGGTTGCCCGTCGGAAACGGCAGGATGTCGTCGCCCTCGGTGCGGATCGGGAACCAATGTTTCCCGTCAATGGGCCCGTAGTCGGTCATGAAGGCCGGGAACAGGTTGCTGTCCTTGATGCGGTGGAGCTGCGGCACGGGGCGCCCTCCTGCGCGCACCACTTGTCCATGCTCCACGCCGACCCAGAGCAGGCCGTCGAAGAAACGCTGGCCGTATAGGATCTGTCTGGGTCGGACTGCCAACACGTGGCAGTCCAGTCCGTCCACTTGTTCGATTCCCTTGTAGCCGACCTTGTAAAAGCGTAGGGTCTCGCGTGTGAGCACGAACGGATTCACGTCGCGCAGGTCTCGGAAGTCCTCTTCTGTCAAGCGCATCCGCTGCAGCCGCATGATCGGTTTCCTGCGGTGCCGCTCTAGGCGTTCGCCTGTGCCCGTGAAGGTGATGTCGCGCACTTCCTCGTAGTGGCCGGCGGGCCGGCTGCCCTTGAACTCGACGAATCGAAATCGCTGCGTGTAGGTGTAGTTGTCGCGCTCCGCGACCAGCCTGCTGCCCGCGTCTGCGACGCTGCGGACCAAGTCGGCCGGAAACTCCGCTCTCGCATGCGGCCCGGCTGCAACCCATATCGCTACGATGAGTACCTTGACCGTGGCGGACAGGCTACACGGTGCTCCCAGCCTGACAAGGTTCTGGGCAGGTCTCGGCGGTGTCTGCATGACGCTTGCCGTTGCCGGCTTCATTCTGGCACAGCGCTTCGAGTTCCCCGCGGACATCGCGGTTCCGGTCGTTGCGGCGTTCTGCTGGCAGGCAGCGCTTTACTGTGCCGCTGTCTCCCGTCCGGTCAGGAATTCGGTGTGCGGCGCGCTTTCGCCGTTCGCGCTGGCGGCCGCACTCGTAGCGGTGTCCGTCACCCCGTACGTAATCTATGCCGTTCCGACCGGATTGTTTGCGCTGGAATCGTTGGCCCGGCTCGTCCTGTTGTGCGCCTGCGTGACGCTGCCCTACGTGCTCTTTCCGGTCACGCGACAGCGGCTCGCGTGGCAGGACTTGGTCGTAGCTTGCGCCTTGGCGTATCCCATGATCAGCGGCCTCAGCCCGATGTTCCGCGAGATCTACCAAGGGTTTGACCCGCCTGCGCACCGTCTGGACGCCCTCGGGAAGCTGATGCTGATTCCCATGGGCCTGTACGTGTTTCTCGGATTGCGGAAGCTCCAAGGCACGGCGTTTCGGCTCGTGCCTCGCCGTCAGGACTGGCGGCCGGCGCTCGACAGCGCGACATACAGCCTTCCGTGGATCGTCATTGTCGGCCTGTCGACGGGGTATCTGAGGTGGGACCCCCCGCTCGTGGACCCTCTTGGCGCCATTGCCGGGGCCGTGGGCAAGCTGCTGGGGATCTACTTCACCACGGCCTTGGCCGAGGAATTCTTGCTGAGGGGGGTCGTGCAGAACCTTCTCGGTGCTTCGCTCGGACGGCCTCTGATTGCCCAGGGGGTGGCGGCCGTGCTCTTCGGCGCGGTGCATCTCGGCCGAGGCGACTTCCCCAACTGGGGGTACGCCGCCACTGCTGCCGTGCTGGGTTGGTTCTGCGGGCGAGCCTACTTGAAGTCGGGCAGTATCACGCCGGCCATGATCACCCACGCGCTGGCGGTGGCCGGCCAAGAACTGTTCTTCGAGTGACGCTTGCCCGCTCACGCAGCGGACAGAATCGCGCCGTCGCGAGCGGACTCCTCGACCGTTCCGATCCGGGCGGCAGAGCCATAGCCTCCTTCGCGCAGGGCTGCAAGGCACGATTCCGCGTTCGGTGCGGGCACGCCCGCGAGAAGTCCGCCGGATGTTTGGGGATCGAACAGCAGGGAAAATGCCGGATGGCCCGCTGGTGAACTGCCGTTGGCTGCACGGTCCCAGACCTTTCGATTCTCGGGGTCCAGAGTGCTTCGCACTCCGGCTTCGAAACATGCCATGGCCCCGGCAAGAGCCGGAAGCGAGTTCAAGTCCAATGAGGCGGCTACGCCCGAGGCTTCCAGCATTTCCACCAAGTGTCCAGCGAGTCCGAATCCCGTGATATCCGTGCAGGCGATCGCCCCGTGGTCTCGCATGATTTCCGCAGCCCGGCGGCTGGGCTGCAGCATGGAGTCGATCGCGTCGTCAATCCACCGCCCTTTGGCCTCCAGCCGCATCTCGGCTGCGAACAAGACCCCCGTTCCAAGGGGTTTGGTCAGGATCAAGGCTTGGCCCGGCTGCAGGCCGCCCTTTAGCAGTACTTGGTCTTGGTCGGCGAGGCCGTTAACTACGAATCCAAGCGCCAGTTCGGGACATTCGCTCGTGTGGCCGCCCGCCAAGTTGACCTCGGCTTCGTGAAATACGAGGTCTGCGCCCAGCAGCATCTGGCGCAGCAGGTGCTCGGCCTTGGAAGGGGTGCCGAACGGGATGCCCGCCACGGCGAGGGCTGATTGCGGCACCGCGCCCATGGCGTAGATGTCGCTCAGGGAGTGATTCGCGGTGATCTGGCCGAATAGATAGGGATCGTCGACGATTGCCGGGAAAAAGTCGACGGACTGCACGATCGACTTGCCCGCAGGAACGTTGATCACTGCGGCGTCGTCCCTTGAGCCCAGCCCAGCCGGGACGTCCTCGCGCCAGAATGGCTTGATCGCCTCCAGCGCCCCGCCAAGCGTGGTCGCGCCCACCTTGGATGCGCAGCCCCTGCAGCGCATCTCGCGCTCGGGTAGTTCGGCACTGTCGAGTACGGCTTGCGGCAGTTTGGACGCGCCAGCCTCGTCAGCGTTCATTTCAGGCAGGTCCGAGAACCTGTCCATGAAGCGCCTGTCGATCCAGTCTTTCCACTTCCAGGCCCAAGCTCCCTCGACGGACCAGCTGCCGCGGGACGCGACGGCATAGCGGTCGCCCGTGCTGATCAAGCTTAGGAACCGGCTCTGCGGCCGGAATCGGCGCGCCGGCTCGCCCAGCAGAACACGCCGCAAGTTGCGCGCGAGCGGCGGCCCTTGCCGCACGGCGAAGACACCGGCCTTTTCCCTCGGGTGGACCTGCACGGCGGCAACATCTCCCGCGGCGTAGACATCGGAATGGGAGACCGAGCGCAGGCACTCGTCCACCAGCGCAAAGCCTTGGTCGTCGCATGCCAGTCCCGAGTCGGCCAGCCATGCGGAGGAGGAAGCCTTGGTCGCCCAGACCACCTCGTGGAAGTGGCCTCTCCAGCCGTCGGCGGTGCGGAGGCCGTCGCGAGAGACCTCGGCTACCCGGGTTTGGGTATGCACCTTCACGCCGCGCTCGGCCAAGATGCGCCTGAACTTCTTGCGCGCGCGGGCGTTGTGCGTGGGCAGGATCTCGGCTGTCTCGCTGAAGACGTGGATCTCGGGATCCCTAGCCGTACCGGCGCTGGCGAAGTGCGCCCTCAAGCGGTATTGCATCGCCAATGCGAGCTCGACGCCGCCCGCCCCGGCTCCTACGACTGCTATTGCGGGCGTGTCCTGCAAGCGTTCAACGCGACCCAGCAGAGCTTCCCAGCGCGGCAACAAATTGCTGATGGGCTTGACCGGTACCGCGAATTGGTCGGCTCCGGGTACGTCCCTCGTGCCGGGAGTCGAACCTGTATTCAGCGACAGCAGGTCATATGGGATCGGCGGCCGGTTGGCGAATCGGAGCTCGCGGCCGGCCAGATCCAATCCGGTGACCGAGTCGTGGATGAACCGCGCTTGGCTGAAGACCGCGAGTTTGCGCAGGTCGATGTGGGCCTCGTCGAACGTGTAGTGCCCGGCCAGCAGGCCGGGCAGCATGCCCGAATAGGGCGTGTGCACGTCGCGGCACACTAGGGTCAGCTGCACGCCCGGCACGGGTTTCATGCCGAACATCTTCAGGACCGCTATATGGCTGTGCCCGCCGCCAACAAGCACTAGGTCCTTGACGATGGGCGTGGGCTGTGCGTCCATCCGCTACCCGATCTGCCCGCTATTCCATGGTCTGGAATGGGGAAGCTGGCAGGCCCGCATCGTTGAAGAGGTTTCCCTTGGCGTCGGCTGCCCATGCGTAGCGCGCGCGAACAGGATGCTTCACCTCGGCGCTCGACACCAGCACGGTATTGCCTGAAATGCTCGCTTGGGCGCTGACGAACTTGCCGTCGCGGCCCGCAACTTGGAAGCCTTCCAATTGGCCCCCGCGGGCCTCCAGCCCGCCGCCGACGTGGTCGAACCACAGCCTGAGCCCCGAGGCGTCACGCGTGGCCTGGCGGAAGATCGGTCCGGAATATTCCAGGTCGTGCTCGCCGTAGGCGATCGCGCGGGCTGCCAGTGCCAGACGCAGCCCCACGTCCTGCTTGTTCCGCGGATGAATGTCGGTCGGATTGCCGATGTCGATCGTCACCGCCATGCCCGTGTTCGTCAACCCGAGGGTCATGGCCTGAGCCTCCCGCAGTTCGGGCCAAGTGCTTTCTTCGGGGACGCGGCCGAAGTTGGCCAACTGAACGAACAGGAATGGGAAGGCGCCGATTCCCCATTCGTGCCGCCAGCCTTCGATCATCGACCGGAAGAGGCGGCGGTACAAGTAGCCCTGGCCGCGGTGGGCGTTGTTCTCGCCCTGGTACCAGATCGCTCCGCGAATGGCATACGGCAACAGCGGTGCGACCATCGCGTTGAACAGGGCGCTGGGCTTGTTCTGCGGCCGCAGAGCGCGAGGCGGCGGAGGTCTGCGCGGCACTTCCTGTCCCGCAGCCTTGGCGGCGGCGGAGCGCTTTTCCCAAGCGGCGAGTCGCTCGGCGTATACTCGCTCGTCGGCTGCGGCCTCGGTGGCGAACTCTGCTGACATGTTCGCGAGCGCGGGTTCTTCTGCCATCGTGCGTGCGCTTGTCCACGATTCGGCCGGCGTCCCGCCCCAAGCGGACTGGATGATGCCCATCGGAACTCCCAGTCGCTCGTGCAGGTGGCGAGCGAAGAAGTACCCGACTCCCGAGAACTCCCCCGCTGTGTCCGGCGAGACGACCTGCCACTGGCCCTCGACGTCGTCTAGCGGCGTGTCGGAAGTGTTCAGCGCGACTTTGAAGTAACGGATTCCAGGGAACTGCGCTGCCGCGATTTCCTCCTCCGCATCGCGGCTACGCTGGAGCGGCCAAACCATGTTGGACTGGCCTGAACCGACCCATACCTCGCCGACGTGGACATCCTCGATTTCGATCCGGTTGTTGCCTTCCACAACCAGTCCGAACGGGCCGCCCGCCGATCCGGGGTCCAGGTACACTTCCCAGCGGCCGTCCTCCGCAGCGGCCGCAGCCACGCTTTGGCCGCGAAACGCGACCTCCACCGCCTCGCCCGGCTCGGCCTTGCCCCAGACATGAACCGGAAGGTCGCGTTGGACGACCATGTGGTCACCGAAAAGCGCCGGCAGGCTCACGTTGGCCCACGCACCGGCAGAGAAGAGACCTGCGAGAAGCAGGGCCCGCAGCACAGCAGTCATCACGAGGCCATTATTCCACAGGGAGTTCCGGCGAAGGACTACAGCGCGGTCCAGCCGCCATCAATCGCCATCATCGAACCGTGCACGAACTCAGCCTCGTCCGAACACAGGTACAGAACCAAGTGGGCGATTTCGTCGGGCTTGCCCAGCCTGCCGATCGGCTGGCGGGCGTTAAGCTGCTTGCGGGTTTCTGCTTTTTCGTGCTTGTGATATTTCTCCAAGTACGCTTCTACAAAAGGCGTGTCCACGGTGCCCGGACACACGCAGTTCACTCGTATCTTGCCGGCGTAGTCGGCCGCCAGTGACCGGGTCATGCTGACCACCGCGCCCTTGGACGCACAGTAGGCGAAACGCCGCTTGACGCCGACCAGTCCCGCGACGGAGCCGATGTTCACGATGCACGGGCGATCCGAGCGCATGAGCAGGGGCAGCGCTGCAGCCGTGACGATGAACATGCCCTCGACGTTCACCCGCATCACGCTGCGGAAGTCGTCCAGCGTGCATTCCTCGAGCATGCCCACGTGGCCGATCCCGGCGTTGTTGACAAGGATGTCGAGCGAGCGGACCTGTTCCAGCGCGCTCTGCACGCCGACAGGATCGGTCACATCCAGAAGAAGCGGCTCGGCATTCGCGACATCGTCTGCCACGGCTTGCGCCGCCTCGGCGTTCAGATCGGCGACGAGCACGCGGGCCCCGCTCCCTGCAAGAGCGCGCACGGTCTGCTCTCCTATACCGCTGCCGCCGCCAGTGACCAGCGCCGTTCTACCGTCCAATCGAAATGGTGCCTTGTGGGCCATCGGAGACACCGATTATATCGGCAGGCCGTTTCCTGAATGACTGGGGTCGCAGACCCTCGGCGACCTCACCCCTTAACCGAGATCGGGATTCCCGGCCACCTTCCAGGACGGCTTCGGTCGCTCTCCGAACGCCGGAGGCCTTGCACCGACAGATGCGAGGGATTATGCTAACGCGGACCAAGCGAGGTTGGTAATGTTTCCGCCACGACTCGTTTTCGCTCCACTTCTTCTTCTGGCTGTTGCCGAGTGGGCGGCTGCGGCCCCAGCAATCGGGATCCGCAGCGTGACGAACGGCATCTCGCTCGCGGACCCGCCGGCGACCGTGCCACGGGGCGGCATCCTCACGATTCGCGGAGAGGGCCTTGCCGGGGCGCACATCGGCGCGGAGAGCCTGCCCCTGCCGGTGGCTCTCGGGGACCCGGTCGTCGAGGTCCTGATCAATGGCACGGCAGCACCGCTCTTTTTCGTCTCCCCGATGCAGATCAATGCGCAGATTCCTTGGGAGACACCCACCGGCCAAGCTGAGGTCGTGGTTCGCGTGGGCGAGGAGTCGAGCGCACCGATATCGGTTCAGGTGGCCACGATCAACGTGGCTTTGGTCCGGCACGACGGAACCAGCGCCCCGATCGCGGAGAGTGCGACTCTCCCGACGGACGCGCCGCCCGAGCCAGCGAGCTCTGCCCCGATCGCCCTAGGTTCCCCAGGCGAGCCGCCGTCCGGGACCGGTGTCTTGCTGGAGGCCACCGCAGCGATTAGTGCGGGCAGCATCATCCGCGTGTTCGCCTCCGGGATCGGCGAAACGACGCCGGCTCTCGCGACGGGATCAGCCGCCGCCGACACGACCTATGCGATGAATCCTCCGCAGCGCGCGTTCCTCGGCGGCCTTCCCGTCGAGAGCCTGTCCGTCGTGCCGTCAACGGACCTAGTCGGCGTCTATCAGATGACGTTCAGCGTCCCTGAGATGGCCAGGCCCACGGAGGCTTACCGCTGGGTCTCCGGCAACCAGGGCGCCTCGGGCGTGATGGGGCCCATCAATGAGCCCGCCGCACGCTACATGGCGGTGCCGGCCGGCGTGACCTCGGCGGACCGGATCCAACTGAGCACACTCAACCCGTACTTCGCCTCCCTGAGCGGGGCTTTGGACAGCAACCAAGGCTGCTATCCCGACGTGCACCTGATGGACTTCCGCCGCGACTCTGTGACAACGCTCACTGAATGCCTGTTGCCCTCCTGGCCGAACGCTCCGAACCCCAACGTCCAGCACCGACCGTTCGAGAGCGCGGCCAACAGCAGCGTGCTGGCAGCGCTCGTGGCACCGGACGCAGCTCTTGCCGCGGGCCTGTCCGACGAGCTGCTTGTGGTGGACACCGCAGCCGGGGCCAGTGAGACGGTCGCGATCGAAGGCGGCACACTCCGGCTCCAGATTGGAACAGGGAACAGCAGCACGCTGCGGCTGGAACGGCCCAGCGCAGAGTCCGGCAACGTGGTGGTCGACCTTTCCGGCACAATCGTGGGCGAAGACGAGGGAAGCGCTGCAGCATTGCCCAGTCCGCTGGTAGTGGGCGACCTGCGATACAACCTCGCGCAAGGCTGGAATTTTCCCCGCGGGCACCGTTTTCGCGTCTTGGGCCCGGATTCCCTCGCCGACGGCTTGGGGCCACAAGCGGTCCTGTTCGACGCGGACGCGAACGCCGTCGCCCAGGTCCCGTTCCCGGACGGCTGGGATCCGATCGAGCCTCCGCGGCGGCTGAACGCGAACGGGGACCCGGTCGGCGCACTGTCGCTTGCCCCGGTCAGCGGCGGATTCGCTGGCCAGACGACAGCCTACGTGGCTGCGCGCAAGTCGGATCGGACCCGGGACGGCATTGTCGCCTTCGAGATTGTCTTGCCGCCCGCCCCAGCTCCCGATGCCCCGGATGCTCCGGCAGCGACCGCGACGATGACCGCTGCAGCCATCGAGTTCCCGTCGGGAGTCTTTGCGGCCAACTGCACCAACGCGGTTCGCTGGCTCAGGGTCCCGGCGACGCGGACCCTCGCGATCGTGGGCTCCGACCAGCTCCTTTACGACTTCGCCGAACCGCGCGAGGGCCGGCTCTGCGCCGGGGACCGGGTGCTGCTCTTCGACACCGAGTCGCGGGACCTCACTCAGATCACGCCCGGCGATGACGTGCGGCTCGATGCTTGGCTCAGGGGCACTGTCAACAGCTACCTGTATTTCGGGGACGGCGCGCGCGAAGTGGCCTACATGGCATCGACGCGAATTCATGTCATCGATGCCGTGACGGGCGACTACCGGAACATCGTGTTCCCGAGCGACGCGGAGGGAACGCCCATGGGCATCCCGTACAACAACCAGCAAACACAGCACCTCTTCAGCGAAAGCAAGCTGGTGGCGCTCGCGACCGTCGGCGAACCCAGGGTCAACAACCAAGGGATCCTGCTCCAGCCGTTCGCGGGTGACGCGGGCCTGCTGGTCGTGGACTTGGAAGCTGCTTCTGCCACCCACCTAGCGCTTCCCGAAGGATTCGAGCGCATTGAACCAGGCACCTTCCAGCTGATCCAGCAAGGCCGGCGCGGCTTCGGAATGATGCCCTTGGTCGGACGAGCATTCGCCAACGTGCGGCGGACTGGCGGCGGAGCGTTTCCGGGAACAGGCATCGTGACTTGGGACCTTGCCACAGCAGCGCCGACGGTGGTTGCGCTGCCGGACGGAGCGTACTCGACGGTCCGGCCGCTGGGCGGGCCCGGTGCCAACCAGCGACCCTTCCTGTGGGACTTCAAGGAAGGCTCCGGAGCGTTCGCTTTCGGTGTGTACAACGAAGCGAGGGGTCTGATGGGCGTCGCGGTTGTAGGCCCGTAGCCCGCCCTTAGCTAGAGAGCGTAGCGGCCGCCCTCGGGGCCTGCCAGGGACCAGCGGGCGACTGGACCCCGACACGATGCATGGCCCGTGTAAGCGAACACTTGAAATGATATTTTGGAACACTTGAAATGAATCCCTAGTTTCTGCGCCCTACTACATGTTGTGTACCGCGTTATCGGAAAAGGTTGCTGGGAAACACCTCCTGAAGGACCCTTCAAGCATCCTTCAACTCCGCCTCAACGGCCGTTGAATACCCCCGCCGGTCCAGCGTGTGGACCACCCTCCGGCACGTCCAGGAGCCGTCGATGCCATCCCCGAATCCGGCCGTCCGCAGCTCCGCCTCGGCCGCCGCCGAGGGGTTCCCAGGGGTCAGGTCTGCGAACAGCGTGACCGCGTCGCGGCCTGACCTGGCCAGCTCCGCCTTGGCCGCGGCCGCCGCCTCCGAGGCGCTGGCATAGGCCTGCCGCAGGGTCCGCGCCGGGCTCCCCGAGCCGGCCGTCTCGGTCCGCCGCTCTCCCGTCTCGGGGTCGTGCCAATGCGCGTTCACGGAGGCGTAGGCCTCCCTGTCGGCGATCGTCACGCGCCAGCGCTTGGTGTCGCCGGGGCGGATCTCGATGCGCGGCATGGGCTTGCCGGTCGCGCTGGAGGCCTCGCCCCGCGGCACGAACAGCAGCCATTCCCCGGCCTGCTTGGCCACCGCGTCGCGGTCCTTGGCGAGGCGCGTCAGCAGGTGCAGGTCGGACTCCTCGGTCTGGTCCAGGTGCGGGATCGTCTGGGCGCGCAGGGCGGCGCCCACGCGCGCCTTCAGGCCGTGATCGCCGGCGATCTCGCCGACCAGATCCCCCAGCGAGACGTCGTCCCAGGAGCGCGTCTTCTGCGCCTTCAGCTCTCCTCGCATGTCGGCGCCCTTGGCCCGGATCGCCAGCGTGGCGGGCGGTCCGGACATCTCGAACTCGTCGACCGTATAGGTGCCGGAGACGACGGCCGGGGCGCCCTCGTAGCCCAGCGATACGGTCATCTTCGCGCCCCTGGGAGGCAGCCGGATCGCGCCGTCGCGGTTGTCCAGGCGCAGCTCGGCCGAGTCGGACAGGCGGCCCGCTTGATCGGTGACCGTCAGGGCCAGCCAGCGGTCTCGAGCCAGATCCGTGATGTCTTGGCGACCATCGATGACAATCTGGAATACGGGCTTCAAGGCGTCACTCCCACAGTCTCACTGTACCCCTGGAGGGGGACGCCTCTTCCAGTTCCGGCAGTTCGATCCGAACGCCGGCCGGCAGCACCGGCCCGCGATCGGCGAGGCCGGGGTTGGCTTCCAGCACGGCCTCGGCGGCTCCCGGCCGGGGGCCGTAATGCAGGCGGCAGATCGCGTCGAGCATGTCGCCCTCGGCGGTGACCCAGGCAGCCATTACAGAACTCCTCCCACGTATCGCAGGGCGGCTTCCGGCGGCTTGAGCACGGCCTCCAGGGCGCCGACCCGCAAGGCCTGGCGGGCCGCGTCCTCGGAGCCGCCGGGCAGGTCTCGCAAGTACGACTGCACTTCCCTTTCCAGGTCCAGCCGCCCCGCCAGCTGGCGCACCTGCCCGCGCAGCTCGCCGACCGGGCCCGGCAGTGGCGCGCGCCCGTCCGCCAGCGCGGACAGGACCGCGCCGTAGGGTCCTCCCCGGCCGTCCGCCAGCCCCTCGGGCAGGCCCGGGGGCAGCGAGCCCGCCAGCTGCGAGGGCAGCTCGGCGGGCAGCGGCAGCTCGGCGGGCAGCTCCAGCGCCAGCTCGGAGGGCAGCGCCTGCGGCAGGGTGGCCACGGTCGCGGAGGCCGCGCTCGCGACAGCGGTGTCGCCGCCGAGGAACCCGACCCTGCCGTCGTCTCCGTCCGCTCCGTAATAGGCCAGCCGCACGCTGAACTCGGCCTTGCGCGGAGCGCCTCCTTCCAGGAAGGCGCTGCCGGTCGCCGAGATCCGCTCGATGACCCACAGCCCGAGGATCTCGCCCGTGCCCATCTGCAGTCTCAGCGGCTCGCCCTTGAGGGCCTCGGCGCGCAGGGCGTCCAGCTCGGCCTCGGCGCGCCGCCGGACCGGATAGATCGTGCCGCGCAGGTCGATCGTCTCCTCGCCCGGCCCGAGCCACTGGCGAGCCGGGGGGCGGCCAATGCGGTCTTGCGGCGGCCAGCGGTATTCGGCCGCTTGGCGCAGCTCGTCATACGGGGCCGAGTCGACGCCGAAGACGTAGCCCCCGAGCGTCATCAGCTCAGTAGGCATCGCCGGTCGCCTCCCTGCCGACTAGGGCCTGGCGCGCCTCGATCTCGCGCAGCACGCGCTCGGCGAGGTCCTGCGCGTCCTCTCCGGGCAGCTGCCGGATGTCGATCCTGTAGTGGTTGTGCACGACCGGCGCCAGGTTCCGCGCTGCCGGGGCGGGCGCCGCGGCAAGGGGAATCCCGGGTCGCGCGGCCTCGATCGCCGGGCCGGACAGGGCAAGGCCGGCCGCGGCCGTTCCCAGCGCCCTGGCGAGCGGCCGCTGGAGGCCGCCGGGCCCGGCCCGGCGCACGCCCTCTCCCATGGTCGGCAGGATCGCCATGCCGGACGCGGTCAGCCGCGACAGCGGGCCGGCCCTGGCGTCGGAGCCGGGCAGCAGGTCGCGCAGCTTGCCGAGAGCGAATTCCAGCGCCTTGAAGGGCAGCCCGACCGCGGCCCTGATGCCCGCGGCCAGCGTCGACAGCAGTTTCTCCCCCAGGCCGGACCAGTCGATCGACGAGAGCCACTCCCAGGCGGCCGAGAAGGCTTTCTTGACGCCCTCCCACAGCTTGGCAAAGAATCCCTTGATCGGCTCCCAGTTCTTCCAGATCAGGACACCGGCGATGGCGATCGCGGCCGCCGCGGCCGCGATCGGCCCGGTAATCGCGCCGGCCAGCACGGCGAGGCCCTTCAGCGCGACCGACGCCAGCGGGACGATGAACCCTCCGAGGCGCAGAAGCCAGCCGGCCAGCTTGCCGAGGCCGGACTTGCCCGCCGCGACTCCCCCGCGGCCTAGGTCGACGGCCCCCTTCCAGAGCTTGCCGCGCGCCCCCTTCACTGCGCGGTCCGCCCATGCGTCCCTGACGTCGCCGCCGAACTCCCAAGCCGCCTTCCCCTTGCCGAGCACCCCTCGCGTGAGGCCGGCGCCCAGCTGAAATATCTTGTACGCGGCGAGAAGCTTCAGCACGTTGCCCCATCCGCCGAAAGCCTCGGCGGCCTTGTTCGCCGCCTTCCAGATCGTCTCGATCCAGCCGCCGATATCCTTCAGCGCCGGCCAGATGTCATCCCTGAGGACCGGCCAGACATCTTGTTCGAACACTAGGAATGCATTCTTGAGGGCGTGGCCGATCCTCGCGGCGTATGCCTCCAGATCGCCGCTCTCGTGCATGGCGTCGAGCGCGTCCAGGACGCGGCGAAGGCGATTCTTGACCAGCTCGAAGGGGCCTGCCTCCATGACCATGTTCTGGAACGTGGTCCACTTGTCGGCCAGGTTCGACATCAAGCCGCTGAAGAGCTTCATCTTGGCTTCCATCCCGCCGCCGAACTTGCCCTCCATCAGGCTCAGCACCGCGCCCTCGATCGCGTCTCCGGAGTCCTTGGCGACAGTCCTGCTCTCGCCGTCCAGCGTGAAGGTAACCTCGCCTCCGCTCGTGCGCGCCTTGATGGCGAATTCCTTGAGCCGCTCGTACTCGCCGACCCGTGCGTCCGCGAGCGCCTCTACGGCTTGGTCCAGGCTCTTGCTCATGCCCGACGCCGTGTCGCCCAGCGTGCGCAGCGCGCCGCCGATGGGATCTATCCCGTACGCTCGCAGCTTGACGAAGGCCTCGCCGACTTGGTCGAGCTGATAGGGCGTCCCGGCGGTGAATTTCTCGATCCATTCAAACGACTTCTCCGCCTTGGCGCCGGAGCCTTCGATCGTCGCCAGCGTCGACTCCATGTCCTCGAACTTCGAGGCCGTCCCGAAGAAGCCGCGCAGCCCGCGCAGCAGGGCGCCTCCCCCGGCGTAAGCGCCCAGCGCGCCGACGTGCCCCATCAGGGCCCCGCCCCCGCGCCGGGGGCTTCCGCCCGTCTTGGCCAGCCTGGCTAGCCGCCGCCGCAATCTTTCCGAGGTCCGGTTGAGGCGCTCCTGTTCGGCGTCCAGGCGCCGGGTGTCCAGGCCCGCCCGGCGCAGGCTCGCGGAGAGATTGCGCAGCTCGCTGCGCTGCCGCTTGTGCGCGCCCGCCAGCTGGATCGTCTCGCGCCGCGATCGCTCGAATGCCGACTGCAGCTTTTTCGACGGACTCTCGGCCGCCTTCATCTGGCGGCCGAGCTCGGCTGTGCGCTTCTTGGAGGCGTCCAGCCGCGAGGCCAGCTTGCCCAGGCTGCTCTGCAATCCGGACAGCTTCGCGACCGAGGCCGACTGGTTGCCGAGCCTGGCCAGGGCCGCCTGCGTGCCGCCTGCCGACCGGGACAGTCCCTTAAGGGGCGCCGTCGCCTTGTCGATCGCGCTCAGGACGATCGCTGCCTTCAGATCCGGCATGCTATCCTGTCCCCGTGCTCCTTCTCGCCCTGCTGGACAGCGTCATCGCGTGCGCCTGGTTCGCGATCAAGGCCGTTCTGTACCTGCTAGCTTTCTGCTGGCTGGCGAGCGCGGCGGGCTGGCTCTTGGCCGCTGCGGCAGGGCTCGGCGCCGGCTGGGGGATCCTACAAGCGCTGGCGGACGAGCCGGCCGCCTAGGCGCGCGTACTCCAAGAGCTCGCCCAGCGGCAATCGCTTGAGTTCGACCAGGTTCCATCCGAACGCTCCTGCCGCGACCGCGATCGTCTCCCGCAGCGTCCGGGGATCTACAAAAAAGCGCCGGCCGCCTCGGCCGCGCGCGCGAAGTCCGCAGCCTTCAGGGCGCGCACCTCGTCCGGCGACAGCTCCGCCAGCGACGCCAGCAGGTGCACCATGCGCGTGATCTCCCCGGGATGCTTCCAGCACAGCTCGATATCCAGCGCCGTCGGCTCGCGGAGCGACAGCGACTCCAGCTTGCGACCCCCGGCCTCGACCGGGCGCAGCAGGCCCAGCTCGACGGGGAACTCTATCTTCTCGGCAATCACGCCCCCGCTTTCGTTGCGAGGCAGGTCTTCGTACTTCGTCATGACTGTGGCTCCTCCGTAACCCGGTCAACTCCTCTCTTGGCGGCCCCTACAGGCCCAGCGCCTGGCGCCTGGCGGCCAGCTGGTCGACGCCGTTGATGACGCGCGTCATGTTCTCGACGTCGATTTCGTGGATCGCCTCCCCGCCGATCTCCAGCTTGTAGTAGCGCAGCGCCAGCGTCACCTTGCAGGGGGCCTTCTCGCCGGACTTCCACGTGCCCGGGTCGACCTCCTTCATCGAGCCGCGCAGGCTGTAGACAACGGCCTCGACCTCGGTGCCCGCCTCGTTCTCCTGCGATCCGCGCAGGGTCATCGGCGCCAGGTTGCCCGGCGCCAGCCCGAACAGCTTCAGCGCCTCGCGAGCGGCGTGGGACAGCGTGGCCGTCGCCGTCAGCGCCTCCATGCCCATGTCGACCTCGACCGGAGCGTCCATGCCGCCGCCGCGGTGCTGCTCGGTCTTGATCGCCAGCTTGGGCGGCTCAAACTCCTCGACGTTGCCGGCGTAGCCGCGCCCGTCGATGAACAGGTTGACATCCTTGAGCAGTTTCGGGGCTGCCATGATTGAATCCTCCTTGAAGCTCCCTTAAGCCGCCCTAGATGACGGTCTCGGCGTAGTCGTCGACCACCCGTGAGCGGAAGGTGATCCGCTCGGCCGGGGCGGCCGGCGTGAAGTCGAAGTCCAGATACAGCCTGCCCTTCGCGAGCGACGAAACCGGGTTCAGGTCTGGGTCGGCCCAGCAGCGCCCGCCCAGGATGGCGCCGTCGCGCTTGAGATCCCGCAGGTAGGCGTTGACGTTTTCGACCACGTCTTCGACGTAGGTCGCGGTGATGTTGCGGTCGACCGCCCACATGTGCGAGCGCAGGATCTGCTCGTTGATCTTGTCGGCGATGCGCACCACCGACAGGAACTGCCACTTCGGATCGTTCGAGCAGGTCCGGTTGCCCCACAGCCGCCAGCCGTTGGAGCGGATGACCGTCGTCACCTGGGAGGCGTTGAGCAGGTTGGCTTCCGAGTTGGCGTCGCCGAGCCCGAAGGAGACGAAGCGCGAGGCGCCGGCGATGCCGCGCAGCTCGCGGTTGGAGGGCGAGGCCCACCATCCGACCTCGGCGTCGATGCGAGCCGTCAGCCCCGCCGCGTAGCCGGACAGGGGCCGGGTCTCGGTGCCCCCGCCGGCCGCCAGCACCTTCACGGCCGGGTCGACTGCCATCACGCGCCGGGAGCCCTGCGTGGCGCGGTAGGCCAGCGCGTCGGCGAAGACGATCGCGCGGCAGCGGTCCGCCACCGCGGCCAGCGCGCTCGCCACCGGCGCGGATTCGATGACCTGGCCGGCCGAGCGCGTCACCGTCGAGCTGAAGCCCGGCGCGATCAGGATGTCCGGAGTGCGGCCGGAGGCCTCCTCGGCCTCGCACAACAGCGGCGCGGCCGCAGCCACGTCGGCGGCGGTGACGAGCGAGATGTCCAGGTACTTATAGGTGACCTTGGCCGCATCGGCGGCATCGGTCACGAACGTCGCGCCGACAGCCACCGTCAGGGTGCCGGCCTCGGCGTCGATCTCGTAGTCGGCAGCGACGACGGCTGTGCCGCCCTTCTGCTTGACCGACACCTCGCTGACGCGGGCGTGCGCGAGCCGGACGACGGTCCCGGCAGGACCCCAGGCGGTCACCTCGTCGGCGACCGCCGTCACGTGCGTGTCCGGATCCAGGGCGTTGACGGCCGCGATGGCGGGCGCGCGGCCCTGGGAGTGGATCGCGGCGATCGCCGCCGCGATGGTGCCCTCGTCGCCCCACAGCTCGGCGGCCTCGCGCGCGCCGAGGGTCGTGCGCACGACGCCGGGCGGCCCGTCGAGCGAGGTGCCGACGATGCCGATGAAGGTCGCGCCGGAGGGCGCGACGGGACGCGGGCCGGTAGTCGCCTCGACGACCTCGACTCCGTGCAGGTATGCGGGCGTTGCCATGGCAGTTGCTCCTCTCTGTCTATCCGCCTAGCCGTTCACCAGCTGGACGAGACCTCCTCCGCCGCTACCCCCGGGCCCGCCAGGGTAGGTGGTGTCCCAGTCCCTGTCGGAGGGCCCCGCGGCCCCGGCCGTTCCGCCGGAGCCGACCGTGATCCGCAGCGTTTCGCCGGGCACGGTGTCGATCGTCTTCTCGGTCACCGACCCCGCCGCTCCGCCGGCTCCGTCGCGTTGGTAGCCGGTATTGCCTGCGGCCTCCGTGCCGCCGTCTCCGCCGCTGCCGTAGGTGCCGGCCCCGGCCGCGCCGGCGACGGCGCGGCCCGCGGCCCCGGCGCGGGCGTGGCTCGAGGTCTCGGTCCCGGCAGCGCCGCCGGCCCCGCCCGCCGCGGAGGCCAGGGCGGAGGCTCCCCGGCGCACCGAGGACGCCCCTCCGGCGCCCCCCGCGGCTCCGGGGTTGCAGCCCTCGAATTCTGTGTAATCCCCGCCATGCTCAGGGTTCTGATCCGTGTAATCCCTCTCCCCGCACGTGGAGGCTCCCCCTCCGCCGCCGCCGGCCCCGACCAGCAGGGCCCGCAGCCGGGTGACCCCGGCCGGGACGGTGAAGTTGTAACTGCCGGGCGTCACGTAACGGCGAAACACGGCCTCCACTGCAGAGAGGCCACCTCCTCCCGAGCTCTTGGCCCGCTTGATGACGTAGGTCTTGTCGGTCGCTGCGGCGGCCGGCACCAGATCGGCAAGGCTCGTTTTGCCCTCCAGGGTCGTGACGCGGCCCCCCAGCGCGGCGATCGCCGCCGCGTTGGCCGCGATCCCCGCGGACGAGGCGCCGTCTTGCGTGCGCTCCTCGACCACGATCGTGCCGTCCGCCTTGCCCTTGAGCTGGTAGACCGTGCCGTCGCCGGGCGCGCTGCCCAGCAGGGTAGCCAGCACCTTGCCGGCGCCCTCGTGCAGGCCCTTCGGCGTCACCGAGCGATCGCCCTTCGTCTTGTCGCCGGTCTCCGCTCCGGTGGCGTAGCGGGTCGAGCCGAACGCTTCCTCGCTGGCCGGGTCGGTGGCGCCGAAGACGATGTTGCCGCCCACGGTCACGGCGACCTCCGCGGCGGCGTTCTGGAACTCGATCACGGCGGCGATCGCCAGCGCGAGGCCGGTACCGGCCCTGGCGGCCTCGGCGCCGTTGCCCGTCCAGTACAGCAGCAAGGTCTCTGCGCCGGGCGGGTCCCCGGCCGTGCCGAAGATGCCGGCCTCGGTCACGCCGTAGCTGGCGTCGGGCTCGAAGTCCGCGCGGCAGGCGATCCGGCCGCCGGCTGCGGAGGGCCTGCCCGCGATGTCGGCCCGGTGGCGCTCGTTGCGCAGGGCGGCGCGATTGTCGTCGGCTTCTCCGCCGGGGCCCTGGCCGTCGCCGAGGGCCAGATGGGTCAGCTTCACCGCCGCGGTGCCGACGTGCGCGGCGCTGGCCAGCGCCGCCCGCCCCGCGTCCGTCCAGCGGAAGTTCATGCTATGCCGTCGCTCCTTCGGACCCGAAGCGGGCGACCTGCAGCGCGCCGAATCCGGCGGCCGCGACCGTCTCGGCGCGGAAGCCGGCCAGCGCCTCGACCTGCAAGTGCACGCTGGCGCGCTTGTGCCTCTCCAGCGCGGCGCGCAGGCTGTCGATGCTGTCCAGGGCGATCGACTCCGAGTTCAAGATCGAGACCCTGGCCTGCATGGCGGCGAGCTCGGCCTCCGCGTCCGGCCCCTCGGCGTAGTTGAAGACGGCCCCGGCCAGGCCTAGCACGCGCTTCAGCGCGGCGGGGGTGCCCTTCTCGCGGTGCACCCCGAAAGCCTCCGCGCAGAAGCGCCGCTTGACCGCCTCGGGCCAGCCCGGGTCCCAGGTCTCCACTCCCAGCGTCGCGGCCAGCCAGGGCAGCAGGGCCAGGGGGCACTTCCAGGGGTTCCACAGGTCCCGCAGCGGGACCGGCAGCTCGTCGATGCGCGCCGAGGCGGCGTCGACGGCACGCTCCGTCCGGCTCGCGTTGGGCGGCAGCAGGTCCTTCATGCCAGGCTCACCTCGATGGCGGAGGCGCGCGCCGCCTGGACGGCCGTCGCGGCGACGTCGGCGGCGGGGGCGGCCAGGTTCACGCTGAGGACGCCCGGCGCCTGAAGCGCGGCGATCAGCACCGAGCGCGGGGTGCCCCGTCCGAGGGCGTGCAGGGAATCGGCGGCCTGGCGCACGGCGGCCTGCGCGGCCGCCAGCACCACGGCGGAATCGGGCCCGGAGCCGACCTGCAGCGTCGCCTCGATGCGGTAATCGACAATGTCGGCCGACCGCACGGCGAGGATGTCGCCCATGGGGCGCACCGTCTCTTCGGACAGGGCGGCCTTGACCGTGTCGAGCAGCGCCTGCGGGGCAGCGCCGGTATCTGCCGGATCGATGATTGCGGCCAGGATCGTGATCGCGAGGCTGCCCGGGGCCGGGCTGGCGACGTGCACGTCCTTGACCCTGGGGTCGGCGTTGAGGGCGTGGAAGCGGTAGGCCGATTCGGGACCGGCGGTAGAGATCGAGGCCGGCCACAGCAGCGCCCGGCGGCGCAGCCGCTCGTCGGACTCCATGACCGCCTCGACGGGCGGGTCGGCGTCCGGATCCGCCTCGATGACGGTCTCGCGCTTGAGCCCGAACAGGGCGACCAGGTTCTCCAGGTCGGTCCCGGTCGCGCGCGGCAGCATGCAGGCCTCGGCGCCGTCGTTGACGCGCCGGCGCACCAGGCCCTCGCGGAAGGCGCCCGTGCGCGTCCACTTGCGGCCCGGGTCGGACTCGGCTAGGCCGGCCAGCTCGGGATTATCCGCCACGGCGCGATCCCACCACTCCTCGACCAGCGCGTCGAAGGCGAAATTTTCCACCGCGGCCGGCGGCGGGACCAGCGAGAGATCGATGGGGGAGCTGCTCACGCGGGCACCTCAAGTCCGATTCGGACGGATTCGCCGGAGGGCAGGTAGACGCCCTCCAGCGACAGCGTCACGCGCCCGCCGGAGGCGCTCTGGGCGCGGATCCGGCGCAGGCGCAGGCGCGGCTCCCAGCGAGCCAGCGCGCCGGCCGCCTCGGCCTGGATCGCCGCCAGCAGGGAGGAGCCCAGGGGCCGGTCGACCAGCTCGTGCAGGCGCGAGCCGTAGCCGCGCAGCAGCACGCGGCTGCCGACGGGAGTCGTCAGGATGTCGCGCACGCTCTGGCGCAGGTGCGCGATGCCGCCCAGGGCCTTGCCGGTGGATGCGTCGATGCCGGTCATGATCAGGTCATCTTCGTCGTCGTCGCCAGGATCGTCCCGCCGGGGCCGGTCGGGTGAATGTGGTCGTTGAACGTCTGGCGCATCTCGGCCATCGAGCCCAGCCCGTCGGAGACGTCCCCGCCCGCCGAGACGCCCCCGGTCGCGGAAATGTCGCCGGTCGCGGAGAGATTCCCGTCGACGGAGAGGTTGCCGGTGATCGCGACCCCGCCCGGTGCGGCGATCGTCGCGCTGCCGCCCTCTGGCAGGGTGACCTCCAGCTCGTGCGCCTCGGCGTCGTAGGAGACGATCGCGCCGTCGCGGTAGCGCGTCACTCGCTTGGATCCGGACGACTCCGGTGCGGAGAAATCGCCGGCATAGGAGCCGGGCAGGATCCACGCGGCGGACAGCTCGCCGCCGGGCGCCAGCAGCAGGACCTGCTCGTCGATCGAGGGCGGCCGCCAGTCGCGGTCCTCGCCGGCCGCGGCGGAGAGCCACGGCAGCCAGCCGGTCAGGGCGGGACTGCCGGCCGGGCCGTAGTCGGCGCGAGCGCGAGCCTTGGCCAAATCGAGTTCGGCGATCGTGCCGGCACGGACGATGTTCGCCTGGCGGCGAGCGACCTCGCCCAGGTCCAGGGCCGCGGCGGGCTTCTCGGGCGTCACGCTCGCGCCTCCGGGTAGATCCGGTCGTAATCGTCGCGGTGCGGGATCCCGATCTCCGGGGCGCGCGCCGAGAGCAGCTCGGCCGGAATGCCGGCCGGCTCCGGCAGCTCGATGTCGAAGTCCCCGGAGCGCGCCCGGAATTCCTGCATCCAGGTCACCGCCCAGAACGCGAAGCCCTTGCCGTCGGGTCGCGGCGAGTACAGGTTGGCGGCGCGGATCTCGCGCGGCTCGCCGATGTCGTTGCCGCGCGAGAACCCGGCGACAGCCGGGTCCAGCTCGGCGGCCGAGAAGCAGGCCTGCGGCCACAGCAGGACCCCGTCCTCGCCCTCCTGCCGGCGAGCCAGCTCGAAGGCGACGCGGGAGCCGATGCGAGCGGCTTGCGCGCCGTCCGGCTCGCCCTCGGCGGTGCGGCGGCCGATCGCCACGGCCGCCAGGCGGAAGTCGAGCCTGACAGCCCCGCCGCCGTCGTCGGCTATGCGGTCGGCTGCCAGGCAGCCGGCGCGCAGCGCGGGAGCCGTCGACGGGAAGCGGTCCAGCTCGTGCGGCTCGAAGCGCCCTCCGTGGATCTCGCAGCGGACCTTGTCGGAGGCCAGCCAGAGATCGCTCGCCAGCATGCAGAAGGCGGCCAGCAGCCGCCGGGCCGGAGCGGCGGCCGGGCCGGCCGCGATCGCGCTCGAGCCTATGGTCATGCCAGCGCCTCCGCGGCGGCGGCGGACAGCCACGCGTCGATGATGCCGTCCAGCTCGCGCTCCTCTTCGGGGCCGATGCCGAGCCATTCGCGGGCCGGCACGGCGGCCGGTCCGGCCGGCATGTCGGAAGTGCCGCCGAGCTGCTGGATGGCGGCGTAAATCAGGGAAGAGCCGGTCTCGAGCACGCTGCCAGAGACCGCGCTCTGGATCGAGTCCAGCAGGCTGCCCTCGGACAGCAGCAGGGACTGGCCGCCGTGGCGAGTCTTCTCGTAGGCGTCCGACCAGGGCTCCCAGGGAGTGCCGTCCGGGGCCGGCCCGCCGGCATCGATGCGGCGGCGGGTCTGACTCTCCAGCTCTGCGCCCAGCGCTTCCAACAGGTTGCCGGCGTCACCGAGGCCCGCGGCGAGCTTGCGCACGCGCAGCTCGAGGGCCGCCAGCTGCGGCGATTCGACCGTGATCGCGAGGCTCACGCTAGAACATCCCCTTGACGCTGTCGCGGTCCATCACGCGAGCCGGCCCGGAGGCGACCTGCACGACCTGCGCGGCCCGGCCGGCGGCATCGGCGGGCGGGTCCGGGTCGACCGCGCCCAGGGATGCCTTGCCGGCCTCGATGTCCTTCAGCAGGCGGATCGCGCGATCGTAGCGATCGCGGATCTCTTCGGTGACCATGCCGGCATCGGCCGCCCGGCGGTAGGCGCCGATCTCGACGCACAGCCTGGTCAGCAGCCGCGGGACTGGATCCAGCGGCAGCCGGTGGCGCGCGCCGATGTAGGCGTCGATCTCGTCGGAGGCGTCGTCAAGGGCCTTCTCCAGGCGGGTCCAGGCGAACGCGTCCGCGGCGGCTGCCGCGTCGTCGGCCAGCTCGCGCAGGGCTTCGGCGCCCTGGCGGTCGATGCAGTCCTGGACGGTCGCGTACGCCACGGGTGCCCTCTATCCGCCTGCCTGTCCGGGCCTCGAGCCTCTCTAGCCGGTGCCGGTCGAGCCCACCGCCAGCTGCGGCAGGGTGTAGCCCGCCGCGCCGCGGGCGTGGACTCCCACCGGCAGCTTGCGCCGGTTGAACACGGCCGGGTGCTGCGGGTCGGTGATCATCTCGATCTCCGGCGCCTGGCGCAGTTGCCACAGGAACGGCTTGAGCCCGCCCGGGCCCTCGCCCAGCAGGAACCAGGCCGTCTTGGACGTCAGCCGCGAGCTGCAGACGACCTCGGCCGAGCCCTTGTAGGGGTTGGGCTTGTCGTCCAGCCGGTCGGCCTTCATCAGGATATTGGCCGTCGCCTTCAGCGCCGGCGGCACCAGCAGGATCTTCGGCATCAGCCCCAGCGGGCGGCCTTCCGGGTCGGCCATCTCCATCAGCGCGACCTCGGCCTTGCCGAAGGAGGCCTCCGCGTTCGCCTGGGTGTCGGCCTTGAGCGCCGCCGCGAGCTGGTTGTCGAACGTCTTCTTGCCCGACAGCGGGTGATCGTCGGCGAAGAACGCCTTGCCGTCCCAGCATTTGCCCTTCGACGCGTCGAAGGCGTTGTTGACCGCGCCGATCACCATCTCGTCCGGCCAGCGCCCCGCGGTCTCGCCCGCGCCGCGCATCTGGGCCGCGTACATGCCCAGCCGGTCATCGCTGAAATCGTTCTTGTCGATCTCGATGGTGGCCTCGTGGTCCTCGTTCTTCAGCGAGTAGCTGTAGGCTTCCAGCTGCTTCACGTGCCGCTCGTCCACCCACTCGCGCATCTGCGGGAAGTTGGACAGCCACGGGTACTCCTCGATCGCGGTCGTGGACGAAACCTCCAGCGCGATCATCGCGTACACCGTCGCGGCGCTGGCGTAGGCGTTGTTGAACGAGGCCTTCAGGGCCTGGAATACCAGCTCGATGTTGGATCTGTTCAGTTGCATGACGATTGACTCGCTCCCCTCGCTTCGCTAGCTCGCTAGCGGGTCTCCACCCAGACGCCCTCGGAGTCGACGGCGACGACCTTGCCGGCCGAGGTCGCTCCGGCGGCGGTCTTGGTGACCGTCTGGTCGTCGAGGATGTAGGCCTTGCTCTCGCCGACTAAGGCCTTGCCGACCGCGGCATTGCCGGCCGCGTTCTCCCAGGCGAACACGCCCTTGCGCACCAGCACGTTGATCGCGCCATCGACTCCGTTGGTGTTGTCGGCGAAGTGCTCGGCGCGGCCGAGGACGACCAGGTTTTCCGCCTTCTTGCCGGGCTCGGCGTAGCCGCCGGCGGCCTTCACCACTAGGGCTCCGGCATAGATCTTCGTCGCCGCCTTGACCGGGGCGGAGATGTAGCCGCCCTCGCGGGCGGGGGTGTTGCGGTCCTTTGCCAGCGCTGCCATGTCAGCCTGTCTCCTCCTTCGGGGCGTGCTCGCGCACGAATTCGGGCGTCAGCCCGAGCGCGCCGAAGACGCGCTTCTCGTCGGCCGAGGCCGCCGAGGCTCCGGGCCCGCCGCTGCCGGGCAGGCCGGACGGCTGGGCGATCGCGGGCTGGTCTGCCAGGAACGCCTTGACCTTCGCCAGGCCGCCCTCGGCGCGGGCCCAGTCCTCGTAGTGCTTGCGCGCGGCGGGCACGATCTTGCCGGCCGCCTGGGCCTCGTCCAGGACGCGCTTGACTTCGGCCTCGCCCTCGGCCGCGGCGCCCTCGGCGAGCTTGCCCTCGGCGGTCGTGGCGCGCTGCTTCATGGCGTCGTACTGCGCCATCGGCACGAACTTGTCCGGCGGCGGCGCCGCGGCGGCGGCCTGGGCGGTGGCGAGGTCGCCCTTGAGCTTGCCGACGGCCGCGACCGCCTGCGCTTCGGTGGCGTCGGCCGCCAGGCCGAGCGCCTCCAGAATCTTCTTCAACATCGATCCCTCCTTCGCTCCGGCCAGGGCCGGCATCTTGAACGCGGGGGTTTTGACCAGCCCCCCGTGCCGGACCCGCCGCACCTCGCCGCCGTCGTTGCCGCGATCGGACAGGAAGCCCGGCGAGAAGTACTTGTAGTGCTTGGACTCGAGGCTCGCGCGCCCCTCGGCGGTCCACTCCACGCGCCCGACCAGGACGCCGGCGCGCACTTCGATTTCCTTGATCCAGCCGGCGGTCTCGAACCGCTCGCCCTTGGCGGCCTTGATCGCCTGGGCGTGCTCCCAGTCGATCGGCAGGTCCAAGCCGTCCTCCATCGAGGCGTCCGCGACCGCCTGCGGATCGGACAGGGTCCACTCGCGCCAGTCGTAGTTGACGGTCTCCAACTTCGGCCCTCGGGGGAAGAGCTGGATCCACTCCGGCGCCTTGCCCTCGGAATCGAGCTCGATCGCGGCGGCAAAGGCCCCGTATGCGAGGCTGCCGCCTTCCGCGGACGCCATGGCGAACCGCGGAAGCTCCGACTCCGTCTGGGATCGCAATCGCGGCGGCAGCCCCTTTTCGGGCGGGGTGTATGGGTCGAGCCGGGGAGAGGTTGAGAATCCCCGGCCCGTCAGCGAAGGCGCGAAGCCGGTGACGGCGGAGTGCGGCGACGCGCCCATTGCTGCGATCGTAGGGCGAGCGCCGGGGGCGCGGGAAGGCTGAAAGTTTCAGCCCCTTCCGGTTGCGACCGATCGTTCAGCGCCGGCCCAGGCCCGGCCCGCGGCCGCGGGCGGCCTGCCCTGCGCGCCGCAAGTCGTCGAGCCCCACCGGGGACGGGGAGACCGCGACGGCGGCGCGCGCGGCGGACTTCGCCACCCGGCCGAGGATCCGCAGGCCGCGCTTCTTATTGCGCTCGCGGTAGGCCGGCTCGGCCCGCTCGATCTTGGCGGCGTAGGAGTGGTTCTCCCGGCAGGCGGCCTCCGACCGGCCGGCCTCGCGGCACAGCGCCGCCATGTGCTCGGCGTTGTTCGGGTCGCAGCCGGGCGTGACGAGGCAGAGCTTGTATTCCCTTTGCTGCCAGCCCAGCCCGCCGTTGTAGGCCCGGCGAGCCATCGCCAGCGCGGCTCGCTCGTCCTGCACCATCTGCAGCGATCGCAGCAGCAGGCTGCGCATGTACAGGTCCATCGCCATCACCGAGCACCAGGTGTCGAACGGATCCGCCTCGGCGCAGCCGGGCACCTTGGGCCAGATGTCGCCCCGCGTCGGCGGCGTGAACTGGGCCCAGCCCTGCGCCCAGGGAGACTCGGCCTTCACCAGCCAGCCGGACTCGCCCTCCATCATGCCGGCGTGCCGAGGGTACCACTCGGCAGCGCCTGGGCCGTGCTGCCGCTCCAGCTCGTCCGACGCGGCGTCGTACATGCGCAGGTGCGCCTCGGCGGCCTCGGCTTCCGGCAGCGGCCCGACGAACGCGGAAGGATCCGGCGGCGCAGCCTCCGGAGGCGGCTGCCGGGCCGCCAGGCTCAGATGCCCAGCGAGAAGGACAGCAAGAAGGCCGACAGCGCCACGAACCAGCCGCCGACGATCGCCGCCCTCACCGCCGGGGAAGCGGTCTTCCATTCTCCGAACCCCCTTGCCACGGCCTCGATCTTCAGCCACGGCAGCCACAGCGCGTCCAAGATCGTCCAGACCGCCAGCACGGCCGAGGCGCGGTTGATCCGCTTGAGCAGCGAGTGGGCCTCGTTGCCCAGCGAGCTGCGCACCCACTCCGCGCTGCCCGGATCCCAGACTTCCAAGACGTTGAAGGCTTCCATGGCCCACTTCGCGGCGGCTGTCGCGGCGAACACCGCGATCACGAACGCCAGCGCCTTGGCCGCGCCCGTGCGCCCCGCGACCGAGCCCGTCATGCCGGCCATGGCCGGGCCCTGCGCGCTCATGCCCATGCCCGCGCCGCCCGTCATGGCAGCCTCGCGGGCGGCGCCGAGGGCGCCGAGGCGTCGAGCCATAGCGGGTACATCGACTGGAACTCCACGCCGGTGAACGGCACCAGCGCGGTGCCGTCGGCGACCGAGACCAGCACCCGGCCGCGCTCGATCAGCTCGACGCGCCCGGCCCCCAGCAGCTGCGCGCCGTCTGGGGTCATCAGCCGGCTGAAGCGGGCGCCGACGAACACCAAGGGGTCGGCGTCGAGGAAATCATGCGCCTTGCGGGTCTTGTGCCAGGCGATCAGCGCGTGGGCCCAATAGCCCAGCACGGGCGAGGCGAGGGTAACCAGGACGAACGCGGCGATCGCCTTGGGATCGACGTCCCCCACCGGATCAGGCCTCCTCGCGGTCCAGCGCGTCGCGCAGCTCCTGGCGCAGGCCGGCGGCGGCCTGCTGCAGCTGCGGCAGCTCGCCCTCCAGCTCGGCCAGGTCCTCTTCGGCCTCGGCGGCTTGCTGGCGCAGCGTGCGCGCCAGGCGGCGCTGCGCGCGGATCCGCTCGGCGGCCTTGGAGGCTGCGGCGGAAGCGTCCTGCCATGCCTGGCACTTGGCGAGCAGCGGATTGGCCGGGGCCGGGCCGGGGCCGGCTGAGGGGCCGGCGGATGGATCCGCAGGATGATCGAGCGGCACGGGCGGATGGGGCGCGGCGGGAGGATCGGCAGGTAGATCGCCGGAGGGATCGGTCGGCGGCGCGGCAGGGCCCGCCACGGCCTCGACCAGCGCCGGATCGAGTGATCCCTGCAAGGCCTCCGAGCCGTCCTCGAGCTCGATTGCCCGGACCGGCACTTGCGCGCCCGCGATCTCTAGGAACGCGCGATCCCGGGCGAACGGCGGCAGGGGCGCGCGCGGCTTCATGTCGAATCGCACCGCGACCTCGGCCGGGCCGTCCGGGCTCGAGCGGTCAAAGAAGCAGTGGGCGGCGCGGCCGCCGACCTCGCAGGGGCCGGAAGGCCGTTGCGGGTCCTGGTTGGATTGGGTGAAGCTGGCGAGCTGCACGGGGCCTCCCTACCTAAGGTCTGTCCGGATCCGGCCCTATCCGATGCAGTGCGTGCGAGCCGCGTTGGGCCGCAGCGGCGGCAGGCAGTCGGAACAGTATCCCCGGCCGTTTTCCAGGCGCCAGATGCAGGTGGCGGATCCCTCCAGGCAGGCCGCCCGCTCGCGTGCCTGGCCCGGGGTTAGGCGAGACGGCTCCTGGGCAGTCCGGCCGGCGCCGGGACGTGACCAGAGCAGCCATGCCCGGGCGATCGGGCTCGGCCGCGAGCGGTGGACCATCACGGTTTCCGCGGCCTCCCAGGCCGTTACGTCGCGCTGCAGGGAAATGAGCTCGTTAGCCGCGCGCAGGGCGTGGAAGCCCGCAAACCCTCCTCCCGCGATCGGCGAGACCAGCGAGATGTTGCGATGGTACGACGAGGCGGGCATGACGAACGAAGCGGTCTCGCCGGGTCCGGGTCCGTCGATCACGCCGAACTGTATGTCGGCCGTGCGACGCGCGACATCGCGAGCCTCGGCCTCGAGGGCGGATCCCGCCCCCTCGGAGAGCAGCCGGAGCGCCGGACTGGGCGCCTCGGAAGGGTCGAACAGCGGCGACAGCGAGTAGGGGTGCGTCGCGACCAAGACGGGGCCGAACGGCGCGTCGGAAAGATTGAGCAATCGCACGGCGATGACCTGCGCATCGGCGGGCGGCGCGCACGCGGCGAGCAAGAGGCAGGCGAGCAAGAGGCAGGTGCGCGAGGCAAGGAAGCGATGTTTCATTTCGCTTCATGCTGGCTCGGCGAGCAGGCGAGGGGAAGGCTGAAAGTTTCAGCCCCGATCGGGACGCCTGGTCGCAGGGTGTCAGCTGGCGTCCCGATCGGGACCTGCGGGCCGGTTCCGCGCTCCCGGATCCAGCCTTCCGGGCCACCGTTGCGAGACACCGTTCAAAACCCGTTCAACGGCGTTAAATTTCATTCAACTCCTTCGCGGCTGCACCTACCCCTAGACCCCCCTTCCGGGCGCTTAGAATCGAAATCGGGCGATTTCCGGATTCCGGCCGGATTTCAGCCAGCGCGCCGCGCGGCCAGGATCAGCGCTCGGACAATGAGGTAGCCGATCGCCAGATCCCACATCGACGCCCTGCCGCTCAGCGCGAACAGCGCGGCCGAAGTGGCGAGGACCGCCATGCCCCAGGCGAGCTCGGATCGGATCATCTGTTGCGTCATTGCTTCCTTCCTCCGTGCTATAGTGATCGCGAAGCCCGCCGGGAGCTTCTGGGCGCAAGCCGGATCCCGGCATCCCCTCCTCGCTAGTCCGCTCCGCCGCGCTTGCTCCAGCGCCGCCTCGCAGCTTTCAGCGCGAACATCGCCCGGTCTCGCGAAAGGTTGTGGAACGTGACGAGGCGCAGCGCCTTCTCGCCCGGATCCCTGCCGATCACGGCCTTGTACCAGAGATCGCCCCTCTCGTAGACCATCAACAGGTCGTCCCTGCGCGTCTTCCAGTGGCCGGTGTCTCGCGTGACATGCTCGTCCCTCGCTCGCTCCAGGATCTCCGGCAGCAGGGTTCGGTAGTCTGCCAGCTCCAGCGGGACGTTGTCGGGGTATTTCGGGTTGGGGCGGTGATGTTTCAGCTGCTTCACCGCGGTCTGGCGCGTCAGCAAGAGCGCCCCGGCCTCGTCGCCGAGCAAGCGCGCTCGCTTCTCCGGCACGAAGGCGACCGGCAGGTCGCCGAGCGCCTGGCCCGGCTTCAACGAGGCGAACTGCCGCTCAAGCTGCGCGCTTTCGACCGTTTCCCGGATCGCCGCGCGGGCCAGCGCCGCCGAGACCAGCGCGAGGCCGGCGATGTCGCGAGCCTGCATTTCGGCCAGCAGGCGCGGCCGGTCCAGTCCCGGATTGGAGGCCCAGGACGGATCCAGCCCCCGGTCGACGCGTATCCTGTCGCCGGTGCGCGGGTTGGTCCACTCGACCTCCTCGCGCTGCGGGCGGTCCGTCGGCCCGCCCAGCCTCTCGGCCTCCGCCCGGGAGACCTGCCGCACCCAGCACTTTCAGCCCCAGCCGTTGGGTGTCATGTGGTCGCGCCACCAGGGATCGTCCGCCGGCAGGAGCGTTCCCTCCCAGGCGACGTGCTCGTGCCGGTGCTCCTCGCTGGGGCCCAATTTGTAGAGCAGGTAGGGGTGCGTGCGCTTGGTGCGCTGGATGCGCTGCCACTGTCCGGCCGCCCGGGCCGAGCGCATGTTGGCGCGGAAGATCGTGCGCAGCCGGCGCGGGCTGCCCAGCTGCGCCCGGACCTTCTTCCCGGCCTTCGGGTCGGTGACCTGCTCGACGCCCCACCATCCCTTCTTCTGCAGGGTCGGAGTCAGCTGCTTCTCGAAGGTCCGCAGGGTGCCGCCGCCCTCCAGGTGCTCGACGAGCGCTCCATGGACGTCGCCGAGAATGTCGTAGCCGACGCTCTTGGAGACCGTGAAGTTCAGGGCGTGCTCCTCGGCCGCCACGTCCAAATACGAGAACGACGGTCGCAGCTTCTTGGCCTTGAAGAACTCCAGGGCCTCTTTCGGCACCGGCCCGGGGAAGCGGAATCCGGGGTGCGGCTTGCGCTTCGCCATGACCGCTCAGCAGCCTCCCAGCCTGGCGGCCAGCAGGAACAGCAGCAGCAAGTAGAGGCAGCCCTGCAGCAGCCTCTCGGCGGAATCGGGCCGTCTCATCGCCTCGTCAACGGGTAGTACGTCTTGCCTCGGGAATCGCGAGCCGGCGTGATCTTGAAGTCGGGATTCTCGGGCACGGGCCGTCCGTTCACCACTACGTATGTGAATCCCGCCAGGTCCATCGGCGCGCCTCCGGCTCAGCCCTCGTCGCGAGCGTCGCCGAGCCCGCGAGCCGCGAACGTCGCGGCTGCCAGCGCCCGGCGCAGCTCGGCATCGTCCATTTCCCCGAGCGCGTCCGCCAGGCCGGCCTCGAACTCCTCGAGAGTCTCCGACCGCGCCAGCAGCTCGCGCACCGGCGCCAGCATCGGATCCAGGGCGCGCTGCCAGCCGTCCAGGGAGCGCCCCTCCAGCTCCTCGAGCAGGCCCTCCGGGGAGGCGGCGCTGCCGCGAGCGGCCGCGGCGGCGGCCGAACGAGCCGAGGCGAGAGCCGAACCCGCCGGGGCCGGGGCTTCCAGCACCCTCGCCCCCTCGGGCGCGTCGGGCAGGCCCAGCCGGTCGCTGACGACCGAGGCCTCAACTCGCAGGCCCAGCGGCACCAGCCGCTCCAGCGCGCTGGTCAGGGCCTCGACATCCTCGGGGTCTTCGGGCTGCAGGACGATGCGCGGGTAGGCCTCTTGCGGGCCGTGGTTGAGATCGACATAGGGCCGCACCAAGTCGCGGTTGAGCGTCTCGGCCAGTTCCTCGCAGTCGCCCTCCAAGATGTCGGCGCGCACGTCCGCCTGGGCCTCGTCCGAGCCCAGCCGGCCGGGCGTGCCCTGGGTGGTGGCCGCTTGGCCCAGCACGATGATCGTGACCTGCTCGTCGAGCCAGCGCTCGAAGCGCTCGTAGGCGTCGGCCGAGCTGGAGCGGGCGGCTTCGACCAGCTCGACCTGCATCGACTCGGGGATCGTCGCCGCGGAGTCGGAGCCGATCCCGGTCACGGCCTCGAGCAGCGTGGCGCGGTCCTCGGCGCTGGCGTCCTTGCCGTACTTGCCCAGGCGGATCGGCCGGCCGTAATTCTCCAGCCAGCCGGACCAGTCCGACAGCGACCAGGCGGCCAGGCAGAACAGCGCCGCCACCGGGCGGGCCAGCCCGCCGCGAGCCGGGATGCCGGGTCGCAGCCGCGGGCAGTGCACGATCCACTGGAAGGGCTCCAGCGGCACGCCCTCGGCCTGGTCCTCGTCGGCCAGCACGCGCAGCCGCTCGGGATCCTCGCGGTCCCAGCGGAACCAGCGCGGGTCGCGCCAGGCGTAGCGGCGCGGCGTCCACAGCGGGCCGGAGCGGTCCCACAGGATCTCGATCGGGGCCACCCCGGAGCCGAGGCCCCACAGGCACTCCGAGAGCAGCCGCCGGAAGCCCGGCTCGCGGGCCAGCGCGCGGATCTCGTCGGCCAGGTCGATATCGGCCTTCTCGTCGGAGGCGGATTCGACGGACGGCTCCACGCCCATCACGGCCCGGCGGCGCACGCCCATCACGGCGCCGTAGCGCGGGTAGCGCTCCTCCAGCTCCTGCGCCAGGGTGTACATCTGGCGCGTTTCGCCGGCGTCGGCGGCGCGGATGGCCGATGCCACCCGGTCCGGCGTGAGGCTCTCGGCCACCGCGTCGAGCATGTACGGCTGGCGGACGCTGGCCAGCGAGGGGGCGGCGCGCTCGCGCAGCAGCTGGGCGCGGCGCACGAGGCGCCCGTAGAGGTCGCGCAGCGTCGGCACTCGGATCGCCATCTACAGGGCGCTCCTGCCGGCGTAGCGGCCGCCGCGCGCCGGGTGGAAGTCGGAGGAATGGTCCGGGCGGCCGTAGAAATCCCGGACGCCGGGTCCGGACCGCCGCGGCGACGGAGCCGACTCGTAGCCGTACTCGGCCGCGCCGCCGCTGGCGGCCTCGATCGCCAGCAGCAGCGCCCAGGCGCGGTCCGCATGGCCGTCGGAGTCCCGCTCGGCGTCGAAGCGGACGTTGCCCGCTGGCGTGGCGATCTTGCGCAGCGAGTGCAGATCCTTGCGCAGCTTCGGATCCCCCAGCGGGATGCGCACGGTGCGGTCTTCGAAGCGCTCCTTGCCCTGCGTCGCCAGGTGCTGCTTGGCCGGCCCGGTGAAGAGCACGCCCTCGACTCGCGAGGTCCCGTAGCGGCGCTCGGCGTCCTCGACCGGCTTCTCGCCCATGCCGGTCTGGTCCATGTCCAGGCGGCTCACGCTGTAGCGGTCGAAGAGCTCGTCGAGCGTCTCGTCCTGCTCGCGGAAGGTCGCCCCGCGCAGCTCGCGCACCTCCCGGGTCCAGAGCACGTCGCCGACGCGCTCGAGCACCCAGGCCACCCACAGGTCCCGGCGGCGGCCGATGTCGTTGCCGATGAAGCAGCGGCCGCCCCGGTACAGCTCCGGGATCCCGGCCTCGTCGTGCTCGACGGAGGAGATCAGCTCGTAGGGCAGCCAGGCGGTCGCCTCGTCGAGCCACTGCAGCTCGTACTCCTGCGCCCAGGCCTCGTCGTCATTGAGGCCGGCCTTGAGCTCGTCGATATCGTAGGGCAGGCCGTCGGCCACGGCTCGGTAGATGTCGACGACATGCCGGGACCAGACCCCGTCCAGGCCCTTGTCGGTCATCAGCTCGTGAAACTTGTTGCCCTTGCCGTTGGGAGTGCTGATGACGCGCAGCTTCCAGCCCTTCGAGATGATGGGGTAGACCGCTCGCCAGATCTCCCGGCCCTGGGCGTGGAAGGCGAACTCGTCCAGCATCACGTTGGCCGAGAACCCGCGCGCCGTGTCCGGATTGGCCGGCAGGGCGGTGATGCGGGACCCGCCCGGCAGCTCGGTCTCCAGCGACTTGTAGGCCGTGCCGTTGATCCATTCCGTGCTCTCGGAGGCGGTGAAGCCGGCGTTCATCGCCTTGAGGTGCGCCTGGACGCCCTCGCGCATCGCCTCGCGAGCCTGCCGCTCGCCGCGGGAAAGGATCACCCAGCGGTCGCGCCCGCCGCCGGCCTCCCGCTCCAGGCACGAAAGGTCGACCTCCAGGGCGGTCGAGAACGTCTTTCCCGACTGGCGGGAGAACATGCCGGCCTTGAGGCGGCTGGAGTCCTCCACCCAGGCGCGCTGGTAGGGGTACAGCAGCGGCTCAGACACCGTACATCTCCCGCGCGATCTCCCGCATTCGCTCGGCGCCGGCCGACTTGCCCGGCTCCGACTCCACTCGCCTGGCGAGCTCCTCGGCAGCCAGCTTGCGCTCCTCCTCGCGGATCTTCAGCTCGCGATCGGCGCTGGCCTGCGCGGCTCGCTGCAGCCGCTGCGCCGTCAGGCTCAGCTCGCGCAGCTGGCGGGACAGGCCCGGCAGCGACTTCTCGTCGATCTTTGCGTCCTGCAGCTTGAGGTTGATCTCGTAGACCAGCGTGGTCATCATCGAAATGACCAGCTCGCCGACCCGGCCGGAGGGCTGCTCGCCCAGCTTGGCGATCCAGGAGTCGGCCATCTCCTTGGATTGGCGCATCCTCTCGCCCACCTTGTCCATCGAGCGGGCGTAGCGGTTGACCGCTTGGCGGGAGACCTTCGGCAGCTCGCGCTCGCGCAGGAATTCGTTGAGCAGCGCGGCCGCCTCGACCTGCGTCAGGCGCTTGTCGCGCAGCCAGGCCTCGAGCTTCTCGCGCAGGTCCGGCGGCAGCCGGCGGATGCTGCTGGGGCGGCCCATGCCGACCCCCCCTAGAACCGCCTGCGAGGCCGCGCCACGCCGGGCACAGAGGAGTCTCCCAGGGCGGCGGCCTCGCCGGCCTCGGTTATGCGCGCGATCACGACGGAGCCGCGATCCTCGAGCGCGACCAGGCCCTGCCCGGCGAGCCAGTCGAGCAGGTCGCGCACGCGCCGGTAGGAAACGCCCGCGTGCCCGATTGCCTCCAGGCCGGCGCGCAGGACGTCGGCGTTGTGGCTGCCGGCGGAATCCAGCTCCAGCATCTGCAGCACGCGCAGGCGCTGGTCCTCGGTGGCGTGGCGGGAAAAGCTCACTTGCCGTCCCCGTTGCGCAGCAGGTAGCTTTGGATGAGTTCCAGCTGCCCCGACTGGGACTCCACCAAGCCCTTGAGCTCGCCGATGCCGGACGCGAGAGCGCCGTCGGCGGAGCCCAGCTTGTCGATGCGAGCGTGGATCCTGTTGAGGTCCTCGGCCGTGGTCATCGCGGCAAGCTGCCGCTCGCACCTGTTCAGGCGGTCGATGACGCTGTGACGCTCGAGCTCCTCTGCCTTGACGGCCTGCCTCTCGACGGCGTCCAGGCGCGCGTCCGCGGCCGCGTTCGACTCGGAGATCTCGCGTCGCAGGTCGCGGATCGAGCTCAGGACCCAGGCCAGCGCCGCCAGCACCAGGCCGGCCAGGATCTCGCCGACGGACGCGAGCAGCCAGTCCGGCATCAGGCCCCCCCCTCCAGCTCGCGCTGGCATTCAATGCAGGTCTGGGCGGCGGGCAGCGCCCGCAGCCGGGCCGGGGCGATGGGCGCGCCGCACTCGCGGCAGTTCCGCCGGGCGGGCGGGGACGGTGCCGCCGGGCGGCGCGAGAGAATGGCGCGATCGAGCCGCTCCTGGGCCTCCTGGGCGTGGTCGATCGCGTCCATGGATTGCGGCCATGGTAGGCAGGGCCGGACGGGCGCGGGAAGGCTGAAAGTTTCAGCCCGTCAGGCCGGCAGGTCCCGGACGACGAGCCACGCCGTGCGCTCGGAGACGCCCGTTTCGGCCGCGATGCGCGCCACGGGCAGGCCCTGCCGGCGCAGCTCGCGGATGCGGGCGTCGCGGGCGTCGCGGCCGACGCTGCGAGATGTCGGCACGTGCAGCCGGCAGCCGCCGAATCGAAACGCGAGCCGCTGGGCCGCCTCCAGGCCGACCGTCTCGGCCAGCCAGTGGGCGTCGCGGACCATGCTCGGGACGTAGATGCGGAGGCCGCCGCGGGCGGCCGAGAGCGCGGCCAGGCCCCGCGAGCCCAGAATCCCCTCCAGTTCGTCCCTCAGCGGCGATGTCATGCGGCCCGATCGCGTCATGATAGGCAGGGCCGGACGGGCGCGGGAAGGCTGAAAGTTTCAGCCCCAAAAAGCTCGGCCCCCCGCTCCTTCACAGCTGCTCGCCCTCTTCCAGGCCCAGGGCCGCGCCCCTCCAGTCCGGACAGGGGACCTCGGCATCTCTCGGCCACCAGCGCCGCCGCATGCCGCGCGGGCTGGGGACGTCGCGCTCCAGCGTGAGAGGCTCGAAGGCGACCGCGCAGCCGCAGCGGATAGGGTGATTACCGGCCGGGATCGAGCGGGTCAGGCGGTCGCAGTGGCGCGCGAAGCACAGACCGTGATAGGCGTGGCGCAGGTTCGGCCTCACGTCGCTGGTCGCGAGGTCGAGCTCGATGCGCAAGCGGAGCCGGCCGCGCGAGGCCACATACAGCGCCGAGCCCTCGGAAACCTTCCCGGCGATCGCCGCGCCGCTGACCCAGTGCCAGCGGTCGAGGGCGCAGCGATGGCCCTCGGGCAAGAGGCGCGCCCGCCCGTGCCAGCGCTCCGTCCACATCAGCCACTTCTGCCGCTGACCGTGCGGCAGGAGATGAACGGCCGCGGCCGGATCCTCGCCCAGCAGCCACGCCGCCCAGATGTCCCACTCGGCCGCCCGCACGGCGGCCACGACGTCGACCGGTCCGTCCTCCTGGCGAGCCGCCAGCTCGTCGGCGCGAGCGCGGCTCACGAAGCGCACGGACCCTCCCCCGGCATCTGCCGCCACTGGCGGCCGTCGAGCTCGCAACCGCCGGCCTTGGAAGTGATTCCTCCCCATTGCTTGAAGAAGAACGGCACTCGCGCGCAGATGCACTGGTTGCGTAGCGAGCGCGCCCAGGACGGATCCATCGAGCGGGCGCCGGGACCGGATTCTCCGCCAACGACAACCCAGTCGAGATCCCCCAGATGCTCGTCGATCTCCACCGGGCCCAGCAACGGCTCGATCGAGACCCAGAGCACGGCGGCCTCGATCTGCCTCAGGGCCGCGAGCCGCTCGTCGGCGGTCGGCTGGTCCTCCACCGACGTGCCGATCCAGACATTCGACAGCGGCCATTCCCGCGCCGCCATACCGTGCGCGTTGAAGCAGCGACTGACCTTGGGGAGGATGCGATCGCGCGCGCCCCCGGCCAGGTACTTCCGAGCCCTCGAGGGGCGCTTGGTCAGGACTTGGAACACATGGATGTCCGCCAGGGCCATGACCTCGAAGATTCGGTCGAGCCAGTGGTTCGGGATGTCCTCGTGGAACAGGTCGCCGCTGGCGGCGACGAAGATCTTCCGCGGCTTCCGCCAGCGCAGCGGCCGGTCGAGCCACTGCTCGTTGAAGCGCGCCTTGCCCGTCCAGCGGCCGTTGCGATCGGTCAGGCCCTGGCGCGACGGGTGATTCCTCAGTCGCCGCGCCGCCTCGCGCTCGGCCCAGCAGTTCTCGCAGCCGCGGGAGACGCGGCTGCAGCCCGTGACGACGTTCCAAGTGGCGTCGGTCCACTCGATGGAGCTGCGGTCAGCCATCGCTCAAGCGCCTCCCGGACGCTCGATGCCGGAGGGCCACTCAATGTCGTCAGGCCAGTTGTCACCGAACCAGCGCCAGACCCTCTCGGCGGAGCGGATCGTCACGCGGCCCTGCTCGAGCTTCTTGAAGAAGTAGGTGTCCCGGCAGGCCCTATGCCCGATTGTGGTCAGCCGGCGCCAGCGCCTGTTGGAATAGATGCCGGCCAGTACCGGCAGGTCGCGCTTGAAGTCCATCAGGGGCACCTCCGCTCGTCGTAGACCTCGTGGAAGCGCTGCCAGGGGATCCAGCGGTTGCGGTGCAGGAATCCCCATTCGCGAGTCTTGGGCCCGACGTACGCCAAGGTCCAGCAGCCGCGGCGCGAGACCCGCACGCGGTGCATGTGGCGAGCGGGGAACGTCCGGATCCACGGCGCGACGAAGCGGCGGCGGCAGCGGACGTCAGAGAATAGGACCGGCTCGAGGCTCTCCTCGACATAACCGCCAAGCAGGCCGATCGTCACGAACCGCTTGGGGTGGTCGTGCATTGAGCGGGCGTCTGAGCAGCGGAAATGCTGCAGGTACAGGGCCCGCCCGCGAGGGCCGCGCAGCAGCGTCCAGCGATGGAGGGCGCCGCCGGCGATGTCCTCCCGGCGGAGAATCCGGTCGATCATTGTCACTGGATCCCCCTGCCCGCCCGCTCCATTGCCGAGCGTTCCTCGAGTCGCCGCGCCGCCTCGCGGAAGAGAGCCGCCATCTCGGCCTTGCTCGCCCCGTTGGACGCGTAGTGCGACTGCCCGGCCGTGCCGAAGGGGAACACCAGGACGGCGAATCCGAGCGCGGGCCGCCTGCCCGCGCCCGCCGCTCCGGGATTGAGGATGCCGTCGAGAGCCCGGCACACCCTGTCCAGGTCCGGCCTGCCGCTGTATCCGCTCATCGCTTTTCTCCCGGCCTCGGCTCGGCCCTCGCCAGCTTGCGGGCGTGATGGATCACCGACTCCAGCGAGATATCGCGGCTGATCAGTTGGTTGGACCGGAGGCCGGTCTCGACGCAGCGCAGCCGCAGCCAGCCGTAGCGGCCGTTCTGCAGGTGCTCGAAATCCCTCTCGGTGGTCGGCTCGATCGAGGCCTGCACGGTGCCCGAACCCGGGAATCCGATGAGGATCTCTGTCCGGTCGTCCGCGCCGGACGCCGGGTCGCACTTGATCGGAATGCTCATGCCGGCCCTCCCCGCCGGTTGTGCCGCCAGATGTCTTTCCGGATGGCCTTCTCGACGTCGCGCAGCTGGCCCTCGGTGGCCCACTCCAGCGGCGTCCGGTGCGAGTGCCGGGTCATGCGCTTGAGGATCGCCTCGGCCCAGCCGCGCGGCTTGCGCCCGCCGGGATGGTTGATGCACAGCGCGTCGATCGTCTTGATCGGCTGGACCAGCGCGGGCCGGGGCCGGGGGCGCGGAACCTTCCGGGCGGCTGGCCCTCCCGGATCGTCCGCGTCGGAGGGGGCGGGGCCGGCCGGGCGCTCGAACTTGGCCCCGCAGGCCACCAGGTGCTTGAGCACCTCGCGCCGCTCGTCCTCGTCCAGCTTGGCCGCCGAGCGCTTGCCGGTCACGGCCTCGAACATGTCGCGGCGGGCCTCCTCGTCGTCGCCGACGAGCTGCTTGGCGCCGAGGTGGATCTTGGCCAGATCGCTCCGCCGGCGCGACAGGAATCTAGAGGGCTGTCCCATTACGGCCTACCCCCCCCCGAACGCGGACGATGATGTCGAGACCGCCGTCCTCTCGGCGCGTCCACGGGATGCCCAGCCCGTCCAAGGCATCGGCGTCGAAGCCCTGCAGCGCCGGCAGGCGCCGGGCCCTGGGCTCGGGCGGCGGGGCCGGCACGTCCGCCAGGCGCGCGGCGTGGCGCAGGTGGCGAGCCAGGTCGCGGTCGCCCGCCTTCTCGGCGGCGGCGATCTTGGCCGGCAGCTCGCGGGGGTTCATGCCGCGGCCCTCTCCTCTTTCGGATCGTCGTCGAGATCCTCCAGCAGCGCCTCGACCAGCTTTTCGACCGGACTCTTGGGGATCGAGATCACGACCTCGTCGCCGAGGTCGACAATGCGGCCGCCGATGCGCGCCAGCTCGGCCGGCTTGAGGTTCTTCAGCGGCGCGGCCTGGAGCTTCGTCTCGACCTTCACCAGCGCCTTGTAGCGCTCCGGCATGAACTTGCGGATCAGCCCCGGCGCGGCTTCGGCGTCGATCTCGAGCTTGCCCGGCTGCTGCCGCAGGCCCGCCTTGACGCCGTGCAGCGCGCGAGTGCGCGGCTTCTCGAACAGGTCGGGGCTCGCCTCGATGTGCTCTCTCAACTCGTCCCGGGCCGCCGAGTGGGCCGCTATCTTGCGCTTGAGGCCCGGCAGCAGCCGCTTGCCGGCCGTTCTCTGGCGCTCCTGGATCAGTTCGATCCGCTCGCGCAGGTCCTCGTGGGTGTTGAAAACGGCCAGCGCCAGCGCGGCCGTCTCCTCGTAACCCTTGGGTATCTTGTCATTCGCCGTCACGATGTTCCTCCCAGTTCTTTCCACGCGGCGGCCACGTGCCGCCGTTCCACTTCGCCCCCGGCGGCCATCGAGGCCGCCCAGTTCATGACCTTCACCAGCGCGCGCAGCCCGCCGGGCTGGCGGGCGACCGGCCCGGCAGCGGCACGCGCGCTCTCGCCCAGCCCCTCCCAGGCCGCCAGCAGGGCGGCGGCGTCCTCGTCGGACGGCTGCGCCAGTTCCACGCGGCGGCCGACGCGGCTGAACAGCTGCGCGAGCTCGGCCGAGGCGCGGTCCCCGGCGATGCGCTTCCAGAGCGCCTCGCCACCGACCAGCGCGAGACCGGTACCGGAGGCGTCGTGCAGCTGGCGCAGCCCGTCCAGGGCCGGCAGGGACAGGCACTGCGCCTCGTCGATCGCCAGCAGGCCGCCGGTGCCGCGCAGGCGCTCCGCCAGCGCGTCCTCGACGTCGGCGATCGAGCGGCCTTCCGGGACGGCCCCGACAGCCTGGGCCACGCGCCGCAGGCAGGAGCCGAGCGAGCGCGTCCCGCGGCTCATCGTCACCAGCCAGACGTTCGGCCGCTGCCCGGCGTAGCGCTTCGCGGCGGTGGTCTTGCCGGCGCCCGCCGCGCCGTGCACGACGGCCAGGTCCCGCGACAGCTGCGCGTAGCCCAGGGCCGCCACGACCTTGCGCGCGGCCGAGGTCTCGACCCACTGCGGCGGGGGCGGCAGGCTGGCCTCGAGGGCAGCCCGGTCGACGCGGTTGGCGATCCAGCGATCGCACTTGCGGGCCAGGGCGTGAGAATCCCCCTTGTACTTGCCCTTCAGCCACGCGGAGAGGGCCCCGCCGGAGACGCCGATCTCCGCGGCCGCGGCGGCCTGCGACAGTCCGGCCGCCCGAATCTGAGCGAGCACCCGGGCGGCATCGCCCAGGGGCGGCGGGGGCGCGCCGTTGGCGGCGCTCTGCGTTGCGCTCATGGATTCTTCACCTCTCACTGCTTACCCCCCCCCCAGCCGATCGCCTCCAGCACGCGCCGCTCGGCGGCGGCGGCCAGGTCCTCGCCCTCCTCCGCGGCCGGGCGTTCCGGCTCCCGCCCGAAGGCCCCGGCCACGACGTTCGCGGGCGGCAACTGGGCGGGCTGGGGCAGCGGGGCGTCGGCGAGCAGGCGGTCCAGGTCGGCATCGTCCATGCGCTTCTGGACCTGAAGCGCTTCGCGCGCCGCCCGGTCGAGGCGGCGCTGCTCGCGGGCTCGCTCCTCGGCGGCTTCCTTGCTGTCGAACGCCACCGCCCCGCGCGGGGCCGCGCGGGCGATCAGCGATCCGTCGAGCCGCTCCACCGTCACGGGCAGCGCCAGGTTCTCCGGATCGAAGCGCACGACCACTCGCCGCCGCTCCTTGGGGCGGCCCGCCAGCTCCGCGGCCATCTCCGGGGCCCAGTAGGCGGTCTTGAGCAGCGTTACCGCCCCGCTGCGGTAGTCGGCCGTGACCCCTTCGGCAGCCAGCAGCCAGCGGGCCAGCTGGGCCTCGGAAGGCCGCGCCACGCGGGCCGGGTCCCAGCCGGCGGCGAAGACCTCGTCGAAGCTGCGGCCGTCCATGCCCCGGCCGCGGCGGCCACGGCGGGCGTTGTGCAGGCGCACGAACTCGGCGACCGCTCGCAGGAAGTCCTCGCGCGGCACGGCGCGCGAGCGGTAGTTCTCCGGCTTGGCGTCCGGGCGGTTGCCCGTCCAGGAGCCGCGCAGGGCGGGCGAGCGGCACAGGTCCTCGGCGAACTCCTTGAAGGCTCGCTCGATGGGCTTGCTCTGGCCGTGGTAGGGCGTGGTCCAGTGGACGTGCTTGGGGCCGACCAGCTGCGTGATCAGGCCCGTCGGCTCTTCGGCCTTGACCTTGAAGCGGAAGCGGTGAACCGCCCCGCCGGTGAGGTGCTTGGCGGCGATGCCGCGGCCGTTGTCGGCGTAGACGTCCCCGGGGATGCCGAAGTCGCGCAGCACGTCGTGGAAGCTCAGCCGGTAGGAGTCGGCGTTCTCGGTCTCGGCGATGCGGAAGGAGAGCAGCTCGCCGGAATGCAGGTCCTGCCAGAAGACCCCCACGGGGCGGATCGGGTCGCGGCCCGGATCCGGATGCCAGGCGACGAAGTTGTCGAAGCGGAAGCCGTCGCAGTTGACGGCGTCGAGGGAGAACCGGGGCCGCAGGCGCTGCTGGGGAGGGATCATGCGCTGGAGGGCGGCCCGCCCCTTGCGCGCCAGCACGATCGCCTCGCGCGGGCACTCGGCTTCCAATCGCCGCAGCAGGGCGGCGGGGCTGGCCGGCACGGCCCAGTCCCGGCTCTCGGCGACGCGCTGCAGGCGGCGGTGGCAGGCGGCCGCGGGAGGCTCCTCGAGCCGCAGGTAGTCGGCCTTGAAGAACTCCCAGGCTTCCGGATCGCACTCGGCGCGGGCAACCCGGCCCGTGCGGCGGTCGGCCAGGGCCATCGCCCGGCGGTGCCGCGGCAGGCCGCGAATCCGGCGCCAGGAGGCCATCAGGGCGGAGGCGCTCCAGCGACAACCCTCCGCGGCCGCCGCTCGCTCGCAGGCGGCGAGCATCGGGATCTTGTCGCTATCGCGGATGGCCAGCGCGGCGTCGACCGCGACCAGCTTGGCGTCGGCTCGCGCCCGGCGGGCCTCCGGCAGGGCCCAGTAGAGAGCCTCCAGGTCCACGCCGTCGGAGTCGACCAGGAAGCCGGCTTCAACGGCCGTTGAAGGGGCGTTGAAGGAGCCGTTCGAGGGGGCCGGGACCGCCCCGGCCCCCTCCCCTATGTCGCCGGGGCGGCGTATCGGCGTGTCGTCGGGTATATCGGATGGCGGCAGGGGCGCGGATGCAGCCCCCGCCTGTCCCCCATGCGGCTCGCAATCGGAGCGAGCCGGGTCCGAACCGGCTGCCGCTTCGGGGGGATCTTGTTCGAGGCGCCGCCGGATGTCGGCCGGCAGCGCGGAGACTTCGTAGAGGCGGCGCGGGCGGCCCGCGCAGGGCTCCTCGCGAAAGGGCCAGCCCTCGCGGGCAGCGCGATCACGAATCGTCACCCTGCCAGCGCCCGTCGCCGTCGCGATCTCCCGCATCGTGACCTCCCTCACTCCGCTCCCTCCAGCGCCAGCTGGCGGAACGAGGCGGCCCTGGCCGCGGTATCGGGGTCGTCCAGGTCCAGCCGGTACAGCCAGACCCGCTCGCCGGAATCGGAGCTCTGCCGGCAGTCGATCGCGAAGCCGTTCTCGCGCAGCTCGGCGATGCAGGAGTTGACCGCGCAGACCCGGGCTTGGACATTGATCTCGAGCGTGGAGCGCTCGCGGCCGTCCAGCAGCAGGTCCAGCACCCGCTGCAGGCGGGGGGATCTCTCCAGGGACGCGCAGTGCATCAGTCCTTCTCCTCCACGCCCCAGACGTGAGTCATCGTGGAGGCGCGCACGTTGCACGTCCATCGGCGGCCAGACTGGCAGGACGTGATCTCCAACCGCGCCCCCTCGCGCGGGGAAAGATGCTTGGCGGCCCAGGCGCTCGCGACATCCTTCGGCTGATATCCCTCGATCAGTTCGTCGAGATCCGAACCGTCGAGATCCCGCACCCAGAACTCGCGGCCGTAGAGGTTCTCAGGCATCGGTCCGCGCCTCCGGATTCAAGCAGGCCGAGCACAGGTCCGGCCCGGCCCAATGGCACGAACCTCCGAATTCGTCCAGGCAGGGGAACCAGTGCGTGCAGCCGCACTGGCGGCAGGCCGGCTCCACCCAGGCCTCTCGGAAGGCGAGGCAGGCGCGCTGCAGCCGCCGGAGGAACCGTCTCACGCCGGCACCCCCTCGCCCTTGGCCGCTCGGTTCGCCGCCAGGGCCAGCGCCGCCTTGCGCGGCCGGCGGCTGTAGCGCCGGCGAGCCTTGAGCTCGCGGCGGCAGGGACCGCAATACTCGCCGTCCAGGCACTGCGCGCAGACAGACCGCTCGCAGCGGGAGCACCAGCACAGCAGGTTGCCGGGGACTCGCCGCTCGCACTGGGCGCAGGGCTCGTCCGGATCCGGGGACCTGCGGTCGAGCACGGCGATCCGGACATGGCGGGGCAGGCCGGCCAGCGGGAATTGCAACGGCGGCCGGCCGGGGCCGGGCAGGCCGGCGCTCTGGCGCCCGGGCCTCTCGGACGGCCACTCCTCGCGGCAGGCCCGCTTGCGCACGGTCCATTCCGTGACATCCATCGCCCGGGCGATCTCGGCGGCGGTCGCGAAGGCTTCCGGCTCGATTGCGGCCGGGGGATTCGCCAGCGCCTCGCGGACGTACGCGGGCAGGCCGGCGACGACGAAGTAGGCGATCTTGCCTTTCCGCGGCGGCTCGCGGCGCGGCCAGCCCTGGCGCCAGGCGCGTACCCTGGTCGACTGCGGCGACAGCCGCAGGACCGCGGCGAGCGTCTCCAGGGTGACCTCGCCCGGCCGCGGGCGGCGCTGCAGCGGGGGCCTGGCGGGCATCAGTCCAGATACCCCCTCTCATAGGCTTCGCGGCCCTTGGCGGTGATCGTCCCGATGCTAGTGCGAGTATCGACGGATCCCCCGCAGCCGATCCAGTCGACGCGCACCAGGCCCTCGCGATCAAGAAACAGCAGCAGGGAGTTCAGCGCGGATCCGGACAGAGGCTTGTCCAGCGCGCAGTGCCCGGCTTCGGTGAGCCAGCCGCAGCGCAACAGCTTGTTGACCACGGGGCGGCCGGCAAGCGATATCTTCCTGCGCCTAGACATCAGACAGCCTCCCCCGGGCGGCGCACGAAGTCGGCCAGCGTGATTGCCTTTCTCCGGCCGACCCCGGCCTCGGAGCGCATCAGCGCCGCGGCCCTGGCGTTGTCGCCGCGCAGGCCGGGGCCGCGGCCCCGGCAGATGTCCTTGACGGCATGCAGCGGCAGGCCGCGCTGGCGGGCCCAGTCGGTCCAGCAGGTGCCGCGCCGCTCGAGGATCGCCACCGCCTCGGCGGTCTCGGCCTTGAGGGCCTCCCGGCGGGCGCGGATGGCGGCGTTCACCGGGCGCCTCCCTGCGCTACGATGGCGGTGTTGCGGGGGGGGCGCGGGGACCCCCCCCCCCCCCGCCCCCCGGGGCGCCGGGGGGGCCGCCGGGCCCCCCCCCCCCCCAAAAAGGCTTTTAAGCGCGCGGCGCGGCGGCGGCCCCCC
>JAPPMG010000096.1:253327-549077 GCA_028819215.1 Bryobacterales bacterium
GGGGGGTGGGGGCCCGCGGGGGGGGGGGGTTGGGGGGGGCCCCCGCCCCCCCCCCGGGGTGTTGTGGGGGGGGGGGGGGGGGGGGCCGGCGCCCCCCCCCCCCCCGCGTCCCCCTGGGACAGCAGGAGGAAAGCTGGATCTCTCCGACGCCATAGAGGTCTTGACTGCGCTCGGCGCGGCGGCGGCCGCCCTGGCCTCTTGGCGCATCCACATGCACGCGCTTGCCAGGGACCTTCCGTTGATCAGCGGCTTCCTCGCTGACGACGTACCGCAAGACGGCCCTCGGATCTACGAGTTCCACATGAGCGGCGATACCGACAGGTGGGCGATATATGGCGCGCGGATCGGCCGGGGATGGCGCAGGCGAATCGCGCCGACCACGGGTGAGCCGCGAGATTCGTTCTACCGGTTTTCCATGCATTTCCAAGGCGCTCCGTGGGTCCGAGCGCTCGAATTCGACCGCCCGGATACCGCCGGCAGGCTGGCGATTCATCCCGACACCCCCGAATCCTTCTGGGTGCGCTTTGATGTCCGCCTGAAGTCGTCGCCCAGGCGAAGGAGATGCGTGCTGGTGCGCATCACCGCGAACGAGTGAATCGCGCCGATCAGAGTGGCCAGCGCCGCGCACGCCGACATGAACGGCACCGGGTTCGCGCACAGGCCGGCCCACGGGAGGCGGACGAATACTCCCGCCAGGAAGCCGAGCATGAAGAGCGACAGCCACCACGCCGCAGCAGTAAGCCGGTAATCAAGCACGGTCGCCCTCTTGCATCTGATTCGCCGGGACGCCGGCGAGGAAGGGATCGGGACCGTCCAGGCCGTCCAGCAGCAGCGGGTCGATCGCTGCGTCGTGCATGCGACCGCCGCGCTCGCTGATGCGCTCGCGCTCCCACCGCGCGAACCAGATGTCAACGAGCCGGTCCAGCTGGGTGCGGCGGTCAGGATTCGTCATCGCCCCCCCCGAATGCCTCCATCTCCGCGATCCGGTCGAGCGCCCAGAGACAGTGAAGCTGCAAGCCCCGGAAGGCGCGCTCCCCGCGGAACGGCCGGGTCTCCTTCATCGGGCGCGACAGGCAGTGGACGGCATGCATGGCCAGCAGGTGCGCCGTCGAGCGGCGCTTGCCCGCCGCGGCCGTCGCGGCCTTGGGCTCGCGGTACCCGGTGTCGCGGCACAGGCGGACCCGGTACGAGTTGATGCGGGCGGGCAGGGCCCGCTCAAATATCGGCAGCAGGAGCAAATGGGCGAAGGTCTCGCCCGCGCCCGCGTTGGGGCGGTACATGAAGCGCGCGGACAGGGCGGCGTCGGCGCCGCGCTTGAGGATCGTCACCGGCGCCGCCTCCTCCACAGGGCCTTCAAGGCGACGGTGAACACCCCGAGATAGAGCAGGGCGGCGCAGAGCAGGTAGCCGAGAAAGAACAGGGCTATCAAGCCCAGGGCCGCCGTTCCGGCGATCGAGAGGAAGTCCAGGACGGCCGTCATCGGGCGCCTCCCAGGGAGAGCGCCAGCGAGAGCGCGGGGCGCAGCAGGCGCTCGCAGGCGGCCAGCAGGGCCAGCGCGGCGAGCAGGGCCGCGGCGCGCGCGGCGAGACAGTATATATGCGAGCGGGGGTCGGCCATGGTCACGCAGCGGCCTCCAGCGCGACGATCGCCTTGTTGACGTGGTCCTGGGCGATGGCCTTGGCACCGCGAGACATGCCGGAGGTGCCGATGAGATACGACAAGACGCCGGGGCAGATTAACCAGGCGTCGTACACCCAGCCTTCCGGCGGCCGCCCGCCCGGGCAGACCGCGCCGGGCCGGGCCGACGGCTCCCGGCGGCGGACGCAGTAGAACGCGGTGTCGTCGACCCAGATGCCCCAGGGCGAGACCTTGGTCCAGCGGAGCTTCAACGTGGCGCTCACGAAGCAGCCTCCTCGCGGTTCTTGCGGCTCTTGTCCTCAAGGGCGAGCAGCATGTCGACGTGGGCCAGCACGGCGTCCCAGCTGATGCCGGGCTCGACGAGGCCGCGTGACTCGGATCTCTCGGTGGCGAGGACCAGGGTGCGCCGGCGCTCGCCCAAGGGGGTGGCGTCGAACGGTTCTCCGAGGGCGACCCGGACGCGGCCGGCAGTGCCGCGACCAGGGATCTCCAGGGTGACTTCCCTGGTGAAGCGCCCGAAGCTGTCAAACGGCATGGCGGTCCAGCTCCCCCAGCGCGGCGTCCAGCTCGCGCTCGCTGATGCGGCTGTCGCCGGCGGGGCCGCGCGGGCGCAGGCGCTGCACGATCTCGTGGGCGCGGCGGCCGAGCTCCTCGAGGTCCTCGAAGTCGCCGTAGTCCAGCGGGCCGTCGACGGTCTCGCTCCAGGCGGCAAGGTTGTCGGCGAGCTCGATGAGATCCCGCACGTCGCCGGGCGTGATCCGAGATGTGTCGGTGCAGCTGGAGGCGGGCGAGAGGGCAGTCTCGAACGGGCCGGCCAGCGGGCTTGGGCGGACGGGCTCCATCAGGCGGCCCTCCCGGTCTCTTCTTCACGCGCGACCGCTCGCGAGGCGCCTAGGTGCTCGCGGATGCGGGCCAGCGTCTCGTGAGAGCTCTTGAAGCGCGCGAGGGCCGACAGGGCCAGCGTGGCGATGACCTCGCGACGCATCCAGGCCGGCACGGAGCGGAGGCGCTGGCCGTTGTGGCCCCAGGCGGCCTCCAGGCCCTGCAGCGGGCCGAAGCCGCGCAGGCGCCACTCGCCTTCGCGGCGATGCAATTCCAGGTGCGCCCAGTCAACGCCCTCGCAGATCACGGTCCAGAGGCTCCGGCCGGGATCGAACGTGGCGACGGGCTCGAAGCGGAATTCGGTCTCGACGGAATCGGGCATCAGGCCGCCCTCCCTTGCGCGAGGACTCGCTCGCGAGCCTCGGAGGCCGCCCGCTCGGCCGCCTCCAGCAGATCGAGGGCGGCGGGCAGGCGAGCCTCGAAGCCCTCGGGCGGGGGGCGGTGCCCGTTCAGGATCATGTTCAGCGCGGTAGGGTCGATACCGAGCTGCCTGGCGACGTCCCGCTGCCGCAGGCCGCGCCGGACGATTTCTGCCTTCAGGTTTCGCATATTGATCCAGTCAATATAGAGTAATATTGATCAGATCAATATGTCAAGAACTTTTTTTTTGATACTGTCCGGTTGTGATCGGCGAACGGCTAGCGACTGCGCGCCGGCGTGCCGGACTGAAGCAGGTCGATCTGGCTGTGGCACTCGGCGAGCGCTACAACCAGTCTGTGATTTCGGCGGTCGAACACGGCCAGTCCTCGCTCCGCCTGGATGGCGCGGTTCGTGCTGCCCAAGTGCTCGGCGTGTCGCTGGACTACCTCGTCGGGCTGACCGATGATCCCGTTCCAGCTACCGATCGAGCTTCGAGTGTCGAGGCCCCACCCGAGCAGTCACCGATCAAGTCGCGCTCCTCGGGCAGGATCCTGCATTTCACCTCCAGCGGAGACGCAGGTGCCGAGGATGAATTTGAGTCGGTGCGACGCTACGACCGGCGAGACTTGCGACTGGCGGCCGGGTCACACTCCTTTTCCGACATCGAGCCCGCGGCCGGAGAGGTTCGGTTCCGACTGGACTGGCTGCGCGCTCAAAACTTGCGCGCGTCAAACCTGGCGCTGCTGGACGCGGCCGGGGACAGCATGGCGCCGACGATCAGGGACGGCGACTCTGTCCTAGTGGACGAGTCTCGCATCGAGCCGGTTCACGGCAGGGTCTTCGCCATGCGAACGGTGGACGGCCCGCTTGTCAAGCGCCTGCGCAAGCGGCGTGACCGTTGGTGGGCGGACAGTGACAACCAGGAACACGAGTCGCGCCCGATTCTCCGCGAGGACCGGCTCCTCGGCTTGGTGGTCTGGTGGGCTCATACGGAGTGACGCAACCACCAGATCGGGCATCATCGGCTCAAACCGCTACCCACTACATGTTGTGGTGCGCTCCGCCGACAGCTAGCTGTCGGTAGCTGTCGGGCGCATGGGCTCGAATTTCTTCCAGATCGCCCCAAAGTCCCTTCCCGGCAGGCGTTTGAACGTTTGAACGCGCTCGACAGCTAGTATCATTTCAAGTGTTCCAAAAGCGGTTGCTAGCTGTCGGATGTTCCATTTGAAGTGTTTCACGCCCAGTTTCTGTGAACGCCTTTCGCGCTGCGCCAGCCGCGGGCCCAGCGTCGCAACTAACTGATTTGCTGCGCGTTACTGCTCAGCCATGATCGCAATTGCGCGGAATTTTGCCGCTCGACAGCTATCCAAGTTCAAGTGTTCGCTCGCAGCCCGGAAGCGGGAGATGCAGAGTTGGGGCCCTGCGGCGGGCATCGCACTCCGCTTGTCCGCGAGGCCCGGGTGGCTCTAACGCCTCTCGTAGATATCAACGATCTCCGGTCGCTCGCCATCTGTCGAAATGCCCGCCGCGAGCATCAACTTGGTAATGGCTTCGATCGTCTTGGCATCGGGCTGTGGGGAGCGATCGGCGTAACCTTCGGCAATGAATAGCGGCGTCCCGCCAGCTTGGTTGGGTTTCTTCCAGACTTGCGGATCGGCTCCGCGCGCGGCCAGCAGGTTCGCCACAAGCGGGTAAGCATTGTACGCGGCTCCGTGCATGGCTGTATCGCCGTTGTTGTCCACGGTGTTGAGGTCAGCGCCCAGATCGAGCAGCAGCCTTACCGCTTCCAGCGCTTCGCTTTCCTCGCCCGCCTCCTGGTCCGGCGACGTCGTGCCGACTCCGGCCGCAGCCATGAGCGGCGTGGTGTTGTTGAAGTTGGGCAGCAGGGGATCGCCCCCCAGTTCCATCAGCAGGCGCATCAGCGGAACGTCGGCGCGATCGGCGGCCAAGAGCAAGGGCGTCGCTCCCGCCGCCCCCGCGGTGGCGATGCGTGAGGTCGTACCGGGCAATCCCTGGGTGCCTCGAGGCAGGCGGAAATCGACATCCGCGCCGCGCTTCACAAGCTCGCGCACAAAGTCGGCGCTCGAGAGTCGGCCGGCTCCTATCGGCGGCGCGCCATCGTTGAGGTCGTTCGAATCCGGCTTGCGCACTCCCGGAATCAAGTGGAGAGCCGTGAATCCGGTCCGGGCGTCGTTTGGATCGGCACCCGCATCGACCAGCGCAATCGCAAGCTCGAAGTGGCCGTTCCGAACTGCAATCTGCAAGGGACACAGGGTCGGCGCTCCCCCCCTGGGCTTCCAGCCCTCCGCGGGCTGCATCAACGCGTTCACATCGGCCCCGGCCTCGATAAATGCCTGCACGACGTCGAGATGGCCCTCCCGCACGGAAAGCAAGAACGGCGTAAACCCGGAATCGAGGCGGGCGTTCACGTCGGCTCCAGCATCGATCAGAGCGCGCACGACCTCGGCGTGGCCCTCGGCCGCTGCCCACATCAAGGCCGTCTGGTCGCGCCGCTCGCGCTGATAGGGGTTGGCGCCATGCGTCAGCAATGCCTCCACCGTCTCGGGATTCCCGGACCGTGAAGCCAGCATGAGGGCGCTCTCCCCGCCCTTCATGCGGGTATTCGCGTCGGCTCCAGCCTCCAACAGCAGCCTTACTATCGCGGCGTTGCCATTCGTGCAGGCCTCCGCCAGAGCTGACGCGCCGTAGCGGTTCACAGCGTTGACATCGGCGCCCGCTCGAACGAGCAACCCAGCCATCTCCGCGTCATCGTGATACGCCGCCCAATGCAGTGCGGTGGTCCCGTCGACCTGTGCGGCATTGGCGTCAACGCCGGAATGGAGGAGCATGCGAACGCTCGCCCTGTCACGTTGCTCGGCGGCGTCGGGGAGCGATGCCGCGAATGCAGAACCTGAGAGGCTCAGCATCAGGAGCACGATTGCAGCGATCTGTCGCCAGCGCATGTGCGCGTCCCCTATGCCACCTCGGTCAACTCGAAAAGGTCTTCGACTGTTCCGGTGCTGTCCATGAACGAATCCATATGGATGCCAACGCGATCCAGCAACGTGAGGTGGAGGTTGGCTAGGTTCGTTCCCTTCTCGTAGTTGATATGCTGGCCGCCCTTCAGGCCGCTCGCGGAGCCGCCCGTGACCAGGATCGGAAGGTTTTCGTGGTCGTGAAGGCTCGGATTGCCCATGCCGCTGCCGTACAGGTAGACCGAGTGATCCAGGAGTGAGCCGTCTCCGTCGGGAGTGGCCTGCATTTTCTGGAGGAAGTCTGAAAACAGCGAAACGTGGAACGTATTGATCTTCGCGATCTTCAAGATCTTTTCCGGATCGTTGCCGTGATGACTGGTTGGGTGGTGTGGCTCCGGGACGCCGATCTCGGGATACGTCCGGTTGTTGTGCTCGCGCGTGAACTGGAAGCTGACTACGCGCGTGATATCTGCTTGGAACGCCAGAACCTGCAGGTCGTACAGGAGCTTGGCGTGGTCGGCGAACGCCGCAGGTACCCCTACTGGCCGATCGGTGTCTGGCATCCTGTCTTCGGCTGCAGCCCGCTCGGCGCGCTCGATTTCGAGCTCAACTTCACGAACGCTCTCGAGATAGCGGTCCAAGCGCGCGCGGTCGGTGGCACCCACCTGCCCCTTGATCGTTTCGATGCTCCCGGTGAACGAGTCCAGTAGGCTTGCGCGATCGCGCAGCCCCGCTCGGCGCTCGGCCGAATCGCCGCCTTCGCCGAACAGGCGCTCGAAGACGACGCGCGGATGGGCCTCGGCCGGTAGCGGGGTCGTCGGCGATGACCACGAGAGACAATTCTGGTAGACGCAGGCGTACCCGTTGTTGCAAACACCGGCGAGCGGGGTCAGGTCCATCGCGAGCTGGAGCGAGGATACCTGCGTATCGCGGCCCATCTGCCCAGCCGCGATCTGGTCGACAGTCGTGCCCAGATAGTAGTCCGAGCTCTCCGTGTGCTTGGCGACCGCCGCGCTCAGGAACGCCGAATTGGAAGTGTCATGCGTGCCCGGATAAGCATTCGGTAACCGCATATTGCTGATCACGGTCACCTGATCCTTGACCGGCTCCAGCGAGTTCAGGATCGGGGAAAGCCCATCGAGTCTTCCCTGATCCGGGGGGGTCCATCGCGAATGATCACACCCCATCGGGACAAACACGAAGCCGAGCCTCGCCACCGGTTTCGCGGGCGTCTTGGCCCAAGCCGTGGCAGCGGGAATCATTGCGTCCAGCAAGGGCAGGGCCAGACCAGCCTGCGCGCTCTTCAGGAGCGTCCGCCTGGGAATCGCCTTCTTGGTCAGAAACGTCATGATCTCCCGCTCCTATGCTCCTATAGCTTGCCTGCAATCGCACGGCGCGCGGACGATTTTTCGGGTTCCATGCTCCGCATTTGGAACGGAAGGCTCTCGACTACCCCGAGAATGAGCGCAGAGAACCGGTAATCGTCCTTTTCGGCGTCTCTCACGATCTTCCGCACGGCCGGCGCGTCGTAGTACTCCAAGCCTCGCCCCAGCGCGAACGTCAGAAGTTTTTCCGTCAGCGTGGCGACAAACAACTCGGGACGGTCCAGAAGAGCGTCTTCGAGGCCGTCAGGCCCTCGGAACTCCCCGGTGCCGGGCAGAGTTCCCGACGCATCGACGAGTTCCCCGCCTACCTCCCGGTCGCGCCACTGTCCAACAGCATCGAAGTTCTCGAGCGAGAAGCCCGCCGGATCAATCGTGCGATGGCAGCTTGCGCACGCCGCGTTGCTGCGGTGCGCAGCCAGGCGCTCTCGCATCGGGAGGTTGGCCGCCACCGCGCTCTCGTCGAGGGCCGGGACGTTCGGGGGCGGAGGAGCGGGCGGCGCGCCCAAGAGATTGCTCAATACGAAGACTCCGCGCAGTACAGGCGATGTCCGGGTAGCGTACGAGGTGACCGACAGCACGCTACCCTGCCGCAAGAGGCCGCCACGTTCGCTCTCGGGGGCAAGCGTCACACGGCGGAACCGGCTTCCGTAAACGCCGGGGATTCCGTAGTGCTTGGCCAGGCGTTCATTGAGGAATGTGTAGTCCGACCGAACGAACGTGAGAACGCTGCGGTCCTCGCGCAGCACGCTATCGAAGAACAGCTCGGTTTCCTTTCGGAAGGCTTGCCGCAGGTTGTCGTCGAAGTCCCGAAAGAGATTGGCGCTTGGAAGCACCGCCTCGATATTGCGCAGCCGCAGCCACTGTCCGGCGAAATTCGTCGCGAGGTTGATCGATCGGCGATCGGCGAGCATCCGGAGCGTCTGCTTCTCGAGTTCCCCCCGTTGCCTCAGGCGGCCCTGGACGGCCGCGTCGAGCAACTCATCGTCCGGGATGCTGCTCCACAGGAAGAACGACAATCGCGATGCCAGATCGACATCGCTGACCTGGTAGACGCCGTTTGCCGGTGCGTGCTCCGGGTCGCTTTCCACACGGAGCAGAAATCCCGGGTTGGCGAGCACGGCGCTCACTGCCTTGGCGATGCCAGTGTCGAAATCAAGTTCGGCTCGTCCTTCGCGAAAGTACGCCATCGGACTGTCGAGCTCTGCTTCGGCGACCGGCCGCCGATAGGCGCGCCGCATCAGTGTCGACAGAATCTCCCTCGCGCATTCCTCCTCCTGCGTCTTGTCCGGTCCGGCTGGCCGACAGACCAACAATCGCCTTCGGCTCGGTGTGTCCCCGGGGCCCATGGGACTATAAGGCCCGGTCACTAGGATCTGATCGACAGCTGGCGCGGTGCGCGGATATCGATTGTCGTTGAAGCGGGCTAGCGCAGGCTGCCGGAGTGTCTCGGTAAGCGAAGAACCCTCTTTGGCGAAAGTGACGGCCAAGTTGTGCGGACCGGCGGTGACCGCAACGCGCGCTTTCAAGTCCTTGTCGACCGGAGCGACCTGTCTGAACAGCGAGCCGTCGCCGCTGGCCGGTCTTTGGATCGTGAAGGTCTTGACCGGCGCTCGGTCGAGCAGCACCAGGAGCTCGTGCCGACGGTCATCGCGCATCCCGCTGACGGTCCCTGTCAGATTGCGAGCGAGCAGGATCTGGATCTCGTACTCGCCATCCCGAGGAAACGTATAGACCGCCGACAGTCCACCGCGGGTGCCAAGCGGCAGCCCGTGCAAGTGATCCTCCTGTGTCAGGTCAGGGGCAACTCGAATGATGTCGCCATCCAGAGACTGCGTCGTCCCGACCGCGAGGCGGCCGATTTTCTGCGCAGCCGAGATATAGCGGTTCAGGAGCGTCGGCGAAAGATCGCCGACGATGACGTTGTCGAAGCCGTGACCGCTTTCATCGGCTGGCAGTAGCGAGGCGGCGTCGATGTCGAGACCCAAGAGATCCCGAATCGCGTTCTGGTACTCGGTGCGAGTCAGCCGTCGCAGCGTTTCGGTGCGGCCGGGATTCAAGTTTGCGGCCGCCCCCGCATCGAGCGATGCACTCAGCCATGTCAGCATCGCGCGACGATCGGTCTGGGAAGGCTGCGGCAACTGGGGAGGCGGCATGAGGCCGGTGTGCAGCTTGCGCACCACCTTCTCCCATAGTTCGGGCTGTGCGGCGGGCCTCGACACGTCCGCCTGCTCCAAACTCAGCCCCCCGGTCTTGAGGCGCTGGTTGTGGCAGGTCCCGCAATAGCGATCGAGAAACTGACGCTGGCCCAAGGTCGGGGAGGCTCCCCCTGAGGCCGCACCGCTCTGCTGTGCGTGTAGGCTCCACTGCAGATTGAGCGAAAGTGCCGCTGCCAGCCCGGCAAGGACCAGCTTCAGCGGCCCAGGGAACTGCATTGGCTCGGTCATCTGCTGCGCCCCGCCGGCGAACTACATGTTATATGCTAGGCCGCCTTTCGAGGAACCGGCCCCTCGGCGCTCCTGACAACGGCCGCGGAGCCTGTTGTGTTTCTCGCGTGCAAGGCTCGCGGCCGTGCGGCAGGCCGAGGTGAACGATGCCGTCGACATTTTTGCGGCTGGAATCATCGCCACAGGCGCGTCAACGGGGGCCGTGGGGTCGTGCGTTGCGCCAGAGCCGTACTGTGCCCAGTCATCGGAATAGTTCCCGTTCCTGGCCCATGTCGCTGCCGTCTGGTGCCGGCGATGTCCGTTGTCGCACTAGCTTCGGTGCTCGGACTCCCGCCCGTTGCAAGGAGTGATGGCTGGCGCAGTCAAGAGTTTGCGCGCGCTCGGCAGGTTCGGAGATACTCGAATGCGTGATGCAACTAGGTCTTGATCGTCGCTCGTTCCTTAAGGCGCTCGGCGCCACCTCGCTCGCGGGCTGCTCCTCCGTGCCGGAGTCGAGAGCGGGCGAACGCCCCAACATCGTCGTCATCATGGCGGACGACATGGGCTTCTCCGACATCGGCAGCTACGGCGGGGAGATCTCCACGCCCAACCTCGATGCCCTGGCCGCGAACGGCTTGCGTTTTCGGCAGTTCTACAACGCCGCGCGCTGCTGCCCGACGCGTGCCTCGCTGCTCACTGGGCTCTACCCGCACCAGGCGGGTGTCGGCCACATGGTGGCCGACTACGGCCATCCGTCGTACCAAGGGCGCCTGAACGAAAGCTGCGTGACGATCGCCGAGGTTCTCAAGGATGCCGGCTACACGACCTTGATGTCCGGCAAGTGGCATGTCGGCGAGAGCCGCCCCCACTGGCCGGTAGACCGTGGTTTCGATGACTACTTCGGCCTGATCAGCGGCGGCTCGAACTACTTCAAGCTCGACGGAGCCCGGCAGATGGCGACGGGCAACGATCCGTACACGCCGCCTGACGACGGATCGTTCTACATGACGGATGCGTTCAGCGACAACGCGGTGCGCTTCCTAGAGGAGCACGGCACCAAGCCGGACCCCTTCTTCCTGTACTTGCCCTATACCGCCCCTCACTGGCCGCTGCACGCCAAGCCGGAAGACATCGAAAAATATGTCGGCAAGTACGGCATGGGCTGGGACGGGCTGCGCCGGCAGCGCTTCGCCCGCCAGCAGGATACCGGGATCCGGGCCGAGACTTGGACGCTTAGCCCGCGCGACCCGGACGTGCCGGCTTGGGACGATGCCCAGGACAAGGCCCTGTGGGAACGCCGCATGGAGGTCTATGCGGCCATGATCGACTGCATGGATCAAGGCATCGGCCGTGTTGTCGAGACCATCCGGAATCTGGGCAAGCTCGACAACACGCTCATCATGTTCCTGTCTGATAACGGCGGATGCCACGAGAACGCCGACATCGAGCAGGGATCGCCGCGAAATACCTGGGCCGATCCGAACGCCATGCCGGGCGACGCCGGATCGTTCGACGGCTACGACCGGCCTTGGGCAAATGCCAGCAACACGCCGTTTCGGATGTTCAAGAGCTGGGTGCACGAAGGCGGGATCTCTTCGCCCCTAGTCTGCCACTGGCCGGACGGCATCAAGCTGCCGGGCGGCTCGATCACCGACGCTCCCGGTCATGTCATCGACCTGATGGCCACGTGCATCGACCTTGCGGAAGCGGAGTACCCGGCCGAGCGAAACGGCAGGGAAATCGTACCGCTGGAGGGCAAGAGCCTCCGTCCGATCCTAGAGACCGGCACCCGCGACGCTCACGAGGCGCTGTATTGGGAACATCAGGGAAATCGCGCGATTCGCCAAGGCCGCTGGAAACTCGTCGCGCTACGCGATCGCGCTATGCAGGCAGCCAAGCCCTGGGAACTCTACGACATCGCAGAAGATCGTAGCGAGCAGCACGACCTTGCCGCCGAGATGCCCGAGCGGGTCGCCGCCATGGAGGACGCGTGGCTGGAATGGGGCGAGAAGGTCGGCTGGGTGCCGTTCGAGCAGCTGCCTTAGCACGGCGCGTCCGAAGCCCTGTTCCGGTCGCGCCGACCATCGCGAGCAAATGGCGCTACCGTCGTCCGGGTCGGTGTTCGTCAAGTCCGGTCGATCACTTCAGCCACACGGGCGAGCTCCACGCATACTTGCCGACTTCCATCTGCTGGTAGTGGGGCTCTTTGAAGCGGCCCTTGAGCCAAATGCGGGCGTAATAGTACCGCCCGGCGGCGGGCTCGCGAGTGTCGCGGTACGTGAACTCGGCTGACGTCGATTCCGCGCTTGGTTCGTACGCATAGATGTACTGCCCGTCGCTGACGATCTCGATCTTGTCTACGGGCGAGACGGCCTTGACCTTCACTGCGATGTTCGGGGAAGACGCTCCGATCTCGGCCTCGCCGCCTTGGAACACCCCGTTGACCCGGAAATCCACCAAGATCGGCTCTCCGCCGCGCACTGCGAAGCTGCGCCGGGCGCGCAGCGCGCCCACGACCGATTCGCGGCTCAATTCCTTGGCGAACACGCCCAGCATGCCGGTGTTGTAGCCGCTGAGCCCATCGTGACGGTCGCTCGAGCCCACGAATCCGAACTTCTTGCCGTATCCGAGCCCGTCTTGCACGGACGTCTTGCCCACCGGCGGACGGCGCAGCCAGTCCGGGACAGCGCGTGGTTGATCGTACGTCTCGTAAACGCCGTGGCCGGACGTGATCTCAACCACCGGTTCGGCGGTCGGGTCGTGCTTGGACCAATCCATGGCACCCCACGGCGCTCCGACGTGATGCACCCACGGGATAGCGTTCTCCCTCGCGAGATTGCGGTGCAACTCTTCGATCGAGTTGCTGTCGGGATCGGTGATGCGATAGATCGGCGAGAACGGCTTGGTGAAGATCACGGTCCGGTCGCCGTAGCGGCGACGCCCGGCTGCATCGCCGCTCCATTCGTAGCTGGAGAAGCCTTCGAAACGGCCTTCCTCTGACAAGACGTTGGAGTAGGATTGCTCGACCCGATACTTCGAGTTGGTCATCGAAGGCCAGTCGTGGTCGGACGAGGCGCCGAAGTCCAAGACGCCGGAATGCATGGCGTTCATGTAGTAGCGGTCGGTCCACATTTCGATCGTACGGTCCCCCGGGTATTCCCCGAGGTGCGTGTGGAGTTCGCCGTAGTAGAGGGTGTAGATCTGGCCGTTGAGTTCAAGCGTCTCGTGAGGTACGTCCGCGGGCCTAGACTTGGCGCGCTTTGTCTCGCCCAGAGGGCCGCTCACAGCCTCGCCGCGCACGCTCGCGCTGACCGGCTCGATGGCCTTGCGGTACATCATCATGTCGGTGGCGTGCCAGAAGCCGTCCTCTTCAAAGACTGGCGCCCGGTAGCCGATCGCCACGCCCAGGGTGAACTGCTGCAGCGTCTTGCCGTCGAACCACGCCCCTGCCGAGCCCGGCGATCTCCCGGCCCGGTAGCCGGGATTGCCCGGATGGAACGAAGTGACTTGGTGCAGGAACCAGAAGCGCCCGCCGCGGTCGATCTGGAACTCGTCCAGCCGGTCAAGCTCGGCGACGAAGTCACGGACCTTGGCAGGTAGCTCGAAGCGCGTGCTGTCGCGGACGCCTGAAACCCTGCCCGAGGCGTGGATCCAAGCCGTGCCGTCGGCCGCGAAGCGGATCATCGGGCGCTGCTCGTCCTCGTCCGAGGCGAAAAAGGCCGTCTCGCCTGTCCAGTCGCCGTTGCTCGCGGTGCGCAGATAGACGTCGTAGTCGCCGTCCACCCAGCGGTCAAAAGCCAGCCAAAGCTTGCCATCGCGGCCCGCCGCCAGGTGGGGGCGGAAGTTGAAGCCGCTGTCGGGCGTCATGAGGCGCTCGTTCCACGCTCCATCCGACATGCTGGCCAGAGCGATTCGGACGGCTCCCTTGCGGGCGGACTCCCATGCGATCACCGGAGAGCCGCTCGGCGTCACGGCCACGGACGGGCGCATGTCGGGACCGCGTCCGGAACTGACACGCGAGACCGTTCCCAGGCGGGTGCCGTCCCAATGGCGGGCGTAGATGTCGAAGTCCTGCTCCACTTCGTTGAACTCGGACCAGGCAATCCAAAGGCCGCCGGCATTGTCAGCGGCTGCTCCCGAACTGTAGACGTAGCCGTCCAGCTCGTTGACTCTGGCGATCTCGCTCCAGTGGTCGCCCTGCCAGCGCCCGAGCGAGACGAACTGACGCGTGGAATTGAGAAGGTCGGTCGCGTTGGACTGGATGCCGACCGTGTACACCGTGCCGTCGCTGGTGAATACGACGCTGCGGCACTCCTGGCGGACGGTCGGCTGGAAGCGATGGCCGTTCTGGGCGTCGTAGATTTCTTGGTAGGTGTATTCGATCGGGTCTTGGGCGAACAGCGCGCCGGCCAAGAGGACGAGGGACAGTCGAGGCAACGACATTGCGCCTTGATTCTAGCCCGAATCCTTGCTTCGGAGAGCCGTCTGCAATGCCTAGAGCGAGGCCTTGATCTTGCGGACGAGCGCAGCTTCCGGCAGGTTGCGGTATGCCGGATCGAGCGGATAGCAGCCTGACACCAGGCCGTTGCGTGGACCGGTGGTGCAGTCGCTAAACGTGCGGCAGATCCTCTTGGAGTTGAGGCTGCCTCTGGAGAGAGTGTCATTGGGAAGGGTCGGGTAGGCCAGCACCATGCGCCCTAGGCCGACAGCATCGGCCTTGCCGCTGCGCACGACCCACTGGGCCACGTGCGGAAGGAACTCCTGCAGGTAGCTGTAGCCGGTGCCTATGACGACCATGTCTGGAAACGCGGCCTTGATCTGGGCCGTGGCGTCGATCTGGCGCGCACAGCCGGCCAGCGGATCCTCGGGCGGCTGGTAGCCATCGGACGGAGGGAACAAGGCCGGCCGCTGGATGTGCGGGTTGTAATACGGACTGCCCGCCGAGACGTTCAGCAGGCGGATGTCCAGTTCGCGCAGCAGCTCGATGAACCGGAACGTGTCGCTGAGATCGAACTCCACCGGGTTTTCGGCATTGCCGCCGAAGGCGTGACGGTACGGCAGAGCGCCCGAAACGTCCTCGGGTATCCCGGGGCCAAGACGGGAGCCCGAGCTGCGTGCGGGGTCGGGGCGGTAGGGGGCGAAGTCGAAGGCGCTCAGTCGGACACCGATCTGAATGCGGGAGGTGGTTGCCCGGATGCCCGAGACCACCTCGCGCAGGAAGCGCGTGCGATTTTCGAACGATCCCCCGAACGGTCCCTCGCGCGTGACCGCGCTCAGGAACTCGTGTCCCAGGTAGCCGTGACAGTGCTTCACGTCGACGAAGTCGGCGCCACAGCGCTCGGCAATGCCGCCCGCCCTGATGAACAGGTCGACAATCCTCCTCACCTCGTCGTCGCTTAGGACCGGATAGTCGTCCGGAATGCCGAACTTCCGGTCCAAGAAAGGGTGGCGGTAGAGGATCTTGGGCTCGAGGCCCGACTGGCTGGGTCGTGAGAAGCGGCCCGAATGGGTCAGTTGAAATCCCGTCAGCAGGTCTGCGTTCGAACCGAAGTAGGCGCGATGTCTGTCGAGCAGTTCGGCATGAAGGGCCTTGAGCGAGTCCTCTGTCTCCGGCCGGATCATCAGCTGGCGCGGGTTGGCGCGGCTGTCGGCAGTGATGGCCATTGCCTCGCCGCCCCAGATGCACTTGGCACCGCTGTGAGCGAAGTTGCGCCAGCGCCGGCGCACCAGCTCGTTAGGCTTGCCGTCGTCCTCGCCGTCCCAGCCCTCCATCGGGTGGATCACGAAGCGATTGCCGAGCGTCTTCCCGCCTGCCGTCAGCGGTTGGGCCAGCGGGGAGTCGGGAGCGGTCTCGATCCGGTCCTCCGCTTGCAGCGGCAGGCCGAGTTCCTCGCAGTATGCGCGGAACTCTTCTACGTTTCGCATGCGGGCTATACGCGGGTAAGCCATAGAGCAAGAACCAAACAGTATAGGTTTACCGCCGAACCGCGGCGGTTGGGCGCCGCTGCTCCGGGACGCACTTGCGAGTCGCAGGCGCCTGCCGCAGCCGCGCTATACCCGGCATAGAGGCTGGCCGTCTCAGCGAACCGCGCTCTTGCGCTGTCGGGCGCAGCGCCGCACGCCCAGCGGCACCGGTCGCTCGGAGAATAGGTGCGGCGCGCTGCAGTCCCGCGACTTCCCGATGCGGTATCCTGATCAATAAGGCGAGTCAGCCATGGCTGAGAAAAAGACAGAAGTTTACAGCGCGGAATACATGGGGAGCGGAACCTTTAGGATCAGCAAGCCCAAGCGCAAGCCCAGCAAGCTGAAGGAGATCCGTTCCAAGCGAAGCCGGCGTCGCGCTCGTCGCAACTAGCGCAGGCGGGGATTCCGCTCTGCGGCGGGCGCACTGTCCAATCCACTCCCTTCGAGAGTTAGGCCCTCGATCCAGCGAGAGCCCGGTGCCTTTCTTCCCCCTGCAAGCAGCGCCTTCTACAGCGGGCTTTCGGCTCCGAAGCGCACCGTCTGTCACGGTTTGCAATAATGCTTAGTGTCTGAAGCTGACGGTCGGCACCAGTTGGGTTGCAGGCCGTGCTGATGACGGCTCTATTGCAACCTTAAGGAGGGTAGTTCCATTGGCTAGTCGGTCCAACACTCGATTCCAGAAGCGCCTTAAGGAGCTTGCGCGCGCCAATAAGCGTCGAGACAAGGAAGAGAAGAAACTGCAGCGCAAGGCTGAGCGCGTCTCGGACGGTGGCGGACCTCCCGTCGAGGCGATCGATCCCACAGATCTCGGACTGCCTCCGCTCGAGGAAGAGACTGTGGGCGAGGGATCGGCTACCCCCGCCTGAGGGCTAGCCGCTCGGCAGCGTCGTGCCCACGTCCGGCTCGGGCGTATCTGGCACCTTGACCTCCGCTTCGATCAGGGAGAGCCTTTCGTTCAGATTCGCGAGGGTCTGTCCGACCGGGTCGGGCAGCTCGCCATGCTCGAGCATCTGCCATTCGTCGTGGCTGACGCTGACGCCCTTCACGGCGACTACCCGGCCGGGTATGCCCACGACCGTGGCGTGAGCTGGCACCGATTTCACCACGACCGAGCCCGCCCCGACCTTGACCCATTCCCCGAGTTCGATATTTCCCAGCACCTTGGCGCCCGAGCCCACCACGACGTGATTGCCCAGCATCGGGTGGCGCCGCTCCCGGCCGTGCCCGGTGCCTCCTAGCGTCACCCCCTGGTAGAGCAGGACGTCGTCGCCGATTACGCTCGTCTCGCCGATGACGACTCCCATTCCGTGATCAATGAAGAAGCGGCGACCGATGGTTGCGCCAGGATGGATCTCGATCCCGGTGACTAGGCGCGATACGTGCGACAGCAGCCGTGCAAGCACGAACCAGCGCCAGCGGTAGAGCCTGTTGGCGAAGCGATGCAGCAGGATCGCATGGACGCCCGGATAGCACAACAAGACCTCGAGACCGCTCTTGGCAGCGGGGTCGTGCTTGAAGACAGTCTGAATCTGTTCGCGAATTCCGTGGAACACGTCAACCTCTAGGGTCTGGCAGCGTTCTCGCTGCCGGGGCAACATTGGGAGGGGCCGGGCCTAGGCCGGCCTTGTACAGGCGCAGGCAGTGAACCTGTAGATCGACATGTCGCGCGAGGTGCGTCTCCGACTATCCGAATCGTATGGCATCAAGCCGCTGAAGTCAACGCCAGACAGTGACCTCCGGACTGGATTGCGGTGGCCGCCGCGGATCAGGCCTCGCCCGGCCCGCACTCTCAGTTGCGATTCGCTTGGCGCATCGGCTCTACCTTTATCGGCTTCGCCCATTGCGGGTCGATCGCACGCGGCTGCACGCGGGCGTGCTTGCGCAGGAATGCGTCGGCGTCGCGGTTCGCCTGCAACGCTGTCGCCGGGTCCCGTCCGCGGCCCCAGTAGAACCCGTGCGGTTCGCCCGCATAGGTCTTGACGGTCACCGGCTTGCCGAGCGCTTTCATTTCAGGCACGAACAGTCCTAGGTTGAAAGCCTTCAGAGCATGCACGTCCCCGTGCAGGATGAGCGTGGGAGCGGACAGGCCCGCGAGCTTCTGCCGCGTATGCCGCCGGATGCCTTCGTCATAGAGGGCCTTCGGATCCGCATTCATCACATCCCACCGGCGGTCCCCAGTTGGGCTTCCGTCCGGTCCCACCACGACGTGGGCCTTTGTGAACATGCCCATGTAGATGATCGTGGCGGGCTCGCCCGCCACGATCGCCGAGAGTTCGTCGGAGACGCTCGCGACTTCCAGAGCCAACGTGCCGCCACCGCTACCTCCATACAGCGCGACGCTTCCGGCATCTACGTACGGCAGCTCCCGAACGGCGCGAACTAGAGCGAGGGTGTCTTCAACCACCCCTCGATCCTGCGGGTCGCGACGAATCTCCCTTCGCGTTGCCGTCACCGCAACATATCCCCAAGCCAGGAAGCGCGCCTGCGTGGGCTGTTGGACGGCGTCCTGGCGAAGGTTTGCCATGGAGCTCTGGACAAGCCCGCCGTGCATGAACACAATCGCCGGGAAGGGCCCGTCTCCCGGCGGCTTGCGAACCGCTGCGTAGGCCGTGTCGGTCACCGTCAACTCGATGACGGGAATGCGATCCTCCGAGATCAGCGGGTAGGTAACTTCGCTGGCAAAGGCGCAACAGCCTAGCGCCAAGCTCAGCGCACCGAACTTTCTAACCATAATCCCCTCCCAAACCGGGGAGTATTGTAGCCTAGGATCCGTCTTTGGGATGGTGCTCCGACGCGCCCAGGAGCCTTCATCGGGGGCAGGACCTTCGATTCGCACGAGCCAACATGCCGACCCTTAACCGCCGATCAGCGATTTCGGTTCTTTCCGGTGGCTTGGCGTCAGTCGCCGCCGGTACGGAGCGGAAACCGAACGTCCTTGTAGTCATCTCCGACCAGCTCCACCACGGAGCACTTGGATGCTCCGGGAACGACGTCATCCGAACCCCCAATATTGACCGGCTGGCGAGCCAAGGGGTCCGATTCGAGAACGCTCTGTGTCCGACACCGTTCTGCAGTCCGACGCGGGCATCGCTGATGACCGGGCTGTTTCCGCACCAGCACGGAATCGTCTCGAATCTCAGGAGCGACAGTCCGGGATTGAACCCGGACCTGCCGACCACCGAGCAGGTGCTCGCGAATGCCGGTTACATGGCCCGGCAAGTCGGCAAGTGGCATCTCGGCGAGAAGACCCGCGTACCTGCATACGGCCAGGATCCGGAGCGGAACTACCGTCAGCACTTCCGATCGATAGCGCAGGAGATGCCCGCGCCGCCAGACGGTCCGATCAGTCGAGTCGGGCGGCCGATATTCGCGATTGACGCCGTGCACGCTGCAAACGCCGATTTCGACGGCAACGGGCCATCGAACACGTGGATCGGACGAACGGACGTTCCGGTCGAGCACACCGAGGAAGCATGGATCGCTGACCGAGCGATCGAGACCCTAGCCGAGCTAGCGGGCAAGCCGTTCTTCATGACGGTCAGCTTTCCCGCGCCCCATGCGCTGTGGGTGATCAATGAGCCGTACTACAGCCTCCATGAACGCCAGCGTATCTCGCTGCCCGCGAACCGAGATTCGGTGCGGGACGTGGACCGCTCGACACCGGCTTGGCGCTTTGGACAGCTTCTTGGCGAGGACGGGATGCGCGAGTACCTCGGGGTCTACTACGGCATGGTCTCGATGATGGACGCCAACTTCGGCCGGATCCTAGCCGAGTTGGAGCGTCTCGGGGAGGCGGACAACACTCTTGTCGTCTTCACCGCCGACCACGGCGACATGCAGGGCGGCCACGGCATGTACGACAAGACCAGCTACTCGATGTACGAGGAGACCACTAGGGTGCCGCTGCTGCTGCGTTATCCGGGCAGGATCCCGGCGGGAGAGGCGAGAAAGACCCATGCGGGGACGTGCGACATCTCGCCGACCATCTTGGACTACCTCGGCCTAAGCGCACCGGAGACTCTGGCCGGGCGCAGTCTCCGGGATTCCATCGACGGTTCGGAGGACATGGGACGACCGATGTTTGCCGAGCGCGATCGGTCAGCCTGGGGATCGGAGGGCCCGCCTCACTTCCAACGACTGGTTCGGACTCACGAGTGGAAATACTGCTACCACTCGCGCGGCGATTCGCAACTCTACGACCTCGCCAACGACCCCGGCGAGACACGAAACCTCATCGACGACAGGGGGGCACGCAGTGTCAAGCGGAAAATGCACGTCGAACTCGTCCGCTGGATGAGAGACACAGACGATCCAAGGGCTGGATCGGTCAGAAACGCCTAAGCGCTCGCCACGGAATGCCGATAGGACGGGGAGGCTAAGCTTCGCGACGCAGCGCTGTCGAGCCCGCGCTCATCGCACGCCCCGCTACCTTGGCCAATAGCTTGGCGCTGTAGATCGTGGAGGCGTAGTGGCCGCACTCGTGGGTACAGTGGCAGCCATCGGCCGCATCGGCGGCAATGCTCTCGGCTTTCGCGGAAAACCATAGGGAAGGGAAGTTGTAGTCGGCATCGCGCAGGTTCCCGACCAGCGAATTCTTGGTCTCGCACTCGGTCACGTCGCCGTTGCTGTAGATGACGCAAGCTAGCCGACCCGCTACGCACGAGAACTGCGCACGCCCCTCGGTGACGGTCTTCTCGACGCTGCAACGGACTTGCTCGTCCAAGCCGTGGTTCAGCGCTCCGAATGCGCCTTCCCGGATCCGCCCGGCGCGGCGATCTTGCTGCACTCGATCCGCCAATTCGCGGTATATCTGCGGGTCTACTTCTGTCTGCGCCGCGTCGAGCGGGTTTCCCCGGCAGTAGTTGTAGGAGGTCCCGTCCGGCTCGAAGCGACGCTTGAGCTCCTCGTGGATGCGCAAGATCTCCGACTGGTTGTCGCGCATCACGGTAGTGAGGGTGTGCAGGATCAGGTTGGGGTGAGTCTGGCGCAAGCTCTTGACTGCATCGGCGGTCTTGAGCAGGCGCCGATAGGCGCCCTGCCTGCCGCGGATCCTGTCATGCTCATCCTCGTCCACGTGGTCGACGCTGAGATTCAGGTGGAAGCGCAGTCCGGTGGCTCGCGGCAGGACCCGCGAGAGCGTGCTTACAACTCGCTCGGTGTGCTGCCCGTTGGTCGGCACATACACGTTCGCAACGCCGTTCACACGATGCGCCGCCAGGACAATCTCGGCCAGGTCCGCGCGCAGGAACGGCTCCCCGCCGCCGATGAAGAGGTTGAAGATCTCTCCCATCGACGCCAGCGTGCGCTCGAACTCAGCGAGCGTGAAGTCCACATTCGGCTTGGGATTGAGCTCATCCCAATAGAAGCAGTGGATGCAGCGCTCGTCACAGCGCGTGGTCACGTACAGCGTGACGAAAGGCGGCGTAATGCGTCGCCCGAAGCAGGTTGCCGCCTTGACCTTCGCAAGGTGGGGCAGGAAACTCCGGGGACTCGAACTGGGCCGCATCGCTGTACGCCCGTTGGCTGTGTTCGCCTCAATTCAGCGGCTTGACGCGAATGTTGCGCCACGCGACCTCGTACGGGCCAGTGCCCTGCCTGATGCCGTGAACCTGCAGGCCAATGAATCCCCCCGGGTGGGTCTTGAAGATCTCCTCGTCTGAGATGTCTTCAATCGCCTTGCCGTTGATCCAAGTTTGGATGCGCACTCCGTTGGCGACGATCCGGTAGCTGTTCCACTCCCCGTCGCGCATGGCCTTGTGGGGGATCAACTTGTCTTCGGGCGTCAGCCAGCCGCGGCCGGTGGCTTCCCCGTAGACGTAGCCCGACTCTGCCCCGTCCGGGCCGCTGGACTCGATCTCCACTTGCGGACCGTAGACCCTGCCGGCCCGTTCATTGCGACCGCTGCCGGTGGACTCCGGCTTCTGCGCCGAGCGGATCATGACGCCCGAATTGAGCCCGTCGTCGACCTTGACTTCGAACTCCAGCTCGAAGTCGCCGAAGTTGGTAGTTGTGCAGAGGAATGAGTTGGGACTGCCAGGCGATGTGCGCCCCAAGATGGTGCCGTCCTCGACGCGATAGGTCGCGTAGCCGTTGCGCTGGGACCAGCCGTTGAGCGTCTCGCCGTCGAAGAGCGTGATCCAGTCAGCGGCAGAGGCCGGGTAGCAGAGGCTGGTGCCTAGTACTGCCGCCAGCGCGAATTTCGTGAGCTTCATAGTTTCTTCCTCCAAGGTAGCTCTGATAACGCCTCCGGTTCGGCAAGCGGGAACCGCCTGCGTGCGAAACCGAATCGACGCTGCCTACGTCACAAAAGCAGTGACTCTGGTTTCAGGGTAGTAAAATGGCGGGAGACTGCCTCAGTCGCCCTAGGAGCCCCTCATCATGTTCAAACAGCCCACACCCGAATCTGGCCGCTTGCATTCCACTGCGGGCGAAGGCCAGACGCCGCTCGTGGCCATCGTGCTGCTAGTCGGCATCGCCCTGCTAGCCGGCCTGAACGTCTATACGTTCTTGCAATTGGACAAGTTTCGAACAGAGGTCAGCGAACAGTTCGAGACCCACGAAGTGCGCCTGTCCGCGCTGGACGGAAACTTGCAGCGGACCACGGAGGTGGCTTCGGAGTTGGGCTCACAGGTGGGCGAGGTGGCTTCGCGCGTCCAGACGAACGAGGAGCAGATCGTGGCCAAGACGCGCGCGGTCGAATCGAGGGTCTTGGATCGCGCCGAGACCCTGGAGCAGGAGATCGTGAGCACGCGGGAGGCCAGCGAAGCCAAGATCTCCGAAGTGGGCGGCAGGCTGGACGCCACGAAGTCCGAGATTGGCGAGTTGGGCGGCGAAGTCGACACCGTCAAGGAGGAGGTCGCTGCCACTAAGAGCCTGCTGGACGAGACGGTGGCCACGCTCACCACGGTCAAGGGCGACCTGGGCGTGCAGAGTGGCTTGATCGCAACCAACGGCGACGAACTCGCCGCGCTGAAGGCGCTTGGCGAGCGCAACTATTACGAGTTCAACCTACGCAGGACCAAGAATCCGCAGCGAGTGGGGCCGGTGAGCATCAAGCTGACCGGCACCGACCGCAAGCGCAACCGCTACTCGATCGAGCTCTGGGCTGACGACAAGAAGATCGTGAAGCGGCGCAAGACCTTGCTAGAGCCAGTACAGTTCTACGTCGAAGGCGTGCGGATCCCGTACGAATTGGTGGTCAACAAGATCGACAGCGGCCTGATCGAAGGCTACCTGGCCACGCCCAAGGGCGGGCCGCGCGGCGCATAGGCGGGCGTCCCGTTCGCAAGCCTGACCGCGCTCGGGCGCTCAGGCTAGCAGCATCAATCGATCGGCAAAACGGAGGCCGAGAGATTCGTCTTGGATTGCGAGACTATCTCCGCGGTAACTTGGTCGCCGAGCGTATAGACGCCCGTCACGCATAGCTCGTACTGGTTGCGCACCGCCTCTAGGATGCGCGTGGCGAGCCGGCGCGGCTCTAGGCCCGTTCGCTTCGCGGCAATGCTGGCCCCGCCCGTGCGCAGGGCCAGCCTGCGCATCGCCCCGCGAGCGTCGGTGCGCACAAAGACGGTATAGACCGATACGCCCTTGGCCCGGGCGAGTTCGACGACCTCCGCCTCGGAGGTCCGGCTCCGGGCGATGGCTCCCGCCGAGAAGACGATGATTGCCCGGCGATTGGATCCTGTGTCAAAGCCGCCGTCGATCGCGGCAAAGAGGGCGTCGTGCAAGCGCGGCAGATTGCCGTACTCGATGCGATCCAGTGCCCTGGAAAGGGCCCGTCGGTCGGAAGTGAAGTCTTGGAGCAGATCGGCCGACTCATCAAAGCTCACGAGCGCCGCGGAGTCGCTTTCGCCCAACTGGCCAACGACGGCTTCGGCGATTGGCCGCACGGTGTGCCCGACCATGCTGCTGTCAACGAGCAGCAACGTGTCGACCGGCGTGCCGGGCTCGGAGGCAGATATGACTTGCAGGGGGGTATTCCCGTCCTTGACCGAGAAGCGCTCAGGACCCAGCCCGGTCACGGTTTCGGCGGTGCGCTCGTCATATGCCGTTACACGGAGAATGATCTCTTGGGCAGGCAGCGCGCCGTTGAGCACCAGCGCTGCCAGCAGACAGCAGTAGTGCCGCCAGTGCGCCACGGCAGCGGACTGGCGGGCCTCGGAATCATCCATCGCTCGCATGGTAGCAGTGCTGCCAGCAGCTTGAGCGAACGGGTGCTGGACCGAGCGACGCAGATCCGGCACCAAGACAGGCACGGATCGGTGGTCGGTCTACGGTGTTCTTTCGGGCGTGCGAAGCTATGAATGCGGAACCCTGTTCATGCTCAAGTTCCTGCTCTGGCTGATCCTGCTTGTGCTGTGCTGGCCACTTGCGCTGTTGGCATTGATAGCGTATCCGTTCGTCTGGCTGGTATTGCTGCCGCTTCGCTTGATCGGAATAGTCGTCAGCGGCGTCTTCGAGCTATTGCGCGCGATAATCACCCTGCCCGCTCGGGTGCTTTCTAGCGGACCCAGCCGAGCATCGCAATAACCTGCCAGGACTGTCGTATCGATCTGTTCAAGCCGCTGGGTGGGACACTCATGCGACCGCCTCGCCTGTGCCAACCGACGGTAGCGTAGCCCGGCGTTCGTCTAACGGGGGCCGGACTGGGATTCAAGCGAGTCGCCATGCGGTTACTTTGGGTCGCGAACCGCGACTGGCATCCCGTTCCAGCGGGTGAGTGGGGGAGTCGGCGAGCTAGGTGAGCGTTCGCAAAGGCAGCCCGCAGTGCCGCTTGATGAACGCGGCGGACCAACCGTCCCGCCGCAATCGCTAATCCTGGTTTACGGCTAGTCGAGCGTGCTCAGCTCTCGACTGCGAACGCTACGAACTCGTCGCTCGAAGCGGTGTCGCCCTTGCCGCCCCCCGCTGCGATCACCACGAACTGCTTGCCGTCAGCCTCGTACGTGCAGGGCGTGGCAAAGCCGCCGGCGCTTAGTTCGGTCTCCCACAGGACTTCGCCGGTGTCTTGGTCGAAAGCACGGAACTTCTTGTCAAACGTACCGGCCATGAACACGAGCCCGCCCGCAGTAGCGATGGAGCCTCCGTGGGATGGAGAACCGGTCTTCGGAATGCCCCGCGCTGTGAGTTCGGGGAACTCTCCGTTGACCACGCGCCACGCGAAGTCACCGGTCTCGAGATCGATCGCGGTGACATATCCCCACGGCGGCTTGATGGCCGGGTACCCTTCCGCATCCAGAAACTCGCTGCGGTCGGGCAGGGCGTAGTCGAACTTCTCTTCGGGAGCGAGCTTGAGCTCGATGCGATTAGTGGTCTCGTCCGAGCTGACGAAGACTCGATTCAGCGCCGGGTTGTAGCAGCAGCCGCCCCAGAGGCAGCCCCCGCGGAAGCCAGGATGGACCAAGGTGCCGCGCGTGCTTGGCGGCGTGAATAGGTCACCGGCGTCGGTGGACTCCCAAATCTTCCGCACTGCGGCGTGCGCTTCGGGCGAGATGTCAGTGATGGACGCTTCCGGAAAGCCCTGGCGTGACACCGGGGGCGGCTTGGTCGGGAAGGGCTGTGTCGGCCAGAGCTGCTCGCCGCCTAGATCTGACATCGGGATCCGCCGTTCTTCGACCGGCCAGACAGGGCGGCCGGTCTCGCGGTGCAGGAAGAACAGGAAGCCCTGCTTGGTGGGCTGCACCACCGCGTCGAACGTGCGATGGCTCTGGGTCATTTGGATCAGGGCCGGCTGGGCCGGCAGGTCATAGTCCCAGACATCGTGATGGACGGTTTGGAAGTGCCACCTTCGTTCGCCCGTCATCGCGTCCAGTGCCAGCACGCAGTTGCCGAATAGATTGGCGCCGATACGGTCTCCGCCGTAGAAGTCGAAGGCGGGCGAGCCGATGCCGGCGAACACGATCCCGCGTTCCACGTCGAGGCTCATGCCGGACCAGTTGTTCGTGCCGCCGACATGCTTGTAGGCGTTCGGCGGCCAAGTCTCGTAGCCGTACTGGCCAGGCCGCGGCGTGGTGTGGAAGATCCAGCGGCGCTTGCCGGTCCGGATGTCAAAGGCTCGGATATGGCCCGGCGCTTGCGGGTATGGTCCTTCGCCGCCGCCCCCGCCGACCACGATCAGATCCTTGTAGGCCACCACCGGACTGGTGCATTTGACCGAGACGCCCTCCACCTCGCTGTCGAGATTCTCGTTGAGGTCGATCATTCCGTTGGCCCCGAACGATGCATCGGGCTCGCCGTTGGTCGCGTCCAGGCTGTACAGCCTGTTCTGCACGGTGCTGAATATGCGCTTCTGCGAGCCGTCTTCCGACTGCCAGTAGCACACTCCCCGGCTGACGCCGGGGCTGCGCCGCGAGGACGTCCCTTGCTGCGGGTCGAACGACCACAGCAGCTTGCCGCTGGCAGCGTCCAAGGCTTGGACCTTGACTCGGGCCGTGGTGATGTACATCACTCCATCCACGACGATGGGCGTGCACTCGATAGTGGTCTGGGGCCGCTGCATCGAATCCCCGGTGCGGTGGACCCACGCCGGCTTGAGCTGCGCCACGTTGGACCGGTTGATCTGGTCGGCCGGAGAGTAGCGGTTCGCGCCTGCCGTGCCGCCGTAGTGCCGCCATTCGCGGCTGGGGTCGTCGCTGAGCCACTGGCGCGGACCGGGGGCAGGCCACGCCCGCGAGGCAGCGACTAGCGCTCCGCCGGAGGACTTGAGGAAGGTTCTACGGTTGGTGGGCATGTTGGATCTCGGTTTCCGGGGCGGGCATGGCCCCGGTAGGGAAACAGGCGCTGCAAGGGCTCGCGAGGGCGACCAGAGGCGCGAAGAGCATCGAAAGCAAACAGGGGTTGTCGACGCTAGAAGCGGTGCAGCCAGCGGACTTTCGCCACGACGTCTTCGACGCTTGGCAGAAACGCCCTCTCCAGCGTCTCGCTGAACGGCACCGGCGTGTCAGGGGCGGCGATGCGCACGAGCGGGCCGTCCAGGTAGTCGAACGCATACTCGGAGATGATTCCGGCCAGCTCACCTCCCAGGCCACCCGTGAGGGTGTCCTCGTGCAGCAAGACGACCTTGTTGGTTTTCTTCGCCGTGTCCAGGATCGCCTGGCGATCAAGCGGGACGAGCGTGCGCAGGTCCAGCACTTCCACGCTGATTCCCTCCTCGGCCGCGTTTTCGGCAGCTTCGAGGGCGACATGCACCATCCAGCCGTAGGTGATGATCGAGATGTCGGATCCCTCGCGACGGACTCCGGCCTCGCCGATAGGCACCGTGTAGTCCTGAGTGGGCAGCTCTTCCTTGACCGAGCGGTATAGGTACTTGTGCTCGAGGAAAATCACCGGGTCGTCGTCGCGGACCGCCGCCTTGATCAGCCCCTTGGCGTCATAGGCTGTCGATGGCTGCACCACCTTGAGACCTGGCGTATGCACGTAGGGCATCTCGACGTTCTGCGAATGGAACGGGCCGCCGTGGATGTTGCCGCCGGCGGGGGCGCGGATGACCATTGGAATGGCCTGGCCCCAGCGGTAGCGGCACTTGGCAGCAAAGTTGGTGATCTGATCGAAGCCGCAGGCCATGAAATCCGCGAACTGCATTTCGAGGATCGGGCGCAGTCCGTTGATCGCGGCACCGGTGCCAGCGCCGACGATGCCCGATTCGGCGAGGGGAGTGTCTACCACGCGCAACTCGCCGAAGCGTTCCAGCATGCCCTTGGTGATCTTGAACGCTCCACCGTAGACTGCCACGTCCTCGCCCATCACGAAGACCGTGTCATCGCGTTCCATCTCCTCCCAGATACCCTGGCGGATCGCTTCGACGTAGGTTGTTTCTGCCATGGTGGGTCGCGGTTCGTGCACTTAGGCGGGCGCGTAGACGTCGTCTTCCAGCGTCGCCGGATCGGGGAACGGCTGCTCAAGCGCCCACTCGACGGCGTCGGAGATCTTGTCAAGGACGCGCTTGCGCATGTCTACGAAATCTTGCTCGTCCGCGCCTAGATTCTCCACCATATACTTCTGCAGCATCAGGATCGGATCCTTGCGCGACCACTCCTCGCGGACTTGGTTGGGCACATAGTCGGCGGGGTCGTGTGCCGAGTGGCCGCTCATGCGGAACGTCTTGCACTCGATGAAATAAGGGCCCTTGCCAGCGCGGGCGTGCTCGACACCGCGCTTGGACGCCTCGTAGATTGCCAGCACGTCATTGCCGTTGACAATCTCGGAGGGAATGCCGTAGCCGGCCACGCGGTCGGCGATGTCCGCGATCTTCATCTGCTTGTCGAGCGGCGTGGAGTAGGCGAAGAGGTTGTTGTTGCACAGATAGACGATCGGCAGGTTCATGACCGCCGCCATGTTGAGGCCCTCGTGCCAGTCGCCGCGACTGGAGGCGCCATCGCCTGAGTAGTTGAAGACGACGTTGGACTCGCCTCGGTAGCGCATCGCAAACGCGAGGCCGCCCGCGATGGGGATGCTCGCGCCGATCGACGAGATGATCGGCACGCAGTGGCGCTCCGCGCAGCCCATGTGCATGTTGCCGTCGCGGCCCTTGGTCAGGCCCGTGGCGCGTCCCATGTACTGGGCGAGGATCTCTTCTGGCGTGATGCCGCGGATCAGCAGGGCCGCCATGTCCCTGTGCGACGGAGTGAGCCAGTCGCCCGGGCGGGAGAGGATGGCGCTGCCGACGGGAATGGCCTCTTGGCCGCGTCCGGTGTAGCAGCCGCCGACCACTTTGCCTTGGCGGTAGAGCTTGTTCTCGATGCGATCTTCCAGCTCTCGCATCAAGAGCATGTAGTAGTGAAATCGTTCGCAGAGGTCGCGGTCAAATTTGGCCTGTAGGTGTGCGACGGCTGGGGTGCTCATAGCAGCATTAAAGAAAGATAAACCATAGGCGCTCGGTTTGCAAGACGGAATTTGCTAGATCCCCCGGCGCCGACTTCGGGCTTGTCTCCGGCGGCCCAGCGGCCGCAGTGCCCGCTGGCCCTTGCTGAAGCGCTCTAGCTGCGCTCGATCCAAGGCAGGAGCAGTGCGATGACAGCTGCACTCAGCGTGCGCCACGCCATTGTTCCGATACGGAATCATCGCTGAGTCGGTCACGCTGCCCTTCGCGCTTGGAATTCTGACGAATGAATGCGATCGTGCTGTCGATGACCAAACCACGACTGCTGACCAGTAGCGATTGACAGAGCTTCGACGATCGCGAACGCTGGTGTGCCTGCAGGAATGGCGGACCTCCGGCGGTAGGGTGGCTCGGTGCTGCCGCGCCGTATCCACTGCTGGGCCGGCGCTAGCATGAAGCAACGCCTGCGCGCAGGTAAAGATAACGACAACTTCGGCAAGAATGGCAGGTTAGGCTGCGATGAGAGCCGCTGCCACAAACCTGGTCCCTCGCTGCGCCAAGCCTGTCCTCGCCGGTAGTCGTTTCTCGGGACGCGTCCTGCTACATGTTGACAGAGCAGACATTCCACGGGGTCCTAGTGCGGGCCGTGTTCGCGATGGCGGTCCTCACTTGCGTGGCCCTGCTGCGTCTCAACGCGCCGTACGGACGGCACTATTCGGGACGCGGCTGGGGCCCGGAAATCTCGAACCGAGTAGCGTGGGTGGTCATGGAGATGCCGGCGACGATCGTCTTCGCAGTCATCTACCTCATGGGAGGGCAGGCAAGCGAGCCGGTTCCGCTAATGCTTCTGGGGATCTGGCAGTGCCATTACCTGAATCGGGCCTTCGTCTACCCTCTTCGCACACGAACCGCAGGCAAGAAAATGCCGGTGCTGGTCGTGGGCAGTGCGATATCGTTCAACGTGGTCAACGCGTACGTCAATGCGCGTTTCATCTCGGAGTTTGGCGAATACGGTGCCGAGTGGCTGGGGGATCCGCGCTTCCTGGGTGGGCTGGCCGTCTTCGCGGCTGGCTTCGCTCTTAATGTCCACTCCGACAACATCCTGATTGGCCTTCGCAAGCCCGGCCGAACCGGGTACTCCGTCCCGCACGGTGGTGCGTTCCGCTACGTCTCCTGCCCCAACTATCTGGGAGAGCTGCTGGAATGGTCCGGGTGGGCGGTGGCGACGTGGTCTCTGGGCGGGCTCGCGTTCTTTATCTACACTGCGGCCAACCTCGTCCCGAGGGCACTCAGCCACCACCGGTGGTACCGGCTGCGATTCCCGGACTATCCGGCTGGGCGCAAAGCGATGATCCCTGGAGTGCTCTAGGCCCGTCGCCGCGCCCGGTCCTGCGGATCGGCGGAAGCTGACAGGCTTCCGGGCCCCACATGTGAGCATGTTGACGAGCACCCAAGAGCGGACGGATTGAGGAGTCCTGCTGGAGAGCGCCTGAGTAAATCGAGACTGAGCCTTCGGGCATCTCGACCGAGACATGCCGATCTCAATGTCCCGAGTTGCTCGAGTTGCGGCAGCGTATTGTTGCACCCACGGTGCGCTCTGCGCTCGTGTATTGAAGAAGCCCGGCAGAGCGGTTAACTGTCACGTTTGGCGCCACTGCCGAGTTCAATGCCTGCGGTATTCCGATGGTCTGGCGCAAGACCCCAGAAGGCCAGAATTCTTTGTTGACAATTAGTGCGTGCACGTGATATGTTCGTGGCCGAATACTACAAATGAGTTGGCTCAGGGGTTGTTTGACTGCTAACTCAGTGGCGTACTGGAGTTGCGCCTGACGTAGTACGAGTACCTTGTTTTCCAAGGAGGGAACTTCATGATGAAACGACAGCGCTGCCTAGTCGCAGCCCTAGTCTTGCTGTTGGGACTGGTGCCGTTTGCGGCCGCCCAACAGGCCGACACTGCGTTGATTGTAGGGACGGTCTCCGATACCACCGGGGCCGTGATCCCTGGCGTCAACGTGACATTCAGTCACATCGAGACCGGGATCGAATCTGCAGTGCAAACGAACGAGACCGGCAACTACCGTTCAAACCCGCTCCGTATCGGAACGTACATCGTGGTTGTCGAGTCCGACGGCTTCAAGACGTACTCTGGTTCGGGCGTCACGCTGTCCATCGGCGACGTGCGCGAACTCAATGTCGCGCTTGAGGTTGGCGCGGTTACGGAGGTGATCGAAGTCGAAGCGTCCGCGCCCCTGCTGCAGACCACCGAGAGTTCGGCGGGCACAGTGATCGAGAACCGCCAGATCGTCGACCTTCCGCTGAACGGCCGCGACTATCTGCAGCTCGCCGTCATTTCTGCGGGCACCGTCGTGTCGCGAGGCCAAGGCATTTCGATCGGTGGCCAGCGCGGCACGGAGATCAACTTCATGATCGATGGCGTCGACAACAACAACCAGTCGATCGCTTCCCAGGGTGCCCAGAAGGAAACGGTCAAGCCGTCGGTAGACGCCGTGGCGGAGTTTAAGGTCATCACCAACGGCTTCTCCGCGGAATACGGCAAGTCCTCATCTGGAATCGTTTCGCTGGCCATCAAGTCAGGAACGAACGAAGTGCATGGCACGGGCTTCTTCTTCTACCGTGACGAGACGATGGACGCCAAGCCCTACTTCGCCCCAGGGGACAAAGCGCAGTTCGGGCGCAAGCAGTACGGTTTTGCGGTAGGCGGGCCCATCAAGAGGAACCGCTCGTTCCTGTTTGGCGACATGGAGCTGACGGACATCCGCGAGTCGGATACGTTCGTGCGGACTATTCCGTCAGCCGCTATGCGGCAGGGGGATTTTTCCGGCGAGTTCCTGGACGTGACGGGGCGGACGATCTACGATCCGTTCACAGCGGAAGGCGCGATCTCCAACGCGAGGCAGCCCTTCCCGAACAATCAGATTCCGTCATCTCGGTTCGACCCGATCGCTGCGGTCGCCAAGGATTTCTATCCGGATCCCCAGGTTGCCGGGCTGCGGAGGAACCATACCTACCAGCCTCCTCGCAACCAGGACTTCAGCAAGTGGGACATCCGCTGGGATCACAATCTGTCGGACAAGGACAACCTGTTTTTCCGCTGGAGCTCGCAGCAACAAAATCGCGGGAACAGGCCAGGCCTGCCGCCCACCGCGAATTTCGGCACGCTCGTTCCGGGTGGCAACTCCCTCGATGTGACTAGCAACAACACCGCCTTCGGATGGAACCGCATTTGGAGTCCCTCTCTAATCTCGAACATCAGGCTCGGCTGGAACTACCTTGACACCGACGCCGAGATTCACCCCGACGTTCCCGGGAACATCAACAAGGAGATCGGGCTCCCTGGATTCGATACCAACCTCCGCGGCATGGCGATTCTTGAGGTCGGCGGCTGGCAAGCCCTCGGAAACTCCAACTGGGCTCCCAACCTGATCCAGTCGCAAACGCGACAGGTTTCGGTTGACAACACGTGGACCAAGGGCGATCACGCCGTTAAGTTTGGCGCGCAGATCTTCTTCATGCAGACCGGAATCGTCAATCCGCAGCTCGCACTCGGTAGGGTTGCCTTCCCGCGCCAGTTCACGCGTGACGAGCCATTCGGCGGTGGCGGCGACGGATTCGCTGACTTTCTGCTCGGTACTTCGAATGGCCTGCGTGGATCGAACTTGATCTACATGAATATGCGTTCTCCGTACCAGCACTTCTACGTGCAAGACGACTGGAAGGTCAACGACCGTTTGACGCTAAACCTCGGGCTTCGCTATGAGTACAACCCGCCGTTCTTGGAGACACGTGACGGCATCGGGTACTTTGACCCTGACGGGGATCGGCCGGATGCCGACCGTCGCTACGCGCAAGACCCGGGCGAGGTGAACTACACCGGAAGCGTCACGCAAGGCATCATCAAGATCGCAGGTGTCGACGGAGTGCCGCGCCGGCTCACCAAACCGGATGCCATGAACTTCGGGCCCCGCTTGGGAATCGCCTACAAGCTGACCGAAAAGACGGTCTTGCGCATGGCATACGGTATCTTCTACGGGACCTTCTCGAACACGGGCGGCGGCGAGTATAAGGAGACTCAGCCTCCGTTCCACTTCAAAGTTGGTTTGGCCGCCGATCCTAGCAACCCGGCGCAGTACCCGTTCATGAACGGCCTGCCTCCCGACACTATTAGTGCCAGGAACGCGATCGCGGTGGAAATGTCGGGTTGGGAGCCGGAGCCGGACTGGCCGATGGCGCAGAACTGGAACTTCAACGTCCAGTACTCGCTTCCCGGCGACACGCTCTGGGAGATTGGCTACTTCGGCAACAAGATGAACCACATGATGGGCCGCTGGGACGAGAACGTGCCCAGGCCCGGCGAGTACGTCTATGACCCAGTCACCAGGAAGGTGATCCCCCCGACGGGTGGCATTAACGAGCGCCGTCCTTGGCGCGCCGCGTTCGTGCCTACTGGCAGGCGCGGCGATGTGGAGTTCCCGGGTAGCGATCCTGGCGGCTTCATTACCCTCGGGCGCTCCAACATGCATTCGTTCCGGTGGAACTCCCTGTATCACGGCCTTCAGACCAAGGTTGAGAAGCGCTATTCGCAGGGCATGACCTACATCCTCTCTTACACGTGGTCGCACGCGATCGGGGATTGGCGCGCTATCCCAGGTTCAGGCGGGGCTCCGGGAGAGAATGCCAGGATCGTCAAGGATGTGCTAGACCTGAGTCACGAGCGTGGCCCGACACCCCAGGACATCCGGCACCGCATGGTCGGCAGCGTCGTCTATGAACTGCCGTTCTTGAAGGGAGCGACTGGCGTCAAGCGGACGCTTCTTGGCGGGTGGTCGATCGGTTCGATCATCACCCTCATGGGTGGCACCCCCGCTACGCCGGGCGTGCAGGGCGCGAGCAGGTCTAACATCAATGACCTCAATCACCTCGACAGGCCGGACGTCGTCTCCGGCCAGAGCGTCAATCCGGCCAAGCAGGATCCCAGCCTGTGGTGGAACGCGGCAGCGCTCGTGGCGAACCAGCCGCTGGCCTTCGGCGACGCCGGCAAGGGCATCCTGCGCATTCCGGGACGCGCGCAGTGGGACTTCTCGGCATACAAGAGCTTCCAGTTCGGCGAGAAGTACTCTGCGCAGTTCCGGTTCGAGGCTTTCAACTTCACCAACACGCCTCAGTTCGGAGCCCCGAACACGCGCGTGGGCAACCGGAACTTCGGCATCATCAGCAGCGCGGCCACCCCGCGTAACCTGCAGCTCGGCATCAAGTTCATCTTCTAGAGACTGACGCCGCGAAGCGGACCCAGCCCGCCCTCGATCTGAGCATCGAGGGCGGGCTTTCTCTTTTGAAGAACGGTCTTCTATAGTGTGGCGCTTCGCGCTGTTAGGCGAAGGCATCGAGACTTCCGGCGAGCATCAGAACTCAGCCTTCCAGCGCGTTTGATGCGTTTTTCAGGGAACCGGGAGTGGTCTTCGATGGACGGCTGTTGGCTTGGAGGAATATCCGCCTCGCAAGCTCAGACCATACCTGCTCGCGGAATGTGCTAATGTAGCGACAAGACACCGGTGGGGTGCGAGGCAATTCTTGCAGTATTGCAGGAAGGCTACAGCTGTATAGCCGACCCTCCCGGTGGGTTGAATATTTCAGGAGGACAACACCGTGAATCAGATTCGTCGAGCGCTAGTAGCGCTCTTGGTGGCGTTGCTGTGCAGTGGCGCACTCTACGGTCAAGCGGCCGACACAGCCCTGATCGTCGGTACCGTATCAGACGGCACCGGTGCAGTTGTGCCCGGAACAGACTTGACGTTTGCACATCTCGCTACCGGAACCGAGTACACCACCCAGTCCAACGAGACGGGCAATTTTCGCTCTCCCCCTCTCAGGATTGGCGAGTACATCGTCCTTGCAGAAGCGGAAGGGTTCAAGCAGTATTCCGGCAGCGGCGTGTCGCTTTCGATCGGAGACACGCGCCAACTCGACATCACCCTCGAGATTGGCGCCGTGACCGAGGTTATTGAAGTGGAGGCGGCCGCTCCGCTGCTACAGACCACCGAGGCGTCGGCCGGCACCGTGATCGAGAACCGCCAGATCGTTGATCTCCCGTTGAACGGGCGGGACTATCTTCAGCTCGCCCTCATCTCGGCCGGGGTCGCACCCTCGCGCGGCCAGGGTGTCTCGATCGGCGGCCAGCGCGGCTCCGAGGTCGGATTCCTGATGGACGGCATGGACAACAACAACCAGTCGATCGCGTCCCAGGGCCGCCAGAAGGAAGTCGTCAAGCCCAACGTCGACGCCATTTCCGAGTTCAAGGTGATCACGAACGGCTTTTCCGCCGAGTACGGCCGTTCCTCCGCTGGCATCATCTCGCTTGCGATCAAGTCGGGTACCAACGACCTGCACGGCACGGGCTTCTATTTCATGCGCGACGAAGTACTCGATGCCAGACATTACTTCGCCAATCCTGAGCAAGAGAAGCCGCAGTTCGGCAGGAAGCAGTATGGCTTTGCCGTTGGCGGCCCGCTCAAGCGCAACAAGTCATTCCTATTCGGCGATGCCGAGTGGACAGATATTCGCGAAACGGCCACATATGTCGCAGGCGTTCCGACGTCAGCGATGAAGAATGGGGACTTCAGCGGCTACGACCGTGCCGTGCATGATCCCCTCACCCTCGAAAACGACGCGCGTCAACCTTTTGACAACAATCAAATCCCGGCGTCCCGCTTCGATCCCGTCACCAACATCATGCGCAACTGGTGGCCGGATCCTCAGCGCGATGGCTTCAGGCGGAATTTCACGTTCCAGCCGCCCCGCAACCAAGACTTCTACAAGTGGGATATCCGCTGGGACCACAACCTGACCAATGCCGACAACATCTTCGCTCGCTGGAGCAACCAGCAGCAGGTCGTCAACAATCCGCCGCGGCTGCCACCGACCGAGTTCGGCTCGCTCACCCGAGGCGGGCCTTATGACGTCACAAGCAACAACGCGGTGGTGGGATGGAACCGCGTCTGGAGCCCGCTGCTCGTGTCCAACTTCCGGGTCGGCTGGAACTACATCGACTCTGATATCGAAACGCATCTCGATATCCCTGACAACGTGAACGCAAAGATCGGGCTCCAAGGCTTCAACCAGAACCTGCGCGGTGTCTCCGAGATGTCGATGTCCCCTTGGTATCCGATCGGAACCAACACTTTCCGCCCGAACCTGATCCAGTCGCAGACGCGGCAGTTCTCGGCCGACAACACACTGACAGTGGGCAACCATGCGGTTAAGTTCGGGGCGCAGCTCTTCTTCCTGCAGAGCTTCATCGACAACCCGCAGCGCACCATGGGCACGATCATCTTCGACGGGCGCTTCACCGAGCAGTCCCCGGTGGATCGCGGCGGCGGCGATGCGCTGGGCGACTTCCTGCTGGGCTACCCGCGCGAAATCTTCGGCTCGAACACGGTCTACATGAACATGCGCGCCCCGTTCCTGCACTTCTACGCCCAGGACGATTGGAAGGTCAGCGAGAAGCTGACGTTGAATCTTGGGGTTCGTTACGAGAACAACGCCCCGTGGATCGAGACAAGGGATGGTATCGGCCTGTTCTCTCGGGGGGGCGGCAGGGGCTCGCAAGGCTTTATCCGGGTCGCCGGCCACGAGGGCAATTCGCGGGCTGACCGTGCTCTGATCGACCGCGACAACAACAACTTCGCACCCCGTTTCGGCATGGCCTATCGAATCAGCGAGAAGACCGTAATCCGAGCGGCCTACGGGATCTTCTACGGCAATATCACCAACACAGGTGGCGGCGAGTTCATGGAGACGATGCCGCCGTTCCACTTCAAAGCCACGCTGACAACGGGGCGTGCGGATCCGTTCCTGTCCATGCGACAGGGCTTGCCGCCAGGTACGATCTCGGCATCGAACGCGCGCGGCGTGGAAATGTCGGCCTGGGACGAAGACCCCCCTTGGCCGATGGCGCAGAACTGGAACGTCAATATCCAGCGCACGATCTTTTCGGACGTGTTGTGGGAGGTAGGTTACTTCGGGAACAAGATGAACCACGTCATGGGTCGCTGGGACGAGAACGCTCCGCGCCCGGGCGAGTCGGTTTACGACCCTGTGCTGGACCGTACCTTCGGACCTAACACTTCCCCCAACGAGCGCCGCCCATGGAAGCGCACGTTCGTGCCGTGGGCGGTGCGCGGGGATGTCGAATTCCCGGGCAATCCGTATTCTGGCGAGTTCTTCGATGGCTGCCTGTGCTTCATCACCTTGGGGCGTCAGAATACTCATTCCAACCGCTGGAACACGCTGTATCACGGCTTCCACACCAAGTTGGAGAAGCGCTACTCCGAAGGCGTGACCTACATCGTGTCGTATCAGTGGTCGCATGCGATCGGCGACATTCGCGCAATTCCCGGATCTGGCGGTTCACCGGGCGAAAGTGCTCGCTTAGTGCTGGACGTACTGGACCTCACGCGAGAACGCGGGTCGAACCCGACTGACCAGCGGCACCGCTTCGTGGGCAGCTTTGTGTACGAACTGCCATGGGGCCGCGGCAAGCGTTTCGGCAGTGGCTGGGGCGGAGTCACGGACGCACTGCTGGGCGGCTGGTCGGCAGGCACGATCATGACCGTGTCCAGTGGCACTCCGGCGACGCCCAGCGTGCGCGGCAACCCGGCCAATATCGGCGGTGGCGACCGGCCGGATGTGGTTTCGGGGCAAGATGTCAACATGCCGAACCAGGACCCCTCGGGCTGGTGGAACCCAGCGGCCTTCACGCCGAACGAAACACACACGTTCGGTGACGTAGGCAAGGGCATCTTGACCGGGCCGGGCAGAGCGCAGTGGGACTTCTCGGCCTACAAGCAATTCCGCATGGGCGAGAAGTACTCGGTGCAGTTCCGCCTAGAGGCGTTTAACGTCACCAACACACCGCAGTTCAACTTCCCGAACGTGCAGGTTGGGAACCGCAACTTCGGCATCATTTCCGGTGCCGGCCGGCCCCGCAACCTGCAGATTGGTCTGAAGTTCATCTTCTAGGCGAATCAGTCGCAGAGCGGCTTCCGCCCGCCCTCGATCCACGGATCGAGGGCGGGCTTTTCGCTCCCATCCGTCGCTGTGAAACATGTTCAGGCGACGGGCGCGTTTTGCCTCGGGCCGCTCTCGTACTATGAACGGCCGCCCTGCCGACCTAGCCCGGTAAGCGGGCAAGAGCGGAGCTAGGATCGGAGTCGCTGAAACCGAGATTCGAGCCGAAGTCTCGCTCGCGGTTGCCCGCGGCGAGCCAGCGCCCGAGGACTGCATGCGCCCTCAAGGCCTTGCCGGCAGAGACAGCTATTCTGTAGGTCATGAGCGCGGAACTGATAGCGATCCTAGCCGGCGGCATGGCACTGGGCGGGGTGCTGCTCACGTCCTTGCGGGGAATATCTGATCGGCTGGGCAAGGTCGAAGAGCGCTTGGGAGGCGTCGAGCAGCGGGTTGCGCGGCTAGAGGGGCTATTTGAGGGCTCGGGCCTTTTCCGTCCCGTGGGAACGCCCGAATCAGCGGCAGGCGACTAGGCCCCAGACGCAAGCCAAGGCACTAGACCCTGCTGGATGTCCGATGGGGTGGTGGTACGGGCGCTCCATTCCTTGGTCTCAAGACACGCAGGCCAAGCGCAGCTTCGAAGCTCAGCTATCGCTGCCAGTCTCGTGGCACTCACAAGCCTCTCAGATTGGTCGAGAACCTCTTGCTCCAAAGTCCACTATTGCCATCGTTACACCTCAGTCTGGGCGGCCACGTGTGCCGCCCTCGGAAGACTCGCTGGTGGGCGCATCCACGCCCAGCAGGTGCTGGGGTCACGCTTCCAAGACGCCCATCACGCTACGGTGTATGAACGAACGGGAAGCGCCTCGACCTCAAGCGTGGAGAGATCGAGACGTGCCGACGCATTGTCTATGTCGAAGCCCACAACATGTCCTGCAGCATCTAGATCGACGTTGAGTCCGCTGGACACTTCGCGCGTCTCTGTGCCCGGGCTTCCTTTGAGTTCAACGTAGAGGCTGTCAGTGTCGGCGTAGTACGAGAGTTTCATTTCCCTCCTCTTCGAAATCCGCTATCGAAAGACGCAGTGTACAGTGTCGCCGCCCTCCAGAGTCACTACGCGAAGAATACGCTGCGCACTCTCGCCGGGGACTGCGATTGCGCCCCACCACCGGACGCGCCAGTCCGGTTGCTCGGAACTTCGTAGCCGAGTCGCGATGACCGCGGCACACCAAGCTGGCTCGATGTAAGGGCGCTTCCTCCGAACTTGCTTATCGAAGTAGCGTGTCGTCTTCACCTACCGAGTCCTGCCTAAGCTCCTAGGTGCAACAGGGGACTATCGAGGCAATCTCTCCGCTGAACACATGATAAGGGGCGCCGAGTCTATTGCAATGGCTATGCTTGGGAACGGACAGCGCTGGAGCCACCCGCCTGGCCGGCGACAATATTCTGGTCGGTCGGGCCGATGCGGCGACCGGCGTTCGATCCTCGGATCAGGCAGCGCAATAGGTGAAAGCGCTCGCAGCGTCAAGGATGTGTGCTTGACCCTTGATCGATGGATCGTCCATACGCATTGCTTGCTCGAAACACAAGGTTTGCCGCTTAGGCAAACGCGGTCTCGAACACTTCCACCGTGCGTGTCTGGGCGTTGAACTCCACCCCTACCAAATGGATCGGCAGCCCGCGGTGGTGGTACTTGGCTGCGTAGTCCCGCTCCTGTAGCTGCCGCAACGCCGCTCCTTGCTGCGACGCCGTGAAGACCTTGAACTCGAACAAGTACGTTCTGCTAGCCGTCTGCACTGCTAGATCCGCACGCCCGGTGCTGCCGCTGTCCTCCGCCGTTACCGTTGCGCCGGACCCGACGAAGAAGCTGTAGAACACGCTGGCATAGTAGCCCTCGTAGTCCGCGATCGTATTACGACTGTGCCAGTGGTATGGAATGCCGGCAAACAGTGCCCGGAACCAAGCCTCCAGCCCGTCCATGTCGCCTGATCGCAGCAGCCCCTGCAAGTCCTGACTCTGCTCCTCGCGCTGGCTCGGGTCTCCGGTGACGTAGTTCAGCAGGCTCAGGTTGAGGCTCTGGCGTACCTCCCGGTTCGGATATGCCAAGCGGAAGTATTCGATGCCATCGTCACCGCGTTCGCGCCTGCCAACCGTGAGGTAGCCGGTCTGGAACAGCAGAGCCTCGGTGGCGATGCTACCCACGTCGAAGGAGTTGAGTAAGGCCATGCTGGCACGTAGCCCGTCCAGTCTGTATGCGGCAACGCAGCGCTCAGTTAACAGCTTTGTGAGGAATGACGGCGTGCCAGTCTCGAACCACCACGGCGCAAACGTGCGCTTGTCGAATAGGAGTAGGAGAGCGAAGGGGTTGTACACCGTGTCAGCCGGTAGCCCCCAACTATAGCCGTTGTACCACTCACGGATTTGCTCGCGGTCTAGGCCCGGCAACTCGGCTGCGAATACCGTGTCAATGTCGCTCTCGGTGTAGCCGCAGATAGCGGCGTAGCGCTCATCCAGCGTGATGTCAATGAGGTTGTTCAGGCCTGAGAAGAGACTAACCTTCGAGAACTTACTCACGCCGGTGAGGAAAGAGAAACGGATGTGGGCGTCACAGGACTTGATCATTCCGTACAGCCCGTGCAGGTACTCGCGGTTGGCCCGTGCGAGGTCCGGCTTCTCCAGCGCGTCGAGAATCGGTTTGTCATACTCGTCGACCAACACGCAAACCCGCTGGCCGCTGTCGCGATGCAGGGTGCGGAGCAGGTGTCGAAACCGAAGCGGAGCTGAGGCTTGATGTGTTGGCATGTTTGCGTCGTTCTCGATTTCTGCCAATTGCTCTTGGACGTGTTCGTCTAGCGCACTGGGCTTCGTCGCGTTGAGGCCGCCAAAGTCTAGGCGTACAACCGGAAAGGCCACCGACCAGTCCCAATGGTCGTGCACGTCCAGACCTACGAACAGGCTCTGGCTGCCGTCGAAGAGTTCCTTCAACGTGTCCAAGAACAGGCTCTTACCGAAGCGGCGCGGACGCGATAGGAAATAGTGCTTGCCACTTTGGAACAGTCGTAGTGCGTAGCCGGTCTTGTCTACGTAGTAACAGTCGCTCTCGCGGAGTTCGCGAAACGTCTGGATACCGGTCGGTAGGCGGCGCTTGGCCATGGCTCAGCTATTACCCTAGCCCGTTTCGGCCCTGCTACGAAACTAGTGTGTCTGCGCGGACCCCGTCGACACGACGGAAAGTCGTTCGCTTCGGACTGCTACTGGCACAATACCTGCTGAACAGCCGCGTCTTCGAGCCCGTGCCGCCGTTCGCGGGCCGACGACATAATTCACGCACGCCAGAGTAGTCGCCGGCTAGGAAGCCCGCCAAGCCTCCTATGCGGAACCGGAGTGATAGGCTCCAGCCCAGCAATTTCGGCGCCCTCCTTCTCGGGCAGTAGCCAGAGCGGCCGTGGGTTCCGCCGCATTCACCCGAGGACTCCTTCGTCCGGCTCGCACTTCACACCACCGTGTCTGATGCCTCACGCTTCCGCGCTGGTCCTACACCGGACTCTCGAATTAGCGCGTCAGATCAACACACGTGAGTAGACTGAATCGTCCCATATCTGGAACTTGGGCCGTGCACCATCGCGGTCATACTCAAGATGCCACGGCGGCACCCTGAGCTTGGCATTGGGACTCCGACGGGCTACCGTTGAAGCTGGGCTATGGACAAGTGCACCCTGCCGATTGGTATCCAGAGCTTTCGTAACGTCCGCGAGCGCAACTGCTACTTCGTCGACAAGACAGGCTATGCCCTGCGTCTATTTCGCGAAGGTACGTACTTCTTCCTGTCACGCCCGCGCCGTTTCGGCAAGAGTCTGTTCGTCGATACTCTCAAGCATCTCTTCGAGGGTGATCGCGACTTGTTCGAAGGTCTCGAAGCCTACAATCGCTGGGACTGGTCGGTGCGATATCCGGTGGTGCGGCTCGACTTCGCCGGCCTCAACGCGACTAGGCCCGGTGCGTTGGAAGAAGATGTCTTGGCGCAGCTGTTGAATCTAGAGCGCAATGCCGGTGTGCGGGCGCGCCACACATCTGGGCCCCGGCGCTTGGAAGATCTGATCCGCACTTTGCATCGAGACGCTGGCCAGCCCGTCTGCGTGCTGGTAGACGAGTACGACAAGCCGATCCTAGACGCGTTAGAGGATCGGGATCTCGCTCGTGCCAATCGGGACTATTTGAGCGGCCTCTATGGAATGCTCAAGGCCTGCGATCAGGATATTCGCTTTGCCTTCCTAACCGGGGTGAGCAAGTTCTCCAACGTCAGCCTGTTCTCCGGCCTGAACAATTTGCGCGATATCACCTTGAACCCGGCCTACTCGGCAATCTGCGGCTACACGGACCGTGATCTTGACACAGTCTTCGCCGCAGAACTGCCGGGATTGGACCGCGAGCGAATCCGCGAGTGGTACAACGGCTATACGTGGGGTGGCGAGCAGGAGGTCTACAACCCTTTCGATGTCCTGCTTCTGTTTGCCGAGCGCGAATTCAAGGCGTGGTGGTTTGAGACCGGAACTCCGAGCTTCTTGGTGAAGACCTTGGTCGAACGCAACATCTCGACCGCGAGCCTAGACGGCATGCTAGCGAGCGAAGGCGATCTCGGCAAGTTCGAGGTGGACAGCATCGCGCCGGAGGCGCTGTTGTTCCAAACCGGCTATCTCACCATTGGTGGCCAAGAGACGTGCCACGGCGAGCAATGCTATCGCCTAGTCTATCCGAACCGTGAGGTTCGGCTCAGTCTGAACGCAACTCTGCTGACCTATCTGACAGGCCGAGACACCCAGCGGCGACAGCACCGCGGCGCACTTGCAGAGCTCTTGACGAGCGGTGACCTGACCGGGTTGGAGCGGCGCATTCGCGCCTTGTACGAGAGCATTCCCTACGAATGGCACACGCGCAATGAGATCGCGCGGTACGAGGGGTACTATTCGAGCGTGTTCTACAGCTATGTCTTGGGGCTGGATGTCGAGGTGACAGTGGAAGACAGCAGCAACCGCGGACGGCTGGACTTAGCCGTGCAGGCAGGCAGCCAGGTGTACCTGTTTGAGTTCAAGCTATGGCGGCAGAGCGGTAGCGGCTCGGCACTGGCGCAGCTCAAGGATCGGGACTACGCGGCCAAGTACCGCCACCTCGGGCTGCCGATCCATCTAGTAGGCGTTGAGTTCAATCCTCAGACACGCAACGTGGAAGTGTTCGAGCACGCACTCGCCTGACTCGCCAACAGGCGCTGCCCTGACCGGTCCTCTTTGGTGCAGGTGCGCCGTAAGTGGGGCCTAGCGCCTCTGCATCGCGCTGCTATGCCAAGGCGTACGACGAGCGCGTCAACGGTTCCAGCAGCGGTTCACGAGGCTGACGGAATCACCTGCCAGTCAATTGTCGGTTCATTGCTGAACTACTCGGGACCAAGTTTCACCGAACGGCGGCCCCCCCACCCTGCACCAGGGACGCCGTCGTTCCTGTGGCGTCAACAGCGTAGCGCTCGTGTCCCCCTCCGGACCATTCGACCACGGCATGACTGGGCGTTGCACTGTGTCTGAGCCCAAAGAATGCGACAGGCTCGCTGGAACTCAGATAACTCCCATCGCGGTGGATTCGCCGCCAAATGCACGTGCCATCGTCGCGGCACAGTCCGACGCGCGAGCCGAGCCCCGAGGTGTTGGCCCCAGAGCCTTCCAGCTTGATCCGCAGCCATTGATCGCCGTCAGTCTGGTTTAGGTACAGGCGGACTGGGCCATTGCAGTTGGTGACCACTAGGTCGAGATCTCCGTCTAGGTCTAGGTCTCCTGTCGCGAGCCCACGGCTGGTGCTGGCTTCTACGGCTCCCCAGACTTCGACACCGTCGGGCACGTCGAACCGGCCAGAGACTCCTTGGTAAAAGAGATTCGGTTGGACGAAAGGGAACGGCTCTCCTCGCTGGCCTTCCATCACAGCCACTGCTCCGTTGGCGATGAAGATGTCGAGAGTGCCGTCATGGTCGAAATCTTCCCAGGCAATCCCGAAGCCCGTATACGGCATGCTGGAGTTTCCAAGCCCGAAGCGATTGGTAGCATCGATGAACTGGCCGCTGCCGTTGTTGAGGTAGAGGGTGTTGGTCTCCTGCACGTTGTGGGTCATTAGGAGATCGTCGTCGCTGTCACCGTCGAAGTCGGCCGCCACAACGCCCATGCCGGCCTCGGCGCGTCCATCCGAGTTCACGGAGGCGCCGACCTGCATCGCGCGATCCTCGAAGCGACCTTCGCCGACGTTTCGCCAGAGCTGGTTCTCGGTGGTGTCGTTGGCCACGTAAAGGTCGGTGAGCCCATCGTCGTCAAGATCGGCTGCGATGACACCCAGCCCGTTTCCGAAGGCGCTTCCCAGGCCCGCAGTCACCGATACGTCCGCGAAGCTTCCGCCATCGTTCCGGAACAGACGGTCCGGCACGGGGTTATATACGGTTGGGATGCAGTAGTCGCGTTCTCCGGTCGGAGCGAAGCACTCCTTGTTGTTGGAGACGGAAAAATCGACGAAGTTTGCGAAGAATAGGTCTAGGTCTCCATCGGAGTCGTAGTCTACGAACGAGGCAGATGTGCTCCAGCGCGTGTCTTGAGGCCCCTCCACGGCTTCGAACGTGCCATCGCCGTTGTTGCGGACCAAGAGGTTCGGCCCTAGGTTCGTCAAATACATGTCTGGGTCGGAGTCGCCGTCGAAGTCTCCCACGGCCACTCCCATGGCTACCGTCTCGAATCCAAGCCCGCTCTTTTCCGTCGAGTCTACGAAGGAGATCTCGCCATCTGGGATCACACGATTCTCGAACAGGCGATTGCCGAGCTTGGTCTTTGGGGGAAAGAGCGATTGTGCTGGATCCGCGCCTTCGTCCAGCATCCCTCCTTGGAGCAGGTAGACGTCAAGATCGCCATCGCTGTCGAAGTCCAGCAACGCGACGCCAGGACCCATGATTTCGGGCAAGTAGAACCGCCCTGCCGCGCCCGGGAAATGGTGGAAAACGAGTCCGGTCTCGGCTGCCGACTCCCGAAATAGCGGGGGCTGCTCGTTTGCGGTCGAGGGGGCGCTGTCGCCGCAGCGGAGAAGGGCCAATGCGGTCACAGCGAGTAGTTTCCTCACGAACCTCAATCTTGCCATAGCCGGGCGGTACTGGACTCCCAGCATTCAGCTTGCTCGTTCGTCTCAAGTGACGCAGTCGCTCCCGCGAACGGGATGAGACAAGGGCTCTTTCGAAGCTCGTGCAGTACGCGGTACGTCGAGACATCTGCCGGGCTTGACGTTCAACGCACCCGAACGATCAGGAACGGATCAAGAAACCCTTCGATTTGCTGCAACGGAATCCGTTCCTGAGCCGTCAACAACACAGCCTGCACAGGTGACACCCAGGTGTGGCGGCAGTTGCACGTCAGTTTTCCAGTACCGAGAACTCAGCCCGGCCAAATCGGCCCCGGGCAGAGTGTGCGGATACCCGACTTGTCAGGCTGGAACCACGCCCACCCCGGGCATCGTAGGCGAGATCGAGCACGATTGGACCATGCGTAGATTCACGTTCGCGGGCACGTGCCTACTCACCTTTGTGCTAGCGATTTCGGGCCACACGGTATTCGGCCAATCGCAACAGCGCGGCGGGAGTTCCTCGTCCTCCAGCAATTCCTACGGAAGTTCCAGCGGCAGCTATGGCAGCGCTAGCAATAGCCGCGGCACTTCCAGCAATTCCTACGGGACGTCGAGTAGCAGCTACGGAACCTCCCGCAATTCATACCGGACCTCCCGCAACACGTACCGAACTTCCCGCCGCACCTACGGTTCCTCGTCGGGCGGTCAGAGCCGGCGGTCGTCATCGACGTCTCAGAGGCCGGTACGTCGGCTGAAGGAGCGCAGTGAGAGGCGCCTATACCTGCCGATCATCTTGGCCGGAATAGCGGTCATCGAAGGTGGAGCCCGCCCGCCCGAGCCAGTAGTCGTTTGGATCAATTGTGGCGGCCAAGCGCTTCCGCAGACCTACACAGACAGAAGAGGCCGCTTTTCGTTTCAGCCTGGCTGTAACCCCGTGGCGGCCATGTCGGATGCCAGCGTCCGGAGCGCATTCTTCGGAGGGCCGGCAGGAGACCCGCTTGGAGCGGGGCGGGGCGGAGTGAGCCTGTCGGACTGCTGGCTGTATGCCGAATTGCCCGGCTATCAGTCGAGTCGCCTTTGGCTGGGTATGTGGCGTCCAATGAGCCGCAACAATGTCGGCACAATTGTTCTGAGCCCCATCAAAGGGGCATCCGGAGCCTCCGTCAGCTTCACGACGCTGACGGCATCTACACGGGCTAGGAAGGCATACGAGAAAGGCGCGAAGGCTCTCCGCTCTGTCGACGAGCCCGACTACGCAGCGGCGATTCCCCTCCTCGAGCGAGCAGTGGAGTTGCATCCAGAGTTCGCCGCCGCTTGGGAGGCACTGGGCAGAGCCCGCCAGGGGCTTGGCGAGACGGCAAGCGCACGCGAGGCGCTCGAGCGCTCGGTAGATATAGACGATCGATTCTTAAAGCCGTACCTGCCGTTGATCGAGATGGCCGTCGCGGAAAAGGACTGGAGCGAACTGGAGTCGCTGACGGACCGATACCTAGCGATCTCCCCAGGGTCCATGAAGCTCCGCCTGTACAACAGTTTTGGGGCCCTCAAGACGGGCAAGTTATCGAAGGCGGAGGCGATGGCCAAGATGATCGGCAATGCTGGCGAAATGGACAACTGGCCGATGAGCTATCTCATTCTGGCCGAGGTGCGTTCTCGGCGGGGAGAGTTCAATGAGGCGGCCAAACTATACGAGACGTATCTCAGGACTCTTCCGAACGGCCAGTATTCCGAGCTAGTCAAGCGGACGCTATACGACTGGAGCGAGCTTCAAGTCATCGACCCGGCTGATGTGGGGCCCCCTGTTACTCAGCACGCAGAGCGCATGCCCATTGCCAGTTCCTCATCAGCCGCGGTAGCCCCCAAGTCGCCGGGCCGCTGATCGCGTGTATGCTTTCGGAGCGCTGCCTCTACATTGTCAGACCGTGGCGCGAACGCAGTACGGAGCACGCCCGACTTACAGCCCCTTAAGAAATCTCTCGCTTAGCCGCAACGGAATCCGTTCCCTATACGTCAACAACACTGCCTGCATGGGTGAAACCTAGGCGTGGCGGCGGGTGCTAGTCAGTTTTCCAGTGCCAAGAATTCAGCCCGGCCGAATCGGCCGTGGACGGAGTGTGCGGATAGCCGACTTGCTAGGCTGGAACCACGCCCACGTCGGGCATCGCAGGCGAGGTGGAGCACGATTCGACCATGCGTAGACTTATATTCGCGGGCGCATGCCTGCTCAGCGTTGCGTTAGCGATTTCGGGTCATACGGCATTTGGCCAATCGCAACAGCGCGGGGGAAGTTCTTCCTCTTCCAGCAGTTCGTACGGCGGCTCCAGCAGTAGCCATGGCAGTTCCAGCACTACCCGCAGCACGTCCAGCAGTTCTTACGGCACGTCGAGCAGCAGCTACGGGACCTCCAGCAGTTCTTACGGTACGTCCAGCAACTCCTACGGGACCTCCCGCAACACTTACGGTTCATCGTCGGGCAGTCAGCGCCGGCAATCGACATCGTCCTACGGGAGGAGTGAGCCTCGGTTCAGGGATCGCAGCGTCAATCGCTTGTACCTGCCGATTATCCTGGCAGGAAAGGTGATCGTAGAGGGGGAGGAGGGCCTGCCTGAGCCGGTAGTCATTCGAGTCTCCTGTGGCGGCGGGTCGCTCCCGCAGGTTTACACAGACAGAAGGGGGCGCTTTTCGTTCCAGCCTGGCTGCAACCCCGTGCTGGCCATGTCGGACGCGAGCGCCCGGATGGCCTTCTTCGGAACACCGGGCGCACGAATCGGAGCCGGGCGAGGAAGAATGAACCTGTCGCACTGCTGGCTATATGCCGAATTGCCGGGCTATCGCTCGAGCGAGATTTGGCTGGGCATGTCGCGCCCGATGAGGATGTCCAGGGTCGGCACAATTGTCCTAAGCCGCATTGATGGGGCATCGGGAGACCCGGTCAGCCTCACGACGCTGACGGCGCCCAAATCGGCCAGGAAGGCATACGAGAAGGGAGCGAAGTTTCTGCGGTCTGTTGAGGAGCCCGACTACGCAAGGGCGATTCCCTTCCTAGAACGCGCAGTGGAATTGCATCCGGAGTTCGCGGCCGCCTGGGAGGCACTGGGCAGAGCTCGCGTGGGGCTCGGCGAAAGGGAAAGCGCCCGCGAGGCATTCGAACGCGCAGTTGAGATTGACGGTCAATTCTTGAAGCCGTACCTAGCATTGATCGACATGGCCGTCGAGGACAAGGACTGGACGGAACTAGAGTCGCTCACAGACCGGTACCTAGCGATGTCCCCAGGGTCCATGAAATTGCGCCTATTCAACAGTTTCGCGGCCCTCAAGAACGGCAAGTCGTCGAAAGCGAAGGCAATGGCCGAGATGATCGAGAATGCTGGCGAAATGGACGATTGGCCTATGACCTACCTCATCTTGGCCGAAGTGTATACAGATTCGGGAGACTTCAATGAGGCGGCCAAGCTGTACGAGGCGTATCTCAGCACGCTTCCCGACGGCCAGTACTCCGAGCAAATCAAGCGGACCCTGCACGAGTGGAGCGAGCTCCGAGTCATCGAACCGGTTGGCTTCGAGATCTCCACCCTTTCAAAGGGAGCCCATACTCCTGTTGCGAGTTCTACTTCGAAAGAGGTAGCCCCCTAGTCACGCAGCTGATCGTCGCGTGCATGCCGTCAGAGCACCGCCTCTGCGTTGTCAGGCCATAGTGATCCCAGACTCGCCTGTTCCGCTAGTTCGTTTCCCGCCATACTGTCTGAAAGGTATTGGAACTCAATCTGGCCAGTCGGCTTGCAAATCTGGGACTGTTGGAATCCCGACTCGCCACGGGGATCCACAGTTATTCCCAAGCGACGTGGTTCTAGGCAGCTATGGCGGGATCGTGAGGGCCAATGAGAGACTTACGTTGACCGGCGCAAGTCACTGCCGGGGCATCGCCGCCCCGGCAGTGACCTCTTGCCTCCGGAATCCTAGGCGGGACTCTACCGGCGGATCTGACCGCCACCAGACTGTGGCTGCGGCACCACCGTGGTGAATTGCCCCTCCATAACCACCGGAAGAGCCTCAATGCACCCGTTAATGCCCAGGTCACCGCAGCCCGTGAAGATGCGGTACACCTTTCCAGTCTGCGTGTTGTAGATGAAGAGCGGCCCTTCAGCGGAGGTCGGGTCTGTGTCGGCCGTGGTTCCGCTTCCGGCAGCACCTCCTCCCGTCGCTTCGAGAGCGACGACGTTTCCGCTGAACATCTCCCATTCGCCAGTGTCGGAATCCGACGAATCGGAATCTTCCATCGACTGTCCGAGAACGACGCCACTAACGGCGACACCTGCCAGAACGAATGAAAGCAACAAGTTGCGATTACTCATGCTTAACCCCCACCTCCGTCAACCGGAGCATAGTCCCTTGCCAGCGCTGGCCGCTGACGTCCTTCGACAACACCGCCTCGAGGCTTTGCGCTCTGAGAGCTTGCGGGAGCGCTGTCGGCGCCCACTGTAGGGCTTCCAGAGACAAGAGCGAAGCTTGTTATCTGACCTCGAGAAAGGCACCATCAGTCAGACGCAGGACGCAGCGATAGGTTTCACTGACACGCTTCTGGATCGCTCTAGCCGCGTGCCTGACTGGAGGTCGCTACTTCGAATGCAGGAATCGGAGCGCGACACGGAGCCTTCATCGACATGTCGCATTGGCGATACCGCATGCCTTTCGCATGGCGAGTCACGGCTGTGGAGTTCGACCGTGGTGCAGTCCCGTCAAATAGAGGCGTTGTACTTGCCGCTATGGGGCTAGAGCGGAAGTGATGCTTGATGCGCAGCATCACTCTTGCTAGTATTAGGGGTACGGCGATGAGGACGACCTTGAATCTTTCCGCCGAGGCCTTGGCGAAGGTGCGGCAGCTTGCGCAGCAGCGCTGCGAAACGATTGGTGCAGTAGCCTCGGAACTGATCCTTCGGGCGCTCGAACCTGAAGGCGCACCCAAGGTTCGAAATGGTGTCCCGGTGTTTCCCATCGATACAGAGACCGACTACGAAGGAGCACCGCCTGACCTTGCATTGGTCAATCGACTGCGTGACCCGGAACTGTGAGCCATCTCTTGGACATCAACTTCTTGGTGGCGTTGTTCGATCCTCGGCACGTCAATCACGGCGTGGCCCATCATTGGTTTGGGACCCAGTTTTCTTCCGATTGGGCCACCTGCTCGGTGACAGAAGCCGGCTGCATACGAATCCTGTCGAATCCAGCCTATCCGACCGTGTCTGCAACACCCGTCGAGGTTCTTCGACGGCTAGAGCAGTTCTGCGCCTCAGGCGGACATTGCTTTTTGCCGGACGACCTTTCTCTGCGAACTGCCCTCGAGGATGAACTGAGGAATCGGTTGCTAGGCCATCAGCAGTTGACAGACTTCCACCTTGCCGTGCTCGCGTCACGGTGGGACGGACGCCTTGTGACGTTCGACCGAAGGCTTGGGCGGTCCGTACAGGGAACGCGGCTGGAGAAGGCAGTCTTGCTAGTTGAATAGCCTTTCGGGCGACCGCCAGTCCCGGAACAAGTCCTGCTCGTTGCCGATTCCAAGACTGAACGGCGACCGGCTCGACCCGGGGCCGTGACGCGAATACCACCGTCAGATCCGTTGGCAGCTGGGCCATTGCTACGGAAGGATCAACACGGGCCGATGCGCTGGCCGGCGCTCCAGAATGCCTTGCCTGAGTGCCGCCGGCACACTTGCATACGACCCCCGGTATAATCCCGTGAAGTTGGCCGTCCCGAATCCGCTCCTCTACCCACCTGCGCCCTTCAGGTCTGCAACTCCGAGCGACAGATCACTGACCCATGCTTCAAGAACTCGACATTGAGGGGTATGCCGTGGTTGACAGGCTCCGAGTCGAATTCCACTCGGGCCTCAACCTCCTGACCGGCGAGACCGGTAGCGGCAAGTCCATCGTCGTTGATTCCTTGGCGCTGCTATTCGGTGCGCGGGCCAGCGCGGATGTCGTACGTGCAGGCGCTAGCAAGGCGCGTGTCTGTGGGCGCTTTGAATGCCCTCCTGACGTTGCTGCGCAGCTGCCGTCAGAAGATGGCGACGGCGATAGCCAAGATGATGAGTTGATCCTCGAGCGGCACGTTCTCGCCTCGGGCAAGAGCCGTGCCTATATCAACGGCTCTCCGGCCACGCTGGCGCAACTCCGGCAACTGGCGGCCCACATAGGAGACATCCATGGCCAGCACGAGCAACAGACCCTGCTGTCTGCCGCGGCGCAGCTGCGCATGGTCGATGTCTATGCTGGGCTGGGCGATCAGGCTAGCGCTGTACGAGCGGCCCACCAGAAATGGACTCAGTGCACGCAGGCCTTGAGCCAGGTGAAGGGCGACGAGCAAGAGCGCCTGCACCGCCTAGACCTGCTGCGCTACCAATCAGAGGAGCTCTTCCGGGCCGCTCTAGTGGCGGGCGAAGACGAGGTTCTCGGTCAAGAGCAGAAGCTGCTGGCCAATGCGGAGGACTTGCGCACGAGCGCCTTTGCGGCGTTTGACAGCCTCTACGATTCGTCAGAATCGGCCTCGACGCGAATCAAGTCTGCCTCAGCCGACCTTGAACAGATCGCGCACATTGATCGCAGCTTGGCGGAGCTTGCACAACGGTTGGAAGAGGCGCGGGCCACGGTGGACGATGTCGCGTTCGAGCTGCAGGCGTACCTAGGCCGGATCGAGGCAGATCCGGCGCGACTGGAAGAGGTCGAAGAGCGGTTGGCGGCGCTGGACCGGCTGAAACGCAAGTACGGTCCGAGTTTGCCCGAAGTCTTAGCGTTCCAGCACCGTGTCGATGAAGAACTGGCCTTGCTGGATTCCAGCGACCAACAGATCGAGGCGCTCGAGCGGGTGGTTGAAGAAGCGGCCGCGGACTATGCCAGAAGGGCTCAGGAGTTGTCAGGCGCCAGACGCAAGGGCGCGAAAGCGCTGGCCGCGCAAACTAGGGCGGAACTGCGCGACTTGGCCTTGCCCAAGGCAGAGTTCGCAGTGGCCATAGACACCATCGACACTTGGACCGAGACCGGGACGGACAGGGCCGGGATTCTCTTCTCGGCCAACCCTGGACAGCCGGCCCGTCCGCTCGGCCAGGTCGCCTCCGGCGGAGAACTCTCCCGTGTCGCGCTGGCGCTGAAGACCGTTCTTCAGGCCGCGACCGAACACGGCGAGCATCGCCGGACATACGTCTTCGACGAGATCGATGCCGGGGTGGGCGGCGGCGTGGCGGAGGCCATCGGGCGCAGGCTGGGTCAGCTGTCGCGGCAGAGCCAGATCTTGTGCGTGACGCACCTGCCACAGATCGCATGCTTCGCAGACGCCCACTTCCACGTTTCCAAGTCGGATGACAGTTCCCAGACGACCGCAACCGTCCGGCACCTGTCCGCCAGCGAGCGGGTCGGCGAGGTCGCGCGCATGCTGTCGGGAGCGGAAGTTAGCGAGGCGGCGCTGGCAAACGCCAAGGAACTCTTGCGGGCGTACGCGCCTGCCCCCTCGTGAGGCGCTCGCCCGCTTGCGGATCGCCGTTCCGTACCCAATCGACGCGGCTTAACCGCTCATTCGCGGATCACCCAGATTGGCGACGACCAAGCGATCTCGTCGTTTACCTGCACCGCTCGCACGTAGTAGAAGTTCTCATCCGACGATGGCGCCTTGTCTGTGTATTCGAACTCGACATCCTTCGACATGGGGTTAAGCGTGTACACGACTTGGTTGTTGCGTACGAGCGCGACTTCTCGGATTGTGTCGGTCCCGAGAATCACGGCCCGGATTGCCGGGACTTCGCCGTGCGAGCGGATCTCGTCTCCCATGAAGGCTTCGCCGACCCGGAATTCTACGATGATGTTGTCGGTCGCGCCATAGGTGTGGCGTTGCTTGATGGCGCTGTAGACGCCTTCCCTGGTGGCGTCTTCGGCATACACCATGGCGTACGACATATGCGTCGAGAGGTGGTCGGAGCTGGCGATGACGCCCAAGCGATGGCCCTTGGCCCAAGCGGCGGCAACCATCCCGTCCGGGTGGATTTCCTCAAGCATCGCCGAACCCTCTGACGGATAGTCGTCCCCCTTGTCTGAGAACGGGCAGCCCATGCATTCGTAGCTGTAGCGATCGCCTTGGAAGATCTCGACCACCGGCTCCAGATCGGGGTCGTTGTCGCGCCAGTCGGTTCCCATGTTGGTCGCGGAAGTGTGTGAGATCGCGAGACCGCCGGAGCGCCGAATCTCTTCATACAGCATCTTGGTGTCGCCTTCGATCACAGGGCCGATGCCGTTGTGCCGCTGCATGTACTCGTCCGGCTTGACAAAAAACGGCACGTTCTGGATGCCGCGCCTGGTGTGGAACACGTTGCGATGCCCGTTCGGGTACCGCACCGAACGCTCGTAGCCGAACAACGACGCATAGCCTTGCGTGTAGAACAGATCCGCGGCCTTCTCGGTTAGCCACCACCAGTACGTTCGGTCGGCGCCGTACTGGTGGTCAGAAATGAAGCCCCAATCCATAGCCGCCCCGTCCAACATGTAGCGGTAGAAGTCTAGGATCGATCCGTCCGGCGACCCGCGCAGATCCATAGAGAGTTCCGTGTGCCGGTGAGTGTCGCCGCGCAGGATTTGCAGTTGCTTGCCCGCTACGCGGGTCCGATAGGCGCGGATGCGGCGCACGTCCTGGGCCTCGTTGGGATGGGCTGTGGGCCGCGCCGGCACAACTGGCTCCCGGTCGCTCAAGGCTGGTTGCGATGGCCGGACACCGGGCGCGTAACGACCCGCGTAGACGTTTTCGATGACGGTTTCCTCTGGCAAGTTGACCATTACCGAGAAAGTCGGGTGGCCATCGCGGGGCCAGGCGATCCACAAGCCATCTTGCGCCGGCGTCGCGGCTGCGAACATGCTGGACCTTCCCCGGCTGTACGGCAGCATGGCCGGCTCGGTCCAGCCTTCGTCTGTCAGCGTGGTAACGAAAAAGCGCCAGTAGTCGGCGAGCCGCCTTCCTTGGCGGTTGCGAATCAGCAGGTGCAGGCGATCTTGGTCGTCGATCGCCAGCCGACCGTAGTGGTGGAGTTGGCCGGTATCGGGCGTATAGACCTTTTCGCCGCGCTCGATCGCAAACTCAGCAGCCATGCCCAGCTTGCTCTCGCCAGCGTATGCCGCCACCTCGACGCTGCGCAGGTCGTAGATCGGATAGCCGGCCGCGGTGTCGACCTTGTCCAGTCGGCCCTGGTCCTTGGCCCAGTTGACCCTGCCGACCTCGTAGCTCACCCACAGCCGGTCCTGGCTGTCCACTACCAGGTCGGGCCGGGCTTCCAGCCGCTCTGTCGCGGCAACTTCGATCACTCTCCCGGGCTCTCCGCCGGAGATCCGGCGCATGCGCACGTCATACCGCCCTTGATCGTACGTATCCCAAGCAACCGTAACGTGACCCAGCGAGTCCACTGCGATGGCCGGTTCCCAGTCGTTCTGCTCGCTGTCGCTGACCAGCAGCTCTGGGCCCCATGTGCCGTCCTCGTACGCCATGTAGTACACGTCGGACTGCTTGCCCCGGAACGCCTGCCAGGCCAAGTGGATCTTTCCGTCCCGAAATGCCACGTCTTGGTCGAAGTCCGATTGCGGCGCGCTGGTCAACCGCTGCAGAGGGCCGAAAGTCGTGCCGTCGTACCAACGTGCGTACAGATCGAAATTGCCGTCGACTTGTTGCGACCACACGGTCCACAGGCGCTCGTGCTCGTCGAACGCCAAGCGGGGCTTCCAGACGTCTCCGCTGACCCCGGGCACTTGGGTCCAAGTGCTCCAACGCTGCTTCTCGTTGTCAAAGCGCGCCAAGCGCACCTCGTCTTGGAATCCGTCGTAGCTGGCCCACGCCAGCCAGACTTCCGACCGATCCGCGGGATTCGTGACGATGTCCGGGAAATCGTCAGAGCGCGTGTCTTCGGTCATGCGCATTACGTCGACGATGCGTGGATCTAACGGTGGCTCGGGCTCCGGATCGCGTGGCTTCATGAACTGCTCTGACGAGCCCAGGTCAGGGATATTCTTGCGGGCGGACTCGTGCTGTGCGGGCGCGTCCGGACGCAAGCGTCCCGGCTGGGCGTCGTTTGGCTGGGCCGGCAGTATCGTCGCTGCGGCCAAGCCAAGGCTCAGGAGGTAGACAATCGAACGGTACAAGCCTGAAGAGGTCATAGGACACCGGGAAACGGCGCGACCAATCTAGGAGCGCCAGCCTTCGGGGTTGGCACGATTCTAGCGAACCTCTTCAGGTACAACTCGGCCATGCCCATTCGTGGGGAAGAAGCAAGGGTCGGAATGTTCAACAATGGAGCAGGGCCGCCGGGCAGATGGAGGTCCGCGGGAGCTGCTTGGGACTTCCGCGTCTGCGCTTGAGATGATCTCGCTTGACCGCGTCCGCGCCATCGCCGCCGATGCAGGCGCGGCCATCATGGAGGTGTACTCTCGCGATTTCAGCGTTCGCGCGAAGCACGATGCATCCCCGCTCACAGAGGCGGATCTCGCTGCTCACGCGATCATCGAGGGTCGCTTGCGGGAGCAGTTCCCCCAGATCCCGCTACTCTCCGAGGAAGGCTCCGAGCAGGTGCCGTATGCGACCCGCAGGCAGTGGCGGCGCTATTGGCTGGTCGACCCATTGGATGGCACCAAGGAGTTTGTCAAGCGCAACGGCCAGTTCACGGTCAACATTGCTCTGATCGATGGCAACCGTCCGGTGGCCGGGGTAGTCCACGTGCCGGCCACAGGGACCACCTATTGGGGAGCTGAGTCCGCGGGCTCGTTCAAGTCCAGCGAAGCGGGTGATGCAGTTCCGATTCGCTGCAGCACTGTCCCGGCCAGCGGACGACTGCGAGTGGTTGGAAGCAGTTCGCACCGATCAGCCGAGACTGACAGATATCTGCAGGCCTTGAGGAGGCGCTACAGCGAGCTATCCTTCTTGGCGGTTGGCAGTTCGATCAAGATCTGCATGGTGGCCGAAGGTGCAGCCGACATCTACCCGCGCTTCGGACCCACGATGGAATGGGATACAGCCGCCGCACATGCGATCCTGAATACGGCGGGCGGACGATTGATCCGACACGACACCGGTGAGGACTTGCCGTACAACAAGCCAGACTTGCTGAACCAGTGGTTTGTGGCCGAGGCGGCCCGCAGCGGGCACGGCGGGGAGTGAACGCGATGCCGGACAAGATGCCCCTGCGGGAATTGGCTACGTTGTCGCCGACTGAGGCGCTCTCCAGGATCCTCACTGTTCTCGACGCCGATACCGGTACCTTGCATAGCCTGCGCGCTGACGGGCTCTTGCACTTGGAACAGCACTCCGGCCCGATTCCCGACGCCTTGCTGCCGGTGATCCGGCGTATCCCGGTAGGCAAGGGCATGGCCGGGCTGGCTGCCGAGCGGGCCGAGCCCATACAGGTCTGCAATCTCCAGACCGATGCTAGTGGCACTGCTCGCCCAGGGGCGCGCTCGACGGGCATGCGCGGTTCAATCTGCGTGCCTATGATGAAGGGTACGCGCTTGGTGGGAGTCTTGGGCGTCGCCGTGGAACGCGAGCGCGATTTCAGCGACTCTGAGACCGATTGGCTCTTGGAAGCAGGCGCGATATTGGCCGAGACCTGCGAGTAATCTGGCATGCCGACGCAATTGGTCAATCTCGACCCCTCCCGACTGCCTGCTAATCCTTGGATCCATCTGCATCCTAGCGACAACGTCGCCGTAGCGCGGGTCCACATCCCCGCTGGGGCCAAGCTGGAGTTCGAGGGGGAGCAGATCCAAACTTCCCAGCCGATCGCGCCAGGCCACAAGATCGCCCTGCGCGAAGTGGCGGCGGGCGAGACCGTGTACAAATACGGTGAAGAGATCGGTCGCGCGGGAGAACTCCTTCATCCGGGCACTTGGGTGCATACCCACAACTTGGAGTTCGACATCAACGAGCGCCAGTACGAATTCGGCACGGCGCGGTCTGACCTAGCGGACATCCCCCTGCCGGAGAACCGCACTTTCATGGGGTACCCGCGCGCCGACGGCCGGGCAGGCACGCGCAACTTTGTTGCCATTGTGGGGGCGAGCAACTGTTCCGCCTATGCGACCGAACGCATCGCCGCTGCGTTTCGCGACGAGAGCTTTGCCGGGACCGGTGTGGATGGAGTCGTCGCGCTGCCTCACGCGGATGGCTGTGGCCAAGGCGAGGGTGCTGACATGGACCTCTTGCGCAAAACGCTGGGGGGCTTGGCCGATCACCCCAACATCGCCGCCGCGGTCGTGGTCGGGCTAGGTTGCGAGGTGAACCAGATCGGCTACTATCTCCGCGACGAGACGGCGCAACCGGGCATGGCGCCTCGCCGGGGGCTGACCCTGCAGGAGAGCGGGGGCACTCGTCGCGCGGTCGAGGATGGCGTCAGAGCCGTACGGGAGATGATCGAGTCTGCCGGCCGTTTGGAACGCCAGCCTTGTCCAGTGTCCAAAATCGCCATCTCGCTCGAGTGCGGCGGCTCGGACGCGTTCTCTGGGATCACGGCCAATCCTGGGGTGGGCTACTGCGCGGATCTTGTAGTCAAGCAGGGAGGTACGGCCTGTCTGGGCGAGACGACCGAGATCTGGGGTGCCGAGCACCTGCTGACGCGGCGCTCGGCCAGCCCGGCCGTGGGTAGGCGGCTGCTGGAGATGTTGGACTGGTACTTCGACTACGTGCGTCGCTTCAAAGACCCTGTCACGTTCAACAGCAACCCCTCGCCGGGCAACATGGCAGGCGGGATCACCAACATCGCCGAAAAGTCTCTCGGGGCGGTTGCCAAGGGCGGCCACGCCACGCTCAGCGCGGTTTACGACTATGCCGAGCGGATCGACGAGAGCGGCTTCGTGTTCATGAACAGCCCCGGCTACGACCCGGCCTCGGTAACCGGCATGGTTGCCGGAGGTTGCAACATCTGTCTCTTCACTACAGGCAGGGGAAGTTGCTTCGGCTTCGCTACTGCGCCGGTAATCAAGGTCGCATCGAATTCCGCAACCGCCAGGCACATGGACGAGGACATGGATATCAACGCCGGCACCGTCGCGGACGGCGAAGAGGACATTGCCGGTCTCGGACGCAGAATGTACGAGACGCTTCTGGAGGTGGCGTCCGGCCGCCAAACCTGCAGCGAGCGGTTGGGCCATCGAGAAATGATGACGTGGAGGATCGGCCCGACTCTCTGAGCCGCCAAAGGGCCTGGATTGTTCCAGGTTGGCCGTAGTTCGAGAAAACCGCCGCCCTGCCATTGCAACCCTCGACCGCCAAGCCACGTCACCGTTTCAGGCTCCGAAACGTTCAGAGCCGCGCTCGTGCGGATGTCGTTCTGCGCTGAACACTCACCCTATTCCCACTGCGGACCAGCGCCAGGTTGCGCGCGTTGGATGCCGTCGTGCGAGCGGCTAGGATAAGAGGAGCGGCCGGGGTAGCTCAGCTGGTTAGAGCGACGGACTCATAACCCGTAGGTCGGCGGTTCAAGTCCGCCCCCCGGCACCAGCCTCAAAAGGTCCGACCCGGACACATAGGTTACAGAACGTACCGGAGACATAGGTCACAACTTCGCTCCGTACGGGTCGTCAATGCTCTGCGGTGTCCTTTGCTCGAGGTCAAGAGATGGCTGCTGGGAACTCACCAGGGCGCCGTCAAGAAACAGCATTTGGACTACTACCTGGATGAATTCACTTTTCGCTTCAATCGCAGGACATCCCGTTCCCGCGGCCTGCTGTTCTATCGCTTGCTCCAGCAAGCGGTCGCGACCGACCCAGTCCCGCGCAAGACGATACTCGGAGGCTCGCAAGCCCAACAGGTTGCCCCGGAAGGCAGTGTGGAGTAAAGCACCTATATCGGATCACAACATATTGGGGCGCGTGGAGTGAAGCACCTATCCCAGTGCAGGCTATCTCGTAACGAACCGAACCGTTGCCATCGCTCCACGCGGTTGTGGCCAGATTTCTAGGAAAAGCGAAGGATTTCAGCCAAGAATCCCTTGACGCCCCCCCCCATTCGCGATACGTTGTGGCCGGAGTTCGGAACTCACACGAGGAGGGAATTGCCATGCATTCACGATCTGCGCAGTTGCTATTCATTGCGGCGATAACCGTGGTCCTTGTTCCCGCTGTTTGCGGGCAAACCTCGCTCGGCTCGATCTCTGGCCTCGTAACCGACCAGTCCGGGGCCGCGGTACCTGACGTGGCAATCAATGTCACGGACATCGGACGCAACTCGACCTTCAGCACTTCGTCGAACGAACAGGGCTTCTACGTCGTCACTCAACTGCCTCCTGGAGCCTACGATCTGTCGGCGGAAACGGCCGGGTTCCGCCGCTACGAACTCGGGGCCATTGTCGTTTCGACACAAGAAAAGGTTTCGGCGGATATCATCCTCGAATTGGGTGCCGTCACGGAATCGGTGTCAGTAACGGCAAACGTCCTGGAGTTGGAGACGGGTACGTCCACTCTGAGCGCCGTCATCGAGAACAAGAAGATCCTGGATCTGCCGTTGAATGGCCGCAACGTGTTCGCGTTGGCTCTGCTGACCGCCGGAGTCTATGCCAGCATCCCCACCCACTCAACCGGCGGTATCGGCGAGGCCTTTCACGTACAGGGCCGGTTCATCGCGAATGGTGGACGCGAATCTTCCAATGCGATCATGCTCGATGGCGTTTCGGTCAACTCCAACGGTATTGCCGAGGGTCGGCAGTTTGCCACCGGTGTCCCTTCGGCCGACGGCATCCAAGAGTTCAGGGTGCAGACCAATGGCTACTCTGCCGAATATGGTCGCAGTGGTGGAGGCGTGCTCACTCTCGCGACCAAGTCCGGAACCAATGACGTTCACGGCACGGCGTTCTGGTACCTGCGGGACAGTTCGATGGACGCGAACAACTTCTTTGCCAATGCCGCGGGCCGGGAATTAGGCGACTTCAGGCGCCACGACACCGGTGGCAGCGTCGGCGGGCCGGTTGTTGCCGACAAGGTCTTCTACTTCGTCAATCTGGAATCACGATATGCGCGCGCAGCGACGCTGCGCCGCCACACGGTTCCAACTCCGTTGCAGCACCAAGGGGACTTCTCTGAGTCGCGGAATGCCGGCGGGGCGCTGCGCGTGATTCACAACCCTTTCACGACGGTGCCGGACCCGGCCGCCCCCGGGCGGTTCATCCGCCAGCCGTTTCCCAACAACAGGATCCCGGAGAGTATGCGAGATCCCATTTCGCGCAACATCCTCGACTACTATCCAGAACCGAACGCGGCTGGGAACCAGTACACCAGCCAGTTCAACTGGGTCGGCCAGTTCTCCCGGCCGAATGACGCGAATCGCCTCACCACGAAGTCGGATTTCAATATCAGCGACGCGCAGCGCCTGTTCGTGCGCTACAACTACTTCGGCCACACGAACGACACACCGCAAACATGGCCGGACAATCCCGCCTGCCCGAATCCGGACTGCACGAGCATCTACAGCCGTCAGCAAAACGCTGCGATCGACTATACGAACACGATCAACGCGCAGACGGTGCTGAATATGAGATGGGGAGTTGGCCGCTCCATCTTGGACCGGGAGGTGGGGCACCTGGGCTTTCGGCCATCGACACTGGGCTACCCCGAATACATGGAGGAAGGTGCAGACGTCTTGATGTTCCCCCAGTACGCCGTGCAAGACTTTTCGGCTCCCGCCACCCAGCATCACATGAACTACAAGTCTTCGATCATGGTGCACACCCTGCTTGCCAACCTCACACGCGTGGAAGGGCGCCACAACCTCAAGTTCGGGGGGGACTTCCGGTTCAATTTCGTGAACTACAGTCAGCGCGTCTACAACCCGCTCTTCAGGTTTAACCGGGCCATGACCCAAGGTCCGGACCCGCGGCGCCCAAGCGGCCGTGCAGGCCACGGACTGGCTTCCTTCATCCTGGGCACGGGCGCAGCCGGCGCACTGACCCATAACAACCGACCCGCTAGTGCAAACCGCTACTTCGGCTTGTACTTCCAGGATGACTATAAGGTGAGTCGCCGGCTGACCCTCAATCTTGGTTTGCGCTGGGATGTCGAGACGGGGAAGACGGAGCGGTACGACCGGATTACGGTCTTCGATCCGTTCGTCAAGAACCCGGTCAGCGATGACGTGGGATTCGAGGTGCGAGGAGGCTATTTGTTTCCCGGGAAGGGCATGGCCAGCAACAGACTGCATCCAACGCAGTGGGCAAACCTGAACCCTCGGGTAGGCTTCGCCTATCAGGTCGCCGAGAAGACGCTGATCCGCGGCGGCTACTGGGTCATGTTCGATGCAGCCATTTACGGAGCCGCCGGTCGCCTGGGTTCGGGAACGGTGTTCAACGCCAGCACCCAATGGCTAGCAACCTTGGACGGAGTCACTCCCTTCCGCAATATGAGCGATCCGTTTCCCGACGGGATCAACTTCGCGGAGGGCGATTCCAGAGGTGTCGCAGCGGCCCTGGGCCAAGCCGTTTCCCAAGCTCCGTACCCGGACAGCATGCCAGTACCCTACAACCAGCAATGGAACTTCACCATCCAAAGATCCTTGGGATCGAATCTCCTTTGGGAGGCCGCCTACGCGGGCAGCAAGGGAACGCATCTGCCACTTGACTGGCAAGTGGACCAGTTGCATCCGGACTACATCTCGCCAGATAACAACCTTCTGCAGCTCGTCGACAATCCGTTCTACGGGATCATTACCACGGGCGTGATGGCGCAGCCGAGGGTGCAGCGTGGCCAGCTTCTCACACCATTCCCGCAGTACCCCGGTGCCCGGCTACCCAGGCAAGGCTGGGGCAACTCAAACTATCACTCGTTCCAGACCCGGCTGGAGCAGCGTTTCGCCGCCGGCACGAGCTTCATGGTCGCCTACACGTTCGCGAAGACGATTTCTGATGGCGGCGACGATGTGTGGCTGGGCTCCAATGAAAGCAATGCATACTGCAGGCACTGCGATCGCTCCGTCTCTGTCTATAACCAGACTCATAGGCTCGTCACAAACTTCACCTACGAGCTGCCGTTCGGTCGGGGCAAGCGATTCGGCCGCGGCTGGAGCAAGGCGCTGGACGCGATTCTGGGCCAGTGGCAGATTAACGGAATCGGGACATTGAATAGCGGTCTGCCGCTTCGGATGCGGATCAATCAGAACACCAGTCGTTCGTTCGGAGGTGGCCAGCGTCCGAACTCCACGGGGCGAAGCGCCGAACTGGGCTCCGAAAAGACCTTGAATCGGTGGTTCGACACGGAACAATTCGTGAGACCTGCGCAATTCACCTTTGGCGACGTCGGTAGGGTTCATCCAACGTTGCGGTCCGATTTCATCGAGGCTCTCGACTTCTCCGTGTTCAAGAACTTCCGTTATGGCGAGCGCTGGAAGTTCCAGTTCCGAGCCGAAGCGTTCAATGTGTTCAACCATCCCGTATTCGGCGCTCCCAACACGGTCTTCGGGAATCCGAACTTCGGTCGCGTCGTCAGCCAGGCCACAGCTCCACGACAACTTCAATTGGCTTTGCGATTGCAGTTCTGAAGCCGCAATGCTGTGGGAGGGACCAGTGGCTCCTTGGGAACAAGGGCCGCTCGATGCCCCACCGGTACTGCCTGGAACGACGTACCGAGGCAAGACCTCTCCGCTTCCGGGAGTGCCTTCCCGCGGAAGAGAGTTGCGGGAATTACTGGCAGTGCGTCTGGTGGGACGGATCGGCTCCGATCCGGCCGCTTTCGCGGCCAAGCTCAAGAACATGGGGCTGAGTACATGCCCCAAGGATCCAAGCCCACAACCGTCGAACTCGTCAAGTCCGACTACCAGCCGACCAAGTTCGAACTCGAGGAGGAATTCGACCTCGACATTCCCGGAGGCACAGAGGAGGAGCGGCTGGATTTTCTCGGACAGGCCCTGACAGAAACCGTGAACATCCGCTGGATCAACCAGCCTCGGAACCGGCGGAAATGACGAAAATTGTCAAGCGGATTCGGGGGCTATTTCGTCACTATTCGATGTAATCTCCCAATCAAACTCCGATCGTAGTGCATGTCATGCCCTCGCCGTCTAGCGAGCGGGCGATGAATCGCGAGCGTTCTGCCATGACCGAAGTCTCCTTCCACGGCATCGACGCGTCGTGCCTATTCGGCACAAAGTGTTACCCATGTCTCCGGTACGAATCGCTACCTAAGCCTTGGGTCGCTCACCCCAGTTGCGGCTGGGGAACGTGCGTTGGGCAGGTGGATTCTGTATCCTCATACCCATGCCTGTGAAGCGCTCGCTTGCTCTCGCGGCGTGCGTCGCTCTCTCCTTATTGGCACAGGCTCAGGAACCGCGTCCGATCGTGGCACTGCAGACCTCGATGGGCGTTGTGCGCGCAGAACTCTACCCAGAGGTAGCGCCCAAGACCGTTGCCAACTTCCTCGCCTACGTCAATTCCGGATTCTATGACGACACCGTCTTCCACCGCGTGATCGAAGGCTTTGTCGTCCAAGGGGGTGGCTTTACCCCGGAACTCATCCCTAAGCCCACCCGCAAGCCCGTGCGCATTGAGACGAAGAACGGCATAAGCAACGACCGCGGTACGGTGGCCATGGCGCGCCAGATGGGCAGAGACACCGCGACCTCACAGTTCTTCATCAACCTAAAGCCCAACACCGCGCTGGACCGGGGAGCGCTGCGATTCGGCTATACGGTATTCGGCCGCGTGATCGAGGGCATGGATGTCGTGGACCGTATCTCGCGGGTCCAGACCAGTCGGCGCGGTCGCATGCAGGACGTGCCCATCCTGCCGGTGTTCCTCGAAACGGCCCGGGTGGAGTAGTAGGGGTAGGCGGCGGCGACTATTGGCCCAGATCTAGCGGAACATCGTTGAAGTTCCGGGTAAGCGGCACTACTTCGGCGCCCTCGGGGGCCTTGAACTCGAACATCGATTCGCTCAGGGCCGGATTGACCTGCTCGTCGGAGAACTGGTAGACGTTCACAGACTCGTCCCGTCCCACGACGCGAATGCCAGTGATCGAGTACGCGGCCGGATCGAAGTCGAACTCGACGCGGGAATAGAAGTCCCGAGCGTTACGCCCCTCTCCGATCAGCATTGGCTGCCCGCCCGCCTCCTCGATGCGCAGGTTGCGGAACATCCTGCGAAGGCGCATCCGACCCAGCAGGAACGATAGCGGAGCGCGCAGATCGGTCATCGCTTCCAACTCCACCTGCCGAACTTGGTTGGAGTGCGGGTTGTACATCCGAAAGATCGTGCCGTCGCTGACCGCGATCTTGCCCTCGGGCTGGGTGTAGTCCCAGCGCATCTTGCCTGGGCGCTGCAGGTAGAGCGTGCCGGTCTCGACCATGCGCCGTTGCCCCGAGTACTCCATAGACTGTTCGAACTGCATCTGCAGCCCGCTCAGGCTGTTGTAGCGGCGCTCGATGCCCTCGATAGTCTTGTTGAGCGGCTGCGCCGTCGCTACGGAGCTGGCAATGGCCAAGCCGAACAGTACGCCGGCGAGAGCAGATTTCGAAGTCATGGACAAGGGCCGCGCTGGAGCGGATAGGTACGGCGCGGGCGATCACTTCCGACGTGCGGGCCGCGCTGTTCTCAGTATAGCGGTCGGTCCCGCTCAATCCCGCAGCAGCTTGCGTATGCCGCGGGTCGCTTGGCGGATGCGCTGCTCGTTTTCCACCAACGCGAAGCGGACCGAGTCATCGCCACTCGGACCGAAGCCGATTCCGGGCGAGACGGCGACCAGTGCTTCGTGGAGCAGCAGCTTGGAGAACTCCAGCGATCCCGACCATGCGTAGCGGTCCGGGATCTTGCCCCAAACGAACATCGTCGCCTTCGGCGGCTTGATCTCCCAGCCTCCACTGCCTAGGCCGTCGATCAGCGCGTCGCGGCGGCTCTTGTACATCGCGGCGTTTTCCGCCGTTGCCGACTCGCAATGGCGGAGGGCGATGATGGCGGCGATCTGGATGGGCTGGAACATTCCGTAGTCCAGATAGCTCTTGATGCGCGCTAACGCATCGATCATCTTGGGATTGCCGACGCAGAAGCCCACGCGCCAGCCTGGCATGCTGTAGCTCTTGGACATCGAGAAGATTTCGACGCCGACGTCTTTCGCTCCCGGCACTTGCATCATGGACGGAGCTTGATAACCGTCGAACACGATGTCGGCGTAGGCGAAGTCATGCACGAGCATGGTGCCGTGCCTATGGGCCAAGTCTACAAGCGGGCGAAAGAAGTCCAGTTCCACGCACTGAGTCGTGGGGTTGTGCGGAAACGACGTCAGGATCATCGCCGGCTTGACTCCCGGCTTCCTGAAGATGTCCTCAATGCGCGTGAGGAATTCGTCCGGAGAGGGCATCGGAACCGCGATCTGCACTCCATCAGCCATCACCACGCCCCATTGGTGAATGGGATAGGAAGGATCTGGCATGGCGACGCCATCGCCCGGGCCGATCGTGGCGAATGTCAGGTGAGCGAGCGCGTCCTTGGACCCCATGGTCGCGATCGCTTCCGTCTCGGGGTCCAATTCCACTCCGAACTTGTCTTGGTAGCGCTTGCAAATCTCCTCTCGTAAGCGGGGAATGCCGCGCGAGAGCGAATAGCGGTGGTTGCGCTTGTCGCGGGCCGCTTCGGTGAGCTTTTCCACGACCAAGTCGGGCGTGGCGCCGTCGGGATTGCCCATGCCAAGATCGATCACGTCGAGTCCTGCCCGGCGGGCCTTGGCGCGCATCGTGTTGATCTCCGCGAAAACGTAGGTCGGGAGCTTGCCGATGCGATGGAAGGGCTCGTCGTCAAAGATCCCCATTGGCTCATTTTCTCAGACGCGGGCGCGCAAGCCTGTGGGGTGGTCAGCTGCGACCCTGTTAGTGTCTAGGAGCGATATATGCAGGGTAATCTGGAGATTACAGGCCCGCGCTGGATTACGGGTCCCTGATCGCAGCGCATTGCAATGGATGATCGAACCTCGCACCTGTTCGCCAAGCGTGGGCTTTTCGTGATCGGCGGCCCTTGCGTCATTGAATCCGCAGAGCATGCCATCCAAGTCGGTCACGCAGTGGCGGAAGCGGCCGATTCGGCGGGAGTGGCCGCGGTATTCAAGGCTTCCTTCGACAAGGCCAACCGGACCAGCCAGTCGTCATATCGCGGGCTTGGCCTGAAGCAAGGCCTCGAGGTCCTGCGCGACGTCCGCCGGGAGACCGGCCTGCCGGTGCTCACCGACATCCACGAGCCCGGCCAAGCGGAAGCGGTGGCCGAGGTCTGCGACATCCTTCAGATCCCCGCCTTCCTGTGCCGTCAGACCGATTTGTTGGTGGCGGCCGGACGCACCGGTCGCATCGTCAATATCAAGAAGGGCCAGTTCATGGCGCCCGAAGACATGCAATACGCCGCCGATAAGGTTGCCTCCTGCGGCAGTCGACGGATCCTCCTGACCGAGCGCGGCACCAGCTTCGGCTATCGCGACCTAGTGGTAGACTTCCGGGCGTCGGCCAAGCTGAGCGCGCTGGGCTACCCTGTCGTGCTCGACGTCACGCATAGCCTGCAGCAGCCGGGCGCGGCCGGCGGTGCGAGCGGCGGGCAGCCTCAGTTCATCGAATTGCTGGCAAGGGCAGGCACGGCTGCCGGATTCGACGGGCTTTTCCTTGAAGTCCACGAGGAGCCCGGCCGGGCGCTCTCAGACGGTGCCACCGCATTGCGGCTGGACTTGCTGCCGGAGTTGTTGGTCCGGGTGGCCCAGATCTGGCGTCTGGTGTCCAGCTTCGATTCGCGACACAGCTACGCGGAGATCTGAGCTATTTCAGAGAAAGGCCGCCGTCCACGGCGATGACTTGCCCGGTAACAAATGCCGGTCCTTCGAGTAGTGCACCGACGGCTGAGGCGATCTCTTCGCCAGTGCCGTGGCGCCCCATCGGGGTGTTGCGCACGAGGCGGTCGATTTCGTCGGGCATCTGATCCCCGAAGTGGATGACGCCGGGCGCGATCCCGTTGACTGTGATCTCCGGCGCGAGCGCCTTGGCCAGCCCGTGCGTCAGCATCACGACGCCGGCCTTGGAAGTGCAATACGGCACGTGCTTGGCCCACGGGCGCAACCCGCCTAACGAAGCGATGTTGACGATTCTTCCTCCGCCGCCGCGGAGCATGATCTTGGCCGCCTGCTGGCAGCAGAAGAACGTAGCCTTGAGATTGACGGAGTGAACGGCGTCCCAGTCGCGTTCGGAGGCGTCGAGTGGGTCGACGGCACGGAAGACCGCAGCGTTGTTCACCAAGCAGTCCAAGCGCCCGAACGCCGTTTCGATCTCCTCGAACAAGCGCCGGATCTCGGCAACATTCGCCAGATCCGCGCGGAAGGGGCGGCCGCCACAGGCGGCCGCCGTGGCAAGGGCATCGGTCTTGGACGTGTTGTAGTGGACCGCGATCTTAGCGCCGCGGCTTGCGAGATGCACCGAGATGCAGCGCCCGATCCGCTTCGCGGCGCCGGTCACGGCCACGACCTTGCCTTCCAGTGTGTCCATCGGGCAGCGCGCCGTGTGTCATCGGCGACTGGTTTGCGACAGTACTACGATAGCGATAAGGCGCAAGTGTGCCGCGCGCTGGTTGACCGCAGCGGCAGTCTCACCGAGAAATGAACAAGTACATCATGATTGGCCCGCAGGGAGCTGGCAAGGGCACGCAGTCCATCCTGCTCTCTCAGACATTCGGGTTCGTGCACATTTCGATCGGGGAGATCTTCCGCTGGCACGTGGACAACCACACCAAGCTCGGCTCGCGCGTGACGCGCATCACGGCTCAAGGCCGGCTGGTATCCGATGAGATCGTCGAAGAGGTCGTGCGTGAGCGCCTAGAGCTCCACGACTGGCGCTATGGTTTCGTCTTGGACGGCTTCCCGCGGACTCCGTCCCAAGCCAGCTACCTGTTCGAGAACTGGAATCTCGACCGTGCCATTTACTTGGATCTGCCCGATGCCGCAGTCAGTCAGCGCGTGCTGAAGCGCGCCCAGGCCGGCCAGGGCGGGGGTTTCACGAAGCGCGCTGACGACAACCCCGACGCGCTCCAGCACAGGCTTTCCGAATATCACCTCAAGACCCGGCCGCTGCTCAAGCTGTTCGAAGAGCGCGACCTGCTCTTGAGGGTCGACGCCAGTCGCTCGATCGAGGAAGTCTTCGGAGCGATCTGTGCGGGACTAGGATTGCCCGAAGCTGTGGCCGATCGCCGCTCTGCGGCGTAGCGCTCAGCGCACGGGCAGCCCGCGCCGACCCGCGCCGGGCTGTCGTGTCGGCTGCTGGCCGGGTGCTTGGTTCCGAAGTCCTGCCGCAGCATTCGCGGCGGTGCTCTCCGCGTCAGGGGCCTCTCGATAGTCGAAGACGAATTCCCACTCGTTGTAGGCTTTCTTGCCGTTATAGACCTTGACGCCGGTGGCTTCGCTCTTGCTGGCGACGCCTGCGATCCCGCGTTCGAACCTCTGCACCGTGGCGGCAGCCTGGGTAGGGGCGGACACGCCGGCGATTCCGCCGGGTCGCGGAGAGGTCAGCAGGCGGTTGATCAGCTCCGGTGCGCCCGAACCAGACACCGTCCCTCCAAGCCCGCCCCTCGTTCGGCCAGACGTGGTGCCGATGCCTTGCTGGCGTGCCCCAGGGCGTGGCGGCACGCCCTGTCCAGGGCCTTGTGCGATTCCACCCGCAGCCGCGCCTAGGCCTTGCTCAGCGAAACGGCGCTCGTTTTCGTCCATCGGCACTTGGCTGGGCAGCATCCGGCTGTAGTCCGGCGGCTCCCCAGGACCTGGCGGCTCCTGGGGGCCTGGAGAGGGTTCGCCCTCGACGGTGTTGAACCCAAACCCTTGGCCGTAACGGGTTGCAGCGGCCAGGTCTGGCGCGGCGGAGTCCCGCACCGCTTGAAACCGTTCCACCGGTTCGGGCACCGCTGGTGCGAATGGATCTTGCGCATCGGGCGCGCCAGGCCGCATGCCCGCGAGGTCGCTGGCGCCGGGTTCCGGCTGCGATCCGAACAGACCGGTCATTCCCGCCCCCATCGGAGGGCCTAGCGCTTGGCCGAGGCCGCCTTGGCGCCTGTCCTTGGCCGTGTCGAACAGCAGGGAGTCCTCGAAGCGTCCGTCCTCGCCCATGTGGATCAAGCGCCACTCACCCGTCTCTCCGATCGGGTCCGGACTGCGTCTGCGCAGATAGCGCACGCCATCCGTGTCTTCCAAATCGTCGAGATCCTCGGGATACTTGTTGTGATCGCGGTAGTAGAGCTGGATTGCGCGCCGGTACTGCTCGCCGCGCTCGATGAGCTGCGCATCCTTCAAGCGCTGCGACTGCAGCGCCATCCTTGGGACCGAGAGGGCCAAGCCGATCAGCAGGACGGCTGAAGTCACGAGCAGTGCCAGCAGGACATAGCCTTCCTGGCCGCTTCTGGCTGCGTTTCGCCCGGACCTCATTGCGGAAACTCCAGCGGGATCGAGAACTCCTGATTCTCGTGGGTGTCTTCGAGCTTCACCGCCTGCAGCCCGATGTCGGTGATCCGGTAGCGACCCTGCAGCAGTGATCCCTCGGACGCAAGCAGGATCTCGTCGCCGTCGAGCAGGAACGCTCGCCGAGCCTCCGTGTGTGCCGAGCTGGCCAGCCCGTAGTACTTCCAGTCTGGTGGGCGCACCGTCTTCGGAGCCGGTCTTGGGGCCGGTCGCGCGGGCCTCGGCGCGGGCTTGCGGGCGGCAGCCTCCAGCTTGGCTTGGGCAAGCCGCGCTTCCTCTCTAGTCGGCCCCGCGATCTCGCGCGGCTTCGGGCGGCCGAAGTTGAATATGTCTCTGTCCACGACCGGCGATTCGATCGCGCGGACGCGCTCGAGCAGATCTTTGCGCAGCGTGGCGTCAGCAGCGAAGTCGGGCTCGTTCTGCGCCTGCGGATCGGGCGTCAGAGGCTGGTTCGTTGTCCTGCCAGTGGAGGCAGCTGGGCGTTGCGTGGCTGGCGCTGGCGCCGGTCCCTCGCCGGTCGCGCTGAAGAACTGCACGTACACCACGATCGTTAGCACGGCCAGCGCCACTCCCAGCTGGATCAGCGATCTCTTGTTCGCTCCGAGTTCCACCACGGTCTCCTAGAGGTCCCTCACCAGCGTGTCGAAGCGCATGTTGATCTGCAACTCGTTCAAGTTTCCGTCGTTGCGCGGGGTCGCGCCGAGCGAGCCGATCACGAAGAAGACCTTGGAACGATCGAGTTGGTACAGGAACTGCACCAAGTTGTCGTAGCGTCCGCGTAAGCTCGCGTTCACCGCGAGGCTGCCGTACTGTTCATTCTCTTCGAGCGGCTCAACCGCATAGCTGGTCTCGCGGATCTCGATCCCGGCTTGCGTCGCCGCCGCGCCCAGTTCGGTCAGCAGGGCGGAGAACGCGCTCTGGCGGGGCAGGGCGATCTCCTCGACCAGGACGCTGCCATCGGCTTGGGCCGTCTCGATCAGCTTCGCCCGGGCCTGTACGAGGTCCGTGGTGGCTCGCGAGTTCTGGACTTGGGAGGCCAGTGCGGCGTTACGGGCTTCGAGCTCGTACTCTCCCAGCTTGGCGGGGCGGACCGCCAGCACGTAGAACCCCAAGTTGCACACGGCCACAGCGCCAAGCGCCGCCAACACGGTCGTGGGCGCGAATCGGCGGTACCACTCCATTGGCGCGACTGGTCCCGCGCTGCGATCAGAGCTGCTGGTCATACTCCACCGTGAGTTGGTAGCGGAAGGTAGGGTCGCCATCGCTGGGCGGCACGCTGCCGCGCAGCGCCGGAGCCCGGAAGAGGTCAGATTCCTCCAGCGTCTTCAGAAAGCCGATGAAGTCCGCCGGTGCCTTGGCACCGAGCGTCATGTCCAAGCGGATGGTATCTCCTCTGGCTACCTCCGGCTTGATCGTGAGCATCCTGACATTGGGCGGCAGCACAAGCTCCAAGTCGAGAAACGTGCGGGTCCAAGATACGCTCTTGCGCACCAGCAGCCCGTTGAGGAATGCTGTGCGCTCGAGGGTCTCGCTGGTGCTCTCGCTTCGCAGCTGCCGCGATGCGGCCGCGGCCAGGGTGTCTAGGCGGCGCTGCTCTGCGAGCAGGTCTTGTTGCCGACCGAGCAGTTGGTCCGGTGTGCCCTCGATGCGCAGGAATCCGACCACCAGCCACGCCGAGATGACCAGCAGGGCCAGCGCCGCGGCACACGCCAGGGCGAAGAAGGCCCGGTATCCGCCTGCCGGGTTCGTGGCCAGGTTCAGCCCCGACGCCAACGGACTCTGGATGCGCGTCGCCCACGCCGCGCGGCCGACTCGATCAGCCATGCACGTACCCCATCAGGCCTGCGCCACAGCTTGCGCCGGCGAACTGAGGCCCCAGCAGGGGCCTGGCGGGAGATCCCGATTCACCGGGCAGCGCCTCCACGAGCGCCCCCTGTATCTCCCCGAAGCCAGCAACCAGCAGGTGTTCCACGGGGCGCCCGAGATTCTCCTCGATATAGACGAGGGTGGGGAAGAGGTCGGCCAAGACTTCCTCCACGCCGGCGTCCGCATCCGCGCCGTGGAGGTTCGGTAGCGCGATGCGCCGCAGCAGTCGCACAGCGCCGCCCTCGACCGCCGTGATCGTCATCGCTTGGTCACTGTGCTTGAGCAGCACTGCCATGGCATTGTCGTCGACCAGATTGAGCGCGGCGGCGCAGGACGAGCCTACGAAGCCAGGGCACAGCCCTGCGGACTCAAACGCGCTCTCGCAGAGCAGCACGTACTCGGTGGCTACCGCTGCGGCGAATACCGACGGTCTCTCGCCGCCATGTTGCGCCCGGAAGGTGATGCGGGCTAGGCGCGGGTCGAAGGGCAGGCTGTTGCGAAAACGCTCTTCAACAGCATCACGCAGGTCTTGGGCCCTGCGGGGCAAGCTGTCGAACTCGAACAGCGCCAGCCGGACCGCTTCGTCCGGCAGCAGGACGGCCGCATGCGGGCTGGGAACGGGCTGCAACTCGCCGAGCACCGCTTGGATCGCGTCTTGCAGCCCGTCCGGCGGCTGGGGCTGGGCGCTCGCCAGATCGGCTTCCGGCAGTTCGCGCTCGGCCCGCGCGACCACGGCGGTACCTGCCCGGCGCGCTGCCATGAGCACGTTGCCGCCGAGTTCGAAGACCAACGCCGGCTGGGGATCCGGCCACAGCCGGTTGAGGGCTTGGAGCAGCATTCCCACGATCAGTCGATGAAAGTGACCTTGTCGATCTCGCGCAGCGTGGTCAGGCCCGCGCGCACTCGCTCGACGGCGGACTCGCGGAGCGTCTGCATGCCCTCGGCCCGCGCAGCGCGGGCGATTTCCGAACTCGGTCGCTTGGCCAGGATCAGCTCGCGGATGTTGTCCGACATGTCAAGTAGCTCATGGATCGCGGAGCGGCCTCTGAATCCCGTCCCCGAGCATTCGATGCAGCCTTCGCCCTCGGTGAATTCAAACCCCTCCCATTCCTCCAAGGGTAGCCGCGAAGCCGCCAGCCGCTCGCGCGAATACCGCTGCTTGATGCGGCAATGGGGGCAGATCACGCGCACGAGGCGCTGGGCAAGTATGCAATTCAGTGCGGAGACGAAGTTGTAGGCTTCCACGCCCATGTTCAGGAACCGTCCCAGCACGTCTACCACGTTGTTGGCGTGTACGGTCGTGAACACCAAGTGGCCGGTGAGGGCCGATTGGATGGCAATCTGGGCGGTCTCAGGGTCGCGGATCTCGCCGACCATGATCTTGTCGGGATCGTGGCGCAGGATCGAGCGGAGCCCGCGCGCGAATGTCAGCCCCTTCTTCTCGTTGATGGGAATCTGCGTGATCCCGTGCAATTGGTACTCGACCGGGTCTTCGATGGTGACGATCTTGTCTTCGTCGCTCTGGATCTCGCTCAGCGCCGCATAGAGCGTGGTCGTCTTGCCCGAGCCCGTTGGGCCGGTCACCAGGACCATTCCGTATGGTTCTCGGATGTAGCGCCCAAAGCGCTGCTGGTCCTGCACGCTGAATCCGACCACGTCCAAGGACAGCTTCTTGAATTTCTCGCTCATGGACTGCTTGTCCAAGATGCGCAGCACCGCGTCCTCTCCGAAGACGGTGGGCATGATGGACACGCGGAAATCGATCTGCCGCCCCTTGTAGCGCACTCGGAAGCGGCCGTCCTGAGGCACTCGCCGCTCGGCGATGTCAAGCTCGCTCATCACCTTGATACGCGACAGGATCGTTTCATGCCAGTCCTTGGCGATCGGCGACATGGCGTAGTGCAGCACGCCATCGATGCGGTACTTGATCGCCACGTCGGCGTTGCGGGTCTCGATGTGGATGTCGCTGGCCCGCCGCTCCAGAGCGTTGAACACGGTGGTGTCGATCAGCTTGATGACCGGCGCGATGCCGCTCGCCCGGGTCAGCTTGTCGATCGACAGCGTCTCGTCCGGGTCCTCGCCCGCGCTCACGTCCAGGGTGAATTCTTCGGTAACCTCCTCCAGCACTCTCTGCGACTGCTCGGTCTTGTCCAGCAGCTCGTTGATCTGGGACAGCGTGGCGATGGCGATTCGCAGCTTCTTTCCCAGCAGGGAGGCGATCTCGTCGAGCTCGGGCAGTCGTCTTGGGTCTGCGATGGCGATTTCCAGCGAGCCGTTCCGCTCGGTGATCGGCACGAAGTTGTGGCGGAACATCAGGTCCACCGGGATCGAGCGGAACAGGTCGCTATCGATATGGACCGATGCGAGATCAACAAACGGGTAGCGGTAGCGCTGCGCCAGCTGGCGAGCGTCATGCTCGGCCGCCTCGGACCTGGTTTCAGTCGCTTCTTCGGGTGCGGACATAGACTGGTGCCGTGCTCGCGCCGTGCAATAGATCTAGACGCACAGGCTGGGGACAGCGTGCAGCCGTCCGTGAGTGCAGCCCGCCTTCAGAACTGCTCTGCGAGGCTGAAGATCGGCAGGTACAGAGAGATCAGCACGAAAGCGACGAAGATCCCCATGAAAATCATGATGGCCGGCTCGATCAGGTTCAAGAGCGCGGCAGTCTTGGTCTGGACCTCGTCGTCGAAGAACTCTGCTACCGATGTCAGCATCTGCGGCAGTGCGCCCGTCGACTCCCCTACGCGCACCATTTCGACGGCCAGGGTTGGAAAGAGGTCGGCTTGCAACATGCTGGCCGCCAAGGTCTGCCCCTCGCGGACTCTCTCCCGGACCACGCCCAGCTTCTCCCGCAGCAGCCCCGACCCTAGCGATTCGCTCGCGGTCTCCAAGGCGTGCAACAGCGGCACGCCCCCGGTAAGCAGCGTGCCCAACAGTCGCGCAAGCTGGGCTACTTGGTAGCGGATCCAGAGCTGGCCGACCATTGGCGCGCGCAGGAGCAGGCGCTCGAGACCGGCCCGCGCACCCTTCCGGCGCAGGGTCCAGACAGCCCCGGCAGCCGCGGCGGCCAGAGCCGCGGCGAGCAGGAGCACGTTGTCGCGCGCGGCACTGCCGAACGCGACCAGCAATTGCGTCGACACGGGCAGGTTGGCGTCCATGGTTTCGTAGAGCTGCGCGAACTCCGGCACCACGTAGGTCACGAGAAACACCACCAGCGTGAGCACCAACGCGATCAGCACCGTCGGATAGATCAGCGACACGAGGATCTTCTTGCGGACCGCCAGCGCGAGCTTTTGGTATTCCACGTAGCGCTCGAGCACTGAGTCGAGCGCCCCGGAGCGCTCGCCGGCGAGCAGCGACGTGACGTAGATGGGCGGGAATGCCTCGCGCTTGGCAAACGCATCCGAGAGCGGCACGCCGACTCTGACATCGTTGCGGACAGCGGCGATGTGCCCAGCCAGGGTCTTGTTGCGGACGTTGCCCGCGAGTAGCTCCAGAGACTGCGGGATGGGCATGCCCGCTCGAAGCATTGCGAGGAATTGCGCGTTGAATACCACGAACTGCTGCAGGTCGAGCCGCGCGCGGATGCTGCCCGGCTGGGACGCCTGGATCTCGCCCAGCGCGCGCACCGAGCGCACCAACAGGCCGCGCGAGGTGAATTGCCGGCGGGCCGCCTGGGCGGAGGAGGCGGCCGCGACTTCCTGATGGACTCCGCCCTGCTGGTCCGTGTAGCTGACCGTGAACTCAGGCATCGCGCCGGCCCTAGAGGCTAGGACGCTTGGCCGGGCCCTGGCGTGCAGGGCATCAGAACGAAAATCGCAGTCCCAGCTGCAGCTGCCGCGCCTGACCGGCCGACAGCGATCGCCCGAAAGTGGCTTGGCCGAACGTTCGCTCCGGCAGGTCGAAGTTGGCGCGGTTCGTAATGTTGAAAGCCTCCAGCCGCAGTTCGACCGTGCCTTGCTCGGACAGCCGCAGGGATCGCACGACTGCCAAGTCCAGGGAGCCGAAGCCCGGACCGGCCAAGATGTTGCGCCCGGCGTTTCCGAAGGTGAGCGGAGCAGGCGTGGCGAAGGCCGCCGCGTCGAAGAACTGTCCCGGACCGCGGACGCCGGACGCCGGATCGCCGGTCAGGTCGGGTCGATCGGTGCCGAAGATGCCGCCGGTGTTGCCGGTGTTGGAGTTGTCAACGGCCAGTTGGGGGGTCAGCGGGCGGCCGCTTCCCGCCGTGGCGATCGCGTAGGCGCGCCAGCCCCCCAGCAGGCTGTGCCGGAACGGGGACGCGAGCTGAAGGGACAGCGCCAAGCGGTGGCGCTGGTCGAAATTGGACAGACCCTTCTCGGCCCGGAAGTCGTGGCTGTTCTGCGGAAACGATTGGTCGCCTGAAGAACTCAGGAATGCCGAGACGTCATCGATCGACTTGGCCCAGGTATAGGCCGCGCGAAAGCCGGCAAGCTGGCTGAAGCGGCGCTCTAGCGTGGCGACGCCGGAATGGTAGCTCGAGGCCGCGCCGGACTCGAACAGGACGATGTTGGCGAAGCCGGGCGTCGGGCGCCGCGAGTCGACCTCGCCCTCCCCCGGCGGGGGCTGGTTCAGATTGCGTCGCCGCAAGAGCTTGGCTGCTTTCGAGCCGACGTAGGACACCCGGGCCACCAGCTTTCCCGGCAGCGCGCGCTCGAGGCCGAGGTGCCAGTGCTGGGCGTAGCCCGTGCGGTAGTCCGGCTGCAGGGTGTTGACCGATGCCGGAGGGGCAAAGCCCGGCCCGGAGAACGGGTCCGATAGTCGCGGCAGAGAGACTTGCGACGGGAAGAAAAGCCTCAGGTCGAAGTACGGGGGATTGAAGTACAGGCCGGAGTTGGCCTCCAGCATGGTCACGTCGTAGTAGAGGCCGTAGGCGGCCCTCAGCACCAGCGAGTCGCGAGGATTCCAAGCCAGTCCGATGCGTGGCGCGAGATTGTTGCGGTCTGCCGAATAACCTGCCCTGCCCAGCGGCGAGGTGGCCGCGTCGACCAGTTGCAGCGTGCCGAGGTCGAACTGCGAGAAGCGGTCGTCGGCGTCGTGAACGGGCGCATTGTATTCGTAGCGCAGTCCGACGCTTAGCGTCAGTTCTGGGGCCAGCGTCCAGTCGTCTTGGCCGAACACGCTCAAGAATTGCGCACGCTGGCGGAAGTCGTTGTCCACTACGGTCTGGATGCTGTACGTGGGAAAGCCGAGCAGCAGGTCCGACACGGGGTGCTGCGAAATCACGCCCAGGAAATTGAACTGGCCGCGTCCGAACAGGCCTTGGGTGCCGTCAATGCTGACGCTGCGGAGTTCGCCACCCCACTTGAGTCGGTGCTTTGACCTTGCGTGCGTGAGATTGGCAGAGACGTGTCGTGTGGTGCTGGTGCGCTGGATCGGGAGCGCGGTGTCGTCCGACAGGCTGGCGTATCCGCCGACATTGATGCCCGGAAATCCCACGAAGCGAGGATCGGTTGTCAGGCCCTTTATGCCCAGCTCGCTGGAAATGTCGCGACCCGCGTTCTCGTGCGTGACGGCGCGGCGCAGGCGGTTGAACCCCGCCCGGATCTCAAGCAGGGTCAGCGCCGAGAACGCCTGTGAGTAGGCTGCGGCCAAATGCTGGCCTCGGTCGAGCGTAAAGCTCCCAAAGCCCGGCACGTCCGAATCCGAGAACGGGCTGAAAGAGCGCAGGTGGCCGGAGTTGAAGCGCGCGAAGACGCGGCTCTCGGCGGCCGGGTCGTGGTCCAGGCGCCCCGTGAATTGATTTACGAGGGCGTCCCCGTCCGGAGTGGAAACGAAATTTTGCACCGGATCCGCCCGGTTGGGATCCGGCCAGTACCGGGCCGCGCCTGCGCCGGCTGGATCCTGCCTGCCCAGCGGGACGCGGTTGCCGGGGAACGGAGCTGCTGCGAAGGGGTCGATCACCGGCGCTGGACTGTCGGAGAAATCGCCCGCGCGTTGTGCCGGAGTCGGCACTGACGCTGTGCGCGTCGCGGCATCGTCGATGCGGGTGCCCTCGAAGCCGGCGAAAAAGAACGTGCGCTCGCCGGGCAGCGGCCCGCCCAGAGCGCCGCCGAACTGACCGCGCCGGTAGGTCGGCTTCGGCTCGTCGCCCGGGTCGAAGTAGTTCGGCTCGTCCAGAGCCTCGTTGCGCATGTAGTGGTAGGCCGATCCGTGCAGCTCGCGCGTTCCCGAGCGGCTTACAACGTTCACCTGGCCGCCTGAGCTGCGGCCGAACTCGGCCTTGTACCCGGAGGCGTGGAGCCGGAACTCGCGGACGCTGTCCAGAGGCGGGCTGACTACGATCCGGTTGATATAGATGTCGTTGTTGTCGATGCCGTCAAGCAGGAAGTTGTTGGCTGTCTCGCGCCCGCCCGACACATGGAAGCCGCTGTCGTTCTGGGACGAGAGTTCGGAGCCCGGAGCACTGGAGTGGGCTCCGCCCGCAAGCAGCGTCAGCGGCAGGAACACTCTTTGGTTGAGGGGCAGGTTGCGCATCCTGTCGCGCTCGATCACTGTGCCCAGTGCGGCGGTTTCGGCCTCGATCAGAGGCGTGGAGTCCACCACGTCAACGCTGGTCCGGAGCGTCTCGAGCACCATGTCGAGCCGCACTTGGACGCTGGTGCCGACCCGCACGGTGACCCGCGCCGCCGGTGCGGCCAGCCCGTTGGCGCTTGGCGTGAGGTCGTAGGTTCCGGGCGGCAGGAAAAGGAAGAGGAACGTGCCGTCCGGCGTCGCTGGCGAGCTGTGCTGGCGGCCGGTCTCGACGTGCGCAGCGACCACTTCAGCCGCCACGCGATCGCCTGACGGGCCTGTGATCGTGCCGGAAACGCTGCCACCCACTACTTGGGCCGGGAGCGTGACCAGTGACGCCGCGAAGAACGCTAGCGCGGCCATGCAGGCGAGACGACCCATCCTATGCAGATATAGAACGTCCTTGGCTTGGGCATGGCCGGTGCCGCGGCGGTTCGCGCCGCAGCGCCAACCTAGAGCCTGAACAGTTCCCGCAGCCGCTTGGTTTGGCCGCGGCTTACCGGAACTTCGGTACTGTCCGGGTCGCTCATGCGCAGCTGATAGTTCGACTTGAACCAAGGCAGCACCTCTTTGATGCGGTTGATGTTGACGATGTACGAGCGGTGGGGCCTCCAGAACCGCGGATCTTCTAGGGTCGCGTGCAGTTCGTCGAGCGTCTTGTAGTTGCTGTGCCCGTCCAATTCAGTCGCCACGATGCGAATCGCGCCGGAATCGACAGTGGCGAAGATCACGTCCGCGGCGTCGACCAACATCATCCGGTCGCCCCCCCGGATCAGGACCTTGGTTGGCGGCGCGGGCTGGTTGCGAATCGTCGCCAGCAGACGGGCCAAGCGCTCGGACTCGCGTTCCGGGGAAAGAACCTGTTGTTGTGCCCGGCGAATCGCCCGCCCCAAGCGGTCCTTCTCGACGGGCTTGAGCAGGTAGTCCGCAGCGTTAACGTCGAACGCCTCGACGGCGTACTGGTCAAAGGCCGTGGCGAACACGATATAGGGGATCTTGCCCCCGCGCGCGAGCAGCTCTCGCGCCACTTCGAGCCCGTTGCGGCCCGGCATCTGAACGTCGAGGAAGACGATGTCAGGCTCTAGGTCGGCGACTTGATCGATCGCCCTGTGGCCATCCTCCGCCTCGCCGACGACTTCGATCTCCGGAAACGACTGCAGCAGGAACCCCAGTTCCTCGCGGGCCAAGGCCTCGTCGTCAACTAGCAAGGCTGTCATGCTTCCGCTTGCGCGGGAATCTGCCGACATCGGCGATCGATCCTAGGGCGAGTGTAGCATTGGATGGGCATGCCCCGATCTCCGGCTATCGCAGTTGCGCTCTTCGCCAAGGCACCGCGGGCCGGCATGGTCAAGACCCGCCTCGCGCGGGACCTCTCGCCCCAGGCTGCAGCGGAGTTTCATCGCCTCAGCACTCTGGCGACGTGGAAGCGCCTCGCCAACTCGCCGCCCCACGAGGCCTTCCTTTACTGCGACCTGAGGTGGGACGAATTCGAGTCTGTCGCGAGCGGCGGTCGCTTTCGATTGCAGCGCGGCGGCGACCTGGGCGAGCGCATGCGGCTCTGCTTGGAAGAGTTGCTGGGCGAGGGGTACGGCAAGGCTCTGATCGTCGGCAGCGACGCGCCCACGCTGCCATTGGCGCAACTCGGCGAGGCCTCGGCTGCGCTCGATTCGGCCGACGTGGTCTTGGGGCCTTCGGAGGATGGGGGCTTTACGCTCATCGGAGCGACCCGCGTTGCGGCGGAAATGTTCCGGGGCGTGGCCTGGTCGCGTCCGGACACGCGCAGAGCCTGCATGGCTGCCGTGGAAGACGCTGGCCTCAAGGCCGTGGAAACGCGCGCGACGGGCTATGACGTGGACACCGTGTCGGACCTGAAGCGGCTGGAGCAAGATGTCGGCTTGCCGGCCAGCTTGGAATCTTGGCTGCTCCGCTACGGAGCGCCACCGTCATAGCAGGTGCTCATGATCGTCGTCGGCGATAGCCGAAGTGACTTCGGAGAGATTCTGGGCCTCTTGCCGAGGGCAGACCAAGAGCGCGTCCGGAGTCTCCACAATCACTAGGTCGCTCACGCCGAGCAGCGCCACGTGCTTGCTCGGCACGTCCAGGTAGTTTCCCGCCGACCGCACCAGCGTGCTTGGCGTGGGCGAGCAGTTGCCATCGGCGTCCTGCGGGAGCAGCGCTCGCAGAGATTCCCAGCTGCCCAGATCGCTCCAGCCGATGTCGGGAGCGGCCAGGCCCCACACGCGATCCGAGCGCTCGAGGATGCCGGTGTCAACCGAGACGTTGGCGCACTCCCCGTAGAGCCCGCCGAGCCTATCCGCGTCGCTGTCTGCGATTGCCGCTAGCGTATTCCAAGTATCGGGCAAGTGTCGCAGCATCTCCTGCGCGAGGACCGCAGCCCTCCAGAAGAACTGGCCGCTATTCCAATAGTGCCTCCCGCTCCGGAGGAACTCTTCCGCCGTCCGGCGGTCGGGCTTCTCGCGGAAGCGCGTCACCGGTACTGCCTGGCCGTGGCCCGGCTGGATTGGATCCGCGAATTCGATATAGCCGAAGCCGGTTTCGGGCCGCTGCGGCCGGATTCCCAGCACGACCAAGCGATCCGCTTCAGCCGCTGTCAGAGCCGACTCGAGCAGCCCGACGTATTGCTGCTCATCACCGATGTGATGGTCAGCCGGAAACACTCCCATGAGGGCGTCGGGGTCTTGGCGGAGGATGAGCGCGGCCGCTAGGCCAGCCGCCGGAGCGGTTCCCCTTGCCACCGGCTCGCCGATTAGGCGCCCGGGAGGCAGTTCCGGCAGCTCAGACGAAACTGCCTCTAGCAGGTGCCGGGCCGTCACGACCCAGATATTCTCGGCCGGAAACGAGCCGCGCAGCCGTTCAAACGTCCGCCGAAGCAGGGTCGGGCCGCCTAGCGGTGCAAGCAGTTGCTTCGGCCTGTCGATGCGACTGCGGGGCCAAAAGCGCGCCCCGCGGCCGCCGGCGATGATGACTGCGTGGCGCTGCGGCCCGCGTCCCATGGGCGGAGACCTCAGGCCCCTGACCACTCGTAGCCGCGAATCAACTTCAGGGTCCGAGACCAGCGCGTCTTCGTGAAGAAGTTCAGCGCTAGGTCGCGCAAGTGCTCGAGCGAGACGCCCGGGTCTTGCAGGTGTGCGGTGGGGGCGTCGTACGACCAGTAGATGATCAGGGGCTTGCCGACGATGTGCGCCCGCGGCACGAAACCCCAGTAGCGGCTGTCGAGCGACTGGTCGCGGTTGTCGCCCATCGCGAAATAGTTCCCTTCCGGTACAACCAGCTCGCCGTCCGCGACATGTTCCTTGAGCATCCGCAAGGCCGGCTCGTAGATCTGCATCGACGTTGGCAGGGTAGGGAAGTTGTCGCGGTAAGAGTCGATGAAGTCACTCTTGTACACCACGTAGGGCTCATCCGCCTTCTTTCCGTTGATCCACAGTTGCTTGTCGACGATGCGAATGCGATCGCCAGGGACCCCTACGACGCGCTTGACGAAGGTCTGCTCTAGGTCCATCGGATAGCGGAAGACGATGATGTCTCCGCGCTCGACCTCTTGATACGGCAGCAGGTATTGGCTGATGGCGCCGGCTGGCGCGTAAGCAAGCTTGTCCACCAGCAGATGGTCGCCGATCAGGAGCGAGTCCTCCATCGAGCCGGTAGGAATCACGAACGCCTGGACGAGAGTGGTCGTGCCGAATAGCAGCAGCAGGATCGTGACTGTCCACTCGGCGATGATGCCGCGCGGCTGCTGCACGGCCTCCTCGTCGACCTTCGCAGGCTTGGCTGGGTTCGCTTGCATGGGAGAATTCGAGCCGCGCTTGGAGGCCGAACCCTAATTCTACTCTGCCAGAGCCGATGGCCCGTGCCGTCCGGTCCCCGCCTCGGGCGGCGTTGTCGCCCAGGAGTGCCCAGTGATATGCTTGGATTTGGGGCCGACCGGGATGCTCCGCCCGGTTTCCGGGCTCGACAGCAACGTTCCGAGCCGCGGGCCTCTCCGAGCACTGCAAGCGCTATGCCTGACTACAACGGTATCCCTGTTCCTTCGGACGGAACTCGCGTCCGGATGGAAGCTGGCCGCTGCGTCGTGCCCGACAGTCCGATCGTCCCCTTCATTGAGGGCGACGGCTCGGGCCGGGACATTTGGAAGGCAGCCAAGGCAGTCATCGACGCGGCCGTCGCGAAGGCGTACGGAGGCTCGAGAAAGATCGCTTGGTACGAGGTCTTTGCCGGCGAGAAGGCGTACGATCGTTTCGGCGAGTGGCTACCCGCCGACACGGTCGATGCGATCCGCGAGTTCTGCGTCGCCATCAAGGGCCCTTTGACGACTCCCGTCGGTGGCGGCATCCGCAGCCTGAACGTGGCCCTGCGCCAGCTGATGACCTTGTATTCCTGCGTCCGCCCGGTGAAATGGTATCCGGGCGTGCCCTCGCCGATGAAGGATCCGGGCAAGCTCGACGTGGTGATATTCCGGGAGAACACCGAAGACGTCTACGCCGGGATTGAATGGGAGCAGGGCACTGGGGAGGCGGCCCGGGTCATCGAGTTTCTCAACGGCGAGATGGGCCGCAGCATCCTCGCCGATTCCGGCGTGGGCATTAAGCCCGTCTCGATCACCGGCTCAAAGCGCCTAGTGCGCGCCGCGATCCAGTACGCCGTCGACAATGAGCGCTCGTCGGTCACGCTGGTGCACAAGGGCAACATCCAGAAGTTCACAGAGGGTGCGTTCCGAGACTGGGGCTACGAGGTTGCCACCGAGGAATTCCGCGATGTCTGCGTGACGGAGGCTGAAACCTGGGATTCCGGCGATGGCACGGTGCCCGATGGCAAGATCTTGGTCAAGGACCGCATCGCCGACGCGATGTTCCAGCAGGTCCTGCTGCGCCCCTCGGAGTATGACGTGATCGCCACGACGAATCTCAACGGCGACTACCTGTCGGACGCCTGCGCCGCCCAGGTGGGAGGGCTGGGCCTGGCCCCCGGGGCGAACATCGGCGACGGGCAGGCGCTGTTCGAGGCCACGCACGGAACAGCTCCGAAGTATGCGGACAAGGACGTCATCAACCCCAGCAGCGTGATCCTGTCCGGCGTGATGATGCTGGATCATCTGGGCTGGAAGGAAGCGGCCCGGTTGATCGAGTCGGGCATGACCGGCGCGATCGCGGCGAAGACGGTCACGTATGACTTGCACCGGCAGATGGAAGGTGCGACGAAGCTCGGCTGCAGCCAGTTCGGTGCTGCTGTGATCCGCCACATGAACTGAGGAGTAGGGAGGGTCTCGCAATGCGAAGGAAAGTTACGATCATCGGCGCGGGCAATGTCGGGGCAAGCTGCGCGTTGCGCATCGCCGACAAGGAGCTGGCGGACGTCACCTTGATCGACATCGTAGAGGGCGTGCCGCAGGGCAAGGCGCTCGACATGCTGGAGGCCTGTCCGGTGGAGGGTTCCGATGTGCGCGTGGTCGGCACCAACGACTACGAGGACACTGCAAACTCCGACGTGGTTGTGATGACGGCTGGGTTTCCCCGCAAGCCGGGAATGAGCCGCGACGACCTGCTGCTGAAGAACGCCTCGATCGTCCGGTCCTGCATCGCAGCGGCTGCGAAATACTCTCCGAACGCGATCTTGATCGTGGTCTCGAACCCCCTCGATGCAATGTGCCATGTCGCCTATCACACGTCGGAGTTCTCCCGGAATCGCGTGATCGGCATGGCCGGCGTTCTCGACACCGCGCGTTTCCGCACTTTCCTGGCCGAAGCGGCCGGCGTCTCGGTGAGCAACGTTGTGGCCATGGTGCTGGGCGGGCACGGAGACACCATGGTCCCGCTGGTGCGGTACACCAGCGTGTCGGGAATTCCGATCAGCCAGATCCTGTCCGAAGACGAGATTGCGGCGATCGTGCAGCGCACCCGCGACGGCGGCGCCGAGATTGTCAAGCATCTCAAGACGGGCAGCGCCTACTATGCACCGTCATCGGCCGTCGTGGAAATGGTCGAATCGATCCTGAAGGACCAGCGCAGGGTGCTGCCGTGCGCCGCGCTGCTCGAGGGCGAGTACGGACGTGAGGGGATCTTTGTGGGCGTTCCGTGTAAGCTCGGAGCGAACGGCTTGGAGCAGGTCTACGAGGTCGAACTCGACGCACACGAGAAGTCAGCACTTGAAGCCAGCTCCGACGCTGTCGAGGAACTGGTCGCTGTGTTGCGCGAAAACGGCTACTAGCCCACGGGGCACGGCCGCGGCGAGCGGGCTATAGGGCTTGACTAAGTGCCCGCTGTAACGCTAGAGTTCGGTTCTGGTCGCATTCTCGGCCGCAAGAGAGGAACATCCGAATGAAGAGACTGATCACGCTGCTGGCGCTCGCCATGTTGGCTGCGCCGCTTTGCTTGGCAGGGTCGGTTACCGGCCATGTGCTAGACCTAGACTGCGCGAAGGCCGGTCACGTCGACCTAGCCTGTGCCGTGAACTGCATCAAGAACGGAGCAACCGCTGCGGTCGTAACGGCCGACGGCAAGATCTACGAAGTTGCCGAGCAAGCCAAGCTGGTGGAGCATGCTGGCACGAAGGTCACCGTGACCGGCAACATCGAAGGCATGAGGATCACTTCGGTGGAAAAGGTCGAAAAGGCCAGCTAAGCCGGTTCTGATCCAACGCTGACGCGCCCTCGGCGCTCAGTGGCTCGGTGTGCCCGTCCCGTTCCCCGAAGCAGGCCGCATCTGAACGGAACGGGAGAGACGGCTACGCACACTCCCGTCTAGCCCTTCACCACAAGACGCTGTCCGGCACCCGGGGCATCGGGGAATTCTCCCAAGTTGAAATGCCGCCAATGGCCTCGTTACAATTCTAAATTCTGTCTGGGGCAGACTGGAGAGACCATGTCGACCATTGATGTTCCCCTTGGCAAGCGTGGATTCGGCCAATCCTCGCGGCCGGACGCTTGGTGGTTGCAACCGCTGGCTATATTCCTCGGGTTCTCCGCGTTCATCGTCTACACCACTTGGGCGATCTTCCAGGCGGAGCACTACACGGCCGGGCCGTACCTCTCGCCGTTCTACTCGCCTGAGCTCTTCGGGCCGACCGAGCACAGCTGGTTCGGCCCCAAGCCCGGCTGGTGGCCGATGTGGATCCCGTTCTCGCCGGCATTCCTGATTCTCTGGGCCCCGCTGGGATTTCGCATGACCTGCTATTACTACCGCGGTGCCTATTACAAGGCCTTCTGGGCCGACCCGCCTGCCTGCGCCGTGGGCGAACCGCGATCAGGCTACCGGGGCGAGCGTTCATTCCCTCTGATCATTCAGAACGTACACCGCTACTTCCTTTACATAGCGCTCGGATTCATCGTCATGCTTTCCTATGACGCATGGAAGGCGCTGTGGTTTTCCGATCCGACCACAGGCTCGGTCGAGTTTGGGGTGGGCGTGGGCAGCATCGTGCTGGTCGTCAACGTGGCGCTGCTTTCCTGCTACGCGTTCGGCTGCCATTCCCTGCGCCACTTGTTGGGAGGACGCAAGAACGTGCTTTCCGGCTCGCCCGCGCTCGGAAAGACCTACGATTGCGTTAGCTGCCTGAACCGCCAGCACATGCGCTGGGCTTGGTTGAGCCTGTTCTCGGTCGGATTCTCCGATCTCTACATCCGCCTTTGCTCCATGGGCGTGTGGACTGACTGGAGAATCCTGTAGTGATCGAACACGAGCCGATTCAATACGACGTTCTTGTCATCGGTGCCGGCGGGGCAGGCCTGCGAGCGGCGATTGAAGCCCGGGCCATGGGTGCTTCAGTCGGTCTCGTCTGCAAGTCCCTTCTCGGCAAGGCGCACACGGTGATGGCCGAGGGGGGTGTAGCCGCCGCCTTGTCGAACGTCGATGACCGTGACAACTGGGAAGTGCACTTCGCCGACACGATGCGCGGAGGCCAGTACCTGAACAACTGCCGGATGGCAGAGCTGCACGCGAAGGAGGCTCCCGCGCGGGTCCGCGAACTCGAAGCATGGGGGGCCGTCTTCGACCGCTCGCCCGACGGGCGCATTCTGCAGCGCAATTTCGGCGGACACGCCTACCCGCGGCTCGCGCACGTAGGCGATAGAACGGGCCTGGAGATGATCCGCACACTCCAGGACTACGCCGTCCACCAGGAGATCGATGTGCACATGGAATGCGCCGTGATCGAGCTCCTGACAGATGGGGAGCGCGTGGTCGGCGCTTTCGCATTCGACCGGGATCGCGGTACCTTCAAGGTGTTTCGCACCAAGGCCGTCGTGCTGGCGACCGGCGGCATCGGAAAGGCGTATCGCATCACCAGCAACAGCTGGGAATACACGGGCGACGGCCACGCTTTGGCCTACCGCGCGGGAGCTGCGCTGATCGATATGGAATTCGTCCAGTTCCATCCGACGGGTATGGTCTGGCCTCCGAGCGTTGCCGGCATCTTGGTGACCGAAGGAGTGCGGGGCGAGGGCGGCGTCTTGCGTAACTCGCTGGGCGAGCGTTTCATGTTCAGCGACATCCCGCCCGCATACCGCAACCAGACGGCCGACAACGAGGAGGAGGGTTGGCGGTACACCCAAGGCGACAAGGATGCACGCCGGCCCCCGGAACTGCTGACACGCGACCACGTGGCGCGCTGCATCGTGCGGGAAGTCAAGGAAGGGAGGGGAAGCCCTCATGGCGGTGTATTCCTAGACATTGCCTGGATCAAGGAGAGACTTCCCAATGCTGCGGAACACATCAAGCGCAAGCTACCCAGCATGTACCATCAGTTCAAAGAGCTCGCCGACATCGACATTACCGAGGAGCCGATGGAGGTCGGCCCGACCACTCATTACGTGATGGGCGGTGTGCGCGTCGAAGCGGACTCGCAAATGACAGACGTTCCCGGGCTCTTCGCTGCCGGAGAGTGCGCTGCGGGCCTGCACGGGGCCAATCGCTTGGGTGGCAACTCCCTCTCCGACCTGCTCGTATTCGGCAAGCGCGCCGGCGAGTACGCTGCTCGCTTCGCCCAGGAGAATTCGGCCCGCGAAATCTCGCGAGATCACACTGCCCGTGTCGCGCGTACTGCGCTTGAGCCATTCGACCGCAGCGTCGACACGGACGGTGCCGAAAACCCGTTCGAGATTCAGCAGGACCTGCAGAAGATGATGCAGGACCAGGTGGGAATCGTCCGCAACGAGCATGATATTCAGGCGGCAGTGGAGGGCATCGGCCGTTTGCGGGAGCGAGCAGAGCGGGTCGCCGTTAGCGGCAACCGCGAGTACAACCCGGGCTGGCACACGGCGCTGGACCTGCAAAATCTTCTTGCCTATTCAGAAGCGATCGCTCGATCGGCTCTGGCACGGAAGGAGAGCCGCGGTGCGCACACACGCCTCGACTACCCCGACAAGGACGAGAAGCTCGGGAAGCTGAGCGTCGTGATTCGCAAGAACTCGGACGGCGATCTTGAGGTCTCGTGGGAGCCGATCCCAGACATCCCCGAGGGACTGCAACGGATCATCGACGCAAGGAAGTGAGGAGGGCAGATATGCCGACGGCGACATTCCGGATTTGGCGGGGCAATGCGGGCTCGGGGAGCTTTCAGGACTACGATTGCGAGATTTCCGAAGGCATGGTCGTCCTCGATGCTGTGCACAAGATCCAAGCGGAGCAGGCCAACGACCTAGCTGTCCGCTGGAACTGCAAGGCTGGCAAGTGTGGGTCTTGTTCAGCCGAAATCAACGGTTCCCCGCGGCTGATGTGCATGGCGCGCCTGAGCCAGGTCCCCTTGGACAAGCCCGTCACGATCGAGCCCATGCAGACTTTCCCGCTCGTCAAGGACCTGGTGTGCGATGTCAGCTGGAACTTCGAGGTGAAGAAGCAACTCAAGCCGTTCTCCCCGAGGCCGCCCGATGCCGAGGACGGTTCGTGGCGCGTGCTGCAGCGAGATGTTGATCGCGTGCAGGAATTCCGGAAGTGCATCGAGTGCTTTCTCTGCCAGGACGTCTGTCACGTCCTTCGCGAGCATCATTTCCACGACCGCTTCATCGGCCCGCGCTTCTTGGTTCATGCGGCCGCGCTTGAAATGCACCCCTTGGACAGCGAAGACCGTGTCGGCCAGCTCCGGGAGACCGACGGCATAGGGTACTGCAACATCACCAAGTGCTGCACGAATGTCTGTCCGGAACACATCACGATCACTGACAATGCGATCATTCCGCTCAAGGAGCGCGTGGTCGATGAGTTCTACGACCCGCTGCGGATGGTCTTCCGGGTGTTCCAGAAGTAGGGCTCTGCTTTCTTCGCCGGCCTCGAACGGTTTGGCAGTCTCGCGAGGCGATTGGACAGCGATCCAAGGTTGCACCTGATGCTGCTTCCGGCCAGCGAGCGAGGCAGGCGTTTCACCAGGAAGGCCAGCAATCTCGTGAGGAAGTTCGCGAGTCGCTTCTGGCGCCGCGATTGGCGGCGACAGTCTCGCCCGAACGGCTACTTCGACCCACGCTCGTTGGATCTCGAGGGGCCGAATTGACGAACATTGTCGCGCGGGAGGTACGCCTCTCCCGCAATGCCGCGGTCCGGAAGAACTGCCGAGGCTGAGACTCCCTCGGGCGACCCGAGCCTGCGCCGAATTCGTGCTTGACACCTATGACGGGCCGGGCTATACTACCGGCTTGTGGTCGCGAATCGGCTGCAAGAAGGGAAAACCGAAATGAAAAGACTCATCACTCTGTTGGCGCTGACAATGCTTGTCGCGTCGCTATGCTTCGCAGGCTCGGTCACCGGCTACGTGACGGACGAGAAGTGCGCGACTCAGGGCAAGCACGGAGAGGCCCACGCCAAGTGCGCAGCCGGCTGTATCGGCGGCGGAGCGACCATCGTGCTGGTCACCGAGGATGGCAAGATCTACCAAGTTGCCGACTCATCCAAGCTCAAGGACCATGCCGGACACAAAGTCATGGTCGAGGGCAAGGTCGAGGGCATGAAGGTCACGTCGATCGACAAGGTCACGATGCCGAGCTAGAGCGTTGCACGCCGGCCGGTCTTGCCGGTCGGAGCAGCCGCTCGTCCAATCAACCAAGTCTCCGGTCGCTTGTGTGGCCGGAAGCCTGCGCGGGGATTGTATTCATCCTCCGCGCAGCGTGCTTTCTGACGAACGCGCCGGCCCGCGCGAGGCCAAGCACCGGAAGCCCGGGCGATGGTCGACGCCATGGACGCCGAGGGGTTCGGCGACTGCACCAACACCGCGGACCGCGAAGCCGCACGTCCCAAGCAAATCAGCGTGGACTTTATCTCCGAGATGAACGCCGACTGCCTCCGCGCTGAGATCAAGGGCGCGTGAAGTCGACGCCTGACGTCCTAGCCGCCCGGCTACTGGCGTGGTACCGGGAGGACCACCGCCCCCTGCCGTGGCGACTGACGCGCGATCCGTACCGCATTTGGGTCTCGGAGATCATGCTCCAGCAGACCCGGGTCGAGGCAGTCATCCCGCACTACAAGACGTTCCTCCGGCGCTACCCTACATTGGCCTCCTTGGCTCAGGCGAGCGAAGAGGACGTGCTCGCGACCTGGGCAGGGCTCGGCTACTACCGCCGTGCCCGGATGCTCCACGATGCGAGCAAGCGGGTGGTCTCCGACCGCGGCGGCGAGTGGCCGCGCTCGTATTCGCAAATGCGCGCACTGCCCGGTGTCGGCGACTACACTGCTGCAGCCGTTGCGAGCATCGCCTTCGACGAACCGCGGCCGGCCTTGGACGGCAATGCCCTGAGAGTCTTGTCGCGGATGGCCGACGAGCGGCGCGACATCGGTACAAGTGCCACTCGGCGCGCCCTCGGGGGCGTGGCCAAGGATCTGATGGATGCCGTACCCCGTGGTTCCCGAGGGGACTTCACGCAGGCTCTGATCGAGCTCGGCGCGGTAGTTTGCGTTCCGCGAGCGCCACGGTGCGAGCGATGCCCCTGGAATGTGGCGTGTTCCGGTCTGGCTGCCGGAAGCGCGCCTCACTTGCCGGTCAAGGGCGCTCGCAGCGTTCCTCGAAGAGTCAACTTGTCGGTAGCACTGGCCGTCCGCGACGAGCTCGTCCTGATGCGCCAGCGTCCTTCGGACGCCTCGGTCATGCCTAGATTCTGGGAGCTTCCCATGGCCACCGGCGACGCCTCGGCGCTGCATCCGCTGGGGTTTCCGAGTTGTGTCGAGGGCGAGGAGTTGGGGTCGTTCGCGCATTCCATAACGAACACCCGGTACACCGTTCGAGTCCATCTAGCCGAGTTCGAGGGCGGCTTGACGCCGGACCAGCGTTGGGTCTCGATGCGCGAAATACCCGGGCTGCCCTTGTCCACCATCAGCCTCAAGGCGTTGCGACTGGCCCGAGAATCCGGTGTGTCGGCCGCATGAGCCCGTGCGACGGGGCCGCCTTATCAATCCCGCTGCGCGGAGCCGGCCGCCAGCGAGCGCTTGACCGTCAGGGTCCCCAAGCTGCTGGCATAGTCGGCGATCGCCTTGTAGAGATGCTCGGCGACTTCTTGGCGAAAGGAGGATTTGCCCAGCAACGCCTCGTCGGAGCGATTGCTCAAGAATCCAATCTCGGCTAGGACCGCGGGCATCTCGGCTCCGATCAGTACGACAAATGGCGCCTTGCGGATGCCTCGGTTGCGGATGCTGGAAGAGTGCTTCGACACCCCGGCATGCAGATTGGCCTGCACCTTGGTGGCCAAGTCGCGAGACTCCTCGATCTTCGATTCCAGCGCGATCTTCGAGACCAAATCTTCCAATTCGTGAACGGACCGGCTGGAGGCAGCGTTTTCGGAGGCCGCTACGCTGAGCTCCCACGAGTCGGTCGTGAAGTTGAGGTAGTAGGTCTCGATGCCGCGGACCCTGCTGCTAGGCGCTGAGTTGCAGTGGATCGAGATCATTAGGTCGGCCTTGCGTTCGTTGGCAATCCGGGTCCGCTCTTCTAGCGGCACGAACTCGTCCTCCGTCCGTGTCTGGATCACCTCGGCACCGAGGCGCTCTTCGACCAGCGTGCCCAAGCGCAGCGCGATGTCGAGTACGACGTGCTTTTCTTCGAGGCCGCCGGGGCCGATCGATCCCGTGTCGTGGCCACCGTGACCCGCGTCGATCAGGACTCTTTCCAGCTTCAGCCCGAGCGCCCGCGTAAGGCTGAGCCTTCCGGCTGCGGTTGCGTCCGCCGCGCGCGGCGCTGCGGGGGATTGCGCTTTCGCCGGACTGAGGGCGAGCAGGGTCCGTTGCGCCCGAGGAGTGCCCGCAGCGCGAATATCGATCACAAGCCGAACCGGGCCCTCAAGCCAGAAGGCGTCGAACGACACTGCGGCGCGCAAGTCCAGAACGATGCGCGATTTGTTGTTGCGATTCTGGGCGAGCCGCGCCTTGGACAGGAGTCTGTCGTTGATCTCGAGCTGTCGGCCCTTGATGAGTGAATCCGCCAGCCGGCTACCGAACAAATCGATGTAGAGGCGGTCCGGTCGCTTGAGCCAGTCGTATTTCAGCGCGGCCTTGCCATCGGTCTCCAAGACTACTCGAGTGCCGTCTGCATAGCTGTGATGGCGAACCCCTGAAATCGCAGCGACGCCGCTCGCAGGGGGGTGGCCGGACGGCTTGACCAGCTTGCCCGCGGCGTGTTCTTCATCGGACAGGGCCGGGGTCGCAGCGGCTGTTTGCGGGGTTTGGGGAGCGTTATCGGAGGGCTGGCTGGCGAGCGTTGAAGACGCGCCGGGCCTCGCCCCTAGCTTGGCGGCCATCGCGCGGGCCGTCTGGTTGTGTTTGCTGTGCGGGTATTCCCTTGCCAGGAATTCATACGTCTCGATCGCGCGATCGCGGTATTGGTCCTCCCCGAAACGCTCGGCCATCTTGTGATAGACCTCTGCCAGACGCAGCAGGGAGTCGTCGCAATACCCGCTGGAAGGATCGGTGAGATGGACCTTGCGCAGCGAGTTGACCACCAACTGGTACTGGCGAAGGCCCAGTTCGGGCGCGGGGACGCTCTGCAGGTCTTCGTAGAGCTTGGCAGCCGTGCGGTAATGCTTGGCGGCGGTGTCTCGCTTGGAAGCGGATTCAGCCGCTACGGTACTCAGCAGGGCAGCCAATCCCAGCGCTAGCGCCGCTCGGAAACGATTCTGTCGAATCATCGGCAAGCCACTCAGGTCCCCACGCCGGGTCGTTGCACGCTTGGACCTGGGCGGCCGATCACGATCCAGTGCGGGGCACATGCTATATTTATAAAACATTAGCACAAATTAATGTAGCGGTGCCGCAATAGCTGAACAGCATTGAGCTGTTTCTCAATCGAGGCGGAATCGCGTCGGGGCGGGCGATGAGTCCCTTGGATAATGGAAGGGCTAATGTCCCGAGCCATTCGCCCCGTTTCGGGGATCGCCGGCACGCTCTCTCTGCCGGGCGACAAGTCGATTTCGCACCGCTATGCGATGCTCGCGGCTCTGGCTTGCGGGCGTAGCGCCCTGACCAACTACTCAACCGGCGCAGATTGCGCGTCGACACTTGCCTGCCTGGGCTCGCTTGGCGTGCGCTGGGAGCGCGAGGGCAACCGAGTCGAGATCGAAGGGTGCGGGCTGCAAGGCTTGAGTGCGCCCCGAGGGCCTTTAGATGCCGGGAATTCCGGTTCGACAATCCGGATGCTGTCCGGAATCCTTGCCGGCCAGCCGTTCGAATCCGTGATTCAGGGTGACGAGTCGCTGTCTAAGCGCCCCATGCTGCGCATCATGACGCCGCTTCGGCGGATGGGCGCTGAAATCGAGGCCTGCGACGGCCAGTTCCCGCCGCTGGTCATCCGGGGCCGGGCCCTGCAGCCCATCCGCTATGAATTGCCTGTTGCTAGCGCACAGGTCAAGAGCTGCGTCTTGCTCGCTGGCCTCTACGCCCGAGGTACGACAGAGGTCGTCGAACCGGTGGAGACACGCAATCACACCGAGATCGCCCTCAGGCGGTTCGGGGCCGATGTCCGCGAAGATGGAAGTTCGAGATCGGTAGCAGGTTATCCCGCCCTGGCAGGGTGTGCGCTGCGCGTGCCGAGCGATCTCTCTTCGGCAGTCTTTTTTCTCGCTGCGGCCTTGCTGCTGCCGGACTCGGACCTGCTCATCAATGGCGTCGGGTTGAATCCGACCCGCTCGGCCATATTGCGAGTGCTTCGCGGCATGGGTGCCCGTATCGAAATCCACCAAGAGTCCGACTCCGGCGGCGAGGCCAGTGGAACCCTGAGGGTGCGTGGCGCTGGCAGGCTTGCCGGAGGAGTGATTGCAGGGGAGACCACGGCGGCGGTCATCGACGAGATTCCCATGCTTGCGGTGCTCGGGGCCGTATCCGAGCGAGGACTGCGCATACGGGACGCAGGCGAATTGCGCGTCAAAGAAACGGACCGAATCGCCACCGTGGCCGCGAACCTGCGCCAGATGGGTGTGGAGGTCACTGAGCACGAAAGCGGCATGGACATCCAGGGCGGCTGCACGCTCCGCGCTGCGCAGCTTGACTCCTGCGGCGACCACCGCATCGCAATGGCCTTCGCGGTAGGGGCGTTGGCCGCGGACGGCGAGTCGGTCCTTGAGGGGGCCGCGGCGGCGGCTGTGTCGTTTCCAGAGTTCTTTGAAGTGCTCGCCTCGGTCACTCGAGCCTAGCCGGCACTGCCGTTCAGTCGTGCGGCAGGGGCGTGATCTGCCGGTCGTAGCGCAGCTCGCCGCCTTCGATCCAGAGGATCTTCGGTGATCGATCGCCGCTGTGGAACTCGTCCGGCACTTCTGCATCGAACTGCTCGAAAATTGCCCTCAGCCGGGCGACGACTTCAGGATGCTCGCCAGCGACATCGCGCTGTTCGGCTTGATCCGTCTCCATGTCGAATAGCATCAGAGGCTTTGGGTCCGGGCCGGTAACGACGCCCGGGCACTGCGTGCGATTGGCCTGCTCGAACTGGGCGATGATCGTGATTCCGTCCGGCCGCCGCGGATCCACATAGGCGTTCGGGTCGTCAAGACAGGGGAAGCCTCGCTGCGGTGCCCGGACGTGCAGCTTCCAGCGGCCGGAACGGATCATCTTCAGCTCCTCCGCACCCATTGCGAAGATCGCCTCGTGAGGCGATTCGCTCGTGACTCCTGCTAAGAGCGGCAGGATGTCGCGGCCATCGATAGTCCGGTCGCCGGGAAGCTCGCCGCCGGCGGCTGCGACGATCGTCGGAAAGATGTCGATCGAGGCGAGCACTGCGCCAGACACTTGGCCAGGCGGGATCTTGCCGGGCCAGCGCGCTATGGCCGGCACTCGCAAGCCGCCGTCAAAGTTGGACCCCTTAGACGAGCGCAGGCCGCCGTTGTAGCCACCGTACGTCGCTCCGTTGTCTGACGTGAAGAACACCAAGGTCTTGTCGTCCAGCGAACTCTCGCGCAGCTTGTCTAGGATTTGTCCGACCGACCAGTCGAGTTCTCGCATCGCATCGCTGTACAGGTCATCGGGTGTCTCAGGGGTGTAGAAGTCTTCCGAGGCCGCAAGCGGCTTGTGTGGCATCGCGTGGGGGAGATACAAGAAGAACGGTTCGTTGCGGTGACGCTCGATGAAATCGATCGCTCGTTGCGTGTAGTCCTTCGTCAGCTCGGATTGCAGCACCGGGTATTGAACAACGGACTCGTCTTGCACGAGCTGGACGGGGCGCATGTCGTTCGAGTACAAGATGCCGTAGTACTCGTCGAATCCTTGCTTGCGGGGCAGGTACTTCTCGACATGTCCGAGGTGCCACTTGCCGATCGCCGCGGTCGCATAGCCCAGCGGTTTGAGCGCTTCAGCGATGGTAATCTCGGCGGGCGGAAGCCCGATTTCGTTGCGACCGATGTCCGGGGACGGATTGACCACCAAGCCGGTTCGAAACGGATAGCGGCCCGTTAGCAGGGTGGCTCTGGATGGTCCGCAGAACGGCATCGAGACGTAGAAGTCCGTAAGGCGGATGCCCTCTTGCGCCATGCGGTCGAGGTGGGGTGTCTTGTGCGCCGTCGCTCCGTAGGACGACAGGTCTCCATACCCTAGGTCGTCGGCAAAGATGACGATGAAATTGGATCGCTCTTGCGCTGCCAGCCCGAGGGGCAGCAGCACTAGCGGCAACATGGGTCGGATCGGGAGCCGGAACATGACGATGGAGAGTCTAGCGGATCTTCAGAGATGACCTTGGCCGCAGCAGCGCGGAGCAGGGTTGGGAGCGTTGTGGTCTGCCCCGCCTCTTGGAATGCGCGCTCATGAGCTTAGGTCTAAATTGCGCTGCGCGGATTGGCCGTGCCGAGGGAGGATCATCGCAGCAGCGCCGCGTCGCTGGTAGTGCCGAGAATGTTGGCTAGCGACCGTCGCGGCAATCCGTCAAGTACCGGCCGCAGCGCCCAGCGAAGCCCCTTTGGCGGACTGCGAGTCAAGCTGATTGAGCGGTGCTCAACGATGGCTCCCTCCGGCATGTCGGCGAATCTCCAGTACACGACCATCTTCCACAGGAAGCCCCTGTCGTGACCCGGCGGCCTGAGTGACTCATCAGGCCTCCCGACCCTTACCACCTCCCGGATGCTGGTGCTCTCGGCACGGCCCCACCATCTCTGACTGTCCAGCCGGTCGAACTCAACCGTGTGCTCGGTCTCAAGCACTGCCGTGAGAACGTTCCTCTTCAGCAAGCGCATCGCCACTCGCATTCGCGTGCCATCGCGCTCGAGAATCCGAGAACGCACCACTCCCGGTCCGTACGTGTCCGCGTGGGTGTCGTAGGCCGACACGACCGCAACAAGCCGCTCCGCATCCGCATGCGGCACCAGCAGGGCGCCGGTCCAATCGTGAATCAGTCCGCCCGGCGTTTCCCGCGCGTCGCGAACCGGCGTGGGATCAACGACAATCTTCCCGTCGGCGAGTGCCTCGGCTCGCGCTTGGTCTTGCGTGCTCCATAGGAAGGCTGAGTCCCCGGAGAGGCGACGCTTGAATTCCGCGTCAGCTGCAGCTATGTACTCAGCGAACGCCGCTACGGCATCCTCGTGGATACGGACCACGCCGAACTGGAATGCCTGGAGTGTTGGAGCTTGCGCCGCACCCAGGGCGGCGACGATCCAGAGTGCGCGAGAGCGCGTTCGAGGGTTCCGGGTTAGGTGATGCTTCCAAACCTTGGCCTGGATTGTCCGGTTGAGAACGGAAGGAGTCACTTGGCTAGATGAGGTCCGCGCCCTGACTCGCCAGCCTTGGTGGAGATCCGGTGCATGAATCTTGACCGCGACATCATCGAAGCGACAGCCCGCAGTCGCTCCACGGCACGCCCTTAGCGTAACGGAGGGATCGGCGGAGACGAATCGAGCCCCGTCTTACCCGTCGGAGGCGGAGTCGGAACTGGTCGCGCGGGGTCTCCCGCGGGTCATGGCTCGGATTTCCGCAGCCCCGAGCGTACCTTCGACAACGAGGCGTATTCCCGCAGAGTCGAAGGCGATGCCCTCGATCCCCCGGGGCGGATGCTTGCTCAGCGCGAACTTCAGCGTGGCCGACGCGTGCGGTATTACGATGGTTCGCGCGATGGATCGACGAAGATTTGCCAGCTTGCCCGCGCTACTCGGACTCGTACGCGCACTCTCCGGGCAGCGCTACGATCCCGTCCCCCGAGATCCGGGCCAGACGGTCGGATTCGCCGAGGCGGACATCACACCGGATCTCGGCATGGAGCGGCCCGGCAACTACGGAAAGGTCTTCCACCGACGGCTGTTTGATCCATGCAAGGTCCGAGCCGCCGTCTTCGGGAGAGGAGCCGCCCGCGTCGCTCTGGTAGGAGTGGACGCCTTGGTGATCCCGCGCCAGACAGTTCTTGCCGCGCGGAACCGGATCCGCCGTCAGTGCGGCATGGATGCCGGGTCGATCATGATTGCCGCATCGCACTCGCATTCCTCCGGGCCAACCGGCATGGTGCTGCCGGGGCAGTACGATCATGCCGACGAACTTGTCCGGAGTCTTGCCTACGACTACTCGTCCTGTGCCGATCCTGCATACCTGCGCCTGGTCGAGGACCGAATCGTGAGTGCCGTCTGCCAGGCCGACGCCGCCCGCGTTCCGGCGGCTTGCGGGTTTGGCTCAGGCTCGGAGGCCGAGGCCGGCCTCAATCGCCGCTTTCGGATGAGGAACGGACTCACATACACGCATCCGCGACAAGGCAATCCCGACACGGTCGGACCGGCGGGACCCACGGACCCCGGGGTCGGCGTGATCGGTGCTTGGGACGCCCACGGCCGCTTGCTCGGGTGCATCGTGAACTACGCTTGCCACGCCACCGCCGGGCCGCCGGGCGTCTCCGCCAACTGGATTTACTGGATGGAACGAGTGATCCGCGGAGCCTACGGGCCGGATGCCATTGTTGTCTTCCTGGCCGGAGCGAACGGAGACGTCACGCAGGTCGACAACCTGAGCCCCCATCAGGCGCCCAGCGGCAGCGAGGCACAGCGGTTCGTTGGCGGTCGGGTCGGAGCGGAAGCCGTCAAAGCCCTGCTGTCAATGACTGCTGGCCCGTTTGGCCCGCTCGCCTACCGGTCCTCGATCCTCCGCATACCGCGCAGGAGCCCGAGTGCCCGCCGGCTTGCCGACGCAAGGGAAATCGCCGCCTCCAGTCCGGACCCATCCTCCGCGGAATGGGTGTTCGCCAAAGAGACCGTGCTGCTGGACGCGTTACTCGAGGCCGAGCCGGATGTTGAGGTCGAGATCCAGGCGATCCAGATCGGCCCGGCCGTGATGGTGGCCAATCCCGCGGAGTACTTTGTCGAGTACGGCCTGCAGATCAAGCGCGAGAGTCCGTTCCCTCTCACCATGCCCGTCGAATTGGCCAATGGATTCGTCGGATACGTGCCCACAGAGGAGGCGTTCGGCCCGAACGGCGGAGGCTACGAGACCCGCCTGACCAGCTATAGCAACCTGGAGGTCCTGGCTGGCAACAGGATCGCAGCCGAGTCCATAGCCTTGGTGCGCGGCCTCGCCCCAGGTGCCATGCCGGAGGCCCCGGCCCATCGAGAGTTCAGGGGTCCTTGGAGGTACGGGAACCTCGGGCCGCAGGTTGAATAGACCATTTCATCCTGGTTTCTTTGCATGTCACCGCGCCGTGGGCGGTTGGCATGACTTTCGCAGGATGGAACTCGCCGCCTGCCAGGCGCGGCTCACCCTCGCGCGGCTTGTGCCGGTGCAGGCGGCCACGGGTCGGGTGCTCCACGGCGTGGCCGTACGCGGCGTGGATTCGAACTTGCATCCCTGACGCGATCCGCGTCCTTGTCGCTGATCTGGCGAGGGTCGCCCGGCCAGGGGCACTTCATGAAACCGTGGCCGAAGCTTGGTCCAGGCAAGGCCTTTCTCGGGACGCTGAACTTACCGGTGGGGCTGGCTCGGCCGCGTTTCCACGCGGCCGGCGAAATCGCGTGCCGGAGTGCGGAACGGATGAATCACCATCGATGCAACCGCAGCGGGATCGAGCTGGCTGTTCTTGAGTGCAGGTCTGACCACGTACCGTACAATCGGCACAGCGTTATGGCATCCCACAACTCAAGGTCCAGTTCATTGCTTCTGGCGTTCGCTCTCGCCTCCCTGGTGGCCATCGCCGCCTGCTCGTCCCAGCCGCCACCGGAGGAGCGGCTGCCGAACATCATCTTCCTAATGGCGGACGACATGGGGTATGGAGACCCCGGCAGCTTCAACGAGGATTCGAAGATCCCTACCCCGGCGATGGACGCCTTGGCGGCAGGAGGCATGAGGTTCACGGACGCGCATTCGGGTTCCGCTGTCTGCACGCCGACGCGCTACGGAGTGGTGACAGGTCGCTATGCTTGGCGCACGCCGCTTAAGCGGGGTGTCCTTTCGGGATACTCGCGCGCGCTGATCGAGCCGGATCGGATGACGGTCGGCAGCATGCTGCGCGAGCAGGGCTACCACACGGCTGTTGTGGGCAAGTGGCATCTCGGGCTGGACTGGACGACACTGTCGGAGCCCGTGAGTTGGGAGGAAGGCGACACGTCTGCCGCGTTCCAAGCCGCTTCGGACTTCTCCAAGCCGGAGGGCTTGGAGATCGATTTCACCGCGCCGGTGACCAACGGCCCAGCCACTCTTGGTTTCGACTATTCCTACATCATTCCGGCTTCGCTCGACATGGCACCGTATGTCTACGTGGAAAACAATGCCTGCGAGAAGCCTGCCACCGTGCATGAGCCGGGCCGGTTCGACGGCCCCGTCTTTTGGCGGCCCGGCGAGGCTGCGGAGGGCTTCGACTTTTTCGACGTGCTGCCCAACCTGACCCGGCACGTCGTGGAATACATCGAACGCCGGGCCGAGAGTCCAGACCAGCCGTTCTTCCTCTACTTCCCGCTGCCGGCCCCACACTGGCCGTGGGTCCCCACCGAGGAGTTCATCGGCCGCAGCGGCGCTGGCAAGTACGGCGACTTCGTGACCCAGGTCGACGCCCAAATCGGGATGGTCGTAGATGCGCTCAAGGCGACCGGCCAGTTCGAGAACACGCTCTTCATCGTCACCAGCGACAACGGCGCAGAATGGGATGCGAGTCACATCGAGGAGTTCGGCCATCATGCCAATCACGCCAGCCAGCGCGGCAAGAAGCGGGACGCCTGGGAGGGCGGGCACCGCATGCCCTTCATCGCCTCGTGGCCAGCCAGGGTCGCGCGGGGGTCAACCAGCGATCAGACGGTCTGCCTGACCGACCTGATGGCGACCGCCGCCGACATCACCGGGTACGAGCTGCCTGCCGACGCTGGGCAGGACAGCGTCAGCATCCTGCCTGCATTGCTCGGGACCGACAGCGCTCCTCTGCGCGAAGCCACGGTGCATCACTCGGTTGACGGCACGTTCGCCATCCGCCAAGGCAAGTGGAAGTTCATTGACGGGCAAGGCCCGGGCTCGCAGCAATGGGACGGTCCCCAGCCGGGCGACCCGCCCGCGCAGCTGTACGACATCGAAGCCGACCGCCACGAGGACAACAATCTCTTTACCGAGAACCCGGAAGTGGTAGAGAGGCTCAAGGCTGTGCTGGAGCGCTACAAGGAGCAAGGGTACAGCAGAGCGCTGTAAGTTCCGGCGCGGTGGTTCGCGGGCCGTCGTTCAGCCCTTGCTGACCCACCAGATGTGATCCGGCTCCTTTTGCGGTCTCGGCGGTTGCCGGGCTTGGTCGAGGAGAGCTTGAATCGTCGCCATGATGGCGGGCTGGTCCGCTGCCAGATCCTGAGTCTCGCTCGGATCGGCGTCGAGATCGTAGAGTTCGAGTTCGCCGTCCGGAGCGGGCCGCACTGCCTTCCACTTTCCCATGCGCAGAGCTTGGGAAGGGGTTTCGTTGCGGAAGGTTCCCGGCCCGCCCTCGTAGCGCGGCAATTCCCAGTACATGTATTCGTGCTCGGCTTGCTCGCCGCGGGCCAGCAGGGTCGGAACCACCGAGATCCCGTCAGTCCCTGCCGGCGCCTCGGCCCCCGCAAGTTCCAATGCGGTCGCTAGGAAATCGTGGAACCCCCAAATGTGGTCGCTGCTCGAGCCGGCCGTGATCCGCTCCGGCCACCGCACCAGCATCGGCACGCGGATGCCGCCTTCGTAGAAGTCCCGCTTCGCGCCGCGCAGATCCCCGCTGCTTCGGAAGTAGTCAGTCCAAGTGGCTGCCGCCGCGCCGTTATCGGACGTAAAGAACACGATCGTGTTCTCGTCCAAGCCCAGCTCGGCGATGAGCTGCAAGATCCGACCTACGTCGCGGTCCATGCGAGTGATCATCGCCGCCAGAGTTGCGTGAGGTTCTGAAGGTCGAATCAAGCGCCCTGGCCGATTTGGGTTCTCGGACAGCTCCATCTCTTCGAAGGTGCCGGCGTATTGGGCGTAGATCTCGTCGTCGGGCACGACGTACTCCGAGTGCGGAATGGTGAACGGCACATAGCAGAAGAAGGGCTGGTCCTTGTTTCTCGCGATGAACTCCAGCGCCCGATCCGCGATGACGTCATGGGAATATGTGCCACGACCGCTGCCCTCGTTGCCGTCGAGCGGCAGTTCCTGATCGTTGTCGTAGATGTAGCGCGGATAGAAGTAGTGCGCATGGGCTTGGTGCAGGTAGCCCACGAACTCGTCAAAGCCCTGTTTCCAGGGCACGCCCTCTGTGCCGATGTCGCCTAGGCCCCACTTGCCGAAGCAGCCCGTGGCGTAGCCGCGCTCCTCCAGCAGCTCCGCAACGGTCACGTCTTCCGCCAAGATCGGCACGCCGCCCGGGTTGGAGCGGACCGAGGTGTGCCCCATATGCATTCCGGTCATGAGCACGCTTCGCGCCGGGGCGCACACCGAGCATCCTGAATACGCATTTGAAAACCGCATGCCCTCGGCGGCTATGCGATCGATGTGAGGAGTTCGGATCTTCGACTGTCCGTAGCACCCGAGCTCGCCGTAGCCGAGATCGTCGGCCATGATGAAGACGATATTGGGCGGTCGCGCGGTGCTGCCTCCAGGCGGCACGGCCGCGTCGCGGCACGCAAGCAGCGCGGCCGCCCCGGCAGCGGTGGCGGTGAAGAACTCGCGGCGACTGGCGCCGATTGATGCGGATAGTGGAGCTGCCATGGCGCGCCCATTTTAGTCCAGCCCGCTGGTGGCGCTGGCTGCTCTTGGCCCGTCGCTACAGCTTGTTTCGGATACACGTGGCGACAATCCTCGGACAGACCGGCAGCCGCGATCACTTCCATGCATCCCCCGCCCTCGTCACGCTCGTCCGCGCGATTCCGGGACTGAAGCTGCCGCGTGTACAGAGGTGGGCTAGGATTCCGGCGGGGAGGGGGCTGCGATTCCGGGCCGGGATCCTAGCCCCGGTACGGTCGAATCCGGGATCTTCTGGAGGGATCTCCAGCCGCAGGCCTGTCCTTAGAAGCTGATCCGCAACCCTGCGTTGACCTGCCGGAACAGCCCGGGCTGAATTCCTTGCGGAGCCCGTGACGAAATGTAGAGCTCGTCAAACGCATTCTTGATCGTGAAGTACGGCTCAAACGTCCAGACTTCGCGGCGGATCTCGTAGCTGACCGCCAAGTTGGCAACCTGGTAGGCCGGAAGCTGGCCGACGGTTCCGTCACTGGACGGCTCCAGCGTCTCGCGGTTGTCCCCGAACTGACCGGCCACCGCATTGAGATCGAGTTGAAAGCTCAACCCGCCGAATTGCTTGACGCCGAACAGCACGCCGAACGTCTGCCTGGGAGCATAGGGAAGGCGGTTGCCGCCATACAGTTCGTTGTCCCTGAACTCTGCGACCGGCAGGAACATGTGCCGAAAGTCCGTGTAGACACTCCAGCCCGGCAAGTCCGCGACGCGGTTCCAATGGATCTTGGCAGAACTCTCGAAGCCTTGGTGCATCGTCGCACCGCCGTTGGTCACAGTGGTCGTGGCACCGCCCGACTCGGCCGCGGTGATGATCTGATTCGAGAAGTCCAGACGGAAGACTGTGAATTCGCCCGAGACCGCTCGCTGCCCCGCCAGCCGGACGCCCGCCTCGTAATTCCACGACAACTCCGAATCGAGGTTGAGGTTCTCGCCGTTGCTAGTGATGGCGATCTTGGTTCCGGGAGGGGCGAAGCCCCGGTGGACACCGGCGAAGAGCGTGAGGTCGTCGACGGCGCGGATCGAGAAGCCCAGTCCTGGGATGACCGTCGTGATGCCGTTGTCCTCGCGGATATCGACATCGGTCGGAACTCCCTGCACGCGCTTGCGCACGATATGGCGCTCCTGCTTGTACCGCACGAAGCGTGCGCCGGGAGTGAGCGAGATGCGAGAGCCGATCTTGAATCGATTCTGGACGTAGCCCGCTAGGGCGCGGCCATAGCGGAACTCGTCGTCGCGAGTCACGCCGGTGCGGGCGTCGAACACGTCGCCATTGATCCGCCGGTCGCGAGCCTTCTCGTAGATGTAGCGCGCGCCAAGGTCGAGCTGGCCGTAGCTGTGCTGTCTGCTGAAGTTTGACTGTGCGCCGTAGACGTCGAACTCGCGGTTGCGATTTCCGGCCGAATTGCGCAAGTACAAGGCGCCCCCGCTCAGGCTCGGGTCGCCGATCACACCCAAGTAGTCGCGCCCCCTGTCGCTGCGGTCAAAGTCTTGACGGCCCCAGTACCGCTTGGTGCTGTACAGGAAGGCCGAACTGCTCAGGGTCGAGGCCGGACCGATTGTGACGGCGTGAGACAGGGACCCGCTCTGGCGCTCCACGTCGAGCGTGTCGGACGGCACGGCGTTGAGGTTCGGGTTCCGCTCGAACATTGGTTGCGTGAGGCCCACATAGGTCGAGTTTGAGATCTCGTCGTATATGCCGGCTTTGACTGCGAGCGTGTGCCGCTGGCTAGGACGGAAAATGAACTTGGTCTGCACGTCCTCAATGTCATAGAAGAAGCTGCGCCAGCCATCTCCCTGCTTGTGCAGATAGTTGGTGATCCAACCGATCGACTGGTCCCGCTTGCTCGCTCCCAGCGAGGCCTCGCCCACGAACACCCCGCGTTGCCCGCCCTCGACGTCGATTTCACCATGGAGTCTCGATGGCGGATCTGGCGTAACGAAGTTCACTACTCCACCGACGGTCTGCGGGCCGTGGACGATCTGGCCGCTGCCCTTGAGTACTTCGACCCGGCTCATGCGCTCGATGGGCGGCGAATAGTACATGTCTGGCTCGCCATACGGTGCCAGCGCGATTGGAATGCCGTCCTCAAGGATCAGCACCTTGCGGCTGCGGTTGGGATTGAGGCCCCGCATGCCGATGTTCAGGCGCATGGCGACCGGCCCGGAGTCTTCGCGCAGGTTGATGCCGGGCACTCGGCGCAGTACCTCGTTGGCATCGAGAGGCTTGGCCGCTTCGAGGTCCGCCTTGCTAACAATATGCAACGAGCCCGGAATCGCGGTGCGCAGGCCTTCGACCGTCGCGACCACTTCGATGCTGGCGGCGTTGCGCCTCAGTTCCTTCAGCTCGATCGCGAGTTCAGTTGTTCGAACTGAGCTTGTCACTTCGACTGGCTCGAAGTCCGGCGCCACCACGCGGAGCGTGAGAGATCCTTCCGGGACTCCGGAGAGAGTGAAGCTCCCTAGGCCATCTGTGCGCGTAAATTCGGATAGTTCAATAGCTTCTACCGTGGCTGCAGCCACGGGGAAGCCGCCGGGGCCGGTCACCTTTCCCGTGATGTCCCGGGCGTGCAGGCTTGCGAGGAAAAGCAGCGCGACGGCTGCGCAGCCCGTGCGCTGAAGGGGCTTGGACATCGACAGGTCTCTTTCTTGGTGCGGCGATTCGACTGCGAGGAGGATCCGCCGCGTCCCGAGGAATCCCCAACTTATCCATTAATGCAACTGATTGTCAATTGACGAATTGTATGAGTTCTGTAACAACGTGTGCGGTTGGGCTGCGTCTCAGCCACGCCAAGGCCGATTTCGTGCGTGCAAGGCCGGCAATCGTCTCGGCTCGTTGCATTGGTCGCGGCTTGAACGCATAGCGACCGATGTCGCTACTTGCGCGCGATATCGAATATGGTTTCGAGCAGGATCTTGCTGCTGAGTCCTTGCGCCTCGCCGCGGCTTGAGCCCAATTGCAGTAGGTGGCAGTGAAGGCCGAACTCCGAGCTGCCGGAACCTATCCCCGCACATCTCGCTACCTGAATGGATTGATCACTCGCAGTCCGTCGTAGTCCTGCTGATCGCTCATATCCTCGGAGTACACCGCGTCGCAGCCGCATGCGTGCGCAGCGGCGAGAATCTCGCCGTCCCAGTACGACAAACCGAAGCGCCGACTGAGCGAAACCGCAGCCCGGAACAGGGCCAGCGATACGTCCTGGACCGGAAACTCGCGGATGGAATCGATGAACCGCAGTGCCTGTTCCGGGCTCAGCGCCCCCCTGCGGCCGGGCCGCGTGGCCTGCCAGTAGAACTCCTGCAGCACCTGGACTGATACGGCCAGATCCCCATCCAGCAGCAGATCCTGTGCCCGGTGCCGTTTCCCGGCCTCCTCGGTGTCCGGGCTGATCGCATAGATCAGAACGTTGGTGTCAACGAACCGCATCGCGCTCGTACAGGGCGTCTCGGGCCAGACTGTCCGCCGCTCTGAAGCTGCCCCGTGTCTCGCGAATATCCTCAAACACGGCATTCAGCAGACGCTGGCGCCGCTCTCGCTCCGTTTCTGCGCCGTGCCTCCCCGCCTGGCCCTCGACGAGGCGCTCGAGAAAGCCGCGCACCATTGCCGAGACCGAAGTGTCCAACTCCGCCGCTCGAATGCGGGCAAACCGGTAGGTGTCGTCGTCGACGGATACCGTGATGTTCCTCATTGGCACAGTCTCACAGTTTCAGTGTATCACAGTCCATTGCAATCGTACTGCCCAGGTCAATTGGCGAATCGTATGAGTTCTGTAACAGCGTGGGCGGCTGGGCTGCGTCTCAGCCAAGCCAAGACCGATTTCCTGCGCGCAAGGCCGGCAATCGTCTCGGCTCGTTGCATTGGTCGCGGGCTGTGCGGATAGTGACCCATGTCGCTTCATGTGCGCGCCATAGAAAATCGTTTCGTCCCGTTGCATGGGTGCGAACTGTGCGATATGGTGTCGATGCCGCATAGCCCACTTGCACTTGTTTGGCCGCGGCTCTTGGGGGGAAACATGATCCATTTGAGAAGACTGGGATGGCTCATAGCGTGCCTTGCGCTTGTCGCTGGCGCCGCGTTCGGCCAGACCTTCTACGGCAGCTTGGTCGGATCCGTTCAAGACTCGACAGGCGCCGTGATTCCGGGAGCGAGCGTCACCGTGACGAGTCTCGCGACCGGCGAACAGCGCGCGCAGGAGACCGAAGCGGCCGGCCTGTATCGCTTCGTGAACCTAGTTCCGGGCCAGTACCGCCTGGAAGCTCGCTCCGATGGCTTCAAGCAGTTCGCGCAAGAGCCGATCACGATCGAGGTCGACGCGAGCATCCGCATCGACCCAGTGCTGGAGATCGGAGAGGTCACCGAAGTCGTCGAGGTCGTTTCCAGCACGCCTCTGCTGCAGTCGCAGACGTCCTCGCTCGGCCAGGTTGTCGAGTCCCGCAAGGTCACCGAGACGCCGCTCAACGGGCGCAACGTGCTGAACTTGGTCGCTCTCGCTCCGGGCGTCGTGCCGCAGGGGCAGTCCATGCAGAGCCCCACCGGGGTCAACATCTTCGCCTGGGGCAACTACCAAATCGGCGGCGGCCAGTCGAATCAGAGCGCCACTACGCTCGACGGCGCGCCGGTCAACATCGGCTACGCCAATCTCACCGCCTTGGTCCCGACCCAGGACGCGGTGCAGGAATTCAAGATCCAGACCAACAACCTCGGCGCGGAGTTCGGCCGCTTCGCGGGCGGTGTAATCAACATGGCCACGAAGTCTGGCAGCAACGAGTTCCATGGCTCCGCCTACGAGTTCCTGCGGAACAAGGTTCTCAACTCCAACACGTTCTTCAACAACGCCAGCGGCATCGGGACACCGCCCTTCGTCCAGAACCAGTGGGGCGCCAACGTCGGCGGCCCGGTCGTCAGAGACCGTGTCTTCTTCTTCTCCTCCTATGAGAGCTATCGCCAGCGGCAGGGCCGCTCGCTGCTGCTCGACTCGCCGACCCCGCTGCAGCAGCAAGGCGATTTCTCGGAGGTGGCGCGGGCCATTCACGATCCGTTCTCGGTCTCAAGCGCCGGCGACCTCCCTCGCGCGCGATTCCCGAACGACACGATTCCGGGTCCGATGCAGGACGCCACGGCGAAGTCCCTGAGCCATCTCTGGGATCAGCCCAACCAGCCCGGGCTGAACAACAACTACGCCACCAACGCCAGCGACGGGGGCAACAACACGCAGCTCAACAATCGCGTGGACTGGAGCGCCAGCGACAAGCACCGCGTGATGGGGCGCTGGACCTGGTGGGACAACCTAACGTTCGGCGTGGACCCCTACGGTACCGGCGCCCATATTGATGCCGGCCCGGAGACCTTCACCACCAACCAGTTCGTAGTCGGAGATACGTACTTGATTTCGCCGACAACGATTCTTGACCTGCGCGCTTCGTGGACGCGCTTCCGCTACGACCGCTCCCCTGCCAGCCAAGGCATCGATCTGACCCAGTTCGCTTGGCCGTCGTCGCTAGTGGCCGAGATTCCGGATAACTTCCGTCACATTCCGACACCTTGCGTCGAAAGCTACAGTCTGTTCTGCGCCCAGGGAACTGGCAGCATCATCATTGCCCGCCAAGACAACGTAGCCTTCCTGCCGAGCCTGACCTTGATCCGCGGGCGACACACGTTCAAGATCGGAGGCGATGTGCGCAGGCTGACGCACAACTACGCCCAGAGCAACACCCCAAGCGGGATCTTCAGCTTCAACAGCAACTTCACCGCGGATGATCCGTTCAGTCCGACGGGCGGTTGGGGCTTCGCATCGTTCCTGCTCGGCACTGGAACAGGAGGCGGCATCAACACGCCGAGCTTGGTGGCCGGGCAGATGATCTATCGCGCTGCCTATGTCAATGACCAGTGGCAGGTGAATGACAGGCTGACCGTGAACATCGGGTTGCGCTGGGAGCGGTCCGGGAACTTCTCCGAGCGCTACGATCGCATGACTGCGCTCTCGCTTGACTCGGTCAATCCCTTGGCTTCCGAGACAGGCCTAGATCTGCGAGGCCAGCTTGCGCTCGTGAACTCGGAATTGCGCGCGCCCAGAACGGCTTTGGATGATCGCCATTCCTTCGCGCCGCGCCTTGGCATCGCATATCGCCTAGACGACAAGACCGTAATTCGCACGGGATACGGAGTCTTCTGGCTGCCCAACGATGTCGCATTCGCGGTCGCACCCAACCTGGACATCGTCAATACCATCCTGACTCCTTGGGTCACCTCGCTGGACAACGGTGTCACTCCGTTCCGCCGGTTGGCGGATCCGGTCCCCGACGGTGTCCTGCAGCCGCCGGGACGGGACACGACATTTCTCAACACGCTGATCGGTGGCCTCGGCATCCGCTCGCCCGTGTCCGACCAACCGCTCGGCTACATGCAGCAGTGGAACTTCAACATCCAGCGGCAGCTCGGCGACGGCACGCTGGTCGATCTGGCTTATGCCGGCTCCAAAGGCACGAGCATTCCGGTGAATGCCCAGACCATCAATCAATTGCCGGACCAGCACCTGAGCCTTGGTACCGCGCTCAACGAACAGGTGCCCAATCCCTTCCACGGCAGCTCCATCGCCGCGGGACCGCTCTCGCAGCCGACCGTCTCACGCGGGCAGCTGCTGCGCCCGTTTCCGCAATTTACTGACGTTTCCATGGCAGGGCCGACCAACCGCAGCTCGACCTACCATTCCTTTCAGGCCAAGGTTGAGCGGCGGTTCAGGGGCGGGGCGAGCTTGCTGGCCTCCTATACTGCCGGCAAGCTGATCACGGACGCTGGCACTCTGACCGGTTGGCTGGATGGGCTCGAGGGGTTCAGCGCGCAGGGCTGGGCCACTGGTGGCAACAACAACGATCTCCGCTCGCTGAAGTCGCTGGCGGCGTTCGATGTCTCGCAGCGTTTGGTGCTGAGCTACGTCCTCGACCTGCCCTTCGGCAAGGGCAAGCCTTTCCTCGGCGATCTTTCGGGGGCTGCTAACGCCATCCTTGGAGGCTGGGGAATCAACGGTGTGACCACCGTCCAGACCGGATTTCCGATCGGCGTGTCGCCTTCCCAGAACCTCTCCAACTCTTACGGGGGATCGCAGTTCGCGGACAACAACGGCACCAGCGCGGCACGCTCGGGCGACCCGCAGACGCGGCTCAACGAGTACTTCAGGACAGACGTGTTCAGCCAGCCAGCGGCGTTCACCTTCGGCAACACCTCCCGTGTCCTGCCGGACGTGCGCGGGCCCGGGATCGCGCAATGGGACTTCGCGCTGTTCAAGCGTACGCAGTTGGGTGAGAGCCTCGGCCTGGAGTTCCGCACGGAATTCTTCAACCTGTTCAACACGCCAGTCTTCCGGCATCCGGGAACAGCGTTGGGCACTCCCCAGTTCGGCGTGATCAGTGGCACTCGAGGCGTGCCTCGGCTCGTGCAGTTCGGGCTGCGACTAATCTTCTAGTCGGTTCGCGCAGGCCTGGCGAATCGAACCGGCGGGCGGCTGGGCCGCCCGCCGGTTTCTCTTCTGATCCAAGAACTGGCGATAATCGAAACCGGCTTCCATGGCTTGGACAACGCTCGGCTCGGCCGCTGGCCTTCGCGCAGCCGCCGCATTGTTGCTGCTGCCCGCCGTTCTGTCGGCGCAGCCAGCGCTCGAGCAATCGGAGGTCCGGACTCGCTTCCAAGCGGGCCAGACGGCGCTGCAAGCCGGTCAATTCGCCCGGGCCGAGACTGAGTTCCGCACCGCCCTCGATTCCGATCCGGGGCTTGCCGAAGCGCGCGTGAACCTGGGCTTGGCCCTGTTCTTGCAAGGGAAGTACCAGCTATCGGTTGACGAGTTGGAGCAGGCGGCTCGCGCCCTGCCCACCTTGCCCGCCGCCCATTTGTTCCTAGGCCTCGGCCACCTAAAGCTGGGCGCGACCGACCACGCCATCGCAGCGCTCTCACGCAGCTTGGAACTGGACCCGGCCAACCTGGAGGCGCACCGGGCGCTGGCGGCATGCCACTTGGCGAAGGGAGACTACGCCAGCGCGGTGCAGGAATTCCAGGCGGCGTTCTCGCACAGCCGGGACAGGACCGAGGCATGGTATCTGCTCGGGCGCGATTACATGGGCCTGATGAGCGATCTGGCCGGGCGCTTGGTCGTGGAGCAGCCGGATTCGGTCTGGGCCGCTCGGCTCGGGGCGGACATGCTGGCGCTCAGCGAGGCTTGGGAGGCTGCCGTGAACTACTACGCGACCGCAGTTGCCCAGCGATCCGGCCTGCCCGGCCTGCATTCGGCCTTGGGGTCCGCGCGCTTGCGGCTCGGGCAGCTGGACGAGGCCGCCGCCAGCTTCGAAGAAGAACTGCGCACAGATCCGCGCTCCGAGCAGGCATTGCTCGGGCTGGCCGAGATCAGCTTGGCTCGGGGAGATGCTGCCTCCGCCCTCGAACGAGTGACTGCGGTCTGGGATTCGTTTCCGCAATGGCTGGGATCCCAGCCAGCGTTCGACTCCGGGGCCATTGCGCCCGAATCTGCGGCCGAGCTCTTGTCGTCGCTTGGCCAGTCCGAGGCGGGGCCGGCAGCATTCCTGGCTTGGGCCCTGTCCGCCGGCGCCGGCGAAGAGGCAATTGCAGCCGCTGCCCGCGCGCGCTTCGAGCGCGCCGTCCAAGCCGCTCCCATACGCTCTGGCGAGGCCACCGAAGCCGTCTCTCTGTGCGCCGACCATCTCTACGCGGCTTGCGCCCAGGCGCTGGTGTCGCGGCGCTCGATGACGCGGGCGGAACTGTTGCTGCTGGGCAGGGCCTACCTCGCGCTCGGTCAGCACGAGCGGGCAGTGATCGCGTTCACGCACGCTATGCGCGGCACCGATGAGGCGCCGCCGGAAGCCGTCTATTGGACGGTCGGCACGCTCCGGTCGCTGGCGGACTTGTGCTTCGAGCAAGTCGAGAAGCTGGCTCCTCAGTCTTGGCGCGTGCATCAATTGCGGGCGGAGGCCCACCGCCAGCGGCAAGCCGACGACCAGGCGATTGCCGAGTACCTGCGCGCGATCGAGCTCAAACCAGACGCGGCTGAATTGCACCGCAGCCTGGGGCTGGTCTACTTGCTCAACAACGCCTACGACGAAGCCGAGCGAGCCCTCGAGAAGGCCCTCGACTTAGACGGCGCGAACCCGCACTCGCTGTACGTGACCGGCCGGTTGTTCGTGGCAAGGCAACAGCATCCCGAGTCCATCCCCTACCTAGAGACCGCTCTGCAGCTTGACCCTAACTTGGTCGAGGCCCGCCCCAGCCTCGGCCGGGCTTACTTGCGAGTAGGACGCGTACAAGAGGCCGCGGCGCAGCTTGAGCAAGCGCTGATTCTCGACTACTACGGTGATATCCACTACTCGCTCTTCCAAGCCTACCGGCGGCTGGGCGACATGGAGCGTGCCAGACTCGCGCTGGCGAAGTCCACCGAGATGCGCAAGCGATCGTTCGCCCGCGACCGCACGAAGTTCGAGCGATGGATCAAGAGCGAGTAGCGCGGATCGCGCCCGCCCTCGCATGCGTGCTGGCCGGCGGGGCGGTGTTGCAGGCCTCGCCGGGCGCGATCCAATTCCAAGACGTCGCAGACACGGCGGGAATCGACTTTGTGTTGCACAATCACCCAACGCCCGAAAAGCACATGATCGAGACGATGGCGGGCGGCGTGGCCGTATTCGACTACGACGGCGATGGCCTGCCCGACATCTATTTCACCAACGGTGCCGCGATTCCGTCCTTGAGCAAGGAGTCGCCGGAGTATTGGAACCGCCTGTACCGAAACGATGGCGGACTGCGCTTTAGCGACGTGACCGCCGAGGCCGGCGTTGCCGGCACCGGCTATGACATGGGCGCGGCTGCGGCCGACTACGACAACGATGGCGATGTCGACCTGCTGGTTGCCGGAGTCTTCCGTCTGACGTTACTGCGCAACCGAGGGGATGGCGTGTTCGAGGATGTCACCGCGGCCTCCGGCCTGCAAGGAGGTCATTGGTCCGTGGCGGCGGGGTGGTTTGACTACGACACCGACGGGCACCTCGATCTGTTCGTGGTCAACTACGCGCACTGGAGCTTGGATTTCGACACATACTGCGGCGACGAGCGGCGCGGGCTGCGCGCCTACTGCGATCCGATGCAGCTGACTCCGATACCGAACGGCCTGTATCGCAACCTCGGTGACGGCACCTTTCAGGATGTGAGTGCGGCGACTGGCATCAGCGACCACTCCGGGCGCGGCATGAGCGTGGCGTTCGCTGACGCCAACGGCGATGGCTGGACTGATGCGTTGGTCACGAATGACAACCTGCCGAACTTCCTTTTCCTCAATCAAGCCGGAGAGGGCTTTGAAGAGGCAGGGCTGCTGTCGGGCACCGCATTGCTACAGCATGGCGACCCCGTGGCCAGCATGGGCGTCGATTTCCGCGATTATGACAACGACGGCTTGCCGGACGTGGCGGTCACGGCCCTGATCGCCGAGACGTTCCCGCTATTCCGCAACTTCGGTGACGGCTTCTTCGAGGACGTGACCGGCCCATCTGGCTTGGCACTGCATTCTAACCGCCACAGTGGCTGGGGCAACGGGCTGTACGACTTCGACAACGACGGCTGGAAGGATCTGTTCACGGCCAACTCTCACGTCAACGACATCATCCGTGAGTTCGAGCCTACGACGCCGTATCGCGAGACCAACAGCGTGTACGCCAATCGTGCGGATGGGTCGTTCGAGGAGGTCACAGCTGCCGCCGGCGAGGCCTTCGCGGCTACGGCAAGGGCCCACCGCGGCTGTGCGTTCGCGGATTTCGACCGCGATGGCCGCGTCGATGTGGTGGTGTCTTCGCTGGGTGGGCCGGCCGAATTGTGGCACAACACAAGCCCGGGACGGCATGCGTGGCTCAATGTCCGGCTCCTGGGGGCGAAGTCGAACCGCGACGGGCTCGGCGCGACAGTCCGCGCAGGCCGGCAGGCCAACGTGATGACCAGCGCGGTCGGCTACGCCTCGTCCAGCCACGACGGGGTGCATTTCGGCCTGGGAGAATCCGAACATATTCCCGTGCAGGTCATGTGGCCCGGCGGCCCTGTTCAAGATCTCGGGCGCGTTTCGGCTAATCAGGTGTTGGAAGTGCGCGAGCAGCTGCCCTGATCGTCAGCGGCCGCGGTGGCGCAGCCGAGGATCGGCTACAGCCGATTGAGCACGGCGTAGCGGATCTCGGCAACCTGCTCTCCCGCCACGTCGAGCGCTCGCAGCGTCAGCGCGCCCCGGGCAGCCGGGAAGTCCGCCGTGCCTAGGGACTGCATGCGGAAGTCCTTCACGAGAGACTCGCCCAGGCCGCGCCACACGCGGTCAGCCTCAGAGCCGTAGGCTGGAGGATCGTGGGCCTCGATCACCTGTCCGTGGATGGTGACGTCCTCGAACGATGCCTCGATGGTCGAGCCAGCGGTTGGCGCCGCATAGTAGATCGCGAGTTCATACTCACCGGGTTCTGCGACCTCAATGTCCCAGGTAATGCTGTCGGAGGTGCTCTTCCAGTTCGTGAAGTACGAACAATTCGGTGCGCGCCCGCTGCGCTCGACCCCGCCGTGCGGCACGCCGTCGCGGGCCGGCAGCAGCGTCATCGGCGCATGCCCTACCGGGAAGGGGCGGTCATCCGGCCCCACGTTGGGGGAGACCTCTGCCAGCCACTCCTTGGCGGCCGCGCGGAGCCGTTCTGCCTCCTCGGGGAACTGATCCGCAGCATCGCTATGCTGGCCGGGATCGTTCTCGATATCGAACAGTCGTCCCTCGGGGTCGAGCCGGAAGCGTTGGGTGCGGATGCTGAGTTGCAGCTGGCCGCGCGCCTTGCGCAACGAGAACAGCAGCCGGTCTTCCCACTGGACATCCTGGCCGCGCAGTAGCGGTACGAGGCTGCGCCCGTCAAGCGGCTTCGGAGCTCCGACATCTATTCCGGCTAGCTCCGACAAAGTAGGGAGCAGGTCGATCGCCCCGGCCACGCGGGAGATGCGCTGCCCGGCCGGGATCTGCCCCGGCCACCGGACCAGCAGCGGCGACCGCAGGCCGCCCTCGTCAACGGATCCCTTACGCCCCTTCATGCCCGCGTTCCAGCGCCAGCTGTTGGGACCGTTGTCGCTGAAGTAGAGCACGACGGTGTTCTCGGCCAGGCCCAGTTCGTCCAGCTTCGCGAGCACGCGCCCGACGTTCCAGTCGATGTTCTCCACCATGGCTAGGGCTGCGCGTGTCTTGGGCACGTCCTCGGACTCGGGGTCGCGGTGGCGCATTGCCAATTCCTTGGATTCGAAGCGCTGCCAGTACTCGTCGGGCACCTGCATGGGTGAGTGCGGCGTGTTGTAGGGCAGGTACGCAAAGAACGACCGGTCGCGATTCTGCTCCATGAATTCCATCGCCTTGTTGGTGAAATCGTCGATCACGTACCCCTCTCCGCGCACCAGCTCGCCGTTGTGATCCAGCTCGTAGTCGAAATAGTGGCCCCAGTGCCCCTCGGTGAATCCGTAGAACTCCTCGAACCCTCTCGCGTTGGGGTGGTACGGGTGCTGCGTGCCGTTGTGCCATTTGCCGAACGCCCCCGTGGCATAGCCGGCGGCCTGGAAGGTTTGGGCGATGGTGTGCTCGTCGGCATTGAGCCGTTCCTGCCCCGTGGAAACACCCCGCACTCCGCCCCGCGCGTGGTAGCGGCCGGTCAGGAACTCTGCTCGCGTCGGCGCGCACACGGAGTTGACGTAGAAGTGCTCGAACATCGCGCCTTCATGCGCCAGCGAGTCGATGTTCGGAGTGGACAGGTTCGTGTTGCCGTGAACGCTAAGGTCGCCCCAGCCTTGGTCATCGGCGAGAATCACGACGACGTTTGGCGGCCGCTCTGAGCGGCGCTCGCCGGAGCTGCAGCCGGAGCAGAGCAGTGCCACTGTGGCAAGGATGGGAAATGCAAGGATCGCGCGCATTGAAGTTCTCCGCATGGTTTCGGAGATGCACCAGCGCCTGGCGGATGCTATCAGATCAAATCGTCGCACAAGCGCTGCCCCAGAAGGTGGCGGTGCGCTCGCTAGGCCCGGGCCGGCGCCATCACGCTGGGCACGCTTGCCCTGCAGGCATTGCGAGTGGCGGCCAGCGTGCCCGGCCGTGTAAGGGTCCGTTCCGTTAGCAAGATTGGTCGGGCCGCCGAGATTTGAACTCGGGACCTCTTCCACCCCAAGGAAGCGCGCTACCAGGCTGCGCCACGGCCCGACATTAAGAGCGGGTGGTTTCTCTAGTCTAGCCCGAAGTCGTTTCGAACTTCGACCCCCGGGTTCTCGAGGCCTGATGGTGTGCTAGATTGATGCCTGTGGTCCGGAAGCAGCTCGAATCGAACCCACTCGAAACGTTGCGTCGCCGGGGCCTGCGGCTCACGCGCCAGAGGGAATTGGTCTTCCGCCTGATCCATAACTCGCGCACGCACTTGAACGCGCACGAGATCTATGAATTGGCCGCCAAGGAAGACCCCAAGATCAATCAAGTGACTGTCTATCGCACCCTCAAGGTGCTCAAGGAGCAGGGTTTGGTCGACGAGCTGGACTTGATGCACTACGAGGGAGAGCAGCACTATTACGAAACTCGCCTCAAGCGCGAGCACGCCCATCTCGTATGCATGAGCTGCGGTGCGGTGTCGGAATACTTCGGCGATCCCCTGCGCGAGATGAAGGCCCAGATCGAGACGCAGTTCGGCTTCAAGGTCGAGGTCGCCCGCACGGAGGTTGGCGGGTACTGCGCGGACTGCCAGAAGAGCGGCCTTGGCGAGGCCCCGGCGATCGCCTCGCAAGCCGGGACGGCCAGCGCGGCCGAGGCGCATTAGCGCCTGCCCATCAAGGCGATGGACGCATCCCAAGACGCAGACCCGGCCGAGCCAATACCGCCCTTGTCGCTGCTCGTGGAGCCGCCTTCCGGGGAGTGCCTGCAGATTCCGGTTAAGCGCAGCCCGTTCGTCATCGGGCGCCTAAGCGACTGCGACCTGACGCTGGCCGACAAGCGCATATCCCGCCGCCACGCGCAATTGCGGCTAGAGCAAGGCGGCTTCGCGATCGAAGATCTCGGCAGCCGCCACGGGACCGTCGTCAACGGCGAGTCCGTGCGGCACAGCCGGCTTGCCGTTGGCGACCGGATCGGCTTTGGGATCGAGGGCTCCTACGTGATCACGGTATGCGAGGCCCGGAGCCCGCAGACGAGGCTGCTCAAGCAGGTTTCCGAGATCGGTGCCGGGCCTCGCCGCACCGGCGCATTGGGTCGGCTTTCGGCGGTGCTGGAGGTTGCCCGCACGATGGAACTCGCCAGCGGCGTGGAGGAGGTCTTCGAGGCGGTCGTGGAGGCCGCGCTGTCGATCGCGCGCGCCGACCGCGCGTTCCTTTTGCTGCGTGACGCCAGCGGGCGCTTGGAGGTCAAGGTGGCACGCCACGCGTCGGGGGATGGCGGCAGCACAGCGCAGCTGGAACTGCCGATAGAGCGCATTGCCGACGCGCTTGAGCGACGTTCAGACCTGTTCGCGATGAGTGTCGATCTGACGCAAGGCGGCCGTAGCGCTGGGGACGCACTGCATGCTTCGCTGTGCATTCCGATCTTGCGCATGCGGATCGGGCTGGACCACGAAACGAGCGTGATCTCCGCGAAGGACGACACCTTGGGCGTGCTTTACATGGACGCGGCGAACCCGGAGCTCCGTCTGGCGGAGGGCAACAAGGCGCTGTTGCATGCCCTGGCGATCGAGATCTCGACCAGCGTAGAGAACGCACGGCTGATCGAGGAGGAGCGCCAGAAGCGCCGTTTGGAGCACGAGCTCGATATGGCTCGCGGCATCCAGCGCTCCCTGCTTCCCGGCACGCTTCCCAGCGACGGCTGGTTGGTCGCCAAGGGGCACAGCGAGGCCAGCTCGCAGCTGGGCGGCGACTACTACGACCTGATGCAGGTCGCTCCGGGGCGCTGGGCGGCTGTGCTGGCCGACGTCTCGGGAAAGGGCGCGTCGGCCTCGATCCTGGCCTCGTTGCTGCAGGGAGCCTTCTTCCTAGGATCGGGCCCGGATGTTTCCCTGTCTGGGACGCTGCGGCGCATCAACCGCTATCTCTGCGAGCGGTCGGACCGCGCACGCTTCGCGACAGTGTTCGCGGCCACCATAGCGGAGGACGCGACCATGCGCTGGAGCAGCGCCGGACATTGCCCCGCGATCTTGGTACGGCCGACTGGGCGCTGCGACCTGCTGTCTCCGACCAGTCAGCCGATTGGGCTGTTCGAAGATGCCGAGTTCCCCGAAAACGTCTGCCGGCTGGAGCCGGGAGACAGGCTGGTTATCTACAGCGACGGAGTCACCGAACTACGCAACAGCCGATCCGAGCTGTATGGAGAGCAGCGCCTGATCGAGACAGTTTCCCAGCTTGCCGGTCTCGACACCGGCGAGCTCTTCGATGCCCTGCTAGCCCGGGTAGCCGAATTCGGCCGCGATGCCCCGCGACAGGACGACCTGACCGTGCTGGTCCTCGGTTTCCGCGGACCGCTCGGGTCTTGAGCACATCGGCAGCGACGCCGAGTCCAGGCCCCTGTGCCGCGGCATTCCCGGCGCCTTGGGGCCGGCCAAGTTCGGAGCGCGCTCCTAGCTGCGCGCCTGCCGGACGGTCTCGGACAAATCGCGAAATTCGCTTGACCAGCATCAAGGAAGGCACTAGAATTGATCCTGAGACAAAATATCGAGGCCGTTGCGTCCGGCAGGATTGCTCTTCGAGCAACCTGAGAGGACTCGACTGGACAGTGCAGGAGAATCGATGCGAAGCCGAATCTCACCGTGGATCGCGGCCCTGCTAGTGGGTCTGCTGGGCGTTCCTTTGATCGCCCAGGACGCTGCTGAACCGGCCAAGCTCACACGCAAGCAGGAGCGGCGCCGGCTAGAGCAACTCCGCAAGGAGCTGCGCGGGCCGTTCAAGCGCTGGCTGGACGAGGATGTGCGCTACATCATCACGCCCGAGGAGCGCAAGGCCTTCGTGCAGATGGCGACCGACGAGGAGCGCGAGAACTTCATCGAATCGTTCTGGATGCGGCGCGACCCCACCCCGGACTCGATGGAGAACGAGTACAAGGAAGAGCACTACCGACGCATCGCCTATGCCAACGACCGGTACGCATCGGGCATTCCCGGCTGGAAGACGGATCGCGGCCGCATCTACATCGCGTACGGACCGGCCGACGAGATCGAGTCCCATCCGTCAGGGGGCCAGTACCAGAGGCCCTACGACGAGGGCGGCGGCTTCACCTCGACCTACCCGTTCGAAATCTGGCGCTACCGCTGGATCGAGGGGATCGGCAGCGACATCTTGCTCGAGTTCGTGGACCCGACGATGACCGGCGAGTACCGGCTCACCATGGACCCGTCTGAAAAGGACGCCCTGCTGAACGTGCCGGGCGCGGGCCTGACGCTGTCGGAACAGATGGGCCTGACAACCAAGGCCGACCGCTTCCGGCGCACCGACGGCACGCGCATGGGCACTCCGATCGGCGGCGCCCAGTCGATCCGCTACAACCAGTTCGAGCGGCTGCAGCTGTACGCCAACATCTTCAAGCCTCCGGCGGTGAAGTTCAAGGATCTCGAGGCGATCGTCAACTCCACGATTGACTACAACACGCTGTCGTATGACGTCGATGTCCACTTCGTGCGGGTGACCAACAGCTCGGTCTTGACAGGCATCACGGTTCTGCTGCGCAACCAGGACCTGCTGTTCAAGGAGGAGAGCGGCCTGCACAAGGCGGTGGCGAACATTTTCGGCCGCATCACCACCATGACGCGCCGGGTGCAGTCTACGTTCGAGGAGACCGTCAGCATCCAGACCACCGCCGAGCGCATGCATCAGGAGGCGGCCCGCTCGTCGGTCTACAACAAGTCCGTGCCGCTTGCGCCCGGCATGTACCGCTTGGAGCTGGTGGTCAAGGACCTGGTTGGCGAGACCATGGGCACGTACCGCACCGCGCTGCGGGTGCCCGAGTTCGACGACGAGGCGCTCGCGACGTCGTCCCTGATCATCGCTGACAAGATCGAGCGGGTGCCGATTCGGTCGCTGGGCACCGGCCAGTTCGTGATCGGCAGTTCCAAGGTCCGTCCGCGCATCGACGATTCGTTCAAGCGCGAAGAAAAGATGGGCATCTACATGCAGATCTACAACCTCGGGCAGAGCGAGGAGACCAGTCGCCCTGCGGGCAACGTCACCTATCAGATCGCCCGGCTTGACAGCCCGGACGAACTGCTGCTTAACTTCACCGAGGACGTCAACTCCATCCGCGGGGCTTCGTCGCGACAGGTGGTGATCGAGAAGCTGCTGCCCTTGCAAAGCTTGGAGCCGGGCGAGTACCGCCTGAGCCTGCTTGTGCAAGATGACATTAAGAATGAATCCTTAGCGCCTACCGCTACGTTCAAGGTTCTCTGAGGAAGTCTTGCCAGTCACCATGCGTCAGCTCGGTCTAGCGCGCCTCGCTGGAACCGGGCTCCTAGCAGCTTGGCTGCTGTGCCTGCCCGCTGCGGCACAGGTCGGCGGCAGCATCGCCGGGCTGGTCCGCGACGAGGCCGGCACCGCCCAGATGGGCGCTGCGGTCAGCCTGCTTGCGGCCGACGGCCGTGTCGTGCAGACCATTGAGAGCGACTATCGGGGCTGGTTCCAGTTCGTCGACCTGTTTCCGGGCGTGTACGCGATCGAGGTGCGCCAGGCCAACTTCTCGCTGCTGCGCCAAGCCGAGCTGGCGGTGGAGCCTGGCGAGCGGACATTCTTGGACGTTGCGCTGCGCGGCGTGTTCGCCAGCCTGCAGCTGGCCTATGGCAGCCAGGTCCGAGACATGTCCGAGCGTTGGAAGTGGGTCTTGCGCGCCAAGCATTCCCGGCGCAACGTGTTGCGCATGGCGCCCGCCGAGCATGACGAGCACGAGCGCTTCCTGCGCAAGCTCGAAGGCCCGTTTGAGGACACGCACGCCTACGCTGAGCTAAGTGCCGGCCAGGGCAATCGCTCGAACGGCCTGCATGCCCAGCAGGACTTGGGAAGTGCCTTCGCCGTGGCGACGTCGCTGTTCGGCAGCCACGACCTGACCGTGAGCGGCAGCAGTGGGGCTGGCAGGCCCGACATTTCGGGCGGGTCGACCGCGTTTCGCACCACTTACGCCAAGGAGATCGGCCTGGCCAAGCCCGAGGTGGCCCTGACAGTTCGACAGCTGCAGTCCTCCTCGGCCGCCACGCGGGGCTTGTTCGGATCCCAGCACGACGGCCAGGGAATCCCGCGCTTGGAGACCTTCTCGCTGGAATTCGGCGACTCGGTCGAATTGACCGATTCGTTGCGGGTCGAGTACGGGATGCTCTTCGAGTCGGTAAACTTCGTCAACCGGCTCCACTTTGCCAGCCCGTACGGCAAGGCGGTCTACAAGCTGGGCCAGAACCGCGAGCTGGCCTTCAGCTACGCCTCCGGTGTGCCTCCGCCGACGGCGACGCGGCTTGGCCAAGACGCGGCGCTTCGCAGCAACGTGCGCCAGCTCGGCATGTTTCCGCGCGTGGCGGTGGTGCAAGGGCGGCCGACCGTCCAGCGCTCGGAGCACGTCGAGGTGGCGTATCGAGAGACTTTCGGGGACAACATGATCGAGGCTGCGCTCTACCGCGACTCGATACGCGATGCGGCCGTCTCGGCGGCAGTGCCCGAAGGCGTGTTCGGGGAGGGCGAGCTCGTGCCGGACCTGTACTCGGCCGCGGCGACGCTCAACGGCGGCAACTACCGCACCCCCGGCGTGCGCGTCTCGTACTCGCGCAAGATCCACGACCGCCTGCAGGCGGCGCTGGGGTACGGCTACGCCGGCGTGCTCGCGCCCACGCGGGGACAGCTGAGCTCGGCAGTCTCGGACGAGCTGCGGCAGGTGTTGGAGGCGCAGGGCGCCCATCTGCTGGTGGCTTCGGTGTCGACCGAGTTGCCCGGCGCGAGGACCGTGATGACGGGCTCCTACCAGTGGTCCAGCCGGGAATCCGTCCTGCCGGCCGACCCGTTCAATGATTTCGCCTCGCGCTCGGCGCCGGGCCTGAACCTCGTCTTGCGCCAGCCGCTGCCCAGCGTCGCGGGTATGCCGGGCAAGTTCGAGGCCAGCGCCGACTTCCGCAACCTGCTCAAGACCGGCTATGTGCCGCTGCAGGTTCCAGACGGCCGGGTGCTGAACCTATTGCAGGCGATCCGGAGCTATTCCGGAGCGCTGAGCTACATATTCTGATCGCCGTGACTGTACTGCTGAACTCTGTCCTTGGACGCTCGCCGAGCCGGCGAGGCATCTTGGCGGCCTTGGCTGCGGCCCTGCCGGGAGCAGGGCTGCTGGTCGCCAGGGAATGGACGACCCTGAGGATCCTCGTCAAGGACGAGCGGGGTCGCCCGGTGCCTCGCGCCAGCGTGATCGTCCGCCAGCTCAAGGGCAAGCAGAAGAAGCTGAAGCGGAAGAGCCCCGCCCTCGAGCTGAAAACGAGCAACGAGGGCAGCACGCCGGTGCCGCCGCTTCCACGCGGGCCGATCTTGATCCAAGTCATCAGCAAGGGATTTCGGACGCATGGCGCAGAAGTCGCCCTGACCGAGCCCGAGCAAACCGAAACCATCATCTTGAAGCCCCCCTCGGACCAGATCTCAGTCCACAAGGAATAGGGGTCAGGCCGCCTCCCCGCAGCCTCTGGAGCTAAGAATGCGCTTGTTTGTTGCACTCGACCTGAACACGAAGGTCATCGCCAACCTTACGGAATTGGTGCGTCGTCTCGCGCCGATGGCCCCGATCCATTGGGTCCATCCGCGCAACATGCACGTGACGCTGAAGTATATCGGCGAGTGGGACGAGGATCGCCTCGACGAGGTGGTCGACACACTCAGCCGCGTGCGGATCCAAGCCAAGGTGAAGGTGCCGCTGGCCGGGCTCGGATTCTTCCCCTACCCGCGCAGCCCGCGGGTCTTCTGGGTGATTGCCGAGAACACGCCACCGCTGCGCCAGCTGGCCAGCACCGTGGACTCGCGGCTGTCGCACCTCGGCATCGCCCCGGAGGTGCGGCCCTACGTGCCGCACCTGACCTTGGGACGCTTGCGCGGCGAGTGCGACCTGACCGAGATGCACGAGGCAATCGAGGAATTGCCCACCCGCGATTTCGGCGCCATCGAGCCGGACTCGTTCTCGCTGTATGGCAGTTCACTGACCGAGAGCGGGCCGATCCATCGCAAGATCGAGGAGTTTCCCTATCAGTTGCCGGTCGCGAAGGACTACGCCTCGCGCGTGGCACTGAGGGTCTAGGCGAGGCGGGCCCCGTTCGATGGGCGTTGTGCTGGACCGGCCAGCCGCGGTGCGGTTGTGCCGGCAGTGGAAGGCGAGCGGCAAACGCGTGGTGTTTACCAACGGCTGTTTCGACTTGCTACACCCCGGGCACGTGCGCTTGCTCGAGCGCGCCAGCGAGCACGGCGATCGGCTGATCGTCGCGATCAACTCCGACCGGAGCGTGCGCGACCTGAAGGGGGCGGCGCGGCCGGTGCTGTCGGAGGCCGACCGCGCGGCCACGCTGGCGGGATTCGCCTGCGTCGACGCCGTCACGATCTTCGGCGAGGAGACGCCGCACGAGCTGCTAAGGCTGCTGTTGCCGGATGTACTGGTCAAGGGCGCGGACTGGGCGCACTGGATCGCCGGGCGAGAGATCGTCGAGGGCCATGGCGGACAGGTGCTCGCGATTCCAGTCGAGGCGGGGTATTCGACGACTGATCTCGTGGCCAACATACTCCGGATGCGCCCAACTTGACACCCCGCGGCCTGCGCGACCGATTCGCACGACTGGGGCAGCACCAAGCTGTCCGGGAGGTGGTCGCGGCGCTGCGCCGGCGGGAAGCTTGCCTCCAGCAGATCTCGGGCCTGTCCCAGGTCGCCTGCGCCGCCCATGCCGTCGTCTTGCGCCTGCAGGCCGGGCGGCCGCTGCTCGTCGTCACAGGCAGTCAGGCGGACGCCGAGTCCTTGCACGAGACGATAACGGCCTGGTTCGAGATGGTCGGGGCCGACGAGAGCGACTTCGCTCCGTGCTTGTTGCCTGCCCACGACGTGACCCCGTTTGACGGGCTCTCGCCACATCCTGACATCGCGCAGAGCCGCGCGATCGCGTTGTGGCGCATGGCCCAGCGGCGGGTGTCGATCCTTGTCGCGCCGATCGCCGCCGCGCTGCAACGGGTGGCCCCGCCCGACTCGTACCGTCGCCTGGCCTGGCAAGTGCGGGTCGGAGGGGAATGGCCTCTGGAGAAGCTTGTCCAGCGGTTGGCCGAGGTGGGTTACAGCCGGCACGAGCCAGTCGAGATGGTTGGGCAGTTTGCCGTTCGGGGCGGCATCGTGGACTTGTTCGTCCCCGGCTCCGACTATCCGTGCAGGCTACAGCTCTTCGGCGACACAGTGGAGTCGCTCCGCGAGTTCGACCCGCGCACGCAGCAATCGATCCGACCACGCGACCTGGTCGACGTCCTTCCCATGCAGGAGTACCCTGCCGGCGGCTCCGGGCTGGGCTTGTTGCCGCCCGGGTGGGAATTCAGCGCGATCAGCCCGCAGTGGAGGTCGGCCTCTCTGCTTGATCTGCTTCCCGGAGCCGCTATCCTCGCGTACCAGCCCCAGGCGTTGGAGCGCGAAGCGGATGCTTTGTGGGAGCGCTTGAACGAGTCTTGCGCGGAGGAGGTGCAACCCGCGGACGCGTACTATTTCGGATTCGAGCGATTCCGGGATGCCGCCCGGCGGCGGAAGCTCGTCGTTCTGAACGACCTGGACCTGGGTTCGGAGATTTTCGGCCAGGCGGAAGCGGCCTGGCACGTTCGCTCGCGGCCCGTCCCGCGGTTCGATGGCGACATCGGCCATTGCCTGCAGGAAGTCCGGGGTCAGATAGCGGAACGTTCGAGCGTGCTGGTGGCGGCTTCGTCCCTCGGCGACCTAGAGCGTCTCGCCGACCTGTTCGGCGAACACGAGGTGCCCTTCCAACTCGTGCTGCGGGAGCGGCCGGAAGGTCTCAGCCGACAACTCGAAGAAAAGGCCGGCATCTCGGACGATGTGGCGTCGGCGATCATCGTCAAGGCGTCGATCCCTCACGGCTGCCTGCTGCCTGAATCGGGGCTTTCGATCTACGGCACCCAAGATGTCTTTGGGAGCACCGAGAGCCTCCCGCGGCCGGGCCCGCGCAAGGCCGCAAGCGCGGCGTTCCTCACGGACTTGGAGGACTTGCGCGTGGGGGACCCGGTGGTTCACGCACAGCACGGCGTGGGACAGTATCTGGGCGTCCAGCAGGTCGAGGCGGGTGGCCGGAGCGAAGATTTTCTGCTGCTCGAATACGCCCAGGGCGCGCGCTTGTACGTACCGCTCACGCGCCTGGACTTGGTCCACAAGTATCACGGAGCGGGAGGTCCGAAGCCCCAGCTGGATCGCTTGGGCGGCCAGACCTGGGAGAAGACCAAGAGGCGCGTGAAGGCGCGCCTGCTCGACATGGCTGATGACCTGCTGGAGCTGTACGCCAAGCGCGAGTTGGGTCGGGATTTCGCATATTCGCCAGACAGCAACTGGCAGAAGGAATTCGAGGACTCCTTCTTGTTCGAGCCGACGGAAGATCAGTTGACGGCGACCAAAGAGATCAAGCACGACATGGAATCGAGCCGCATCATGGACCGCTTGGTGTGCGGCGACGTCGGCTTCGGCAAGACCGAGGTGGCAATGCGGGCCGCGTTCAAGGCGTTGGGCGATGACAAGCAGGTGGCAGTGCTGGTGCCGACCACCGTTCTGGCGTACCAGCATTTGGAGACGTTCCGCCAGCGTTTCGCGGCGTTCCCGGTCGAGATTGACATGCTCTCGCGGTTTCGCACGCCGAAGGAGATTCGGTCGACGATTCGGCGGCTGCGCGAAGGCACGGTGGACATCGTCATCGGCACACACCGGCTGCTGTCCAAAGATGTCGAGTTCCGCGACCTCGGCTTGCTCGTCATCGACGAGGAGCAGCGCTTCGGAGTTCGCCACAAGGAACGGCTCAAGCAGGTCCGTCAAAGCGTCGACGTGCTGGCCATGACGGCGACTCCGATCCCGCGGACGCTCTACATGTCGCTCATGGGCCTGCGCGACGTGTCCGTGATCAAGACGCCGCCGCAGGACCGCCTGGCGATCCAGACGGTCGTGTCCAAGTACGACGAGCGCATGGTGACGACTGCGATCCAGCGGGAGGTCCGGCGCGGCGGTCAGGTCTATTTCCTCCACAATCGCGTGGATTCAATCCAGTCCAAGGCCGACCGGCTGGCAGCCGCGCTTCCCGACGTGCGCTTTCGGGTCGCGCACGGCCAGATGGCAGAGCGCGAGCTCGAGCGAGTCATGCTCGGTTTCATGCGCCACGATTTCGACGTGCTGGTGGCCACGACCATTGTCGAGAACGGATTGGACATTCCGCTGGCCAATACGATCGTCGTCGACCGGGCAGATCTATATGGGCTGTCAGAGCTGTACCAGCTGCGAGGTCGCGTGGGGCGCTCCAATCGCCGGGCGTATGCGTACTTGTTGGTGCCTCCGGAGCGCGAATTGAGCGACGTTGCCCGCAAGCGGCTGGCGGCCCTGCGGGAATTCAGCGAGCTGGGCGCGGGTTTCAAGATGGCCGCGCTCGACCTGGAGTTGCGGGGGGCCGGCAACTTGCTGGGGGGCGAGCAGAGCGGCCAAGTTGCGGCGGTTGGCTTCGAAACCTATACGCAGTTGCTCGAAGAGGCCGTGGGCAAGCTGCGGGGCGAACAGGTTGAAGACGTAGTTCGGACCCAGGTCAAGCTGCGCCTGGACTTTCACATCCCGGCAAGCTACGTGCCGGAAGAGACACAGCGGCTGCAGCTATACAAGCGGCTCGCCGCAGTGCGGGACGACGCCGAGCGCGACCGTGCCGTGGCGGAACTGCGAGACCGCTATGGCCCGCTGCCGCCTGCGGTCGATAACCTGCTTGCGCATTCCTTGCTCAAGCACCGGGCGGAAGCTATGCGCATCCCCTCGGTCGAGCGGCACGGTGACCGCTTGGTCATCAAGCTGCGAGAGGACTCCAAGGTCAGCGCGGAACGGCTGATGCGCATCGTGGCCGCCACGAGAGGTGTCCGCTTCGAGCCGGACGGAACGCTTGAATGGCCGGGATTCGACGGTGGCGGCACCGCCACGTTCAGCCGCGCTCGACGCCTCTTGGAAGACATCGCTGCCCAGGAGTCGAACTAGACTCCCGCGCTCGTCCGGGTGCGCACTCACGTGCTCTTTTCGAGGTCCAGGCGCTTGCCCCGATCTTGTCGCCAAACCGTTACAGGATTGTAATTCGGCGTGCCTCCAGCGCCGCCGGGGCACCTAGCGACACGTCGCGGACCGCTTGCACCGCAGGCGGATAGCTACAATTGGAGCAGGGGAGAGTGCGCGGCGGCCGGACTTGCCGCCGGGCGAGCCTTCCATAGCCGCATGGACCTCTCCTTGATCCGCAACTTCTCGATCATCGCCCACATCGACCACGGCAAGTCGACGCTGGCGGATCGCCTGCTCGAGTCCACCGGCGCGCTCAGCAGCCGGGAGATGCAGGAGCAAGTGCTGGATTCGATGGATCTCGAGCGCGAGCGCGGCATCACGATCAAGGCCCAAGCGGTCCGGATCGCCTACCAAGCGCTTGACGGCGAGACTTACCAGCTCAATCTCATCGACACGCCGGGCCACGTCGATTTCGCCTACGAGGTGTCGCGGAGTCTAGCCGCCTGCGAGGGCGCCCTGTTGGTAGTGGACGCCGCGCAGGGCGTAGAGGCGCAGACGATGGCGAACGCCTATCTCGCGCTGGAGCACGATCTGGAGATCGTGCCCGTGCTGAACAAGATCGACCTGCCGGCCGCGGAGCCGGACCGCGTTCAGGACGAGATCGAGAGCACGATTGGCTTGGAAGCACACGACGCGCTTCGGATTAGCGCCAAGACTGGGCTCGGGGTGGAGGATGTGCTCGAGGCTGTTGTCAAGCGCGTGCCGTGCCCGCGCTCGCGGCCGGCGGCGCCGTTGCGGGCCCTGTTGTTCGACTCTTGGTACGACTCTTACCGCGGGGTCGTGATGCTGGTGCGCGTGGTGGATGGCTCGCTCTCGAAGGGCATGAAGATCCGTTTGTGGTCGACCGGGCGCACATACGATGTCGAAGAGCTCGGCTTTCGCACGCCAAAGCCGGTTGCCTGCCAGACGCTCTGGTCCGGCGAGGTCGGCTGGGTGGTGGCCAACATCAAGAACGTCACCGAGACCCGCATCGGAGACACGATCTGCGATGAGCGCAACCTGCCGGACGAGCCTCTGCCCGGTTTCGAAGAATCCAAGCCGATGGTGTTCGCGGGGCTATACCCGGTCGAGTCCCACCAGCACGACGTGCTGCGCGACGCCCTGGAAAAGCTTCAGCTCAACGACCGCTCCTTCCAGTTCGAGCCGGAAAGCTCGGCAGCGCTCGGATTCGGGTTTCGCTGCGGCTTCTTGGGCCTGCTGCACTTGGAGATCGTGCAAGAGCGCTTGGAGCGAGAGTTTGACATACGCCTGATCACCACTGCGCCTGGCGTGCGCTACCGTGTGACCAAGACCGATGGCGAGGTGGTGGAAGTCGACAATGCCAGCCGCTGGCCTGCCGAAGCTTCGATCAAGCAGATCGAGGAGCCGGTGTTTACGGTGACCGTGATCACCGCGGACGACTACTTGGGCGGGATTCTGAAGCTGTTCGAGGACAAACGCGGCGTGCAGAAGGGATTCGAATACGCCGCCGGCCACCGTGTCGTACTCACCTACGAGGTTCCGCTCAACGAGATCGTGCTCGATTTCTATGACCGCCTCAAGACCGTCTCCAGGGGCTATGCCTCGATCGACTACCACTTCTCGGGCTATTGGGCATCCCCGATGGTCAAGCTGGACATCTTGGTTGCCGGCGACGCGATCGACGCCCTGTCGATCATCGTGCACAAGGATCAGGCCTATGATCGCGGCAAAGCCTTGATACAACGATTTCGCAAGCTCATTCCGCGCCAGCAGTTCGAAGTTGCGCTGCAGGCTGCGATCGGCAATCGCATCGTGGCCCGCGACAACATCGCGCCCCTGCGCAAGAACGTGACCGCCAAGTGTTACGGAGGCGACATCACGCGCAAGCGGAAACTCCTCGAGAAGCAGCGCGAGGGCAAGCGCCGGATGAAGCGGGTCGGCCGCGTCGATATTCCACAGGAGGCGTTCCTGGCGGTGCTGAGCGTCAGCGACGACGCTTAGTCGAGCTGCGAACGAACTGCCCTAGGTGGCTGCCGGGATGCGTTCGCCGTTCCAGCGCACAGCGTGCGGGGCGCTCTTGGCCGCCACGGCGGCCCTCGCCCCGATTGTGGCGCTCGGCCAGACCAGCGCTCCCGAGCAAGCGCCCCGCTACGAATTCGGGGCCGAATTGCGGGCGCGTGCCCAGACGCGCAATGGCGGCGGGGATGACCCGACGAAACAGGATGCGTTCACAACCACGCGCCTGCGGTTCGACGCCACAATGCGACCGACGCGCCAAGTGAGTATCTACGTCGAGGCCCAGGACTCGCACGTGCAAGGGCTCGCGAGCGGCCGCGATAACCGGGCATTCAAGGATCCGGTCGACATTCGCCAAAGCTATGTGGCCTTGGGGCGCGAAGACGGGCCGCTGACGCTCTTCGTTGGCAGGCGCGAACTCTCGTTCATTGACGAACGGATCATCGGCGTCCGCAACTGGAGCAACATTTCTCCGGCCTGGGACGGGTCGGCACTCGTGCTGCGGCGAGGCAAGGACAGCGTCAACCTGCTGGCAGTCACCCAAGTGGACATCAGCGACGGCTTTGATCCACCCTCGCGCACGCGCTGGGTGTATGGCGCGGTAGGAGCGGTCGGTTCCGGCCTGGGCGGCCACCAAATCGAGCCGTTTTACTTCACGTCGCGGCGGCCGGTGGATCTGGCCTCCAATCTCGGTGGGGTGTTGCGCACCGCTGGTTCGCGATTCTCGGGCCTGCTCGCCGAGACTTGGGACTACCAAGTCATCCTCGCGGGCCAAGGGGGCCGGACAGAGAACCAGAGGCAGGGCGCTTGGATGGGCGTGTGGGCGCTCGGCAAGACGCTCGAGCAGCGTCGCCTGCAGCCTAGGCTCGGCGTGGAGTGGAGCTACGCCAGCGGAGACTCCGATCCGCAGGACGGACGGATCGGCACCTTCGACACGCTGTTTCCGGGGCCTCACAGGATCTATGGCACGCAGGACATCGTTTCCTTGCGAAACTTGCGAGCCCTTAAGACAGGGGTGGAGCTGCACCCTCTCAGGGCTTGGCAGATCAATGTCGACTTCCTCGACTTCCGGCTTGCCAGCCGCCACGACGGCCTGTACCAAACCAATTTCGTGGCGCGAGCGCACGCGCCGCCTGGCGGCGCTTCCAGCGCGCACATCGGATCGGAAATGGACGTCGTCCTCCGCTACGCTCCCACGCCCAAGGTAGAAGTTAGCTTCGGGGTGTCGCGGTTCATGGCGGGGCAGTTCGTCGTCCGGGAAGTGCCGGGCGGCGGCTCCCAAACGTTCCTGCACACGACGCTGCTGGTAACCCTGTGAGGTTCCGGCCCTCGGAGGCTTTGCTGGCAGGGAGCCCGATCACGGCCTGCGATACAGTTTGAGCATGAGGCCCAACAAGACCAAGGCAATCTTGGCGGCAGGGAAAGTTGCCGTCGGCATTGCGCATGCGCAGATCGGCACGGCCGAAGTCCCCAAGATGTTCCAGGCGGCGGCAATGGACTGGGTGTTTCTCGATTCCGAGCACAGCCCGTTTTCGTCCGACACGCTGCACGAGTTGCTGCGGGCCTACCGCATGACAGACGTCACGGCCGTGGTGCGCGTGTGCGACTTTCAGTACGACCTCGTGGCCCGCGCCCTCGACTCCGGTGCCGAGGGAATCATCTTTCCCCGCTGCGAGGATCCCGATCAGTTGGCGCGTGCAGTGCGCGGCGCCAAGTTCCCTCCGCTAGGCCGCCGGGGCTTCGGCTTGGGCCCGCCCCAGATCGGTTACCAGACCGCGAGCTTCGATGAGATCATTTCCCACTGCAACCGAGAGACGCTGATGATCGCTCAGGTCGAGTCCGCCCAAGCCTTGGATCGGTTGCCCGAACTGGCATCCGTAGAGGGCTTGGACTCGCTGCTGGTAGGTCCGGCGGACCTGTCGATCTCGCTCGGCGTCGGAGGCCAGTGGTACGACCCCAAGTTGGTTGGGGCCGTTGAGCGCGTGATCGCTGCTTGCGAGGACCGGGGCATCTGGCCTGCGATCCAGGTGCGAGACGGCGCGTTGGCGGAGTTCTGGATCGAGCGCGGAATGAAGCTGATAGGATGCTCGACCGAGGCGGCGCTGATGTGGGGGGCCGTGAAGGATCTGGGCGGCCGACTGCGAAGCCTGGCGTCCGATGCATAGGGCCAAGGCGTAGCTTCGCTAGGGTCGCGAATCTAGGGTCCGTTGATACAATGCGGCCATGCCCGCCGCGGCATTGCCGAAACGCATACCTGGCGTAACTCATGTTCGGCTCGCCGCCCTGGCTCTGTTCGCGCTGGGTGCGGGCTTGGGCTTTCTGGGCATTCTCGTCTTGCGTCAGGCTCTGGTTTCGATCACCTTGGTCGGCCCTGAGGCTGCCGCTGCGGCGGGCGCGCTGTGCGCGCTCGTGCCCGGGCGGCGGCTGTCTGCCCGCCAGGCTCCCGACAAGTGGACCCGGGCATTCCTAACCCTGTGCGGGATCGGTTCCGCGGGCGGGTTGGTCTACCTCGCGGCGCTGCAGCACGCCTGGGCCAAGCCCGCGTCCCTGGCCCTGCTGGGGCTAGCGTGCGGCGGCTGTCTGAGGCTGAGCGTGGCGCTTGTGCTCGCGATGCTACCCCCTTGGCGCCCGGCGGCGATCATGGGCGTGTGCGGAGCCTGTCTAGGACTAGGGGGCGTGGCGGCGAACTTGATCGGCGCGTGGATCGCGAACCCGGCATCGTGGCTAGACCCGGTCCTGCTGGCCGCTTCCGCGGTTCCGCTGCTACTGGCCCTGACGTCAATTCGCGCCGGGCGCGTCAGGTTCGGAGCCGCAACGGAGCGCTGGGGCGCGGGGCGCGCCGACGAGGGCACCCACGCGCGCGGCATCCTGATCGCTGCCAGCCTGTTGCTGCAGGCTACCGCGTGCGGTCTGGCCGTGGCCTGGCTGACTTCCTACTTGTCCCGGCGGGCGGGATTCTCGCTTGTCGAGGGAGCGGTTGTGATGGCGCTGTTCTGGTCGGGACTGGCCTTCGGCTGGGCGACAGCGGAGCGTCTGCCCAACCTGCGTGAGAACCTCTACCCACTAGTCGGGCCGCTGGCCTTGGCGGCAGCGGGCGCTGCCAGTCTGCTCTATCCGGTGCTGGCTGTGCTGGCGGTCGCGGGGGCGCTGCTCCTCGGGCTGGCGACGGGACTGCTGTTTTCACTCACTCTGCGCCTAGGAGACTGGCCGGCGACGTTGGGGAGGAGCCTGTGGGTCATGCGCTCCTTGCACGTGTCGCTGGTGGTGTCGTTGGCGGGCTGTTGGGCAGTGGGTGTGCTCGTCAGCATCGCCGGGTTCGGCACGCCGGTCTGGGCTATTCTCGGGTGCATGGTCGCCGCGGTCGGAGCGCTGTTCTTGCTGGTCGTGGACTGCCGCGTCAGCGGGGACGCGGTCATGATCTGAGTTCGACCCGTGGAGTTGGATGGCAGTCCGGAGGTCTGATCCGCGCTACATCGCCGTGCTGGCCGTAGCATGCCTGGTGATCTTGCTGGTCGGCTTCGCGGTCAAGCCCGGCGTCGTGCCGGAGGAAGTCGTTCCAGCGTCTGCGTCGGACCTGCCGCAGCTGGCCCGCTACGCTGACCGCCGCATGGTGGAGCGTATCGCGGGGCATTTTTCCTATATCGCCACGCAAGTGGAGGAGAGCGTGGTATTGCTGGCCGGGACCGGCCAGAGCGGGGTGGTCTGGCAGGCCGGCGAGGTCGTGACCTCGGCTCGGCTGGGGCCGTTTCCGGCACGGGATCGAACGGCACTCGAAGACCGCGAGGTGGAGCTGCTGACGAGCGTCGCCGCGCCGCACCTGCCCTATGTCCTGCTCAAGGCTCCGTTGGACGCGGTCGTGACTGGCCGCCGCCCCGTACGCCTCTACCCGTGGGGCTCTTGGCTGCTTGCGGTGTGGCGCTCCAGCGAGGGAGGGCTGCGCTACGCGCACGGCAACCTATTCGGCGTGATGGAGCGGCGCTGCGGCGAGGTCGAGGTGCTTGAGGTGCTGACGAATCTCGAGCTTGGGGCTGCTCAGGCCGGGGCGGGCATCTTCTCGCTCGAGGGCGGGCTGGTTGCCGTAGCGCTGGACTGCGCCGGCACCTTGATCGCCGTCGAGGTCGGAGCGTTGGAATTGCAGGCGCGCTCGGAAGGGGGAGCCCAGGACTTGCTGCCACAGCGCTACGGCATGCGCCTGGCCATGGCTGAAGAGGACGAGCTGGAATTCTTCCGTCGAGAGGGCGGCGTCATCGTCCGCGAGACTTGGTGGGGCCACCGGGCTCACGAGGCGGGACTGCGACCAGGCGACATGATTCTGACGATCGATGGCGCGCCGGTGTCCACTCTGGACGATGTGAGCAGCCTGGTCTTGCCGGTCTCGCGGGAGCTGTTCGAGCTGCGCGTTTGGCGTGCGCGCCGCACGATTAGGATCGCCCTGCAGGCGCGGCCGCTGGCCGAGGCTGCCGTGTCGACCCGCGGATTCGTCGAGCCGCAGGACGGCCTGCTGCTGGGGCCGGTGATGGCAGGGAGCTTGGCAGCGAGCACGGGAGCCCGCCCGGGGGACAGGCTGTTGATGGTCAACCAGAAGCCGGCGCTGGCGTTCTCCGATCTGGAGGATGCCTTCCGGGTTGCGGGCGGCCAAGTTCACTTGGTACTGGAGCGCCGCGGGCGCATGTGGGGCACACTGGTGCGGGTCGATGAATGAGCTCTCCTCGCTGGGGTTGATCCTGCTGCTGGCGCTGGCTTCCGGCCACCTAGTGCGCCTGCTGCGCATCCCGGAAGTGACCGGTTACATCCTGGCTGGCATGGCGCTAGGTCCATCCATGCTGGGCTGGGTGAGCCACGAGAACGTTCAGGCGCTGGAAGCGCTCAGCGAGGTGGCGCTGGGCCTGATCCTGTTCTCGATCGGCGGTGTGTTCGAGTTCAGCCTTGTGCGCCGCATCGGCGGCAAGATCGTGCGGCTCACGCTCATGGAGTCCATGCTGGCCGCCGCCATGGTGCTGACGACGATGCTGGCACTTGGGCAGCCGTGGCAGGTCGCGCTGCTGCTGGCCTCGGTGTCGATTGCGACGGCCCCGGCGTCCACCCTGATGGTGCTGCGTGAGTGCAATGCGCGCGGGCCGCTGAGCGACTCTCTGCTCGGCATCATCGCCGTCAACAACATCGTCTGCCTGATCGCATACCTGATCTGCGCGGCATTGGTCGACATGGTCGCCGGCTGGGGCCAGCAGAGCCTCTTGCAGACGATTTGGCAGGCGGGTTTCCCGCTGGTCTGGCAGCTGGTCGGCTCGGTCGCGCTCGGGTTCCTGACCGGCCTGATGCTGGCCGGCTGGGCGCGCCAGGTCAGCGAGACGGGGGAGATGCTGATTCTCCTTGCGGGCTCGATCCTGCTGTGTGTCGGGGTGGCCCGGATCGCCGAACTGTCGCCGCTCATCGCGAGCCTCGCCGTCGGCGCGACGATGGTCAACCTCTCGCGACGCAGCCGCCGTCTGTTCAAGACCTTGGAAGGCACGGACCCTCCCTTCTACGCGATCTTCTTCGTGCTCGCAGGGGCGGACCTGGATGTCCAGCGGCTGGCATCGATCGGCATGGTGGGCTTGGTCTACCTGTTCGCGCGAGGCTGCGGCAAGTTTGGCGGCGCCTGGCTGGGCAGCCGCCGGCTGGGCATGGATCCCCGGGTGCAGAATCTGCTCGGATTCGGGCTGCTTACCCAGGCCGGCCTCGCCGTGGGTCTGGTGCTGATGATCGGCCAGCAGTTTCCCCTGTACTACCCGGTCATCTCCACCATCGTGCTGTCGGCGGTGGTGTTGTACGAGATGATCGGCCCGATCGCGACGAAATTCGCGGTCGTGCGCAGCGGCGAGGCGCGGGTCGGACGCGATCGCGTGCAATCGATCTGGGCTTGACTCCCGCATCTGGCGAACGCGCCGGAATTCAGTCCCGAATCGCAGAAAAAAATTTCGGCCCTATTCTTCGCGCATTGGTGGCGGGATGGTGGCAGATGGGCCTGATTCGCGTGAGCTTACGGTGATTCGGGGCAGTCTTCCGTATTCTCGGCACGGTGTTGATAGCTGTGTATGCTTGTTGGAGAATCTCTGGGGGTTGCATTTTTTTGGAAGCAGTCTCCAATATCTAGTGCATTCGGCGAGACATATACAAGCAGATGTGCTAGAGTTGTGCGCGGTGCCGCTTGGAGCCAGTCAGCGATGCGACATGCGGTCAGCGATTCGAAAGCGGCAAGGAGGCCAGTGAGGCAATGGGCACGGTAGGAATCGATACAGCGGTGGAACCTAAAGCGGGAGCGGTTGCTGCCACAGGGGCGGAGGTCGCCAAGGACCCGGCGCGGGTCCGGCGCGGCTTGGCCTTCGAGCGTTATTTCACGAGCGACCTCAAGGACGGCCAGACGCCGTATGACGTGCTCGAGTGGGAGCAGCGCTCGGCGGTGATCGCCGATGTCAAGGGAAACATCGTCTTCGAGCAGACGGACGTGGAGATGCCGTCCGACTGGTCGCAGACCGCGACCAATATCGTGGCCAGCAAGTACTTCCACGGCACGGTCGGGCGGCCGGACCGCGAGTGCAGCCTGCGCCAGCTAGTGCACCGGGTGGTGGACACCATCGCGGACTGGGGCGGACTTGGCGGATACTTCGCGTCAGAGGCCGACGTGGAGGCCTTCCGCGATGACTTGGCTCACCTCATGCTGACCCAGAAGGCGAGCTTCAATTCCCCGGTGTGGTTCAACGTTGGCGTGCGCAAGGAGTCGCGCGGCTACGGCTGGGCGTGGGACGAGTCCAGCGAGCGCGTCACTGCTCTGGATCCGGACCAGCATCGGCCGCAGTGCTCGGCCTGCTTCATCAACTCGGTCCAAGACTCGCTGGAGTCGATCCTGGACTTGGCCAAGACCGAGGGCATGCTGTTCAAGTGGGGCTCGGGCACCGGCACGAACCTCTCCAACATCCGCGAGGACGATGCCGGCCTCGCCGGCGGCGGGCGCGCTTCGGGCCCGGTGTCGTTCATGAAGGGCTTCGACGCGTTTGCCGGAGTGATCAAGTCCGGCGGCAAGACGCGACGCGCCGCCAAGATGGTGATCCTGGATGTCGATCACCCGGACGTGAAGGACTTCATCTGGTGCAAGGCGCGCGAAGAGAAGAAGGCCCACGTCTTGATTCAGAACGGATACGATGCAGCGATTGACGGAGATGCCTACTCGACAATCTCGTTCCAGAACGCCAACAACTCGGTGCGGGTCACCGACGAGTTCATGCACGCGGCCGACGAGGGGCGCGATTGGTGGACACGTTCCGTCCTGAGCAAGCAGCCCAAGGAGCGCCACAGCGCCAAGGACCTGTTGAACGACATCGCTGAGGCCACGCACCAGTGCGGCGATCCCGGAATGCAGTTCGACACGACCATCAACAGGTGGAACCCGGTCAAGAACACGGACCGAATCCATGCCTCGAACCCCTGTTCGGAATACATGTTCTTGAACGACTCGGCCTGCAATCTGGCGTCGTTGAACTTGAAGAAGTTCCAATCCTCGAACGGCACCTTCGAGGTCGAGTCCTTCCGCCGGGCAGTTGCCACGGTGATCTTGGCGCAGGAGATCTTGGTCGACAACGCGGCCTATCCGACCGAGCGGATCGCGTTCAACTCTCACGCCTATCGCCCGCTGGGCCTCGGCTTCGCCAATCTTGGCGCAATGCTGATGTCCGTGGGCGTGCCGTACGATTCGGATCGCGGCCGGGCCATTGCGGGAGCGGTCTCGGCCACGATGTGCGGCCAGGCTTACCTCACCAGTGCGCAGATCGCCGAGGTGCGGGGCCCGTTCAAGGGTTTCAGGGACAACCGCGAGCCGTTCCTCGAGGTGATCCGGATGCACAGGGATGCAAGCAAGGAGATCGCCGAACAGGGCGTGCAGCCCGACTTGCGGACTGCAGCCGAAGCGGCGTGGCAGGAGGCTTACGCGGTCGGGCAGCAACACGGCTACCGCAACGGTCAGGTCACGGTGATCGCGCCGACCGGCACGATCGGGTTCATGATGGACTGCGACACGACAGGCGTGGAGCCGGAGCTTGCGCTGGTCAAGTACAAGAAGCTGGTGGGCGGCGGTGTGATCAAGATCGTCAACAACACGGTTTCAGAAGCGCTGGAGCGGATTGGTTATAGCGAGCGACAGGTCGCCGAGATCGTCGACCATATCGATTCGACGGAAACTATCGAGGGAGCGTCGGAGCTGAGCGACGAGCACCTGCCGGTATTCGACTGCAGCTTCAAGCCGCTCAATGGCGAGCGCTCGATTCACTTTAGCGGGCACCTGAAGATGATGGCTGCGGTGCAGCCCTTCATCTCGGGCGCGATCTCAAAAACGATCAACATGCCGCAGGAATCCACGGTGGACGATATCGCCGACGCCTACATGGACGCGTGGCGATTGGGGCTGAAGGCCGTGGCCATCTACCGCGATGGCTCGAAGGGGGCGCAGCCTCTCAGCACGGGCCAGTCGGACGAGGGAGAAGCGGACTCGGCCGCAGACACCACACCTCGCCCGCTGCGCCGCAGGCTGCCGGACGAGCGCGAGTCTCTAACGCACAAGTTCTCGGTAGGGGGGCACAAGGGCTATCTCACGGTCGGGCTCTATCCGGATACCAAGCAGCCCGGCGAGATCTTCATCCGCATGGCCAAGGAGGGCTCGACGATCAGCGGCCTGATGGACAACTTCGCTACAGCCATCTCGCTGACACTGCAGTACGGTGTGCCGCTGCACACATTGGTGGAGAAGTTCGGCCACGTGCGGTTCGAGCCGAGCGGCTGGACGAACAACAAGGACATCCACTACGCCAAGTCCATCACCGACTACATCTTCCGCTGGCTGGGCGCGAGGTACGCTCCGCACAACGAGGAAGCTGTCGGCCAAATCGACCAAGCCCTGCCAACTGCGAATGCGAGCGCGGCGTCCTCGAGCAGCGTTGCGGAGGGGGAAGGCGTCCAAGCCATCGACTCGCCAGTGGATGGTCCGCCTTGCACGGAGTGCGGCTCGATCATGACCGTGAACGGCAACTGCTACCGCTGCCCGAACTGCGGCTCGACCTCGGGTTGCAGCTGACGGGCGGGCGGAGACCTCCGCCAGACCCGTACGGGCTCTTGGCGTAGGGCACCGGCCCGCTGCTCCTGTGCCGATCGCCGGCGGGCGTCAGGCCAGCAATGGCTCGATCACGCGTCCGGCCACGTCCGTGAGCCGGAAATCGCGGCCTTGGTGCCGGAACGTGAGCTTGGTGTGGTCCAGGCCGAGCAGGTGCAGTATCGTCGCCTGCACGTCATGGACCTCGATCGGGTCCTTGGTGATGAAGAACCCGAGGTCGTCAACCTCTCCAATGGTCTGCCCGGCCTTGATGCCGCCTCCGGCAAACCACATGGGGAAGTTCTCGATGTGGTGGTTGCGGCCCGGCAGTTCCTTGATCTCTCCCATGGGGGTGCGGCCGAACTCGCCGCCCCAGATCACCAGCGTGTCGTCTAGCAGTCCGCGCTGCTTGAGATCGGTGACCAGCGCTGCCGAGGCCCGGTCCACGTCCAGGGCGACCTCGTCGAGCTTGTCGGCGAGGTTGTTGACACGGTTGCCGTGGTGGTCCCAGCCGGTGTGATACAGCTGCACGAAGCGCGTGCCGCCCTCCAAGAGGCGGCGGGCGACCAGGCAATTGTTGGCGAACGTCGACTTGCCCGGCTCGGCTCCGTAGAGGTCCAGCGTTGCCTGGCTCTCGCTGGACAGATCCATCAGTTCCGGACCGCTGGTCTGCATGCGGTGGGCAAGCTCGTACGCGGCGATGCGCGTGGAAATCTCCGGATCGCCAACTTCTGCGAGACGCGCCAGGTTGAGTTCGCGAATGGCGCTGACTCGCGCTGCCTGCCTTTCCGCCGAGAATCCGGGAGGGCTGGACAGATTCGGGATGGGGTCCGCGGAGCGGAGGAATTCCACCCCTTGGTAGGCCGTCGGCAGGAACCCGCTTCCCCATATGTTGGCACCGCCCATCAGGTTGCGCTCGCCAGAGCGCAACACGACAAAGGCGGGCAGGTTCTCGGATTCGCTGCCGAGCCCGTAGGTGATCCACGATCCCATCGAGGGCCGCCCGTAGCGCGTGGAACCGGTGCTGAAGAAGAGCTTCGCGGGAGCGTGGTTGAAGTTCTCGGTCTTCAGGGAGTAGATCAGTGACAGGTCGTCCGCGATGCCTGCCATGTGAGGGAAGACTTCGGACACCCAGATGCCGGACTGGCCGTGTCGACGAAAGTTGCGCTGCGGGCCGAGCAGCTTGGGACGCTGCTTGGTGAACTGCTCCATGAATGCGAAGCGCTTGCCGTCCAGGAACGAGTCTGGCGTGGCCTCGCCGTCGAGTTCCCTGAGTTTCGGACGCCAGAGCCAAGTCTCGAATTGGCTGGGCGCGCCAGCCATGAACAGGTAGACGACACGCTTGGCCTTGGGTGCGAAATGAGGGCGCTTGGGCGCCAGAGGGCGCTCCGCAACGGAGCCGGACGCTGCGTGCAGCCCGGTCGGGCTGAGCAGGTCGGCGAGCGCCAAACCGCCCAAGCCCACGAAGCACTGGCTGAAGAAGTGACGCCGCGTGGCGTGCAATAGGTGGAGTTGTCTGCGTGTCATGACGGGTCACTCCCGCGTAATGAACTCGTCAAGGTTCATCAGCGTGCTTGCCAAGGTGGTCCAAGCGGCGAGCTCCGCTGGCTCCTCGCCCTCGCGGCTGCCAAGCGTCAGGATCCCCTTTGCTCGTTCCGGATAGGTTTGGAACTCGTCCAACTGAGTGCTGGCGAAGTTGGCCAGTGTCGCCAACTCGTCCGCCGATGGTGAGCGGGCGAGGCAGATGCGGAAGGCATGCGCGGCCCGCTCTGCCACGCCGCTTTCAGGGTGGTCCTGCACGACGCGGCGGGCGAGCCCTTGGGCGAATTCGTGGAAGCCGGTGTCGTTCAGCAGTGTGAGCGCCTGCAGCGGGGTATTGGACCGGTTGCGCTTAGTTGCCGTGGTCAGGGAATCGGGGCTGTCAAAGACCATCAGGCCTGGATGGGGGCTGGTGCGCCAGAAATGGGTGTACAGCCCGCGCCGATAGCGGTCCTTGCCCTCGCTTTCCGGCCACGGCTTGCGAATCATCACTCCCGGCGGCTGCGCCGGGAAGACGCTCGGGCCGCCGATCTCGTGGGTCAGCATGCCGCCGGCCGAAAGGGCTAGGTCGCGAACGATCTCGGATTCCACGCGCAGGCGGTTCTGTCGTCCCAGCAAGCGGTTTTCGGGGTCTGCCGCCGCTAGGTCGGCACGGTGTCCGGAGCCCTGTCGGTAGGTAGCCGAGGTGACGATCAAGCGGTGCAGCGCCTTCAAGCTCCAGTCGTTGTCCACGAACTCGGTCGCGAGCCAGTCGAGCAAGGCTGGGTGCGTGGGAGGCTCGCCTTGCGTGCCAAAATCGTTCTCGGTTGCTACGATTCCCTGTCCGAAATAGCGCTGCCAGACGCGGTTGACCGTGACGCGCGGCATCAGGGGGTTGTCGCGGCGAACGATCCAGCGGGCTAGGTCGAGGCGGTTCGGGTTCTCGGCTTCGAGCGGCGGCAAGACGGCGGGCGTGCCGGCAAACACCTGCTTGCCCTTGTGGAGGAACTCGCCTTGCAGCAGGACGTGCGTCGGGCGCGGCTCCGGCAGTTCGCGCATCACCAGGGTGCTCGGGACCTTCGGCAATAGCGCCCCGACAGCGGCAATCGCCTTGCGGCGCTCCTGCATTCCGGGGTCCTGTGCTAGGAATTCGTTGCGCACGAACACTCGTCGGCCCTCCAAGCGGTCCTCCGGAGCTTTGCGCAGGATGCGCTGGACACCGAGCGGAAGCTCGGCGATCTGGGCCTCGGTCAGGCTTGCTTCCCGTTCGGGCTGCCTAGCGAGGAGCGTCTTCTGGTAGGCGGACTGTTCGGCCTGCATGGCCTCGATCTGCGCCTTGATGGCTTCCCGGCGTCGGTATTCTTCGTCGGTGCCGAACTCAAGCACCGGCTCGTAGGCCCGGGCCCGGCCCTCGTTGTTCCTGAAGGCACCGCTGAGTTCGTCGATGTTGTTGAAGAAGGCAAAGAACTCGTAGAACTCGCGCTGCGAAATAGGATCGTACTTGTGGTCATGACAGCGGGCGCATCCCAGGGAGAGCCCGAGGAAGGCTATGCCGGTCACGTCGACGCGGTCGACGACGGACTCTACCCTGTACTGTTCGAAGTCGACCCCTCCCTCGAGATTGAGCAGCGTGTTGCGATGGAATCCAGTCGCCACGATCTGTTGATTGGATGGATTCGGCAACATGTCGCCGGCGAGCTGCTCGATCGCGAACTGTGCGAACGGCAGGTCGCGATTGAAAGCATCGATCACCCAATCGCGGTACATCCAGATGTCACGGAGACCGTCCGCGTTGTAGCCGTTTGAGTCGGCGTAGCGGGCGACATCGAGCCAGTGCCGCCCCCAGCGCTCGCCATACGCGGGCGAATCGAGTAAGCGCTCTACGATGCGTTCGTAGGCGTTGGGCGCGGTGTCTTCGACAAATTCGCGAACCAGGTCCGGAGCGGGCGGGAGCCCGGTGAGGTCTAGATGGACTCGACGCACCAAGGTGGTGGCGGATGCTTCGGCAGACGGTCTCAGGCCGGCCGCTTCGAGCCGCGCCAGAATGAACCGGTCAATCGGATTGCGCGCCCAAGCCGGTTGCGAGACGCTCGGAGGCTGTGGCCGCGTGATCGCCTGGAACGACCAGTGCCCGGCACCCGCTGCCGGTGCGGGCTTCTCGGAGGGCTCAGGCCAAGGAGCGCCGAGTTCGATCCAGCGTTCGATGGCGGCGATCTTGGCATCCGGCAGCTTCCCGTCTGGCGGCATGCTGAGCGTCTCGGACTGGCGCAGGGCGGCGAGGACTAGGCTCTCCGAAGGCCGGTCGACGGAGATCGCTGGCCCGCGCTTTCCACCCTCGAGGAGGCTCTGGAGGGAAGCCAGCGAAAGGCCGCTAGTGCGCAGCCGGTCGTTGTGGCACTGGGAGCAGCGAGTGTGGAAAATCGGCCGGATCTCGGACTCGAAGAAGCTGATCGCTTCAGCGCCAGAGGACGCCTGCGGCGCTGCGCACAGCGACGAGGCCGCTAGCGCGCCGATCCAGGCATGCGACCTAAAACGCATGAGTCCGCTGCAAGGAGACGGCACTGCCGGGGCAACCCGATAGACGGCTCCGGAGAACCCCCCTCGCGCTGCCAGTCTATCACTGCGTGGCGGGCGGCAGGTCCACTAACGATCCAAGCGATCGCGGAGTCTTTCAGAAAGCTCCGCTACCAGGGTTGGATTCGAGGTCGCGACGTTCACGGTCTCTTTGTCGGCTGACGTGTGGTCGTACAGCTCCGCGAACCCGTCATCGTGAAGGATCAGGCGGTGTGTCGCCGTGCGTATCGTCCGGGCTCCTCGACGGTAGGAGATCGCGGGGTGGCCGTTTGCGGCCGGATCGTCTAGGACCGGGCGCAGCGAGACTCCGTGCACGAAGTCCGGCCGCGGCAATCCGGCCAGCTCGCAGAGCGTGGGGAACACGTCCAAGGTCTCGACCAGCGCATCCGACGGCACCCCGGGCTGCGGCAGCCCGCGATAGGAGATGACGAGGGGGGATCGCAAGGATTCCTCGTAGAGCGCGTGCTTGCCCCAGATCGCGTGTTCGCCCAAGTGCCAACCGTGATCCCCCCAAAGCAGCACAACCGTGTTTGCTGAAGCACCGCTCTGCTGAAGTCGCTCCAAAAGGCGCCCGACCTGCGCGTCGGCGTAGGTCACGCATGCGGCGTAGTGCCTGCGCACCTCCTGCGCGAATTCGGCTTCCGTGTTCGGATCGCGATTCCAACGCTGGTACTTCATGAACTCATTCGAAGGGTGCCAAGTGGTCCTTCCCGTCGGCTTGGTCGGATGTGGCGTCGGCGGCAGTTGCATGTCGGCGTAATGCCTGAGGTACCGGCGCGGCGCACCGAACGGCAGGTGAGGACGGAGGATTCCGACGGCCAGGAAGAACGGCCGCTCGGGATCGGAAGTCAACAGATCCAGTTGCCTCAGCGCCTCGTCGATCGAACGGCCGTCCGGATAGATCGAATCAGTGCCGTCCTCGGCTTGGTACACGGCCATGTCGGCGGGATTGACCCGGATCTCTCCGTGAGCCAAGCCATGCATCCAGCCGCGAGGATGCTGCCAAGGGCCAGATGGCAGCAGGTGGCGATCCCACGAATCGGGCATTTCCGGCTGGAGGGGGTCGTCCCAGTCCTCCCCTCCGAGGCCGCCGGGATGATGAGAGACCTTCCCTACCGAAACTGTGGTGTAACCGTGCCGGCGAAACCATGCGGGCATGCTCGGAGGCACCGTGCTGGGGTCATCTTGCAACTGCGCGGCACGTTCGAACAGCGCGGCGTTACTGGCTCCGCCGTACCGACCGGTCAACAGTGTGTATCGCGACGCGCCACAGGTCGGCGCTTGGACATAATGCCTGCGGAAGGCCCGGCCCGTTGACGCGAGACGATCGATGTGCGGGGATTGAATGTACGAGGCGCCGAACGACGCCAGCTCAGGCCGCAGGTCGTCGACCGCGATCATCAGGATGTTCGGCCGCGTCTCTGATGTGGTCTGCGGACCACCGGCGCAACACAGCGAAGTGGCGGCGACAAGAATTAGCAGTGTCCTCACTTGAGCGATCCTTCTATCGATTGAGGCGAAGCCCTCGGTGTCGGTCTTGGCGGTGCCGATCCTCCCTTTCGGTCGAGTCCCGCTTTGCCCGCACGCCTAGAATGAACACAATGATGGCGAGCGGAATGATACCACCTTCGCAGAGGGCGCTTCGCTCGGGTGTGACCACAGCCCTTGCGCTGCTTGCGTCCTGGCCGCTTTTGGCGTCAGATGCCGTTCTGGATGCAATGCAGCAGGAGCTTGACCGCTCGGTCGAGACCCTGTCCGGTCAGCCCGCGCCGCTGTACTTCCTCAGTTACGAGATTACCGAGGAGCGCACCTCGTATGCGCGAGCGTCGTTCGGCGCGCTGGCAGGCCGGTCCGAGAGCGAGCGCCGCTTGCTCGACATAGATCTCAGGGTCGGCAGCCACGACCTGGACAACACCCGCCCGATCCGGGGCCGGGGTGGGGGTGGCCGGCTCCGCCTCTCACGCGTAGAGGCCCCTGTCGCGGACATTGATGCCCTGCGCAGCACGCTTTGGTTCCAGACGGACCGTAAGTACAAGGAAGCTACTGAGCAGCTCACCAAAGTGAAGACCAACGTACAGGTCACGGTGCAGGACGAGGAGCTCTTGGCGGACTTCTCGCTAGAGGACGAACAGCAGTCGATCGAAGACCTGCGTTCGTTCGATCTGGATCTCGCCGTCTGGGAAGACAGATTGAAGCGTTACTCGGCACCGTTCACGCAGGCGGCCCATGTCTATTCTGCGGATGCAGTGATTAGCGGATCGGTGGTGACACGTTGGTATGTCAACAGCGAGGGTTCGAAGATCCGCACGTCCGAGCCTCGGGTGCGGCTGGCGATTTCGGCGCTGACCAAGGCCGACGATGGGATGGAACTGCCGCGCTACGAGTCGTTCTTCGCATTCGACCCGAGCGGGCTGCCCGACGATGCAACCGTGCTCGATGCCGTCGAGAAGATGATTCGCGACCTAGCCGGCCTCCGCGCCGCGCCGCTGGCCGAGCCGTATACGGGCCCTGCGATTCTCTCCGGCAGGGCGAGCGGGGTCTTCTTCCACGAAATCCTGGGCCATCGGGTCGAAGGCCACCGCCAGAAGCGGGATCAAGATGCCCAGACCTTCGGGCGCATGTTGGGGGAGGCCGTGCTGCCGGAGGCGTTTTCCGTGATATTCGATCCCACCGTCACGAGCCTTGGGCCCACGGACTTGGCGGGTTCGTATCGCTACGACAACCAAGGCGTGAGGGGGCAGCGCGTACCAGTGATCCAGAGCGGCGTCTTGGAGCGGTTCCTGATGTCCCGGACGCCCATCAAGGGCTTTGACCGCTCCAACGGCCACGGGCGCAAGCAGGCCGGGTTCGCTCCGGTCTCGCGACAGTCGAATCTTTTCGTCGAGGTTAGCCAGCTACGTTCGGAAGAGGAACTCAAGCAAGAACTGATCGCTCTGCTCGAGGAGCAAGGCAAGGAGTACGGCCTGTACTTCGAGGACGTTCAGGGCGGGTTCACGTTCACGGGCCGCACCGTTCCAAACGCCTTCAATGTCACTCCCGTTGTGGTCTATCGGATCTATGCTGACGGCCGCCAGGAGCTGGTTCGCGGCGTCGACCTGATCGGCACGCCGCTGACCACGTTCAGCAAGGTCATTTCGGCGGGCGGCGACATCGGAGTATTCAACGGCACTTGCGGTGCCGAGTCGGGCGGCGTGCCGGTCTCGGCTGTGTCCCCGGCGATCTTGGTGTCCCAGGTCGAGGTACAGAAGAAAGCGAAGTCGCAGGTCCCGCTTCCGCTGCTGCCGCCTCCGGACGGCTCAGGGCCCGTGCCGCAGAGCTTTGAGCGTGGAGGTGTCCGATGAGGCCGCTCGCCCGGGTTATCCTGCCGCAGCTTGCCCTGCTGGTGACGGCTCCCGCACTGGCGCAGGAGTCGGTCCTGATGAGGGCGATGCGGGACGAGCTGCAGCGCACCATGGTCGAGTTGCAGCTGCGGGACATGAGCAAGCCGTATTTCGTGTCCTACCGGGTGCACGAAACGACCAGTGCGCAGGCGACCGCCTCGCTCGGCGCCCTCGTCGGTCGCAGCGAGGGTGCCAGCAGGCTGCTGGCGGTCGAAGTTCGCGTGGGCGACTCTAGCTTCGACAACACCAATCTCTTCACGCGGCCCGAATTCGGCTCCGCGCTGTCGCGAGCGGGCTTTCCCACGACCCTGCCGCTCGAGGACGACTACGGCGAGCTGAGGCGCAAGATCTGGCTGGCAACCGACAACGCCTACAAGCAGGCGCTGGACCATCTTTCCAAGAAACGCGCCGTTCTGCAGAATTCGACGCAGGTCGAGCAGGTGCCGGACTTTAGCGCACAGGAGCCGCACCGGCAGCACGATGCGCGACCGCTGGCGGAAATCAGCGTATCAGCCTTGGAAGCTTTGGCGCTGGAGGTCTCTGCGGCTTTCCGCGGCCTGGCGCTCATCTCCGTCTCGGAGGTCGAGGTCGAGGCCGCAAGCCGCCGCGTTTCGTACGTCAACAGCGAGGGCACATCGTTCACCCGCATCGATCCCACCGCTTCCGTGCGGGTCTTGGCCGGAACGCAGGGTGATGATGGAACGACGTTCGAGGATTCGGCCACGGTGCATGCGCGTGTTTGGGAGCGGCTGCCCGACCGGTCCGAATTGCTGGCGCTGGCCGCCGACTTGGCCGAGCGTTTGCAGCAACTCCGCGACGCGCCGGTCTTGGACCGCTACACCGGGCCGGTTCTCTTCGAAGGGCAGGCGGCAGCCGAGGTGGTTCGACAGCTGCTCGTCCCGCGCCTGATTGCGGTCCGTGTTCCGATTGCCGATGACTCCCGCTTCGCCCGGGCCATGGAGCGGGCCGGCAATCCGTTCGTGGACAAGCTCGGCTCGCGCGTCCTGCCGCGATTTCTCGACGTGGTGGACGATCCCACTCGTCAGGACCACGAACAGGCTGCCTTGCTCGGCGGCTATGCCATAGACGACGAGGGCGTCGCCGCCCAGCAGACCGCTCTCATCCAGCGCGGGATTCTCAAGACCCTGCTTTCGACCCGGAATCCGGTACAGGGAGTGCCTGCAAGCAACGGACACCGGCGCGGAGGCGGACCGGCGCCGTCAAACCTGTTCGTGGTCCCGCAGCGGGGGTTGGCGCCGGACGAGCTGCGCAGCGAACTGCTCAGCTTGGTGGAAGAGCGGGAGCTTGAGTTCGGCATCGTCGTCCGCCGCGTTGGCAGCGCCGCCGGTCGGATCTCCAGAGAACGCGGGCCGGGTTCGGCGACTCGCTCGGGCGAACGCTCTGAGATTGCGGGAGCGGTTGCATACAAGCTGTTTGCGGACGGCCGCGAGGAACTGGTCGGCAAGGTCGTGCTGGCCGGCATGCAAGAGTCTGACTTCCGTGACATCGTGGCCGCGTCGGAAGCCAGCGCCGTGCATACGGCACGGTTTCTCGCAGGAAGCGGCTCGGCGCTTGGGTTCGCAGCGGTGAGACGTCCGGTAGTGGTGTCGTTGGTGGTGCCGTCGCTGTTGTTCGAAGACGTCACCATCAGGCGACCCTCCGGCAACATCCCGCGGCCGCCTTTGCTGCCGCATCCGCTCTCGGGCGGCTAGCCCGCGAGTCACCGGCGTGACCTGGCACGCCCGCATCAGTGCGCCCCCTTGCCGGCCAGCACGACGGGAATCGTGCGGGCCAAGACCTGCAAGTCCAGCAGCAGCGACCAGCGATCGATGTACTCGAGGTCCATTTGCATCCACTCGTCGAAATCGAGCCCGTCACGGCCCCGGATCGCCCATAGGCAGGTGAGGCCCGGGCGCATGCGTAGGCGCCGCCTCTGCCAGATCTTGTACTGGCTCACCTCGGACGGCACAGCCGGGCGCGGCCCGACGATCGACATCTCGCCTTTGAGGACATTCCAGAACTGGGGCCACTCGTCAATCGAGAACCGTCGTAGCAATCCGCCGATCGACGTCAGCCGGGGATCGTCGCGGATCTTGAAGGCCGGCCCGTCCTTTTCGTTAAGGTGCTCGAGCCCGGGCTGCTTCGATTCGGCGTCCGCAACCATCGAGCGGAACTTGTAGCAGGTAAAGAGTCGGCCGTTCAGGCCACAGCGTTGCTGGCGAAACAGCACGGGTCCTTGCGAGGTGACCTTGACCAGCGCCGCCACCACGAGCATCGGCACGCCGAGCGCCATCAAGCCGGCAGCTGCGAGCAGAGCGTCCGAGACTCGCTTGACAAGCAGCTGCACGTCGCTGGCCGGGGTAATGGAGAACGTCAGCATGGGAAGGTCGCCGAAGCGGTCGAAGTGCACTCGGCTGTGCTCGTGCGGGAAGAAATCGGCAACTACCCGGGTTGTCACACCGTGCTCGTCGCACAGGGCGATTACGTCGCGCATTTCTCGCAGCCGCTCGGCCGGGACCGTGAATGTCACTTCGTCGACGGGCCGCTCGGTCAACAAGTGCGGCAGGGCAGCTAGCGGGTAGACAGGGTAGGGCCGGCCAAGGGTCACTCGGGATTCGCCTTCTCCGTCGCAATCGACCAGTGCGACCAGCTTCAGCCCATGGCGCTCGGACGCCTCGATGTCTCGTGCAAGCTCGACGGCTCGCGCGCCGCTGCCCACGACAACCACAGAGGTCACCGCGCCGGCCGCTCGGCGCAGGCTGCCTCGGAATCGCTCCGCCAGTGATCTCTGGACGAACTGCAGGGTTGCAAGGTAGAAAAAGAAAAGGGCCAGGAACAAGCGGCTAACTGGTGGGTCGAGATGCAGCAGGTAGAGCAACGTCAGCAGCCCCAGAGCGGCGGCCAGCGCCTGCCGCAGCGTGACGGCGAGGATCGGCGGACGCTCCGTGGCGGACAGGCCTGCGTAGACGCGGGTCACCCTGCCGCTGGCCACCACGGCCAACAGCGCCGCCGCCAACACGACTAGCTTGTCCGTCGGGCCAAGGTAGAACTCGCGCAAGGGCAGTGAAGCGCGTGTCCAGTAGGACGCTTGCAACGCGAGTACAACCAGGATCGCGTCAGCGGCGGCGATCAGCAGGGCTTCGCTTCGTTGGTGACGCTGGAACACTTGGGCACTCTGGAACGCGACGGCCGCTTCGCACGACAGTCACACATGCATAATACGGATATGGAACAAAAGCCAACGAGCGGAATCGTCCAAGAACAGCCCCAGCCGGACAAGGTCCGCGTAGTGCGGGCCGATGAATACCGGGAGGACTATGCCAATAGCGTGCAGGTGAACGTGAGTGTTTGGGACTTCTTCCTCCAGTTCGGGCGCCTGACCGTCGGCACGGGCAGCGAGGTCACGTTTTCCTCGTTCGTGGGCGTGTACATGAGCCCGCAGCAGGCCAAGGCGTTGCATCTCGTGTTGGCCCAAAATGTCGCGCAATACGAATCGGCCTTCGGCAAGATCCGAATCGACAATCCCAGCCCGGTCCCGGGCGACCAGCGCACAATCGTGCAGTAGCCCTGCGGCTAGGCTTTGCCGGCCAGGGCTTCGAGGGCTTGCTTGAGAAAGGGGTCGCCCACTTCTTCTTCCGCCCTTTGCCGCGCCTCCGGTGTGTCGAACAAGCGATGCCTCACCTCGCGGTAGCGCCGCAGGTCCCGTTGGGAGACAGCGCGATCCGGCTCGACGCCCTCGTTGTGGATAACCTCGCCGCCCGGGCCGTGGTAATTCGCGACAGACAGGATCAGGGCCGCCCCGTCGTCGAGGCTGATCGTCTCTTGGACTGCGGCCAACCCGGACGTCTCTTCCCCGACTACCTCGCCGCGATCGTTCTGTTGGATGGCGGCCGCGGCGATCTCCGCTCCGCCCGAGGTCGGACGGTCCACGATCATAACGACCGGAAGCTCGGTCACAGCTGAACCCGCAGATGCATTGAATACCTTCGCGGTGTAGTTCTGCCCTTCTAGCTTGGCGATCGTGCCGCCGTCCAGCAGCAGGTCTGCCAGGGCCATGCCGGCATCCGGGCTTCCCATCGCGTTGCCGCGCAGGTCGACGATCAGCTTCTCGGCGCCGTCAGCCTCCAGTCTCTGGATGGCCGAAGAAACTTGGTCGACCTGACTGTCGCCCAAGAAATCAACGTCCACGTAGCCGATACCGTCTTTCAGCATGCGGGAGGCGATTTCAGGCAGGCTGGGATCGGTCCGTACCAAGGTGTGCTCGACTGGCGATTCGTAGTCGGACGCCGGGCGTACCATGACCTTGACTCCGGTGCCGGCTGCACCGCTCAGCATTGCTTGAAGGTAAGCCGGGGGCATGACTCTGGTGCTGACGTCATCGATCGCGTCCAGCAAGTCGTCGGCACGGATCCCCGCCTCGTCGGCAGGCGAGCCGGGCACGACGGACAGCACGCTCGTGTAAGCTCCCTGCTTGCGCACGACCATTCCGCTCGCGAGACCGCTGCCCCCGTCGGAATTGCGCAGTGCCTCTTGGTAGGCGTCGAATTGCTCCTTGGAGAGGTAGCTGGACGCCGAGTCGAGGTACTCGACCAGTCCGTGCAGCGCACCCTGCGTGACCTTGGCGATATCGGGCTCTTCGACGTAGTCGCTCTTGATGCGGGCGAGGATCTCGGTGTACACGGCCAGGGGCCGATAGGCCCCTTCCTGCTGCTCGCTCTTGCCGAGCACCGCTCCGACGACCAGCAGGATTGAGATCAGGCAGGAACTGCAGATCACACTGAGTTTGAGTCGGGAACCCATGGGATGCTTCATCATACACCGGCGCCTGCGGCGACTGGTCGCGAGCGGGGTGTGCGAACGAGACTTTTTCGCGGACGGCTCTCCGGTGAACGTGCGGCGCAGCGCTCGTTAGACGTCCGGAACTCTCCCGGATATGCAGGACCCCGGAAGGGCCAATGCGATCATCCTCCCGCGTTGCACATCGCTCTGCCGTCGCGCCGGACTCCGCCGGATCGATCCGGCCCCCAAGCATGTTCGAGAGAGTTATCGAGCGATCCCGCGAATCCTCCCGTCCGGTGCTAGCGGATGCGAGCCGTAAATCACGCGATTGGCAGCGGCCACAGCATTCGCACCAGCACCATCGTTAGCGCAATGCCCGCTGCTGGCGGATCAACATGGGTATCGCCGTGCTGGTGGAATACCCGAGAGAAGCCCTCTCCAGCGAATGCGCCCACGACTCCGAACAGGGAGCCCACTAGGAAGTCCCCCGAGGCCAGCGCAGCAGCGGCCGCGGGCAGTGCCATGTGATGCGTTACCGGGACTTTGAGACCGAACTGGGCGAACACCAGCGACGTAGCGGCGATGCCGAAGCCGACCACGTCGCCGCCGCGCTCTGGCCCGAGTGCGAGCGCCATGAATGCCGACAGCAGTCCGACGCCGAGCCCGATCACAGCGCACTGGGTGGGGCGTTCTTGGTGCCTGACCCAATTCCGGCGCTCGTCAGGCCGGAACTGTCGGCTGGCCAGTCCGCTCCGCCCGAACAGCACGCGCGCGATCATTGCGGAGATCACCACAGTCATCGCAATGGTGTCGGTGTGCGCGGCGAGCCCAACTGAGCGCCAGGCAAGCTCCAACAGGTAGCCAATCGAACCGAAGGCCGCTCCGACCAAGAGCACGTCCGGCCGATTCAGCCCCATCAATGGCAGCGAAATGTCACGACCGCTCGGGACGTAGCCGCGGCGGTAGGCGTAGGCCGTTGCCGCCGCGCCGCCGCCGAATGCGATGTGCGGCCCGAACACAGGTCCGAAGGCCACTTGCGTCAGCACGTCGGTGCCTCCGCCCGCTGCGGCGACAGCCACGCCGACCAAGACCAGCAGTCCCGTGAAGACAAAGGATGGCAGCGTGCCGATGGCGGCCGCGAACAGGCCGCCGCCGAAGGCGGCCAGCAGATGAATCCAATCGAAGGCCATGGAACGAGACTCTATAGGCTTGGCTTGCCGAGGCGTGAGGTCAGATCGGCAACAGTGCCTGGCTGCCGATGACCGGACGGCCCACTTCCTCAACAAGGGCTCGCAGGTCGTCGGGCCTGCCGAGGATATCGGTCTGCGCCGCGTCAACCACGATGAGTTCCATCGGATCGTACTTGCTGAAGAAGTGATCGAACGCACGCACCATCGCCTCTAGGTAGGCGTCTGAAACGTTGGACTCCGGCCCGGTCGAGACCCGCCTTCGCAACAGCTCCGGCGTGGCCTTTAGATACACCGTTAGCCCCGGAGCCGGCAGTTGGCTCTTGAAGGTCCGGTAGTAGGAGTCGTAGATCAAGATTTCGTCGTCGTCGAGATTGAGATAGGCGAAGATCTTGTCCCTCTCGAACAGGTAGTCGGCCACGACCGGGATTTGAGAGGCCTCGATGCCTGCCTCCGAGCACTGGCGGAAGCGCCTTAACAAGAAGTGCATCTGGGTGCGGAAGGCGGCGCCCGGCCTTCCGGTGTAGAATCCGCCCAGATGGGGGTTAGACCCCTCGTCGAAGATGGCACGGCCGCGCAGGCGCTCTGCCAGTGCCGCCGCCAGCTTCGACTTGCCTACGCGCAGCGGTCCCTCGACGGCGATGTAATGCAAGGGCTTTCTCACGAGAAGTCCTTCAGTAGCCCAGCAGGCCCTGTGCTCCGCCCGGCGGGTCCAGCTTGAAGTACTCGAATGCCTGGAGAGTGCCGACGCGTCCGCGATGGGTGCGGTCCAAGAAGCCCAGTTGCATCAGATACGGCTCGTAGACCTCTTCGATGGTGCTGGAATCTTCTCCGACCGAAGCGGAGAGAGTGTTGAGGCCGACCGGGCCGCCCGAGTACTTTGCCAAGATCGTCTCCATGATCTTGCGGTCAATTTCATCGAGCCCGAGCGGGTCCACTTCCAGCATATCCAGAGCGGTACAGGCGATCTCTTGGTCGACGCGCCCGTCGGCGCGGACCTCTGAATAGTCGCGAACCCGGCGCAGCAGCCGGTTGGCCACGCGCGGCGTACCGCGCGCGCGACGCGCGATCTCTTCGGCGGCCTCCTCTTGGATCTCGACCTTGAGCAGTCCTGCCGAGCGGAAGACGATGCGCATCAGATCGACCGAATCGTAGGGATTCAGGCGCAGCACAATGCCGAAACGCGAGCGCAGCGGTCCGCTGATCAGCCCCTGGCGCGTGGTGGCGCCGATCGCCGTAAACGGAGGAATCGGAATCGAATGCATGCGCGCGCCGGGCCCGGTGCCGACGACAAGGTCGACCCGGAAGTCCTCCAGCGCGGAATAGAGCATCTCCTCGATATCGGGCAGCAGGCGGTGGACCTCGTCGATAAAGAAGACCTGCCGGCCCTGGATGGTGGTGAGCATGCCGGTCAGGTCCAGCTTCTTCTGCAGGACCGGCCCGGAAGTGTAGTCCGCCCGCACTTCAAGCTCGTTCGCGATGATCGTGGCGAGGGTTGTCTTGCCCAGGCCGGGCGGGCCGTAGAGCAGCACGTGATCGAGTGCATCGCCTCGCATGCGTGCCGCCTCGACCGCGATCGAGAGGTTCTCCTTCAGCGTGGTCTGGCCGATGAATTCGTCCAATTTCTGCGGCCGGAGCGTGAGATCGGACTGGCGGTCCTCTTCCGAGGCTGCGGGACTGACGATGCGCTTCGTGGCCATGTCGACGACCGTCAGCGCTTGATCAGCTCCATCGCCTGGCGGAAAAGCGCCTCGAACTCCGAGGGCGCTCCGTTCTGTCTCGCCTTGCGCACGGCCTTGTTGGCGGCGTCCGCGCTGCAGCCAAGGCTGATCAGAGCTGAAATGACGTCTTCCTCGACCGCGCCGGCACCGGAATCGGCGCCATCCTCGCCGGTCACGACTGTCCCCAGTTTATCCTTCAGCTCGAGCACGATCCGCTCGCCGGTCTTCTTGCCGACTCCCGGGATGCGCACCAGTTTCTTGGAATCTCCGCCTTGGATCGCCGCCAGCAGCTCCGAGGTTGGCATGCCCGACAGCAGCGTCAGGGCGAGGCGCGGTCCGACCCCGCTGACGTCGATGAACTTCTCGAACAGGCCCCGGTCCCGCACGCTGTGGAAACCGTAGAGCGATATGGTGCCCTCGCGCATGTGTGTGTGTACGTGCAACGAGACGTCTTCGCCCAGTTCTCCGACTTGGCTGTAGGTCTCGACCGGGACCGCGACCTCGTAACCCACGCCGCCGACATCGACGACGACTCTGCCCGCTTGCTTGTCAGCGATCTTTCCCCGCAAAGACGCAATCATGGCAAGCCAGAAATTATATCGACTGGGACGACCGCCGTTGCCCTTCGGCGTCGTCGGTGCAGATCTCGATCACGCGGCCATCGTCGCCGTCGTAGTCCAGCCGGACCTCGAGCCTAGCCCCGGGCAGTTCGCTGTCGAAGCGCTCTCCCCATTCGACCAGCACGATCGCACGCTGTTCCCAGATGTCCTCGAGGCCGAGCGTTTCCAGCTGCGGCACTGTGTCCAAGCGATACAGGTCCAGATGGTAGACCTTGGGCTCGCCTTCGTATTCGTGGACAAGCGAAAACGTCGGGCTCAGCACTTCTTCCGGCGGAGCTGCCCCCAGCGCCTGCACGATTCCCTTGGCCAGCGTGGTCTTGCCCGAGCCTAGATCGCCGATCAGCATGACGACGGCCGGCGGCCTCAGCATGGCGGCGATACGGGCTCCAACCTCGGCTGTCTCGGAGGCCGAGCGAGTGCGGTAGGTCACGCTCGCACCGTTTCGAATGCGGCCGCGAGATGGCGGGCGATATCGGTGGCGAGCATTCCCTGCTCGCCCAGACTCCCCGCGGCCGCTTCGCCCGCAAGTCCGTGCAGATAGACGGCGGCGGCCACTGTGTGCAGGACCGGACGCTGCGGGAACTGCGCCAAGAGGGCGGACACCATGCCGGTCAGGATGTCGCCCGATCCGGCCGTGGCCATGCCGGGCGTCCCGGTGGGGTTTACGACCACGTCCCCAGTGGGGGCCGCAATCAGGCTGCGGTCGCCCTTGAGCACCGCGTAGGAGCCCGTCGCGGCTGCGAGTGCCCTCGCTGCGCCGATCCTGTCCCGCTGGATCTGAGCCGAGGCCCTGTCCAGCAACCGGCCCATCTCGCCCGGGTGGGGCGTCAGGACGGTCGGGGCGGGTCGCCCCCCCAGGTTGACTCCCTTGACCGCGGCGAGCCCGTCGGCGTCGATTACCAAGGGCAGGGAGCACTCCTCGGCCACCTTCCGCACCAATGCCTCGTTGGCCTCCGATCGCCCGATCCCGGGGCCGATCGCGACTACCGTCTTGCCCTCGTACATGCGAGCGTCGAGCGAGGCCGGGCCCAGCGTCCCGTCCGCAAGCGCGCCGGCGGGTTCCAGCATGAGTTCCGGAGTTGTCCCGATGATTCCGTCCGCGGCCCCAGACGGGGCAACCACCGTCACCAAGCCCGCTCCCGCGCGCAACGCCGCTGTGGACGCCATGAGGATGGCCCCCGGCTTGGAAGCGGATCCGCCGATGGCCAGCACATGGCCGTAGCTGCCCTTATGCGAGGATCGGTCGCGGGTTGCGGCATACTCGGCGACGTCCGCTGGCTCGTTCAGCAATAGTCGCGGCCCGGGCAGCGCCTCGATCACGGAATCGGCGGTGCCGATTCTCGCCACGGAGAGGTTCCCGACTCGTTCGCAGGTGGGGCCGATGACCTGGCTGACCTTCGGGGCTGTGAACGTGACTGTCAGATCCGCCCGCATGGCCGGCCCGGGGATCTCGGAGGAATCACTCCCCAGGCCGGAGGGCATGTCTACCGCCATTACTTTGGCGCTCCGAAAGCCGGCATTGACATCCCCGATCACCTGCGCTGGCAGCCCCTTGGCGGGCCCGCGCGTACCCGTCCCCAGCATGGCGTCGACCACTACGGTCGAGTCTCCGACCCGCGGCAGCAGAGCCGCCCAGTCGGCTTCCGAAACGACTGTCTCGGCACGGAAGTCCTGAGCTGCGAGCATGTCCCAATTGGCGCGGGCGTCCTTCGACAGCGCGGCGCGTTCTGCGAACACGGCCACGGTCAGGTCGAGCCGCGGCCAGATCTGCAGGAGTTGCCTTGCCAGTGCGAGGCCGTCGCCTCCGTTGTTGCCCTTGCCGCACAGCACGACCGCTTTCTCGGCACCCATGGTGGGAATTTCCTCGCCGAGCTTGCGCGCTACCGCCTGTGCCGCGTTCTCCATCAGCACGAGGCTGGGAATTCCGCGCTCCTCGATCGTGGCGCGGTCCGCCGAGCGCATCTCTGCGGCCGTGAGCGCGCGCAGCATCAGGCGCCCTTTCGCAGCTGCAACCTGTCTAGGGTCGTCTTCCGGGCCATGATGACCAGCACGTCGCCCTCGCGCAGGCGAGTGTCTTGGGAGGGGTTAAATTGCATCTCCGCGTCGTGCCGGGACAGAGCAAGCACGATCACATCGAGATTGTCAGCGAATCCGGCTTCGGCTAGGGTCTGGCCCAGCCAGCGGCTGCTGGGAGCGATCGAGAGTTCTCCCAACTCGAGTTCCGCCCCGGACTCCTCCATGGACCCGGAAACATCTAAGAAATCAGCAGCGTGCGGTCTTGAAAGGCCGTGTGCCAGCCGGTAGCCCGCGAAGGCGTATGGCATGACGACGTCGTTGGCGCCGGCTTGCAGCAGGCGCTTCTTCGCGTCCAGCGACGAGGCGCGGGCAACGATCCGCAGCTCGGGATTGAGCACGCGGGCCGAGAGCGTGATGTAGACGTTGTCGGCGTCGCTGGACAAGGCTGCTACCAAGCCCTTGGCTTGTCGCGTGCCAGCATTGTCCAGCGTTTCTTGCAGCGTCGCGTCCTCGACCAAGACAGGCACTTCGATATCGCGCCCGTGCGGTTCCTCCGGCCCAGCCTTGTCGATAGCTACGACGGTCCGCTTTTCCAGCACCAGTTGCCGGACCACGCCTCGGCCCACGCGGCCCAAGCCGCAAACGATGTAGTGGCCTGAGAACTTCTTGAGCATGCGTCTCAATGCTACCTGTTGGAACCGGTCGAGAATCTCGAGCCGGATCAAGGCGTCGACCAGCATGCCGACAGCTACGAAGATAACGCTAAACCCGGTAATGATCAGGATCGCGTTGAAGTAGCGTCCGTACTGGCTGAGTTCTATTGTCTCCTCGTACCCGATCGTGGTCAGAGTCACGAGCGTCATATAGAAGCTGTCGAACCAGCTCTGGCCCTCGATCAGGCGGAAGCCTACGGTGCCGCCGACCAGCGCGCTGCTCGTGACGGCGATCAGTATCTTGATCCCGGTAGCCGGGGATTGCTGCCATCGGATCGCCATCAGCGCCTCCGCGCAACGAGCATCGTCATGTCGTCTTGCAGGGTCGAGTCACCGGTCCAGCGGACCACATCGTCCATTACGTCTTCGATCACGGACTGCAGCGCTTGGTCGGCGCGATGCCTGACGGCGCGGCGCAGCCGCTCTTCGCCGTACTCCTCGCCCTGTGCGTTTTCCGGCTCGGTTACGCCATCGGTGTAGGCCACCAAGATGTCGCCGCTCTTGAGAGCGACGCTCGAAGCGGAGTATTCTGCGTGCGGAAACGCGCCCACGATCATGCCGTTGATCTCCAGTCTGCTGATCTCGCCGTCGCGCAGCAGCAGCGGCGGCAGGTGCCCGGCGTTGGAATAGGTCAATCTGCCGCTCTCCGGATCGTAGGCCCCGAAGAACAGCGTTGAGAACTTCTCCGGCGCGGTTCCCTCGCACAATTGTAGATTGGCTCGCTCGACTACAAGGCTGGCTGCCCGCTCCAAGCCCTGCGAGCCGCCGGAGCTCAGCAGGGAGACCTGCGTGCGCAGGATCGAATGCAGCGAGGCCATCACCAGCGCTGCCGAAATGCCCTTGCCGGAGACGTCGCCAAAGCTGATCGCCAGTCTGCCGTCATCGAGATGCACGTAGTCAAAGAAGTCTCCTGACACGGCGCGCGCGGGGCGGCACACGCCCAGCACTTCGAGGCCGCCAATGTCTGGCGCGCTCGCCGGGAAGAGTCTGCTCTGGACTTCGCGGGCGATCTCCAGCTCCGCCTCAAGTTGCTGGCGCCGCTTGGAATCTTCCATGAGGCGTTCCAGCGACGCGGTCATGGCGTTGAACGAGCGCGACAAGTCGCTGATCTGGTCGGTTCCGCGAACGTCGATCTTGTAGGCGAAGTCGCCGCGGTTGACGTGGGTCGTGCCGACGTAGAGATCGTTCACCGCGCGCGTGAGGGTGCGGGTCAGCGAGACCGCGACGAAGAGCGACAGCAGGAGATTGCCGACGAACAACGCTCCGAGGGCAATGCCTAGGAACGCGAACACCCCGAAGGTCATCTCGGTTTCTTGCGAGAAGATCCTCTGCCACAGCGCCGATGGTCGGGTCCGGAGCAAGAACGTGACTGACCGGGCCTGCTCTGAATCCGGGTCGACGACGACCGTTTGGACCGGCCAGTTGATCTGCCAGTCGAGCGCATTCGCAGGCGGCGGAATGCCCCCGCCGAGCGGCACGGCTCGACCCACCGCGGAGGACGGCCGGGGATCCTCTCGTGCCGCGTCCGCCCGCTGCGGGAGTTCCAAGATCCCGAGGCCGGGGAGCATGCTGCTCAAGGTCGCAGATCTCACTTCGACGACTGCGATCACGCGTTCGGATGGGGATCCCCCTTGGGCTACTGCCGCGAGGAAGAATCTGCCGTCATTGCGGACCAAGCCCCCGTCTTCGGGCAGCTGCGTCGGCAGCACGCCCGACAGTGAGCCTTCGGGGAACGATTCCGTGGTGCCGTCGAGTTCGGCTTGCAGCATGAGGCCGGGAATCTGGCGGGCCGCTTGGGCGTGGAACCGGCTCAGATATGCAGGCCTTTCGCTCGGCGGCAGCTCACGCAGCTGCCACAAGAGCGGGGACGCTATGGCTTCCATGCGAGAAGACTGGCGCAAGAACTCTACGGTGACCAAGTGCGCGGTCACCGGGCCCAGCAGGACGATGATCCCCCATGCCACGACCAGTGCGCCCAGCGAGATCGGCAGGGCGCCGACGAAGAAGAAGACCGCGATCATGCGGTGGCGCACGCGCCACAGCAGCTTGCGCGTCAGCCACCGCCCCAGTGTCATCAGGCGGTAGACCACCAACAGGCCGCCCGACAGCATCAGCAGCGCTTGCACCAATCGCAGGTAGGGCTCGAGTGCGGAGACGAACGACTGCAGCAGCCAAAGCGCAGCCATCACGACCGCCAGCAAGATCAGGACGGTGTCGGTCCTGCTCGGCCTGAAACGGGGAGGGGCCATCAAGTCTCACCATTCTAGGTGGAGCACCCCGAACCCCTGGCGACGACGGGCTCTCGGATGGAGGCGACGAGTTCGGCGAGGCAGTACACTCTATTTAGCTATGGCGCGGTTGCTAAGCCAGCTGGTGTCGGCCCTGTCGGCCCATGGCGTCGCAGTGCTCATTTCGCTCGTCACGGTCAGTGCAGCTGCGCAAGGAGCGAACCGAGTGATGGTGATCGAGCTGGACACGATCGTGCATCCCCTTACGGGCGAAATCGTTGCCGATGGCCTGCGCGAGGCTGAATCGTCGAGCGACCAAGCCGTGGTGTTGCGGCTCAACACGCCGGGCGGGATGCTGCAAACGACGAACGAGATCGTCCAGACCATCCTCGCTTCGCCGGTTCCGGTCATCACCTACGTCTCGCCCAGCGGCGGCCATGCGGCTTCGGCAGGCTTCATCATCCTTGTCTCGGCGGACGTGGCCGCAATGGCCCCGGGCACGAACACGGGAGCGGCACATCCCGTCTTGGCTCTCGGCGGCGAGTTGAAGGGCACGATGAAGGAGAAAGTCGAGAACGACACTGCGGCGTCTTTGCGGGCCGTCACCGACAAGCGCGGGCGAAATAGCGAGCTGGCCCAGAAGGCGGTGTTGGAGAGCGCCTCCTTTACCGAAGAGGACGCGCTGGAGTCCAACCTCATCGATGTCGTCGCAAAGGACATCGACGACCTGCTCGCCCAGATTGACGGGCGCACGATCGTCCGCTTTGACGGCAGCGAGCACACGCTGGCCCTGGCGGGGGCCGAGACCTACGCGTTCGTGCCGAATCTGCGCCAGCGCACGCTGCTCCCGTTCGTGGATCCGAGCTTGGCCTTGCTGATTCTGGCGCTCGGCGCAGCCGGAGTGTACATCGAGTTTACGAATCCAGGCCTGGTGTTTCCCGGTGTTGCTGGCGGGATTCTCCTGATCTTGGGGCTGATGGCCCTCTCGCTGCTGCCCATCAACATCGCCGGCGTTGCCCTGACCGTGTTGGCATTGGGGCTGTTCGTGCTCGAGGCGTTCACTCCGACCAACGGGATCCTCGCCACGGGTGGCATCATCGCCATGGTTCTGGGATTGGTGATCCTCGTTGACACCGACGTGCCCGAACTGCAGGTCGGATGGTTCTCCGCGGTCGGCATCACCCTCCCGTTCGCCGCAATCAGCGTATTCCTGCTGCAGCTCGCGATCCGCTCGTTCCGGCTCAAGTCCGCGACCGGCAGCGAAGCGATGGTAGGCGAGGTCGGCGAAGTGCGCGCTACCCTGGATCCGGAAGGCAAGGTGTTCGTCCACGGCGAACTCTGGAACGCCCGCGCGGCATCGAGCATTGCTGCGGGCCAGAGTGTTCGCGTGATCGCAGTGGACGGCATGTATCTCGAGGTCGAACCGAATCAGAGCTGAGGCAGTCGCGCGCAGCAACTCGATCGGCACCGGCTTGAGCAAGCGCTGCGTTGCCTTGCTAGCGACCGCCTAGTATCCTCAGAGCATGCCGTCGGCCCCGGATTTCGGCCCGCGGCGCCAAGGAGACTCGCATGAATATCACCCTGTTCCTGATAGGAATCGTCGCGCTGTACTTGATTAACTGCATCAAGATACTGGCTGAATACGAGCGTGGCGTCATCTTTCGGCTCGGACGCCTCCTGCCTCAGCCCAAGGGGCCCGGGATCATCTTCGTGTTCCGCCCCTTGGATCGGATGGTGCGCATTCCCCTGCGAGTGGAAACTCTGGAGGTGCCGTCCCAGGACGTGGTGACGCGTGACAACGTCACGGTCAAAGTGAGTGCAGTCGTCTTCTTCCGAGTTATGGATCCCACCAAGGCTGTGGTGGAGGTGGCGCACTACATTCACGCCACTTCGCAGCTGGCGCAGACGCGCCTTCGCTCGGTCTTGGGCGAAGCCGAGTTGGACGAGTTGCTGAGCCAGCGGGAAAAGCTCAATGCACGCTTGCAGTCGACCTTGGACGAGCAGACCGGCACGTGGGGCATCAAGGTTCAAGCGGTGGAGGTCAAGCATGTCGACCTGCCGGAGCAGATGATTCGAGCGATCGCGCGGCAGGCCGAAGCCGAGCGCGAGCGCCGCGCCAAGGTCATCCATGCGGACGGCGAGTTGCAGGCCGCCGCCAAGCTGACCGAAGCCGCTGGCAAGCTCAGCGACCAGCCAGCCTCGATCACTCTAAGGTACCTGCAGACCCTGAATGAGATCGGTACCGAGAAGAACACCACCATCGTGCTGCCGCTTCCCGTAGACCTATTCCACGGCTTGGCCAAGTGGACCGCCAGAATGGGCAACGGCGATGACCAGCCCCGCTGAGCGGAGACCAACACCGAGGGACTTCAGATAGCTTCGGCGCCCTAGGCGTTCGGGCGGCAGGGTCGTGCCAGGGCGGAACCCTGCCGCTTCCCCGACCGATCGGGCCGCTCCTCGCGACGGCTGAGCGAGTCGCAGGGCACCTTGAGACCAGCCGGGCTGCGGAGCTGAAGCGCTCCGATCCAGGCGTCACGGCGGGAAGGCTTGTCGCGGGACTTGTGCACCTCCGGCTGCGTCACGGACTGGAGGTGTTGGTCCGCTTTGGCACAAATTCGACCAAAATGTTTTGGAATTCGCTACAATTGAGCATGGCTCGGAGATCCAGGACCAAAGCCGCAGACGAGATAGAAGTCGTCTTCGGCTTCAAGCAGGTTCTCGGACTGATCCTGTTCAGCGTCGCCGCGCTCGGCTTGACGTTCGTCGGTGGAGTCGAGCACGGCCAGAAGCGAGCCCAGCGCGGCGAGCCCAGCTTGCTGGCGTTCTTGGAGAAGCAAGCGGACGCTCACACCGAGCCTGTGGCGATTCCCGACATCCTGTTGGAGCAACTGGAAGAGGAGCGCGCCAAAGTCAAGGCGGCGAGCGAGGCGAAGCAGTCTGCTGGTAGCGATCAAGAGCGCCAGCGCATCGAACGGGTCAAGCCCTCGGCAGCGGTCAAGGCCCGGCCGGCGGCGGAACAGGTTTCGGCCGCCGACGCGCCGGCAGAGAAACCGCCTTCTGACGACTCGCCCGCTACGGACGAGCCGACAACTGCGGCGCGCGAGCCCGCGCCGCGGCCCAAGGCCGCGCTAGGCAAGCAGTTGCACTACCAAGTGGCCGCCCTGAACTCGCGGAAGAACGCCAAGGGCTTGGTCGATTGGCTGCGCGCCCAAGGGTTTCCGGGATATATCCAGCCTGCGGGCGACGACGGGCTCTATCGTGTCGTCGTCGGACCGTTTCCCAACGACAGGGAAGCGGAGTCTGCCAAGGTTCGGCTAGCGCAGGATGGCTTCGCGGTGATGGTACGCAAGCTGTAGGGGTTGCGACCGCCTCAGTCCGCGCCCGAGTGCCGCTCCGCGACACTGCGCCGCAGCTCTTCTTGCTCGCGGCGCAATTCTAGGAAGCTGGCGAGGCGGCCAGGGTCGATCGATCCATCTTGCGCTGCGGCCCGGATGGAGCAGCCGGGCTCGCTCTCGTGGCGGCAGTCGCGGTAGTAGCAGTCCTGCCCGAGCCCGGAGATCTCGGGAAACACTTGGTCAACGACCTCAGGAGTGCTCCATGGATACAGTTCGCGGATGCCGGGCATGTCCATTAGCAGGCAGCCGTTCGGATGCACTACCAGCTCGCGCCGAGTGGTCGTGTGCCGCCCGCGATTGTCTTGGCTCCTGACGCTGGCGGTCGCGAGACGCTGCGACTGCAGCATCGCGTTGATCAGCGAGGACTTGCCAGCGCCGGACGGTCCCGCGAGCGCGATCGTGCCGCGCTCTGGCAGCAGGCCTTGGAGGGTGTCCACGCCTTGGCCCGTCGTGGCGCTGGTCATGACCACCGGGTAGCGGGCATCCGCGTCGCGCAGCATTCTGGCTACTTCCTCGGAAGTCGGGCACTGGTCCGCTTTGTTGAGCACGATCAATGGCGCGGCGCCGCTGGCCAGCACGCTCGTCAGGTAGCGTTCTATCTGTCTGGGGCGCAGGTCCCGGTCCAGAGCTGCCACAATCAGGGCGACATCGATGTTCGCCGCCAGGACTTGGCGCTTGGCGGCATGGCCCGGACGGTTGCGAGCGAGCGCATTGCGCCTTGCCAAGATCTTGGTAGCGATCCGCTTCTTCGGATCGAACAGCACCCAATCGCCGACCGCCGCCGCGCCAACGTTTCGCGGAAGGCTCACAGGGACAGTTCGGTCCGCTGCGAACACGTCGACTCTCCTCGCCGTCGCCAGCCGAACGCGTCCGGTCTCCGTGCCGGGTGGGCCAGGCAGCTGCCGCTCGAAGAACGGCTCCCAGCCGTAGGCGTCGAGGCTCATGCCCGCATGGGTGAATCGGCAGGGGCGCGCCGACTGGCTGCCGCCAGGGTGTTGGACATCAACATCGCGATCGTTAGTGGCCCGACCCCGCCGGGCACCGGCGTGTATGCGGAGGCACACTGGACGACGTCGCCCGGATGGACGTCTCCCACGAGAGTGCTGCCGGTCTTGTCGAATCGCGCGAGCCGCCGGGCGTCGTGCGCGAAGAGGCGATGTACCGTAGCGGCATCCTGCAAGCGGTTGATTCCGACGTCGAGCACCACTGCCCCGTCGCCGATGTGTTCCCGCGTCAGCATGGCCGGCCTGCCGGCTGCGGCCACTAGGATCTCAGCCCGCCGGCAAACTGCGGGCAGGTCGGGAGTCCGAGAGTGGCAGATGGTGACTGTGGCGTGTTCGGCGAGCAAGAGCAATGCGGCCGGCTTGCCCACGATGTTGCTGCGCCCGACGACGACCGCATGGCGGCCCTTGATCTGAATCCGGCTCCGCTTGAGGATTTCAATGAGGCCGCGCGGCGTGCATGGTGCCAGGCAAGACTGCCCGCTCGCGAGCTTGCCTACGTTGACGGGATGGAATCCGTCGACGTCTTTCTCCGGAGCGATACAGCCGAGCACGCGCTGGGCGTCGACGTGGCTAGGCAGCGGCAGCTGAACCAGGATGCCGTCGATCTCCTCGCGCGCGTTGAGATCCTCCACCACGGACAACAGTTCCTGCGTCGTGGTCTCTGCGGGCATGCGTAGGGTCTCGGAGTGTGCCCCGATGCGGTCGCAGGCGCGGACCTTGTTTCGGACGTAGATCTTGGAAGCCGGATCCTCGCCGACCAGAACTGCGGCAAGGCCGGGGCGAATGCCGAAACGTGCAGCTTGCTCGACCCGGGAAGCCAACTCCGCTAGGACGCTGTCACGGATTGCGTTGCCATCCAGAATGCGTGCGGCCATGCCGAAAAGTGAATCTTATCAGACCGGTCTGGACATGCGGCGGGGCACAGTTCGGCGGTTCCGGCACTCGTGTTGTCGCGGGGCGCTCCGGCCGCGCTGCCTGTGGGTCCCGGACGACGCTGATTCGGGCGGCGGGAGCGGAACGCGTGCCATCGGGCCGCAACCGAGATCATCCGCGACCACGGACTGGTCGCGGTGGAGCGGCTGCAGGTCGCGAAGATGACGTGCTCAGCGCGAGGAACGGAGGAACAACCGGGGAAACACGTCGCGGCGAAGGCGTACCGTTGCCGGGCCTGCGGACTGGTAGAAGATCGCGACGTGAATGCCGCGATCGACATTTTGGCGGCCGGGGTTATTGCCGCCGGAGCGTCAACGTGGGTCACTGGGCCGTGCGTCGCTCCAGAATCGTATGCGAGGGCGGCCTGACGGTACTCTCATATATAGTCCCCATGGATTTCAACTCCTACGACACGGAAGGATTCTACGACGAGCTATTCCATGCCGATGGCACGCCGCGCGGCAAGTTCGGCCTCCTCGTGGACCGGATCAACTCCCTGCCCGAAGGGGACTTCCAGCGACGGCAGCGCGCCGCCGAGCGGAACCTGATGCACATGGGCATCACGTTCAACGTCTACAGCGATGACCGCGGCCAGGAGAAGATCTTCCCGTTCGACCTCGTGCCGCGCTTGGTCACGGCCGAGGAGTGGGAGTGGATCGACCGGGGCCTGCGGCAGCGCATCCACGCATTGAACCTGTTCATCGACGACGTTTACCACGACCGCAAGGTCGTCAGGGACGGCGTGATTCCGGAAGAGATCGTGCTTTCCGCCCAAGGGTTCCGTGAGCAGTGCCTCGGGTTGAAGCCGCCGCGGGGCGTATGGTGCCACGTCACCGGAACCGACCTGGTTCGCGACTCCGACGGACAGATCTATGTCCTGGAAGACAACCTGCGGGTTCCCTCTGGCGTCTCCTACTTGCTGCAGAACCGCGCGGTGCTAAAGCAGACGTTTCCGAAGGTCTTCCGAGGGTTGGGGGTGCGCTTGGTGGCGGACTACCCGGGGCGGCTGCTTGCCATGCTCGAGGACGTGGCTCCACCCGACGCGGAGCGGCCGCAGGTGGCGGTCGTGACACCGGGCCCCTTCAACTCGGCGTATTTCGAACACTCGTTCCTTGCCCAGCAAATGGGCGTCGAATTGGTGGAGGGGCGCGACTTGGTCGTCGAAAACGATACGGTCTACATGCGGACGACCGCCGGCTTGGAGCGTGTCCACGTCATCTATCGCCGCATAGACGACGACTTCCTTGACCCGCAGGTGTTTCGCCCAGACTCCTTGCTCGGCGTGCCCGGAGTCATGGATGCGTACCGCAAGGGTCGGGTTACGCTGGTGAATGCGCCCGGCACGGGCGTGGCCGACGACAAGGTGATCTACGCCTACGTGCCGCAGATCATCCGCTACTACTTGGGCGAGGACATCATCATCCCGAACGTGCCCACGTATATGTGCTGGGATCCGCGGCAGCGCCAGCACGTGCTGGAGAACATCGAGCGGCTGGTAGTCAAGCCCGCGAACGAGTCGGGCGGCTACGGACTGCTCATCGGTCCGCACGCCAGCGAGAGCGAGCACGAGGACTTCAGGCAGAGGATCCTTGCGAACAGCCGCAACTACATCGCCCAGACCACGCTCTCGCTATCGCGCGTGCCGACCTTGGTCGAAGGCCGCTTCGAAGGCCGCCATGTCGACCTGCGGCCCTTCATCCTATACGGGCGCGAGATCTTCGTACTGCCGGGTGGCCTGACTCGCGTAGCCTTGCGCAAGGGATCCTTGGTGGTGAATTCCTCGCAAGGCGGCGGAAGCAAGGACACGTGGGTGCTGGCTTCCGGCAAGGATGCCGCAGCTGTGTAGTCGCGCTTGGCTGAGAGCAAGGGAACGCTTTAAGCGCTGGGATACACGAGATGCTGAGCCGCGTCGCAGAGTCTGTTTATTGGATGAGCCGCTACATAGAGCGCGCCGAAAACGTGGCCCGTTTCGTCGAGGTCAATGAGCACCTCATGCTCGACCTGCCGTCCGGCCTCCCGCCGCAGTGGGGCCCCTTGGTCGAGATCACTGGCGATGCCGAAGCGTTCAAGAAGGCTTACAGCGCCGCGGACCAAGAAGAGGTGTGCTGGTTCCTGACCTTCGATCCGAACAATCCAAACTCGATCATCTCCTCATTGCGGGCCGCGCGCGAGAACGCCCGCTCGATCCGCGAGATCCTCTCGTCAGCGGTGTGGGGCGAGATCAACGAAGCGTATCTGTACGTCGAGAACCAAGCCAAGGCTAGCAACGAACTTTCTTACGACTTCCTCCGGCACGTCGTGCGCGCCAGCCATGGCGTCGAGGGGGCGACCAACGCAACCCTGTCTCACTCCGAAGCATGGCACTTCAGCCGCATCGGGCGCCTCTTGGAGCGGGCGGACAAGACCACGCGTATCGTCGACATCCGCTACTTCATGCTCCTGCCCACGCCCGCCGACGTGGGCAGCCCCACCGACGACCTGCACTGGACTGCGGTCCTGCAGTCTGTGAGCGCACTGGAGATGTACCGACAGCGGCACGGCGTGGTCCGGCTGGACAGGACAGCCGAATTCTTGATCTTGGATCCGGAGTTCCCGCGCTCGGTGAGGAATTGCCTGCGGCGCGCCGACGAGTCGCTCCACGCCATCACCGGCACGCGGCCGGGAACCTTTCGCAATCTGGCCGAGCGACGTCTGGGCCGGCTCGTGTCGAGCCTTGACTATACTGCTGTAGATGAGGTGATCATTGAGGGCCTGCACGAGTTCCTGGACCAGTTGCAGGTCGGTCTCAATGAGATTGGCGACGCCTTGCAGAGTTCCTTCTTCGCCCCTCGGATCGCGAGCAGGGTCAGTTCGGCGGGGGCTGCCGTGACATGACGTTCTGCCTCGGCATCAACGTGCAAGACGGCTTGGTCGGCATCGCCGACACCAGGCTGACATCGGGCAACGAGTGCCTGACCGCCCGAAAGGTCACCACCTACGAAACAGACGGCGGAGCGCTTTTCATCATGACGTCCGGGCTGCGCTCGATACGGGACAAGGCGCTCACGTACTTTGAAGAGGCGCTGGCCAACAGACAGGAGCCCTTCACCAAGCTCTACCAAGTCGTCAACCTGTTCACCGACCAAGTGCGCCGAGTCTCGAGCGAGGACAAGGAGTCGCTGGTGGATGGCGGGCTGTCGTTCGACATGAAGGCGTTGATCGGCGGTCAGCTGAGGGACGACCAAAAGCACAAGCTGTATCTGGTCTATCCGGAGGGCAATTGGGTCGACACAGGCCGCGCGACACCGTATCACGTGATTGGCTCGACGGGTTATGGCAAGCCGATCCTCGACCGCACCCTGACATACGCGGACTCGATGCGCCACGCCTTCAAGGCGGGCTGCCTGGCTTTCGATTCCACCCGCATCAGCGCGGCCGACGTGGATTTTCCGATCGATGTAGTGCTGTATGCACCGAATTCGTTCCGCGTCGTCGAGCACCGCTTCCAGAAGGACGACCTTGCTTCCATCTCCAACTGGTGGCAAGAGCACTTGCGCATCACGATGCGTGACTTGCCCGGGGAATGGCTGGAGGAGGCGTTTGCCAAACTGACCCCGAACGGCGACGGCGAGAGCGGCCCGTCCTGATTCCCGCGGCGGTCCCGAGCATGCGCTTCGTTGCGAGCCATACGACGCGGTTTCGCTATAGCGAGCCCGTATATTTGGAGCCGCACGTCATTCGACTCAGACCCAGGTGCGACAGCTTCCAGCGCCTGCTGCGATACCGGCTCAGGGTGACGCCGGAGCCGGAATTGCTCAGCGAAGCCTCGGACGTCGAAGGCAACATCGTTGCGCATGCGTGGTTCTCGGGCCTGACACAGGCGCTGAACGTCACCAGCGAATTCGAGGTCGAGACGCTGCAGATCAATCCGTTCGATTACTTGGTCATTGGCGACGGCGCGGGAAGGCTGCCCCTCGAGTATTCGGTGACCGTGCGTGATCGCCTCGCTCCATCGCTGGCGCGGACGGCCGGGGCCGACCTTGCCGTCGACGAGTTCATACGCCCGATCCTTGCTCAATCCGGGCGCCAGCCGCAGGCGTTCCTCAGCGCGCTGAACCAGGCGATTCACGAATCACACGCGGTAACCGTGCGCGAGCATGGTGAGCCATTGCTGCCCGCACAGACTCTGGCCGCTGGGCGGGTCGCGTGTCGTGACCTCGCCGTCCTGTTCATGGACTGTTGCCGTGCCGTTGGTATCGCCGCGCGCTTTGTGAGCGGCTACCAAGAGCAAGGATCTGGCGCCCGCTTCATGCATGCTTGGGCGGAGGTGTACCTGCCGGGCGGGGGCTGGCGTGGATACGATCCCACGCAGGGCTCGGCCGTTGCTGACCGGCATGTAGCGGTGGCGGCTGGGAACTCGCCCTCCGAGGCCAGCCCTATACAAGGCAGCTTTCGGGGGGACGCCGAGGCCGCGCCGCTCAAGGCCGAAATCCGGATCGGCCGGCCCGCCAACGAATAGCCGGACGGTGCCGCCAACCGACGCAATGCGGCGTTTCAGGGGCGATGTGGCAGCGTGTTGCGGGGTTTGATGACTGAGGGGCCGATCTGGCCTACGGCGGAAGCGGCCGGGCCCCGGCTGAGTAGGCGGGTAGAATAGGCATCCGTGGCCTCTTCGGATTCTCGCGCTCCCAGAGCGATTCGCTACCAGCCCGACGAAAGCCCGCCCGTTGCGCTGTCGCTTGGTCTGGGAGCGCAATATGCGCTGCTTTCCATCAGCGGCATCGTACTCACGCCTGCGGTCGTGATCCGGTCGGCCGGCACGGGCGAGGACTACTTGCTGTGGGCCGTATTTGCAGGCCTTTGCGTGTGTGGTGTCAGCACGTTCATCCAGGCCATCAAGGTCGGCCGTATCGGTGCTGGCTATATCCTGCTGATGGGGACCTCGGGAGCCTTCATCGCGGTCTCGGTATCCGCGTTGGTTGAGGGCGGCCCGGGCCTGCTGGCGGCGCTGGTGATCGCGTCCTCGCTGTTCCAGTTCCTGCTCGCCTCGCATCTTTCGCTGCTTCGACGCGTCATCACTCCGCTTGTGGCTGGCACGGTCATCATGCTGATCGCCGTCACGATCGTTCCGATTCTGTTCGAGATGTTGGCGAACGTGCCCGAGGGAACGCCTGTGGCTGGCGCTCAGGTTTGCGCAGGAGCGACTTTCGTCACGACTACGGCGCTGGCCCTGCTTGCCTCGGGAGCCTGGCGGCTGTGGGCGCCGGTAATCGGCGTGGGGGCGGGCTGCGTCGTAGCGTCGTTCTACGGGCTGTACGACACTTCGATGGTCGCCGCCGCTCCGTGGATAGGCCTGCCGACAACGGGTTGGCCGGGGATCGATCTAAGTTTCGATGCGTCGTTCTGGACGCTGTTGCCGCTCTTCGTCTTGGTGACGATCGTAGGTGCCATTGAAACGATCGGGGATGCCATCGGCATCCAGCAGGTTTCATGGCGCGAGCCGCGCGCCACTGACTTTCGAGCCGTCCAGGGGGCGGTGGCGGCAGATGGATTGGGCAACCTCCTCTCAGGCCTGACGTGCACCGTGCCCAACACCACCTATTCCTCGAGCGTGGCCATCACCGAATTGACCGGCGTTGCCTCCCGCACGGTAGGCGTTTGCATCGGAGGCCTGTTCGTAGCCGCTGCGTTCATTCCGAAGCTCGCGGCGATTATCCTTGCGATCCCGGACCCGGTCGTATCGGCCTACGTGCTGGTACTGTTGGCGATACTCTTCGCACTGGGCATTCGTATCGCGATCAAGGACGGCCTGGACTATCGCAAGAGCGTCGTCATTGGAGTTGCGTTCTGGCTTGGAGTCGGGTTCCAAAACCAGCAGATCTTTGCCGACAGCTTAGGTGAGTTCGGTGCATCGATCCTCGGCAATGGCATGACGGCCGGTGGCCTGGCCGCAGTCTTGATGGTGCTTGCGATGCAAGCGACCAAACCCAAGCGGCTCACTCTCAAGACAACCCTGACGGCCAAGTCGCTGCCGGGGGTCGATTCGTTCCTGAGCGAGTTCGCCGAGCAGCGGCGCTGGGACGACGAAGCCGCGAACCGCCTGCGGGCCGCCGGGGAAGAGGCGATCCTGAGCCTGCTGCCAGAAGATGAAGACGGGGAATCGGCAGATCCTCCTAAGCACTTGCTCTTGGCCCTGTCCGGCGACGGCAATGCCGCAGAGATGGAGTTCATGGCCTCGATGGCTGAACACAATATCGAGGATCGCATTGCACTGCTGGGCCGCTGGGCAGACCAAGGCGGCGAGGAGCCAATCTCGCTGAAGCTGTTGCGGCACTACGCCAGCTCGGTGCACCACCAGCAGTACCACGACATCGACATCGTCACGGTGCGCGTAGAGAATTAGAGCGGTCGGGCGCGTCCCTCAGCTTCGCGTTGTGCGCTGCTGAACTTCACGGTGTCGGCGAGGCCGCCCAGCACCTGCAGCGAACCGTTGAGCCACAGCAACGCCCCGATCACCTCGCTCTCGCCCTCGCCGAATAGCTGGCGGGAGCGGCCGTGAGCGCGGATTGCGCCGCTGGCAAAGCCCGTCGTCGGCAGGGGCTTGGCCCGCAGGCCGCTGCCGTCGGACAGCTGCACGGCGCGCGCCTTACGCTCGCCGATTGACTACTATGCGGCGGTCCAGGGCTGGCTATCGCTGCGGCTTGTGCGAATAATGAAGTCTGGCATAGGCCATTCGCAAAGGTGCAGCGGCACCTACGATTCGGCAGATAGCAAGCAGGGGAAGCCGACCGCAAAGCGATGAATCATCCTCCGAGGGTGCCTTGGGGAACGTTTCCGGATGTCATCATTCTGGCTGCCGAGCCAGTGGTAAAGGGCCACCGGGAATACGCCAAGGCGAAATCTGGCGACCTAGGCGCAGCGCGAGCGCTGGTTGCTGAACTGGTCAGTCAAGACAGGCTCGAAGCAGTTGGGTCTCTACTTCTCGGAGATTCCGGCCAGCATGGCTCGCCTACGCTCGTGAGTGCGCACGCTTATGAGCGGGACGGCGTCAATGAGATACCGATTGCGTTAGCAGCTCTGCTCGGTACACGACTTGGCCTGCCAACCGAAGCAACCGTCGTTCAGGCGAATCTTGTTTCTCATACGGGCGCGAGCGGTTACGGTCGGCTCGCACGTCAAGCCTGCTTCTCCGGAGAATTGCAACCCGGACGCGAGTACGTCCTAGTGGACGACTTCGTCGGTCAGGGTGGTACTCTCGCAAACCTGCGGGGTTGGATTCACCATGTGGGTGGAAAGGTCATTGGGGCGACCGTGCTCACAGGCAAGAAACACTCTGCTAGACTGAGTCCGTCGAAGGAGCAATTGGATGCACTCAGACAACGACACGGCATCGAATTCGAGCAATGGTGGCGCGACCAGTTTGGTCACTCCTTCGACTGCCTTACTCAATCGGAAGCTCGCTACCTCGAAAGGTCCCCGGATGCTGACACCATCCGAAATCGACTTGCTGCGGCAAAGCAAGAAGGAGACCTTAGAGGCAATCAGGGCTATGGCTGCGATCGAGGCCGAACGTCAATTGGGTAATCGATAAGGGGATTTCAGGCCTTCACGCAGATACAAAGGGCACTATTCGTAGCAGGGGGGCCTCGCGCTTCAGAGGTGTTCCAGACGGGCCTCGGATTGATGGCTCCCAAGAGACGATGAACGTTCCTCTACAGTGACGGCTCGCTCGGCAGATCGTTTACTTTCGGGCATTACCCTGCCGGATGGCTGAGTGTCTTGCGGCTGAGGCAATTGGCCGAGACGAACCTGAGACTCCGCAGTAGCGACCTTGAGTCACCGATACTTCTGCGGCGCTCATCGATTTCAGAGAGACGGAACGAAGCAGCGTCCGTGGTCAGTTGATCGACTCGAGATCAGATGCCTGTCCACGCGTCTATAGGCGTCGGCAGGTAGTCGTGGCCGCGATCGAACTGCAGATCGACGCCGAGCGGCACTGTCGGCACCGCTTGGGCGGCGCGGCATGATGTACGGGTTGCGCCGCTGGGAGGATCGGGTCCGGTTCGCCTTTACTTGTTGTCAGGCCGAATGCTTGGGTAACTCTTAAGGCGTACCGTGTTCGTCGCTACGAGCCTCTCCGCGCCGGCATTAGGAAACGAACGTGGGTGTTCTCGACGCCAGCATCAGAGTGCGATCTGAGCCGTACGTAACGCTGAGACATTCGTGGCGTTCATTAGCTGCCACACATTCCGGAACGGCGCTGCGCGGCGGCGTGATTCGCTTCAGGCTTGATCCCGAGCTGCCGGTCCTCTGGGGGCAGCCTTCACCCCAGTGCGATCGATTTCCGTGATTTCAAGCGCACTGATAGAGACGAAGCTCTCTTTTCGCCGACGAACTTCTTGCTTTATCCAACCCGATGAAGTAAGCTCGTCCCTTACCAGTACAGAGGCTTGGGTCGTGGCAACGCTCGCTGCTGCGATCAGAGTGTGTTTCCGAACTCTATGCATCGTTCTTCCGATAAACCAAGAAGGCCGGTGAGCGGTGTTTACTTCTCCTATAGTATACTACGAATGTAGATGCGGAGCCAGAGCATAAATGTTCAGGGGTGTCTCGATACCCAGACGAGTGGACGTTGCGTTGCTGGAGAACGGGTTCGAGCCTCTTTGAAGCGTAGTCTGCCAAAGGAGCAGTCGAGCAGTACTGCTTGCCTCCGGGACACTTTCGTCCCGGCCTCGTTCACAGGCTTCGAGAGCCTGCACGGTGTTGACGTGGAGATTTGAGGCGATGAATTTCGACGAGTTCTTCCGACGCGCCACGGGCCACGAGTGCTATGGCTACCAGCGGCGATTGGCTAAGACCGAAGAATGGCCTGATGCGCTTACAGCGCCTACAGGTCTTGGCAAGACTGCTGCGGTCGTGCTGGGTTGGTGCTGGCGCCGGCTGCATATGCCCAATCGCACGCCGCGTCGGCTCGTGTACTGTTTGCCGATGCGAACACTAGTTGACCAGACCGTAGACAACGTCCGGTGCTGGATTGAAGCATTGGGTGATAGGTCACCGATTACAGATATCCACATGCTGATGGGTGGATTTGATGAGACACCTTGGTATGAAGAGCCGGAAACGCCGCTTATTTTGGTCGGCACGCAGGATCTGTTGCTATCTCGTGCGTTGATGCGTGGATATGCCATGAGTCGATACCGATGGCCCGTTGATTTCGCTCTGCTGCAAAACGATGTCCAATGGGTCTTTGACGAGGTTCAGCTCATGGGTGCGGGCCTTGCAACGTCCACTCAACTGGAAGGGTTTCGTCGTCGTCACGGCACTGTAGCGGCAAGCCGGAGCCTTTGGGTCTCGGCCACGCTTCATAGTGACTGGTTGAACACTGTGGATTTTCCAGAGAGTCCATCCATCATGGACGCGTTAGCCGACTTTCCGGCGGAAGCGAAGTCGGAGCGAGTCCGTACGCTAGTCGCCGCACCGAAGCCTGTCGGTAGGTCAAGCGTTACAGTCGCGGGCAAGACTGCCGCAGATGTTCAAGCGTACGCTGCGGATATGGCGAAGGAAGCTCGAGACCTGCACGTGCCAGGCAGCACTACCCTGATCGTCCTCAACACAGTTGCGCGCGCGCAGGCAGTCTATAGGAACATAAGTCAGTTCTTCAACGCGACTCAGTGTGCGCTCATCCATTCTAGATTTCGCTCGTCTGATCGTCAGTTGCAGATCGACAAACTCCCGAAACCACACGAGCAAAAGGACTTGGTGGTAGTAGCGACTCAGGCTGTCGAAGCTGGACTAGACTTTTCGGCGGCCACTCTGATCACAGAACTCGCGCCGCTTCCGTCAATGGTCCAACGGTTTGGCCGAGTGAACCGTTATGGTGAGTTGAATCCTTCAGGAGGAGGCTCTATCCACTGGGTTGATCTTCTAGCTTCGTCAGACGGGGAAGCGGATTTCGTGGCATTTCCGTATCACAAAGTTGAATTGACGGCAGCTCGGCATGCCCTTTCTCAGTTGTCTAGTGGCTCGCCGCTAGACCTGCCTGCGCCTAGAGCAGACGAGTTTTCCCATAAAGCGGTAGTTCGCGGCAAGGACTTGGAAGATCTGTTTGACACAGACCCCGACCTAACCGGATTCGACGTCGATGTGTCGCAGTATATCCGCCAACCTAACGATACTGACGTTCGCGTGGTTTGGCGAGACTTCGACACGAAGAATGGTCCTGAATCTGAACTGGCCCCGCAGAAGGACGAGTTGTGCGCTGCTCCGATTTCAGGAGTTCGAACTTGGCTCGCGCGACTGCGCTCAAGAGGATATCGAGCCTATCGTTTGGATCCACTAGCCAAGAAGGCCGGCAGCCAGGAGAAGCGTGCGTGGATTCCACTAGAGGGTGATCCTTGGCCAGGGTTGGTGTTGCTCATTCATCATTCGGCTGGTGGGTACCTGCCCGAGCGCGGGTTCGATCCGAGTTCGAAACAGATCGTCGAGGTGGTTGAGATCAATACTGCTGATACGGCGCGGACCTTGAATGCTGATTCCAACGACTCCGATGACGAGACCAAGCGAAGTAGCCCCACCATGCTCACGGATCACCTAGGTCACGTCGCTGAAGAGGCGGAAGAGTTGTGTAAACGTCTTGGAATTGATCATGGCTTGAGCGAAAAGGTGTTGCTGGCTGCACGCTGGCACGATGTGGGCAAGGCGCACGAGGCATTCCAAGCACGGCTGCGGCTTGACGATGGAACCAGCCTGCCATCTCACAGTTTGTTCGCCAAGGCGCCCAAATACGATCGGAAACAAGGTCGCGCCTATCTTCGTCATGAGCTTGTCTCATTGCTGGCATTCATGGCTCACAAAGAATGGTCTCGCGACGTGGATCTTGTCGGCTACATGATCGCCGCCCATCACGGCAAAGTGAGAATGAACCTCCGTGCCTTTCCCAACGAGCAGGTCCCGAAAGGCGCAGACGGCCAACCGGACGGACGAAAGTTTGCGCGAGGTGTGTGGGATGGCGATATCCTTCCGGCAGTGAACTTAGGGGCTGGCAACGTTTGGCGAGGTGGACCCCTTTCGCTTTCGTTGATGGAACTTGGGGCCCACCCGGAGAGTGGTGCTAGCTGGGCGGAGCGCACACGCCAACTGCTCGCCGAATGGGGGCCATTCAGGCTTGCTTGGCTAGAAGCGCTTGTGCGACTAGCCGATTGGAGGGCTTCGAGAAAAAATGAAGAGTAGCGCTCTAGGAGCGGCCAGTGCTTTACCGCTGCGAGGATGCTGTTCGCGGCCACTCGCGGCCTATCTCAAGTCGCTAGGTGTCTTGCGGTTGATCCAGAGTCCATCCAGCAACGTGAGCGGCCATGCGGCTGATCCCAACGCTCGAGGGTATTGGGGAAGAGCCAGCTTCGCCCTGCACACCTATCTCGACCGGGAGTCGCTCGAGAGGTTCTTCCTTTATGACTACTGTCCGACCCCCATCATTGCTCCATGGAATGGTGGCAGCGGCTTCTATCCAAAGGACAACAAGAGTGGTATCGGGCCACTTATGGAGCTTGAAGTCGCGGACCGTTTTCGCGCAATCGGCAACAGCATCCGTCAGGCACGAGCTGTGATCAAGCGGATGGGCCTGCAAAGTCGGCCGGAAGGCCAGGACAAGGTAGCGCTTGTGTCTTCACTACGGAACTGGCTGAGTGAACCGACAATCGAGTGGATGGATGCTGCTCTCGCGCTCTCGTCCGATCAAGTCTCCTTTCCGCAACTATTGGGCACAGGCGGCAACGATGGTCGACTTGAATTCACCAACAACTACCTGCAACGCCTTTTCTCCGAAAAGCCTCTCGGGTTGTTCGATGCGGGGACGGGCAATCCGAATCCAGAATCGAGAAGCTCTCTTCGTGCCGCGCTCTTTGGGGATGCCGTGGCTGGCTTGAAACCCGAGGTCATGGGGCAATACTCGCCGGGCACAACGGGCCCCAATGGGGCAACTGGATTTTCCGGTACTCCGATGAGCAACCCTTGGGATTTCGTTCTGACACTTGAAGGTGCCGTCATGTTCGGAGGTTCAGCGGCTAGACGACATCAAGGGCTACAAGAGTCCGGTGCCAGTTTCCCATTCACTGTTCGGACGACGGGTGCCGGCTCTGGAGGATTGAGGGGGACAGACGAGGAGAACGCTCGGGCGGAGTTTTGGGCACCACTTTGGGAGCAACCCGCAAGCTGCGATGAATTGCGCGGGTTGCTAAGGGAAGGGCGAGCGATCCTCAACGGAAAAACCGCACGTGATGGTTTGGAGTTTGCTAGGGCTGCCGCGAGCCTAGGCATTAGCCGCGGGATTGTTGGCTTTGAACGCTACACATTCGTCATGAGGGCTGGGAAAGCCTATTTGGCGACACCAGTTGGGCGTCGGAGTGTTGCGAGAAACGAGGCCACCTCAACGCAACTGATTGCGGATCTTGATGTGGGCGGGTGGCTGAGCCGCTTGCGTAGAGAGATTCGAGGCCCAGACACGCCGGCATGCGCTCGCGGCTTGCTGCGAGAGCTAGAGGACTCGCTGTTTTCAATGACTGCGTCCAGATTGGATCCACGGTCGGTCCAAAACGCCATCTGTGCACTCGGAGGTGTCGTGTTTTGGCTGAAATCGAGTCTTTCGGCGCAAGAAAAGATTGCTCCTCCTCCTCGACTGTCTGCCGCATGGGTCAGATGGGCAGATGATGATACACCTGAGTTTCGAGTCGCCGCTGCGCTCGCAAGTCTTGGTTGGCCCTCGACCGAGTTAACAGCCGGCGGCGAGAGGTCGCAGCACGCAATCCAAGGGGATCTTCCCATGGCCGTACATTTGGCTTCCGTGCTGCCGTCTTCAGTCTATGCAAAGTACCGGGTTTGGGCAGCTGACAGCTCGAAATCACTGGCGGTTTGGAAGAATGGCCGGCTAGCAGCCAATCTGGTTGCGGTGATGGAGCGTAGGCTTGTTGAGCACTCTCGGCGAGGCTTCGGTGACAAACCATTCGGTTCTACGGCGCCAACCCTATTGGTCAATGTGATTCAGTTTCTCTCAAGGCGGTTCGATGACAGGCGATGTGCGCAGCTGTTGGCAGGATTGGCTTGGGCGAAACCGGCGAAGCTGAAGCTGTCAGAACGGTACAAGCTACGATATTCCGTTCCCTTTCCGTACTCGGCTCTCAAGCCAATCGTGTGTCCAGCCCGGGATCTTCGAAACTTGGTCGGTCCACGCGAGAATCCCGACGACTGGACTGTTCCCGTGCCACCAGGACTGATCCAAGTGCTCCGAGGCGGGAGAATCGATGAGGCTGTTCGACGAGCACTACGACGAGCACGTTCTTCCGGATTCGCGTCCCCGTTTGACGGGAGCCGCTATGGTAGTTCGATTTCGCAGCTTGGCGCTGGTCTTGACCCCGAGCGCCTAGCGGCCGCGTTGTTGATCCCACTTGATGTCCACGGGTTGGGGCAATTGATTGATCGGGCCTATCCGCCCGAAGAGGAGAATGAAAATGTCACTTGACTTCAGCTTGCTCGCGAGCTCATCGCGATTGTTGATCGAAGCCGACCTCGAGCCAATTCAGGGAAGCAGGTTTCAACCTACAGGTTTTCCGAATCTCGGTCACGCAGTGTACGACTCACCCGATGATGATGGTCAGGTCGTATTGGTCGAGAGTGCACAAAGCATGGCCAATCGACTTGAGGCCATCTGCTGGGATGAGCCCGCAGACAATTGGGTCGAACCGCTCCGCGGCCTACCGTTGATCAAGGTCGTCGACGCTGAGAACCGCCCGCTGACCAATTCGGTATTGGAGGCTCATCGATTGAACTCACCGTATATTCTTGAGGGCAAAGACAAGGCGGTCCTCGATCAACTCAAGAATAGGCTGGCACCGATGAAGGAGCGGCGAGTGGATCTTCATGAGCTCGCCAAAGTCCTCCTGCAATTCGACGTCAATGCACTCTTACATGGTGTCTTCCTTGCTAAGGCGGACCTTGCCGGTGGAAGACTTCGGCTCCCTCGAGCGATCTCTGCATTCGTAGAGGCGAAGGACGCAAAGGTAGCGGCAAGTGGAGGTGTCAAGAACGATAGTGTGAATCCATCCGGTGACACATCTAAGGGATTCGGAAACGTCCCGTTCTCGCGAGACGAGTGGACGGCGAGGCGAATCGTGGCCTACTTCAACGTAGACCTGCGCCAAGTCCGAGCGTTCCGTCTTGGGAAGAAGGTTGAGGACCTTCTTTTCGCCATCGCATTGTTCAAGATCACGAGCTTACTCAATCATGGCCTTCGTATGCGAACAGCATGCGATCTAGACGTAATTTCTACCAACGTCACTAGGCCCGCAGGTTACGCGTTGCCGACAACCGACACACTCGCTGAAGAAATCCCACGGCTAATCGCATCGGTGGCTGCTCAAGGACTCTTCAATGACCCACCCGCGTTCACGATTACCTATGGCGGCTAGGCCCAAATGTTTGCACTAGTCTTTCGATTTCCTGCTGACCGATACCACGCAACGCCGTGGGGGCGGCACGTCAACGAGGCTGACGTAGCGTGGCCTCCTGAGCCTTGGCGGATCATGCGAGCGCTGATTGCTAGCTATTGGCGAAAGGCGGACCGGAAGAGCTGGAGCGAAGACGACCTTGAGTCCTTGGTGAGTGAGTTGGCCGCATGTCCGCCAGTGTATCGGTTGCCAGAAGGCCCAGTTCATGCGCACACGAGGCATTACATGCCAGTGCCACCAAGAAAGACTACGCTTGTCTTTGACGCTTTTGTGCACTTGCCTAAGGGAGAGTCAATCGTCGTGGCATGGCCCACGGTGAGTCTGGATCAACACTTGCTCGGCCTTGCGTCTGATCTTGCAGATGGCATCGGGTATCTTGGACGGGCGGAGAGCTGGACAGAGTGCGTTGCGACGGATGACTGGGACGCTGATGAGGCGAACTGTGAACCAGTTCTTGACAATCTAGCCGTCGATTACGACCTTGTCAGCGTCATTGCTCCTCGCTCTGCAGAGGAGTATGCAGCCGAGCGCAAGCGGCTATTCGGCGAGCTCGAAGCCGAGGTCGGCGATAATCTCCAATGGAAGCAGCCAAAGACGAATCTAGCTGCTCTTGAGAAGGCTAAGCGGAAGCGATTCGGGCCGGCTTTGCCAGAACGGCTTTCGGATGCGCTTTCCTTAGATACCGGTGACTATAGGAAGTTTGGCTGGAGTACACCGCCCGCGAGCAAGATGGTGTCGTATCGTCGAATCGATCTGAGCCCCGTCGCCAAGCGCGCCTATAGATCCGCCCATCTGACTTCGGCTAATGGCCCGGCCCCAACAATCGCTAGGTTCCTACTGGCAGGGCGCCCTCGGCCTCGAATCGAAAATGCAATCCGGGTTGGTGAGACCTTGCGTCTCGCCGCGCTCGCAAAGTTCGGGTGGGCCGACGATCCCGTAACTGGCCGGAAGATCCCGCGCGCCCCTAGGCTTGTGTCGGGGAGAGATGATTCTGGCCTCCCGTCGAGGGACACAACGCATTCGCACGCATTCTGGATTCCGGAAGATGCGGATCTGGACGGCGAGATCGACCATCTCATTGTGTATGCTAGCGGCGGATTGGACGAACGGGTCCAACATGCGCTTGATCGATTGAATCGTCTTTGGATCCCGGAACGACGGGGACGTTCAGATGCCTCTGAAGACGACGGGATCGAGGGACGTAAGGAGTGGCGTCTGGCATTGGAGGGGTTTGGCAAACCAGAGGACTTCGCATCGACATCCCGAATGCTGGGGTGTGGTACCGATTGGTGTAGCGTGACTCCATTTCTCGCGTCGGGCCACCTTAAACGAGGTGGATATCAATCCGAAATGCTGCGTCTGCTGAAGTTGCGAGGCGGTCTGTTCGCTGCAATGGCAGAGGCCGTCAAGGTTGAGAAACTACCGGCTGGGACGATTCAGAGTCCCGGGCATTTCACTCGTTCTAGATCTAGAGGTCGAGAGCGCCGAAATGACTCTAGCGGTGCGATGCTACGACTCACGTTTCCCGACCGAGTCGAGGGCCCACTCGCCCTTGGCTACGCTTGTCATTTCGGGCTGGGCGCATTTCGGCTGTGCGACGCCTTGACATCGAGTCAGAAATAGGCATTGCTTCAATGAGGCCCGGACGTTACGTCCGGGAAAGTTCCCGACTCCGACGACCACCTGTTCATCGACATGCGGCTTCAATGAGGCCCGGACGTTACGTCCGGGAAAGTCGTGAAATCGCCGGCGCTGGCCTCGATCCGCTCGGAGCTTCAATGAGGCCCGGACGTTACGTCCGGGAAAGTCTAGGTTTATCGCGGGATCGAGAGTGAGAAGGCCGCCGGGCTTCAATGAGGCCCGGACGTTACGTCCGGGAAAGTAAGCAGCCACGACATACCTACGAGCCGCACCTACCGGCTTCAATGAGGCCCGGACGTTACGTCCGGGAAAGTGGGTCGAGCCCGATCTCTGCTCGGCGTGCGCGGATCCCGCTTCAATGAGGCCCGGACGTTACGTCCGGGAAAGTAGCGCTAGACGCAATGAGCAACTCGTATACCCATACGCTTCAATGAGGCCCGGACGTTACGTCCGGGAAAGTAGGAGTGGCTGGAGTGAAGCACGATGCTTCCTGCCAGGCTTCAATGAGGCCCGGACGTTACGTCCGGGAAAGTCGCGACGGGCTCGGCGTGCAAGCAGACGGGCGGCGGGCTTCAATGAGGCCCGGACGTTACGTCCGGGAAAGTAGGGCCGGACGGGGACACCGCGTACTGGGAGCTGATGCTTCAATGAGGCCCGGACGTTACGTCCGGGAAAGTATGGATCAATCAACTAACTAGGGGAACTACTCTAACGCTTCAATGAGGCCCGGACGTTACGTCCGGGAAAGTGGCGGCGGCAATCGATTTCCTGAACGATCAGTTAAGGGGCTTCAATGAGGCCCGGACGTTACGTCCGGGAAAGTAAGACCCAAAACCGCAGAACGCAGGATTTGGTATTGCTTCAATGAGGCCCGGACGTTACGTCCGGGAAAGTGCCATTAGTTCCCGCCCGTTGCGTGAGGTTGCGCCTAGGCTTCAATGAGGCCCGGACGTTACGTCCGGGAAAGTGGCGTTTTGGCGGGTAGACTTGTAAGGGCGATTGTCGCTTCAATGAGGCCCGGACGTTACGTCCGGGAAAGTTCGGGATTGACCTCCACCTCATGGCCGGCCTCCCGGCTTCAATGAGGCCCGGACGTTACGTCCGGGAAAGTCTTGCCGTCCCCGAACGTCTCGGGCGGCCCGATCTCGCTTCAATGAGGCCCGGACGTTACGTCCGGGAAAGTTCAGAGGCGGAAAGAGAGTCGCAAAGAAAGTCCAGGCTTCAATGAGGCCCGGACGTTACGTCCGGGAAAGTGTACCCGGACTCGCCCGACTCGGCCCTGCGGCACATCGCTTCAATGAGGCCCGGACGTTACGTCCGGGAAAGTCCGCCGCGCCGCCGCTAGCGTGAGAGCGTGAGGCTCGCTTCAATGAGGCCCGGACGTTACGTCCGGGAAAGTGTCGGGTCGCGTAAAATGGGGGCGAGACGATGAAGAGCTTCAATGAGGCCCGGACGTTACGTCCGGGAAAGTACGGCCTGCGCGACGGCTTCCAATCCGCTGTCGCCGCTTCAATGAGGCCCGGACGTTACGTCCGGGAAAGTTTAGGAGCGGTCTTGCAGGTCCTCCGACTGGCAAGGCTTCAATGAGGCCCGGACGTTACGTCCGGGAAAGTCTCAGTTTGGCTTGCGGCGCTTGCCCTTGGAACGTGCTTCAATGAGGCCCGGACGTTACGTCCGGGAAAGTGCGGCGCGCCAGTGCGGTTCCTGCAGGTACTGCACTGCTTCAATGAGGCCCGGACGTTACGTCCGGGAAAGTAGCGACAGCGTGACCAAGAAGAGGGCCGCGAGCAGGCTTCAATGAGGCCCGGACGTTACGTCCGGGAAAGTTTCAGACCTAGGGTAACGTCTCCGTTCTGTTCTGCGCTTCAATGAGGCCCGGACGTTACGTCCGGGAAAGTGTCCACTGCAAGCCGTTGACGGTACCGACCGCGTCGCTTCAATGAGGCCCGGACGTTACGTCCGGGAAAGTAGATCCCAGCATAAGTCTCTTGCTTTCAAGGAACAAGCGAGTCCTTTCCGAGCGATGCCGGAAATCGGTTGACGATCACCGTGGTGATGGCGTTGAGTCGACCATAAGTCTCTGGAGCCACTATACATACAACGGTGCGAGCGGTCAAGGGGAATCTCGCACCACCTCATCGCTCGCAGCCTCATCGCGTGACAAACACAGGGTACTCGGCCAGTTCTCCGTCGATCATTTTCGCCAGCAACCGCGCTTGGATTTCAAGCAGCCGTCGGTAGCTGACGCGGTACTCAAGCTGAGGGTGTGTCACCAGCGAGTCCATTCGTGCCTCGTAAGCCCGTAGGAACGCCTTCCTGCCCTTGGGCGTCATAGCTACCGCCTTACCCGCCCTTACGAAATCTCCTGGTGTGATCATCCCGGTGTTGATGGCGCTGAGAACCGCCGAGTCAACCACCAACGGCCGTAGCGGCTCCATCAGATCCAACGCAAGGGCGGGACGTCCATGGCGAGGCTCGTGGAAGTACCCGATCATTGGATCCAGCCCGATCGCATATGTTGCGACTGTCAGATCCTTCGCGAGCAGGCTGTAGCCATACGATAGAAGCGCGTTGATCGGATCGAGCGGTGGCCGGCGATTCCTCGACTTGAAGTCGAACCGGAAGTCGTCATTTGGTCGATGCGAGCCTTCCCTCTTGAGCATTCCGCCGAACTGGCTGAAGTACAGCCGTGCGGCGTATCCTTCGATCCCGAGCAGTTCCTCTGGAGAGCGCGCAGTCTCCGCGTCTGCCGCCAGCCGCTTCATCTCGCGTAGGTTCACCTTCGGCGGCTCGATGTGGTTCCGCATCATCATGGTCCGCTGATTCCTTATCTTGCCCGCGATCAGGGCGCGTGCGATGCGCAAGCAGAACCACTCTTGGTCCGACAGCAAGACTTGGGACTTCCGCAATACGACGTTCTTCGTATTCAGACCAGTTGTGATGCCGTTGAACCAGCCTCCCTGCGAGAAGTAGCAGACGGGCTTTTCCGCCTTGCACAACTCTTGGATCGCCTGCGTCGAAATCTGGACGTTGCCTAGCACGTTTACTTGGCAGGTTTCCTTGATCCGAACCTCCTGAACGACTTTGTCGCGATCCTTGATTCTCAGCACGTTCCCCGTCTTTCCCACCCTCAGCCCTTGCGTGTTCAGGTACAGCGGGCGCAGATCGCTGCGAGGAGCTACGAGCAGCCTGGTCTCGCGCCCCATTGGCTTCGATGTTGACTCCGAGACCGAATCGAACAGTCCGTACTGCTGCTGCGAGCGCTCTTGATCTCGTTCCTGATAGTGAATCGTTTCATCGGGCAAGCACACGCCTACAAGAGAGCAGCCTGGACACTTGGGAGAGTCGACGAGCGGCGGAGGCATGGCAGTTGCCATCGCCGCCTCCCACGCTCCTTCAATCGCCTGATGTGCCTCGTTCATGACCTCTTGATCAAATCCAACCCGTACTCGTTGGCGTGTCTTCTGGTAGAAGATGAAGCCCTCGTCACACGTATATCCGTTCTCTCGCAAGACGATCGCCTGCACGGCCAGCTGAACCCTATCCGTGTCCCATGCCTCAAGTCCGCCCGGTGCTGTTCTGGGACGGCCATGCTTATAGTCCACTGGTGTCGCACGGCCGCGGTCGAATTCCGCCAGATCAAGCTTTGCGATCACCCGATGCTCTTCCGAAGAGAGGGTGATGGAAGTCACGATCATGGGCTCGTTCGTCTCGTCGTGGGGATCGGGCGTGGACTTTCCTTCCCGGTCCACGCGTTTGTGCTGCGCAGCTCCTTCGATGGTGTGTTCGTTCTCGGCAAACACTCCAAGTACTTGTTCAAAGTGAAACAGCCGAGGACAATACACGAACTCGTTGATCATCCGTGCGGGCAGATAGTCCGGCAGCCTTCGGGAAGTGCTCGGCTCAATGTGCGCAACGCTTGCGTGCCTCATCGTCTTCGACCCTCCCTTCCTGCGAATTGGTTGTGCTGGTCCATTCGTCTTGATGCCGAAACATCTGTCCCACAGGGTGCTTGCCTGCCCCTACACGACGATCAGCGGCGCATCGATATTGACATAGGGCTTTCCAATGGCGCTTATGACTCGTTCCCCGCGTCCGGTAGCCGGCCCAAGGTTCACAAACAGCACTTGGTCTTCGGTGTGATGAATCACCTCCGACAGCTGGGCACGCAGCCGTGCGGTGTCCATCTTGGTGAGCTGGCACTCAAACACCGAGTACTGGAGATGGTCTCCCCAACCCCTCATGATCTTGAACACTTGGCGTAGCCGCTTCGGATCGCAGATGTCGTAGCAGACGATGAACGAGTTTCGCATTGCGCTACCTCTGTCCGGTCCACAGTATATGAGCTTTCTGTTGCGGAAGACCCAAGTCTTCGCCGGATTGCTTCAACGGAGCTGTGAACCAGGTCGTCCGATGTCAGTCGTGTTGCTGGGCACCGTTGGTCGTAACTGAACTAGTCAGGTGCTCGTGCGATGGGAGCCGAAAGGAGCGCTCAAGGCGAAGTAGACGGTGGGTTCCCTTCATGTCGTGAGCTGGCGGAACTGTTCAAAGTCACACCATAAATCCGGCTATGCCAGTGAGGGATGCGAAATATCAACCACGCAGATCTCGATCTTCCGGCCCCGATCTTCTTTGAGGGACTCCCGCAGGAGTCCTGCCAGTTCCTGCGGTGTCGCGGGCGTCACTCCGTCGGACCGCTTCTTCTGGCATTCCTCGCCGAACCAAAAGACGAGGTAGATCCCATACCCCCCGCTGGCTGGATCGAGTGTGTACTTCGGTATCAGCTGGTCGTTGATTGCACTCCAGAGTTCGTCTTGGCTGTTCTTCTTTGCCTCAACCGCGATCTTGAAACTCCCCGATGTGATCACTAGATCTGCGCGGGTACCGTAAACTTGCTGCCCCTCCGGCTCGATGTCGGCAAGTCCCTTCAATGAGGCACGAAGCGTCGTGAGGAGGGCGTCACGGCATGACTCTTCGGCCTTGGGTTTGATCGGCTTGCCGTACGGGTCCTCGTTCCAGTACTGGCGCCACTCGTTAGAGTTGGTTGTCCCGATACGGCGGGCAATCTCCTCGATCTTGTCGACTACAAGTGCCGACAAGTCACATGGGTTGGCGGGGCGACCGCCACCGAGCGATTGACAGGTCTCTTGGAGGGTTGGAATTCTGTACTCGGCGTCTCTTTGGAGCATTGCTTGGGCTGCACGGGCCGCCGAGAGCGTACCCCGCCAACTAGCCAGATCTGGATTCTCTGCCAGCGCCTCAAGCGCCGCGCTCGCGCTGCTGCACGGCCTCGATGCGAGCTCGTTGACTACGCGAGCGAGGAATCGAGAAACCAGAAACTCCTCAGAAACACCCCCGTAGCCCTTCGGCTCGTGCGGGTGAAAGAACCTTCCTAGCAGGCTACAGATCAGGGCGAGCCTCGGTGGCCCAAGCGATTCGAGATATGGGTGCCATGGATACGTTTCAGCGGTGAACCATTCGTACGGGTGGACGAAGAATCGGGCTAAGTGCCTGACCAAGCGCTCTTTCCCCGCAACAGCATCAGAAAGAGACTCTCCGTGCTTTTCCGGGTTCACGAGCAGGCCCAATCCCAGCCAGCGCACCATCTGTCCAGCGTCAACGCCACGTTTCGAGAGCTTCTTTTCGCAAAGTTCCATGAGTTCGGATCGCCAGCCGAAGCGGAGCCCTGCCCAGATCAACTCGTCGATCACGTCGGTTTGCCCGGAGTTGCATCTCGTCGGAAGCCCTCTTAGCAACCCGAACACAGCATTTCGAGAGATGACTCCTCCCCCTTCTTCTCTGACAATCTTCCAGAATCGTGCGCTCACGATTTGGTTGCTGCGAAGTGCGCTGACGGCGCACCGGACTGCAACGTCTGATACGAGATCGGGCCGATTGTCAAGCAGTGCCTGATACCAAGCGAGAGTCGTATCTCTTGCCGTCAGAAAGTGCGGTTCCCAGAAATGGAGGCAGGCCACGCACGTTCGCAGTCGGTTTTCGTCAAGGTCCAACAGTCGCCTTTGATCGGATCTCTGGTGCTCCCGCAGGCCGGCCAGCAACGCCAAGCTGATGTAGGGCTCCGTACCGTTCTTGGCTAGCCGGATGATTTCACGTGTGTTTGGCAAATCATCGCGTTCGACGCTATGGCGCAGGCCGTATAGCGCGGCCTTGATGGCGCAGGGGTCGTGTAGAACATGTCTGAACGCTTCCTCGCCGTACAATCCCGTACCGAACACCGCGCCGTCGCCAAAATACACAAGGGCTAGCTCATGCAGCAGGCCTGGATGAGCACGGTTCTCTAGAAGGTGGTTCTGATAAGAGCGGACCATCAGCAGCAGATGCTCGCTCCGTCCTTCCTGCTCGCCTGCGAAGGTAGCCTGTTCTTGCTGCCGAGATTCTTCAAGCTCTGGTGGGGGAGCCGGAGCCAGCAGTTGCCCCAGTAGCTCCTTGAGCAGTGGGTGCTCGCCCGCCTGCTCCGTTAGGATTTCTAGGGAGAGTCCCTCGTCCACTCCCGGAGTTGTGAGAGCCATGTAGGCTTGCTGCAACAAGTGCTCCGCTACCTGCGGCCGGGAGTCGGCGAACCTGACAGCGTGCATCACGCACCACCGTCCAAAGTCTGGCGGCAGCTTCGCTCCCAGTAGCCTCCTTCTGTTCCTAAGGTCGGCGTAGCCGACGTTATCGCCCTCTTGGCAGACCTCCAGTCCTGTTAGAACGACATGTTTCTGCACCTGTGGATGAGCTTCCAGCCACGCTCGTATCTTCAGTAGAGACGCAGGCGGATTCGACGCGCGATCTCGTGCCGCACCGGTGCAAGTGTCCAGCCACGCGGCAACTCGACTGACTTCCACGCTCTCTCCATGCAGTGATAGTCCGCGCTCAAGGAGTTCGAGTGGAACGGCCCAGAGATCTAAGGCACCCATAGTTGGTTCCAGTTCGGAAACTGAAGTCGCCAGCGCGTCTAGTAACGCGGCGATCCCGATTTCGGTTGAATGAGCAACCAGACCGTATTCCCAAAAGTCGACCTGATTACCCAGCAGTTCCAGCCAAAGTTAGAAGCCGATCAGGCAGGGGCGGGGTGCGCACCGCAACATAGACGAGGCGGGGCACGAGATCGGCCAACTCGTAGCGCCGATTGAAACGGTAGGCGAATTCGGCCAGGTAGCGTCCGGCATAGTGCCCTTCGCAGGCATGATAGGTGCCGTCGATTGCACGCTTGACGTTTCCCAGCAGGGTGTTCACCCAGCTCAACCCGGGCGTCTCGCAGCTGCCCTTGCCGCCGCCGGTCACCTGCGCTTGGTGCCTGCAACCAGCCGCCTGCACGCCCCGGAAACAAGCCAGACCGTCCGAGCGCACCAGCGTTCCGGCTTGCAGATGCTGCTCCGCCCACGCTTGCAGCGCACGCTTGCGGAAGCCCGCCACCGGGCTCAGCCGCAAGCGCTCCGGACGCCCGTCCGCACTCACCTGTGCCGCGGCCACAAAGGGCGTCTTGCGCGCGGCCCCACGCCCGCGCTTGCCCCCGCTGGTCTCGCCTCCCAGATAGGCGTCATCGACCTCCACGATGCCGCGCAGCGGCTGGCTGTCGTCCCGCTCGCGCATCGTCTGCATGAGTTTGTGCTTCAGCGTCCAGGCCGTGTTGTAGCTCACCCCCAGCTGGCGCTTGAGATCCATCGCCGAGATCCCGTTCTTGGACTGGCTGAGCAAGTAGATCGCCAGGAACCAAGTCGTCAGCGGCAGCTTGGTGTTGTCGAACAGCGTGCCGGCGGTGAGCGAGACCTGCTGCTTGCAGCGGATGCACTGCCAGACCTTGCGCTGGCGAAGTTGGCAGCTCTTGCGATAGCCGCAGCCGGGGCACACGAAGCCCTGTGGCCAACGCGCCTCCAACACGGCTTGCTCGCATTGCGGGACGGTTCCGTAGAGTGCGAGAAACTCCGGCAGGCTCTGGCCCTTCTGGAACTGGACTTTGTTTTTGGGCATAGATAACTCCTTTCCGATCAGACACTTAGTATACATCAAGCTGCATTTTGTGTCAACTGTTTACGGAATTTAATGGGAATTATATACAAACGTCCCGAAATACCCGCTGAAATCGCTTGACAGGATTCGGGACTCTCCTGTATAATTAGAGCGTAAGAGGTTGATATGAAAGCGACTACTAAGGGACCGGGCAAGGCATTCCGCAAGGGCATGAGCGTTGCCGAGTTCTTCCAGATGTTCCCGGACCACGACGCTGCCGAGAAATGGCTGGTCGAGCAGCGCTGGCCCGACGGGATCTACTGCCCCGAGTGCGGCTCTGTCAACGTGCAGACGGGCGCGAAGCGCAAGCGCGCCGCGTTCCGCTGCCGCGAGAAGGTCTGCGGCAAGCAGTTCAACGTCAGGCACGGCACGTTCATGGAGGGCGCGAAGGTCAAGTACCGCGACTGGGTGTACGCCATGTACCTCGCCTCCACCAATCTCAAGTCCGTCTCCAGCATGAAGCTGCACCGCGATCTGGGCATCACGCAGAAGACCGCGTGGTTCCTGGCCCACCGCATTCGCAAGGCGTGGAAGGCCGATCCCGAAGCGTCTCCGTTCGATGGTCCGGTCGAGGTGGACGAGACCTACTTCGGCGGGCGGGAGAAAAACAAGCACGAATCCAAGAAGCTCAAGGGCGGCCGCGGCCCCGTGGGCAAGGCTACCGTGATCGGAGCGAAGGATCAGGCCAGCAACAAGGTCGCGGCCAAGGTCATCGAGACAGCGGACAAGCCCACGCTCCAAGAATTCGTGCAGGACAGCGCCAAGAAGGGCGCGACGGTGTACACGGACGGCAACCCGTCCTACGAGGGAATGCCGGGCGTGGACCACGACAGCGTGAATCACACCGTGGGCGAGTACGTCAAGGGGCAGGTCCATACGAACGGCATTGAGAGCTTCTGGGCCGTGCTGAAAAGAGCCCACAAGGGGACGTTCCACAAGCTCTCGCCGAAGCACCTCCAGCGGTACGTTGACGAGTTCGCGGGCCGCCACAACATCCGCGATCTGGACACCATCGAGCAGATGCGGTCGATGGCCCGGGCGATGGAGGGCGGACAGCTCCGCTACAAGGATCTGACCGCCCCTAACGGGCTCGATTCGGGTGCGAGGCTGGCGGCGTGAGCTTGGGACTGACCGTATCGACAGAGCCCGCCCAGCCTCCCGCGCTTCGCTACACTGACGGCCATCTCATGGCCATTGCCAACTGGAAGAACCAGACGATCTGGACAGGCGACAACCTCGACATCATGCGGGGCATGAACTCCGAGAGCGTGGACCTGATCTACCTCGACCCGCCCTTCAACTCGAACCGCGAATACTCCGCACCCATCGGATCGGAAGCTGCGGGCGCGGCCTTCAAGGACTCTTGGACGCTCAGCGATGTGGACCTTGCGTGGGTCGGGATCATCGCAGAGAAAGAACCGAATCTGTCGGCTGTCATTGACGCGGCGGGACTGGCTCATGGCAAGTCCATGCAGTCGTACCTCACAATGATGGCGGTGCGGCTGCTTGAGATGCGGCGGCTGCTCAAGCCGACCGGAAGCATCTACCTGCACTGCGACCCGACGGCGAACGCCTACCTGCGAACGTTGTGTGATGCTGTCGTTGGCGCTCGAAACTTCCGCAGTGAGATCGTATGGCGGAGGTCGAATGCTCATAGCAAGACACGGAAACAATACGGCCCTGTCCACGATACTTTGCTGTTCTACGCCTTGTCTGATGCAGCGGAATTTCATCCAAGCACGCGTCCGTACTCCGACGCCTACATCCAATCGCGATTCAAGCGGTCTGACGAGAGAGGCCGCTACCAAACGAACTATCTGACCGGACCTGGTCAGCGGGACGGAGAAAGCGGGGCGGAGTGGCGCGGATTCGATCCGACAGCAGCCGGCCGTCACTGGGCTGTCCCGAGATCGCTACGGCAGTTCCTGCCAGACGACGGACTCGGTATGAGCAGTCATGAGAAGCTCGAATGCCTGCACGATCAGGGATTGATCGTCTTCCCGAAAAAGCAGGGTGGCCAACCGATGTACAAGCAGTACATCGGCCCGGGAGTGCCCTATCAGGACTTGTGGGCGTACCAGCCGAATACCAGCGGGACACTCTTCAACTCCGACGAGCATATTGATCAGGACGTGAAGTGGCTTGAAGCGGAACCAGAGCGCACCGGATATCCCACGCAAAAGCCAGTCGGATTGCTGGAGCGAATCATCCGCACGAGTACGAACGAGGGCGACATGGTGCTGGACCCGTTCTGCGGATGCGCCACCGCCTGCATCGCAGCCGAAAAGCTGGGCCGCCAGTGGACGGGTATCGATATCTCGCCCAAGGCCGCCGAACTCGTGAAGTTGCGGATGGTGCGAGAGACGAACCTATTCGACCAGTTCAACCCCATCGTCCGCACGGACATCCCCAAGCGGACGGACACCGGCCCGCTGCCGCCGTACAAGACCCACAAGCACACGCTGTACGGCAAGCAGGAGGGCAAGTGCGCCGGGTGCGGCCACCACTTCCCGTTCCAGAACTTCACGGTCGATCACGTCGTCGCCAAGTCAAAGGGCGGGACGGACCATCTGGAGAATCTCCAGTTGCTCTGCAACCACTGCAACTCCGTCAAGGGCACGATGGACCAAGCCGCGTTCGTCGCCAAACTGAAAGCGAGCGGGCTGGGAGCGTGATCGCATGGGGAAGACGCCCGAGCGCTTCCACGACACGGACAGGGCGTTCCGCGTCTACAAGCTGAGCGGCCTGATCATCGAGTCCTGCCCCGGCAAGCCGACGGTCTGCATCCTGCCGAACGATACGAGAGTGGAGATGCGGGATGGCGAGGAGTACAAGGCGTTCTTGGAACGCTGCGAGGAGCTGGCCGGCGGGCGTCCCAAGCGGTATAATTCGGAGCCGTGAGCAAGCCGAAGCGCAAGACGGTGGAGCTGGTAGACAGCGCCTACCAGCCGACGATGGCGGAGAAGCGCGAGGAGTTCGCGCTTCGCAAGCGCGACGGCTCCCGGCCGTCGATGGAGGAGGTCGCTCAGGCGGTGCTGCGTCCCGTCAGCGTCCGCCGGATCAAGCGGCCCCGGGACCGGCGGTGAGCGATTTCAGCGGGTATTTCGGGACGTTTGTATATAATTCCCAATTTAATCTACAAATTATCGCCTCCTAAGTATGGCTGTGACTTCGGGGTAATCAGGAAAGTCGATGTACCGGCCCGTCGAACTTCCATCGCCGGACTTCGGAAAGTAGTCCCAAATCTGGCTCGGGCCAACAGTCTTTGGGTACAGTTCGGAGAGCAGCGTCCCACAGAGATCACTGTCGGCGATCGAGACTTGACCCTTCGTGAACTCATCGAGCAGCACCTTCCGTGTGTCGTCGACTCCTGACGAGCCCTCTTGGTAGTGAAGCAGAGCATTCAAGGCAGCGTCACGTACTCCACTTGACCAGGACTTGTCCCTGACGATCTTGAGGATCACCGGCGGAAGGCTAGGAAGTCGCTGTTCCGAACTGAGCAGCCGCAATAGGAATCTCAACCTGTGCTCTTGTTCCGGAGCGCGCTCCTCGCTCTGCAGGACCGTCCAGACATGCGACTCGGTTGCTGCGCAAGCCAGAGGGGCGAATCTCTCGGCGTGGTTGCACGCACGGGATACGCTCATGGGATTAGCCAGCAAAGCCTCTAGCACTCGCCGCTTGTCATCTCCTGAGAACGTATCTAGGTCACCGTACACCCCCAATTCCACGGGATTCTTGCTGATGAGTTTGGACCTAGCAGATTCGCTGAATGTTGCCAGCCAACCTGACAGTCCCGCGAGAGCGGTCACTGGCACACCATCGCTTCCCGTCATCAGTGCGAGCACTCGCCTTGCAGAGAGCCCTTCGTCAATGAGCTGCGCCAGGTGCTGCGCACCCAAGAATTCGGCAATCTGCCGATGGACCGGACCGAAGCATTGCTCCGAGGTTGTCTTGAACAGCTTCGACGAGACAGCCGCCTGCAGACACTCCGGTTGCCCTTGACCACACGGGTCTCGCGGAATGAAATCCTCACCCTCGGCGTGGGCGTCAAGGCAGTACCCGGACTTGTCTGAAATCAGCAGGAGAGCGCACAGTTGGCCAGCGCAACTCATCGGCGAGTCTGTGGCGAGATTCGTCGAAGCAGCCGCTTGATGCTCTTGATTCCTCTCGCTGGCCATTTCTCTGCAGGCCAGTTCAAATACCTCTCGACGCCTGCTAGGCCATCCCTCACCCCGATTTACGGCACGAACGAGCAACTCCAAGGCCTGCGGGTTCTCGAGCAGGCCTTCCAGCCCCGCATCATGAGCCTGCAGGACGAACGTCTCTGGATCCCCTACACCATGGCTCTCTTGAAGGATCTCTAGGATGTCTGCCTCCGTGAGCGGATCCAGGCGCAATATCGAGGCGTTAGCGTCCCCGGTGATGTAGGCGAGCGCGTCTCGGTCGCTATCTCCCATCCAATCCGCTGCGCGGCAGGAAATCCGGAACTTAGGTGTGCCTAGCTGGATCAGCGCTTGGCGGATCTGGTCGAGAGGGATTCGTCCGTCCAGTCCTCCTGCGCGGATCTCGTCGAGCCCGTCGATGAACAGGGTCCTTCCGCCAAACTCGTCCGGTGCTCGCAAGTGAAGAAGGAAGTTCCTGGCCGAAATGAAGACCGCTTCGTCTCCGACTGCATCGCATTCCGCTCGAAACGAGGTAGTCTTGCCCGATCCCGGATCTCCGAGCAACACGTATGCCTGAAGGGACCGATAGTCAGCGAGCGTCGTCGTCGGGCCGTCGTTGGCTCGCGCCGTGTCGCCCGCCAGTTCTGTGCAGGTCCTGGGTACAATCGCGCTCATTCTTGCCTTAGCCAGTGCTCCGCAGGCTCGCTCAGGAATTCGTCCAAGGGCACTCCGCCGCCTCCGACCACAAGGCAATGATCGACTGCGTACTTCGCACGGAATTTGTCAATTCCCTTCGCGTGCTTCGGTGCAGCGCCACTCTTCACCTCGATCCCTACCACGCGTGGCCCGCCTTTCAGCACGAAATCCATTTCGGCGTTGCCATCGCGCCAATAGTGAACGTCGATGCCTGGTCCCGCGGTATTCACTAGGTGCGCACCGATGGCGCTCTCGACGATCCGTCCCCAGAAGGTGCGGTCATTGCGAGCCTCGTAGAAGGTGTACGTTGACACGCCTGTCATCAGAGAAGTGTTCAGCACGTTCAGCTTCGGGCTCGAAGCCCTGTTCCTGATGTGCGGTCCGCTGTACTTCGACAGCCCCGTGGCCAAGCCCACGTGAGAGAGCAGATCGAGATAGCGCGCAAGCGTGGTTGTGTTGCCGGCGTCCTGCAATTGGCCCAACAGCTTGTTATACGAGACGATCTGTCCGGAGAGATTGAACGCTGCATCTACGAGCTGCCTCAGTAGCGCGGGTTTGTCCACACGAGTCATCGCGAGGAGGTCGCGATCGATGGCTGGTGCGATGATGGATCCGGCCATATAGCCCTTCCACAGCCTCGAATTGTCACGGAAAGAGGCGGGGCCCGGGTAGCCCCCGTAGTACAGGTATTCGTCCAAGCTGAATCCGAACCCTTTGGACATCTCCTCATACGTCCAATGCGTGACGCGTAGGGGCAGGAACCGACCCATCAGGCTCTCGTTTAAGCCCAATACTCCTTAGTTAAGGATTTTGACACAACTGAGGATGTCGGGAATCGGGGGCAGCTTGGCGCTGCCATGCTTCTTCCGATAGGAGCTCATCTTGCGCTTGATCACCCTGCGGTTGCGTCGGCCGCGGCTGGAGTTCACGCGCTCCTCAAGCAGTTCCCTCAGCGCCTCCTGGCGGAGTCTGGCTTGGTCCTGAGGGGGGAATAGCGGCGTGGAAGGGTAGCTTGCGGCGGACCACCCGCACGGCGTGCAGGAACGAGAGCGCGTCCGGGTCCGCGTCCGCCTGCAGGGCCGCCTCGTGCATCAGGCTGCGGACCGCGAAGTGCGCCAGCAGCAGACCGTAAAACTCTTGCTCGACCAGATCCGGCCGCTTGCTCCGCAGCACGATGCGCGCCCCCCGCAAGTGCGTCTTCAACTCGTCCAGCGCCGTCTCGATCTCCCAGCGCTCGTGGTACAGCGCCGCCAACTCCCGGGCCGGGGCCTGCTCCGGGTCCAGCACGCTGGTCACGACCCGGTACAGCGGCTCGGCGTCCTCGACCCCCTCCAGGCGGTACTCGACCACGCGCAAATCCGCTGTGCCCAGTGCGCTCAGATACGAGCCGTCCGGCAGGCGCCGCCGGCAAGGCAGGACCTGCTTCGCCTTGACCCGCCACAGCAGCTCCGCACCCGTCGAACGGGCCCGTTCCCACTGCGCCCGCCCGAAAAAGCCCCGGTCAGCCAAGCACAGCATGCCCGGCTCCAAGCGCGGCAGCACCTCCTGCGCCAGCGCGTTCTCGCTCGTCCGATACGCCCCCATGCGGCTGCCGAACAGCACATGCGTGCCCGCCTCCACCAGCGACACCATGCGCACCTTCGGATACGCTCCCGCTCCCCGCGCTCCCTGTGGACGCCCGAAGCGCTCCTCGTTCTCGACCCGATCCGCCACGTCCAGCGTGCTGCCGTCCAGACACACCAGCCGCCAGCCCCGGTACCACGCCCCGCGCGTCGTCGCCTCCGCCACCGGTCCCACCAGCTCGTCGTGCAACTCGCGCAAGGGCTCCTTGCCGAGCCTCGTCCGCGCTTGCGAGATCGCCGAGTCCGTCGCCACCGCCACCGGCGCGAACGGACCGCCCAGCCACCGCAGCCCTTCCAACAGGCAGCGCAGCACCTCGCGGTACGAGGAATGCATGTACAGTGCCAAGGCGATCACGTAGTAGACCACCACCGGCGCGGGCAGGGCGCGCTGGCGCACGCCGGCCTTGTTCGTCCTTGCCAAGACCGCCTGCACCGTAGACGACGGGATCGCGCTCGCGATCACCCCCAGGCTGATGTAGTCCGTGATGCGTGCCCCTTTCGGAAGGACTGCCAAAGTTCGTGCCATCGCTTGGATGCTCCAGCACAAGCTTACCACAGAGCCGTTAACTTAGGAGTATTGCGTTTAAGCCGGCCTGCATGAGCAGCGGGGCAGATCCGAGCAGCACCACTCGCAAAGGGCTATCGCTGGCACGATCGGCGTCCCAGAGCCCCTTCACTGTCTCCGACCAACGCGGCAGTTTCTGGATCTCGTCCAGAGCGAGGACGAAGCCTCGGCCAGTGTGCTCGGCCTCAACTCTGGCTGCGCGCCAATGCCGAACGAGCCACTCTGTAGTCCCGGGCGGCGAAATCAGCGCGGGCGAGCTACCGGCATCGGCTGCGTACCTTAGCGGGGGCTGCTCCAGGCTGTCAATCGGCAGTAAGCGGCCCGGAATCTTCGCTCTTTCTAGCGCCTGCTGCACGATTGTTGTCTTGCCGGTCTGGCGCGGTCCGAAAATCGCGACCATGAATTTCGGACTTGCTTGCAGGAGATCGCAGAGTCCTTGCACTTGGGCCCGCTGATACGGCGGCATATTGATATAGTACTCTATTGAGTAAATTTAGTCAATAAGATACTATATCGCTCTATTTCTTGCCAAGCACTTGCCTTCTCGGTGACCGTCGTTGGGGCGCGATGGATCCTGGATTCGTTGACAAGACAGACGCTCCATTTCCGTCGGCAGAGCCGCCTGAGCAGCATCCGCATACCTGCAGGGCCTCGCGAATGTTCGGCCGCGACAGGGGCTAGCGATTTCGAGAGCCGTCCTTGTGTTAACCGTGACTGAGTGCTGGGACCCGCGATTGAGGCGGCGGCGCGCTGCGCTATCGTAGAACTGCGAACGGGCCATGATCGGCCCGCGGAGCAGTCCTGACCTGTGGACCAGCAAGCGCAGATTCTCGAACGCGAGGTTCTGTCGGGTTCGGTCGAGCGGGTCGTGTTCCACAATTCCGAGAACGGGTTCTGCGTTCTGCGCGTACAGGTTCGCGGGTTGCGGGAACTGCAGGCTGTGGTCGGTCGTACGCCCGCGGTCAGCCCCGGCCAGTGGATCACGGCATCTGGCCAGTGGGTGAACGACCGCTCGCACGGGCGGCAGTTCGAGGCCTCGTACATCAAGGCTTCAGCGCCGGAATCGGACTCCGGCATCGAGAAGTACCTGGGCTCCGGCGCGATTCCCGGCATTGGTCCCGTCTACGCCAAGAAGCTCGTCTCCGAATTCAGCGGCGATGTCTTCAAGGTGATAGAGACCGATCCGGCGAGACTGCGGGAGGTGCCGGGCATCGGCCCGGTCCGCGCCAAGCGCATCATCGAGGCTTGGGACGAGCAGAAAATCGTGCGGGAAATCATGATCTTCCTGCACGCGCACGGCATCGGCTCGGCGCGGGCGGCACGGATTTACAAGACGTACGGCGCCGATGCCTTGCAGGTGATGAGCGAGAACCCGTACGTGCTCTCAAGGGACATTCGGGGTATCGGATTCAAGGTTGCCGATGGCATCGCGATGAAGCTCGGCATGGACCGCGGCTCTCCCGTTCGCATCCGCGCCGGCATCGGCTACGCGCTGAGCGAGGCCACCGCCGACGGGCACTGCGGTTTGCCGCGCGAGGAACTGCTCCGGGCGGCCGAGAAACTGCTCGGTGCTGCGCTCGATCAGATCGAGCCAGCCGTGCGGGCCGAGATCGAGGAGGGCAATGTCATCGAGGACAGCGTAGGAGAGGAGCCCTGCCTGTTCCTTGCCCGCCTCCACCGCGCCGAGCGAGGGATCGCCAGGGTGCTGAGCGCGTCGTTGCGCGGCGCGCCGCCGTGGCCCCGCGTGGACACCGAGCGGGCGGTTCCATGGGTCGAGCGGCAGATCGATCTCAGGCTGGCCCCGAGCCAGGTCGAAGCTGTGCGCTTGGCGTTGCGGTCCAGGGTGATGGTGATCACCGGCGGTCCAGGCGTGGGCAAGACCACGATCGTCAACGCCATCTTGAAGATCTTGCAGGCCAAGGGAGTCGCGATCGCGCTTTGCGCGCCCACGGGCAGAGCCGCCAAGCGCTTGGCCGAGACCTCTGGCATGGAAGCCAAGACGATCCACCGGTTGCTTGAGTTCGACCCCGGTCGCGCGGGATTCCGGCGCAACGCCGACAAGCCTTTGGACTGCGACCTGCTCGTGGTGGACGAGACCTCGATGGTCGACGTGTCGCTAATGAACTCGCTAATGCGGGCACTGCCCGGGCATGCGGCTCTGCTGCTGGTCGGAGATGTCGATCAGCTCCCCTCTGTCGGCCCAGGCCAAGTGCTGGCCGACCTGATCGCGAGCGAAGCGGTGCCCGTCGCGCGCTTGGTCGAAGTGTTTCGGCAGGCCGCGAGCAGCCGCATCGTCGTCAACGCACACCGGGTCAATCGCGGCGAGCTGCCGGAGCTTGACAAGCCGGAAGGGGAAAGCGACTTCTACTTTGTTCTTGCTGGCGCGCCGGATGACGCGATCAGGAAGACCGTGGAAATGGTTCGCAGCCGGATTCCGCAGCGCTTCGGGCTCGATCCGGTCCGCGACATCCAAGTGCTGTGCCCGATGAACCGCGGCGCGATAGGCGCCGGCGCCTTCAACACCGCACTCCAAAGCGCACTCAACCCGCCCGGGGAGCGAAAGCTAGAACGGTTCGGGTGGAGTTTCGTCCCGGGCGACAAAGTGATGCAAGTCGAAAACGACTACGACCGGGATGTGTACAACGGCGACATAGGCAGGATCGAATCGCTGGATCTGGAAGAGGGGACGATCGAGGTGGATTTTGACGGGCGCAAGGTCAACTACACCCTGCGCGATCTAGACATGCTGGTTCCCGCGTTCGCCACCACGATCCACAAGAGCCAAGGATCCGAATATCCCGCCGTGGTGATCCCGCTCATGGACCGCCACTTCATCATGTTGCAGCGCAACTTGCTCTACACCGCGATCACGCGGGGCAAGCGGCTGGTCGTACTGGTGGGCCAGCGCAGCGCCGTAAGGCGAGCCGTGCAGACATCGACGCAGTCGCGCCGCTGGTCCAAGTTGCGGGAGCTCTTGCAGGCCGGCGCCGGGGCCGGCTCGGACCGGCAGGGCAGGCTGTACGGCACCGGCGAGGCCGGCATCGACTAGCCCGATTGGCGCAGCCTGCCGTGCTCAAATCTAAAGACCCGGTCGCAAAGCGCGGCAAACGTTGGGTTGTGCGTCGCTAGCAGGATTGCCAGCCCTTCTTGACGCGCCAGTTCAATCAGCATCTTCATGACGGCCTCGCCGGTGCGTTCATCGAGGTTGCCGGTCGGCTCGTCGGCGAGCAGCAGCCTCGGCTTGGACACCAGTGCTCGGGCGATCGCAACCCGCTGCTGCTCGCCGCCGGACAGTTCGCCAGACTGGTGATCGATCCGTTCTGCCAGCCCCACCCGATGCAGCCAGGTCCGCGCTTCTTCGTGGCCCGAGCCCTCCGACACACCCGCGATGCGCAGGGGCAGGGCTACGTTCTCGATCGCCGTGAATTCGGGCAGCAAGTGGCAGTTCTGCCAGACGAAGCCGACATCGCGGTTGCGATAATCGGCCAGCTGGGTCTCGCTCAGCGACACAAGCGGATCTCCGCAAAAGAGCACTTTGCCCGTGGTGGGCTTCTCAAGCGCGCCCAAGATGTGCAGCAGGGTCGATTTCCCGGCGCCTGACTTGCCGACGAGCGCGACACTCTCGCCCTGGCGGATCTGGAATGTGAGCCCCGAGAATATCGTCAGCGCCTGCTCGCCGCTGCGAAACGTCTTACCCAGGCCTTCGGCGCGGATCACTGGCTCAGCCATCTGCGCGAAGCCCCTGCATCCATCCTAGCTTGAACACTTCGCGCAGGATATCCGCGGGCGCCGCCGAGGCGTCGATTCTGCAGTCAGCCTGGGCGTAGGACTCCCTTCGGGCCGCGTAGATGCGCAGGAACTCGGCGCGGTCGCGGGCCAGCGGACGGTGGGACTCCAGTCGCACCCGTTCCCACAGAGTCTCGGCCGGGGCATCGAGCCAGACGGTGGGGCCGACCTGTCGCAAGAGGCTGCGGTTTCGCTCGAACGCATAGGTGCCCCCGCCCAGAGCCACCACGCGCGGCGCGGCAGCGCGACTCATTTCGGCCTGCTCGCGCAGCGCTGCGTGCTCGAAATCGCGAAACCCGTCTTCGTCATGTGCCGCGAAGATGTCCGGAATCGAGCACCCCGCAAGCCTCTCAATCTCGGCATCTAGGTCGACGAACGACCAGCCAAGCGCTCTTGCGAGCCGTCGGCCGACTGTGGACTTGCCGGACCCCATGAAGCCCGCCAAGAAAATCGCCCTCGGGCTCTCTGGAGGCCGTTCTGAGCCGTGTGGGTCCGTACTCACCCTCGGCCGTCCCTGCGCATCGCGCGCGACATGGCACTGTTCACCAAGGCCGGGCAGAGACGCTCCGCCGCGACTACAAGCCAGCCGAGACGCGGCAGGACCACGGTGCGCTTGCGCTTGCGAATCCCGGAGTGTATGGCTTCGGCACACTGGTCAGGAGTTAGCGCAAACCTCATGCGTCCGGGCAGCGGCGCGGCCGAAGCGCCTTGCAGCATGTTGCTCATGAATGGCGTGCGCACGTAGCCGGGACAAAACGACATCACGTGAATCTCGCGTTCGCGCAATTCTCCCCTGAGGATGTTGGCATATGCGTTGAGGGCATGCTTCGACGAAGCGTAAACGCCCATGCCGGGCAGTGATAGCTTGCCCGCGATAGAGCTCACCATGACGATGCTGCCGCCCGGTCGCATCAGCGGGAGGAGTTGTCGCGTAATCTCCACGGGTGCCAAGAAATTCAGTGCCAGCAAGTTGCGGGCGTGATCGGGATCGGTAGAGTCTGATGGAGCCAGAATGCCAATGCCTGCGTTATGCACCAAGATGTCGAGGGATTCTAGTTCATCCAGCGCGCGAGCGCAGAACGAGGAGCGGGCGGCGGGGTCGGTGAGATCCGCGTCGATGATTCTGGCGCCGCCGATCAGGCTGGCGGTTTCTTCTAGCGCTTCCCGTCGCCGGCCGTGAAGCACTAGCCGGGCACCGTCGCGGGCGAGCCTGATAGCGCATGCCCGCCCGATTCCGGACGAGGCTCCGGTGACCAGCGCGGTCTTGTCGGAAAGCTTAGCCGCACGCATGGTTCAGCCTCGGCCGACCCAGAATTGGAATACTGTAACATGGGCGGCGGCAACCGCCGGGCGATGGTGCGGTCGGGCGCGAGGCACCTGTCTCAGGAGCCTCGGCCCCGATCTGCGGGCGCTGTGCTGCTTCCAGTCTTTGCGCCGAGGGCGCGGGCGCCACAAGAATTCGAACGGGTTTGGGGCGTGATTCGGATCGCAAACGGCCAAGGATTTTGGGGCGACTGGCTCGAGGCTCCGCGGCGCCTGGTGGCGGACGGCCCGATCGACTATCTGGTGCTGGACTATCTCTCCGAGGTCACTATGTCGATCTTGGAGAAGCAGAGGCGGCGCGACCCCGACAAGGGCTACGCGACTGATGTCGTCGATCTCGCAGTGTCCTTGCTGCCGCGCATGCTGCAGCGCGGCATCCGTATCGTCACCAATGCCGGTGGCGTGAACCCGCGCGCCTGTGCAAGGGCGATCTTGGAGAAAGCGAGCGCTGCCGGCATCCGCGATGCGAGGGTGGCGGTCGTGCTCGGCGATGACATTCTCGACCGTATCGACGAGATGACCTCGCGGGGAGTCCGTTTCGACGAGATCGACACTGGGCGCCCGATCGAGGACATACGCGCGGATCTGCTCAGCGCCCACGCTTACTTGGGCGGGTTTCCGCTCGCGGAGGCCCTGGCAACCGAGGCACACATCGTGATTGCCGGCAGGTCGACCGATACAGCCCTGACACTGGCGCCCATGATTCATGAATTTCGCTGGTCCGAGCAAGATTGGGACAGGCTGGCCGCAGGCACGATCGCCGGCCACATCATCGAGTGCGGCGCGCAATGCACCGGAGGGAATTGCTCGGTAGATTGGCAGACACTCCCAGACATGGCGAACGTCGGATTTCCGATTGTTGAGGCCACCGAGAGTGGTGACTTCGTGGTCAGCAAGCACCCCGGAACCGGCGGGCGGGTCACGCTGGCTTCGATCAAGGAACAGCTGCTGTACGAACTTGGCGACCCCAAGGCGTACCTGACGCCGGACTGCAGCGCCGATTTCACAAGCATCGCCTTGCGCGACGACGGGCCCAACCGGGTGGCGGTCGAAGGAGTGCGCGGAGGGCCGCGTCCTCCCACTCTGAAGACATCGATCACGTATGCGGCAGGCTATCAGGCAGTCGGTGCCTTGGTGTACAGTTGGCCGGATGCGGCGCAGAAGGCACGCGCTGCGGAGAGCATCGTGCGCCAGCGCTTGGACGATCTGGGATTGAGGTTTGACGAGGTTCAAGCCGAAGTGCTGGGCTTGGACGCTTGTCATGGACCAGTTGCAGCGCCGAACCCCGATCCGCCCGAAGTCCAGCTACGCATCGGCGTGCGCGCCGCCGAACGCGCACCGGTTGAGCGTTTCAGCCGCGAGATGATCCCACTGGTGCTGAACGGGCCGCCTACGGCCACCGGCTTCGGAGACGGCCGGCCTCACGTCAGGCAGGTCGTTGCACACCACGCCTCGCTGCTGCCGCGCGAGGAGATCAGCACCAGCGTGGAAGTGTTCGACCTGTCGTGAGCGCCCCGCTGTGGCAGACTAGCGCGGGGCGGGCAGCATGTTGCGAATCGCCGCGATGCGCCAGCCGTCGTCGGTGCGCAAGCAAACGAAGGTGCTCCACATCTTGCGGTCCGCGGCCCCAGCGCTGCCCGTGATCACGTAACGGGCATCGGCCACTGCCACGCCCGGCGCGGGAAACCGCACCGTATCGACCGTCAGCGTGCGGGTTCCCGGGTTGCGCCGCGAACTGGAAAGCATGCCTTCTACCAGAGCCTCGCGTCCCCGGCGCCACACGCCGGACGAGACGAGCTGGTCGGCGTCATCGGTGAACAGCTTTCGGATCGCTTGCGGATCACTTGACTCGCGTGCCGCGGCGTAGCGGCCAACCAGGGCCCTGATCTCGTCTGAATCGTCCTCGGCCTGTGCGCCGGGCGCGCTGGCGATGACGAATAGAGCGGCAATCAGCGAGACGACAAGTGATCGCGATGTGGTCGGCATCTTCGGGTGTCTCCTCCCCGGCTAGTAGACTCCGACTGTTACCGAGCCCGTCTTGGAGTCTTGGTACGGACGTACGTTGCGCACCCCATCCCAGGGGTACAGCTCGATCGGGCGCTCGCGTTCGCAGATGTCGCGCTCGGGGAACCTGGGCATGAAGAATTCCCGGGTCAGGGTGGTCAGCACGGCTCTCCCGGTCGCGCCGTACTCGACGACCCTGTCGAGGTTGTCCGGGTCGCAGACTTCCAGCGCTGCTCGCGGCTGGGGAGGGTAGTAGATGATGGCGTGATCGTCTGCCGGGTCGAACGGCTTGTGGCATGCCAGGCCCATCAGCGTATTGCCGTAGGTTGCTGCGAAGTACGCGCCTTCAAGCAGCTCTTCTCGGGCGAAGCGGTGGAACTCGGGCGTCATCTCGGTGCCGCCGCAGAACACGCCAGTGATTCCGAACTTCTTCAGCGAGATCCGATCGCAGAGGCCCTCCAGCAGCTTCGGCGTCGCGAACAGGCAGCGGATCCCGTCGTGCGCCTTCAAGATCGTGATCGCTTGGTCGAGGCAGTGCTGGCGATAGCGCTCGGCCTCCTCGTACTGGCCGCGCTTGAGCAGCTTGACCACCCAGCGCGGGTCCAGGTCGACCGAGAACGAAATCCCGCCTCGGACATGGGCAAGGTGCTCGACCGCCAGGCGCAGACGCCGCGGCCCGGTCGGGCCAAGGTGCAGCCAGTCCGAGCCCGGCGGAAAGAACTCGTCCGGCAAGGTCTTGGAGAACTCGGCGTAGTCGGTCTGGAAGTCTTCGACGTTGACCCGCGATTTGGGCACGCCGGTCGTCCCGCCGGTTTCGAACACGTACACGGGCTTGCCCGCCAAGCCCTTGGGCACCCAGCGTCGTACCGGGCCTCCGCGCAGCCACTCGTCCTCGAAAGGCGGCAGCAGGCGCAGGTCGTCAAAACCGCCGATGCGGTCCCGCGGGTCCCAAGCCAGGCGCTCCTTGGCGAACTCCAGCCAGAATGGGCACCCGGTCTCCGGATCGAAATGCCACGCGACGGTATCCCGCACGTGCGCGTCCAATGCAGCCTTGGCTGCTTGCACCTTGTCTTGGCCGATTGACATGCTCAGCGCCTCAGTCCCCAGCGATCGCATAAAGGTGCGACCGGGTCATGATGAAAAGAGTGCCGTTGGCCGCCACGGGAGTGGAGTAGATCACGTTCCCAAAGTTGATCTCGGACAGCACCTCCATGTCCCGCCCGGCCGTCAAGACGGACAGGTCGCCGTCCTCGTCGCCGATCATCACCTTGCCATCGACCACGTAGGGCGAACCCCACACTGCCGCGAGCATGTCGTGCTCCCACAGCAACTCGCCCGAAGAGAGATCCAAGGCATGGAAGAATCCCGAGAAATTGGCAGCGTAGACAATCCCGTCGTGGATAGCCACCGTCGAGATCGTGCGGCGGAAAGGGTGGTGCCAGACAACGTGGCTCTCGGTCACGTCTCCGCTTCCCGAGGCGTCCACGGCCCAGAGGTGTCCGACGCCCTCGCCGTGCTCGGGGTCCTGTCCGACCGCGATGTAGACCTTGCCGTCGAGCATGACCGGCGTCGCGATGAGGTTGTTGCGATCGCCGCGTCCCTGCTTCCATTCCGATTCCTTCGGGTTGGTGTCAAACTTCCAGATCAGATCGCCGGTTTCCGGCACGAAGCTGTAAAGCCACCCATCGCCGCCTGCGAAGACCACCTGCTGCTTGCCGCCGGCCGTGCCGTGCGCCGGCGATGACCATTGGCCGTGCAGGATGTTGCGGCCCGGCGAGCGGTCTTCCCACACGATCTCGCCAGTCTTGCGGTCCAGCGCCAGAAAGCTCGGGCTGCGCGGGGAGGGAATGTTGATGTGCGATTCGTCCACGCCGTTCGAGGTATTCACGAACAGCAGGTCGCCCACGATCAGCGGCGAGGTGGCGGCCATGTTGTGCGGGAATACGCCCAGGTCGTTATACATGTCCAGCGACCAAATCACGTCGCCATCGGTAGGATCCTGCTTGGCCTCGTCCTTGTAGGGACCGTCATTTTCGCCGTCGCGGAAGCCATCGGCGTCGAGAGCCAGCACTTCCGCGCGGTTGGAGACGTAATAGACGACGCCATCGGCTACCGCCGGCGAGGAGCAAACGCCCTGCTCCGGCCAGTCGTTGACTCGCCCGGCCTCGAGCTTGGCGTGCGTCATCTGCCACAGGAATTCTCCAGTCTGCTCGTCGAAGGCCATCACCACGCCACGGTCGCCGCCATAGGCCTCGTCGCGCATGAGCTCGTTGTTGGTGCCGAGAAAGACCTTGCCGTCGGCGATCACCGGGTTCCCGTAGGACTGTGAACCGATCTCGGCCTTCCACTTGATCCGCTCCATGGTCTTGATGTCCCACGTGCGAGGAATGCCGCTTTCGGAAGACACCATGTTGCGGGATGCGTTCCCGCCCCACATCGGCCAGTCGGCACCTGAGGCCGCCGATGTCAGCGTGGTTGCAAGTGCCAGGGTGAGACAGTGGCTTCGGGTTAGGCGAGCTAGCATTTCGATCTCCGGGTGGCTGCGGTCAGCCGCCGAATGGCGTGACCTTGAGGTTGTCGTAGTGGATGTCGGCGGAAGAATAGCCGTAGATGCCCGGGCTGCCGTGGTCGTGTCCTAGCGTGTCCACGGCCTCTATGGTCCACGCTTGGGGTTCGTCATCCCCCTTCGGCCAGACCTTGCCGCGGATCGCCGTGCTGCCGTCCGCGGCGGGCTCCACGCGCAGCTTGACGCGGTACCAAACCTCGGGGTCCCATTCCAGAGGGACCTCCTTCGAGAATCGCCCCAGCTCCGACAGCCACGTGCGGATCATCAGGCTCTGGGCGTTGCCCATCAGAGCCAGCGTGTAGCGGTGCGAGACCAAGCCCATGTCAGCCATGCGCCTGCGCTGCTCCATGGACATCATCTCGGCCTCGATCTCGTAGCCGCTCTGCATTGGGTTGCCGACATAGACCGTCGTGCGCCAGCTGCGAGGGTTCCCTGACGGCTTCTTGAGTTGCTTGCCGCCATCGGCCTCGACGACGGCGAAGCGCCCTCTTGCGGCCGACCAGCCATCCGGCACGGCGTCCACGCTGTAACGCTCGAAGTCCTCGGTGAAGCCGCCCGTCGGACGGACCGCCACCCGAGCCCGGCCGCTGAGCTCGCCGATAGTCGCCACGACTAGTCCGCCCTGCGGAAACTGGTCGCTGGCCGTGAAGTCACCGTCCGGGCCCAGGTCCCCTTCGATCGCGCCCTCGATCGACCAAGTCGCATCGCGCTCGCCAATCAGGCGGCCTTTGGCGTCGAATAGCCTTGCCCGGAATCGTGCCCTGCCGCCCGGTGCGAGGTTGATCTCGCCCGGCACGACTTGCACGTGAGCTGGAGCGGCGCCGGGTGGTGCGGAGCCGGGCCCGCTATCCGCCGGCTGAGCGCTGCCCGGCTTGCCCTGTTCGTTGCCGATGCAGTAGATCATGTTGTTGGTGATGAAATACACCCGCCCGTTGGCAATGGCAGGCGAGCCGTTGATCTGCGTTGCGCTGCCGTCGGGGTTCTTAAATTCATCGAGATCGGTCCGGCTCGGCTCTTGGCGCCCGGAGAGCCGCAGGATGTGCAGCTTGCCGTCCACATCCGAGACATAGAGCTTGTTGTCGCCAATGACGGGCGAGGATCGCTGGGCGATGCCGATGTTGCGCGTCCACAATTCGTCGCCGGTCGCGCCGTCGAATGCGACTAGGTTGGCGGAGTTGTCCACGTGGTAGAGAATACCGTCTTGGATCGCTGGCGAGGCGTAGCCGGCCGCGAAGCCGTCGACCATCCACAGCTGTTTCGGCTGGCCGTCTGTGACGTCGGCGGCATCCAGCGCGACAAGGCGTCCCATGGAGGTGCTGCCGTCGACGTTTTCCTCGCTGTGGGAGGCGTAGACAGTCGTGCCGTCGACCGCTACCGAGGAGTTGATGCCGCGTTTCGACAGCGAGAACTCCCAGACCTTGATCCCCGTCGCGACCTGCATCGCATAGATGCCGCCGTCTCCGTTACCGGCGATCAACAAGCGTTGGCCGTCGATCTCGCGAACGACCGGCACCGTGTACGTCGTGTCGTAGGGGGCCTTGCCGGGCGTGGACAGCCAGACGGTCTCGCCGGTGCGCTTGTCCAGCGCGTAAAAGCGGTGCCGCGGAATGAACGTCGATCCCCAGCCGGCTGAAAGGAAGCTCACGACCAACAGGTCTCCGTCAAGAACCGGCGTCACGGTGCGACCGCCGAAGCCCGAAATGCGGCCGATCTCCTCGGAGGTCGAGCGCTCCCACAACACGTTGCCCTGGGGGTCGAACGCGATGATCATGCCCTCCACGCCGTGCGCGAACACGTTGCCGGTGCTTGGGTCGCCCACCAAGCTCGCCCAGCCCACGCGGTGGTGCGGGATGTCGGTCTGGAAGACGCTGTAGCGGTACTCCCAGACCAGTGTGCCCGTACCGGCGTCAAGGCAGGCGACTTGCTCCTGCCAGCGCGTGGGCGTGTCAGGCTCGGCTAGACGGATCATGCAGACGCGGTCGTCCACGACCACGGGTGCGGAGCGCCCGCCGTAGGGCGCCTTCCAGAGCAGGTTCTGGCCGTCTGCGGACCAGCTGTCCGGCAGGCCGGTATCTTGCGACACTCCATCCGACAAGATGCCTCGCCACGCCGCCCACGAATCTGCTGCCGATAGCTGCGCGCACACTATGAATATCAGCGACAGTGCTAGAACGGACGCTCTCATGCATGACTCTCGCGCTCTCATGGGATCAGGGTGTCGTGGCGGGCAGACAGCCGGAGGCCACCGTTCCAGTATAAGTGGGGGCATTCTCAGAACCAAGCCCGTTGGTCCGGGTCTAGGTGCGTTCTCTCGTCGATACGAGCGCAAGCATTGATCCGCGTGATCTCAGGCGAGGAGACTCAAGAACGTCAAGGGGGCTTGCGCACTTGCACCGCGGGCCCTAGACTGATACGGCATTTGCTCCGCATCACCAGACACGGTGCCCGTGCCGAGGATGCGGACTGAGAGGTGATGGAATGAAACTCAGGAATTCAATCCTGTTCACGGTCGGGTTTTCCGTCTTGGTTGTCGGAGCGCCGTCCGCTCTTGGCCAGGCGGACACCACCCAGATTTCCGGCTTTGTCCGTGACGCATCCGACTTGATCATTCCCGGGGCTGTCGTGACGATCACGAACGAAGCGACACAGCTAACCCGGCAGGTCGAGACGAATGAGAACGGCTACTTCGTGGCATTGGCCCTCACGCCAGGGTTCTACACGATTGCCGCCGAGTCAGAAGGGTTCAAGCGTAGCGTGCGTACGCAGACTAAGCTCGACGCCAACATCGCCATGCAAGTCGACATGAGCCTGGAAATCGGCGAAGTGACGGAATCGATCGAAGTCGTGTCCCAAGCCGTGCAACTCCAGTCCGAGACGGCGACGGTCGGCCGCTTGGTTGAGGAGACGCAGATCAAGAACATCGTCCTGAACGGACGGAACCCGTTGTTCCTCGCCTTGCTTAAGCCAGGCGTGACATCGAGCCGCAACATTGGGAGCTTTCGGTTCGGTCTAGACAGCGGCAACTTGTCGATCAACGGCTCGCGCCGGCAGGACAACATCATCTCTTTCGACGGTGCCGTCAATATGCGTACGCGTTCGAACGGAACGAGCATCGGCACGGCCGATCTGGAAACCGTCCAGGAAATCCAGATCATGACGGCGAACTACGCCGCCGAATACGGGCGCGGCATGGCGGGCCAAATCCGTTTCGTTACAAAAAGCGGAGGATCGGAGTTCCACGGCAGCTTCTACGAGTACTTCCGCAACAACGCGCTCGATGCGAATACTTGGTCTAGGAACCGCGCCGGACAGCCGCGCGAGGCAGAGCGATTCAACCAGTTCGGATACGTGCTGTCCGGCCCGGTTGCGACCAAGAACCGCACGCAGAGCAAGATGTATTGGCTATGGAGCCAGGAATGGGTCAGGCGTCGTCGCCAGCGCACATCCATCCAGACCTTCCCGTTGCCATCCATGCGGACCGGAGACTTTTCCGCGCTTCTCTCAGCTGACAATACGTTCTTCGGAAGAACCCGTGCCATCCTCGATCCCGAAACCGGTACGCCATTCGCCAACAACATCATCCCGGCTTCTAGGCTGAGCCGAAACGGCGTGGGGTTTCTTTCGGCCTATCCCGACCCCACTGCCGGGTTCCAGGAAGGCACGCGGAACTTCATCCAGACCCGCCCCCAGCCCGCGGACCAGCGCAAGGACACCTTGTCGATCGACTACAATCCGTCCGAGAACCAGAACATCCGCTTTCGCTTGCAGAACTACAACTATTTCGAGCCAGAGGCTTTCCGTGGCGGAACCGACCGGGCCACCCGGACGATCGACCGCCCCAACCGGACATACACGTTGAATCACATCTGGACAATTTCACCGACGCTGATCAACGAGATGCTGGCCTCCGTGAGCTACGACCGGGTCTATCTGGAGGTGCCGGTGACAAGTCGCCTGGACCGCAACACCTACGGCATAGACTATCCATACATCTATCCGGAGCGGAAAGAGATCCCGATCAAGATCCCGACGATCAACATCCAGAACTTCGGACGGGTGGACGGCGGCCCCTACCCGGCGTTTTCGTCTGGCCCGATCTACCAGCTCTCCAACAACCTGACCCGCATTTTCGGCAACCACTCGGTGAAGTTCGGAGGCCGTTTCGAACGCGCCGGCCAGAATGACTTTGATCAGATCAATGTCGCCGGAGTTCCAGGCGGCACCAACAACCAAAACGGCCGTTTCGTATTCGACGACCGTCGGCTCGGCGCCCCGTCGACAGGCGTCGCAGTTGCCAACGCAGCGTTGGGCCTCTTCTCCACCTACGCCGAGATCGGCCAGCGCGCCTACACTCCTTACCGCGGCATCATGGGCGAGTTCTTTCTTCAGGACTCGTGGAAAGCGACCTCGAGGCTGCGCTTGGAGTTCGGGATCCGGTATTCGATCATGACGCCGTACTTCTATAGTCTCTGGCGAAACATGGCGGTTTTTGATCCAGATAGCTATGATCCGTCGCGCGCCGCCGTCCTCGACCCGGCAACAGGGAACGTGCTGAGCGGTGATCGCTTCAACGGCGTTCGGATTCCTGGCAAGGGCTGGCCCGATGCCGCTAGGGGGCGGGTGGCGATCGCGGATTCAGGCGAGTTCGACCATCTTTTCACTGGTGGCAACAAGTACTGGGGCCAAGTTCAAACGAAGGAATTCCAACCCCGCTTTGGCATGGCTTACCGCCTCAACGAGCGCATGGTCATCCGCGCAGGACTCGGCCGCTACTTGGCCCGCCCAGGCGTTGCAGACAACGTATTTCTGGGCGGCAATCCGCCATTCCAGCCGATGGTGTCAGTCTCGGCAGGACTTGCGGACGACCCCGGTGCCGGAGAAGCCACCGGATTTCCCCAGTTCTTTATGACCCAAGATCCCGTTTATCGGATCCCGGCCTCCTACATGTGGAACGTCACGTTCCAGAGGGAACTCGGCTTCAACACTCTCCTGGAAGCGGGCTACGTCGGCCGCACGGCTACGCACATGGAGCGAGTGCGTGACATCAACCAGCTTCCTGTAGGGACAACCCAGCGATCCGAGAACGCCGGTGTCAATCCGAATTTCCTGCGTCCATACAAGAGCTTTGCGAATATCATCCTCGGAGAGAACGCCGCACGCTCGGAGTACAACGGCTTGCAGCTCAACGTGACTCGCCGATTTAGCAAGGGCCTGAGCTTCGGCGTCGCGTACACCTATTCAGCATCGAACGATAACGCAGACAACCGGCGTGACCGGATCTGGAATAGCGCGGACGACTCGAACTTCTGGGGGCCGTCGGACTACGATATCCGCAACTCCCTAGTCCTGAACTGGGTCTATGAACTGCCGTTCTTCAGCGATTCCACCAACCGTGCTGTGCGCGGCGTGCTGGGGGGCTGGACGATTTCCGGTGTCGGACAATACCAGACCGGGTTTCCGACCACGATCGGTCGAAACAGCGACTATGCGGGCATCGGCGACAACGCATTCCAGCCGTGGGACGTGTCGGGCGATCCGAAGCTCCCGAGAGGCCAGCGCCAGTTCGCGGAGTCTGCCGGGGCTGACGCCTTCTACTTCCGAACAACGAATGCGGATGGGTCCCCGATTTTCTCGGCGCCAGCCGCTGGAACGTTCTCGAGGAGTCAGCACCGCAACCAGTTCATTCGGGGCCCGAGCCGCCAGAGTTGGAACCTCGGCATTTTCAAGGATTTCGAGATTTCAGAATCGCAAAGGGTGAGCTTACGCTGCGAGATGTTCAACTTTCCGAACCATCCCAACTTCGGCAACCCGGGAACCAACCCACGGGGGAGGACGTTTGGCAAGGTGACATCGAAGTCCGGCAACCGGAACTTGCAGCTGAGCCTTCGCTATTCCTTCTAGCGTTGTTGTCGGTGTCGCAACGATGGCGGAAATGCTTCCAGTGGGCGGGCAGCGGGCAGCTGACACCTGATTCGGCCGGACGCGCCGAGAAAGCGGAGATCTCTTGCGAGCGGTTGGCGAATCACGGCCAGTAGGTCAAATTCGCGAACTTGATGTGACACTTGTGATCGAGCGACATCCAGAGTCAATGTGGCTCATTTTCGTCCCTGTGCAGCAGCTTGCAACTGCGCGATGAAGTTCAATCAGGCGAACCAGTTCCTTGCCGCAGCTTCAGCCGAGCCCCGGGCGCATGCCAGCGGTAGAGGCGGGTCCGTGGCATACCTGAATCCAATTGCAAGAGACCATATCATTTCAAGTGAAGCCCAAGCCAGCAGAGAAGAACTCGAGTCACTGAAGCGCTGTCTCTCGGGGACCGGATGAGCAGATACGATTTAAGATAGCCACGATGCCTCACGGATCGCTTGCCACGCCCGTGCGCGTGCTGGTCGCCAAGCCCGGATTGGACGGCCACGACCGCGGTGCCAAGATCATCGCCCGAGCATTGCGCGACGCTGGCATGGAGGTCGTCTACACGGGGCTGCGCCAGACGCCGGAGCAGATCGTCAGCGCGGCAGTGCAGGAAGATGTCGAATTCATCGGCCTGTCGATCCTCTCGGGGGCGCACATGGCGATCGTGCCCCGCGTGCTGGCGTTGCTCGAAGAAGCGGACGCATCCGATATCCGCGTGATCGTCGGCGGCATCATTCCCGACACCGACGCAGCGACGTTGCTAGACATGGGCGTAGCGCGGGTGTTCCAGCCAGGAGCTTCGCTCGAATCCATCGTCCACTTCTTGCGAGACCACCGACCATCGCGCGAGCTGGCCTAGTGCGCCGAGCGTCCGTCCACGCTGATCCGGCACTGTGGCGCGAATCGAGCGCCAAGACTCGGCCAAGCGCCATAATGGCCCGTTGTGTCCCAAGGCTTGACTGTAGGAATCGTCGGCGCGGGCAGCGTCGGCCAGGCGCTGGCTCGCTTGCTGGCCGCCGACTTCGACGTGATCGTCACATCTCGCAGCGGCGCTCGTGCGGCAGCTGCCGTGGCCGGTATCGAAGCACGGGCCGCGCCCCTTGAAGCGCTCGCTCGCAGCAGCGATTGCGTGATCGTCGCGGTGCCTGACAGGGCTGTCACGGAGGTCGCTGCGGTGCTGGCGCGATTCGATCTCGCGGCGGCTCTCCAGACAAGCGGAGCGCTGGGGCCGGCTAGTCTGGCAGCGCTTCGGAAGCGCGGTGTTCCATGTGCCATGTTCCATCCGCTGCAGACCTTTCCGACGCCGGACGCGGGAGCGCAACGGCTGCCCGGCTCGTTGGTGGGAATTTGCGGCGACGGCCCCGCCCTAGCTTGGTGCGAGCGACTGGCGCGAGCGCTGCGATGCAACACATTCAGCGTTGCGGAGGATCGGTTGGCGCAGTACCATGCAGCAGCGGTTCTGGCCAGCAACTGCGTGGTCGGCTTGGTCGACGCGGCGGCCGCCCTCATGGAGGCCGCGGGCGTCAAGCGCACGGATGCGCTGCGCGGCTTGCGCCCGTTACTCGATGCCAGCCTTGAGAATGCATCTACAATGGAAGCGACCCAAGCGTTAACCGGCCCCATAGCGCGGGGAGACGCGGTTACAGTGCGGCGCCACTTAGGCTCCATGAGGAATTCGCCGATACCGCTCGTCGGCCTCTACCGGGCTTTCGGGGAGTACCTCTTGGATCTGGCGCAGAGAAGCGGCCTGCCGGCGTCCGAAGCGGCCGCGGTGCGATCCGCGCTCAGCGAGGAATGCTAACCGTGCGCAACACCCACCAAGTTGTCAGAGCCCCCGACCTGCTGCGCATGAAGCGCGTCGGCGACAGGATCGCGATGCTCACAGCGTACGACTTCACCATGGCGGGGCACCTAGACCGCGCCGGGGTCGACGTGCTCCTGGTGGGAGACTCGCTCGGCATGGTCGTGCTGGGACAGTCCAACACGCTGTCGGTGACGCTGGACATGATCGCGCACCACACTGCGGCCGTGTCTCGCGCCGTTTCCAGAGCATTGGTCGTTGCCGACATGCCCTTCCTCAGCTGTCACGTCGGCGTGGCCGAGGCCGTGCGCGGCGCCGGGCGGCTTGTCAGCGAGGCCGGTGCGCACGCAGTCAAAGTCGAGGGCGGCCACCAGGTGTTGGAGGTGGTGCAGCGATTGGCGGAAGCGGGTATTCCGGTCATGGGGCACTTGGGCCTCACTCCGCAGTCGATTCACCAGGTCGGCGGCTTTCGCAAGCAGGCGCGCGACGCCGACGAGGCGAGGAAGCTGCTCGAGAGCGCCCGCGCCTTGCAGGCGGCAGGTGCCTTTGCACTTGTGCTCGAGATGATCCCGGACAGGGTAGCGGCGGACGTGACCCAATCGCTGGAGATTCCGACCATCGGGATTGGGGCTGGCCCCTACTGTGACGGGCAAGTGCTCGTTAGCCACGATGCGTTCGGACTCTACGACGAATTCACACCGCGCTTCGTCAAGCGATTCGCGGATTTGGGCCGACAGTTGCAGACCGCTGCCGAAGACTATGTCCGCGAAGTTCGCCAAGGCGAGTTCCCAGTCTCCGAAAAGAGGGTCCTGAGCGGCCAATATTCGGACTGAGCCGGATGGCAACCGAGCGCATCGAGCGCATCGCCCGGATCCGCGAGCGGGTCGCGGCCGCCAAGCGCCGCGGCCTGCGCGTGGGTTGTGTGCCCACCATGGGTGCGCTTCACGCCGCCCATACCGCCATGTTCGATCGGGCCCGCGGGGAGTGCGACCTAGTGGTTGCCACGATCTTCGTGAATCCGCTCCAGTTCGACCGACAGGACGACTTGCGCAGCTATCCCAGGGACACTGAGTCCGACTTGATCGCCTGCGAGCGCCACGGCGTGGACTTGGTGTTCGTACCGGACGTAGCTGAAATGTACCCGCGCCCTCCCGCGATGACCGTCGAGATCGAGGGCCTCGCTGACGGCTTGTGCGGCGCGAGTCGCCCGGGACACTTTCGCGGCGTCGCCACGGTCGTGCTCAAGCTGCTCAATTCGGTGCAGCCGGATATCGCGTACTTCGGCGAGAAGGACTACCAGCAGCTTGCCATAGTGAGGCGGCTTGCCGAAGACGCCTGCCTGCCGGTCGAAATCGCGAGCGTGGAAACGGTCCGCGAACCGGACGGTCTGGCGCTGAGTTCGCGCAATGTCCTGCTCAGTCGCGCCGAGCGGGCGTCGGCCCCTGCGATCTTTCGCGCACTGCGGCGCGCCCGGAATGCGGTGGAGTCCGGCCAGCAAGATGCCGGGAAGGTTGTGGCCCTGGCCAGGCAGATTCTCGACGAGGAGCCGCTGCTCAGGGTGGACTACTTCGAGATCGTCGATCCGGACACGCTCGAGCCCGTGCGATCGATCCATGGCCCGGTTCGCATCATAGCTGCCGCGTTTTTCGGTTCGACGCGTCTGATCGACAACATTCGTGCAGATCCCGTGAAGGCGCGATAATGGCGCCAGTGTCCCGGATCGCAGCTCTCTTCGCTTGTTCTCTACTGTGCTGGTCGACCGCGTCGGCCGCGCCGAACATCGTTTTGTTGTTTGCCGACGACCTCGGCTACGGAGACCTTGGCGTTTACGGCAACCCTACGATTCGCACGCCCAACCTCGACAGGCTCGCGTCCCAGGGGCTGCGGATGACGGCGTTCTACTCGGCCCCGTCCTGCGTGCCTGCCCGCACCCAGCTGCTGTTGGGGCGCTACCCGAGCCGAACGAACGTTTCGGGCACGTCCGTGGGAGGCGAGGGCGGGATTCCGGACGAATATGCGACCTTGGCCCAAGCGCTGGGCGCGGTCGGCTACCGGACTGCAATGGCGGGCAAGTGGCACCTGGGCTACGCCCGCGCCGAGTACCTGCCGGTCGGAAAGGGCTTCGACAGCTGGTTCGGCCTGCCGTACTCCAACGACATGATCAAGCCGTGGGTCCAGACGGACGAGCCTCTGTGGCTGTACCGTGACGCCGAGCGAGTCGAGCATCCGGTCGACCAAGACCAGCTCACCATGCGCTACACGGCGGAATTGGTGGGCGCGATCCGCGAAAGATCCAGCCAGCCTTTCTTCGCGTACTTGGCCTACAGCATGCCTCACTTGCCGCTGCGTACCGCCGGACGCTTTCGCGGCACGTCGCGGGCTGGGCTCTACGGCGATGTGATCGAGGCCATCGACTGGTCGGTGGGGCAGGTCGTGCAGGCCTTGGAGGAGACCGGACAGACCGACGACACGATCGTGATCTTCACCAGCGACAACGGTCCTTGGCTCAACCTGCCCGACCGCATGCTCTCTGGGGGCGTCGTGCCGTGGCACGCCGGCTCGCCGGGACCGCTCAGGGGTGCTAAGCACACTACATACGAAGGGGGCGTGCGAGTTCCCTTCATCGTTCGATGGCCGGGCATTGTGCAGCCGGGCACGGTGACCGCAGAGATTGGAGCGACCCTGGACCTGTACGCGACCTTGCTGGCAGCCGGGGGCGGGGAAGTGCCCGCTGACTCCGACGGCCACGACCTGACAGCGCTGTGGGCGGGGCGCACAGCGCAGTCGCCGCGCCGGGAGTTCATTTATCACCGGGGAAGCAGCGTGCAGGGCATCCGCGTCGGACCATGGAAGTTGCGCGCCATTGAGGGCGAGGAGCTATTCCACCTCGACCGGGATCCTTCCGAGCGCTACAATATTGCCGGCGAGCATCCGGAAATCGTGGCGCAATTGCGGCAGCGCATTGACGAGTTCACGTCGCGCGTCGCTGCGGAGATGGGCCGAGCGCCCTGAGCAAGGCGCTAGTCTCGAGTGGGTGTGGGCAGCGGCAGTTGCACGGGGCGCTGCTCGCTCGCCGAGACCTTCGCGGCCTCTAGAATCTGCACCGCGTCCACGTTGAGGTCGAGCGCCACGATGTGCTCGAGGGGCTGGCGGCTTGTCACGCGGTCGATCATGTACCGCACTGGGTGGCTCGCGACGGGTGCCAGGGCTGCGCTGTTGACAGCCGTTGCGGCCTTTCGCCCGGCTTGGATGGTCAGCGAATCGCGCGCAAGCGACAGGCTTCCTTCAAGGCCGAAGACCTCCAAGTGCTGGAAGCCGCGCGGCAGATCCCAGCTGGCCTCGAAGATGCCCACCGCCTCTGGGTACGCGAGCACGAATACAGCGTTGTCTTCCACCTTGGGGAAGCGCCCGGGTTGCAGCTGGCTGACCGTGGCATAGACGTGCTGGGGCAGGCCTAGGTGCCATATCGACCACGTCGCGCTGTAGATCCCGAAATCGATTAGCGCGCCTCCTCCGTTGGCATCGGGATCCGTCAGCCAGTCGAAGAACACCTTGCGCCGCAGGTCTCTGGGCGCGGGGCCCGAGTTGCCCACAACGCCGTGCAGCCGCCACACCTTGCCGATGGAACCGTCCGCTACCATGCGGCGGAGCTGGTGGTTGGCGGCCCACCACGCCATCTGGTAGTTGGTCATCACCTTGATGCCGTGCCGAGTGGCGAGTTCGCGAATGTGCAGAGCGTCGGCGTAGCTCCCTGCGAGAGGCTTTTCGAAGATCACGTGGATCCCAAGCGGGGCCAGGAATTCGACGATCTCGAGGTGGCGGTTGTTCTCGACGAAGGCCCACACGATTTCCGGCCGCGTCTCTTTGACGAAGGTACGATAGTCTGCCGCGTAGCGGGCATTGGGCTGGATCTCCTTGGCAGCCTCGACCAAGCCCGGGATGGACTCGGCGACGCCCACGAAGTCTGCCTCGTCGATGTCCGAGATTTCGCTCAGCTGGCGCCACGCGTGGCCGTGCCGCAGGCCGATGAAACCGACCTTCGTCGCAGCCGCGACAGATTCGCTGAACACGAGCGCCATGCAGGCGACCACCGTGACGGAGCACAAGTTTGTAGGGGAAACGCGATGGCCTAGCACGAGAGCCATTTTGGCAGACTGTCGCGGCCTGCGCTCCGCAATGTTTGAACTGTCGCAAGAACCCTTTCGAACTCAGGCCGGAACGGTCGGGTCAGAGAGGTTGCGGTCGAATGCCAGGGAAGGGACGGGGCGGGCCTCGGCAGTGCGCTGCCCCAGCATGGCAGGTGTCGAAGCTTGTGATGGCTCTGGACAAGCCGCGCTGGTAACAGTCGAGGCTCGGGCCGCTGGTGGGCAGCAACGAATCGGGGATTATCAGGATAGGTTGACAAGCTGGCCCACATGCGGGAGTTCGCTAGCAAGCACAACTCCCGCTCGGGACTCTTGCGCAGCTGACGCCACTGGTCGCTGGACCGGTCGGCAAGTGGCTCCTGTACACGGAGCTGGTCGCGGACAGCGGGGTCGGCCACGGTGAGGGTCGAGGCGTCCGACGGCAGCACGGCGGTCGGCCAGACCGTGGGCTTCACCGTGTACACCGTGTATCGGGTGTCGGCCCAGCAGGCCCAGCATGAGGAGCCGTGGACCGTCACGTTCACCCGACACGGCGCGGAACCTACAGGCTCACGTTCGCCCGGAACGGGAACGTGCCGGAAATCCGCCTGCACCTGTTAGGCGAGCGGTGGAAGTCCATCCCGATGGGGGTCGACATCACCATCTACTCCGAGCAGCGGGTCGGAGCCATCCCGGGCTGTGCCCTCACGGTCGTGTCCCGGACCGCGGCGAGGCATGGCAAGGGATGACCTTGGTTCGAGCATTCGCAGTGCCGGTAGTCGATGCAGCAAATTGTTGGCCTGTGGGCAAAGACGGTCGGCCCGAGCAGCGCTCCGGCTATCGTCGTCGAGGTGAAGAACTTCACCCCGAATGCGAAACACGACGGGCCCCAGGAGCGGGTCTTGCACATTTGATGAGACTGCGGCAAGCGTGCGGCGGCGCGGCTGGGCTGCGCCACGCGCCGGACTGTGCGGGAATCGGCCAGCTTGTCAACCTGTCCTGATAATCCCCGGATTCGAGGCCGCGATGCCCTGAATTCGTAATACGATAGGGGCGGTGCCTGCCGCTGGTCGCCGGATCGCGAGGCGCTTGAAGGATTCCTTGGCTATGCCTGCAAAGGGCAGCTGCGGTCCGTCCGCCCGATCTCGGGCAGGCGTGCGGATTCCCGGCCATTGCTGGGCAGCTAGGACAGCGCGGCTTGCGGTGGCGGCAGTGCTGTGGTTGCCCGCTGCAACCGCTCAAGGCGGAGCGGATTTCTTCGAGACCCGTGTGCGTCCGCTCTTGGCGGAGAAGTGCTTTGCTTGCCATACCCAGACGAAGATGGGCGGCTTGGAGATGGTCTCCCGCGAAGCGCTGCTGCGAGGGGGGCAGTCCGGCCCTGCCGTCGAGCCGCGTGCTCCAGAGCGGAGCTTGCTGATCCGGGCTGTGCGCTACGACCACGAGAGGCTGAGAATGCCACCGACCGAGCGGCTCACGGACGAGGAGGTGGCTGTTCTCACGAAGTGGGTCGATGACGGAGCTGTGTGGCCCGATTCCGCCCGGCTCGCGGCGGAGACAGACGACGGCGGGTTCGCCATCACGGATCAGCACCGGGCCTTTTGGTCGTTCCGGCCTGTCGAGCGTTCCGGGCTCCCGCTAGGTCAGGGTGCCCCCATCGACCGGTTCGTGGATGCTGCCTTGAGGGAGGCCGGCATAGCCAGAGCGCCGCGAGCTGACCGGCGCACGCTGGCCCGCCGGGTGTTCTACGACTTGCTGGGGCTGCCTCCCAGTCCGGACGAGATGGAGGAGTTCCTAGCTGCTGAGTCGCCAGACGCGTTCGCGACCCTCGTCGACAGGCTGCTCGCCTCGCCTCGCTACGGGGAGCGGTGGGGTCGGCACTGGCTGGATGTCGCCCGCTATTCCGACGACCGCCTCAACTCGACGCAGGACGAGGCCTACCCGAACGCGTGGCGCTACCGCGACTGGGTGATCCAGGCCTTCAACGACGACATGCCGTTCGACCTGTTCGTGAAGGCCCAGATGGCTGCCGACCAGCTCAGTCTGGAGGAGATGGGCGCTTGGTCTCGGGAGGACTTGATCCCCGGCCTGGGTATGTTCGGACTGAGCCCCAAGTTCCAGGACGACAGGATCGACGTCACAGGCAGAGGCTTCCTCGCGCTGACGATCGGCTGCGCACAGTGCCACGACCACAAGTTCGACCCCATCCCGACGGAGGACTACTACGCGCTGCTCGGCGTGTTCAACAGCTCTGAGGTGCGGGAGTATCCCTTGGCACCGGACGCCGTTGTGAAGGCCTACCGGGAAGGGAAGGAGCGGCTGGAGCAGGCCGAGCAGCGACTGGAAGCGTTCTTGGAGACTCAGTCGGAGCAACTGGTGGACGCGCTGGCGGCCCGGACCGCCGTCTATGTCCTAGCGGCGTGGCAGGTCGCCGGCGCCGCCGGTGCCACCGTCGCCGAGGCGGCTGCTGAGAATGGGCTGGATGAGGAGACGTTGCAACGTTGGTTCGCGTACCTCGAGGGATGGCCAAAGCAGCATCCGCTTCTCGACCGGTGGAAGCAGCTTGTCGCCGATGCTGGCCCCGCCGCCGGAATCGAGGACTTCGCCGCAGGCATCCAAGCGAAGGTGCTGGCGCTGATCGCCGAGAAGAAGCGCATCGACCGCGAGAACGACATCCGACTGCGAGGCGACCATTCCGGCCGCAATATCCGCCGCACGGCGCTGCTGGCGCTACCGCGGGACGACTTCTACCTCTGGAACGATGTCGCGTCCCCAAACTCGAGGGACCTGCCCGCGCCGGCCAAGTCAGGGATTCTGTACTACCGAGGAGCAGCGCTGGAGCGCTTCCTGTCGGGGGTCTGGCAGGAGCATGTCTCGAGGGCCCGCCGCGAAGTGGAGCGTCTCGAGGCCGACCTGCCGCCCAAGTATCCCTATCTGCACGCTTTGGCTGACAAGTCAACGGTGGCCAATGAGCATGTCCACATCCGGGGCAGCGCCGACAACCTCGGCGACGAGGTTCCGAGACGGTTCCTGCGGATCCTCAGCTCCGGGGAGCCGGCGGTCTTCAAGGCTGGCAGCGGCCGGCTGGATCTGGCGCGGGCCATCGCCTCCCCGGGCAATCCGTTGACGGCGCGAGTAATCGTGAACAGGGTTTGGATGCACCATTTCGGGCGCGGGATTGTGGGCACGCCCAGCAACTTCGGCATGATGGGCGAACGGCCGTCCCATCCCCGACTGCTCGACTACCTAGCCGCGCGCTTCATGGATGGCGGCTGGTCCATCAAAGCGCTCCACCGAGAGATCCTGCTCACCGAGGCGTACCAGCGCGCGGCCGCTGACATCCCCGCCAGCAGGGCGGCGGACCCGGAGAACCGCTTGCTGTGGCGCGCGAACCGAAGGCGGCTGGACGCCGAGAGCATGCTGGACTCGATGCTGTACTTGGCGGGGCGGCTCCACCTCGAGGCCGGGGGGCCGCCGCGGCAGTGGGACGAAGAGACCAAGCAGCCCCGCACCGTGTACGGCTTCGTCAGCCGGCGACGCTTGGACGTGCGCCTCGGATTGTTCGACTTTCCGAACCCCAATCGCACCAGCCCGAGGCGGTTCGGCACCAATACGCCGCTGCAAGGGCTGTTCTTCCTGAACAGCCCGCTGCTGATGGAGCAAGCCTCTGCTCTCGCCGAACGGCTGAGTGCAGAGGCCGGGCCGGACGACGCCAGGCGGATCCGGCGAGGCTACCGGCTGGTCTTCGGCCGCCTTCCCACCGAGGCGGAGCTGGCCTTGAACCGGGAGTTCGTCGGGGGGTCGCAGGACGCATGGCCGCGGCTCGTGCAGGCTTGGTTCAGCTCGAACGAGTTCCGATATGTCAACTAGCCCCTCACGTCGCGACTTGTTGCGCCTGACCGGTTCCGGAGTGGGCTTGGTAGGCCTGTCGCGGGTCCTCGCCGACCAGGCGTCCGCTGATCCGCTCGCCCCCAAGCCCCCTCACTTCGACGCCAAGGCGAAGCATGTGATCCACCTGTTCCTGAACGGAGCCCCGTCGCACGTGGATAGCTTCGACCACAAGCCCGAGCTCGCCAAGCACCACGGCAAGCCCTATCCGGGCGGGAACCTGCGCACCGAGCGCAAGACCGGCACGCTGATGCAGTCCCCGTTCGAGTTCGCGCCTTCCGGGGAGAGCGGAATTCCGCTCAGCGAGATCTTCCCGCACCTCGGTTCCGTAATAGACAGGTGCCTAGTCATCAATTCGATGCACACTGACGTGCCGTTCCATGAGCCGTCCCTGTTCATGTTCAACTGCGGCCAGCGGATCGCCGGGCATCCATCGTACGGCTCGTGGCTGACCTACGGCCTGGGTACCGAAAACAGGAACCTGCCCGGCTTTGTCGTGCTGTGCCCGGGCTATCCGGTGGTCGGGCCGCAGTTGTGGACTTCCGCCTACCTGCCGGGGGTTTATCAAGGGGCCTACATCCGCAACACGGAGACCGAGCCCGACAAGCTGGTGCCGTTTCTTCGTAACCCCTCCCTTTCGGCGGGTGCGCAGCGCAGCCAGCTGGAGCTGCTTGGGAAGCTCAACTCTCTGCACCTCGAGCGCCAAGGGCCGGCTCCCCAGCTGGAAGCGACGATTCAGGCGATGGAAGTTGCCTTCCGCATGCAGTCGGAGGCGACCGACGCCTTCGATGTGCGGCTGGAGTCCGAGCGCACCCGCGAGCGCTACGGAGACGGCGACTTCGCCCGGGGCTGCCTGATTGCCAGACGGCTGGTCGAGCGAGGGGTCCGCGTAGTGCAGGTCTACTACGGAAACCTCCAGCCTTGGGACACGCACGACGACATTCAGCGCATGCGGACGTTGGCCGCCACCTCGGATCGCGCCATGGCTTCCCTGATCGAGGACTTGGACGCCAGCGGGCTGCTGGACGAGACGATCGTGCTCATTGGCGGGGAGTTCGGGCGGACGCCCACGGTCGAGATCGCCGGCGTCACGAAGCTGCACGCGGGGCGCGACCACAACAACCACGGCTTCAGCGTGCTCGTGGCGGGCGGCGGCTTCCGTCCGGGCCTGCGCTACGGCGCCACGGACGAGTTCGGCTTCAAGGCGGTCGAGAACCGCGTCCATGTGCGGGACCTCCATGCCACGATGCTGCGCCAGCTGGGCATCGATCACGAGCGGCTCACCTACCGCCACAGCGGCCGGGACTTCCGCCTGACGGACGTGGAGGGGGAAGTCAAGACGGACCTGCTCGCTTAGCCATCACCGCTGCGCGGGGGTTGGTTCTGCGAAGCTGGTGTCGTCGTCTGCGCCGCTCGTCTGCGCCGGCGTACTCCGCAGCGACCGGGAGCGGAGATTGCTCCGGTGCAGCTGGACTGGCGGGCGGGAGTTCGAAGCCGATCCGAATGCAGACCGTTCTGGCGGTGGCGCTGGCGACCGCAGTCTCGACCTGTTGGGCCCAGCCTTACGCGAAACCCTATCGCATGGTGGAGGGCTGGGCCAAGCTGCCGGAAGGGCGCAGCCCCGGCGCGATCGGGGACGTCGTCATGGATCCGGCTGGCCGGAGTCTGTGGGCCGTCATCCGCTGCGACGCGGGTCCCGGGAGGTTCGGCTACGAATACCTCGAGGGCGCTGAAATGCAAGCGCTTCGAGGACTGCCATTGCGTCGAGGCCAAGAGCATGGCATGAGGGAGTCGGGGCTGGTTCTGGCCCTGCCGGCCGGATTCCGCTCGCAAGGAGGGATCATGGATGACTCGCGCAAGGACGGATCGCGGCCCCGGCTCGCCTGCACCTGCCCGGCGAGCGGTCGAAGTCCATCCCGATCGGGGTCGACATCACCATCTACTCCGAGCAGCGGGTCGGCGCCATGCCGGGCTGTGCCCTCAGGGTCGTGCCGCGGACCGCGCGAGACATGGCAAGGCATGGCCCAAGTTCGAGCGTTCGCAGTGCGGGTAGTCGATGCAGCAATTTGTTGACCTGTGGGCAAAGACGATCGGTCCCGTCAGCGCTCCGGCCATCGTCGAGGTGAAGCACGTCACCCCGAACGCGAAACACGACGGGCCGCGCCACGCGCCGGACTGTCCGGCAATCGGCCAGCTTGTCAACCAATCCTGATAATCCCCAACGAATCTGACCAGCACGATGCCCAAGTAGAATGGAATTCTGTGTCAGCCGTCCGCGTGGGAATCATAGGGCTGGGCAACGTGGGCGGCGGTACCCTGCGTCTGCTACGCAACAACTCCTCGGAGATCGAGGCCAAGCTCGGCTTTGCGCTGGACGTCTCGGCGGTGTGCTCGCGCAGCGTGCTGACGAACCCGAGCGAAGCTGTTAACCTGCACCCGCAGGCGCTGCGAACTGCCGACTGGAGGGAGGTCGTGGAGAGCCCTCAAGTCGATATCGTTGCCGAGTTGATCGGCGGCGCCGGAGTTGCCAAGCAAGTCGTCGAGACCGCCCTGGCGGGTGGCAAGCCGGTGGTCACGGCGAACAAGGAACTATTGGCGGAGGAGGGTCCGGAGATTTGGCGGCGCCTGGCCAGCAATGGCGCCACGCTCGGCATGGAAGCAGCAGTCGCGGGCGGGATTCCAGTCTTGAGCGTGTTGCGCGAGGGTATCGCGGGCGATGGCATTGACGCCCTGATCGGAATCTTGAACGGAACATCGAATTACATCCTCACCGAGATCGAGCGGACCGGCGCGGCCTTCGACCAAGTGCTCAAGGAGGCTCAGGACCTTGGCTACGCCGAAGCGGACCCCAGCGCCGACATCGACGGCTACGACGCGCGATCCAAGCTGGCGATCTTGGCGGCCATAGCGTTCGGCGAGCAGGTGTCTCCTGGCGATATCCCGCTACAAGGGATCCGGCGCATCCGAACCATCGACTTCGCCTATGCAGGGCGGCTCGGGCACACGATCCGCCTGCTGGCAACCGCTCGCCGGGAACCAGACGGGTTGCGCCTGGCGGTACGTCCCGCGCTGGTCGAACGAAACACCGTTCTGGCAGGCGTTACTGGCTCCTACAACGCCCTGTGGGTGCACGGTCGGGGCGGCGACACGTTCTATTACGGCAAGGGCGCGGGGCCCGATCCGACCGGTGTGGCCGTGGTGAGCGATTTGATGGCGGCCGCCCGAGACCTGCGCCGGGCGGGAGGCTCGGTACAGCGCGTTCAGCCCTTCGGGCACACTAGGCTGTCACCCCATCGCCCAGTCTCAAGCGGCACGGAGGAGCGCCAGTTCTATCTGCGCTTTCGCGTTCGCGACCGGCCTGGAATCCTTGCAGCACTGGCATCGAAGCTGGCCGAGCAGGGCGTAGGTATCGAAGCGGTGCTGCAGGAACCCTACTTTGACAAGCAAGACCTGCCCTTCGTAGCGACCTTGGAACCGGCGAGGCGAGCCGCCGTCGAGAAGGCGGTTGAGACGATCAAGGGATTGGATTTCTTGGTGGACGAGCCGCTCGCGCTGCCTCTGGAGCCAACTTTGGCGGCCGCCTGACCGGACCTGCCTGCGCCCGTAGCAGCCTGAACCACTCGAAGGCAGGAGACGAAGAAACATGCCCACAAGATCCATCGGAAAGAGCCTGCGCCTGCGGCGCATCCTGAGGCGCGGTCGCGCGGTCGTTGTTGCGATGGACCACGGCAACGCCGCGGGCGCGGTACGAGGCCTCGAACGGCCGGCCGAACTCGTGAGGCAGCTCGCGTCTGCTGGCGCGGACGCCATCTTGGTGACGCCGGGCGTGCTCGAGCAGGTCTGCGAGCATGTCGGCGACCTAGCCATCCTGCTGCGCATCGATGGCTGCGTGAGCTCGCTAGGCGGCGGGCCGATGCGCCTCTACGTGGATGTCGAGCAAGCCGTTTCGCTGGGAGCCGATGCTGTCGTGGTGAATGCCACGCTCGGGGCGGACTTCGAGAGCGATGAGCTCGAAAAGGTCGGCTCGATCGCCAGCGAGAGTCGTTGCTGGGGCATGCCGTTGGTCGCCGAGATGCTCAGCCAAGGCATGATGGCCAATCACATGGACATGTCCGGCCAGGGCGGCGACATTCTGCCTCCCGACATCGACGATGACGTCACGCTGGCATGCCGCATGGGGGCGGAGCTCGGTTCGGACGTGATCAAGACGCGCTACTCGGGAAGCGTCCGCGGCTTCCGCAAGAGCATTGATGCTTGCGGGGTGCCCGTGCTGGTGGCGGGCGGGCCTCGCCGCGGGCCGGGACTGGACGGCACTCTGGAAACGGTCTCCGAAGTCATGGACGCGGGTGCGTCGGGTGTCATCTTCGGGCGACAGATTTGGCAGTATGCCGATCCTGCGGCGGCCGTCGCCGCAGTCGCGGGCCTCGTGCACGCGGAATAATGACATTGGCGGACCGCCGACCGGCGGGCGCTAGAATCACGAGTCGTGCCTGCAAGCCTTCTAAGCCGACGCGAATTGGCCGCCTTGGCGGCCTCCGGCTGGCTCGTCCCGGCAGCGGGTCAATCCCAGTTCGGTTGGATGTTGTGGGAGTTTGTCAGGGAGTACTTGCGGCTGCTAGACGAGCGCCGGTCGGGCCAGCTGGCCAGCTTGGAATCTGCGGAAGAGTTCGCCGCGTTGCGCCACAAGGTGCGCGCCGAGCTGGGAAGGATGTGGGGGCCGTTTCCCGGGCGCACGCCCCTGAACGCAAAGCAGATCGGAACCATCGATGCCGGCGACCACCGGATCGAACGGATTGTCTTCGAGAGCCGTCCGGCCTTTCACGTCACGGCGAACCTTTACTGTCCGCAAGGGCAGGGCGCGAAGGCGCCCGCGATCATCTTCCCATGCGGTCATGGCAGCGCCGGCAAGGCGTCGGAGACCTACCAGCTCTTCGCTGCTCTGATGGCGCGGAATGGCATCGCTGTGCTCACTTGGGACCCGCTCGGCCAGGGCGAGCGTCACCAGTACGTGGACGCCAGTACTGGCACGACCCGCTTCCGCGCGGGCACCGGGGAGCACCGCATCTTGGGAGACCGCTGCTACTTGGTCGGCGAGAACCTGATGCAGTACAGGGTGTGGGACTGCATCCGCGCGTTGGACTATCTTGAGTCGCGCCAAGAGATCGACCCCGGTCGCATCGGCATCGCCGGCCAGTCTGGCGGGGGGATGGTAACGCTGCAATTTGCCGGTTTCGACGACCGCCTCAATGCGGCATTTGTCAGTTGCGCGGTCGCCAGCTTCCGAGCCAAGAGCGAGGCCCTGTTGATCGCCGACCCCGAACAGGTGCTGTACGGGACCCTGCGGGCCGGGATCGACCATCCGGAGTTGCTGGCGGCATTCGCCCCGAGACCGCTGATGATCGGGGCTGCCAAGCGGGACTACGTGCCCATCGAGGGCGCTCGGCGCACGCATGCCGAGTTAACGGGCGTGTACGAGAAGCTCGAGGCTCCAGAGCAGCTTCACTTGGTCGAAACCGACGACACGCACGGCATGAACCGCGAGTTGCGCGAAGCGGCCGCGTCGTTCTTCCTCAAGACCCTGGCTGGACAGGAGCGGACCGTCTCCGAGGGAGACTCGCGGCCGCGCCAGGCGGCTGAGTTGGCTTGCACGGCATCGGGACAGGTCGCGCTCTCGCTGCAGTCGACGAATGTGGCCGATCTCTGCGCGGCCAGGGCGAAGGCCATCGAGCCAAGTTTCGAACTGCCCCGCAGCGAGAGCGAGTTCGGCGTCTACCAGAGCCTCATCGCCAATCGCGTCAAGGATGTGACCCGAGTGGGCGCATACAAGGCCGAGTTCGGGATCGAAGTGCCGACGCGGTTCCTTGACGCCGGCGTCTACGCCAAGGGCGCGGTGTTCCTGGTCGCGGAGCAGGGCAAGGACCACCCAATCGTGCAACGGTACCTGATCGATGCCGTGGTGGCCGCGAACCACAGCCTGTACGGCTTGGACTTGCGTGGCTGGGGCGCCAGCACGCCTGTCATGCCGGAATTAGAGGTGGGCTTTGAATGGGACGACTTCCTCGCCTACCGGAGCTTGGAGCTGGGCCGGCCGCTGTTCGGGCAGCGCCTGAAAGACCTGCTGGCTACTGCGCCGAGGCTGACCAAGCGGCGCGAGTGGATCGTGATCGGAGTCGGTATCGGAGGCCTTGTCGCGGCGCACGCTGCGGTTCTCGACCCGCGCATCTCAGGCGTGGTGAGCGTCGAAGCGCCAATCTCGTATCGGTCCATCCTGGACGACCCCGAATCGACCCTGCCGGTGAGCAGCCTGTTGCCGGGGGTGTTGGGGCAGTACGAAGTCCGCGATCTCTATGCCGCGGTCGCGCCGCGCCCGCTACTGATCGTGAATCCGCAGGATCCGCGCCGTCGAACGGTCGCGCGCGAACAAGCCCAGGCCGAGTGCGCTTGGGTGACCGATGTGTACGACGCGCTAGAGTCAGTCGAATCGTTGCGCATTGAATCCGGCTTGGGCCGCACGGAAGTGCGCTCTCTGGTCGGGGATTGGCTGGGTTCGCTGGCCGGCTGAATGCGGCGCGAACGTTTATTCCCACTCGATCGTCGATGGCGGCTTGTGCGACACGTCGTACACGACGGCGTGGATCCCGTCGATCGACGCTAGGCGGTCGGCCAAGGCGAGCAGGCCCCGCATGGGAAGTTCGGCGACCGATGCGGTCATGCCGTCGACCGACACGACCGGTCGCAGGGCTACCGTCTCCCCGTCGCCTTGCCCCCAAGGCAGGAGCACGACCGGGCACTGCCAGACCTGGTCATAGAGGCCCTCGCCGCGCAGGTATTCCGTGACGGCACGATCTGCCGTCTGCAGCAGTTTGACCCGCTCGGGCGTCAATGTCGCCGGCCGAATGCTCCATTGCGCAGGCTCGATCTCGCGCGGCGCCAGCCAGGCCACGACACGGTTCGTGTGGCGAAACTCGTTCGTGATGGCGGTGGACAGCGGTAGCAGCCGCGCGAAGTCAGTCTCGCCTCCGTGCAGGACGGTAAGCTGTGCGTAGCTCCGGCTGTCGCCCTGGACCCCCACGCTCCGAATGGGAAGTAGAAAGGCGGAGTAACCCGCTCGCTCGGCAAGCGCGGAGATGCCCGGATCCGGCACCGCGCTGCCCGCGCCGGAGGCGCACAGGCAGCGGATTGCCAAGCCGGGGCCCGGGAAGGGATGCCGGTCGAGCAGCCTGTTCGGCAAGCCTAGGGCGCGTCCGATCTCGCGAACCTCGTCCTTGTAGAATTCGCTTAGCGGCTCGAGCACGCGCCCTTGCACGAGCAGCTCTTGAATGCGCTCGACTCGGTTGTGATGCGTCTTGATCACGTCGGCGGCCTGTGTGCCGCCGGACTCGATGGTGTCGGGATAAATGGTGCCTTGCCCGAGCATCCAGTCTTGGCTGGCATAGCGGTCGTCTCTGAGGATCTGGTCCTGGACATCTACGAATGCCTGTCCGATGATCGCCCGCTTGGTCTCGGGATCGGTAACGCCCTGGAGTCGCCCCATGAACAGGTCCGCGGCGCGGAACACCCGCAGTTCTCCTAGCTCAAGGTCCCGGAAGGCACCCTCGATTTCGTCTGTCTCGAGGTCGCGCATGAATCCGGTGTCGACGTACACCGCCTCGACCCGCTCAGGGCCCAGGGACCGAACGACAAGGGCGTAGGCGACCGTGGAGTCCACGCCGCCGCTGAGAAACAGCAGGACCCGTCGGTCCCGGGCCGTTTCGTTGATACTCTGCAGCAACGCTTGCACGCGGTTCTGAGGCTGCCAGTCCAGCGCACAAGCGCAGGCGTTGCGCAAGAAGTTGCGCAGGATCGTGGAACCGTTGTGAGTGTGGACGACTTCGGGGTGGAACTGCAGCCCATAGACGCGAAGCGCTTCGTGTCCCATCGCCGCGACCTCGCATTCGTCCGTGCCGGCCAGAACGGCAAAGCCTTCCGGCGGGCGGGCGACATGGTCGCCATGGCTCATCCACACCTGCTGCTCAGGACGCATCCCCTCGAACAGCACGCCGTCAACCCGGAGTTGCAGCGTCGCGCTGCCGAACTCGTGCGTGTCGCTGCGCTCGACGATGCCGCCGAGATAGCGGGCGATCAGCTGATGGCCGTAGCAGATGCCGAGCATCGGCTTGCCTAGTGCGAACAGCCCTGCCTGGGGCTGCGGGCTGGCCTCGTCGAACACGCTGGAGGGGCCGCCGGAGAGAACGATCCCAGCGTGGTCGCCCAACAAGTCAGGATCTACGCCTACCGGGAAGATCTCGGCATAGACACCGAGCTCCCGCACCTTGCGCGCGATCAGGTGGCAGTACTGCCCGCCTGAGTCAAGGACCGCGATTCGCCCCATCTTCCGTAGTGCGCCGACCCGCTAGTCTCACGTCTCGGGACGGGCCCACCCCAAGAATCCATTGTTGCACCCCTGGCTCGGGCACCTGTCGCGGCTGTTGCGGCTAGCGACGTTTGCGGGTGGGATTGGGGCGATGCCTCAGCGGCACGTTGGCTTCGATCCAAGCGTTCAGCTTGGCACGCAAGCTCTCCGCCAGAGCGGCCTCTTGAAGCGCTAGGTCTTCGCTCTCGCCGAGGTCGTCCTCGAGCCTGTACAGCTCCACGCGGGGCGGGTCGTAGAACTCGATCAATTTATTGCCTCCCGAGAGGATCGCAGCGCCGGGCGCTTGCGCCTGCGGGCTGTAGTGCGGGTAGTACCAGACCAACTCGCGAGGGGTCCACGGGCCGCCATCGATCAGCGGGCTGAGGCTGCGGCCGTCGAGATGGTCGAAGCTGCTCGGCGCGAGTCCGGCAACTTCGGCTATGAACGGGAAGAGATCCGCGTTGGTGACGGGCGTGCGCACCACGCTACCCGGGTTTCCGTGTCCGGGCCAGCGCACGATCAGCGGCACGCGAATTCCGCCCTCATACAGATGACCCTTGCCGGCGCGCAAGGGTGCATTCGCGGTGACAGAAGCGAGACCTCCGTTGTCGGAAGCCAAGATGAACACAGTGCGGTCCGCGACGCCTGCCGCCTCGAGCCGGTCGAGGATCCGACCGACACTGGTATCGACTGATTCGACCATGGCGGCGTACACGGGATTCGCGCCGGATGCGGACTCAGCGATCTTGCCGCGGTACTTGCGCACCAAGTGGTCCGGTGCTTGCAGAGGGGTGTGGACCGCGTAGTGGGAGAGATACAGGAAGAAGGGCCTGTCGCGGTTCCGCTCGACGAACTGCAACGCCTCGTCGGTCAGACGGCTGGTCAGGTATTCGCCCTCGCTGCTGGCCGACAGATCGAGGTTCGGCATGTCGGGGTTCCAAGCCTGGCCGGGCCTGCGGTACGGGAAGAAATAGCTGGCCGGACTGCCATGAGTGTGCCCGGCGACGTTCAGGTCGAAGCCGTGCGACAGCGGCCAATTAGACTCGGCGCCTAGGTGCCACTTGCCGATGCTGGCGGAGGCGTATCCGGCAGTTCCGAGCGCCTCGGCGATCGTGACGAACTCGTCTCTGAGGTACATGAAGTCCGCAGGCGGCAAAATGGCGCTATCGGAGGGGTGGCGATGGCGCCCGATCGCGGTGATATGCCCGGTGAAGCCGACGCGTCCGGGGTACTGTCCGGTCAGCAGGGCGGCTCGGCTGGGAGAGCAAACCGGGCAGTTGGAATACGCCTGCGTGAAGCGCACGGCTTCAGCTGCCAGCGCGTCGATCCGGGGCGTCTCGTAGAGATCGGAGCCTTGGCAGCCAAGGTCCCGCCAGCCTAGGTCGTCGACCAATACCAGCACCACGTTGAGCAGCGCGGGAGAAGCTGCGGGTGCGACGGCGCTGGCTACCCCGGCTGGCAGCAGCGCGCAGCCGAAGAGCGCCGCGATCGCTGGCCAGCGGTTTGGGGCTCTGCGGCGGGCGCGCTGCATGTCTACCGATCCTTCCAGCACAATTCGCGCGCCGTGCCTGGGCATTGCACGGCGGTTGCCGGTTCCGTTATCATAAGGGCATCGGGGCATGCCCCTATGCCCCTTGGTCGCGTCGGCCGAATGCATGGCTTCGCTGGCGCTACCCCCTTTTCACAACGAACAGGGAATCGCATCGCTTGCTGGGCCGGATCTGTGCCTAGACACCGGATCGCGCTACCCACGAAAGACGGAGGAACCATAACACTGTGACAATCCAACCCCTAGGCAACCGCCTCGTTGCTGAGCGCATTTCTGCGGAAGAGCAAGTCGTCGGCGGAATTATCATTCCCGACTCTGCCAAGGAGAAGGGTCAGACTGCCACGGTCATCGCTGCCGGGCCGGGCACCAAGAAGGATGACGGGAGCATCGTGCCGCTCGACGTGAAGGCCGGCGACACGGTCATGATCGGCAAGTACGCGGGCAACGAGGTCAGCGTTGACGGTACGGAGTACTTGATCCTGACCGAAGACGATATCCTCGGCGTGGTCGAGGGCTAGCGACTGGCGATCAGCCGCGCGGCGGCCGGACGCCATCCAAATCAGATTCAGGAGGACACAAATTCAATCATGCCAGGCAAGGAAATTGTCTACGGAGAGGACTCGCGTCAAGGCATCTTGGCCGGAGTGAACAAACTAGCCAACACCGTCAAGGTCACGCTCGGACCAAAGGGCCGCAACGTGGTGCTTGAGAAGAAGTTCGGTGGCCCCACTGTCACCAAGGACGGCGTCACCGTCGCCAAAGAGGTCGAGCTCGGGGACCAGGTCGAGAACATGGGCGCCCAGATGGTGCGCGAGGTCGCATCCAAGACGTCTGACGTGGCGGGCGACGGCACGACCACTGCGACGGTGCTGGCGCAAGCCCTGTATGCCGCGGGCGTGAAGAGCGTGGCGGCCGGTGCCAACCCGATGGCCATCAAGCGCGGCGTTGACCAAGCCACGCGCTTGGTCGTGGACGCGGTTGGCGCGATGGCACGTCCCGTCGAGGGCAATGCCGTATCGCAGGTTGCCGCGATCTCGGCCAACAACGACGCGGAGATTGGCGAGATCATCGCGCAGGCGATGGAAAAGGTCGGCAAGGACGGCGTGATCACGGTCGAGGAAGGCAAGACCATCGACACCGAGCTGGACGTGGTCGAGGGCATGCAGTTCGACCGCGGCTACGCCTCGCCCTACTTCGTCACCGACCAGGACTCGATGGAGTGCGTGCTGGAAAACGCCCTGATCCTGATCCACGAGAAGAAGATCAGCAGCATGAAGGACCTGCTGCCGGTGCTGGAGACGGTCTCGCGGCAGGGCCGGCCGCTGCTGATCATCTCCGAGGAGACCGAGGGCGAGGCGCTGGCCACGCTGGTGGTCAACAAGCTGCGCGGGACGCTGAACGTGGCGGCGGTGAAGGCGCCGGGCTTCGGCGACCGGCGTAAGGCGATGCTGGAAGACATCGCGATCCTGACGGGCGGCCGGGCGCTGATGGAAGAGACCGGGATCAAGCTGGAAGGGGTGCAGGTGGAAGACCTGGGCCAGGCCAGCCGGATCGTGATCGACAAGGACAACACGACGATCGTGGAAGGCGCGGGCAGCAGCGACGCGATCCAAGGACGGGTCAAGCAGTTGCGGGCGCAGATCGAGGAGACGACGTCGGACTACGACCGGGAGAAGCTGCAGGAGCGGCTGGCGAAGCTGGTCGGGGGCGTGGCGGTGATCAAGGTCGGCGCCGCGACCGAGACGGAGATGAAGGAGAAGAAGGCGCGGGTAGAGGACGCCATGCACGCCACGCGGGCGGCTGTCGAGGAAGGCATCGTGCCCGGCGGCGGCGTCGCACTGGTGCGCGGCGGGTCCGCGCTCGACGGCGTCAGCTTGGAGGATGCCGACGAGCAGACCGGCGTCAACATCGTCAGACGTTCGCTGGAGGCGCCCTTGCGGTGGATCGCCCAGAACGCGGGCCAAGAAGGCGCCATCGTGATCGAGCGCGTGCGCAACGAGGAAGGCAACATGGGCTATGACGCCAATGTTGACCGCTACTGCGATCTGGTCGAGGCTGGCATCATCGATCCGGCCAAGGTCACCCGCAATGCCCTGCAGAACGCGGCTTCGATCGCTGGCCTGATGCTCACCACGGAAGCGACCGTGCATGAGATCCCCGAGGAGCAGCCGGCCACTCCCGGTGCGCCTCCCGACCACGACTTCTAGGTCATTGGCCACAAGCGGGTGCAGCCGCGACAGCGGATCGCGGCGCACCCGCTTGACACTGGGGGGCACGGCCAGAGTGTCTGCGAATACGCAGTTCTCCCGCTAGCGCGCGCAGGATATCAACGCAAGCTGCGTGCCACGCGAGGAGCGGATTCCGTCAGAGGGCGCGCTGAGGTAGACCGTGTTGGCCGGGTCGGCGCAGTTCCCTCTCGCCGCGGTCGACAGTTTGGAGTCATCTGTCACCAGCCAAAGGAAGGTGCAGGCGTCCAGCAATAGTCTTATTCCGGCGCGGCACCGCCCTCGAAAGCCTCAATCAGTTCGACCGGCAGTGGTTCGAAGAAGCTGGCGGGGATCTTCATTCCACGGTCGATTCCTATCCGGCGGGCCGTCCGTTCCAAGGGAACAGGCCGCAGTTCGGCGATTGGAGCGTTGCGCCTGCAGATAACAACTGTCTCGCCACTCTGCACTTGGTCCAGTAGAGACGAAAGCTGGGCCTTCGCCTCGGCAATGTTGACCTTGGTCATTCTCAAAGAGTAGATCATGTACCTGACGTGAACATGACCAAGTCTGGTGCCATGAATCCGTGATCGATCATGCGGCCATCGCCCTGAGCCTCTTGAGTCAGGAGACTGACCCTCTTCGATCAGAGCGCTGATTCTTTTCACTCAATTCGAAGCAGGAGTGAAGCCGGTGATTCTAGTTCGTCATCTCAGCGCTTCCCGAACGCGCTATCCGGGCACCGACCTACAGGTGTCGGACCGCCTCGCGGACTGACCGGCGAGGACAATACAAGGATTTCGTCCTTGTTAGAATAAGGATATGTCGAAGGTCACGAGCAAGCTGCAGGTCACGATCCCAAAATCGCTTGCTCTGCAATACTCAATCCAGCCGGGAGATTCGATTTCGTTCGAAGCGGCTGGCGACATCATCCGAGTGCTGCCTCCCTCGGCAGTCACTCGTCCCCAGCTTGATCGGCTCAAGCGACTAGCGTTGTTCGATGCGGGAACGGAGCGGCAGCGAGCCCGTGAGTCCCGCGCAAAGCGACCAGCAGCCAAGAGGCGAGGCTGGACGCGCGAGGAGCTGTACCAGCGTGGCAGTACTGATTGATACAAACATCTTCGTTTATCGCTACGACGCTCGCTTCAGCCGGAAGCAACAGATTGCCAAAGACATTCTCCGCTCGGCGATCGATGCAGGCGACGCTAGGGTGCCGCATCAAGTGGTTGTCGAATTCGTGGCGGCGACGACGAGGGGCAGGCCAGGCACCCGACTGCTCAGCGCTCGAGAGGCCTTGCACGAGGCGGATGATATCTTGGCTCAGTTTCCGATCATATATCCGAACGAGGCCGTGTTACGAACCGCCCTGCGAGGCCTCGCGGCCTACGGCCTGTCGTGGTTCGATGCGCACTTGTGGGCCTACGCGGAGGTTTTCGGCTTGACCGAGATAATCTCCGAGGACTTCGCTCACGGTCGGCTCTACGGAAGTGTCATGGTGCGGAACCCCTTCGTTCAGGTTCAGTGAAGTGTCTCGTCGCGAGTCGGCGGACGGTCGAGCTCGTTCGGGAGAGGGAGGCACCTGCACGGCTTCGAATGGATGAGATTGCCCCATGTCAAGGCAAATCGCGACAGAGCCGCAGGGCGCGTATTGGGATGAGCCTAGAGCGTCACCTGTATAGCTGAATGGTCAAATTGAACGACAAGAGAATAAGGCGAGCAGGCTCTGTGACAGCAGAAACTCCGGGAAGTTCTAATGTGACTCACGGATATAGTCCCCCTGTTCCTTCCCGCCCATCAAGCATGTCCGCGCGGTCCTCCTGCTGCGCCCGCAGCCGACCGGTCATGCCGAGTTTTCCGCCCAGGGGCGGGAATGGATCGGCTCGCTAAGCACCTTGGTGGCCGCGGAGGATTGCCGCTGGCAGTGGCGCGGCCGCGTCCTGAGAATAGTCATGCCGACCGGCGTCGCGGACAACACTGTGGGCCGACGAGTCGCTCACGCGGCAACGGGTTCTTATACTTGACGGTACGCGGCGAGGCTCCGTCGCGAATGCGCCATGCCTCTCCCGCCACATTGGGATGAACTCAGGGCGGCAGCCTGGGAGTTGCCTGCCACGCCCGGCATCTACCAGTTCATCGGCCGAGACGGCAAGGTCTTGTATATCGGCAAGGCCAAGAGCCTGCGCGACCGGGTCCGCAGTTATTTTTCGAACGAAGCCTTGGCCGATGCCAAGCGCGGCGGCCTGCTGTCAGAATCCCGCTCCATCAGCAACATTCTCGTCAGCAATGAGAAAGAGGCGCTTGCTCTTGAGAACAACCTGATCAAGCAGCACAAGCCGAAGTACAACATCCTGCTGCGCGATGACAAGACCTATCCCTACATCAAGCTGACCAAGGAGAAGTATCCGCGCGTATATGTCACGCGGCGGCTCAAGAAGGACGGCTCTACCTACTTCGGGCCCTATTTCCCCGGCAATCTCGCCCACCGCCTGGTGCACTTCATCCACCGGCACTTCAAGCTGCCGTCGTGCAGCATCGACCTGACTCGAACTCACCCGCGGCCCTGCCTCGAGTACCACATTCACCGCTGTTGGGGGCCGTGCGTGAAAGGCTTGGTCCCGGACGACACCTATCAGCGGGCCGCCGAGGACGTAAGGGCGTTCTTGGGTGGGCGGCGGCACCAGTTGGTGCGTGACCTGAGAGAAAGGATGCTTCGGGCGTCCGAAGATCTGGAGTTCGAGAAGGCTGCCAGCCTGCGCAACCTGATCACCACCGTGGAAGAGATCACCGAGCGCCAGCGCATGGCGGCCGCCGAAGGGCGAGACATCGACATATTTGGCGTCCACGCGGAGCCGCCGCTGGTCGCCGCCAACATCTTCCATGTCCGCAACGGCCGGGTGGTCGACCGCCGCGAGTTCTATTGGGAGGACGCCGCCGACTACGACGAGGCGGAATTCCTTGCGAGCCTGCTGCCCCAGGTCTACCTCGGGCAGCGGCATGTGCCCGCGCTGGTACGGGTGCAGCGGGAATTCGAAGGGATGGCAGCCTTGGCGGAGCTTCTAGCGGAGGACCGCGGGGCCAAGGTGGAGATCGCCGTGCCCGTGCGGGGTTCTAACCGCGCATTGTTGGACCTTGTCGTCACAAATGCCCGCAGTTGTTTCGAGCAACGCTTCAGGGTGCGCAAGCCGACCGCGGCCCAGATGGCCGAGGCATGGCGCGACGCCCTGAACCTCCCGCCCGCCGAGGAGGGCGAGAAGTCCAATAACCGCATCGAGTGCTTCGACGTCTCCCACACGCAAGGCACAGAAGTCGTCGCTTCGATGGTGGTGTGGGAAAACGGGCGCATGAAGAAGAGCGCCTATCGAAAGTTCATCGTCAGCCGGCAGGCCAACGATGACTTTGCCGCCATGAGGGAGGTTGTCCGGCGGCGCTACTCCCGACTGCAGGCGGAGAGGAAGGGATTTCCGCTGTTCGTGCTGGTCGACGGCGGCATCGGCCAGCTACACGCGGCGGCCGAGGCACTCGAAGAACTCGGTGCCGCGGCGCTGCCGCTGGCTGCGATCGCCAAGCGGGAGGAAGTTCTTTACGTGTTCGGGCAGGAAGACGAACCGCTAATCCTCGACCGCTTCAGCCCTATTCTCCACGCCGTCCAACAGATCCGCGACGAAGCCCACCGCTTCGCGATCACGTTCCATCGGCAGCGCCGCTCCAAGCGGGCGCTGCACTCGGAGCTCTTGGACATTCCCGGGGTCGGCGAGAACACCGCGCGCAAGTTGCTGACGCAGTTCGGCAGTGTTGCCGGAATCCGCGAGAGCGGCTTTGAAGATCTGTCGGCCGCCGTCGGCCGTCAGCGTGCCGCCGCCATCCGCGCCCACTTCGCCGGGGCGGCCGAGGGTCAGGCCCAGCAATTGTAGTAGCCGTCCTTGGTCTCGACCTCAATCGCAGTGCCGTAGACGTCTGACAGGACATCGTTGGCCAGCAGTCGCTCTTTCGGGCCGTCGGCGTGGAGGCGCCCGTTCTTCAACAGGATGACTCGCGACACCTCCGGAATGATGTCGGGAAGGTGGTGGGTCACATAGATGAGGCTGGTGCCCAAGGCTGCGACGTGACGCAACGTATCGCGCAGCTCGATGGCGGCGCGGAGGTCCAGTCCGTTGGAGGGCTCATCGAGCAGCAGCGCGCGCGGCTCGTTGACGAGCGCACGGCCGATCACCACGCGCTTGGCCTCGCCCGAGGACATGGCGTTGACCGGCTTGTCTCTCAGGTGCTCGGCATGCATCAGCCGCAGCACCTCCTCTCCGCGGGCTTCCATAGCGTCCGTGACGGGATGCTGGGGCCAAAGCTCGAAGCTGGAATAGTAGCCAGACAGGACTACGCTGCGGCCGGTGGCGCTCTTGGAGCACGCTTGGACCATCTCGTTGGATACGACCGCGATCAGCTTGCGCATGTCGTGGACGTGCCAGTCGGAGCGGCCGAACACTTTCATCACCGGACCGTAGCGCCGGACAGGGTGGTCGTAACGCATCATCGTGCGGATCAGGGTGGACTTGCCCGAGCCGTTCGGGCCAATGATGGCCAGATGCTGGCCGCAGGGTATCGAGAGCGACACATCGTCTAGGGCCAATGTCTCGCCACGGTAGACCGTAATGTTGCGGAACTCGAGGAGCGGCGGATCTGGCGCGGCTTCAGTCATCTGGATTTCTGTCAGGTCCCGCTTTGGGTGCAACCGGCTAGGCGAGCTGTAGATCGCGCGCAGTCCCGCGGAGGCGTTAGTGGGTGCGCCACGGCGTTGCCGTCCTCGCCGGCGCTGCCTAGCGATGCGTCCAGTAGGTGTTCCGATCTGACGTCGTCGCTATCAGAAGTCCATTATGAACAGACGGCCGCCGACTCGCGCGACGACGCTGCTGAGTAACGCGCCGCGAACGACTATTCTCGCTCGCTTGCCGGCACGACGACGAACGTGACCGGGATGGAGGCAAGCGTGTCACTGGTTAGATCATTCGTTGCGGAGTACAAGACCTTCAGGTGGCCATTGTGGGTGTCAGGGGCCATGCCTGCGCCGAGAGTGCTGACCGTGATCTCGGCAGTGGCTCCGCTTGCGATACTCCGCTGCGGCGGATTGGCGAAGAGCCAGACCCTGTCTCCAACGAAAGCGAACGATGAAGTGCTGTTTCCGGAATTCGTAACTCGAACGACTTGAGCAGCGGGGTCCGAACCGAGCGGCGCCACGAACGTGAGTGCCTGTGGGCTTGCGGCGGCTGACAACCGGGGGGACGCTTCTGTCACGACTTCGGCAGTCAGTGTGCCTCGGATTCTGGTCCGGGGCGAATAGCCGACAAGGCTGACGAAATACGTGCTGGATGGGTCCAGCGGCGGATTCGAGTCGCGGTTGATGACGACCGTCTCAGTACTGCCCGTGCTATTCGATTGGAATTCGGCATAAAACCTAGCAGCCTGCCCATCTGCGCCATACTCCCAGTAAACGCGATCCCGGTCAGCATGGACCAATAGGTCGACTTCGACAGCTGGCGTAGCCGCCTCGAAACTGAACCGAACTTCACCCGCGTCGGATGGAGGGTCGAAGCGAAATGACTCCTCCTCGTCATGGACGAAGAGCCTGTAATTGTTCTCAGCGAGATCTACGTCGACAGGTTGCCCGGCCTGAATCCGCTGGGCTTGCGAGAAGAGTGCCTCGGCATGGGTCGGCTGCGCCATCGCGATCATTAGGTCCGACTCACGGCTCTCGATGTCGCCCGACCAGCGCACAAACTCCCAATCTGGGTTCGGAACCGCCGTCAGGCGGACCGATGCCCCTTCGCTGTAGTAGCCGTCGCCTGACGAGGGCTGGATGTTGATCGAGCCGCCCTTGGATCTCGCGACCCCCGTTGACAGGGGGTGCTCAGATACGAAATTGGCTGCGATCCGACCGCCCAATCGCGGTAGGGCTAGGCTGTGAGTGCGTGCCCCGCCGTTGCTCCAGCTCTTGAAACGGTAGCGCCGCTGGCCGCCATGCGGAACGGACCGCACTTCGTCTGTGGCGAGTCTGATCAGCTTGTTCTTGACATCGGTCAGGATCGCCGACGGACCATAGGTCCAGTACTCCGGATTCGAGTCATAGTAGCCATGGATGCTAACGAAGAATGGCTCGATGTTTGCATCGATCAGGAAGATCGGACGATCGGTGAAGTAGGCCTCGAACACCTTCCCCGCTCGGTCAACTGTCCATGACGCTGGATTCGAGGACCGTCCGTGGTGACCCCTCAGTACGCGACGCCAACGCAAGAACCGATGGGTGGCATCCGTGTCGGGAACTGCCAGGGCTTGGACCTCCGTACGCTCTGTGTAGTAGCCATCCGGTGAGTTGGGGCGCAGCTCGACACTCCCTTGATTGGCTGGATAGACTGCTGTCCCGACGCGGTGCTGCACGATGAAGTTCGCCTCCATCCATGTCCGGTCGGCTGTAGCAGTCACGCTGCGCGAGCGGGCACTCCCGTCGCTCCAACGTCCGAACAAGTACCGGCTATCCCCGTTTGTTTGGGACACCGGTGCCTCGACAGAATGTTCGCTTCCGTTTGCCCAGTCGAAGTTCGCCGGCGTGGCCACTCGCACACCGTCAACGACAATTTCCAAGCCGGGCGGATTCGTCGAGATCACTGTCGTGGTCGGGAGTCTCCCGTACAGCCGTGCTACGCCATCGATATCCCCCGGGGAGAGTCCCGCAGACGGAACGTTCATCCCGGGCGGCACGGTCTCAAGCACGCGACCGCCGTTCGAAGAGTAGCCGCCAGTTCGGTAGTGCATCACGGAGGAGTAGTTGTAGGGGCCCGACGCCGGATGCACTGCTGGAAAAGCGTTTTGGCCTCTCTTGTCGAGATTCTCATCCAGCACTGTCACGAATGCGTCACGGTCCTCGCGTTGGTGCTCGTGCCACAGTCCGACCGCATGGCCAATCTCATGTGCAACGGTATCGGCGTTGCAGCCGTGTGGTGGTATAGAAATCTGTTGTTCCCCGCCAACCATTCCAACCCTTGACCGGCAATTTCCTGACGAAACGTTCAAGAACCGCACATAGTTCTCCTCGGTCGTGCGCGCGGTCAAGGAAACCGCCGTCTTGTCGTTCCATTCCCCAATCGCTTCAAGGATGTCTTGGCGCTGCTCGTCCGAGACAGGCTCGTCGATCACGTATGGAACGACACCGCCGGGCCAAAGATATGTGGAGCTTCTTGCGGAGAGATCACGTCGACGTAGCCCAGTCAGTTCCCGGTCCTTATCCGATCTCGGGGTCGGTGCTCTTGGCCCCAACTCGTCGGCCCTGCCGAGCACAATGTCACCGGCGTGGACGGCCATGCCGTCGATCACAGCATAGGTAAGCGCCATCCCGCGGAAATTCGCAGTCCCGGACACTTCTGGCAGCGGGCCTGCCGCGGCAGCGAGAGGAATCGCTTGCAATCGGCGCGGACGGGGCAACTCCGAGGTGCCTTCGCGCGGTTGCGCCCCCGCAACCAAGCACGAGGCGGCGATCAGGCTGACAGGTCGGACGAATGCACCGCTAACGCAATCCCAGGCCAAGGCTCATGATATGGGAAGCCATCGGCACATTTGTGATTCTCGGTGATTCAATCAGAATCCGATTTCGCTGAATCGTCCGTTGCCTGCACCGCCCGCCGATCCCGATAGAGACGGGCGCCCGCCAGCCCAGCCACGATCAGTCCGGCCCACGCTAGCACCGCGGGCAGCCACTCCGCCCAGCCGACATCGTACAGCGCCAGCACGTCGCCTCTCTCCATCGTCCAGTGCCATGCCTCGTGCGCCGCGAACGCTGACAGGATGATCGTGCCCAGCCTCTCGGCAACCACGTGCCGGAAGAGCAGCGCCAACGCGGGCACCAGCAGAGTCAGCGCGAACAACTGTCCCAGTTCGACCCCGACGTTGAAGGCGAGCAGGGATGTGACCAAGTGCCCTCCAGCGAATTGCAGGGTCTCTCGCAGAGCGAAGGAGAAGCCAAAACCGTGGATCAGGCCGAACCCGAGCGCGACCAGCCAGCGATGTCGCGCTGTGCCGACGATGTTCTCCAAGGCCATGTAGACGATCGAGACGGCGATCAGCGCCTCGACCAGAGGCGGGAACCACAGCGCATCGGGCGCGAAGTCCAGTGCGCTGCCGATCAGAGTGATCGAATGCGCCACGGTGAAGGCAGTCACGATCAGGACCAGAGGCTTGAAGCGGCGCAGGGGAATGACCAAGCAGAACAGGAACAGCAGGTGATCTGGGCCATCAAGGATGTGGACGAACCCCAGCTGGACGAAATGCCAGGCAGCTTGGAACCAGCTCGGATCCAGGGTCACCAGTCCCGGGTCTTCCGAAAACTGATAGGCCCGGGTCGTGCCATCGGCCAGATAGAACTGCAGGGTGAGCAAGACCCTCTCCGCAAGGTGACCCAGTCCGGCTCGAAGCGAGAATTGCGACTCCTCTGACCGGATGGGAAAGTCCAGCTGCACATCGAACATCACCTGATCCCAGACCAGTCTTTCGGTGTTGGCAGGCTTGGCTTCGGCAACGCGCGCGAGAGCGCTGTCGATGTGGCTGAAGGACCTATCAGACGGCAGGGAAATCTGAGTTCCCGACACGACGGGCGGCGGCAGCCGCTCTCCGTCTTCGTAGACTTCCACGAACGGCACGATCCACTGCGTGGCCAGATCGTTCAATCGTGGCTCTAGGGCCGCGACATCGAGGTAACCCGGCCCGAACTCCGGCACTTCCACGTCCCGCATTGAGTTCAGCGGCACGCGCATCACGAGTTGAAAGCTGTCGCCATGCGCTCTGGCCAGCGTCCGCGCAACCACTTCGGTTGGAATTTCGTGGGCCGCGGCAGGACTGGCAAGCAGCAGGCCAAGGCTGCAGAGGACGGATTTCGTGCGAATCATGGAGATCTGCTTGCCCACCTTTACTTAAGCAAGTATGATGGCTTAGGCCGAAACGGGCCGGAAAACACCAATGACAACCGCACTTCGCTCGACACTCGCTGCAGTCGCCCTGCTTGCCCTGCTCGCAGCCTGCACTACTCCATCCGAAGAGCCGATGGCCGCTGCGGATGGCCCGATGGCTCCCGTCTTTGAGGTCGATCCTCTGTGGCCCAAGCCGCTTCCCAACCACTGGTTGCTGGGGACCGTCATCGGCGTGGACGTCGACGGCCAAGACAACGTCTGGATTGTTCATCGCGGCAGTTCGCTGGAACGCAAGGAACTCTACGCGACCTGGGATCCGCCGGCGTCGTACTGCTGCTTCGCTGCGCCACCGGTGCTCGCATTCAACCAGGAGGGCGAGCTGATCGAGCACTGGGGCGGCCCAGGTGATGGCTACGACTGGCCAGCCTCCAATCACGGCGTTGACGTCGACCACAAGGGCAACGTCTGGATCGGCGGCAACGGCCGCGGCCCGTCCAAGGAGGCCGCGGCGCTGCCGCACCACGAAGACGCGATGGGCAAGGGACGCGTCCATGACAGCATGGTGGTGAAGTTCACGCGCACCGGCGAGTTCCTGATGCAGATCGGTAAGCCGTTCATGGGCGAGGGCAGCCACGACCTGAAGAACTTCAAGCTGCCAGCCAAGACGCTGGTCGATCCGAATACGAACGAGCTATACATTGCCGACGGCTACGGTAACCGGCGCGTGATCGTGCTTGACGCCGACACCGGCGAGTACAAGCGGCACTGGGGTGCCTATGGCAATGAGCCGGACGACACGCAGCTGCCAGCTTACACGCCAGGCGACAAGCCGGATCAGTTCCGGACGCCCGTGCATGGGATCGCGCTCTCAGACGACGGCATGGTCTACGTGTGCGACCGCACCAACGACCGCATCCAGGCGTTCACAACAGACGGAAAGTTCGTGAAGGAGACCTGGATCGAACCTGACACACTCGGCGACGGATCGACCTTCGATGTTGCCATTTCGCGGGACCCAGGGCAGAATTACCTGTACGTCGCCGACGGCGCGAACCAGCGCATCCACATCCTCGACCGCGAGTCCCTAGAGGTGCTGACGAGCTTCGGCGATGGCGGGCGGCAGCCCGGACAGTTCTACGCAGTCCACAGCGTGGCTACCGACTCGATGGGCAACCTCTACACCACTGAGACCTACCGCGGGCAACGCGTTCAGCGGTTCGTGTACAAAGGGCTGGCCCCGGTCACCAAGAAGCAGCAGGGTGTAGTCTGGCCGACCGACTGACTCGCGACGGCGTGTTCATGGGTTGACTGCCGCAGCGTGCTGCCGGGACAGCTGCCAGTCTTGCCCGACGGGGTGGCCCCGCTATTGACCGGTCGGCTGTCGGTGCAATGGTCGGTCCCTATGCGCAAGCCTGCAGAAGGGCTCGCTTCGAATGCGCGAGCCCCTGCGGTGAAACCGGACGCTGAACTGGTCTAGGCACTGGTTGAGTCGACGTATGCAGATCGCCCCTCGGTACCTCCAGTCCGTCAACGCTTGAGCAGCGGTGCTGTCCGACGGACGCGCGCCAGCGACTGCCCGCTAGTTTGGGTTCCTGGCGGCAGTTACATCGCACCGGTCCGCCGGTGCCTCGCTTTGAACCCATTACACTTAGGCTGGCGTAAACGACTACAGGGAGGGCGACCGCTCGGTCGGTTGAATCTCTTCGCCTGCTGTACGGATGGACATTGCCCCGCGCAAATTGCTCGATGCGGCGCTCGCTGATTCGGAGGCGTTCGCAGGCATCGTCGACCACACGCAGGGGATGGTGTACGGGGTGGCCTTTGGGTTCTTCTCCAACCGTGCCATTGCGGAAGACTTGGCGCAAGAAGCGTACTTGGAGCTGTTTCGCAACCTCGGCCGGCTGCAATCGGACATGCATCTCGTCAACTGGCTGCGGCAGATCACGGTGCGCAAGTGCATCGATTACTCCCGGCGCAAGAAGCATGCTCCGCACGCGAGTCTGGATTCGATTCCGGAACGCTCGGTCGACCCGGTCGAGCCTGACCCTCGCTTGTCCGCCGAGCTTGGCAGCAAGGTAGCCGACCTTCCCACGAAGATGCGAATGGTGATTGTGCTGCGCTTTCAGGAGGACCTGAAGCTCCACGAGATCGCGGAGTCGCTGGACATCCCCGTTAACACCGTCAAGACCTTGCTGCGAAGAGCGCTCATACGGCTCAGGCCCAAGGTCGCCCACCTACGACAGGAGGTTTCCTATGTCCCTGTGGGACGATAGCCGACATCTCGAGGAAGAGCTCCGTCGCGTGATGGCGCGGTCGCAAGCGCCGTCCGGGCTTGGCCTTCGCGTCATGGCGCGGATTCGCGACGAGGCCCGCCGGCCAGCGGCGGATCCGCTGCAGGCGCCCTCTTCCGGCAAGATCTGGTTCCGCAGCGGGTGGGCGCTGGCGGCATGCGCGTGTCTCGCGTTGCTAGTGACTATCTTCGCTTGGCCTAGAGAACAAGAGGGCTTGCAAGCCCAGGCAGAGGAGATGGCAAAGGTCGAACGAGAACTCGTAGAGGTCTTGCAACTGGCGGGCAGCCAGTGGAACCGGGCGCAAGAGCTGGCGTTTCCATTCGGACAGGACAAGGAACATGACTAAGACTTACTCACTCCAAGTCGTCGGCATCGTTGCCGCGCTGCTGGTGCTCGCTGCCCCAGCGTCCCTGCGGGCGCAAAGCCAGTCCGATGAAGCCGCCTTGGACTTCTCCAACTTGGAGGAGAAGGCTGACGAAGTCGTCAAGGTGAATCTTTGGGGCCGCCCGCTCGAGCAGGCCAAGAAGCTGCTCGGATTGCGCAAGAACGTCACCGCATCCGTGCGCAGCTTCATGAGCGGCCTGACTGCCGTGTACCGGCGAACGTACCGCTTTCGCAAGGGCCGCGCCAGCGCGGACGATGTCAGGCCCGTGCACCAGCAACTAGCCGAGGACGGCTGGGTGCCCTTGATCGAGGCCGCTGACCGCGACAAGCCACAATCGCTGTCCGTCTACTCGTACTACCGCAACGAACAAGTCGCGGGCATGACCGTGGTCTCAACGGATTCCGACGAAGTGACGGTCCTGAAAATCATCGGACCGGTAGACTTTGAGGCCCTCTCGGAAATCGGCAGCGGCCTTGGCCTGCCCGTGATGAACGTGGCTACGTCTGAAATCCGAAAGCTGTCGAGCCAGACTACGGGCAGGTGAGTCTCAATCCAATATCGCCCCCTCGGGGCTGAGTCTGCGGATGTCGGCGAAACCCAGCTCCCGCACTCCGGCTTCGATCTCGGCCAGGTCCCCGACCACTATCCAGACAACGCGATCCGGTTGTACGATCTGCTCGGCCGCGGTCTCGACATCGTCCAAGCTCACCGCGCGCATGCGATCGGCATAGGTCTCGAAGTAGTCTTCGGGCAGGCCGTGCTTGAGGATCTTGACTAGCGCTCCCAGCACTGCGCGCTTGGTCTCGTACTGTCCGGGCAGCCGCAGCGTCCGGTTTCTCTGCGCCTTTTCCAACTCCTCGGCTTCGGGAGGGCGCGGCCCCAAGATGTCTCGCAGTTCCCGGTCCATTTCGACCATCGATTCCTTGGTCTTGTCGGTCTGAACTGGAGCGTAGGCCATGAACAGCCTCGGTCCAACCGCGTCGATCAGCGTGCTCCTGGCACCGTAGGCCCAGTGCTTGTCCTCGCGGAGGTTCATGTTGATCCGAGAGGTAAAGCTCCCGCCGAGAATCGAGTTCATCGCCTCAATGGAGATCTCGTCGGGATTGTTGGTCGGCGGCGCCGGCAGGCCCGCCAGAATCACCGACTGCAGCGCTCCAGGCTTGTCGACCAAGTAGACCCTCCGCCCGTCGGCGGCCGCCACCTCCCCGATCTCCAACTTCGGGAGCTCTCCGTCACCCTTCCAGCCGCCGAAGCGCTCCTCCAGCATTGGCTGTAGCCTCGCCAGCGGCACATCGCCGACGACGACGAGAGTGGCGTTGCGGGGGCGGTACCACGTGCGGTGAAACGACACCACATCGGCGCGGGTCAAGGAGGTGACGGACTCGACAGTGCCGCTGCCGGTCATTGGAGCCGCATAGGCGTGATCGTCTCCGAAAATCAAGCCGGGCAAGAGACGCAGGCCGACTGTGAACGGCTGCGCGAGTTCCTGCTGGATGCCCGCCACGCGCAGGCGCTTGAGTCGATCAAGCTCTTGCTGCGGAAATGACGGGCGCAGCACAACCTCGGCAAACAGATCGAGCGATTCCTCCAGGCGCTCCGACAAAGCGGAGAGGGAAACGCTCGCCGTGTCCAACGACGCGGACGAGGAAATCCTCGCACCAATGCGGGTTGCTTCATCGCTGATTTCCAGCGACGACATACCCTCCGTGCCCTCGTCCAGCATCTCCGCGGTCATCCTGGCGAGGCCCAGCTTGCCGAGCCGGTCCGCCGCAAAGCCGGCATCGAAGACGAGCGCCATCTCGACGGTGGGGATAGAGCGCACGTCGGCGTGCACTACCTTCAATCCGTTCGACAGCTCGGTCTCATCTTTGGCGGGAAACGTGAATTCCGGAAAGCCGGAGGCCGACGGCAGCTTGGAACGATCTACCTTGCTCTCCGAAACTCGGCGTTCGGGGGCCGGGTGAATCTCGAGCACGTAGACACCGTCGGACAGGTATTCCGCAGCGGTGGCACGAATGTCCTCGGCGGTGGCATCTTCGGCCCAGGCCAGCATCTTCTTGTAGTGGGCGGGATCGCCCATGTACACCTCGTTCCGTGCGAGGATGTCGGACTTGCCGCCGAATCCGCCGATCCGCTCGGCACCACGAATGAAGCGCGCCTTGTGGTCCATCTTGGCCCGTGTCAACTCGTCGTCGGTAGGCCCCGACTGCAGGAATTCCCGGAGTTCCTCGTCTAGGGTGGCCTCGACCTCCCCAAGGTTTCCGTCACGATGAGCGGTGGCTTGGAGGACCACTTGCCCGGCGATTTCTTGGGCTTGGATATAGGCGGTGGCGCTAGTGGCGATCTGGTCCTCGTAGACCAAGCGCTTGTAGAGCCGCGAGCTCTTGCCAGCGGCGAGCACATCCGTGGCCAAATCGAGCAGCACGGCCTCGCGCGTGCCCCACTCCGGCACGTTCCAGACCTTCATGACGCGTGCCTGCGGCACGCGGTCTTCGGCCCTCTGTCTGTGCTCGCCGGTGCGGCGGGCGATCCACGACTGCTGCCGCGCGACGGGCGGCCCGCTCGGGATGCTTCCGAAGTACCGCTCCACCAGTCCGCGCGCCTCTTCCGGCGCGATGTCGCCGGCAATCGAGACCACTGCATTGGCCGCGCCGTAGTAGGTGCGGAACCACTCGTGGACATCCTCCAACGAAGCGGCATCGAGGTCTTCCATCTCTCCGATCACGGTCCACGAGTACGGATGCCCCTGCGGGAACGTGTTCTTGGTGATCAGTTCGTAGGAGAGGGCGTAGGGCTGATTCTCGCCTTGGCGCTTCTCGTTCTGGACCACGCCGCGCTGTTCGTCCAGCTTGGCTTGGTCCACCGCGCCGAGCATGTGCCCCATGCGGTCGGACTCCATCCACAGGGCCACTTCAAGCGCCGGCCGCGGCACGTCTTGGAAGTAGTTGGTGCGGTCTTCGTTGGTCGTGCCGTTGAGATTGGTCGCGCCGACGCGCTCCATGGCTTGGAAGTAGTCGTCGTTGAAGTTCTCCGAACCGTTAAACATCAAGTGCTCGAACAGGTGGGCGAAGCCCGTCTTGCCGGGCTTCTCGTTCTTCGACCCCACGTGGTACCAGACGTTGACCGAGACGATTGGCGCCTTGCGGTCCTCATGGACCAGCAGCGTCAGTCCGTTGTCCAAGACATACTTCGTATACGGGATGTCGACGCTGGCCATTAGCGGCATGGCCAGCGCGCCGGCCAAGCAGGCGAGCCCCAAGACTTGGAGCATGGGGAGCTTGCATTGAAGTGCGAATTCCATTGCGATACCTCGGATTGCCTTTAGTTCAAGATAGCGCCCGGCGACGCTTCCGCGCAGTGCCAGCCCGAACCCAGGCTCGGTGGCGGGTGGGCGCGGAGGCCCGGTACTCCCTCTGCGCCCGCCGAGAGGCGTGAAGGACAGCGTCGCGCTTCGTGCGCCGATGCGTATCGACGCGCTATTTTTCGGCCGCCGCCGTCAAGATCTGGCGGGCCCTGGATGGCAGGACGGATGCAAGTGCCAGCATCAAGTCTCGACTTGATAGTTGGGGGCCTCGGTCGTGATCAGCACATCGTGCACGTGCGCCTCGCGGAGCCCGGCCGGCGAAATGCGCACGAACCGCGTTTCGCTGCGCATGGCCTCGATCGTTGGGCATCCGCAGTAGCCCATGCCCGCCCGCAGGCCGCCGACGAGCTGATGGACGAGATCTCCCAGCATCCCTTTGTGCGGAACCCGGCCCTCCACGCCCTCCGGGACCAACTTGCCATCCCTGGAGGCTTGATCGTACCGGTCGCTGCCCTGATTCATCGCGCCCATCGACCCCATGCCCCGGTAGGTCTTGTACGTGCGGCCTTGGTACAACACGGTTTGACCGGGGCTCTCCTCCGTGCCCGCAAAGAGGCTGCCGAGCATTACGCTGTGCGCGCCTGCGGCAATGGCCTTCGAAATATCGCCGGAGTACTTGATCCCTCCGTCAGAGATGATCGGGACAGCGCTTGCGCTCGCAGCGGCGACGCACTCCGCCACGGCCGTGATCTGCGGCACGCCCGCTCCTGACACGATGCGCGTGGTGCAAATGGAGCCGGGTCCGATGCCGACCTTGACGCCATCGACGTCCAACTTGATCAGGTCGCGAGTCGCTTCGCCTGTGGCGACGTTGCCCGCGACCAGCTGGACGTCTGGCAGGGTCCGGCGCAGGTTCTTCACGGCATCAGCGACGCTCTTGGTATGTCCGTGAGCCGTGTCGACGACGATCACGTCGACCTTCTTGGCGAAGAGCTGCTGTGCGCGCTCCAGATAGTCTCCCTTTGCGCCCACCGCCGCCCCGACGCGCAGACGCCCTTGGTCGTCTTTCGTCGCATGGGGGAATTTCCTCTTCTTTTGGATGTCCTTGACAGTGATTAGCCCCTTGAGGACGCCGTCTTCATCGACTACGAGCAGTTTTTCGATCCGATGCTTGTGCAGCAGACGCTCCGCGTCGTCCAGTGTCGTGCCGACCGGGACCGTGACGAGTTCGTCCTTGGTCATCACTTCCCTCACCGGCAAGTCGAGGCGCTTCTCGAAGCGCAGATCTCGGTTGGTGAGTATGCCGACCAGCTTCGAGTCGTGCGTCACCGGCACTCCCGAAATCCGATAGCTCGACATCAGTGCTAGGGCGTCACGGATCCGGTCGTCGGGAGAGATCGTGATCGGATCGACGATCATGCCGGATTCGCTGCGCTTGACGCGGTCGACTTCCTCGGCCTGCCGCTCGATGGACATATTGCGGTGGATAATGCCGATCCCGCCTTGGCGGGCCAGCGCAATCGCCAGCCTGGACTCAGTCACCGTATCCATCGCGGCGCTGAGGATCGGGATATTGATCGAAATGCCGCGCGTGACGCGCGTGACTGTTGATACCTCCGACGGCAGAATCTCGCTGTAGGCAGGGAGCAGGAGTACGTCGTCGAAGGTAAGGGCTAGCGGCGGCGATTCCAAGACCATGCAACATTCTAGCTTGCACGGGCCCAGCTGCCGCAGGGCGCGACCGCACGCCGATGCGCGGCGATGGGAGAGACTGGCACCGCCCGGCAAGGGGTTGCCGCCTGTCAGCGGGCTGTTGAGAGCGCTCTGCCAAGGCGAAGACTGTTTGCTAGCACAGACAGGCTTGAAAGGGCCATAGCTGCCGAAGCGAGTACCGGGGACAGCAGCAGTCCTGTCCACGGGTACAGAGCGCCGGCTGCGATAGGGACGCCCAGCAGGTTGTAGCCGAATGCCCAGACGTAATTTTGAGCGATTGCGCGCTGCGTGCGCCTGGCTACGTCAATCGCTCGGTCCACGTCTGCAGGGCTGTTGCGGACGAGGATAACGTCTGCCGATTCCACCGCGATGTCACTACCGGCGCCAATCGCGATGCCTAGGTCGGCCTGGGCGAGGGCGGGGGCGTCGTTGATGCCGTCTCCCACCATTGCGACTCTCTCTCCGTCGGATTGAAGACGCTCGATAGCAGCTGCCTTGTCGACTGGCAGCACGGGTGCCAGCACGCGGTCAATGCCCGCCAGAGTCGCCGTGGCCCGGGCAACTCTGGCACTGTCGCCGCTGATCATCAGCGTCTTGATCCCACGCCTCCGCAGTGCGGACGTTGCGTCCACGGCATCGTGGTGCAGCGTGTCGCGCACCGCGAACGCGCCTGCTAAGGCCCGGCCCCGAGCCACCAGCACGGTAGTCTTGCCCTCCTCGGAGCTTCGATCCAGCCTGGTCTGGGCCTCCGCAGTGGCGATTCCCCTGCCTGCCAGCAGCTCCGGCTTGCCAATGAGCCACTCTTGGCCGGCAGACTCGGCACTGGCGCCCGCCCCGGGGAGGGTCTTGAAGTTGCTGACGGCTTCTTCGGCGCTCGGATCGAGGGCCGCGATGGCCTGCGCGATGGGGTGCTCGCTGCGACGCTCGATCGCGCAGGTCACCCGCAGCAGGTCGTCTCTGGCGACGCGTCCGTAGGTCTCGATGTCTGTCACTTCGAAGTTTCCGAGCGTCAGGGTCCCGGTCTTGTCGAACACGACGGTGTCGAGATCTCGCGCGGCTTCCAGAGCCTCTCCATCACGAACCAAGATGCCGTGTTCCGCAGCCCTGCCGATGCCTACCGCCAGGGCTGCGGGAGTGGCTAGGCCGAGCGCGCACGGGCATGCGATGATCAGCACGCTCACAGCACTGTTCACGGCGAGGCGCAGACGACCATCGGGCGGTGCCAGCAGTAGCCACGCCAAGAACGTCAATGCGGCCAGCACTAGGATCGCTGGCACGAAGACAGCGGCGATCCGGTCGGCCAGGCGCGAGGCCGGTGACTTCGAGTTCTGCGCCCGGCGCACGAACGCAATCATCCTGGACAATGACGTCTCGCCTCCGACGCTCTGGGCCCGGACCACTAGGTATCCTTCCTTGGCCAGTGAGCCGCTGAGCACCTCGCTGCCAGGCAACTTGTCGGCGGGCAGGCTCTCTCCGGTAAGCGGCGATTCGTCTATAGCCCCTATGCCTTCGATGACCTTGCCATCAATCGGCACTCGTTCTCCTGCGCGTACCACTACGGCATCGCCGATCACAAGTTGGGTCGCGGGAATCTCGGTTTCTTCTCCATCGCGCAAGACTCGAACCGTTTCCGGCCGCAGCTCCATCAGCTTGCGGATGGCACCCGATGTCTTGCGTCGCGCTCGCGCTTCAAGCATCCGCCCCAGCAAGACCAACGTCAGAATCGCGGCGGCTGTCTCGAAATACACCGGAGCCGAGCCGCGTCGCTCGACCCATTCGGGCATGACGGTCGCCACCAGACTGTATGCGAAGGCAGAACCCGTTCCTACCGCGATGAGCGTGTTCATGTCGCTGCGAAGATGCCTGGCTGCGTTCCAAGCAGCCGAATAGAACGGTGAGCCGCCGTAGAGGACCACGGGCAGCGCCAGCGCAAGCTGTACCCAGCCTGAGTCGCCGCCGAGCCTTCCATGGGACATGGCGAGCGCCAGCAGCGGAATCGTGAAGATCGCCGAAACGACCAGTCTGCGCCGTAACCCGCTCGTAGACGGCTCGCCGCGGAGCCTGCCAGGACCGTCCCGGTCTACAGTTGCGCCGTATCCCGCGCTTTCGACGCTTCGCAGCAGGTCTGCGGTGATTGCGCGAGCCGGATCGAGAGTCACGTGCGCGCTCGCTTCGGCAAGGCTGACCTCGCACGTCTCGACACCCGGCGTCTTCAGAACGGCCTGCTCGACCGACTGGACGCAGCTCGCGCACGTCATGCCCTCGATGCTCAGCCAGATTGACGTCGATTCGTGGATTTCTGCCTGCTGCGGTGCCGCCGCCACAGCCGGCGCCTCGGCGGCGGGTGAGGAGGCAATGGACTGCAGTTCACCGGCAGGGCCCGGCAGGAATCCCACTGCCTTCACGGCTTGCCGGATCGCCGGGAGATTGGTCGCAAGTGGATCGAATGCGACCTCGGCTGTCTGAGTAGCCAACGCAGCGCTCGCGGAACGCACCCCTTCTACGCCCAACAGGGCCTTCTCGACAGTTGCGACGCAATGGTTGCAGGTCATGCCTGCAAGCTCTACCGTTGTCGTCTCGACACTCTCACGGCTCACCGGGTTCTCCCGCCCTCCCGCACGACCTTTGCGCCGGACTCGTCGGCCCCATCCCAGCCGTGGTCGGGACCCTCGCTTCCGCGCCAATATCGCTGGGCTTCCTTAATAGTAGGGCGCGATCGCCCGTCAGCCCGGACATTGCCGGCATTCCGGTGCGCCCGCTCGCAGCGACAATCCGGCTTGGCGCCGTGGGACGGGGCGCTTCCGGACGCTCGAAGGCGTCAGCCCGGGCAGGCTCTGGCCGTTTTCTAGAAACTTTGGGCGCGGAGTTTCCGTCTCGTTGGACGAATCGGTCGAGGCGTGCTAGCTTGAAGTTACGGCTAAGCTTTGATCCTGGCCCCCGGCTGGGTTCTGCGCAGTTGTTGGACAACCGTATTCCAATCCGCAGCGTGTCCGGCAGAAGCCTTCCGTGATCGGCAAGCGTATTCCGTATCGTCACGCCCCTCGTGATGCGGTTCTGTTAGGATTTTCTATCCAAGGGAAGGTTCATGATCATTTCGATGAAGCCGGGCGCGACGCCCGAACAGGTTGACCGTGTCTGTAGCCGAATCCAAGAGATGGACTTTGCGGTCCGCTCCATCCAGGGCGACGAAAGAGTAGTGATCGCAGCGGTGGGATTGGGGGACGTGACCCATGCGATCGAGGTACTGCGATCAGTCGAAGGTGTCGAGAACGGTGTGCCGATCAGTGCGCCTTACAAACTCGTGAGCAAGCAGGTCAAGAGCGATCGCACCGTGGTGCAAGCCGGCGAGGCGTCGATCGGCGGCGACCAGTTTGCCATCATCGCCGGCCCTTGCTCGGTCGAAACCGAAGGGCAGATCATGGCTTGCGCAGAAGCCGTTGCCGCGGCTGGAGGACGCTTCCTGCGAGGCGGCGCCTACAAGCCCCGCACCAGCCCGTACAGTTTCCAAGGTTTGGAGGAGGAGGGTCTCCGTCTGTTGCGCAAGGCCGGTGACAGTCACGGGCTGAAGGTGGTCACCGAAGTCATGACCGTGACGAATGTCCAGCTCGTAGCCGACTATGCCGACGTGCTCCAGATCGGTGCTCGCAACGTGCAGAACTTCCCTCTTCTCAAGGAAGTTGGGGCCACGACCAGCTGTCCGGTCATGCTCAAGCGCGGTCAAAGTGCAACCATCGAGGAGTTCCTGCTCTCGGCCGAGTACATCGTCACGAATGGCAACCCGAACGTCTTTCTGTGCGAGCGCGGGATTCGCACCTTCGAGTCGGCCACCCGCAACACCCTTGATATCAATGCGGTGCCGGTGCTCAACCAGCTGACGCACTTGCCTGTGATCCTTGATCCGGCGCACGCTACCGGCAAGCGCGCCCTGATTCCGCCGCTGATGCGTGCCGCGGTCGCTGTCGGCGCCGATGGTGCCATGGTTGAGATCCATCCTGATCCGGAGCGGGCTTGGAGCGACGGGGCGCAGTCGATGACGTTCACCTCGTTCAGCGAGATGATGCGGGAAATCGAGCCGTACGTGGAGCTTTGGAAGGCTACGCGGCTTCAGGCGGCTTGCGTTCCTGCGTGAGGACGCCCGTTCCGTGCCGGGCGAGAGCGGCCGAACCGTCGGTGAGGTCGGCTCAATCAAGCTGACGCTGCCTCGGTGCCGGCCCGGGCTGGGTGACTTGATCATTCGCCCGGATGCACCTGAGCTGATCGACGGCGTCCGGGTCGCGGAGTTCTCGCTCTGGCCGGACGACCGGGGCTATTTCCTTGAGGTAGCGCGGTTAGGGCAGGGACTGCCGGCAGAGTTTCCCGGCGCCACTACGCAGGTGTCGGCGGCGCTCGGTTATCCGGGCACCGTGAAGGCGTTTCACTATCACACCCGGCAAAGCGACCTGTGGGTGCCCTGCCGCGGCATGCTGCAAGTCGCCCTGTGTGACTTGCGCGAAGGCTCTCCGACCCATGGGACGCGCAACACCTTCTATATCGGGCAACTCCGTCCGTGGCAGCTGCTGATTCCCCCGGGAGTTGCGCACGGCTACAAGGTGATCGGCGATTCGGAAGCGTTGCTGGTGTACCTTACCGACCGGCACTACGACCCGTCCGACGAGGGCCGGCTGCCTCATGACAGCCCGGAGATCGCCTACGACTGGGAGACTCAGCGCAAGTGAGGCTGCTGGTGACCGGCGGTGCTGGCTTCATAGGCTCGAACTTTGTCCGCCAGGCAGTGCAACGCAGCCGGCAGGTGGAGATTCTTGTCTTGGATCTCCTTACCTACGCCGGCAACCTGGAGAATCTGGCGCCGGTCGCTGATCTGCCGACCTTTCGGTTCAGCCGGGTTGACATTCGCGACGCGGCGGCAGTTCGCGACGCGTTCAGGAGCTTTCGCCCCGAGGCGGTCGTGCATTTCGCAGCCGAGTCCCACGTCGACCGTAGCATCCGCTCCCCGGCAGACTTCGTCTCGACGAACGTAACGGGCACCGGCGTGCTGCTGGAGGCAGCGCGCGAATGGCCGGTAGAGCGATTCCTGCACGTTTCCACGGATGAGGTCTACGGGAGCATTCCAGCGCCGCATGCCGCCGATGAGGAATGGACGCTGAGTCCGTCGAATCCCTATTCCGCGTCCAAGGCCGGTGCCGACCTGTTGGTGTCGGCATACGCGAAGACGCATTCGCTTCCCGTGCTCATCACGCGCGCGTCCAACAACTACGGGCCGTATCAATTTCCCGAAAAGCTCATACCGCTGATGATCACCAATGCCCTCGCGGACAAGCCGCTGCCCGTGTATGGCGATGGCCTTCAAGTGAGGGACTGGTTGCACGTCCGCGACCACTGCCGAGCGATCGAAGCAATCCTTGCGGCAGGTCGCACCGGCGAGACTTATAACATCGGTGGCGAGTGCTCGCTGCAGAACATCGAGGTTGTTCGGCGGGTGCTGGACTGCTGCCGCAAGCCAGAGTCCTTGATCGAGTACGTTCTGGACCGCCCTGGCCATGACCGTCGCTACGCGCTCGACTCGGAGAAGATCAAGAGCGACACGGGCTGGGAGCCTAGCATAGACTTCGATTCTGGATTGCGCGAGACGGTGCGATGGTTCCGCGACAACCCGCAGTGGTTCGCGAGAGTGCGCTCGGGGGAGTACCGGAACCTGTACGAACTGAACTACTCCCAACGGGGCGAGCTGCCGTCTGTGTGACGTTGCGGGCCGCTGTCGCTTGCGGCTTCGGAGCTTCGGGCCTTAGCGAGCAAGTTGCGGAGGCCGGTTTGGCGAGCCTAGAAATATTTTGATAATAATTATTCTTATCTAGATAATGTTATAACGCATAATTAAGGCATGGAATTCCTCGGCCGCGACAGCGAGGTCCGGCGCTTGAACAAGGAATTGGCCCGAACGGGTTCGTTATCCGTGATCTGGGGCAGGCGGCGCGTCGGAAAGTCGCGTCTCCTCATCGAGTGGTGCAGGCACTGCGACGGACTGTATGCCGTTGCGGAGAATTCTGCGCCTGCGGTTCAACGTCGCCATTTGGCTTCCGCTGTCGCGGAGCGGTTTCCTGGCTTTGCGGATATCGAGTACCCCACCTGGAGGGCGCTGTTGGCCCGGCTTTCGGTGGAGGCCGATCAGGTCGGATGGCGGGGGCCATTCATTGTGGACGAACTGCAGCACTTAATGGCTGCCGATCCTCTCTTTCCCGGCCGGTTCCAAGACTGGCTCCACCGGTCGGGCAGGAAGCTGTGCGTCGCAGTCAGCGGATCGAGCCAGGGCATGATGCATCGGGTAGTCGTAGATGCCTGTGCCCCGCCGCTCGGCCTAGCAGTTGAATCTATCGCCTTGCGCCCCCTCAGGGCCGGCTTGCTTGCAGACGTCTTCGAGTTTCGTCAGTTTGGCGACTTGGTAGGAATCTACGCTCTCTGGGGAGGGATGCCGCGCTATTGGGAATTGGCAGTCCCCTTCGGCGAGGATCTCGATGGAGCGGTCGATGCCCTTGTTCTCGATCCTTGTGGTCCGCTCCATCACGAACCGGAGCACCTGCTCTACGAAGAGACTCCCCCGGCGACCTCTCTGCGTCCTCTTCTCGACGTGGTCGGCTCAGGTGCGCGCCGTCTCGGCGAGATCGCCGGCAGGCTCGACCGCCCGGCAACGAGCCTCGCCAGGCCGATCGCCGCGCTCATGGAAATGGGTTTCATTTGCCGAGAACTCCCATTCGGAAGCGATCCGCACTCGGGTAAGCGCAGTCTCTACCGCATTGGCGATCCATTCTTGCGGATGTGGTTTCGCGTAGTAGCCCCGCACCGCGCCGCGCTTACCGCCTCCCCGCCCGAATCGCGCCTCCGCTACTGGCATCGTTACAAGCGCGACCTGGAAGCCGTAGCTTGGCAGGAATTGTGTAGCGCTGCCGTGCCGAGGCTGCATGAATCCGACCACCCTATCGCCGGATTCGGCCCATTCGAGCCCGCGCAGCGGTTCTGGCACGGGAGCGCCCATGAACGAGACGTCGTCGCGCGTTCCGTTGACGGAAGCCGGCTCTTGGTCGGAGAGGCAAGGCGTTCGTTGGATTCCCAGAATGCCGCAAGATTGCTGGCGGGGCTTGCCAACGCCGCCCTGCCTGGCGCGAGGGATTGCGACATCATTCCCGTGCTCTTCGCGCCTCAGGCGAACGATCTGCCCCGTCAGAACGAACTCGGCTTCGTAGTGGATGCCGAATCCGTGTTCAGTGCTCTGCGGTAATTCGCCGAGCTGTCGCGTGATTCATGGCGGGGCGCTCGCTCTACTATCGACCACGACCTATCCGGGAGTGCTCGCGTCGGCCGCACCGGTGCAGGTGCGTCTGCGACCGATCCTTGTCCGGATCCGTTCGGTTACTTTTCCGGCCGAGGCGGGGTCAGCGCTCATTACCGACGTCGCGGGCACGCCTGGCCGGCGACCAAGCGTCGGGCTCGCGTTCTTCACCTAGTTTGCGAAGGCAGGCTTCGATTCGCTCTTCGCTGCGCCCGGGAATTTCATCGTGCGGGTACACCGCACGAAGGATGTCGCGCACCTCTTGCATTGTGGCAATGCCGATCTGCCGCATCAGCGGCTTGATGTCCTCTTAGATCGGGCGTTCGCGCAGCGCGCACCTTCATTGCAAGCAAGTGACGGGCGGACGCGCCGGTGACAACGAGGTTAGGCGAATCGAACAGGGCCTCTGCCCGTGGGTCCGGCTGCGGCGGCCTGATCCGCCGCCGATAGCTTATGGAACTGCCGCGGGAGCTGGTGAATCAGAGCGCAGTAGCGGTCCATGTCTTCGAAGTCGGCCGCAATCGTCCGACTGTAGGACGCCAAGCTAAACTGCGCTTGCATATCATCATGATCGTACTGGCCTTAGACGAAGCGCGCTGCTTCTGCGGGGAGCACAACGAGTCTCGCCCGGTCTGGGCCGAGGCCGGACACGTCGGGACCGGCCTGCCCGCACCTGAAGATCTGATCGGCTCCAAGAGTCAGGATCAGTGGTCGTTCGCCGACTCCCGACCTGCCCGTGTTCCTGGTTCGGCAGTGTCGTGCGCCTAGGGAAGGCATTCCGACCGCTTTGTCAGAACCACCGTTGCTTATCGACTACGTTGCGCAACGGCTCTCCCCGGACGAACCTGCCAGCGTTGTCGAGCAAGACTTCGAGATGCCTGTCGGCGATGGCCGGGGAGTGCCCTGCGATATGCGGCGTGAGGATGACGTTCTCGTGGTTCCAGAGGGGGTGCTCTGGAGGCAGCGGCTCAACCTCGTATACATCCAGCGCCGCGCCCCCGATTTGGCCCTTGTCCAATGCGCTACACAGATCGTCTAGATTGACGATCACGCCCCGCCCGATGTTGATCAGCACGCCGCCGGGCTTCATCAGGCCAAACTTGTCGCTGCAAAACAGGCCCTCGGTCTCAGGAGTGTGGGGAGCGGCGATCACGACATAGTCGCTCTCGGCCAGTAGCTCGTCCAACCGGTCTGTGGCCCAAGGACCGATGACGCCAGCAGGCGCGTCTCGCGGGTCGGAGTCGACCGCCACGACTCGCATCCCGAAGCACACGCCCCTGCGGGCGATCTCGCTGCCGATCGATCCCAGTCCGACCACTCCCAGAGTCGACCCGGCCAGCGTCGTGTGGGCCAGGTCAACGCCGGTCGTCACCGCCGGGCCGCTGCGGAACGACTGGCCCTGCTTGCTCCCGCCATAGGGCTTCCATTCCCTTCGCTGCTGCTGGCGGATGTAGATGTGCAGGTTGCGTGCGAAGCACAGCATGCAACCGAACACGTGGTCTGCGATGTTGTCGTGGAAGAGGCCTCGCATGTTGGTCAGTTGCAGGGGATGCGCGGCGAGCGCCGGAAAGATGTAGTGTTCGAGACTGGCGGTCGGCGATTGCACCCACCTCAGCTGCTGCGCCGTCCCTAGCATCGCAGGGGTGAGCTTGCCGAAAAACCCGTCGGCATCGGCAATCTCGGCAATGGCCTCGGTCTCGCTCGTGCAGTTCACGACTCGCATGGGCGCGGCGGCCGCCGTGATCCGCGCGAGCCGCGGAGACTCAACCTCGGGATGGACCACCAGCTTCATCGAAGCTCCTCGCTGACCACTTCCCCGTCAATGATCACTGCCACGCAATGGGTCGAATACTCGAACGGATCGCCGTCGTACAGGGCGATGTCTCCGTCCTTGCCGACTTCGATGGACCCAATCCGATCATCCACCCCGAGCACGCGCGCGGCGTTGATCGTGACACTGCGCAACGCATCGTCGAATCCGAGGCCGTGGGCGGCAGCCACGCCGGCCTCGAACAGCACCAAGCGGCTCTTCGGCACGTACGACTCGTAGCCGCCCTGCAGCGCTATCGGGATCCCAGCGTCGCGCAGCCTTGCGGCGGTCTCGAAACTCAGGTTCTCCGTTTCGCCTCGGGCCCGCATCATGGTCGGGTGCACGATGACCGAGACACCGGCATCACGGATTTGGTCGAGGACATCGTACGCTTCCGCGACGCCGTCGAGCACGACTGGGATGTCGAACTCTTCGCGAATGCGCAGCACGGTGAGGATGTCTTGGGTTCGTTGCGCGGTGACGAGCAATGGAACATTGCCCTCCATGACCTCGCCGAGTGCTTCGAGCCGCAGGTCGCGGTCCGGGCGCTTGTCCTCGTCTTCCGCCGATCGCCGGTCAAGGTATTCCCGCGTCTTGATTAACTCCGCGCGCAGCATGGCGGCCATCTTCGCCCGTGTTCCTGGGGCCTTGTCTCCACGCTCTCGCGCTCCCTCGCCGACCGTCGCCGCGATCATGGCGAAGGGCTTGACCACGGCCTCTTCCACGCTCAGCCCGTGCGTCTTCATGACGGCTGTCTGGCCGCTCACGAGTGAGAGCGGGGCATGGCCCGTGTGGACGGTTGTCACGCCGTATCCGCGCACCCACTCCACCAACGCTTCGCGCGGATTGTAGGCGTCGATGGCGCGCAGTTCGGGCTGCATCGGAGCGGATGACTCGATCTGATCTTGATCGTGCTCTTGGTTCAAGTACCCGCTAAGCCCGATCGTCGAGCGAGCGTCAATCAGCCCGGGCGTCACCACGGCGGCGGTCATGGTGCGAAAACCGTCCGGAATCTCGATCTCGCCGGCCAGCCCTACTTGGCTGATCTTGCCGTCCTCGATGACTACCACGGCGTTCGTGAGCGGCTCGCCCGCGGCCGTGTGAACGGTCGCGCCGGTCACGGCGATCTGGCCGAATGCGGAACCGGACGAGGTGATGCCCACGACCAGCGCCGCGAGTCTCTGGCGGCGGGTCATTCGTGCTCTCCTTGGGCGATTCCGTGAAGGATGTGGCCTTGGTCGTGGCTCGCTCCGAAACCGCCTTCCGCGTAGAGCCGGTCTTGAGGATTGCTCCGATCGAAGACTTTCACGCCATCCACCCATGTCTGCAGCACCTGCGTGTACACGCTGAGCGGGTCCCCGGAGAGCACCGCGAGGTCTGCATCCTTTCCCACCTGCAGGGAGCCGATGCGATCTTCCAGGCCGAGCATCCGGGCGCCGGCCATCGTGAGGCCGTACAGCGCGCCCTCCCGCGACATTCCGGCTCGCACTGCCAGCGCGGCCATCCTGTTGAACAGCCTCGAATCCGTGATCGGATCGTCGGAGTGGAATCCCGTCACCACGCCGGCTTGCTCCAAGATTGCACCGGTGGCGAGTTGGTTGTCCTTGGCTTCGAGCTTTCCGCCGGGACTGTCGATCAGAATGAGCGAGGCACCCAGCACGTGCGGGGATGCGGCGATCTCGTCAGCCACCGCCCAGCCGTCGCTCACGTGCTGCAAGACGACCTTGAATTCAAACTCATCGGCCAGCCGGAGGACGGTCAGAATGTCATCGTGCCTGTGGGTATGGAAGTGCACCACGCGGTTGCCCGCTAGGATGTCTCCCAGGGTCTCCAGGCCTAGGTCGCGCGGCGGCAGCTCGTCCGCGTCGCCCGCCGCCTGCGCCACCTTGTCGCGATACGCGATCGCCTCGAGGAACCTCTCTCGGACGATCGCGGCAGACTTCGCTCGCGAGCCGGGAAACGGTGGATCCTTGCGGGAGTTGGTACCGTTGGCCATCTTGATTCCATACGCGAGCGACCCATCTGCTCGGCGGATCAGCAGATCGTCGATAACCTTGCTGTCGCGGTGCTTGACATAGAGAGTCTGTCCGCTGAGCAGGTGTCCCGAGCCCGGCATGATGTTGGCCGTGGTGATGCCGCCGGCTTGGGCCTTCTGAATGCGTGCATCACGCACGTTTATCGAGTCGAGGGCGCGTGCATCGGGATGCATGGGGCCGCTGCCGTCGCCGCCTTCCACGCTGCCAGCGTGACTGTGCGTATCCACCAAACCGGGCAAGACCACGGAGCCGCTAACGTCGTGCTGCACGGCATCGGCGGGAATCTGGACTGATGGCGCTGGACCCAAGGCGACGATCTTGCCCTCATGGATGACGAGCGTCCCGCTCTCGATGGGGGGCCCACTGATCGGGTACAGGGACGCGCCAACAAACGCCTGTGGCGTCTCTTGCGCATCCGCTGCTGCTACAAGCAGCGCGCCAAGAAGCAAGCATCGAAGCATATGAAGATTCTAAGGTCTCGCCAGCGGGCGCTCGCGCGCTCGCCGGGACCGCTGAACCGGGACGCGAGTTTTGACACTACGCTAAGAAAGGGTCAGGCATGCGACGCTTGCTTGTACGCGCCACGAATTGGATCGGCGATGCCATCATGTCGATCCCCGCTCTGAGGGCGATCCGGCAGGCGCACTCAGGCTGGCGGATCACGATCCTGGCTCTGCCGTGGGTGGCGGGCCTCTACGAGGGAGAGGGGTTTTGCGACGAGGTCTTGATCTACCACAGAGATGGGGGCCATCGCGGGATTCGGGGCAGAGAGAGGCTTGCGAAAGAGCTGCGATCCCGCCGCTTCGACCGCGCCATTCTCCTTCAAAACGCATTCGACGCGGCTTGGCTGGCTTGGCGGGCGCGAGTGCCCGAGCGGATCGGATACGACAGGGACCGTCGCGGGCCATTGCTGACCGGCAGGGTTCCAGTTCCTTCTTTCGGGGAAATACCCGAGCACCAGCGGTTCTACTACTTGGAATTGCTGCGCAGGGCGCGCCTGATCGAGCGCGTGCCTGCCGACACCGCCGCGCGTTTTGACCGGATCGATGAGTTACGCCGGAACGGTGCGGCACGGTGGGAAGGCCGCGGCCTGCCTTCAGGGCCGTGGATCGGAGTCAGCCCGGGGGCTGCCTTCGGCCCAGCCAAGCGCTGGCCCGCCGAGCGCTTTGCCTGCGCGGCTGCGGATCTCGCACAGGAGCTTGGCGCGGGCATCGCCGTGTTCGGATCGGAAGCTGAACTGCCGCTAGCCGCGGAAGTTGCCGCCAGGGCCGGGAAACGGTCCATCTGCTTGGCTGGCCAGACAAGCCTGCCAGAGTTCTTGGAACTTGCCTCGACCTGCCGAGTCTTCCTGACCAATGATTCGGGTTCGATGCACGTTGCTGCCGCGCTGGGCGTGCCCACCGTGGCGATCTTTGGGGCCACCAACGCGGATGCCACTGGTCCCGCCGCGCCGTGGGCCCGCATTGTCCGGCACCCCGTCGATTGCTCCCCATGCCTGCTGAGAGAGTGTCCTATCGAGGGGCATCCGTGCATGGCCGGAGTCGAGCCGAAGATGGTCGTCTCCGAGGCGCGGTCTTTGCTGGTTGGCTTGGGCGAATCCGCGTAGCGGGCTCGCTTCGCAGAAGTTGCCGGTCCGTCGCCGCGTGTCCGCTTCTGGCGGTACCGCTCATGCCAGGCCGTATCTAGAATGAGCTAGATGGATGGCGCCATAGTCTTGGACAAACCCGCAGGGATGACTTCCTTTGCGGCCGTGCGCAAGGTCCGCTCGCTTGTTCGCGGGGCCAAAGTCGGTCACCTGGGCACCCTGGATCCTGCCGCCACCGGCGTGCTGCCCATCGTGGTGGGCCGCGCGACGCGGCTGGCGCGCTTCTATCTGGACCACCGCCGCGAATATGTGGCCCGCATCCGGTTTGGCTGGTCCACCTCCACCTACGATGCCGAAGGCGTGCAGGTCGGCGAGGCCAAGCAGGTCGAACTGGACGAGCCAGCCTTGGAGGCCGCGCTCGAGGCGTTTCGCGGCTGCGTCAGCCAAGTGCCGCCGCCGGTCTCCGCCAAGAAGGTCGATGGAGTCCGGGCGTACAAGTTGGCACGCAAAGACGAGCCTGTGGCGTTAGAACCGGCAGCGATCGAAATCCACGCCCTCGAATTGCTGCAGGTGGATGGTGCTTTCGCCACGGTTCGCTGCCTTTGCTCTGCGGGGACGTACATTCGATCCTTAGCCCACGACTTGGGAACTGCCTTGGGCTGCGGGGCGCACGTTTGCGCGTTGAACCGCACGAAGGTGGGGGAATTCGAACTAGACGATGCGCATTCTCTTCAGCGTTTGGAAGAGCTTCGGGCAGAGGATCGACTCGACGAGGCCGTCCGGCCTCCCGCGGCTTTAGTGCCGAGCCTCCCGGTCGAGCGGGTGGATGCCGTAACCGCCGCCCGGATCAGGCATGGCCAAGACTTCGGCGTAAGTGCGTTCGGCGAGTGCGCGACCGCGCAGCTGGTGAAGGCGGTCGATCCACTGGGCCACCTTCTCTGCATCGGCGAGGCCGTTGCACCCGGATCGTTCCACCCGCTGGTGGTCTTGTAGGGACTCGCTGCTGGGGAGGGCCTGGCGACGGCTGTTTCGGCGAGGCCGGGTCGGTTGCGCGGACGAAACCCAGAGCGGGCGGCGTACCTGTTCGGGCCAAGCTGCGCGGTGTTGCCTCAGCTGACCGGCTCGATGGCGGCGGGTGTGAACCATAGAGTGCCCAGGACGATCAATGCGATCAAGAACAGGTACGCCGAGAATCGCTTGCGCAGCGTCTCTGGCTTGGAACGCAGCGCGATCCTAGGCCCGATCTGGGAGCCCACCAGCACGAACGCTCCAAGCAGCAGCGGATGGTGCCACTGCACAGCACCGGTCGCGACGTGGCCGAGCAGCCCGCCGGCCGCTGTCAGGCTCACCATGAATGCCGACGAGCCGAAGGCAACCTTGATCGGAACTCCGAACAGACGCACCAGCATCGGGATCTTCAGGAAGCCGCCCGCCGCCCCGGTAAGGCCCGACATGATGCCAATCAGAAACGACAGGGGCAGCCCCTTGCCGAGATGGATGCGATATGTCTCCCCTGCGCGAACCCTGACCCACTCGAGGCGCGAGCGTCGGCTCGAGCTGGCTGCCCGCGGGCTCAGGTCCGCCAACATGACGATTCCCGACGCAACTAGCAGAACGGCAAGCCCAATGGAGAGCGTCGTCGAAGAGAACAGCCGCGCGAAGTAGCCGCTGCCGAATGCTCCGAGAAAGCTGGAAGACTCCAGAACAACCGATAGCTTCCAGTCAACATGCTGCTCCTTGCGGAACAGCAGCACCGCCGATAGGGCGGTGAGGATCGTCAGCCACAGGCTCTGTACGGCCGCTACATGGAACGGGACGCCGAAGACGAGCTGGAGCGGTGTGTACAGCACGCCGCCACCCTGGCCGTGCATCGAGAACCCCACGGCTCCAACGCCCACCATTGAGGCCAGGATGAGTGCTCGGGGATTCACAGGACGACCGGCGTGGGCGACTGAAGTCGCGCGATCGGGTTCGCGCTTGATCGCCGCCCTGGCCGCCCAGTATCAAGGGATGCGCGGGAGTGTCGGGCTGACGGCCTAGCTGTCACTCCTGCCTGAACTCAGATCAGATCTCGGCCCGGAAGCAACCGCGCGCGAGCGACTCCGCAGGCACGTCTCGGTAGGCGGTTTCACCGTCCGGCGGGCCGACGTCCTGTGGATATTCCCCGCTGAGTGCCTCCATGAATGCGATCAGGTCGGCGCGTTCCTGCGCGCTGAGATGGTCCAGTTCGTGGATTTCCTCGTCGCGAAAGTCGTTCGAGTTGCCCGCGCCCACATAGAAGTCCACGACCTCCTTCAGCGTCTTCAAGTGCCCGTCGTGCATGTACGGCGCGCTGTCGGCGATGTTGCGCAGGTGCGGAGTCTTGAACGCGCCCTTGTCAGTCTCGACTTGGCTGACTTCAAAGCGCCCGATATCGGCCAACGAACCGTCGAGTTCCGCCCCGACGCCGAGATTGTGGAACTTGTTGTCCGTGAACAGGGCATAGCCCTCCTCTTCGTTGATCTCGTGGCAGACCTCGCAGTTGCCCTTCTCCGGGTCGGTGAAGACATCAAGTCCGCGGATGGCGTCTTCGCTCATGGCCTCCTTGTCGCCGCCGAACATGAAGCGGTCGAACGGGGAATTGCCGACTAGCACGGTGCGCTCGAAGCTGGCGATCGACTTGGCCACCATTTCGAAGGCGATCGGGCCTTCGCCCCACGCTTCCTTGAACAGTTCCGTGTATACCGGGTCTTCAGACAGGCGCTCGACGACGCCCTCATGCGTAAAGGCCATTTCAATGGGGTTCTCGACCGGTCCGCCGGCCTGCTCTTCGAGGCTGGCTGCCCGGCCATCCCAGAACTGCGTGGTGAAGTATGCGGAATTCATGACCGGCGGTGCCTGCCGCCCGCCGAACTGGCCGCCGACACCCTCCGAGAACTGGTTCGGGTCTGCGAATCCTGCTTCCGGGTCGTGGCAGCTCGCGCACGCGATCGAATTGTCCACCGAAAGCGCCTTGTCGTAGTACAGCCTGCGTCCCAGCGCGACGGTCTGGGCGGTCGGCGGGTTGTCCGCCGGAACCGCCACGTCCGGCAGCCCCAGAGGCGGCTCGATCACGTGACTCTCGCCCATCGGCATGATCGGCCCGCTTGGCCGTTCCGGGCCGCTACAGCCGACTACGGCCAAGACCGCGATCAGCAGCACTGCCTGACGACGCGGATTCTTCATGTTCCTGGATGCTCCTTGGATTCGTCCGCGCGCGAACGCAGCCGAGTCTGGATTGGTTGCGGTTGCCACGCCGCGATCAGGCGTCCGCGCAGGGCCATTCGGACACCTCTGCTGAGCGACGGGATCCCTCTTCCAGCATAGGAAACGGCGGCCGTTCGCCGCAACGCGTGCCGGACGGGGAGCCGAATCCAGGCGTGTTCGCTAGCCCGGCTGCGCAACGGCGGCGGTCACGAACGCGACCGTCGGCAGCCCCCAGCTCTTGCGCTCGTGCACGCAGGGTTCCCAAGCTGTAGGTCGGCGCAGTTGGCGCTTAGAATGGCAAGAGATGACCTCACACTCCTCGACACCTTGGCAAGCTTGCATCGGTGCCTTCGCCCTCGCGCTTGCAGGGGGCTGCTCCCCGAGTCCGCAATCCGAGGCCGACAAGTTCCTGGCGACCTACGAACAGATCTTGGGAGGGATGTACCCCATCGTGGCCGAGTCGTTTTGGAAGTCGTCCACCGACGTGACGGACATTCATGTTGGCGAGCGCATCGGCGCGGAGCAGGTCATGGCGTCCATCACTGGCAATCCTTGGGTGATCGAGACGGTCCAGCAGTTGCTCGCTCGCGAGGAGCAGCTCGACGCCGCGACCAAACGCCAGCTGCGCAAGGTGCTGATGGCGGCTGCCGAGTATCCTGGCACGATCCCGGAAGTCGTCGCCGCGCGTGTGTCAGCGGAAGCGGAGCAGAGCGCGATCCTGGACTCGTTCGAGTTCTGCGCCGAGCGCTCTGGCGGGCGCTGCATCGAGGTCGTGACACCCAATCAGATCGACCAAGTGCTGGTCACGTCCGAGGACGAAGCCGAACGGCGCAAGATATGGGAGGTCGCCAAACAGACTGGGCCAGCCTTGAAACAAGGCATCGGACAGCTGCGCGACCTGCGCAACGATGTCGCCCAGGAGATGGGCTACGACTCGTTCTTTGCGCTGCAGGTGGACGACTACGGCATGGCCGTGGACGAAATGATGGCCATGATGGAGCGTTTCAACGAAGATCTCAGGCCGCTCTACGAGCAGCTCCACACCTGGGCCAAGCACGAGCTGGCAGGACGCTACGGCCAGCCGGTCCCGGACAAGATTCCCGCCCATTGGATCGGCAATCGCTGGGCGCAAGCCTGGCCAGGGCTCGCCAGCGGCATCGATCTCAACGAGCTGGTCAAGGAGCAGGATCCGGAGTGGATCGTCCGCCAGGCCGAGGCCTTCTACACATCGCTGGGGATGCCCTCGCTGCCGCAGTCGTTCTACGACAAGTCAGACCTCTATCCCTTGCCGCCCGGTGCCGAGCGCAAGAAGAACACCCACGCATCGGCTTGGCACATGGACCTCAAGGCCGACGTGCGCTCGCTGATGAGCGTCGAAAACAACTGGCGCTGGTTCGAGACCTCGCATCACGAGTTGGGGCACGTTTACTACTACATGGCGTATAGCAGCGGCGACGTGCCGTTGACGCTGAGGGAAGGCGCCAATCGGGCGTTTCACGAAGCGGTCGGCGACCTGATCGGGATCGCCGCTCGGCAGCCTGCGTACCTGAAGGAGATCGGACTGCTTGAGGAAGATGCGGAAATCAACGAGATTGCCTGGCTACTGGACGAGGCCTTGGATCAGGCTGTGGTGTTCATTCCCTTCGCTGCCGGGACGATGTCGTTCTTCGAGCACGACCTCTACGAGGAAGATCTGCCGGTCGGCGAGTTCAACCAGCGCTGGTGGGAGCACGCCGGGCGGTTCCAAGGGATCGAGCCGCCCAGCCCTCGGGGCGAGGAGTATTGCGACGCTTGCACCAAGACCCACATCACCGACGACCCGGCGCAATACTACGACTACGCGATGGCGTTCGTGATCAAGTACCAGCTGCACACCTATATCGCCAACAACATCCTCAAGCAGGATCCGCGAAACTGCAACTACTACGGCAACGAGGAAGTCGGCGAATTCCTATGGGATCTGCTCAGTCTCGGCGCAACGCGTGATTGGCGCGAAGTCATGCTCGAGAAAACAGGCAGCGAGGTCTCCACGAAGGCGATGCTGGATTACTTCTCTCCGCTAGTGGACTATTTGGAGCAGGCGAACGAAGGCAGACAGATCGGCTGGTAGGTGCCCGGCTCCCTGCGCGAGGCGCTACGCTGAGAGCAGTGCCGGACTCTCTCGTGGCGGTGGCTATGAGCGGCGGGGTGGATTCCTCCGCGGTAGCCGCGTTGTTGCACAGCAGGCGTCAGCCCATTGTGGGCATGACCATGCAGCTGTGGGACCAGCAGCGCATGCCGCAACTGCTTCCCGAAGATGGCACGTCCGGCAGGTGCTGCTCTTTGGACGACGTCTATGACGCCCGCTGGGTGGCGCAACGGCTGGGGATTCCCTACTACGTCGTCAATTTCGAGGAGAAGTTCGAGCGGCAGGTCGTGCAGCCGTTCGTGGCGGACTACTTGGCCGGGCGGACGCCGATTCCCTGCACGCTGTGCAACAACTTCCTGAAGTTCGACCGCTTCTTGGAGACCGCCAGCCAAGTCGGGGCGGACACGGTAGCCACGGGACACTACGCGCGGATCGAGTTTGACCGCGAATCCGGACGGTACCTCCTGCTCGCCGGCGTTGACGAGTCGCGAGACCAGTCCTATTTCCTCTTCGGCCTGACACAACAGCAGCTGGCGCGCACGAAGTTTCCGCTTGGATCCATGGGCAAGGCCGAGGTGCGCGAACTGGCCCGGGACCTCGGCCTCGACGTCGCCGGCAAGGCGGAGAGCCGGGAAATCTGCTTCGTGCCCAACGGTGACTACGCCAGATTCGTCGAAGCGTACCGCGAGCAGAATGCCGAGCTGGGCGAGGCTGAGCCGGGCCAGGTGGTCTCCGAAGATGGCGCGGTGCTGGGGGAGCACGGAGGCGTCCACAATTTCACGGTGGGCCAGCGCCGCGGACTCGGCGTCGCCGTCGGCCGGCCGGTTTACGTGACCGAAATCCAAGCCGCCGATCGCAAGGTCGTGGTTGGGCCCAAGGAGTCCCTGCTGCGCGCGACCTTTCGGATTCGCGATCCCAATTGGATCCGTTTCGATGCGCTGCGAGCTCCCTTGCGGGCGCAAGCCAAGATCCGCTATCGCGCACCCTTGGCGTGGGCCGAGATCCGACCGGTAGATGGCGTGCCAGACCTGGCCGATGTCGTTCTTGACGAGCCGCAATGCGCGGTCACTCCCGGCCAAGCCGCGGTCTTCTATGCCGATGACTACGTATTGGGAGGCGGCTGGATCGTGTGACACGGAGTGTCGACCCAGTTGGCTAACGCTTCGGCCGTTCGGTGCGTCCAACCATGAGGAAGGACAGTGCAAAAGTGCAGGCAGCCAAGGCGGAGAGTCTACACTTCGGATTGAGCCCGGCCCGAGACGACCTCACCGAGCGGCGTCTGGTGGAGGCCGCCCAAGACGGGGACCAAGGGGCGTTTGCCGAGTTGGTGCGGCGCTACGACCGCAGCGTGCTGCGGATTGCACTGCGGCTGCTGCCATCGAGCGAGGACGCCCAGGACGCCTATCAGGAGGCCTTTCTCAAGGCCTACCGCAAGCTGGACACGTTCCGCTTCCAGTGCCGCTTCCATACCTGGCTCTACCGCATCGCCACCAACGTGTGCCTGGACCACCTGCGGCGGCGCAGGGCGCGTCCCGAATTCGGCGTATTCGAGTCCGATCACGACACCGGCCGCTCCCCGCTGCAGCTTGCGGCCGATCCGCGCCCTTCGAGTTCCCCGGAGCAGATGCTGGGCAGCGCGGAGATTTCCCGTCGCATCAAGGTCGCGCTCGACACGCTCTCGGATCGAGAGCGCCTGGTGTTCACGCTGCGCCATCACGAGGGCATGCGACTGCGACAGATAGGCGAGACCTGCTCGATGAGCGAGGAGTCTGCCAAGCAGTGCTTGTTCCGTGCCACCAAGAAACTGCGCAAGGAGTTACAGGATGTCCGCGGCTGACGATCGCGCCGCCCTCGAGAGCGAGCTGTTGCGGCAGCGCATCCGCCTGTACCTCTACGGCGAGCTCGGCTTGGCCGAGCGCAAGGAGGTCGAGCGCTTCCGGGACGAGATGCCCGAATTCCGGGCCTTGTTCGAGCAGGAGCAGGCGTTCTTGCTCTCGCTCAGCGATTCTGACGTCGACGCCGAGGCCGAATCGCTGTTGGACGATTGCCGCCACGACCTGGCGCTGGCGGTGGCTGCCGAAGGAAGCTTCGAGCGGAGTGCTCTGCCTTGGCGCCGGCTGGGGCGGCGCTTTCGCAGCCTGGGCTCGGCACTCGCTGCCCGCCCGTTGGTTTGGCAACCTGCCACGGCGGCTGTCCTGCTGTTTGTTGGATTCTTCGCCGGCCGCGATGTCCGGCCGGCCAGACTTCTCGCTCCGGAGCCTGTGGACGGAGCCAGCCTGATCGAGTCATTCTCCCTTGACGCCAACCGCACCCTGACGGGGATCGAGACCGTCCAGCTCGACCCTGTCAGGGGCCAAGTCCAGATTGTCTTGGAAGAGCGCAGGGTCATTAGCGGCGACTCGTCCGATCCATTGATCCGGGGCATGCTCATGGACACGGTGCGGGAATCGCACGCCGGAGCGCGCCTGTCGTCGCTCGAAGCCCTACAGGGACACGTATCCGACCGCGAAGTGCGCCGCATCTTGTTGCGCTCGATGCTGGAGGACCAGAACCCCGGCATCAGGCTCCAGGCGCTGGAGGCGGTCAGAGGGCAAGTTGAGGAACCGGACGTGCGGGCGGCCCTTGTCGAGACGCTGCGCTCGGATCCGCTTGACGGCATGCGGATCCATGCGATTCAGCTGCTCGGCCAGCGTCCCGGCCGGGACTTGGCGGGCGCGCTGCAGGAGTTGGTCGAGCGCGAGCAAAACCCCTTTGTGCTGCATGAGAGCGAACGCATCTTGGACGTGCTCGACGCGTCAATGGAGCGTTTCTGAAACCATGCTGATTCGGAGGTGCAGGCCTGTCTTTGGCGCGGTTGGCGCGACCTTGGTCCTGGTCGCTGCCCTTGCGGCGCAGCCGCAGAGGGAGGGGCGCTATTGGACTCAGGAGTGGACCGGTGAGGCGGCGGCGGCAGAGCGGATTGAAGTGCGCGCCAGCGGTCAGGTCGTAGTACTCGGCACGGACCGCGACGACGTGCGCTATACCCTGACCACCCGCGCCAGGTCCGAACGCGGCGGCACATGGGTGCCGGTTGTGTTTCGGGAGTCCGGGGTAGTTTTCGAGCGTCGCACAGACCGCACTCTGGTGATCAATCTCCGGGACCCGGTCTGCGGCAATTGCAGGGTTGGCTTCCGGCTCGATATCGAAGTCCCCAAGGCCACTGCCGAGATCGACTTGGTGACGCGAGCGGGCGGCGTTGTGGTCCAAGGCATCGCCGGCTCGGTCACCGCCCACACGGTTGGGGGCTCGATCTCAGTCGACGAGGTGCAGGGTGGCGTGGCCGCGACCACCGAGGGTGGCAGTGTGCGGTTGGGCAGCATCGGAGGTCCGGTGAATTGCGAGACGGCCGGGGGCAGCATTGTGCTGGCCCGCGCCGGCGGGCAAGCGCGCCTCGTCACTCGTGGCGGCATGATCCAAGCGGTTTCGGTGGCGGGTGATCTCAGAGCCGAGACGGGCGGCGGCAGCATCGAGATCGGGCGCGTGGATGGGACCGTGCAGGCTAGGACGGGCGGCGGAGTGATCCGCGCGGCTGACGTGCGAAACGGCATGCAGGCAGAAGCGGGAGCCGGGGACATCCGCATCGGCAAGGTGCGTGGGACGCTGGTACTGACCAGCGGAGCGGGAGACATTGTGGCCGCGCTGCAGGAGGGTGCGAGCCTAAGCCACTCCGAGATCTCTACGTCCGTGGGCACGATCGTGCTGTCGTTGCCGGAATCGCTGGCACTCACGCTAGAGGCGAGCATTGACCTGGCCCGGGGCCGGCACGGCATCGTCAGCGAGTTCCCCTCCATCCAAGTTCGGCGCTCATCGCGCTTGTTCGGACCCGTTAGCGAGCAGGCCGCCGGTGAAATCAACGGTGGGGGATCGGTGGTGAGGATCCGCAACGGCTTGGGGCGGATCGAAATCAGGAAGAGCCGCTAGAGGCGATTGCGTGACAGGAGGAATGATCGTGCATACGCAAGTCCAGAAGACCCTGATCGTCTGCGCCGCTCTTGCGTGCTCAGCGCCTGTCGGCGCGGCACCGAGCGTTCACGGACACTTCGCTTTCGCTCCGGCCAGCTACATCGGCGTCGGAGTGATGGATATCAACGACGAGACCGCCCGCGAGATCGGCCTTGTCGAGGCACACGGCATCGAGATCAGCAGCGTCACCGCAAACAGCCCCGCCGAGCGTGCTGGCCTGCGCGAGGGCGACTACATCGTCACCTACCGCGGCGAGCGCGTGCACGGTTACCAGCACTTCGCACGGCTAGTCCGCGAGACTCCGGTCGGCCGCGCCGTGGAATTGGGTGTCGTCCGGGACGGCGAGCGGACTACCCTGACAGTGGAGATCGGAGAGCGGGAGACATTAAGTGCCGCGAAAGAGACGATCGAGGCGGTCAAGCAGCAGCTGGAGTCGGTCAAGGAAAAGGTCGGCTCTGCCCGCCTGCGTCTTGAGGCGGACGGCCCCCCGTGGCGGTCCGAATTCAGGTGGGACTTCGACGTCCCGCAGGTCCGAATGATCGCCAGGAACCAGCGTTTGGGCACGGAACTGGAGGGCTTGAACGGACAGCTTGCGGAGTTCTTCGGGGTTGAACGCGGCGTGCTCGTGCGGCACGTCCGATCCGGATCCATCGCAGAGATGGCGGACCTGCGGGCCGGTGACGTGATCGTTTCGGTTGATGGGGAGCCGGTCGACCGTCCGACCGAAGTAGGCAAGCTGGCGGTGGCCGCCAATGATCGCTTGGTCAATGTGGAGATCGTCCGCGACCGGGATCGAAAAACGCTTCGCTTCGATATCACGTCGAAAGCGGCGCCCCATCCCGCCAACGCGGTCTCAGATCCGAACTAGACCTGCCCGGCACGTGCTTCGCGCCAGAGTTCGCGCAGGGCTTGGACTCCCCGAAGCTGCATTTCGACCTGGGCTTGGGTGCGCTGTAGCAGGAACCGCTGAAGCGCGAAGCCTGATGGCTCTTGCCACAGGGAAACATCCAACTGGTCTAGTCTTTGCTTGAGCATGGCCGCGGCCAGCGCGCGCGCTTCGTGCGGGAGCGCCCAAGAGTTGGAATCCTTGAATTCGGCGCGAAACAGCCCTTCCCGATCGGTCCCGAAATAGGCGGGTTCATCTTCGGCGAAGGCTTGGTTCGATTCGATGCACCGGCCCAGGGGCGGAAGCCAGCCGCCCAAGCGCGCCGACCAAAGCAGGTAGTACACCAGAGCGCGGTGCGCCCAGGGCTGGACCGAATCGCCGGAGTCCCCCTCCGCAATGCCGCGGCGGAATTCCTCGACTACCAGGCGCAGCAAGCGGAACTGGGCGTCGTTGGGCTCTTGCTCTGGCAGCAGCAGGTCCGAGGTCTCAGCGATCACGTCCAACACGATGCTTGTCGGGTACGTCGCCTTCCACAGGTTCGACGGGCCGGCCAGCTCGGCTCTCTGGACCGTGACCAGATCTCGGTTTTCCTTCTGCAGGTAGTAGACATGGGAGAGCGCCAAGCGTTCCAAGCCAATGCCGAACTTGTTGTTCTTGGGGCGGCGAACTCCACTCGCCACGCCGCGCAGCTTGCCTCGCTCGCGGGTGAAGAAGCTTACGATGAGGTCGGCATCGCGGTACGGGTAGTTACGCAGTATCAATGCCTCGCTATCTCTGGATGGCATGAACTACGAGATCTGCTGCCGACACACGGTGGGACGCGCTGGTACCGCCCGGCATCGCCCAGCTGGGTGCATTGCTAGAATACCAGCGGCATGATAGCGCACCCCTCCCGCAGAGACGTGCTCCGGGCCTTGACCGTGGCGGGCGCTTCCTCGGTCGCCGCGCAACAGCCGCGCAAGCCGAACGTGCTGTTCGTATTCAGCGACCAGCACAGAGCCTGCACGATGCCCGGCGAGCCTTACAACGACGCCGAGACCCCCGCTCTGGCCCGTCTCGCATCGCAGGGCACGACATTTACCCATTGCGTGTCGAACTATCCTGTTTGCTCGCCCTACAGGGGCATTCTCATGACCGGCCGCTGGCCGTACCAGACCGGCGTCATCGACAACGCGTATCCGCTCCGCAGGTCCGAATACAGCCTCGGCGAGGCCTTCCGCGACGCCGGCTACCACACCGGCTATGTCGGGAAGTGGCACTTGGATGCACGTGGAGCGGAAGGGCACGCGCTCAAGCCGGAGGGCGAGGCACGCCACGGGTTTGCGGAGTGGCGAGCATGGTACAACACGAACCCGCACTTCGACCGCTCCCACACGTATGACGAGGCAACCGGTCAGCAGCAGGTGCCTGCCGGGTACAACGCGACTCTGATGACGGACGACGCCATCAGCTTTATCGAGCGCAACAAGGACCGCCCGTGGATGCTAGTGCTGTCGCTGAACCCCCCGCATCCGCCCTTCGACGATGCTCCGCCCGAGCTGATGCGGAAATACAGTGGCGACGGTCTCAGTTTGCGCCCGAACACGGTAGACACCGTGACCCGCGGCGTCGGGAGACGCGGGCGCGACGTGCAACGGGACACCGCTGGCTACTACGCCCACGTGGAAGGCGTGGACATCGAAATCGGACGGCTGATGGCATGCTTGGACCGCACCGGCCTGGCCGACAGTTCGATCGTGGTTTACACCTCGGATCACGGCGAGATGCTCGGCGCCCACAACCGGACTGGCAAGCGACTGCCCCACGAGGAGTCGTGTCGGGTGCCGTTCGTGGTGCGCGGCCCGGGCATGTTGGAAGGCCATCGTAGCAGCGCGCTGCTTGGAGCGATCGACCTGTATCCGACGCTGTGCGGCATGGCAGGGATTTCCGTGCCCGACGCTTGCGTCGGCCGGGACTTGTCAGCGCTGGCGAGCGGCGGGTCCGCGGATGGTCCAGAGCACCAATTCCTGATGCACATCTCCAAGTCGCATGCCAGCAGCGGAGCGAACCACCCGTCCCCGATCTTTCGCGGGATCCGCACCAATCGCCACACCTATGCGTGCGGCGAGATCGGACGCTGGTGCCTCTACGACAACCAAGAAGACCCGCACCAGCTGCGCAATCTGGCCGATGACGCCTCTAGGGCGTCGCTGATGAGCGAGCTCGATGGTGAGATACTGGACTACCTCCGCCGGGCGGGGGACCGGTTCCCGTATCGCGTGGAGCGCGGCTAGCCGGCCGCATCGAGCGCCTCCGGCCGGCATCTGCCCAACGGGCCTGAGTTGGATTCCCCCGTCCTGATTGGCTGGACTGCCGGGCGCGACCAGATGCAACGGTTCGGCTGGCAGGCTCGATGCTCCGGCCTCCTTGCCGGACGCCGCTCACGTCGGCGGTCGATCGTCGGTCTGCTAGCAATTCACTGCTCTGGTTGACATGCCGCTACACCCTGGTGAGGTAGTCTTTGCGGCCGCCATCGGCCAGCATGAATTGTCCAGTGATGAACCCGCTCGCCGGGGAGCACAGAAATCCCGTCAGGTGTGCGATGTCCTCGGGCTCTCCGGTCCGTCCGACCAGCGATCGCTCGGCGACGCTCTCAAGGAGCCGGTCTAGTTCGTCCTGAGACTTTCCCGACATGACCATGTCGGTCTTCGTGAATCCAGGCAGCACGGCGTTCACCGTGATTCCTTTCGGAGACAGCTCGAAAGCCATGCGCTTGGTGAGCGTGAGCACCGCTCCCTTGGTCACCGCATACAGCGTTGTGCCTGCCATCGCCGTCCCGATGGCCGCGTTGGATGCCAGGTTCACGATCCGGCCCCAGCCCCGCCGAATCATTGCAGGCGCCACAGCCTCCGAGCAGTACAGGACTCCCTTGACGTTGGTCCGCCACATCCGGTCGAACTCGTCCTCGCTGTAGGCCAGCAACTCTCCCCTGTGCAGCAGCCCGGCGTTGTTGACCAAGATGTCGGGCGCTCCCAACTCGTCCTCTACCTGTTTCGCCATCGCGCCGACTTCCGAGCGCCTCGAGATATCGGATTGGATCGTCAGGGCGGACACTCCAAGGTCGCGCACCGCGGCTGCTGTCGCCTCCGCCTCCGCCGAGCGGCTCCGGTAGTTCACCGCAACGCGCGCTCCGCGAGCGGCCAGCTCTAGGCAGATAGCACGGCCGATCCCCCTCGACCCGCCAGTCACTAAGGCCGTCTTGCCCCCGAGATCTTGCATGCGTATCGGCTCAGCCCAAGCCGCCCGAGTCGCGGCGCTCGAACGTTCAGAAGCCTGGCCTACAGCCCCCTATTCTCCGTAGCCCTCGTCGTCATCGTTGTCGCCGTACTGTGAGTATCTCGGCCTAGGGCGATCCCGTTCGAAGCCGCGGTCCCGGTCGCGGTCGTACGGGCCGCGGCCGCGGTTGGCGAAGGCCGGCCGGCCCCTGTCCTCAAACGAACGGCCGCGTCCTTCGAACGGGCGCGACCCTCGATCCTCGTATTGCCGAGGCGGCCGGTCGAAGGCCGGCCGGCCCCGGTCGCCATACTGCGGGCGCGACCCTCCGCGGTCGAATTGCGGGCGGCCTCGGTCCTCGTAGGATGGACGGGGCCCGCGGTCGAATGTCGGCCGCGGACGCACTTGAGTCTTGCGCAGCTTCGCCTCCGACTCGCGCATGCGGCCCTCGATGGATTGGTTCTCTTCCGTGAGGGATTGCTGGATCTCGAGCGCAAGCTTGAGCTCCTCGCGCAGCATCGCCACATGCCGGGTCGAAGCCGCCAGCTGATCGGCTGCGCTGGCGTCGTTCTCGGCTAGGGTTGCGCTCTCGAGTTCAATGCTGGGGAGTATCGCCGACACGAACGGGATTACGTCTTGGCCCAGCCGCCAGCCGCGCAGGCTCTCGCGCGCCGCCATCCAGCGCAGGAGCGAGCCCAGCTTTGCCGCGGTCTCGGGCGTATCCATGCGATGCGGCATGAACAAGTCGTGTCCGCCCTCCGGATCGGCCCTGTCGTTGAAACCAGACAGGTAGACGCGCATTGCTCCGCGGTAGACCGACAGACGCTTCCCAAAGCGGTTGGTGAGCTTCCACGTGTACTCGGCAGGCAGCACGATCACCTTTGCGATGCCCAGCGTGTCCGCCGTGAGCGGCATCGGGTCCAGCAGGGGACTGACGGGATCCTCCGATTCTTCCGGCACCGTCAGCACGAAGGCCGGCGTACGCCGGTCGGGATCGACCAAGAACTCCGCTAGGTTCGCCGCGTCGTACTCGGACTCGACGACCCACGGCTCCTTCTCGATCTTGGCGGCACCCTGTTCCATGGTGCATTCCTTCACGACGTGCTCGAGGAATCCCGGCACCCTCGGCTGCACCCGCATCTTGGCCTCGGTGGATTTCGCCAGCGTTCGCAGGCAGAACTCGGCATCCTCCCCGGGCTGCTGGCGGATCGCGACCTCGGTGGTCCACTCACGTTCGATCTCGCCCTCTTCGGGCTCAACGAAGCGCAGCGCCCACGTTTCTGAGCCGTTCTCTTTCGCATGGACGGCCGTGAATGTCCTCTTGTCGGCTTCATGGTGGAACGCATTGCCGGACCAAGCCTCGTCCGGCAGTTCGGTCTTGGATGCGCTCTCCAGCCACTCCAAAGTAATCTCACGGGCGGTGTCGGTCTTGTCCAGATGAGCCGCGATGCGCAGGATCTCGCGCGTCCGAGGCGCTATTCTCGTCCGGCTCTGGTCATAGGTTGGTTTATCGTGGTGAAGCATAGCTCGCTCTTGATTCCAGTACTGTTTTCTTGCCCGCCGCTAAGGCGCGCCTCCCCGGGATACCGTTCTCGCCGCCACGTCCAAGCGCACCCGGCTGCGCCCGAAGCGACGATCGTCCGCCACCGGCCCTAATCACCTGCTTTGGCGACTTGTGGGGACTGTGGGTCGGATCACTTCAGAAACGTTCGCATTTCTAGAAGAATAGCTGCGAAAAATATACCAGATTAGCGTAGCACCTGGAGCGGCTTCGCGCTCGACCGATGAAATTTTGGCAGTCTCGGGTGGCGGCCTTCCGTCGTTCCGGGCCTGCGGCGTTTTGGTCGTGGCGGCGTGTGGCCGTGGGTCGAGGCGCCTCCGCGGTCAATATCCAAGCTGGCGCGCGGGCAGGCGCCCGCTCACTGACTCAGCTCGCACGCGCGGTCCTTCACCGCTGCGCCAACGCCAGGCCAAGTCTGTTAACCTTCAGTGCAGCCATCCGACTGGCGAGCAGCCGGGGGCTTGATATCGATACCGGGAACGGCTGGAAGCCGGCCGCCAAGAGGAAACCAAATGAGTGAAACCGTTCCAGGGGCCAAGTGGCACCAGCAGCTGCATTGGCGCATCGCGATTGCGATGGCGCTCGGCGTGATCGCGGGCTTGATCGGAGGAGAACCGTTCGCCGACGCAGTCGGCTGGCTCGGGACACTGTTCATCAAGCTGCTCAAGATGATCATCGTGCCTTTGGTGTTGACCTCGATCGTCACCGGCGTTGCATCGGTCGGCGCGGGGGCTGGGCTGGGGCGTCTGTTCGGCAAGACGATGGGTTACTACATGCTCACCAGCGCCTGCGCGTGCATCGTGGGGCTGGTGATGGTCAACCTGATCCAGCCCGGCGTGGGCGCGGATCTCGGCGCGGCCGAAACCGAGGAGATGCCGAACCTGACAGTGATTCAGTCCCCGGTGGATCTGATTCTCGACATCGTTCCGGAGAACGTCTTCGCGGCGGCTGCGGAAGCGAAGATGCTGGCGATCATCTTCTTCTCAATCGTTCTGGGCATCACCATCAGCACGCTGCGGAAGGCGCATCGCGAGCCGCTGCTGGGCTTTTTCGAAGCGGCTTTCGAGACGATGATGCGCCTGACCGGCGGCATCATCCGCCTGGTCGCGCCGATCGGAGTGTTCGCCCTGATCGCCAAGTTAATGGGCACGACCGGCCTCGGAGCCTTCAAGGCCCTGGGCCTTTACGCCCTGATGCTGGTCTCGGGCCTGACTATTCACCTGCTGGTTACGCTGCCGCTGATCTTGCGCTTCTTGGGCCGTATCAACCCGGTTGTGCACTTCCGAAACATGGTGCAGCCCATCGTCATGGCCTTTTCCACGAGTTCTTCCGGCGCGACCCTGCCGGTCACGATCGATGCTGTGGAAAACAAGGTTGGTGCCTCCAACCGCGTCACTTCTTTCGTGCTGCCAATGGGGGCGACCGTCAACATGGACGGAACGGCCCTCTACGAATGTGCTGGAGTGATGTTCATCGCACAAGTGCTCGGCGTCCAACTTGGCTTCGAGCAGCAGCTCTTGGTGGTATTCACCGCCTTGCTGGCATCGATCGGGGCCGCGGCCGTTCCGTCAGCAGGACTCGTGGTGATCTTCATCGTGCTCGAAGCCGTGAACCTGACCGGCCCACAGGTGGAACTGATCGTCGGCGCGATGCTCGCGGTGGATCGCCCGCTGGACATGTACCGCACGGTCGTCAATATCTTCAGCGACTCTTGCGGCGCGGCGATCATCGCCAAGTCCGAGGGAGAGGAAGGCATCGACGAGGACGTCCAGGCTGCGTAGCCTGTCGGCACGATCTCTTTCTGACACGCCGTTCTGCATGGCGCAGGCCGGATAGCGCTCCCACGTGGCCTCGCGCACCGGTCCTGTCCCGGGGCTCGGTGCCAGAACAGTCCGTCTCGAAAGCGGCCGGTTCCGAAGCGCGTGTACAGCGATCCCCTCGTCGCTCGAACGAGCCGCTCATCGCGATCATGGTGGCGCGGCCAATCACAGGGGAACGCACCGGGCTTGCGTGGGTCCTGCAGCTGCCATCAGTTCGATCAAGCTCGGGGCGACCGAACAAGACCGCGTTCCGTTTCATCGACCGCGCGCCGACGCTGCCGAGGGCATTGGGTATGCTGTTTCACTGGCTGGGCGCGTATCGCCTGGCCAGCGTTCGGGTACTATGCACGACATGCCGGATCATTCCAATTCTCCTAGAGCCCAGTGGAACTCGAGAACCGGGTTTATTCTCGCCGCCGCCGGCTCTGCCGTCGGCTTGGGCAACATATGGAAGTTCCCCTACATCACCGGCGAAAACGGCGGCGGGGCGTTCGTCTTGGTCTACTTGGCCTGCATCTTAGGCGTCGGCGTGCCGGTGATGATGGCCGAGGTGATGCTCGGGCGGGCCTCGCGGTCATCGTCGGTCACTGCCTACCGCACGCTGTCGGATCCGAAGTCCAAGTGGGTGGTCTTCGGGGTCCTGGCTGTTGTGGCCGCCTTCCTCCTGCTGTCGTACTATTCCACGGTTGCGGGCTGGGCCTTGCACTACACCTACCTCTCGCTGACCAATGCCATCGCTGGCATCGACCCCGGCCAGGCCGAGGGGCTCTTCGGCCAATTGACCGGCTCGCCGCTGATAGGCGTGGGCTGGCAGTTCGCCTTCTTGGTCTTCACCATGTGTGTCGTGGCGGCGGGAGTGTCGCATGGCATCGAGCGCTGGGCGCGGATCATGATGCCCGGGCTGTTCGTGATGATCGTGATTCTGCTGGGCAAGGCAATGACGATGTCCGGCTGGGGCGCGGCGATGGACTTCCTGTTTGGCATGAACTGGGACAAGCTGACCGCTGCCGGCGTGCTGGAGGCTCTTGGCCATTCGTTCTTCACGCTCAGCCTAGGCATGGGAAGCATGATCGCCTACGGCAGCTACCTGAGGTCGCAGGATGACCTCGCATCTGCCTCGCTCGCCACAGCGGGCGCAGACACGCTGGTCGCCTTGGCCGCGTCAGTGGTGATCTTCCCCATCGTGTTCACCTTTGGCATGGAGCCGGGAGCAGGGCCGGGATTGCTTTTCGTGACCCTGCCCACTGCGCTCGCCCAGATGACGGGCGGGGCGTTCTTGTCAGTGGTCTTCTTCGTGATGCTCGTTTTTGCCGCTTTGACCAGCGCGATCGCGATTCTCGAAGTCATTGCGGCGTACCTGCTGGACAACCACGGGATCTCCCGCGTCAAGGCATGCGTTTCCGGCACCGTCTTGGTGGCGCTCTTCGGCGTGCCGGCCACGGTCAGCGGCAGCTGGTTCAATGCCGTGGATCACTTCGTGTCGAACTGGGCCTTGCCGCTCGGCGGCCTCGGCATCGCCCTGTTCGTCGCCTGGCGCATGGACGGCGCCCTCAGGCGCAAGGAGTTCGAGGCCGGCAGTGCCTTGGCCAAGTTCTACGGCTCGTGGCTGTGGATTCTGAAGTATCCCGTGCCGGTCTGCATCCTCATCGTTTTCCTGCACGCCATTGGCGCGCTGGCGTGGATTGGCGGGCTCCTAGCCTAGAAGCGGACGAGCGCGCTATAGGTCGACAATCTTTGATCCAGGCGGTGCCGCGACCGGGTTTTCTTCGTCCTCGGATCCCGGTCGCATCGGCATGCGGCCTCTGAGTGGGATCAGCGCGTTGGAGATCGGGTCTTCGCTGTCTTCCGCAAGATCCATGGACCTGTTGACGTAGCTGACGAACTCGCGCATCTGCCGCTGCATGGCGTCCATCTTGCTGCGCATGTTCAAGATGATCTCGACGCCCGCGAGATTGACGCCCAGGTCGCGCGTCAGCGACAGGATCACGTCAAGTCGATCAATATCCTCGTCGGTGTAGAGGCGCGTGTTGCCGTCGGTCCGGGATGGCTGCAACAGGCCCTCGCGCTCGTACATGCGGAGCGTCTGGGGATGCACGTCGAAACGTTCCGCCACCACCGAGATGGTGTAGCTGCCCTTGGTCTTGTGCTGCCTTGCCATGGTCAGACGCCACCGAGTGAATCGCGCGGATTCTCGGGATTGCGCTCCGCGTAGCGCCGCATCAAGTCCTTGGTCGATTCGTCCGGGACCTTGGGCACGACAATCGAGATTCTAACGAACTGGTCCCCGCGCTTGTTGCTTCGCGGGTCGGTGACGCCCCGCCCGCGCATGCGGAAAGTCTTGCCCGAGCTTGTCGCTGGCGGAATCCGCATCAGAGCGGTGCCATCGATCGTTGGCACATCGATCTTGGCGCCCAGCACGGCCTCGGCCGGCGTGATCGGCACCTCGATGCGAATGTCGAAGTTGTCGCGCTCGAAGAACGGGTGCTTGCCCACGTGCACGAGGATGTACAAGTCGCCGGCCGGGCCGCCTAGGATCCCGGCGTTGCCCTTGCCTTGCAGCCGGAGCCTTGCGTTCTCTCGCGTGCCCGGCGGGATCCGGACGTCGATGGTGTTGGTGGCCAGCACTCGCCCCTCGCCTGCACACTGCGGGCACGGCGTTCGGGTCTGCCCGGTCTGTCCGCATTCCGCGCAGGGAACGCTGAAGCGCATGTTGCCGGCCATGCGCTGTAACTGGCCGCTGCCGCCGCAGGCCTTGCAGACGCTTGGCGGCTCTCCCCTTGCATTGCCCGATCCGGAGCAAGGCGCGCACGGGACCTGTCGGCTTATCTTGAGGCGTTCGGTCGTGCCGCGAATCGCGTCGTCAAAGCCGATCTCCATCTCGTACTCGAGATCCTCGCCCTGCCGCCGCGTAGCCTGGCCGCGGCCCCGGCCCCGGCCGCCGCCGAACATTCCCTCGAACAAGTCGCCGAGATTCGTCCCGGCGGCTTGGCGCCCCAGGTCGCTGAAGTCGAAGCCGTCGAATCCGAAACCGTGGCCCTGGCCGGCAGAGGCCTGCTGGCGGGCCTGCTCGGAATAGAACCCGTAACGGTCGTAGATGCCACGCTTCTCCTCATCGCTGAGGATGTCGTAAGCCTCCTGGACATCCTTGAAGCGCTCCTCCGCAGCCTTGTCGCCGGGGTTGACGTCCGGGTGCAGCTTGCGCGCCAGGTGCCTGTAGGCTGTGCGGATCGCGTCTGCCTTCGCGTTGCGGGGCACTCCCAGCGTCGCGTAGTAGTCCTTGCTGCGGTTGGCCGCCATGCCCATCTAGCCTAGGCGGTGGCGCGGCGCTGCCGCCCGTGCGGCACCGCCGACTCACGACTTCGGCTTCTCGTCCGCGTCTTCGAACTCTGCCTCCACCACATCGTCAGGAGCGCTTCCGGTGGCCGCTTCGCCGGCGCCATCCGTGGGAGTGTCCGAGCCCTCGCCGCCTTGCTGCGCCGAATACATTGCCGTGGCTAGCGCGTGAGAGGCCTGGTTCAGGTCCAACACGGCCTTGTTGATCTGGTCCGTGCTGCCGCTCTTGACCGCTTCGCGGGCGGCCTCGATGGCTTGCTCGATCTTCTTGGCCTCGGCCTCGTCGACCTTGTCGCGGTGTTCGCCCAGGGTTTTCTCCGTGGAGTAGATCACCGCCTCGGCTTGGTTGCGGGCTTCGATCTCTTCCTTGCGCTTCTGGTCCTCGGCCGCGTGTTCTTCCGCGTCGCGGGCCATCTTCTCGATCTCTTCCTGGGACAGGCCCGAAGAGCTGGTGATGGTGATCTGCTGTTGCTTGCTGGTTGCCTTGTCCTTGGCAGAGACGTTCAGGATGCCGTTGGCGTCAATGTCGAAAGTGACCTCGACCTGCGGCACTCCGCGCGGCGCGGGCGGAATTCCGACCAACTGGAACACACCCAGCAAGCGGTTGTCTCCGGCCATGGACCGCTCGCCTTGGAAGACCTTGATCTCGACCGAGGTCTGGCTGTCCGCCGCGGTCGAGAAGACCTCGGACTTGCGCGTCGGGATCGTGGTGTTGCGCTCGATCAGCTTGGTGAACACGCCGCCCAGGGTCTCGATGCCGAGCGACAGAGGCGTGACGTCGAGCAGCAGAACGTCCTTGACCTCGCCGCCCAGAACACCGCCCTGCACGGCAGCCCCGGTGGCCACGACTTCGTCGGGATTAACGCCCTTGTGGGGTTCCCGCCCGAATAGCTCTTGTACCCGCGTTTGGACCATTGGAATGCGGGTGGAGCCGCCGACCATCACCACTTCGTCGATGTCCGACGGCGACAGCCCGGCGTCTGTCAGCGCCTTCTTGCACGGATCGAGCGTCCGGCGCACCAGTGGGTCGATCATCTGCTCGAGGTGTGCCCTGGTGAGCTTGCGAGCGAGGTGCTTCGGGCCGGTCTCGTTGGCGGTGATGAAGGGCAGGTTGATTTCTGTCTCCATCAGGGTCGACAGGTCTCGCTTGCTTTTCTCGGCCGCCTCGCGTAGCCGCTGCAGGGCCATGGTGTCCTTGGAAAGGTCGATGCCCTGCTCTTTGCGAAACTCGTCGACCAGCCAGTCGATGAGCACACTGTCGATGTTGTCCCCGCCTAGATGGGTGTCGCCGTTGGTCGCCTTGACTTCGACGACTCCCTCGTCGACCTCCAGAATCGAGATGTCGAACGTGCCCCCGCCAAAGTCGTAGACGGCAATGGTCTGGTTCTGTTTCTTGTCCAAGCCATAGGCCAGCGCCGCCGCGGTCGGTTCGTTGATGATGCGGCGCACGTCCAGTCCCGCAATCTTGCCCGCGTCCTTGGTGGCTTGGCGCTGGGCGTCGTTGAAGTACGCAGGCACTGTGATGACCGCCTCGGTGACCTTCTCGCCCAGATAGGCCTCGGCCGCTTCCTTGAGTTTTCCCAGCACCATGGCCGAGATCTCCTGCGGCGAATAGCTGTTCTCTCCGACCGTGACCTTGAGCAGGTCCCCCGCAGCGCTGATCTTGTAGGCTACGTTCTTCGTCTCCTCGCTGACCTCGGAGCTGCGGCGGCCCATGAAGCGCTTGATCGATGAGATCGTGGCCTCCGGATTGGTGACGGCCTGCCGCTTGGCTGTCTCGCCCACCAGGCGGTCTCCGTTCTTGCTGAACGCCACGACAGATGGCGTGGTGCGCTCCCCTTCTTGGTTGGCGATGACTTGGGACTGCCCTGCTTGCATGACCGCTACGACCGAATTCGTGGTCCCGAGGTCGATACCGATGACCTTTCCCATCTGTGATCCTCCAAATCTCGGGACGCTCTGCAGCCGATCCCGCCAACCGCCGGCCGCCTTCGGGCGTGCGGCGACTGAATGAACTCTTAGTATACTATCATGACTTTACCTTAGTCAGCCACTGTCAACATTGCGGAGCCGAGAGTGCGACGTGGGTCGGGCAATGAGGCGCTATTACATCACCGATCGCCGAACCTGCCCTGGCAGCTTGCTCGATTGCATAGAAGCGAACGCTAGGCGTGGCTGCTCTTGGATTCAGCTCCGCGAGAAGGACTTGGCCCCTCGGGACCTGCTCGATCTGGCCCGCGCCGCCTTGGTCCGTGTCCGTCCCCACGGCACCGCGATCCTCGTCAATAGCCGCTTGGATGTAGCGCTGGCCGCGGGAGCGCACGGAGTCCACCTGCCGGCGGGCTCGCCCGCTCCCTGCGATCTCAGGCCTGTCGTGCCCTCCGGCTTTCTGATCGCGGTGTCCGCACATACCGTCAAAGAAGTCTGCCGGGCGGAGCGGGAGGGGGCCGATCTTGCTGTCTTTGGCCCGGTGTTTCCAACGCGGTCTAAGCCGGGCCAAATCGAGATACCAGGCCTTGACGGACTACGCGGCGCTTGCGAGGCGAGCTCTTTGCCGGTGGCTGCTTTGGGAGGCATCACAGCGGCCCGGATCGGCGCATGTGAGGACGCCGGCGCGGCGGGCATAGCCGGAATCAGCATGTTCCAGTCTTGGTGCGGTTCTGCCGGCAGCCGCGACGATGGCTGACCTAGTCCGCGCCGCGCGGCTCACCGCCTCGGCCGCATCTTGACCGCCCAACGCAGCGGCGGTATCGGCTCGCCGCGCAGGCTGCACTCAATGAGCGTCTCGAGCCTCTTTTGGCGCGTCAGTTCTCGCTTCGCGCTGACGATCCAGTGTGCGCACTGCTTGCGATAGGATGGCGTCGCGCCGGCGAAGCACTCCCACGCCTCCGGCACCGCCTTGATCCTGCGCTCGTAGTCCTCAGGCAGAGCCACGGCGGCGAGTTCATGGGTGGCTGGCGCGCTGCGCGGGCTCTCTGCCGATTCGAACGCCGCCCGCGCGCTCTCTTCGACCAGCCCGGCCTCGATCAAGGATCGCATGCGCCCGACGTTCCTGGCGCTCCAGCTGCTGCCGGGACGACGGGGGGTGAAGCGCACCCTGTAGCTGCGCTCGTCGATCTTCTTGCGAATCCCGTCGATCCAGCCGAAGCACAGCGCCACATCGACCGATTCCGGCCAAGTCACGCTCGGCAGGCCAGTGGCAACCTTGTAGTAGCCGATCCATTGCTCGTCGGCCGTCTTGTGGTTGTCGCGAAACCACTGCCTGAGTTCCTCTGTGTCGGCGAAGAACAGGATGGGCATGCTGTTGCGGCTCGCTTCGGGCACGTGCCGGCGCGGGCGACGATTCGGCCGACCGCCACTATAGCGTGGGCCAGGAATGCCATCTCGAGACTATGACCGAGCCGCCGCGTCGAGCGCGCGCCGAGAGCGGCTCGAATCCCCAGTTCATTGACAGGGAATAGGGCGATTGTTAGCATCAAGAGCAGCAAGGGCATGGCTAGGATTCTCATCCCAACACCTCTCCGGCAGTTCGTGGCTGGCCATGACACCGTTGAGGTCGACTCCGGCACTGTGGGCGAGGCGTTGCGCGAGCTGGTAGCCGCGCATCCGCAGGTCGAGCGCAACCTTTTCAACGATCAGGGCAAGCTGCGCAGCTTTGTCAATGTCTACGTCGATGACGAGGACATCCGCTACTTGGACCGTGAGGACACCGCGCTCAGCGCCGACACCACCATCAGCATCGTGCCCTCGATTGCCGGTGGCGCAACGCTGGCCCCGGCGATTGACGTGGCCGAGCCCGCGCTGCCGGAGCTGTCCAACGAAGAGATCCTGCGCTACAGCCGCCACCTGATCTTGCCGGAGGTCGGCCTGGAAGGACAGCGCAGGCTAAAGGGCGCCCGCGTGCTGATGGTCGGAACCGGCGGCCTCGGCGCGCCGCTGGGCCTGTATCTGGCTGCGGCCGGCATCGGCAGGATCGGCATCGTGGACTTCGATGTCGTCGACGAGACGAACTTGCAGCGGCAGGTGATCCACGGCTCGAAGGACGTCGGCCGCCCAAAGATCGACTCGGCCGCCGAGACGATGCAGGACATCAACCCCCGCCTGGAAGTCGACAAGCACCAGACTGCGTTGACCAGCGACAACGCGCTCGAGATCCTGGCGGAGTACGACGTAGTCGTTGACGGCACCGACAACTTTCCCACGCGCTACTTGGTCAACGACGCCTGCGTGCTGCTGGGCAAGCCGAATGCTTACGGCTCGATCTTCCGCTTCGAGGGCCAAGCCACGGTATTTAGCCACCAGGGCGGTCCGTGCTACCGATGCCTGTACCCCGAGCCCCCGCCGCCGGGACTGGTTCCCAGTTGCGCCGAGGGGGGCGTGCTGGGCATCCTGCCCGCTGTGATCGGCAGCATCCAGGCTACGGAGGCCGTCAAGATCATCCTCGGCAAGGGAGATTCCCTCGGCGGCAGGCTGCTCCTCTACGACGCGCTGAACATGCGTTTCCGGGAACTGCGGCTGCGGCGCAATCCCGATTGCCCGGTCTGCGGCGACGATCCCACGGTTCGGGAGTTGATCGATTATCAGCAGTTCTGCGGGATTCCGCAGCAGGCCGCCGAGGCCGCGGCGCAAGAGCGGCTGCCCGAGATCTCGCCGTCAGATCTCAAGTCCCGGCTGGACAGCGGGGACGATGTCTTCGTATTGGACGTCCGCGAGCCCCACGAGTTCGAGATCGCCAAGATTCCCGGGACCACCTTGATCCCCTTGGGCACGTTGCCGCAGCACGTTCACGAGCTCGACTCCACGGCCGAGATCGTGGTCCACTGCAAGAGCGGCGTGCGCAGCGGCAAGGCCCAGCGGCTGCTCAAGGAGATGGGATTCAGCCGCGTCACAAACTTGGCCGGCGGCATACTCCGCTGGAGCGACGAAGTCGATCCCAGCGTCGCCAAGTACTGAAGCCGGGCCGAAGTCGCGAGCCCCGGCTGTCAGTAGGTGCGCTCTTTGGCTCGCGTTCGCCGGTAGGGGCTGGCTAAGTACTTGCTGGCCTCGTTCTGCGCGTTTTGGGTATCGTCACGTGTCCTCACGGCCAGCTGGTACTCGTTGACGGCGCGTTCGCGCTGTCCGGTGATGTCGAAGATCTTGCCGAGGTTGATGTGCGACCAGACCTCGACCCAGGTCGGGTCGCGGTCGCCGTTGAGGGCCTCGCGGAACTCATTGGCTGCGGACTGGAAGTTGCTCTGCAAGAAGAACACCTCGCCTGTGCGGTAGTGCGCGAGCGAGCTGAAGCGGTTGATGTCCAGAGCCTGCTGGTACTCAAGCAGGGCTTCTTGGTAGTACCCCAGTTCGACCAGCTGCTCGCCGCGCCGGATGGCGACACGCACCCGTGTCTCGTCGTCCTGCCTCAAGATGCGGTGGTTGGGGTCCAGGATGACCTCCCTCGGCTTTCCAAATGTCTCCAGCCTGTAATCCGAGGCCTCGCCGGAAACTTCGACCACGAAGAACTCGGGCTCGCCCTCGGTCTCGATCTTGAGTTCGACCGGCATGCTGAAAGTGTCCATGTCCTGGTTGATCTTGCCGATCACCCGGAAGCCTTCGTTGCCGCCCAGCCTGTAGATGGTGTACTCCTGCTGGAATTCCGGCGTGATATTGGTTTCGGTCCATTGCAGGAAGAACCCATCGAGGTCCCTGCCGGTCGCGTCTTCGAACATCAGTCGGAAATCGTCGGTCGTGAGGGTTCCCCAGGTGTGCCCGCCGATCAGTTCTTGCAAGATCTCGAAGAACGGCTCGTCGCCCACGCGCCAGCGGAGCATGTGCAGCACCATGGCCCCGCGGGCCGAAGTCAGCGCCTTCAGCTGCGGCGAGAAATCGCCCACGCGGCCGGACTCTCGCAGCGGCACCTCGTCGAAAGTGAGTGCTTCGATGCGGGTGTTCTTGAGCGCATCGCGAAAGGCTTCCTCGCCCTCGGACTCCTCGATCTCCAACAGCGCGGAGTACTGCGCGGTGCCGTCTACCAGCCAGAGGTGGTTGCTGTTGCCAGCGCCCACGATAGTGCCCCACCACTGGTTGGCGACCAGTTTGCCGAGCAATTGGCGGTTTAGGGCTTCCTGCCGGGCGAAGGGGCTCAACAGCACCATGCCGGGTGCCCAGTAGCCGTCAGGAGCGTATTCGCCCATCTCGACGATGGAAAGCGACTTCGAGTAGGGCGCGCCGAAGGTGTCTGAGTAGAATTCGACCATCTCGGCGGCAGCCTCGCCGTATTCCGCGGCGAGATTCTCTGACGCGCCCGGCATGTACACGGAACTTGACGCGGAGCCGCTAGAGGCTCTCACGGGCTCCTCGGCGACCACCGCGATGGTGCCCGGGAAGGACGGATAGTTGAACTCGAACAAGTGCTCGACACCCTCTAGGGCCTCGGTGCGGGTTCGGGTGCCGCTGCCCAGCACCTCAACTCCGTCCGGCACCGTGATGCGAATCTCGGACGTGAAGCGGTCCGCCCCGTAGCCGTTGACCGGAAACCAGCGCCCGGCGTATAGCAGGATGGCGCGATCGGGCATGATCTCGGCCAGACTGTAGCCTTCGGCCGGGGATTCCTCGTAGCTGATCAGGCGGCCGCCATAGCGGAACCTGATCACCTGGGGCTGGTCGACCGGAAGCGTCTCAGGGAAGCTGACGTGCACGGTCGAGTCGGCGCGATAGCGGATCGGCTCCAAGCTCGTGCCGTCCTCCATCTCGGCGAAGTCGACGTTGAGCGAGTTGTGTAGTTCGAAGAAGGCATTGCCGGCCGGGTCGCGCGGAACAAAGTGCACCTCCGCGGTCGCTTCGAGCAACTGGGCGTCCATGTTCAGCTTGGCGTCGATCTTGTAGTGCTGCACGTCTAGCAGGGGACCGACGCCCGCATCCTGTGCGTGCAGGCGGGCGTGGAGCCCGCCTGCAGCAATCACGGCGACCAGAGTCGCCGGGGCTAGCCGATGGAGAATCGTTCGCATATCGCTGTTGCGGCCCTGTCAGCCGCTGGCGTACTGGATTGGAGTGTTCCGCGAAGGCTCGAGAACTCTGTGATCATGCGGCGCCGCTCGCCTTCCTGTTTTAGGAGACGAATGGCCTCGCTCGCTAGTTTCGTACCCGTGCATTCGTGCTGAATGCACTCAGCAATGACCTGCTTGCCAGCAAGCAGATTGACCATGGTGTAGTATTGCACGTCAACCAAGAGTCGGGCCAGGTAATAGCTTGACCACGAGAGCCTATAGAAACTCACCATCGGCGTTCCCAGCAACGCCGTTTCCACGGTCGCGCTGCCACTTGCCACGAGGGCCACGTCCGCGTGTCCTATGCAGTCTTGGGAGTTGTTCTCTACGATTCGAGTCTCGGGGCCCTTCCACTGCCCGTCGAAGAACTGCTTGCCCGTCGTCGCCGAAGCCGGCAGTACGAACTGCCGCACCCCAGATTCCGTGAGCCGGCGCGCGGCGTCCTCGAGGGCGGGCAAGTGCCGCAGCGATTCGCCCTTGCGGCTCCCGGGCAGCAGAGCGACGAGCGGCTCGGACGGGCTCAACGAGTGCCTCGAGAGAAAGTCAGCCCGATCCGAGCTGACCTTGGCCAGGTCGCATAGCGGGTGCCCCACGAAGCGGGCGTCGACGCCTCGCTCTCTGAAGTAGCTTTCCTCGAACGGGAAGATCACGAGCAACAGGTCGACCACTTCTCGAATCCGGTGAATGCGCCGCTTGCGCCAAGCCCACACCTGGGGGGCGACATAGTACACGACCGGGATGCCTGCCCTGCGCAGCCGCGCCGCGAGTCGAAGATTGAAGTCCGGGGCGTCGGTTAGGATCGCAAGATCTGGTGCCAAAGTCGCGGCGGAGCGATCAAGCTTGCGGAAGAGGCCGTAGATCCGCGGGATATGGCGGGCCACCTCAAACAGGCCGACCACCGCAAGATCCTCCGTGCGGACCACAGCTTCGACCCCATGGGCTCGCATCTTGGGTCCGGCACAGCCGAAGAAATGCGCATCGGGCAGGCGAGCCGCGAGCGCCTCTACGAGGCCTGCCGCATAGCGGTCGCCGGAGGTTTCCCCGGCCGAGACAAGAATTCGCATCGGTGCTGCCAGCCCAGCCCTCTGCCGGGCATGTCGAGGAGGGGCCGCTAGCAGCGAGAAATGACGCCTCCGCGCGTGCCTTAGTCTAGCGCGGGCGGTGAATTCGACCCGCCGCCATGGGCCAGCGAGGCACCATCGCCCGGCCCGTTGCGGCGGCCGCTGTTGTCGAGCGGCGATACAGCTCTTTCCTATCACGACTTGTTGCGGACAATTCGGGGCAGTTGCGTTTGCTGGCGCTATAATGGGCGGTGTTGGCGGCCTCCGCCGCCGGCCGGATCTCCCCATGCAGACTCGATTTCTCGGCAAGACTGTGCTCGTCACCGGCGCCTCGGCGGGCATAGGAGAGGCGATCGCTGTTCGCTTCGCCCAAGAGGGCGGCAGCGTCGTGGTCAACTACAGCCGCAACGACGCCGGTGCGGCCGATACAGCCGAGCAAGTGCGTCGGGTTCATGAAGCCGGCGGCTTCGGCGATGCCAAGGTGCTGGTGCAGAAGGCGGATGTTGCCGATGAGGCGGCGGTCGCTGCGATGTTCGACGAGGTACTGCGCGAGTGGGGCCGTCTGGACGTGATGATCAACAACGCCGGCATCCAGAAGCCATCGCCCAGCCATGAGAGCGCGAGCGAGGACTTCGACAGGATTCTCGGCGTCAACCTGCGCGGCTGCTATCTCTGCTGTCGGGCGGCGATCAAGCATTTCCTGTCCCGCGATGGCGGGGGAGTGATCGTCAACAATTCCAGCGTCCACGAGATCATCCCAAAGCCTGAGTATCTGCCCTACTCGGTCTCCAAGGGTGGGATGGAGAACCTCACCAAGACGCTTGCGCTGGAATACGCCGACCGCGGCATCCGGGTCAATGCGGTCGGGCCCGGAGCGATCGTCACGCCGATCAACATGAACTGGATCAACGATCCGGTCGCCAAGGGCGTCGTCGAGTCTCACATTCCAATGGGCCGGGCGGGCGAATCGGCCGAGATCGCGGCGGTATTCGCGTTCTTGGCATCGGACGAAGCGTCCTACATCACGGGGCAGACACTGTTCGCCTGCGGCGGCTTGACGTTATTCCCGGAGTTCCGGACCACGTGGTCCTCCTAGCGGCCCGCCCCCACAACAGACCCGTCCCGGCATGAGGCGCATCCCTGCCATCGCGGCGCTGGCGCTCTGCGTGACTGCCATCTTCTGGCGGTTGGACGGCGTTCCCCTATGGCGCGACGAAGCGACCACTGCCGTTTGGGGGCGCTTGATGGCGGAAAGCGGCGCTTGGCTGCCCTACGCCTTTGATCGCGAAGCCGGCCAGTTGCTCGTCCAAGACGACGACGGGCACGACATCAATTCGCACCTGCTGCCGGCGATGCAGAGCTATCTGCAGTTCTACGTCTCTGCCGCCGGGCACTGGCTGTTCGGCAGCGGCACGCTGTCGGCGAGGCTGCCGTTCGCGCTGTTCGGGCTCGGATGCCTGGCGCTGCTGTGGTCGCTTGGCCGGCGGCTGGGAGGGCCCCGCTGGCTGCCCCTGGCGCTGCCGGTCATCGCGAGTGTTTCCATCTACTTCCTGCATGCGGCCCGGCAGGGCCGCTACTACATCTTGGTGGTGTTCGCCACCTTGTTGCTGTTGCTGCAAGTGGCGCGCTACCTGCGCGATCCTGCCTTGGGCAGGAAGTGGTCGTTTCACTGCCAGCTTTGCTTGGTCGGATGCCTGCTCTATGCGGGGAACTACCTTAGCTTCGCGGCGACGTGGCTGGCGCTGGGGATCTTCCTGCTCCTGACCGACCGCCCGGCCGTGGTCCGCCTGTGCGGGGCTTCGGCCGTGCTCGCGGTTGTTCTCGGCGCCGAGTTTTGGCTCCTCCACGCGGAGTACCTGACGGAGTGGCGGCCCGGCAGCGAGCAGTCGTTCTGGGAGAACTTCCGCTATGTGGTATCGCGGCGCGGCGCCGATTACTGGCGCTGGGTGCCGTTCCTCGTGCTCGCGCCTGCGATGGCCTTGATCGGCCGCTGGTCCAAGCTCCATATTCCACGCGGCGGCTGGATCTTGGCTGCTCTCGGCGCGGCTGCCCCGGTGCTGGGATTCGTGATCAGCGAGTCATGGCTGCGGCGCACGCCGGACTTGACATTCGTGTTGTTCGGACTGGTCTTTCTTTGCCTGCCTGCGGCGGCGTTCTACCTGTGGCGCAGGATCGAGGAGCCGGGCGTTCACGCCAAGATGTCCCTGCTGGCCGGACTGATCGTCGCGGTCTGCCCGCTCTTTACGATCGCGGTGGCAGGACGGGCCACGCTACCGCGTTATTACTATCAGGCCTGTCCCGCGGCAATCGTGCTGGTCGGGCTGGCCGCGGCGGGCCTTGACCGTGTCGGCCGCCGCCGGACCGCCGTGGCCTGTTTGGTCGGGGCCAGTCTCTGGCCGAACCTCGAGCTTGCCGGTGGCGGGACGGAGCAAGTGGTCTTGCGCCAGTTTCTGCGCTACGACGATCACAACGGCCCGCTGCTGGAGTTCTTGGAATCCAACACCAGGCCCGGGCAGACCATTGCCTACGTGCGAAACGTCAAAGGAATGGTGGGCAACTACTATCTGCCCGACCGGCGCTGGGTAAACCTGCTCGACTCAGAGGTTGCGTACAACAAGCGCTTCCGAGACCTGATTCCGGCGGATCAGTTCGACGACTCGCCCGACCCCGACTGGATCGTGGTCTGGGATGCCAAAGGCAAGCAGCCAAAGGCCTTGGACAGCCGCTATGACCTCGTGTGGGAGCGTTCCTACCGCGAATTGCGCAGCTACTGGGGCCTCGATCGCGAGCCACGCGAGCGCGGGTACGCCATCCACCAGCTCGATCGCGGCGCTTCAAGTGCGCGTGGCGATGCCGAGTCTGGATTGCAGCCGTGAGCGCAGCTCGGCGGCGAACCCGTTGACTTCCTCGTCGGTCAGGCTTTCGTCCAAGCGCTGCCACCACGCTCGCAAGAGCAGGCTGTAGCTGCCCTCCGGCACGTTCTTGCCGCGGAACACCTCGACGGGCTCCACGCTGTCTAGGTCCGGCATCTCGCCCACCGCCTCGGTGATGCTCGCGAAGTCGATTGCGTCCGGCACGAGCAATGAGAAGTCGCGGCTCACGGCCGGAACCTTGGGCAGCTTCCCATGCGTGGGTCGGCGCAAGCCCTTGACGTACAACCTCTCGAGAAAGATCTCGGCCACCCAAACCGCTTGGCGAATCTTGCGCTCGCGGGCAAGCTCGGGATCGAGTTCGCCGAACCAAGCCAACACTTCGCCGTCCGACCTCAGTCCGGCAGCATGTTTCTTGCGGTAGTACGACGGCACGCCCTCGGTCACGATGCTCGGGGCATCCTGCAGGAACGGTGCCAAGAGGGCCGCGACATCTGCCTTGACGTCGTAAAAGCCGACCTCGCGAGCGGGCTCGGCCCAAGAGGTTTGGCGGGCCGTGCCGGTCGCGCCGAGGGTCAGCACGCCGGGCTCTTCGTAACTGGCCCCCGCCCGCCGGTAGACGCGGCCGAACTCGGCCAGCCGCACGAACGGCTGATTGCGGCGCAGGTTCCATTCCAAAGCCCGCACCATCGTCGGCACGGCGCTGTTGCGCATGACGTCCCAAAGCTGCGAAAGCGGGTTGCGGAGGCTGACCGGATCGCCCGACCCAAAGCGTTCGGCCTCATCCGACGAGATGAACGCGAACCCGATCGTCTCGTCGTAGCCGAGTCCCCGCACTGCCGCGCGCATGCGGGCGTCCTCTGCCGCTTGCGGAGTGGGCTCCGGCGCTGCTCCCACCGACGGCAACGTGGCCGGGATGTTGGCGAAGCCGTAGATCCGCGCTACCTCTTCGATCAGATCGATCCCGCGCTCCACGTCCAGGCGATGGCTCACCGCCGGCACCGACCATCCCGACTTGTCCGAGGACGGCTCGAACCCCAGCGCGGACAGGATCCCTTCCACGTCCGCATCATCCACTTGGATTCCGAGGTGTCTGCGGATCTGCGCGCGCTCGAGCCGGATCCGGCTCAGTTTCGGCTTCCGCGGAAAGCAGTCGACCCGCCCTGGCAAGACCTGCCCCGGCCCTGTGCGGGCCAGCAGGGCCGCAATGCGATCTGCAGCCTGCGGTGCCGCGTTCCAGTCGGCGCCGCGTTCGAAGCGATGGGACGCCTCGGTGAACAGCTTGAACCCGCGTGCGGCATTGCGGATCACGCTGGGCCGGAACCAGGCCGCTTCCAGCAGCACGTTGCGCGTCTCGGCTGTGATCTCGGTCGCGCGTCCGCCCATTACCCCGGCCAGCGCGACCGGCATTTCGGCGTCGCAAATCGCCAGGTGTCCATCCGTCAGATCGCGGTCCTCGCCGTCTAGCGTTACCAGCGTCTCCCCGTGGCGGGCACGGCGGACGACAATGGCCGCCCCTGCGAGCCTGTCAAGGTCGAAGGCGTGCGTGGGCTGGCCGATTTCCAGCAGGACGTAGTTGGTCAGGTCCGCCAGACTGTTGATCGAGCGGATTCCGCACAGCTCGAGCCGCCGACGCATCCAGTCGGGCGATGGACGCACCTCCACGTCGGTAAACACCCTTCCCACGTAACGGACGCACGCGTCGGGATCTTGGATCGCCACGCTTGCCTTGGAGGCTGCGGGCGGGCCGGACTCGGCGCAGGCCGTGCAAGGCGCTCGCAGGGGACGGCGGTAGATCGCAGCCACCTCGCGCGCCATGCCGAGGTGGTTCATCGCGTCCGGGCGGTTGCTGGTGATGTCGAATTCGAAGACAGTCTCGCCCGCCTCGCTCTCCACCGCGTCGACGGCCATGCCCGCCATCGTCAGCGCGTCGGCGAGTTCGCGCGGAGACTCGTTGATCTCCACGAAATCTTTCAGCCAGCTGAGCAGGATGCGCATTTATCGGAACTGCCTCAGGAAGCGGGCATCGCCCTGGTACATCAGCGGGATGTCGTCGATGCTGTACTTCAGCATCGCGAAGCGATCTAGGCCGAATCCCGCCGCGAAGCCTTGGTAGCGCTCTGGATCGAGTCCCGCGTTGCGCAGCACGTTCGGATCGATCATCCCGCAGCCCAACACCTCGATGAAGCCGGTCTGCTTGCAAATGCGGCAACCGCTTCCCGTACAGAACGGGCAGGTGATATCGACTTCAGCGCTGGGCTCGGTGAATGGAAAGAAGCTGGGCCGGAAGCGAGCTTCGGTCTGTGGGCCGAAGAAGCAGCGCACGAAGTGCTCCAGCGTGCCCTTGAGGTCGCCGAACGTAATGCTCTCGTCGACCGCAAACATTTCTAGCTGGTGGAACATCGGGCTGTGCGTGGCGTCCGGAGTGTCGTTGCGGTAGACCTTGCCGTGCACCACGTAGCGCAGCGGCGGGCTCTTGGACTCCATGATGCGGATTTGGCACGGCGACGTGTGCGTCCGCAGCAGGGCTCCGTCCTTGAGAAAGAGCGTGTCCATCTCATCCACTGCCGGGTGGTCCGGCGGGAAGTTGAGCGCCTCGAAGTTGTAGTAGAACGTCTCGATCTCCGGTCCCTCGGCCACGGTGTAGCCGAGGGGGCGGAAGATATCCAAGACCTCCTCCAAAGCCAGGCGGGCCGGGTGGACCGCGCCGTAGGAGCGTTCCGGCCCAGGCAGGGTCGTGTCCAGGTCCGGCTCGGCCTGCACCCGCTCCCGAACGGTGGCCTCGGCCGCCGCCTTGACTGCGGCCTCGAGGTCGCGGCGCAGCAGGTTCTGGAGCTTGCCCACCACTGGCTTGAGCTCGCGCGGCGCGGCCTTGAGCCAGTGATCGTTGGTTGCCGAGAGCAGGCCGCTGCGACGCCCCAGCCAGCGGTCCCTGAGGGCCTGCCCCTGTTGCGGGGTCACCGCTTGGCTGCATTCCCGCTCAAAGGCGGCGCGCAGCTCTCCGTAGAGTTGCTCGGGGTCGTCGCCCTCGCGGATCAAGTCGCCGATCGGCCGACCCGTCTTGCGTTCGATCGACACGGTAGCTTGCGCTGGCGGGATTCGCGTGCCGACGCTAGGCGCTCGCAGTCGGTTGCTCGGCGAGGGCCGCCTTGGCCTTGGCGACGAGTTGGCCGAATCCCTCGGGGTCGCGCACGGCGATGTCGGCTAGCATCTTGCGGTTGAGGTCGATACCAGCGTCTTTGAGACCGCGGATGAACGAACTGTAGTTGATATCGTTGGCACGGGCGGCCGCGCTGATGCGCGTGATCCACAGCGACCGGAAGTCGCGCTTCTTCAGCCTGCGGCCGATGTAGGCGAATTGGTCGGCGCGGTTGACCGCTTCGCGGGCGTAGCGGTGGAGCTTGCTCTTGGCGAGGAAATAGCCCTTGGCCTTCGCCAGTACGCGCTTGCGCCTCTTGACGCGCTGGTTGCCTCGCTTGACTCTTGCCACGGTTTCCTCCTGGGGGCCGCCGAGAAGACGGTCCCGATGCGTTGCTCTGACCTAGCTGGCGCTCGCGATACCTACGTGGAGATCATTCTGCGCACGGACTTCGCGAAGGCCGCGCTGACCGTGGTCCCCTTGCGGAGGCGCCGCTTCCGCTTGCGGGTCTTCTTGGTCAGGATGTGATTCATGCTGGCATGCCTGCGCCTGACCTTGCCCGTGCCGGTCAGTTTGAAGCGTTTCGCTGCACCGCGATGCGTCTTGAGTTTGGGCACGGTTAGTCTCCCCGGAGGCGCTGCCTGCTATTGCGGCCTTGCTCTTTGAGATCGGCTGCCCGGCGTGGCCGCGCGGTCTAGGCGTGAGAGCCCGGCGCCCTCACCCTCCTATTATGCACGAAAGCGGCGTCGGGGGGGGGGGGGGGGGCCCCCCCCCCGGGGGGGGGGGGGGGGGGCCCCCCCCCCCCGGCTCTTCCTCTGCATTCCTAGGGACGCGGGACAGGCCACGCTGTGGGCGGA
>JAPPMG010000096.1:549087-580403 GCA_028819215.1 Bryobacterales bacterium
ACCGCCGGCCCGGCGGGGCCGCGCGGTCTCGGCGTGAGAGCCCGGCGCCCTCACCCTCCTATTATCCACAACCCCGGCGGGGGGGGGGGGCGCGCCCCGCCGCCGCGTGTTCTACTGCTCCTCGCCCTCGCCCCCGAGCGACAGCCTGCCCTTGGCTTCGCTGACGGCGTAGGAGAACTCCACTGGCGGCATCGAGCCAGCCCTGAGAGCCTTGCCGTGGAAGGAGGTCAGGCTGAAGTCCTGCGTGGTCTCTTGGTAGTGGGCGCGTAGCATCTGCCAGTTCTTCCAGCCAAAGTAGGCGGTGGCAGACTGCGTCGGGTTCACTTCCAGCGAACGGAGCAGCGCGCGGGCTGCGCTGCTTTCCATGTAGGCCCGCCGCGTGAGGAACTCTTGCGCGTCGTCCATGGTCAGATCCCCTGCGTGCAACTGGATGTCGACCAGGGCCGCGGCGATGATCTGTAGCTTGTACTTGCGCCAGATAAAGTCGACATCGCCGGTATAGTGGGTCCCGACTGTGGTCTCGGTGATATAGATCGGCCAGCCGTGAATGAACCCGGGCAGGGGCTCCACCATGTGTGTCAGCTTGGCCTGTTCGCTTTCCATGTCGGAGGCAAGCGAGCCGATCAAGGCGTAGCCGGGGATGCCGTAGAGCATGGCCAGCAGCTTGAGCTGGTAGATGTTGTTGGTGGTCAGGCGCGAGCGCAGCTCGGCGCGGGACGCGTCGGCCGGGGCGGGGGTCAGCCAGACCACGGCGGTGTTGTCGGAGGGCGCGGCGCTGGGGCCCAGGCCGCCGGCGAGGGGAACGGACACGCGCATGAACTCTGGAGTCTCCACCACGCGCAGCTGCAGCCTCTCCGGCACCGGAGCGATCTCTTCCTCATTGCAGATATCGCGCGCCTCGTCGGTGTCCTTGGCCATCTGTTCCAGCATGCCGGCGTTGTTCCGGGCGCGGTTCTCACCTTCCAGCACCTCGAGCACGTCATTGATCAGCCGATAATCGTCCCGCGGGCGGCTGCCTCCGTAGATGCGCCGGTTAATCGGCTCGGCCGCCGACACCAGCGAAGAGTGCGAGGAATCAAAGTCCGCTTGGACTCCCTCTATCAGTATGTCGATGGGGGCCAGCGGCCGCCCGGTGTCGAGTTCGAGCTTGCGGTGCACGAGTTGCGCCCCGGCGCGCCAATCGTCGTTCGACGGCAAATCGCCCAGCGAGTTGCGGAAGGTCTCCAAAGCCGCGATGGCGATATCGGCAACACTGTCGAAGTTCGCCTTCATCCCGGCGGGAATCTGCTGTGCGATATCGTCCCGAATCAAATTGATGACGCCTTGTGTGGCCTCGCGGGCGGCGTCGACGCGGGCCTGCGAGGAGGACTTCAAGTTGGACCTCGCGGTCTGCAGGTAGCCGGGCATCTCCTTCAGGCGTTCCACGATTGCGTTGTGCCGGTCCCCTTCTGGCGCATAGTTGAGTTGCAGCGGCGCGTAGAGAAGCAGGCCCAGCCGTTCCACGTACTTCAGCGGATTCGTTTCCGGTTCCCTTTCGTCACGAATACGGAACATCATTCGCTCGGCGCGGTTGAGCAAAGTTCCGTACTCGGTCCATAGGGCCGGCGGAAGTTTGCTGCTGTCGAATCCGATTTCCGAGTCGATCGGGGCGGTGAACGGTTCGATCAAGGCTTCGTAGGTTTGCTGCTGGCTCGCCAGCGCATCGGAGCCGAACTTGGGCAGCGCGCTGAGCAGCTGCACTTCCGTGCCGCCCTCCAGCACGCCATCGGACAGGTTGAACACCTGGTCCTTCGTCACACTCGTCGTGCCGGCCATCAGCACGCCGAACGGATCGAAGGCGGCGCTGTCGTAGATGAAGGGCTTGGCCAGCTTATTGTGCTCGTCAGGCGGATAGCTGCCGACGGTACAACCCGCCGAAGCCAGGACCACGACCGCAACAGCGGCCGCTGCAATCTGCGTGTTGTGGCGATGTTTCATTGCAACTCTTGTCGTCTTGGTGGTGTGTCTGCGTTCCGACGGCAAGCCGAACGGAGCGAAACGGGCTGACGTTCCGCTGGTTGGTCGCAATGCCGTCATGGTTCGTTTGCTGCTAGCGGGTCCCGACCGAATCGATCAGCGCCCACAGGTCCGTGTGGGTCAGGGTCCGAGAGGCGGAGGTCTCCTGCGAAATCTCCGTGTCGTAGTCCTGTCCATGGGCCTCTTGGAAGAGTTCCGGGTAATGCAGTTCGTCCATCGCTTGTAGCGAGGGGAACTCCGTTACCGTAACGTACTGATAGTCGCTTTCGCCGCCAGGGAAGTGGTGGCCGTACAGCCGCCAAGAGGTGATGTAGCCCTTGTCTACGCGCAGTTGGTGAACCGGCTTCCACAGCTCGGTCTCGAGATTGCGATAGCGCAGAGCTTGGCCATCAGGGATCTTCATGTAGTCAATCCGTAGGAAGTGGCGGCCGCTCTGGGTCTCGGCCGTCGGCACCATAGTGCCGGCTAAGAACGCAGCCGCCAGCGCTAGCGAAAGCGCCAGTGCTCGAAGAATCATTGGTGTGCCTCCAATCACAGAATATAACCCAAGTGCGCACCTTTCCACCAACCCGCTCGCTTCGATCGCTTTCGGTGTAGCATAGCCGCATGACACTTGGAAGACGCCAATTCGTTCATCTGGCAGCGATCGCGGCGGCTGCGACGGGATGCAGCCGGCAAGATCGCGGGCCATCCTTCACCACCGATCCGTTCGCGCTGGGCGTGGCCTCGGGCGATCCCAGCCCGGACGGATTCGTGCTCTGGACGCGCCTTGCGCCGGATCCGCTGAATGGAGGAGGGATGGTTGGCGACGTCGGTGTGCGGTGGGAGGTCGCCAATGACGACGCGTTCCGCCAAGTCGTGCAGTCCGGCACGGCCCCAGCCTCTGCCGAACTGGCTCATTCGGTGCATGTCGAAGTTGCCGGGCTTGAAGCCGACCGCTGGTATTGGTATCGCTTCTCCGCAGGAGACGCGGTGAGCACCGCGGGCCGAGCCCGCACCATGCCAGCTCCCGCATCGATGCCGGACAGGCTGTCGCTTGCGTTCGCCTCGTGCCAGCACTACGAGACAGGCTTCTACACCGCATACGAGCACATGGCGGACGAGCACCCGGACCTGGTATTCCATCTGGGCGACTACATCTATGAAGGCCCCGCGAGACCTCGCGTCCGGGCCCACCGCGGCGAGGAACTCGCTTCGCTGGAAGACTACCGCAACCGCTACGCGCTGTATCGCTCCGATCCCGATCTCCAGCTCGCCCACGCCGCCTGCCCGTGGATCGTCACGTGGGATGACCATGAGGTGGACAACAACTACGCCGCTGACGTGTCCGAGCAGCCTGACGTTCGCCGGGAAGCGTTTCTGGAGAGGCGCGCCGCCGCCTATCAAGCGTATTACGAGCACATGCCGCTGCGGGCGTCGCAAATTCCCAGCGGGCCATCGATGAGGCTCTATCGCAAGCTGTCCTACGGGCGCTTGGCACAGTTCGCCGTGCTGGATACCCGGCAGTACCGCACGGACCAGCCGTGTGGCGACAGGAGCCAGCCTCCCTGCGAAGGAGCATCCGATCCGGCCGCGACTCTGCTGGGCGATGGCCAGCGCCGCTGGCTGTACAACGCGCTGCGCGATTCGGCGGCCGAGTGGAACGTCATCCCGCAACAGGTGATGATGGCGCAGGTTGATCGGATGCCCGGAGACGACGTGCGCTACAGCATGGACCAATGGCCGGGCTACGCCGCCTCTCGCGACAGGCTGCTGGGTTTCGTGGCCGAAAGCCAGGTGCGGAACCCCGTAGTCCTCACCGGCGACATCCACACCAACTGGGTCAACGACCTGCTGCTTGACTTCGGCGATCCCGCTTCGCCCGTGGTGGCGACCGAGTTCGTGGGCACGTCTATCAGCTCGAGCGGCGACGGCGGCCCTAATACCGAGTACGCGGAGGGCGTAATGCGCGATAATCCTTTCGTCAAGCTGCACAACGCCCAGCGAGGCTACGTGAGTTGTGAAGTGACTCAAGGCCTCTGGACCGCGCGCTACCGCGTGCTGGACCGCGTTTCCGTCCGCGGCGCTGCTCGCCAGACGCTCGCGGAATTCGCTGTCGAGGCTGGCCGTCCGGGTGCGCAACCGGCCTAAGCGGAGTCGCAAAGAAGTCGACATCATGCCGATTCGTTCCATTTCGCTGGACGACAAGTACGCCCTTGAAGCGGGCTCGGCCTACATGTCGGGAATTCAGGCACTTGTCCGCCTTCCGATCGAGCAGATGCGCCGGGACCGCCGCCAAAGCTTGCGGACAGGCTGCTTGATCTCAGGCTACGAGGGCTCGCCCCTGGGCGGCTATGACTTGGCGCTGGAGCGAGCCAGCGGCTTTCTCGGCGAGCACGAGATCCGCTTCGTGCCGGGCGTCAACGAAGAGCTTGCCCTTGCGGCGGTCATGGGAAGCCAGCTCTTCCAGGCGTTTCCGGATCCGCTCTACGACGGCGCTGTCGGCATTTGGTATGGCAAGGGACCCGGACTGGATCGCAGCGGCGATGCCATGCGCCACGCCAATTTCGCGGGCACGGGGGAACGTTGCGGGGCGGTCGCTCTGGCCGGCGACGATCACATCTCCAAGAGTTCCTCGATCCCGCACCAGAGCGAGTTCTCGCTGTACAACAGCGCCGTTCCGGTACTCAATCCGTCCTGCACCCAGGAAGTCCTCGACTTCGGCCTGTACGGAATTGCGCTGTCCCGCTTCGGCGGCTCTTGGGCCGGGCTGAAGCTGTCGACCGACATCTGCGACGGCGGCGGGATCGTGAGCTTCGGCCCCGAACGCTGTCCGATCGAGGTTCCAGCGCTGGAAATCGACGGCGAGCCCTATCGCAAGGCCATGGGCCTGATGCTTGTGGTGCCGTACAGCCTCCAGCTCGAGGCCGAGGTGCTGGAGCACCGCCTGGAGGCGGCTCGGGTGTTTGCCCGCGCCAACGGCCTCAACCAGATCACCGTCCGGCACGGGGAGGACCGGCTGGGCATTGTCACGACGGGCAAGAGCTACGCCGATCTGATGTCAGCCCTGCGGCTGCTGCGCGTCGGCGAGCGCGAACTGGCGCGCGCCGGCGTCCGGATCCTCAAGCTCGGGATGGCCTTTCCGCTCGAGCCCGACATCGTCGCGGAATTCTCCGGCGGCCTCGAGTCCATCGTGGTGGTCGAGGAGAAGCGCTCGTTCGTCGAATTGCAGCTGCGGGAGCTGCTCTACAACAGCCGGCACCGTCCCAGCGTGTACGGCAAGCGGGACGGCGAAGGCAAGACCCTGCTGCCCGGTCCGGGGGAACTCGACGCCGAAATGATCGCGCTGGCGCTCAGCCGGTTCCTCCCGGAGGTGGCCGCGCTGCCCGAAAGGCCGCCGCGACAGGACTCGCTTCCGGAGGGCTTGCGCCCGGCTCGGGGCGCCCGCACGCCCAGCTACTGCTCCGGCTGCCCGCACAACCGATCGACGTTGCTGCTAGAGGGGCAGCTGGCTGGCGGCGGGATCGGATGCCACGGAATGGCCGGACTGATGCGCGATGTTGGCCGGGGCATCGAGTTCCTGTTCCAGATGGGCTCGGAGGGGGCGTCGTGGATCGGCGTGTCCCCGTTCAGCGGCACCCAGCACCTGTTCCAGAATCTCGGTGACGGCACCTACTTTCACTCCGGGCGCTTGGCGGTGCAGGCCGCGATCGCTGCCGGGGTCAACATCACGTTCAAGATCCTGTACAACGATGCCGTGGCCATGACCGGCGGCCAGCACGCCGCCGGATCGATTCCGGTGCCCGCGCTGACGCGGGAACTCGAGGCCCAGGGCATCGCCAAGATCGTAGTGCTCAGCGAGGATCCGGCCAGGCTCGGCCAAGGGGAGGGCTTGGCCAAGTCCGCCGAACTCCGCCCGCGGGAGGACTTGGAAGAGGTGCTCGCCGAACTGGCCGCCACCAAGGGCGTGTCGGTGATGATCTACGACCAGCTCTGCGCGGCCGAGAAGCGGCGGCGGCGCAATCGCGGAATCTTGCCGCAGCCCACGCGCCGCATCATGATCAACGAGCGCGTTTGCGAGGGTTGCGGCGATTGCGTGCAACAGGCGAATTGCGTCTCGCTTCTCCCGGTGGACACCGACTTCGGTGCCAAGACTCGCGTTCACCAGTCGTCGTGCAACGCCGACTACACGTGCACTTGGGGCGATTGTCCGTCGTTCGTCTCGGTGGAGATCGACGCAGGCAGCGGCCTGCGGCGCAAACCGCTGCCAGCGCTGCCCGCCCTGGCCCTGCCCGAGCCCGCCCGCAAGGCCGCCGCCGGCGATGGCTTCCACATTCTCATGCCCGGCGTGGGCGGCACGGGCGTGGTGACGATCAATGCCCTGCTTGCCACCGCAGCCCACATCGACGGCTTGCAGGCGATCACGCTGGATCAGACTGGCGTCGCCCAAAAGGGCGGCGCGGTGGTTGCACACATTACGCTCAGCGAGTCCCCCATGGAGGCCTCGCAGAGAATTCCCACGGGCAGTGCAGACCTGTTGCTCGGCTTCGATCTGGTCGGTGCCGCGTACCCGAAGAACTTGCAGTGCTGCGATTCCGAACGGACTGTCGCATTAGTGAACTCGAAGGAGATCCTGACCGGCGAGGCGATCCGCAAGGGCCTCACGGTGCTGTCTCCGGACGGGGGTTACATCGAGGCGATCCGCAATGCGACCCGACGCGCCGACAGTGAGTTCGTCGACGCCTCCACTTTGGCCGAGACGCTTTTCGGCGGTCACATTTTCAGCAACATGATGCTGTTGGGCGCGGCCTACCAGAAGGGCTTGCTGCCGCTGTCGGCCGAGGCGATCGAGAGCGCGATTCGTCTCAACGGCGTTGCGGTCGAGCGCAATCTGGAGGTCTTCGCGTGGGGTCGCCAGTATGTCTGCGATCCGGCCGCGCTGCAACCGCACCTGCCTGCCTCGGCCGCAGCCTCTGTGCCGCAGTCACTGGATGCCCTGATCGAGAGCCGCGAGAGCGAGCTGGCCGCCTATCAGAGCGCCTCTTATGCCAGCGCCTACCGCGCGTATGTGGAGAAGGTGCGGCGAGTCGAGGCTCGCGTGCGCCCCGGCAGCGAGAGCTTGACCCGAGCCGTGGCATGGAACCTGCACAAGCTCATGGCCTACAAGGACGAGTACGAGGTCGCCCGCCTGCTGACCGACCCGGCCTTCGATGCCCAAGTTGGGGACACATTCGAGAAGCCGCGCCGCTTGGTCTACCACTTGCACCCGCCGCTGCTGCGCCAGCTCGGCGTCAAGCGCAAGCTGGCCTTCGGGCCGTGGTTGCGGCCGCTGTTGCGCGTCCTGGCTCGCGGAAAGGTCTTGCGCGGCACAGCGCTGGATCCGTTCGGCTGGCTGGCCAGCAGACGCCAAGAGCGTGAGCTGGTTTCGTGGTACCGCGAACTGATCGATGGCCTGCTGGCGGGTTTGGACGCTCACTCGCTCGCTGCGGCTACCGAGCTGGCCGAAGTCCCGCGCGAGATTCGCGGCTACGAAGGCGTGAAGGCCGCCTCGGTTGAACGCGCCAAGGCGTGGGTCGCCGAGCGCTTGGCCGCGGCGCCGGTGCGGGAAGCCGCCTGATCCCCCTAGCCCACCTTGGCCGTTGCGCAGTGGGCTTGGTAGGCCTCTTGGAGCGAGCGCGCGATCATAGTGGCATCGCGGCCCTCGATTTCGTGCCGGTGCATCATGTACACCGGCTCGCCGTCGCGGAAGAGGGCAAATGACGGCGAGGATGGCGGGTACATGGACAGTCTCTGGCGAAGATGGGCGGTAGCTGCGATGTCGGCACCGGCAAAGACCGTGGCGACCTTGCTCGGACGGACCTCTCCTTGCAAGGAGAGCGCCAGTCCCGGACGTGCGCAGCCGGCGGCACAGCCACAGACTGAATTGACGACCATGAGGACATCTCCGCTGCCGGGTGCGAGGATGCGATCCACGTCTTCCGGAGTCCGCGCCTCTTCGACGCCGTGGCGCGTGAGTTCCTCGCGCATCGGATGGATCATGAGTTCTGGATAGGGCATGGCTGTGTCTGTCTCCCTCTGTCTACAGTAGCGCGGATGCGCTGTCAGCGGTGCCTTAGGCTGCAGCGGTCCCGAGCAGCATCTACTTAGGAGGTTGGCCCTCGGCCACGCCAAACGCCAGAAACACGTTTCCCGGCATCGATCCGAACTGGTCGTATCCGGAGTTCACGTACAGCATGCCGTCAACGACAACCGCGCCGGGTCCATTCAGCGAGCCCCCTTTCGCCGCGACGCCGTTGACCGTGTCGTCATAGTCGCGGACGGTGTCAAACTCCCACAGCATGGAGCCGTCCCCGGTCGCATAGGCGCGCAGATGGCCGTCGAGCGAGCCGGAGAACACAACGCCATCGATCGCCGTGACCGCCGCCGAGTGGGCCGGCGAGCATTGGGGCCGGCCGGCCGGGCAGGGTGCGCTGGGTACGTTCCAGACCTCTCGCCCGTCGGCAAGCCGGTACGCGACCAGCCCGCCCACCGAGTCAGGTCGTGGCCCGCGATAGTCCGAAACGGCCACGTACGCGTTGCGGCCGTCCGTAGCCGAGCCGTATTGGATTCCGCCCAGCTTGCCACCCGTGCCCGCGCGTCTCTGCCACAGGATTGCCCCGGCTTGATCGGGATCGATGGCATGGACCATGCCGGACTTCTGGCCGGCTACCAGAGCACGCTTGCCATTGTCCAGCTCGACTAGGATCGCCGATGATCCGAAATCGAAGTCGGGCCCGTCAGCCTGCGGGCAATTCACGCCGTCGGCGTTGGAATTGCAGGCCATGTTGTAGGCGTCGCCCTCGGTGAATTGCTGCGACCAGAGCCGCTTGCCGGACTCGAGGTCGTAGGCGATGATTGCGTCGCTGTCGTCTGTCGGCGGATCGGAGTAGTTGTCGCCAGTGGTGACGTACAAGCGCCGTAGCTTGGCGTCGATCGTTGGCGCGGACCAGATGCCCGCCCCCGCGGGGCCAAGTTGCATGACTCCCTTGGCATTGCGCCACCGCGGTTCGGGCTCTTCCGGAATCGTGTGGGTCTTCCAGATTCTCTCCCCGTTGGAAGCGTCGATGGCTTGGACGCTTCCGCGAAAGCTGCAGCAGGAGTATTCTGCGAACGCTCCGGTGAACTCTTCGATCGAACTGACGCCGAGATACAGCCGGCCCTCGAAGAGCACGGGCGAACCCGTGAGCGTCGCCGACCCGTGGTCGTCGACCTTCGTCCTCCAGATCTGCACGCCATTGGCAGCGTCGATTCCGTAGAGGTTTGCTTTGGTGTCGCCGAAGAAGAGCAGGGTGCGACCTGCATGGTCAGGAGGGGAGATCAGGATGGCCGTGCGGATCTCGGATTGCGCTGCGAACGCCCACACGGTGCATCCGGACTTAGCATCCAACGCAAAGAGGTAACCGCTACGGGAACCCACAAACACCCTTCCGCCGGCGACCGTCGGGTGGCCACGGGCACGGGTGGCGTCGGGCAGACCGAAAGCCCACCGGAGTTCCAGCCGCGGCACGTCCGCAGCGGCGAGGCCGGCTAGCTCTGCTGGCTGATAGCGCCAATTGCTCAGACCTGCTCCCCAGCCAATCCAGCGGGGACCGCGCAATGGGTCGCTCCATTGGGCATCCGGGCAGCTTCGACGTGTCAAGCTTGGCAGTTCGGCCGTGCCTTGGCCCAAGTACAGGGCAACCGTTTCGGACTGGCCATCCGCAAGCGTCTGACCTACGTACGCCATGACGCCATCGCGCAGCGATTCGAGGATCGCGTCGGACGAGAGCTGGCGCAACACGTCGAAGGTTGGAGCACGGCTCTCGCCTCCATCGTGGCAACTGCTGCAGGCCTGCTGGTAGATCTGCTCACCCGTCGGCTCGGCTGCCTGCGGGCAGATGGTACAGCCCAGAACGGCCGCTGCGACCCGAACGGCCGTGCCAGATATGATGAACCTCTGCTTCACGTGTTTCAGCTTGCTCGATGCGGCCCCGCTCATTGTTGCAGCTTCCGTTTCCCAGCCGCCTCGTCGCCGAAGGAATGCTCCCCGGTACCCGTCACTTCGCGCGACTGGGAGGGAGATCATCCCAATGACGACCACTCGCTTCGGCTCTAGATGGGCCATGATGCTCGCCATGCTCGGCATGGCCGTCGGCACTGGCAACATCTGGCGCTTTCCCCGCATCGCGGCAAAGAACGGAGGCGGCGAGTTCCTCGTCGCTTGGATCGCCTTTCTGCTGCTATGGTCTGTGCCCCTGATCCTCTTGGAACTCGGATTGGGCCGCAAGACGCGCTCCGGCCCGATTCGCTCGTTCGTCGCCCTCGCCGGGCCACGCTGGGCTTGGTCCGGAGCGTTCGTTGTCTGCGTTGCCAGCGCGATCATGTGCTACTACTCCGTGGTTGCCGGCTGGACTCTCCGCTACGCCGTGGCTGCGTTCGGCGGCGAACTGCTCGGAAACACGCCAGGAACATTCTGGACGGGATTCACCTCTTCGGCTTGGCCAGTGGTGACACATGGTGTGATGCTCGGCTTGGCGGCCGTTGTGGTGGCGCGCGGCGTGGGGGCGATCGAGCGGGTCGCCAAGGTCCTGATGCCCACATTGATCGTGCTGGTGGCGGTCTTGGTGGTTCGCGCCCTCATGCTGCCGGGTGCCGCAGAAGGGATCGGCTATCTCTTTTCGGTGGATTGGGGAGCCCTGACCAATGCCAGGATCTGGCTCGAAGCCTTGACCCAGAACGCTTGGGATACAGGCGCGGGCTGGGGCTTGGTGTTGTGCTACGCCGCCTATCAGCGCGAGCGCGAGGACACGGCGCTGAATGCGTTCTTGCTGCCGGCGGGCAACAATCTGATCTCTCTTCTGGCTGGGATCATGGTCTTCTGCACGGTCTTCTCGGCAGCTCCGCCCCTACTCGAGCGGGGAGCGACGGACCCGTCCTTGTTGCGCGGTCTGGGGGGACTGGAGCAGGCGGCCAGAGAAGGCGAGACCTTTTCGGCCGAACTGATGCAGACAACCGTGTTCGCCGAGGGAAACACCGGCATCACGTTCGTCTGGATGCCCGAGCTGTTTGGGATGATCCCCGGCGGGCAGGTCCTGATGGCGTTGTTCTTTGCCGCCCTGGCCGTGGCAGCGTTCACCAGCTTGGTCTCGATGGTAGAGGTGGCTGCCCGGGCCTTTCAAGATGCCGGTTTCCGGCGCGAGAGAGCCATTTGGTGGATTGCCGGAGTCGGGTTCTTGCTTGGCGTGCCTTCAGCGCTGCACATGGGCGTCTTCGACAACCAGGATTGGGTCTGGAGCGTCTCGCTAATGCTCTCTGGACTCTTCTACGCTCTGGCCGTGGGACGCTACGGGGCGGCCAAGTTTCGCAGAGAAACGATCAATCACGAGCATTCCGACATCCGCATCGGCCGCTGGTGGGATGTGGTCATCCGTGTCGTAGTGCCCATCGAGGCGACCGGGCTCGCGATCTGGTTGCTGTATCAGGCTTGGCGGGATGATCCGATCGGCTGGATGCGCCCGTTCGGGCCCGGGGCCGTGTTCAGCGTCGGCACGGTGCTGCTGCAAGTCGGGATTCTCGTCGTGATTCTTGCGGTTTGCAATCGAAGGTTGGCCGCGACCGCGGTCGAGGACTCCCGATGAGGGTGATCGGATCGGAAGAGATCGTTCGCGCCTTGCCGATGGGCGCGGCCATCGCTGCAATGCGGGAGGCCTTCGCCGCTCGCGTCGAAGGCAGGGCGGACGAGCCGCCTAGGACTGTTCTGCATACCGGATCCACGCAAGGTGCGACGCTCGTCATGCCCGTTGCGCTCGATGCAGGCGGCGCTCCGCTCTTGGTCGTGAAGGTCGTGTCGGTGTTCCCCGCAAACAGGGAGAAGGGCATTGCCTCGATACACGGCACGGTGATCGCTGTCGAGGCCGAGACCGGATTGCCGATCGCGATGCTGGACGGGGCCTCCCTCACAGCCATTCGGACCGCCGCCGCGTGCGGCTTGGCGACCGACCTGCTGGCCCGCAGAGACAGCACCGTGCTCGCCGTATTCGGCAGCGGCGTGCACGCTCGCACGCAAGTGCAGGCGATGCGCGAGGTGCGATTCATCCAGGAGATTCGGATCTACAACCCCAATACGGAGTCAGCCGCGGCGATGGCCGCAGAGTTGGCGGGCAGTGCAGCCTCGACGTGCCGCATTCGCGTTGCGGACTCTCCAGCGTCCGCTCTGGCCGGGGCCGACATTGCCTGCGCTGCCACCACGTCCCGCATACCGGTGTTTGAAGACCGCGCCGTGCCGGCCGGCTTGCACATTAACGCGATCGGTTCCTTCCATGCCACCGACCGGGAAGTTCCGGGAGCGACCGTTGCTCGGGCCGGCGTGTTCGTCGACGACCGGGAGGCTGCGCTTGAAGAGGCGGGCGACTTGATCATGGCAATCGGCGAAGGGCTCGTCGATGCCGGTCACATCCGCGCCGATCTGGGCAGCTTGGTGCTGGGCAGCGCCGATGGGCGTCGGTCCGACGACCAAGTGACGTTCTTCAAGTCTGTGGGCTTGGCGGTCCAGGACGCCGCGGCCACGCAGGCCGTCCTGCGGGCCGTGCGCTGATCCCCGAGCCGGCGGATGCGGGTCAGTCGATCACCAGGACCGGCTCGCCCAGAATCGCCGGGTCGGGCTGCAATCCAAGGCCCGGCCCGGTCGGTGCGGCCAACCGGCCCCCTTCGCGGAGCGGCGGATTGCGGGCCGTGCTGACCGTGACGTAGCTGTTGAAGTCGGTCGAAGTAAACAGCGCCCGCGGCGGGGTGCTGTGTGCCAAGTGGGCGATCGCCGCCGTCGTGAAGTCGCCGCCCCACGTGTCCTCGATGGTCATGCCAATCCCCAGGCTCACGCACAGGTCGCGCACCTGCTTGGCCTTGGTCAGCCCTCCCAGCTTGCTGATCTTGAGGTTGATCACGTCCATCGCGCGATCGCCATTGGCCCGCAACAGGGCGCGGATGCTGTCGATTGACTCGTCGAGCACGAACGGGTGGTCCGTGCGCCGGCGGATCGAGAGGCACTCCTCGTAAGACGCGCAGGGCTGTTCGATGTATACATCGAGATCTCGCACGGCGCGCACGACCCTCATCGCATCGTGCATCAGCCAGCCCGTGTTGGCATCCGCAATCAGGCGGTCGCCATCGCCGACCACCTCGGAGGCGAAGCGGATCCGCTGGATATCAGTGGCGACATCGGAGCCGACCTTGAGTTGGAATCGCGTGTAGCCTGCGGCACGATGGGTCGAGACGAGTTCGGCCATGCGCTCAGGGGTCTCCTGCGAGATTGCCCGGTACAGGACGAAATCATCGCCGTAGCGGCCGCCGAGCATCTCGCACAGCGGCAGGCCGGCCGCTTGCCCCAGGATGTCCCAGCAGGCCACGTCGATGGGAGACTTGACATAGGGGTGCCCCTTCAGCGACGCGTCCATCGCCTCGTTAAGCGGCCCCAGCGCCCTGGGATCCAAGCCGAGCAGGGCGGGGCCGATCTCCGCGATCCCTGTCCTTGCGCCTGCGGCGTAGGCGGGCAGGTAGGCGGGCCCGAGCGGGCAGACCTCTCCGTAGCCGCTCAGGCCCTCGTCGGTGTCGATGCGCACTATGGTGCTGTCGAAGACTGTTACCGTGTTGCCCCCGGACCAGTTGTACGGTCCTTCGACCAGCGGCAGGTCCGCCTGGTAGGCGCTGATCCTGCGGATCTTCACGGCTGCGCCGCCCCCGTCCCGGCGCCGTCGCGCTTCGAGCGTTCCCGGAGGGTGAAGAAGATCGTTCCCGCGACGAAATACAGCAGGGTCGGGATCGGCAGCTGCGTATGCAGCTTGACCAGCATCGACCGGTAACTCTCCACCGGCGCGGTCAGCGTGCAGTACCCCAGCCAGACGCAGGCTGCCAGTGCCAGCGCGGCAACGATTCCCGAGATGGCGATCCGTGGGGAGACAGGCGAGCGTCGCGGCGCGGGTGCGGCCGGGACGGCCGGCCGCTGTTCGGGCGCCGGGTCGCTCTCGGCGATCTCGCTGCCTCCCGCTCCCATCGCTTTGGCCAGCAGCCAGTACGAGACCATGCCGCAGCCGTACACCGGCAGGAACAGGTAAAACAGGTGCATTGTTCCGGTGCGTTCCAATACGACAGCTAGCGCCACCGAGATGGCCCACGCCAGCAGGGCGGCCCAGTTGATCGCGTGGCCGGCGTGGCTCGACCAATAGCGCCGCAGCCCGGTGCGCGGAAAAATCCAGTGCTCGGTGACCACGATCGCGCCGATCGGCGAAATCAGCAGGCCGTAGACCGCGACGTAGTCCAGCAAGCCGGTGAACACGAACGGGAAGCAGGCCACGATGGTGGTGACCGCTCCGGCCACCAGCGTGATCTTGGCGCGGGACCAGTTGGGCGTGACCGCTTGCAGCGCCAACCCTACGCGGTAAAGGGTGGGGTTCGAGGTTGTCCAGCCGGCGATCACCACCGCCAGCGCCCCCGCCCATCCCAGAGCCTGGAAACCGACCTCGCCGGCGTCCAGTTGCACCAGCGGGCTTCCCAGCAGCACGGCGGCGCCGGCTCCCATCACACCGGCGCAGATCCATGCGAGGTAATGTCCGAGAAACATCCCGAACGAGGAAAACAGGCCGTACGACTTCTTCCGCGCAAAGCGGAAGAGCGCCATGTCCGACAGGGCTCCGTGCATGCCGAGGTTGCAGATCCACGCGAAAGCGGCGACCTTCCAGAAGCCCATCGGCTCGCTGCCGTCGGGGGTCTGGCCTGTCCAGACTGCCTTGCGGGCCATCTCGAAGAAGCCTTGCTCGCCGGAGGAGGCGAACAGCTCGGGCAGGACCGCCAGGGCGCCGACGACGAACATCAGGAACATCCAGGGCGAGCACACCGTGGCAAATGTGGCAAGCCTCTGGAAGCCGAGGACGGCCAGAGTGACCACCACTGCCCCCACGGCAAGCACCACGAGCACGAAGCGGACATCCGTCGGATACCAGTCGAGCTGCGGCGGGATTCCGAATGGGATGCGCACCGCTGAAGCTGACACCGTGATCATGCAGCCGGCCATGATCGAGTACAGGCAGGCGTTGACCACGCTGTAGATCGAGTTCAGCCGAGGCCCGCCGATCTTGCGCAGGTACCAGTACAGCGTCAGGCGGGTGTCGACTGCGATCGGCGCGCAGACCAGAGTCCAGGTCAGCACTGCCATCAAGTTGCCGACGACCAAGCCGAAGAAGATGTCTTGGACGCTCGCGCCCCAGTTGACGAAGGTGACGCCGATGACGAATTCTGTCGCCGCAACATGCTCCCCGGCATATGCGCCGGCGAAGTAGCCCGGCCCTAGCAGCCGCGATTCGGGAATCGGCTCTCTGTCGAATTCGTACAGGAATTCCGGGTCGTGGCTGGCGGCGGTCGTTGTTGAGGTATCGCTCATGGTTCTTGGTTCTGTCCCGCGCTAGCTCTCGCGCTGGCTCAAGACGTCGGATTCGTATGTCCGGATCTCCTCCAGCCACGCGGACTCCGACGGTACGCTGCTGATCTCGCAGAATCGATCCCAGACTGCCCCGGACGGCATCGTGCGCAGGAGTTCCAGCAGCGCCAGCCGACCCGTGAAGTCCCCCTCCCGCTCCAGCAGGCGCAGCCGCCCGGCCGGCTCTAGCAGGGCCAGCAACAGCGCCTTCTGGACAGCTCGCGCGCCAATCACCCACGCCGCGACGCGGTTGATGCTGGCGTCGAAGAAGTCGAGCCCGATATGCACGCGCCCCAAATAGTCACCGCGCACAAGTTCCTTGGCGATTTCGCGCACCTCGTCTGACAGGATTACCACGTGGTCGCTGTCCCAGCGCACGCCGCGGCTGATGTGCAGCAGCAGGCGGTCCAGCCATAGCAGCACGGCTGAGATCTTGTCGGAGACCACTTCGGTCGGATGGAAGTGCCCCGCGTCCAGGCATAGCAGCTTGCGGCGGGTAATTGCGTAACCGAGATAGAACTCGTGCGAGCCAGCCACGTAGGATTCCGAGCCAAGCCCGAACAGCTTGCATTCCACCGCATCGAGGTTGCAGGCGGGATCCAGCGGTTCCGCAAACACCTGATCGAGTGCCTCCACCAGGCGCTGGCGCGGGATCTTCCTGTCGGCCGGCAGGTCCTTGTAGCCGTCCGGAATCCACACGTTCGTCACGCAGGGCGATCCTAGGGCCTGTCCGAAGGCTGCGCCGATTCTCCGGCAGGCTTGGCCGTGCTCGATCCAGAAACGGCGGACACCGTCGTCTGGGTGCGCTAGGGTGAACCCGTCTTCGGCCCGAGGATGGGCGAAGAAGGTCGGGTTGAAATCGACGCCGAAGCCGGACTCGCGTGCCCAATCCATCCAGCCCGCGAAATGCTCGGGCCGGACTTGGTCGCGATCGACGCGCTGGCCGCCGGACTCAGCGTAGATCGCGTGGAGGTTGATGCGGTGCCTGCCGGGGATCAGCGAGACGGCCTTCTCGAAGTCCAGGCGCAGTTCGCTTGGCGTGCGCGCCCGGCCGGGGTAGTTGCCCGTGATTGCCAATCCCCCGCCGACTTCGCTCGACAGCCCCTCGAAGCCCCCGATGTCGTCGCCCTGCCAGCAATGCAGCGAAATCTGTACAGACGCGAGTCGCCTTAGCGCAGCGTCGCAGTCAACCCCTATAGCCGCATAGCGCTCTTGCGCTTGGGCATATCCCGTGGGCGCGGGCAAAGTGGAATCAAGGATACCCGATCCGCCGTGCCGCTGCCGCTGGCGGCGCGAGCGCGAAATCAGTCGTTGCGGATCTGCTGCGCCAGGTACAGGCCGAGGCCGGTGTCTTTGATGATCTGCAACTGCGACTCAAGCCAGTCGATGCGGTCTTCTTCTCGGGTCAGGATGCTCTCCATCAACTCGCGCGAGGCATCGTCCCCGCGTTCGGTGCAGGTGCTGACGCCTGCATTCGCGCAATCGGCGGTCTGCTTGGCAAGCTTCCGGTCATGGCTGTGCATCTCGCCGATGTCCGAACCGACCTTGACCGAGTAGGTGTCGCGCAGGTTCGGCATGCCCTCGAGGAACAGAATCCTGTCGATCAACTGCTCGGCGAAGACCATGTTCGCAATCGAGTCCTTGCGAATCCTCTTGGCCAGGCTGTCGTAGCCCCAGTCCAAGCACATGCGGGCGTGGAGGAACGACTGGTTGATCGCTGTCAACTCGTACTTCAACAACTCGCGCAGGACCGTTAGGACTTGTGGATCGCCACGCATTGGTATGAAATCTCCCGGTGGTTGCGCCGGCTGAGCGCCGACAGTTCGATCTTGTGGCAATCATAGCCTACTCGGCTCGCTCTCATGCTTGGCACGACTCCCACAGTGGAGGCCAAGCTCGCGCACATACAAGAAAGCGGGCACCCGTGCGGGTGCCCGCTGGGTAAGTCTTTCTGGCGCCTAGGCTAGAAGATCCACTTCAAGCCGAATTGGATGCGTCGCGGCTCCGAAGCTGTGACGATCCGTCCAGCTGTCGGCCTGCCAATCCGCGTGTCCGGGCGTCCGAATACCGGTGTGTTGGTGAAGTTGAACGACTCGAAGCGGAACTGCAGGTAGTCGCCTTCCCAAGGCAGATCGAATCTCCGGGAAAGCGAGAAGTCCAGTGCCCGCGTTCCGGGCCCCCAGATCAGGTTCCGACCCGCGTCGTCGAGCACTCCGTCGGCGCCGGGCCCGACCGCGTCGGTGTTGAACCAGCGGTCGATGGTCCGCTGCGACTTCGGCAAATTGAGTTCGCCGATCAAGTTGCCGCGATTCGCACCGCCGACGTTGGTGGTGTTTTGGTTGAACGAATGGCTGTCGGGCGTGCCCCCCAGGAGGTTGAGGATACCGCCCACCTGCCAGCCGCCCAAGATCCATGCCCCGGGGCCGCTCGTGAGCGCCTTCTTGCCGGGGCCGAATGGCAGCTCGTAGACGAAGCTGGTTACCCAGGCCAAGCGGCGGTCGAGCGATGCGTTGCCGCGCTCGATGGCTTGGTTGTACGTGAACCGCTGTTGCGAGGTTGTGCCCGTGGTCAGGTTCTCGTTGACCACGTCAATGTTGTGGGCCCAAGTGAACGAACTCAGGAAGGTGAAGCCCCCGGTGAACCGCTTCTCGCCCTTGACCGTGAGCGAGTTGTAGTTCTGGTTCAGGAAGTTTACCCCGCGCAACCCCACGCTGTTGAAGAAGGGGCGGATCCGACGCGCCTGCCAACGAGTCGTCGGGTGTGGCGTGAGAGGCCGGTTGATGTTGATCGCGCCGTGGATCTGGGACGTGGACGAGCCGTTGTAGCCGATGGTCAGCAGCGTGTCGCCGGGCAGCTCGCGCTGGATGTCGAAGAACCACTGGGCCGCGTAGAAGCTCGGCCAGACACCGTCCTTCTTGACGTTCACGTTCAGTCCCGCACGTGGAAGGCCCGCTCGGGTCGACGCCGGGAAACCGTCCCTCGTAAAGAACGTGCTGTGCGTGCGCGGCTGATTGTTGTCAAACTCGTTCGACTGTGGCGCTCCGGTATTGAAGCGCGCCGCTTCGCCGCCCGTGTTGTCATGTTCGCCGTAGAACATGCCGATACCGACGCGGACCACGGTCGCGTCGTTCACGCGATAGGCGAGGCCGACGCGCGGCGCGAAATTGTTCATATCGTTCTCGCAGGCGCAGTCGGATCCGCTCGAAGGCGTCTGGAAGTGTGGCAGGTACTCTGCCTCGCCCCAGCCGCCGGCACCCACGCTCAGGCGCTCGCCGGGGTCCATCGCGCGCCCGTTCACCTCGCCAATGAAGCGCACAACCGTGCTGTTGAGCGTATGGCTCTGCGGGTCGGGGAAGGTCGGCGTGAGGAAGAGTTCGTAGCGCAGCCCTAGGTTCAGCGTTAGACGCGAGGTGATCTTCCAGTCGTCTTGGACGAAGGCCCCCCAGTAAGGGATGACCTGCTCTTCGCCGTTCGGCCAGCCCCAGCGACCATTATTGTTCCAACCCAGCAGGCCATCGGCCAAGGCGTTGCCGGTCGCGCCGCGGCTGGCGGCGACATTCGGCATCTCACTGGTGTACACGCCCGTGTACTGGAACCGGCCTCGGCGGAAGCGCGAAGGCGAGCGGGGTATCTGTGTCCGGCGGTACTCAGCTCCCACCTTGATCGTGTGGCTGCCCTTGACCCACGTGAAGTTGTCGGAAATCTGGAGATTGTCCATCTTGTTCACGTTCGGCCAGAAGGCGCGCGGGCCAACAGATTGAAATCCGCTCACGGTTGAGAGCGCGTAACCGTGGTTCAGCCCGTCGTCGATGGAATCGCCGGGAGCGCCCAAGACGCCGAACGTCGGGTTGAGCTGCTCGGTGAACGGGATGTCGAAGCGGGTCGGGAAGAACGTGTAGCCGAAGCGCAGCTCGTTGAACTTCGTCGGACCGAGCGTTGTATTGAGAGCAGAAGCCCAGTTCTGCCCGGGCAGGTCGATCGTCTGGCCGTTGCCGCCGTTGGCTGGCAGCGGCAGGCTGCCGTTCTGCAGTACGAACTCGTCCCTGATCGAGTAGCGCGCGAACCAGCGATTGTTGTCGTTGATGTTGTAGTCGAAGCGCATGTCGTACTGGTTGTGATCGATCGTGTCTGCCGGCGAGAAGAAGTGATTGTTGCGCAAGTTCTCGCGGCCTGAGATGTTCGGTGCCGGGTAGTTTCCAAACAGTGCTGTCGCGACGGGGTCGAAGCGATCTCTCGGGATCATGTTGTTCGGGAACTGGCTGCGGACATTGTTGTCGTCCAAGGTCAGCGGATCAAAGATGTCGCGGTCCGGGTGGGGCTGCTGGGAGAAGTCGCCGCCTAGCGCAGCCGCGCTTGGCACCGAAGCCGTGAAGCTCTGGCCGGCCCGGTCCTTGGTGCCTTGGAAGCTGAAGAAGGCGAACAGCGTGTTCTTTACGATCGGGCCTCCGGCAGTGAATCCGTACTGGTTGCGTCGCAGCGTCGGCTTGCCCGCGCCGACCCGGTTGGCGAAGAAGTTCGTCCCGTCGAGCTTGTCGTTGCGAATGAACTCGTAGATCGAGCCGTGGAATTGGTTCGTCCCGGACTTGGTGCTCACAAGGACCTTGGCACCCATGCGGTAGCCGTACTCGGCGGACATGTTGTTGGTCACAACCTTGAACTCGCCGACGGCATCGACCGATGGCTTGGTCGCCTGGGCTTGGAAGCCCAGCGCGCCGCCGGAGTTGCGCGACGAGTTGTCGGCGCCGTCGAGCAGAACGTTGGTTTGGGCCGCGTGCATGCCGACTGCCAGAATGCCGCCCTCGCCGCCGCGCACGCCGTCGTGGCGAGTGCCCTTGCCCATTTCACGGGACGGCAGCACGCCGACGGAGAACTTCGCGAGCTCGAGGTAGTTGCGCCCGTTGAGCGGCATCTCGAGAATGCGCTTGGAGTCGATGACCTGGCCAACCTCGGTCTTCTCGGACTGGATCAGTATGGCGGCCGCATTGACCTCAACGGTTTCGGTGACGGAGCCGACGGACATCGCGCAGTCAATGCGCATGGTCTGCTGCACCTCAAGCCGAACCTCCGGGTATTCCGTGCTCGCGAACCCATCGGACGAGCAAATGATTGAATACAGGCCTTGGTTCAGGCCGGGGATCGTGTAGAACCCGACCTCGTTCGTCGAGACCGAACTCTCCGCCCCGGTCTCGAGACTGGAAACCACGACCTGAGCGCCGGGAATGACGGCGCCGGAATCGTCCGTGACGGTTCCTTGGATCGTGCCGCTGGTCTGGCCGAATGCCAGCGCAGCCACTAGCATGCCTGCTGCTAGCAGGCGGATTGCCAATCGCATGAGTATACTCCCCTTGGTCTTCGGGCCAAGCCCACATCCGCGACCGTTCGCGGGTGCGCCTCAACCCGCCCATAAGGTTACAGCCATTCGGCGCTCCGGTCAACTGCCGCTCGTTGGCTGGGATCAACGCCGTCTCCGCTGTCAAGCTTCGCGACAGAGTACAAGGGAGCGTGTCAAGGCTCCCGATCCTCAGGGGATGGCCGATTGACGCCTCACTCGCGGCCGTAAGTCCCTCGAAGTCAACTCCACCGTGTTGCGGCACCCGTCCCTTCCAACGGGCGGGGCCGTGCAGACGCAAGACCAATACCCCGACGATTGGGGACAATCGTGTTAAGGGCCCGCTCGTCTGTCGAGCCGGCGCTGAACAGTGGGACGCCTATTCGCGAGAGGCCTTGCGCAAGCGGCCATTGCCAGAGGAGAGCCGCTGGCTTGGTTCGAGGAGCTCTATGCCCAAGTCGAGTCTTCGGGCCTCTCGGTCGTTCCGTGGGCGGATCTGGAGCCGAATCCCAACCTCGTCGCTTGGCTCGACCGGGAACGCGTCGACGGTAGGGGCAAGAGCGCCCTCGTCGTGGGCTGCGGACTGGGCGATGATGCCGAGGAGCTGAGTCGACGGGGCTTCCAAGTGACCGCTTTCGATGTCTCGGGCTCAGCCATCGCGCTAGCGGCCAAGCGCTTCCCGTCCTCTGCTGTCGAGTACGTGGCTGCTGACCTGTTCCAGCCGCCAACGGACTGGACGGGCGGATATGACCTAGTCTGCGAAGCCTACACGCTGCAGGTGCTTCCCGGCTGGCTGCGCCAGAAGGCGCTGGGCCACTTGGCCGGGTTTCTTGCGCCGGCCGGCAAACTTCTGCTGATCGCGAGGGCGCGAGACGACGCCGAAGACCCCGGCGAGCTACCGTGGCCTCTGACCCTGACTGAACTTGATGCAGTGACCGGCTTTGGCCTCGAAAGGATCGCCCTTGAAGACTATTTTGACGATGAAGTGCCGCCTGTCCGACGCTTCCGTGCCGTCTACAGGTGCCCCTCGAATCGATAGGCGCGAAGCTCGTCTGACCTGTGTAGTCCCGACATGTGGAGTCACTCGGTAAGTTCGCGAAATCGTTCCATGGCTGCCTTGGCCAGTCCTTCGCGGTCGAGACGGCGGTAGACCGACACCAAACTGTACTGGACAGCCGGATCGAGTGGCGACAACTTAGCGGCACTCTCCAGCGCTTCGGCCGCGAGGCGGAGCTTGTTCGCCTTCAGGTAGACGACACCCAGTTCCCGCTGAGCGGGGGCATGGGTTTGATCCAATGTCACCGCGGCCGCTAGAGCTGCTTCGGCGGCCTCCAAGCCCCCCAGATCGTGCAACAGGCTGCCAAGGTGGTAGTGCGGCCAGGCAGATGCCGGGACCGCCTCGCGGTTGAGCGAAATCGCCTCCTTGTAGGCCGCGATCGCGGCTTCGTTGCGCCCAAGGCCCTCCAAGCTCTGTCCGCGCAAGTCGTGCGCCTCGGCCGATGTGAGAGATCCGTCGCGGATCCGGATAAGCTGGGACAGCGCGGCGGCGAATTGTCCCTGATCGTAGTGAACGCGAGCGAGCGCTAGCCGGTACCTGCCCGATTCTCCATGGGTCGCGGCCAGCTTTTCCAGCTCCGCTCGGGCCCAGTGTCGGCGCTCGATGCGTATGAATGACCCAGCCAGCAGGAATCGTGCCTCGGGATCGAGCGGATCGAGCGCGTCAGATCTCTTCAGGGCCGAGCTGGCGGAGAAATAGCGGCCGGCTTGATAGTGCGCGATGCCAAGCGCTCGAAGCAGTGACGCGCTCGCAGGGTTGCTGCCGGCAGCCTCGAACAGGATGCTCTCTGCAGCCCTCCAATCTGCCGCGGCGATCGCAGTTTGCAGTGTCTCTGTCGTGGCACGCGCCAGGCCGAGTTCCTCGGCGTGAAGGGAAACTTCGTTCTCGCTGCCGCACAGACGTGGACTGAAATGCGCAGCCGCCGACACCAGGGCTATGAAGGCAATCAGCAGGTGCGGTCTTGCGAGCAAGCGACTAGCCTCCCCCGCATCCCGGCGGCAGGGCCGGGTTGATCTGGCGTAACTTTGCGCAGGCCCTCTCTGCACCTACGGCGTCGCCATTCGACCGCAGGAGGAGCAGCAACGGTTCGTACGGGCTCACGAACCACGGGTCGGCTTGCACGCTCTGCTGAAACGCTTGCAGTGCGCCGGACGCATCGGCGAGGGCTAGCTGCAGCCTTCCGATCTCGAACCAAGCCTGTGCATACGCGGGGTACGCTCGCACTGCGCTTTGCAGATGGTCGAGAGCCCTGTCGATCGCTCCCGCTGTTTCCTGCTCCAAGACCCTCACCGCGGCATGGAAGTGCCCCCTAGCATCCGCAGGAGCGGCGAGGTGCGTCACGCTGATGCTCTCGCCATGGTTCTTTCCCAAGCGGTGCAGTACGGCAGCTGGGATTAGCGGGTCCGCCGGCAGCTCTGCCAAGCTCACGCTGGCTGTCCTGTAGCCCCGCGCGGTGACGGTTACCGAACAACCGACCGAATCGGGGAGATTCGAAAGCTCGAACCAGCCGTCCAGATCTATCCCCACCTCGGACTTCGCAGGCGTGCCGCAGCGCAATGCTACCTGGGCTGAGGCCGGCAGAGGCATGCCGTCATCGGTGACGATACGGCCCCGCACTGAGCTGCCAAGCGCCGAGGCGGCCGCGAGGCCCAGCAGCACCACTAGCTTCGCGCCCATGCGGCACCATCATACTGGGGAGTCGATGCTGCCGGTTCGGATCATGGCCTGCTTGCTGGCTCTCGCCCCGTGTCCGGGACTAGCACAGCGATTCGAGGATGTGCGCGCCAGCACGGGCATCGATTTCGTCCACGCCCCATCGAAGACGCCGCGCAAGTATCTGCCGGAGACCATGGGCGGCGGAGTCGCCCTGTTGGACGCTAATCTTGACGGACGGTTGGATGTGTTCTTCGTCAACGGTGCCCACCTCTCGTTCCCGCACTCCGAGGGTGTCGAACCGGACAAGTCCGATCCCAAGTTTTGGAATCGGCTCTATCTCAATCAAGGCGACTGGCACTTTCAGGACGCCACCGAAGCGTACGCCCTGCAAGGGCGTGGCTACGGCATGGGTGCCGCGGTTGCCGACTACGACAACGATGGCGACCCCGACCTGTTGGTGACCAGTTTGGGCACAGGGGATTCGCCCGCAGTTCAGCTCTACCGCAATGATGCCGGGAGCCGCTTTGTCGAGGTCACGCGGGATGCGGGCGTCGATGTGCGCGGCTGGGCCACGAGTGCGGGGTTCTTCGACGCCGACAACGACGGGGACTTGGACCTGCTGATCTTGCGCTACATGAAGTGGAGATTCGATGTCGACCACCGCTGCGGCATGGAGGCCAGCCAGGGCCGCTCGTACTGTCACCCGGACCTGTTTCCGCCCGAATCGAACGTGTTCTACCGCAACAACGGGGATGGCACCTTCAGCGATGCCAGCGCTTCCTCCGGTATTTCCGACCATGCTGGCAAGGGCTTGGGGCTGGCCTTCGCCGACTACGACCAAGACGGCTGGACGGATATTGCCATCGCGAACGACTCGCACCGGCAGTTCTTGTTCCGCAATCTTGGCGAGGGCAATTTTTCCGAACAGGCGCTGATGGCCGGCACAGCGTTCGACGACCATGGCGCGGAATTCGCTGGCATGGGCGTCCTGTTCGAGGATCTGGACGAGGATGGCCTCCCAGACGTGCTCGTTACGACGCTATCGCAGGAACGCTATGCACTCTTCTTCAATGCCGGCGGCGGTCTGTTTGACTACTCGACGGGGCGCTCAGGGCTCGGCAGCGCGACACAGCTATTCGCGGGTTGGGGCCTCGCTTCCTTCGACGCGGATGCGGATGGACGTCGCGAAATCTTCTTCGCCAACGGACACGTCATGGACAACATCGAGCAGTCCCAGCCACACATCAGTTACCGGCAGCCCCCGCTGCTGTTCGGAGTCCACGGGCGCGTGCTGACGGATGTATCCGCCGCCGCGGGGGAGTTGTTTTCAACCGCGTGGGCGAGTCGGGGCGTTGCTGTTGGGGACTTGGACAACAACGGCCTGCCAGACCTTGTCGTGTCGAACCTCGGAGGCGTGCCGTACCTCGCGCGGAACGTGTCTGGCGGAGACAACGGTTGGATCGGCGTCCGACTAGTAGGATGCGCGAGCAACCGCGACTCCATCGGTGCCGAGCTTGTGTTGGAGAGCGAGGGCGGCCCAGCCCAGCGTCGCACGGTGACTCGCAGCGGCAGCTACTTGGCTGCGCGGGATCCGCGAGTCTTCTTCGGGACCGGGCCGCGACAGGTGCCGGGAAGCCTTACTGTGACCTGGCCAAGCGGAGCTGTGTCGACCTATGAGGATCTGCGAGCCAGGGCGGCGAACGTGATCCATGAGGCGCCCGGCTGCAGTCCGGATCTCTGACTGAGTGCACATTCGCTCTTTCGCGCGGAGTGCGCGCTTGCAGCGAGCCACGGCCAGCTTGGTAGACTCAGTTTCGCTCCGCTAATCGCGAGCCAGACCGCCATGCAATTGATCGTCCGATACGCCATCTTGGCCGGCATTCTCGCCGGCTTGCTCCCGGCGGCCACTCCTCCGCCCAACGTGATCGTCGTGCTAGTGGACGACCTAGGCTGGATGGACCTAGGCTGCCAGGGCTCGGACTTCTACCGCACGCCGAACATCGACCGCTTGGCTGCAACGGGCATGCGGTTTACCGATGGCTACGCTTCGTGTGCGGTCTGTTCGCCCACGCGGGCCGCCTTGATGACCGGACGGTCGCCGGCCAGACTTGGCATTACCGACTGGATTCGCGCCGAATTCCAGCTCAGCGCGCGCCAGTGGCCGAACATCCGGGACAGATTCGGCTACCACCGCACGGGCAGCGCCGATCGTGAATTGCTCACTCCCGTGAACGAGCTGCAACTGCCGCACGGCGAGATCACGCTGGCCGAGCTTCTCAAGCCGATCGGATACGCGAGCGCCTTCATCGGCAAGTGGCATTTGGGAGGACGGGGCCATTTGCCGGTGGACCAAGGCTTCGACGAGAACTATGGCGGATGGGACTACGGCCAGCCGCCATCGTACTTCGACCCGTTCGTGGAGCGTCCCCGGTTGCCGATGGGCATCCCAACGCTAGCGCCTCGGCAGCCTGGAGAGTATCTGACGGATCGCGAGGCAGACGAGGCCGTCGGATTCATCGAGCGCAACAAGGACCGGCCATTCCTGTTGTACCTGTCGCACTACGCCGTGCACACACCGATTCAGGCCAAGAAGGATTTGATTGCTCGGTATGAGGCCCTGCGCGATGGACAAGGGCAGGACGATGCAGTCTATGCGGCCATGGTGCATAGCGTCGACGATGCCATGGGTAGGCTGCTTGAAGCCCTTGACCGGACCGGCCTGACGGATCGCACTCTGATCGTCTTCACGGGCGACAACGGCGGGCTCGACCGTCAAGGTCGGCCGACCGAGAACGCGCCCTTGCGCAGCGGCAAGGGCTATGCCTACGAAGGAGGCCTGCGGACGCCTTGGATTGTGCGATGGCCGGGCGTGACCAAGGCCGGAGCGGTCTCCCGGGAACCGATTGCCAGCATTGACCTCTTGCCCACCATTGCCGCCGCAGTCGGTACCCGGCCGCCGGCCGACCGTGCCATTGATGGCATTGACTTGGGTCCCGCGCTACGGGGCGGCGAGCTTCCGGACCGGGAGCTAGTTTGGCACTTCCCTCACTACCGACACGGTCCGGGACACGATCCGTATTCGGTGATCCGCCAGGGCGATTTGAAGCTGATCCGGTTCTACGATCCGGCCAAGACCGAGCTATACAATCTTGCCAATGACCTTGGCGAAACGAACGATCTGGCAGGTTCGATGCAGGCTAAGGCCAAGCAGCTCGAAGCCCGCTTGGACGATCACCTGCAGGACGTCGGTGCTCGCTTGCCGATTGCGCCGCAGTAGGGCCGTTGCTTCAGTTGCGCTCCGCCTGTCCAAGCAGTTCTAGGAAACGGGCTGTCGAGGCAATGCCCATGTGGAAGTTTCGCAGGCTGAACTTCTCGTTGGGCGCGTGCAGCGCGTCGTCGGGCAGTCCATAGCCCATCAATGCGGTGGGTATGCCCAAGTGCTCCTGAAAGTCGCCCACCACAGGGATAGAGCCGCCCGAGCGGATGAAGACCGTTTCGCTCCCCCACACCTCCTCAAGCGCGCGGGCGGCCGTGCTGATGGCCGGGTGATCGGTGGGGGCGAGCGTGGCCGGTGCCGTGTGGATCAGCCGCACCTCGACCTCGATGCCCGCGGGGGCGTTTGCGGCGGCGAAGTCTTGCATGAGACTGAGGATCTCTTCCGGATCTTGGTCCGGGACCAGCCTCGCGCTGACCTTCGCCGCTGCGCTCGCGGGGATCACCGTCTTTGCGCCCGGTCCCGTAAATCCCCCCGGAATGCCGTGAACCTCGAACGTAGGCCTCGCTCCGAGGCGCTCGAATACGCTGTAGCCTGACTCGCCGGTAAGGGTCGAGGCGCCGACCTCCGTGCGCCTGTACTTGTCTTCGTCGAACGGGATGCGTTCCCAGCTGGCCTTCTCTGCAGATGAGGGCTCCCGGACCCGGTCATAGAACCCCGGAATCAGCACCCGGCCGCTTGCGTCCTTGCACTTGGCCAGCAGTTCGACGAGGCCGAAGACAGCGTTGGGAGCGACCCCGCCGAAGAGGCCCGAGTGCAGATCGCGCTCGGCGCCCGTGGCGAGCCATTCGGTATACACCATGCCGCGCAGGCCGGTGCAGATGGTCGGGGTTTCCGCTGCGTACATCGCCGTGTCGGAAACCAGCGCCGCGTCCGCGGCCAGCCGTTCCTTATTGGTAGCGACGTAGCTGGCAATCATTTCTCCGCCGACTTCTTCTTCGCCCTCGATTAAGAACTTCACATTGACCGGGAGCTCACCGTGAGCCTGGCGAAGCGCTTCCAGTGCCTTGATATTGGCCAAGACTTGGCCTTTGTCATCCGACGCGCCGCGGGCGTACACTTGGCCGTCGCGCACGGTGGGTTCGAACGGCGGCGAGTCCCACTGGTCCAGCGGATCGACCGGCTGGACATCGTAGTGGCCGTACAGCAGCACGGTGGGCTTGCCCGCCGCTCCGAGCCATTCGCCGTACACCAGTGGGTGGCCGCTGCCCTCGATCAGCTCAACCGCCTCCAAGCCCGCCACGAGGAGCTGCTGCTTGGCGAATTCGGCCGCCCGCGCGATGTCGGGTTTGTGCTCAGGCAGGGTGCTGATGCTGGGGATCCGCAAGAAGTCGAATAGCTCGTCCTCAAAGCGCGGGCGCAGGAGATTCGCGATGTCTGAGAAGGATGGCACTAGTCTCCAGAATACAGGTCGTTCTCCGTGGCAAGACTTCCGTCGGCGCGGAAGCGTCTGGGTCTGTGCGGACTCCGACTTGCTGCCGAACCGTCGCTTGACCGATGTGCTCTCCAGCGAACCCACGATCCAGTTCGGCCCCTGCCCGCCGCTCTTGTGCTAGAGCAAGAGCCCTCGCCGATGCGGTTGCGCAACCCGGCGCCTGAGTCCTGCGGGCGTGTCAAGATGGGACTCGTACCGGCATGAAGACCGCCATCATCGGCTTGCCGCAGGTGGGCAAGACATCGCTCTTCAAGATCCTTACTGGCGTTGTGTCTGAGAGCAGGGTCGGCGCAACCAAGGTGCAGCTCGGAGTGGCCAAGGTGCCTGACGAGCGGCTCGCTGCCCTTGCCGAGGTCTTCGAACCGCGCAAGGTCATACCTGCCACGGTCGAGTACGCCGACATGCCGGGGCTGTCGCGCGAAGCACTGCGCGAACCGAGCTACATAGGCAGTCTGCGTACCGTCGATGCTTTCGCCCATGTGCTGCGGTTATTTGACGACGATACCGTCATGCATGTCGAGGGCTCTTTGGACCCATTGCGGGACTGGGCCAACATCGATCTGGAACTCGTCGTGAATGACCTGCAGGTGGTCGAGAACCGCCTGTCGCGCCTCACCAAGGATCTCAAACGGGGGAAAGACGCGAAACTACTGGCTGAACACGAGTTGCTGGAGCAGTGCCGCGCATGGTTGGAACAAGAACGGCCGCTCCGCGAGATGCACTTGGGGCCGGAGCAGAGCAAGCTGCTCAAGGGCTTCCAGTTCCTGTCCGAGAAGCCGATGCTGCTCGTGCTCAACATCGGCGAGGAGCGCGCGGACCAGATGCAGTCGTTGCAGGCGCAGTACGAAGCGGAGTTAACTGCCGGGCGCGAGAATCTCGCGCTTACGGCCGTTTGCGGCAGCGTCGAGTCCGAGCTGGTGGACCTCGACGAGGACGATCGCCAGGAGTATCTCGAAAGTTACGGGCTGACGAACTCGGGCATCGAACGTCTCGTCGCAGCGACCTACGACCTGCTGGGGCTGATGTCGTTCTTGACGGCGGGAGAATCCGAGTGTCGCGCTTGGACGATTCGGCGGGGCACTTCTGCCGTCTCAGCTGCCGGCACGGTCCATACCGACTTCGCCAAGCGCTTCATCCGGGCCGAGACGATCCAGTGGGACACCCTTGTGTCCCACGGCGGCTATGCGCAGGCCAAGCAGAGCGGTGAACTGCGCCTCGAGGGCAAGGACTACGTCGTGCAGGATGGTGACGTGCTCGTCTTCCGGCACGGCTAACGGGTCTATGTGTTGCGTTGCTCAGCGCGGATCGCGAACGAAGCCGTCCCGATTCGGCATCACGACTTCGGGCAGGCTCTCTCGATCCAACACTTCGTCTTCCTCTACGAGCCCGTTCAAGTGCAGGATATATGCCGTGACAGCGTAGACTTGGTCGGCGCTGAGAGTTCCTGGCTCTTCGAACGGCATGGCCCGGCGCGTGTAATCGAATAAGGTTGTCGCGTAGGGCCAGTAGCTCCCCACCGTCTTCAGTGGCGGTGTTTGCTTGAGTTGTTCGGGATTGCCCACGAGCGCGGCTTGGTCGCCGCCCACTCCTTGGTCGCCATGGCACTCCTTGCAGCGCACTTCGTAGACCTGTGCGCCGTCCTTGGCGGTACCGCTGCCCGCGGGCAGTTCGTCCCCCTCCGGTCCGACGGTCAGGTCCCAGGCTGCGACTTCGTCGGCAGTGGCTGGGCGTCCTACGCCGTAGGTCTGAGCTACGAGGGTTGGTGCTGCACAGGCGAGCAGGGCCGCGATCGATAGCAAGCTAGACTTCTGCACTGGTCACGCTCCCGTCAGTGGCGATCCGCCACCCTTTGATCCGGTTGCAGTGATAGGCCGACTTCCGGCCCCGCTGTTCGATCAGCTCTGCCCGCCCCGGTTGTAAGTACCCCGTCTCGTCCCGGCACCGCGATAGCAGGACAGTCTCGCTCCCATCCCATTTCCACGGCAGCCGGAAGCGTGTAAACGCTTTCGAGTAGACCGGCGTCTGCAGTTCTGCTTCAGCCCAAGTTCGCCCCGCGTCGGTCGAGACCTCCGCCTGCGTGATCTTGCCCCGGCCCGACCAAGCCAGCCCGGAGATCTCCAAGAATCCCGGTCCGTCGACCATGTGTCCTCCCGAGGGTGCTGTGATGACGGACTTGGCATCCATCTCGAAAGTAAAGATCCAAGCGGTGCCGTCTTCCATCAGCTCGGTGTACTTGGAGGTCTCGTCCTTGACGTACTGCGGCCCTGCGGTCAACTTGATGCGTCGCAGCCACTTGACATTGGTATTGCCCTCCCAGCCAGGCAGGATCAGGCGCATCGGGTAGCCCTGTTCGGGACGAATCGCCTCCCCGTTCTGGCCGTAGGCCACGAGGCCCTCTTCTAGGGCCTTTTCGAGGGTCGCGCTTCGCTGCATCAGGCATGCGTCGGCGCCCTCGGCGAGAATCCACTTCGCTTCCGGCTGGATTCCGGCCTCTTCCAGCAGGATGCGCAGGGGGACGCCGGTCCACTCGCTGCAGCTGGCCAAGCCGTGGCTGAGCGCGACGGTGGGCGCTCCAGCCGGACTCCACTCGCCGCCGCTGTTGCCGGAGCACTCGACGAAGTGGACCCTCGAAACGGATGGCAAGCGCTTGATGTCGTCCATGCTGAATGCCATGGGACGATCCACAAGCCCGTGGACGAGCAGCTTGTGCGTCGCCGGGTCGATTTCCGGCACGCCCGCGTGGTGGCGTTCGAAGTGCAATGCCGAAGGCGTGATGATGCCGTAGGTCTGGTCCAGCGGCGTCCTTGACGACGCCGCCTCCGGAGTCTGGCTCTCGCGCACTCCCCGAGCGGCCTTCTCGTACGGGCTGCGCTGCCCGTAGCGCCGCACCGGCGTGCCCAGCGACGATGGTTGGTCCGCTTCCACGGGGGTCTCGGCCTCGGGAGCGGTGCAGGCCGTCCACGCCGCACCCGCGAGCGCGCCGGTGCCGAGAAACGACCTACGGGTTGCGTCTCGTGATTTCATAAGTGGCTTGATTCTAGTCCGGCCCCCGCGCCCTGCGAACGCGGAGCGTTCAGAGTGAAACGC
>JAPPMG010000023.1 GCA_028819215.1 Bryobacterales bacterium
AGCACGCCGTCAGGTGCAGAAACGACCATAATCACGCCACCGTGCAGGATCCGGGGTAAACAGATCGAGCGCGTCCTCCTCAGACATTCGCCATGCGACGCGCGCCGCGTGGGCTGTCGGATTGCGAAAGGTACCGAACATGCCTATGAGCAGATTCGCGAAGCCACGTTGCTCGCCTCTTTGTGGTTCACTGACCAAGGCATTGATCCGCAACACGGGGCTGTTGCCCGTCAACGCTTCCTGAGCCAGACCCGCGCCGTCGCTCGTCAGCCCTGTCTTGTTTCGGATTTTCTCGGCGACACTCTTGGTTGCCTCCAGGACTGCGTGGAACGGGTTGTCTCCGAGGAATTCAGCCGAGCAGTAGTGGAGAACGTCTGGATGGACCCCTCTTCGCTCAAGCGCTGATCGAAGACGGTTCGCGCGCCGCTGCGCTTCCGGCAGAGATGAAGCTCTCTTCGTCCTGTGGAACTTCCCGTCCTCCCCGAACTTCAATCCATCATAGAGGAGCAGGGTCACATTGACTCGATCGCGGCGCTCTTCAAGTCTCGCAGAATCTCCCTGATATCGGGCCGGCTCCAAAGAATGGCGAATGAACGCTAATACACGGTCACCGGACTGCGTTCGGTTCTGCTCCTCGGCCAATGCGTTGAACAGGCGCTTCCACTTCGTCATGCCGGGACTCACATCCGCTACTCGCACCTGGCCGAGAATGCCGCCGATCTCAGAGCCCGTCAGACCTTCGCTCGTGTCAGCCAGCACTTTGCAGATGGCTTCCAACTGAGCCCTTGAAAACCGCTTTGGTTTGCTACGCGCCGGCATCTGCCCTCCTGTACACCCTTTCGGTTCCTGTGACTATTGATATTGATTCTAAGGTATCTGGACGGCGACCCCCACCGCAGACGGCACCCGACGCGCTCTCATGCCACCCACCCAGCGGACAGTACCTCGGCTTGTTCGAGCACCGTCCGGGTGGCCTTCGCCTGCTTGTCGGGCGGGTAGCCGTGCTTCCGCAGGATGCGTTTGACCAAGCGGCGGAGATTGGCGCGGACGTTCTCGCGTAGTGTCCAGTCGATCTTGACATTGTTCCGCACCGTTTTGACCAGCTCGCGGGCGATGTCGCGCAGGGTCTCGTCGCCGAGCACCTGTACGGCGCTGTCGTTCGTCTCCAGCGCATCGTAGAAGGCAAGTTCGTCCTCGGAGAGCCCGAGCGTTTCGCCGCGGACATTGGCCTCACGCACCTCGCGGGCAAGCTGAATCAGTTCCTCGATCACCTGCGCTGCCTCGACCGCCCGGTTCGCGTAGCGGCGGATAGTCTGGTCAAGCATCTCGGCGAAGGATCGCGCTTGGACGACGTTCTTTCGCTTGCGGATGGTCAGTTCGCCCTTAAGTAGCTTCCGCAGCAGTTCGACCGCCAAGTTGCGCTGCTTCATCCCCCGCACCTCAGCCAGAAACTCCTCGGACAGGATCGAGATGTCGGGTTTCTCAAGACCGGCTGCGGCGAAGATGTCGACGACGCCCTCCGACGCCACGGCTCGCGAGACGATCTGCCGGATGGCGTAATCGAGCTCCTCCTCGGGGAGCGGCTCACCGTGGGCGCGCTTGGCCAGCACCGACCGGACGGCCTGGAAGAACGCCACGTCGTCGCGGATCCGGATCGCCTCCTCGTGAGGCACGGCGAGCGCGAAGGCCTGCGAAAGTTCGCGCACGGCCCGGAGACAGCGTGCTTTGCCGTCCTCCTGTGCAAGGATGTGTTCCTGCGCGCCCGGCAGCAGGGTAAGCCGCTCCGCCTCCGTTCCGCTGATCCACTTCGAATGGTCGAATCCGTGGAACAGCCCTCGGCACACTTCGTACTTCTCCAGCATCACCGCCACCGCCTCGGATTGATCCACGGTGGTCCTGCCCGTGCCTCCGCTCTCGGTGTAGGTGGCGAGAGCGCGCTTCAGTTCGTGGGCAAGCCCGAGGTAGTCGACGACCAGCCCGCCCGGCTTGTCCCGGAAGACCCGGTTCACACGCGCGATGGCTTGCATAAGCCCATGCCCGCGCATCGGCTTGTCGACGTACATGGTGTGCAGACTCGGCGCGTCGAAGCCGGTTAGCCACATGTCCCGCACGAGCACGGCTCGGAGCGGATCGCCGGGATCGCGGAACCTCTCCGCCAGTGCCTCGCGGCGGGTCTTGTTGCGGATGTGCGGCTGCCAGCCGGGAGGATCCGATGCGTTGCCGGTCATCACGACCTTGATGCGGCCCTTGGCGTCGTCCTCGTGGTGCCAGTCGGGACGTAGCCGGGTCAGTTCGTGGTAGAGGTCGATGCAGATGCGGCGGCTCATGCAGACGATCATGGCCTTGCCGTCCATGGCCTCGATGCGGCGGTCGAAGTGCGAGACAATGTCCTGGCCGATGAGCTTGAGGCGGTGCGGAGATCCGGCGACGGCCTCCAGCTGAGCCCACTTGGTCTTGAGCCTCTCCTTGCGTTCGACTTCCTCGCCCTCAGTCGCCTCCTCGAAGTTGGGATCGATCTTCGGCCGTTCCGCCTCGTCCAGTGCCAGCTTCGCGAGCCTGCTCTCGTAGTAGATCGGCACGGTGGCGCGGTCCTCGACCGCCCGCTCGATGTCGTAGACGCTGATGTAGTCGCCGAAAACGGCCCGCGTGTTGGCGTCCTCCAGTTCGATGGGCGTGCCGGTGAAGCCGATGAACGAGGCGTTCGGGAGCGCATCGCGCATGTGGCGGGCGTAGCCGTCGATGAAGTCATACTGGCTCCGGTGTGCCTCGTCGGCGACCACCACGATGTTGCGGCGCGGCGACAACTGCGGATGCCGGTCGCCCTTCTCTTCCGGGAGGAACTTCTGGATCGTGGTGAACACCACGCCCCCCTGCTCGACGCCTAGCTTAGCCCGCAGGTCGGCCCGGTTCCGGGCCTGGGCCGGAGTCTGCCGCAGCAGGTCGTGGCAGCGGGCGAACGTGCCGAAGAGTTGATCGTCGAGGTCGTTGCGGTCAGTCAGCACCACGATCGTCGGGTTCTCCATCATCGGCTCCCGCGCAATCCGTCCGGCGTAGAAGGCCATCGTCAGGCTCTTGCCAGACCCTTGGGTGTGCCAGACGACTCCGATGCGCCGGTCGCCGGGATCGCCGCCCGGCTGTCTGCCGGTCTCGTACCGGCCCCCGGGGTCGGCCACCCACCTGGCTTGCAGACGGAGTGCCACCGCGCGGAGCGTCTCAAGCACCGCCGTCTCCACTGCGTGAAACTGATGATACCCGGCCATCTTCTTGGCCAGCTTGCCGCTGCCGTCGTCGTCAAAGACGATGAAGTCCCGGACCAACGTCAGAAACCGGTCATGCTGGCACATTCCTTCGAGCATCACCTGCAACTGGGGTAGATGCGGGCTTGCGAGCGTTTCTCCGGTGATCGTCCGCCATGGCTTGAACCACTCGCGCCCGGCCGTCAGCGTGCCCATGCGCGCGTCGATTCCGTCCGAGGCGATGAGAACGGCGTTGAAGGCGAACAGGTCCGTAAGTTCGGCCTTGTAGGTCTGGATCTGATTCCAAGCCGTCCACACCGTGGCCTTCTCGTCCGCCGGGTTCTTGAGTTCGATCAAACCGAGCGGAAGGCCGTTGACGAAAAGCACGATGTCCGGTCGTCGCTCGTGCTCGTCCTCGACGACGGTGAACTGGTTGACCGCGAGCCAGTCGTTGTTCGCGGGGCGTTCGTGGTCGAGGACGGAGACTTGGGCTCCCCGCACGGTTCCGCCAGCGGTCCGGTACTCAATTGTCACTCCATCCACAAGCAAGCGGTGGAACGCGCGGTTCCTGGCTTCCAAGGTGGAGCCTTCGGGTCGGATGAGCTTGCGGAACGCGTCGTTCAGCGCTCCGGGGGGCAGGTTGGGGTTCAGCCGTGCCAACGCGTTCCGCAACCTCTGTTCTAGAACAGTCTCACGGTAGTCACATCGTTCCGCACCGGACGCGTGCGGCGAGATGCCGGGACCGTGGGCCACCTTCCAGCCGAGGTCTTCGAGCCATTCGAGCGTAGCGACCTCGACGGAGGATTCTGTAACACGCACCGTCATGCCCACCCTGTCCCGCGCTCCGCATTAGACCGCTCCGGTCGACGAACTGCACAGGCGCGCCCGCCTCGGACCTGGTACATCGCCTCGCACGCGACGAAGTCCTTCATGAGTCTGCCTCCCCGGAGAGCACTCCCCACAAACGCTTGTATCCGTCCCCAGAAAGAGCGGACCGTTCCGGGCGGGCACGGCGCCATTCGCCATCGCTGAGGCTCTTCAGAAACTCGCGCGCCTGGACAACGGAGTACCGGCCATCGTCTTCGCCGACTGTCTCACGGTACAGCTTGCCAAGATTCTCTGCGACACTGCGAGGCGCGGCATTCATGCGCATCAGAACGGCATCCTCTGTCCGGACGCCGTGGTAGATCATCGCCGGAAGTGCATTGATCCTGCGGTGCTCGGCTTCGGATAGGCTCTCGAAGTCGAGACCGGAAACGCGGCTTAACGCGGCAATGCCCCAGGTACCGCTGTTGGAGATCGTCCGGTAGATCGCGCGGCAGGCATTCGTAATCGCCCGGGTTCCATCGTCGTCGGTCTCCCGGCTGAAGTACTTCCGAGCGATGACGTCGATGGTTTTGCCGTTCACCCAGTCGCGCGTGATTCCGGAAATCCGCATTTGCCGGTGACCTTCGCCCCGGATTTCTTCTAGTTGCCGCTTCAGTTGCGGTACGCTCAACATCACTCCGTACAGATCGGCCATCCTGCCGCCATCGCCGAAAAGGCTCTCCGGAGCCCAATCCGAGGGCTTGAGCTGGGTCTCGAGCGTGCGCAGTTGAATCCTTGCTCCCGCTACGCCTTCCGGGGAAAAGCCGGTCGAGTCCGCAAGCTCGGCAACGCCGCTAGGCATGTCGGCGAGCTTGCGGGCGTAAGCGCGCGTGGCGTCCAGTAATGCGTCGGCCTTCTGCCGTTGCGAAGGATCATTTCGCAGCGAAGTGTATCCGAAGGTTTGCCGAAGAAGCTGTTCTGAGTCCGATAGCACGGCGTCCAGGTTCTTCTTTTCCGCCCAGAGATGGGCGACATAGCAACGGAAGTCCTCCCATTGATCCTGCCAAAGCAGGTCGGAGAGTCTCGCCAATTGCCCTTGCTCGGCAAGCTCGTCCAATTGCGACACCAGCCGTGAGACGAGTGCGCCCGTGCTACGGCGAACAAACTCGATCACGGATTCCGGGTCAGAGCCTGCCGCAAGGCCGACTACACCGACGCTGTCATGGCCAATCCGTCCCGCACGGCCGGCCAGATTCCAGAATTCGCGCGGCGACATCTCCTGTCCATAGGGATACTTGTGCGTTTGCAAAAACACGGAGGAAACCGGAAAGTTGATGCCCTGCGCGATCGTGGTGGTCGCACAGAGGATCTTCAGGGTTCCTGTCTCAGCGAGCCATTCCATCAGGGCTCGTGCATCGTCGGACAGGCCAGCATGATGGACGCCGACCCCCTTCTCCAAGGTCGCGACAAGCTGAAAGGTCGAACCGACCTCAGTCCGCAGAAAGTCCTGAACAAGCTGGATACGCCGCGGCACCGGGTCGAGCCGCGACAGGCTTTCGGCTGCCTTTGCCGCCATGTTCCACACAGTGGGAATGCTGTTCGCGATAGCGATACTCGTGCCACGAGCAGACATGACCTTCGCCATCGCTGCCGTCTGAAGACCCAAGCCTTTTTGTTGGCCATTAGTGACGACTTGGCTCCTCGGAACATTGACGGGCCTCACCCCACCGACGCGGTGAGTGCCGGTAAGCGCCATGGCCTTCGGTGTTGTGGTCAAGGTCTTGAAACGAAGATGCCACCCGGCCCGCGTCCTGTCGTCCGGAGCAGCGCCATAGAGGCCGATTATTCGTTCGTTGGGCTTCCACGGTACGGTGCCGAGGCTAATGGCCTGGCCTGCATTGATATCCTGCGCCAACCACCGGGCAACCGATTCGGCCCCCTCGACATAGGGCATGAGCAGCAAGAAGTTGGCCAGCGGACAATCCATCTTGACCGTGGCGAGCAACAACTCGATGCGCAGTCCCCGGCCCTTGGTCTCGATGTTATGAGCCTCGTCCATCACAACGAGCGCCAGCGGGCGCGGCTCGACTTTCTTGTTACGGACTACGAGAGACAGTTTCTCGGGCGTGGCTACGAGAATGTGGAAGGGCTGATGCGTTTCGGTCAGCAACTCTTCCTCGAATGCATCCACTTCAACCGCCGCCGTCAGTTGTTCGACCCTTAGGCCAATAGGTTCGAAATCCGTTCTCAGCCCACGGGTGAGTTGCGCGCACAGGGCGCGCGTCGGTGCCACATAGGCAACCCAGCCGTTCTTGCCGTTCTTGGCATCGAACTGGTTGAGCGCTTGTAGGATGCGGAATTGGGCGAGCAGCGTTTTGCCGCCCGAGGTCGGCAAGTCGATCACGATCGCGGTCTTGGCCTGATCAAGGAGTCCCTGCTCCAAGAGCGCCGCCCGCTGGGGCGGCAGAAGTTCGAACATCGCCCGATGTTCGCGACGCGTGAGGGAGCGGACAAAGTCCGATGTCCGTGAATTGACAGCGCGCGTTGCCCACCACAGCGAATTGGTGACCATTATCCGTGCGGCTGCATGCATCCAGCGGAGGATCAACTCGTGCTGCGCGTCGCCTGACGCCGTCGCCGCTCGGATGGCGCCGTCAAAGTGCTTGTCAAGCGATCCGAGTGGGTTGGGCGACTGCCCTTGCAGCATGTACAGAGCCACGATCTCCGTAGCTCTTGCCCAGTGATAGAGTGCGGCGAGCCGCAGGGCGATCGCCCTATCCTCTGCGGGCGAGCCGTTCTGGAGACGACCTTCCTCAAATAGCTTTTGATCCTCGCGTAGTCCCGCGATGATCTCCCTGATCCGGTCAAGATCGTCCCAGCCTCGCTTGCGAAACAACCGGACCCAGCAGTGAAATAGCCGATACAGCAGGCGATGGTCCCACTGTGTCCCCGCGACGCTCGGAGGCTTGAGGGCCTCTTCATTCTCCTTGTACCAGCGGCGAAGGTCGGACCAACGATCCCCGCAGTAGGCGACAGCGGAAAGCTGCAACACAAAGAACAGACGATCGTGCGTCTTAGTCGGAACCGGTAGTAAGCGGCGGATGTCGAACACGCGGAACGATGCGGCGGTCGCTTGATCGCGCAGTTCCATGTTCTCCCCGAAAGGCCGACTCAGTTCCTCCAGGCCTTCGATCGCGGCCACCTCGAAAGCGAGCGCGGCCCGTTCAAGCAAGGAATCTTGGTCCTGGCTCGAAGAGAACGAAAAGGAGATCTGTCCGCCAACGGCCCGGTCAGCCAGACGCTCGCTCACCAGCCTTTCAGCACGCTCCAGATCAGCTACGCCAATCGCATTCACGGCCCAATGACTTCTGAGCGCGTCGAGGGCCTGTTTGGACAGACTCATGACAGGTCTCCCGCCCTGGCCGCGATGGCGACCGCCCCGATCCCGTCCAGGCGACCGACCGGTAGGTACAACGCCAGTAACTCGATCCTCGTACCATCGGGGCAGCCTTGGCCGAGACGCTCGACCCGCGCTCTCACATCGTTCTGGTGCGGCGAGATGTCTCGGACGAGGAAGCCGAACAGTCGGACATCGGACTTGTTGGCCAGATAGCGTCTCCCCGCCCGTTGAAAACGCTCCATCCAATCGGCTCCCTTGGCGCGATGACCAAGGTACCTGAAGAGGTTGTCCCGTATGGACATGCTGTTGCGAAGGTCCTCAAGCTGCCGCTTCAGACCCGTTCGACCATACATTGCTCCCGGCGGGTGACTGGCGTCCGAGGAAGTCTTGACTTCGCCGAACGCCAGACAATCGCCCTGGGCATCGGCGTGCAGACCGACGAGGTCAGCTCCCGGAAGGCTAGAACCGCTCTTTCGCTCGTCACGCCCGTCGGGCCACGGGAAGTGGCAGTCGCGATGATCGGTCAGCCACGTCTCGGCGATCGCCTCTCCGACCCGCCAGTCTTCGATATGCACCGGATCGGCAAGTACGCGCCGTAGGCCGGCCTGCTCGAACGCGGTTTCGGCAACTCCACGCAGTATCTCGTCGATGTCCGCCTTGCCTTCGTCGTCGAACAGCACGGCAGCCACTGGGCCATCCAATGCCGCGTCGAGTTCCTCGCCGGACCACCTAAGGCCAAGCCCGGTGCAAGGCGGAGCGCCTAGCGAGTAAACGGCTTCTCCGTGTGCTACCGTCACGCTACCGCCTCCACTTTCGAGGCTTCGCGGGCGCGCATTTCGCCGGAAATGAGCTTGGGGAGGAGGGTGTCGCGTAGCGCGGCGAGGGTCGTAACTTCGGATCTGTTTCTCAGGACTCTCGCTAGCAAGCTTCCGGCTATTTCACCGAACACCCGGAAGACTCTCGGCGACCCGGCCAACACCTCTTGGGTCTTCAGAGCCTTCGGGGGGACGCGCTGATGGCTCTTGGAAGTGCCAGTCACCATGGACTTGAGCAGAGCACGAAAGCTCTGATCCACAAATAGTGCAAACAGAAGACTCCTGCTCGCGGGAGGTTGCGGCGTGAAAACAAGAAACTCAGTCGAGCACACTTGCCGTCTTCCCTTGGAGTTGGCTGCCATCCAGACGCGAGGGATTCGTGGATTCAGTTTGGACAGGAGGACCGCATCGTCGCGTACAACGGTCTTGTTGCTTCTGATGGCCGCACCAAGCTCGATGGAAGGGCGCTGGCCAGCATCATATGCCGGGATGCTGAAGTGCTCGTACTCCTCTTCGGGCGAACGTAAGGGCGACGTGGACTTCGTATGGTGGTCCGCTAGACGATCCAGTCTGAAGATCTCCCAGCCCTCGGGTATCTCCCCCATCTCGGAATCCACCAACCGGTCGGGGAACAGGTCGGCGATGACTCTCGGCAAGCCCGTGTCGCGTCCCTCCATCTTGGCCCGTACCGGATCGAAATCGACGAACCAGGACTTGAACAGCGCCCGTGCCATCGCCTCTAGCGTGCCGTTCATCCGGCGGCTCAACTCAATCTTGTCGTCCAACGTTCCGAGGATGTGAGCGATGGCGCGTTGCTCGGAGAGGGGGGGGATGGGTAGTCGAAACCCCGGAATGTCAGCACACCTCAGGCTGTCGAAGACTGCTCCAACGTTGATGTACTTGCTTACCTCAGCCCACCAACGTGGGCCACGTACAAGCCAGCGCAAGAACGGCCTAAAGACCCTCTTCCCGTCGGATCGGAGCAAGACAAGGTTCTGGCCAAGGGCGAATTCAACGAACCCCGGCGAGACGAAACCCGTTTCGCCGGGATTACAACGACGGGATAGGACGATATCAAATGGCTGGGGATTGGCTTTCCTTGTCCATTCCCGATAGTGCTCTCGCGCTATACAGCGAGCGCCATCCGGATCGATGCGGCCATCCTTGACTTGCGGAATGCCTATATAGGCGTAGCCATCTTCAGAGGCCGGCGGCGTGCGGTGTTCGCAGTCGATGAGCGAAACCCCAGCCTCACGAAGAGGCATACTCTGCCATGCGTCCCCAGTGCCAGACGTGCTGGCTGCTGTCCCTTCGGCATCCATGAGCGCCGTCCCGAAAGTGTCGGGCTGCTGCTGCCAGCGCCGTTCGTCCGATTTGCTCACGGTCCCCGCCTCCCGAATCCCAGCACCTCCAGGTTCTCCGTGATCGCGGCATCCAGCCGAGCGCCCTCGGCCTGCTGTTCGCGAAGCTCGGAGACCAGCCGCTTCATCTTGTCCTCGAACGGCTCACCATCGTCCTCCTGCGGCTCCACGCCGACGTAGCGGCCCGGCGTCAGGACGTGGCCGTGCTTCTGGACATCGTCCATCGAGGCGCTCTTGCAGAAGCCGGGAACATCGGCGTAGCTGTTCCCCTCCTCAGGGGCCCGCCACGAGTGATAGGTTTCTGCGATCCGGGCGATCTCCTCGCCGGTCAGTTCGCGGTGGGTCCGGTCCACCATGCGGCCGAGCTTCCGAGCATCGATGAAAAGGATCTCTCCACCCCGCCGCCGCCCACGCGCCAGGAACCAAAGGCAGGCCGGGATCTGCGTCGAATAGAAGAGTTGGCCCGGCAGCGCGACCATGCAGTCCACGAGACCAGCCTCGACCAGGTTCTTCCGGATCTCGCCCTCGCCCGACTGCTGCGACGACATCGAACCGTTGGCCAGCACGAACCCCGCGACGCCCTTCGGCGCGAGGTGGTGGCCCATGTGCTGGACCCAGGCGAAGTTCGCGTTCCCCTTCGGCGGGACGCCGTAGCGCCAGCGCTTGTCGTCTGCCAGCCGCTCCCCTCCCCAGTCCGAGACGTTGAACGGGGGATTGGCGAGGATGTAGTCGGCCTTCAGGTCCGGGTGGCGGTTGTTGTGGAAGGTGTCGCCGTGGGCGATCTGCCCCCCAATCCCCCGGATGGCCAGGTTCATCCTGGCGAGTCGCCATGTAGTGTAGTTCGACTCCTGCCCGTAGATCGAAATGTCGCCTCGCGCGTTTCCGCCGTTGGCGTTACCGGTGGCATGGGCGCGGATGAACTCGACCGACTGCACGAACATGCCCGAAGAGCCGCAGCATGGATCGTAGACCCGCCCCCGATAGGGCTCCAGCATCTCGACGAGCAGTCTGACGACGCAACGCGGGGTGTAGAACTCGCCACCCCTCTTCCCCTCGGCGCTCGCGAACTGAGCGAGGAAATACTCGTAGACGCGGCCGAGTACGTCCTTGGAGCGGGCTTCGGCGTCCCCTACGCGGATGTTGCCCACCATGTCGATCAACTGGCCCAAGCGGTGCTTATCCAGCGCCGGGCGCGCGTAGTCCTTGGGGAGCACCTCCTTCAGGGCCGGGTTGTCGCGCTCAATCGCGGTCATGGCCCCATCCACGGTCTGGCCGATGGTCGGCTGCCGCGCCTGGGCCTTCAGCTTGGCCCAGCGGGCTTCCCGCGGCACCCAGAAGATGTTCTCCGCAGTGTACTCGTCGCGATCCTCCGCAGCCTCCTCCCCCCAATCGGCCAACACCGCCTCACGCCGCTCCTCGAAGGCGTCGGAGATGTACTTGAGGAAGATGAGACCGAGCACGACGTGCTTGTACTCGGCGGCGTCCATCGAGCCGCGAAGCGCGTCGGCCATGGCCCACAACTCGGACTCGTAGCCGGTTGTGGCTCCGCCGCTGGTCTGCCTATTGGCCACCTTCGTCGAAGTCCTCTGTTCGTCCGTGGGCGTGGATCGTGAGCGCCAGAAATATGACATGGGTCGGGTCGCCGTGCATCTCTGGGCACCGAATTCGGGATGCGGGGGACATCCGCGTGCGGCCGCCGGGGCCGCATTGACCCACGGAGTCTTGAAACCTATCGCGGACGAAATCCGTAAGATGCTGCCCCCCCGGGTCACCGAAGGGTGAAGGGTAGCACGACTCATACGAGGCGAAACGGAGAAACGCGTAGGCAGGTTGATCCATCCCACAGCCGCCCCGATGCCCGTGTCCATGGACGGCGGCGCTAACGGAGTCAGTCACCGCTCCGGCGTCCCGGGTGCCAGGACGATCCGGCATCGCTGGCCTCTGTCCCACCGCCAGCCGCGCTTCGCGAGGTCCGTCTGAACGGGTTCCCCGGAGCGC
>JAPPMG010000081.1 GCA_028819215.1 Bryobacterales bacterium
AAGCTGGAGAGTCTGTATCCAAATCCGACAGATTAAGTGAGATGATGTACTAGTGCAACTGGAAGATGGCCGCACGGCATTGAACTTCCACGACATCCAAAGCTGGCATCCCCGTGATGACGGACACAAGTATCAGGGGACCAAGGGCATGGTCCGCTGGCCGTTCCCCGGCGAAGGCTCAATCTGGGTCCAGGAGCGACATTGGGACGGCAAGGCGCTCGACGCCCGCAGGTGGCATTCGCTGAACCCGTTCCTAGACGAGTTCGACCATCCGATCTGGAAGATGTACAGCGAGCGCGCGCTACGGTTCGGACACAGCGGCGCGGACTGGATGGAGCTGCGCGGATGGACCGAGAGCTTGCGGCACGGGACGCCGCCGCCGGTTTCGATCGTAGACGCGGTGACGTGGAGCGCGATCGGACCCCTGAGCGAGGAGTCGATCGCCGGCAAGTCCAAGTCGGTGGCCATGCCGGACTTCTCCAAGGGCAAGTGGAAGACGAATCCGAAGTTCGAGTTGCAGTGGCAGTGGGGATAGGGGGGGAAGAGTCATGTCTCATCAACTGAAGCGACGTTCGATTCTCAACGCAATCGGAGGGCTGGGAATCCTCGGCAGTTCCTCGGCGGCCCAGCGGGCCCTGGGCCAAACCGGATCCGCTGCTGAACCCGGTGGCGAACAGGCCCCTCCGAACTTCCTGTTCATCCTGCTGGACAAGTGCCGCCGAGACGCGATCGGGGCATACGGCCGCTCGGATGTCCACACGCCGAACATCGATCGGCTGGCCGCGGGCGGCATCCGCTTCGACAATTGCTACGCCCCGCAGCCCCTTTGTGGACCCTGTCGGGCCTCGATCCTCACCGGCTTGTATCCGCACGAGCATGGGATGCGGAAGAACCCCTATCCCTACGTGCGGAGCGGGTCGAGCAACACCTACCAAGAACCGATACCCGATCCATTCGGCGATCCGCGCTTCGACATATGGGATAACTTTCCGCACTTTCTCAATAACGCCGGCTACCGCACGGCACACATTGGCAAGTGGCACCTAGGGGAAGGAAACCCGGGGTTCTTCGACGTCTGGAAGAGCTTCAACTCGCAAATCCATCATTGGCTGGGCGAGCCACACAAGTCACGCTACAGGCCCACCATTCAGACCGACGATGCCGTCGAGTTCATCGAGGAGAACGCTGACCGGCCCTTCTTCCTATACCAGTCCTACTACTCGCCGCACGAGCCGAACAATCCCCCGAAGAGGTTCCACGAACCGTACGAGGGCAAGAACGTCGAGCACGAGGAATACTACGCTTCGGTCACGGCGCTCGATGAAGAGATCGGACGAATGATCGATGCGCTGCGAAGCAACAATGTGCTCGACAACACGTTCATCATCCTCACCACCGAACACGGACGGACGTGGATCGATCGCCCCGGAACGCTTGCGGGCATGAGCATCTCATACGACGAGGCCGCCCGCCTGCCGCTGATCATGCACTACCCCAGAGTCCTGCCTGCCGGTGTCGCCTGGCAGTCCGGCGTGAGCTCCGTGCACCTGATGCCAACGATCATGGACGCCGCAGGCCTTTACGGCAGGCTTGACGAGGACTTTTCGGATCGCAGCCTGATCGCGGACTTGGTCAGCGGATGGGACGAATGGAGTCGGGAGATCGTCATCCAGAACATCTCGCAAAAGGGTATCGACGGGGTCTTGTTCGAAGAGCGAGCCATTCGTACCGAGCGCTGGAAGCTGATCCTGCGCCACTTTGGGGCTAGGCCGCAAATGCGTTTTGACGAGCTGTACGACATGCAGAACGATCCCGGCGAGACGAAGAACTTGTACTCAGACCGGCAGGACGTCGTGAAGGAGCTGGCAGGCAGGCTGGCCAAGTGGGGCGACCAGCATAAAGATGCTCTGGCCGTGGAGCTAGGTCGAAGGTCCATGGGCTAGGGGCCGCGCCGATCATTCCTGGCACAATCTCTTGCGCGGGCCTCGCAGTGTCCGCTGATGCCGGCGGGCCGATAGCCGCGACCTCGTGCAGCCACACGGGCTCGTCCGACCCAACCGATTCTCGCTGTGGGTGGCTATAATCGCCGCGGCAGGTCAATATCCGATGTCACTTTCCGTCGCGACACTCGTTATCATCTCGCTCATGGCATCCGGATCGGCTGCAGCTGAGACGCATCGCTTCGAGCCCTCGGAGTACCACAACACGTTCTCGTTCGCGCACGAGCCGGTACTGTCGATCAAGCCGGGCGACAGGGTGATCACCAAGACGATCGACGCGCGCGGCTTCGATGCCGACAACGAGCAAGTAGGCGGACGACCGAATCCTCAGACCGGCCCCTTCTTCGTGGAAGGGGCGGAGCCCGGCGATGTGCTGGTGGTGCGATTCGAAAAGATCGAACCCAACCGGCCGACCGCGTGGTCGAGCAGCGTCCTCGCGCCCTACACAGTCGATCCGGCCTTCCTGCGCCACGAGGCCGAGCGGGAGCAGACGACCGAGACTTGGAATATCGACAAGGACCGTGGGGTGGCTACAGTCGCGTCGGAAACGATCGAGCCCAGAGGGATCGAAGTGCCGCTCCGGCCGATGCTGGGATGCGTCGCGGTCGCTCCAGCTCGCAAGGAGGCCGTCGCGACGAGTACGCCAGGAGCCTTCGGCGGGAACATGGACTATAACGGCCTAGTTGTCGGCACGACCTTGATGCTGCCGGTCTCCGAGCCGGGCGCGCTGCTCTTCGTCGGGGACGGACACGCGCGCCAAGGCGATGGAGAAGTCGTCGGGAACGCTCTTGAGGTCTCGATGGACGTCGAGTTCACGGTCGATTTGATCAAGGAGCGGAAGATCGGCTGGCCGCGGCTGGAGACCGATGAGTACATCATGACGCTAGGCAGCGCGAGGCCTCTTCAGCAAGCCCTGCAGCATGCGACAACGGAACTGCAGCGCTGGCTGATGGCCGACTACGGCTTCGACGAGCGGGGCTCGTCCCTTCTACTTGGGCACGCGATGGAATATGACATCGCGAACGTGGTCGATCCCCACTTCACGGTTGTCGCCAAGATCCGCAAGGACTTCGTTGCTCGGCACGACTAGACACTTCGTCTAGAGCTAACGTCTACGATCGAGTCAATTTCGATGCTGGGGGCCAATTCCCGGCCAGCACGACGCTCGGTCTCAGCCGCCTTCGCGGAGGGATCGGAGCCTGCTCAGCATGCCCGAGCCGGGAAGAGCCCCCGTCCGCAATCCGGCCTGCTAACATGCAGCCATGGCCGCTCCTAACGCGCTCCTAGATCCCATCCTCCAGCCGTCCGCAGGGCAACCGGACGTGGAGTACCCCTACTCCGACGGCAAGGTCCTGACGGAGACCGAACCGCATGCTAGGTCGATCGTCGCCATGCGCGACCAGTTGGAAACGCATTTCATGGCCCGCGCAGACGCCTACGTGGCAGGTAGCATGGCCGTCTATTTCCGCCAAGGCGACGCCACGGCGGTGGTGGTGCCGGACGTGTTCGTGGTGTTGGGCGCACAGCAGAAGGAGGGGCGCAAATCGTATCTACTCTGGGAGGAGGCCGGTGTGGTGCCGAGCTTCGTGGTGGAGGTGGCGTCGGAGTCGACGAGCCGACGCGACGCGACGAGCAAGCGTGCGACATATGAGCGGATGGGCGTGCACGAGTACTGGCGGTTTGACCCGCTGGGTGTGTTAATTCCGGGTCGGCTGGAGGGCTGGCGGCTGGAGGGTGGCCGGTACGAGTCGGTGCGGGCCGTGAGAGCGGCTGGCTGGCACCGGAGCGAGGCGCTGGGGTTGGAGTTGCGGGCGGAGCGGTGGCTGCTGCGGTTCCATGATCCACTGTTGGGGCGGGACTTGCTGACCCACGCTGAAACCAGTGCGGCGCTAGAAAGAGCCGAGCGCGAGCGTGACCGAGTGAATCAACGGATCCGCGAATTGGAAGCGCGACTGAGGTCGTCGAGTGACACCGGCTAGCTCTGCGCCGTTCGGAGCGGTCTCGGGCCGACCCGCAAGACAGCATGGCACAGGAGTTGTCGGTCCGAATCACGCATTAGGTTCCGATTCAGACGGGGCCGCCTGCAACAGACCGGGCGCCGCAGCGGTTCGGTATGTGGCGAGGGAGGCAGCCGCTCACGAGAGCGCCTCTCGCTCCACACTGTCCATGAACAAGTGTCGCTTGGAAGCCAGCTCGCGTCGCGCTTGCGTGTCTTTGTAAGTCGGCGCAACCTCGCCAACGCCTAGGCGGCTCCTCTGAAATCCAGTCAGAATCGTTCGAGCTGCCGGAATCCCGTCGGATTTCGTTGCTCGATAGTTCAACCAGAGCGATCGAAGCTCGGAACGGCGAGTTGCTCGCCGTTCTTCAGCGACGATTGGTGCGCGACAATCCCCGGCACTGTCATCGCCAAGGATTCGTACACGTCGATCACCGGCTCCCGGTCGTCAATAAGGGCATTGACGAACTCCGCCGCAAGGAACGGGTGACTGCCGTCGTGGCCGCTGCCGTGCCGCATCCGAGGCGGCAGCATGTCGCTCTTCCAGTAATCCGGAATCTCGAGTCTCTGGACGCGCTCGTCGCGGTCCAAGGCCTTCGAACGCGGCAGCCAGGCATCCTCGTGAAGCCCTCCCACTGCCATGAATAGGGATCCTCGCTCGCCAAACCAGCGGGCCTGTTCTCCGTGGCCGCCGACGAACCAGAAGACGTTGCAGCGAGACATGTTGCCGCGGTTGGTCTGCATCAGCGCCGACTGGCACCAGTACGGATTGTCGTAGCGGTTGTCCTCGAGCCAGGCGTGCTCGCCTCCCCAGCCGAGACACGAGACGCGCTCGATGCGTTCCCGTGTCACTCCCACCAAGAACCCTAGGCAGTGGGTGGGGTAGTGCATGGGCGGCAAGCCCCAGCGCCAGGTACGAGATCCATCGGGCCCGTAGAAGCGAGAGGTCTTGTCGACCAGCAGCGCTTCAAGGTCGCCGCGGTCGTGGTAGTACTCGAGCTCTGTGTAGAAGACCTCTCCGAAGCCGCTCTCTCCGTGCAGGTTTCGTGCGTAGATGGTGGGCTGCCTGTAGTAGCTGGTTTCGGCCATCATGTACCGCAACCCAGTCCGTTCCTTGAGGTCCCGGAGGCCGTCAGCCTCTTCGAGGGTCATTACCGCGGGTACGGCGGAGAATGCGTGGAGCCCGCGCTCCATGCACATCGAGACGTGCTTGAAATGGTCCGGCGCGCCGCTGAAGACTGCAACAGCATCTAGGTCTTCGGGACGCTGAAGCATCTCTTCCAACGAGTCGTATACCGTGTCACACCGATACTTCGTCTGTAGCGCGTCGCGCCGGTCAGCCCTCAAGTCGGTGACTGCGGCGACCGTGCTGTTTGGATGCTCGTGCCAGTCGAAGTGTGTCCCGAAGCCCCCTCCCACCACTCCCATGCGAATCTGACGCGATGACTCAGTTTGGGCAGGCAGCCCGGCCGGCAAGCCCGCCGCTGCGGCGAGGGCAGTGGCATCCAGCAAGCGATGGCCTAGGAATTCCCGTCTTGATTCCATGCTCGAACCTCCGATCATTGGGCCGCCGTACAGGCCGGCCCGGTAACAGGATAGCCGGGATCAGCCTACGACTTGTGTGTTGTCGAGCAGGCTCGCCGCGCCCAAGATCGGGCGTTGGGGCGAGAGGCGCAGTTCCGCTGCCGGGCCGTTCTGGACCCCGGATCGAAGCACGCCTCTGCGGCGGTTCTGGCTTCAGGCCGCTTGGCCGTCCAGCCAGCCAATTGAGAAACGTGCCAACTGGATGGCTTCGTACGGTCCCTCGCTGCCTGCTTCGTAGAGCAATCCCACCGAGCCATCGTGCAGTCGAGCCAAGCTCGAATACGCTGCAGGCCCTTCATGGATCAATCGCTCAGCGGGCCAAGTGCGGCCGTCGTCCAGACTGGAGCGCACGGTCATGCGAATCCGCTGCCCCCGCTCCCGCGAAATCGGCGGGGAGGGATTCGAAAACAGGAGTCTGCCCGGGTTACCTTCGCCTGGCCAGGAATACCGGATCAGGCTGGCCTGGACTTGGGGATCACCGAGATGCGCATCCGGCTGCGGGGATGTCCAGGTCTCGCCACCGTCAGCACTGAACGCGATCGCACGATAGCCTGTGCGCTCCTCGTTCGTGAACGACTGGTTGCGACTGTTCATCATCAACCGGCCGTCGGCCAGCTCGACGACCTGACTCTCGTTGCAGGCTGGAGCAATCACCGAACTCATTCTCCAGTTCTCGCCTCCGTCGTCGGAAAGCATGGCGTGCGCGGCGTATCCGTCCTTCTCGGAGGAGTGGTTAGCAGGTACAACAATTCTTCCCGCGTGCTGGCCGTTCCGGATCTGGATGGCTACACCCGGGCCAGTCGCGTACCACCACCAATCAGGCCGCTTCGCCTGGCCAGTGATTTCGCGCGCGGATGACCAGCTCCGCCCATCGTCATCGGAGTATGCCAGGAACACCCGACGCGTATCACTGCCAGTCCCGCTATGCAGATCGCGCCCGTTGTCCTGGCCCGAGTTCCACGTCATTGGCAGGAGGATCCGGCCGGTTCGACTGTCGACCACGGGACAGGGGTTCCCGCACGTGTTTGGCCCATCGCTCCAGACAACCTGCAGGGCCGACCAAGTTGTGCCGGAGTCCGTCGAGCGCTTTACGACCAGATCGATCGCGCCACTGTCACCCCGCCCGAAACGACGGCCCTCTGCGAATGCCAATAGCACTCCGCTGCCAACGGGCAGCAGTGCGGGAATTCGGAACGTGTGGTAACCATCCTCCCCGGCCGAGAATACGGGACTTTGACTGAAGTGCCCTGCTTGGGTGCAAGCGAATCCCGGCAGCAAGCCGATGGCGAATGTTCGACGAGTTAAGGTCATGATCGGCCGACATGCTACCAATTCTCGACGCCTCTTCCGACGGTCATGATGCGCTGATGATCCCTCTTGTACCCGACCGAGAACCGGCTTTACGACAACAATCTGACATCACCTCAACGGCGGAGAGGGAGCTCTTGCTCGAATTGTGAGCCGCACACATCTCCAGCGTGTGCGGCAGAACAAATGGGGGAGGATAGATGGTGCCATGCCGATCGGTCGCCGTACTTTCTTCGGATCTGTGTCAGCCCTTGCCGCTACCCAGGCCGCGTCCTCAGCTGCGCCTGAGCTCGAAGCCGAGCTACTGGAGGCTATCGACGAGATTCCACTCGTCAACACCCACGAGCACATCATCCCCGAAGAGGAACGTACATCCTCTCGAATCGACTTCTTCACGCTAGCCGGACACTACGCCATTAGTGACGTGATATCTGCCGGCCTCTCGGGGGACGATCTCGCAGTCGTGAGGAACCCAGGCGCTCCGGCGGGCCAGCGCTGGCGGGCGTTCGAACCGTTCTGGAAGTCGGCCCGCGTGACCGGATACGGCCGAGCGCTACGCATTGCCATTCAGGACATCTACAGCGTCGATCAGATCTCGGGCGCTACCTTGCCCGAAATCAATCGCAGGATCGAGGCCGCGAACCGACCGGGCCTGTATGAGGAGATCCTCGTCCGGCGCTCGAACATCGCCTACTCGGTGCTGGACGACTACTGGAACGCCGCGCCGGTCAGGCCCGACCCGAGATTCTTCGTGTGCGCCCGGAAGTTCGACCGATTCGTCGCCCCGCAGTCCGCTGCGGACATCCGGAACCTGGAAGAGCTAACCGACGTTTCCATCACAGGCCTCGCCGGGCTCAAGCGGGCGATGGAGACCAGTTTCCAGCAGAGCCTCGAGATCGGCATGGTCGCGGTCAAGTCGACACTTGCGTACAACCGCGAAATCCACTACGCAGAGGTGACAGAGCGCGACGCAGAGTCCAGCCTGCAGTCGCTTCTAAGGGGGAGCGGCACTCGGCCCGCTGGCTTCCGGTCTCGCGTGGAGCGCCCATTCCGTCCGCTCGAGGACCACATGTTTCACCATCTGATCGGCTTGGCAGCGGCGCACGGCGTGCCGGTCCAGATCCATACCGGCCTGCATGCGGGGAACGGCAACTTTATCGAGAACTCCAAGCCGACCCACTTGACGAACCTCTTCTTCCTGTTCCCGCAGGTGAAGTTCGACCTTTTCCACATGAGCTATCCCTACCAAGGAGAGGCGGCGGCGATCGCGAAGGTCTTCCCCAACGTATATATCGACCTTTGCTGGGCTCACATCATCTCGCCAAGTGCCTCCAGACGCGCTCTTCACGAATTTCTGGATACTGTTCCTTCGAACAAGATCTTCGGCTACGGCGGAGACTACCGATACCCCGAACTCAGCTACGCGCACGCAAAGATGGCGCGGCGCAACATCTCACAGGTCTTGGCGGAGAAGGTCAGTGAGGGCGCTTGCTCGGAAGAGGAGGCGCTGGAACTCGGCCGGAAGCTACTGCATGACAATCCCGATGCACTGTTCGGACGTAGCAGTGACTAGAAACCCAGCCGGGATTCCAAAGCTGTCGTGTTCTCGATGGAACAGCCGGGATGGCGGATATGCGAGACATGTCGGGAGATCTGCCCACAATGCTTCGAGCCCCCGTGGGAGCGTCGAGCACTGAATCTGGATCACACTATCAACAGAGTTCGAAATGACGAGGTGACGAAGATGACTAGCTGGGAGACTTGCGCCGCCGTAGAACGCATTCCAGGGAGAGTCAGCGGTGTGTGGGTGTTTGCGGGCACGCGGGTTCCACTCGTGGCGCTGTACGAGAATCTGGCCCGTGGCGCAACGATCAAGGAGTTTGTCGAGTGGTTCCCCGGTGTGGATGAGCAACAAGTCCGCGCCGTTCTTGAACACGAGGCCAAGGCCCTACGTGTGGCGGTGGCGCGTTGAAACTCTTGTTCGATCAAGGCGCTCCGGCGCCCCTGCGAGGCAACCTTCAGGAGCACGCTGTAGACACGCTTGCTGAGAAAGGCCGGTCGGACAAGGACAACGGGGAGTTGCTCGCCCTAGCGGAACGTGAAGGCTACGAGGTGTTCGTCACGACCAATCAGAACCTTCGGCACCAACAGAACCTAACGGGGCGACAGATTGGAATCGTAGTCTTGCTCGCCACTGCCTGGCCAGATGTCCTGCTCCGGCAAGGCGAGGAGCGATTCGAAGCCTCCGGTCATGCGGCAACGGCCTGATCGCTCGCTATGCTGCGCGCCAAGGGCAATGCCCACCCAGGCAGACCTCGGCTGTTGTGCAACAGGTCGGCCTTCACATAGTCGGGAAGATGTCGATTCAGCGTGGCGACGATCTCTCTGTCTGTGGCTGCGCGGCGACCCAGCCACCGCAGCGCCTGAACCACTGGCGCGGCGGGTCTACCGGCCCACCGCATGACGCTCGGACCCGCATGCCGAAAGCGGACGGTTCTTCCGTTGATCTTGAGTGTCCGCGAGTGGCCATCCGTCACGTAGGTGGCCTTCGCGGGCACCGCATTTGTAAGACCCAGCTGATTCGCAGCGACCAGACCGTCCGGCATAATCCGCACTCCATCTCGCCGTGCCACTGCCGCAACGGCAGCATCCAGATGAACCGGCGCGAGGCCATTCAGCACATTGCTGGTCCTCGGAACGTCGTATAAGCCATGGCCGACCCGGCGCAGCCGCCCCGCCTTAGCGAGACGTGAAAGGGCCTGGTCAACGGCCTCTCGGCTTCCGAGATCCAAGAAGTCCTTCGGGGTGCTCACCCACGTTCCGCTATCGTGAACGGACACCCTCTGCATGATCTTGTCGGCGATTCCGGTCATTAGACTGCTTCCCTTTCGGTCGGATGTTTCCTGACCCTTTTGTCAGAAATCTATATCATTTACCTTACACTGTCAAGGGCTAGCGGGTGCGCTTCCCGGAAGGAGATATCGGCGGTCGGCCCAGCACAGTCTGGAGGCGGCGGCGATCGCGAAGGTGTTCCCGAGCGTCTTTGTCGACCTTTGCTGGGCTCACATGATCTCGCCCTGTGCATCCAGACGCGCACCTCACGAAATGCTGGATAGGGTTCCTTCCAACAAGTTCTTCGGTTACGGCGGAGAATACCGGTACCCCGAACTCAGCTACGGGCTCGCAAAGACGGCGCGGCGCAACATCTCACAAGTTCTGACGGAGAAGGTCAGTGAGGGCGCTCGCTCGGAGGAGGAGGCGCTGGAACTCGGCCGCAAGCTCCTCCATGACAATCCCGATGCACGGTTCGGAGGTAGGAATGACTAGCGAGGCTCTGCCCAGACCGACGAGGGCAGATGTTGAGCCAACGCTGCAACGGGCACGGTTGGCCTCGCGCCTAGCCCGGGTACTCTGCGAATCCGCGGTTGCCCAGTTACGATCGCAAGCCGGGAGAATGAGCCGCAACGAGTCTGAGTGCTGATTCCCGGTTAGCCGAGGCCCGCGCAGCACGTTGAGGGCAATGCGTGACTCAACCCCATGAATCGCGCCCGCTTGGGCGGGTCTGGCCGGTCGCGTCCCGGAGCCGCTGCTCCAATTCCCGCACTCTCTCCTGCGAGGCGCTCAGCTCGGCATCCTTGGCACTCAACTGAGCATCCTTGGCGATCAACGCATCTTTTGCCGCAGTTAGCTCGTCTTTGGCGACAATCAGCTCGCGCCCAGCGGCCTGTTGCTCGCGCTCGGCCGCGCTGGCCCACTCCTCCCCGGTGCGCGGGTCGCGGAACACTAGCACGGCCCCCCGCTCCCGCCATTCGCCGCGTAGCTCCAGCCCTAACACCTCGCTCCGCAACCACACGCGGCCCGCGATCGCCACCGCTGGCACTGGCTCGTATCCGCCCGCTCGGGCCACGTAGCCCTCCAGTGGACTGGCCATCAACTCCCCGACCGGATCCAGCCGCCAGTACTCGCGCACTCCAAGGCTGGCGTACTCGCCCACTTTGTGCTCCGCATCCTTGGCCGCCGTCGACGGCGAGGCCACCTCCAGTACGAAGTCCGGCGATCGCGGTAGGGAAGCCGGTTTCCCGGCTCCCCCCGCACGGA
>JAPPMG010000034.1 GCA_028819215.1 Bryobacterales bacterium
TAGCCGCAGCAACCCGCCTCAGAACTCGTTCACGAGGGGAGGATCCCTGAGTCTAACGCGTTCTGTCGTGTACGTCCGCTCGCCTACGAGTCCCCGCAGTCGGTCAGCGAGTCGAGTGTACTGATTGCGAGCGCGACAAGGGCTACACGGCCCAAGAAGCGAGAGAGGTAGTCAAGAGCCCTTACTAGGAGCACCGCGGCTCCGACAACAGCAACCACAAGAGCCATCCCTACGCCCAGCAGGAATTTTCTGAGCATCATGGAGAGAGTCCGGGCTGATGCCGGGAATGTCCCGTTGGAGCGTGGAACCCGACAGGCCGCTCCCATTAGTGTAACGTCGCGCCATTCCGTTTACGCCAACCCCTCTTCGCCAAAGGCTGATCCGTGTGTGCGAGTGCATCAGCTATACTCGGGTACATCGAAGCCGCAGCCGCATTCGACACATTGCCCACGACATTGCCTGTCCCGGTACCGGGCAATGCTTCGAAAATGACCGTTGCGGGCTGTGCCGCGTTGAGTTCTGAATCATGAAAGTTCGAAAAAGCCTCACCGCCGGTTTGGCGGTCCTTGTTCTTGGATGGTCTGGCGCAGACGCCGAAGAATACACCATCCCGTTGTTTCCGGCACCAGCCATGTCGGGCGGTCCGCAAGGCGTGCTCCGGATCGTCAATGACACTGCGGAAATCGCCACTGTGCAGGTCTTCGCCATTGCCGACGACGGAACGCGCTCCGGTCCGGCGACCATTGCACTGCGCACAACTGCGGCGGTGGAGTTCGACGCTACGGAGCTTCGGTCCGCCGATGAAGCCAGGGGATTGATCGAAGGACTCGGGAGTTTCTCGGGCGATGTACGCCTGTCGATCGACTCAGACACGCCGATCGTGCCCCTAGCTTTCGTCCGGGCGTCCGACGGCACTTTGAGCGCGATGCACGACACGGTGCGCCCAGCCCGACCGCGGGGGGGGGGTACCGCTACGAGATACCCGTTTTCAACCTTTCCACCGAGGTCACCAAGGCGAGTCGGCTGCGGCTGATCAATCCGGGAGACACTTCGGCTGCGGTGACGATCGCCGGACGTGACGATGGAGGCGCGATGGCTGTCGGCGGTGAGGTGACGCTGACGCTGCCGGCCGACGGGGCGCGTACCCTGACGGCGTTGCAACTGGAAGCCGGCGACGCGTCCCTGACGGGCAGGCTGGGGGCGGCCACCGGCGGGTGGCGGCTGACCGTGTCCTCTGACCGGCCCCTTCACGTGGTGAATGTCGTCGCAACCTCGACCGGCCACTGGAACAACCTGTCCACGACCGCCGTGCGGGGCGCGGCGCCGGCAAACCGGGCCGGCTTCAATGATCGCTTCGTCGGCGAGAGCGCGGTTCTGGAAGCGGACGGCGGGCGTCTCGCACTGACGATTATGGAGACCCTCCGGTTCTCCGAGACCGTCCAGAGTGACGGGATGTTCACGACTAACGAGGGCGGCTACGACTATGTTGGATTGGGGCCGGACGCGGGCCGCTTGACGCTCGACTACGACGACGGCACTCGATGCCGGGCGAATCTGTATTTCTCCTCCCGCACCAGCGGCTGGTTCGCTTCGTCCTGCTCCGGCGGTGTCGACCCGGAAGATACCCGTTCGGGCGGCGACTGGTTTGTCGGGGACGACGAGGTCTCAGATCCCGTCGGGACAACGTATGGCGTGGACGAGGCGCTGCCCGGTGTGCCCATATCCGGTCTTTTCGCTCCGGCGCAATTGTCCGGCGGAAGCGTTCGGGCTTCCGGTGGTAGCACGACGATCGATCTTGACGAAGGTGGGTATTTCGAAGTCAACGACGGCCCGCGCTACACCTGCGCGTCGGCGGGCGGCTGCCAGATCGTCGACGGAACGGTCACGCGCGGGAGCGTGACCGGACGTACGGCGGGTCCGGCCGGCGGCGAGAACGACCGGTTCCCGGTCTTTCCAGCTGCGGGACGGCCGGGTGACCGGACGTACACCGTAGGCACGGCCATTGACGCCCTGACGCTGCCGGAGGCCACCGGCGGCAATCCCCAGCTGACCTACAGCCTCTCGCCCGACGTGCCGGGGCTGAGCTTCGACGCTGCCGCGCGCAGGCTCACGGGTACGCCGGCCGCGACAGGCTTGTACGCGATGAGCTACACGGTGACGGACGTCGACGGCGATCTCTACACGATCCGTTTTACCATCGAGGTCGATGCCGGGGAAGTCGATACCGCGGTGTCGGGCGGTACGGACGGCGACTGCTACGTGGGACTGACGCTGAACCCGCGCGGGAGTTGCAACTATCCTGGCACGGACGAGGCATTCACGGTCACGCCAGATGGCCGTGGCCGGTTCATCTTCTTTACCTCCGGCTCTTCGATCAACCTCCAGAACAGCACCATCAACGGGCGAACCTATGATTTCGCCGCCTCGGAGCAAGGGGATGGCGTGTGGCGGATCGACCGGGTCGAGGGAAGCACCGCCGACCCGGGCGATGGCGATGCGCGGGGCGGCACGGATCCCGCAACGAGCTCAACGCCTAGCTCCCCTCAGAATATCAGCGTAACCCGGGAAGGCTCGAACGTCAGGGTGAGTTGGGATGCTTCCCCCGGCGCGACGCGTTACGAGGTCTGGCGGTGCGACACAAGAAATGGACCCCTAGACTGTGAGGACGGAGTATTTTTTGATCGGTCGAACTGGAGGAACTTGGCGAGAAACCTGACGGATACCGGCTATGTTGACGAGAATCCGCCCACATCCGATTCAATTATTCCCTTCGCTATCCACTACGTGGTTCAGGCATGCAACCGATCGGGATGTTCCGGGGCGCTCTGAGCGACTCGCGAGGATGCTCGGTGCGCTTGCCGGGGGGCGTCGTTGATTCTCTCCCATTCGCTAACCAGACAATCCGGGTCGACACCCAGTCGGAACAGGTACCCGAGCGTAGCCCGGATCAGCGTTTACGTGCACTGGTCGAGAGTTCCTGCATCGAGGAACATCTGCCGATTCTTGTCCTGCAGTTTACGGCTGGGCGAATACGGCCTCACGCCAGCGGCGACCAATGCCGTATTTGGGTGGTGCAGTAAGTGCCTATGTGCAGCAACTTAGACTCTCTCGAGATGCACCACCGACAAGCCGGGGCAACGCGGTGCCAGAAACGGCAAGGGATTCCGCGAAGGTGCTCGTGGAATCGGCAAAGCAAGCGAGATGAAGCGCTCGGATTGGAGGGAACTGACGTGATCGGGATCATGACGGCAGGCGGAGACACGCACTGCGGGCAAACTGCGAGGCAGGTGATCGAAGACATGCACGAGCGAGCGATCTTCCTGGCGGATCAGAGCATGGATGAATACCTCGTCGGACTACGGGATCGAGGCAAGGAATTCTACGGGGTGTCCTTGGATCTGGAGGGAGACACGCTGGACGAACGATGCGAGAGCATGCTGGCATCGATTCGCAAGCATGCACTGGCAGTGACGATTCCGGAAGAGGAGAATGCGACATAATCTTTGGGGAGACGGGTCAGGGATAGATGGCCCGTGCGCAACGGGATGGGCAATCCGCAGTACATTCGCCGCCCCCGCGGGATTGAAGGTGAGCAGTGGCGCGATTCACAGTCCAGGTAAACGGGAATCGGCTCGCTGTCGAGTCTCCGCCGGACCGACCCCTGCTGGACGTGTTGCGTGAGGACTTCGGCCTCACCGGCACAAAGTATGGCTGTGGCGAAGGCCAGTGCCGAGCCTGCACGGTCTTGGTCGACGGTCAACCCACGGCTTCCTGTCTAACGCCCATCTCAAGCGTGGACGGCACGAGCGTGACGACGATCGAGGGCCTTGCCCCCGGCGATCAGCTCACAGCACTACAGCAGGCATTCATCGACATGGACGGTGCGCAGTGCGGATACTGCACGGCCGGAATGATCGTTGAGGCTACGGCGCTGCTCAAGCGCAATCGAAAACCGAGCAGGTCGGAGATTGTCGACGCGATGAACCCGCACCTGTGCCGCTGCTGCGGGTATCGGAACATCTTGGCGTCGGTGGAGCTCGGCGCCCGCGCCTCGGAGGCGAGCGATGCTTGAGCGATTCCGCGAAGACCTGGGCGAGCCCGACCGCAAGGAGCTTGCCGAGGGTCCGGCCTACCGTTTCGAGCTGGACCGCCGTGACTGGATCTCCTCCATTGGTGCCGGCCTGCTGGTCTCGGCCACTGGGAAGGTAGTCTTCAGCCCCGGAGGCGCCTCCGCTCAAGTCCGGCCATCGCAACGGCTGCACTTAGGAGAGGACGGATCGATCACGGTGCTGACGGGCAAGGTGGAGTTCGGCCAGGGATCCCGAACCGAAATCCTCCAGGCGGCGGCAGAAGAGCTCCGCGTTTCCCCCGACGCGTTGCAGGTGATGCTGGCGGACACGGCCGAAACGCCGAACGATGGCTCGACCGCGGGAAGTCGGACGACGCCATCTACGATACCGGTGGTCCGGCGCGCGAGCGCCGCCGCCCGCGAGCTGCTGGTGCGGACGGCGGCGGAAGCATGGAATCTCGACGCTTCCGAACTGCGCGTGGAAGCCGGAGCCGTAGTCCGCGCTGGCAATCGGTTCTCGTATGCCGATTTGGCGCGCTCGAAGGGGCCGGCGTCAACCGTCGACGACAGCGTTCCGCGGGGAGTCCCGCTTAGGGAAATCCGTGATTGGACGGTCTTGGGCCAGGCAATGCCCAAAGTCGGAGCACGCGAAATCGTCACCGGCGCCCACCGCTTTCCCTCGGACATCGGGCGTCCCAACATGCTTTATGGCGCAGTTCTGAGACCGCCGTCGTACGGAGCGCAGCTCGAGAGCATCGACCTTGCCCCCGGCCGGGAATCGGGCGCGGTGGCGGTGCGCGACGGGGAATTCGTCGGCTGCGCCGCCAAGACATCCTACGAGGCTCGGAAGGCGCTGGAGGCGATCAGCGAAACCGCGAAGTGGCGGACCGTGGCCCATCCGCCAAGCGAGGGCCTAGGCCCGTACTTGAAACGGAACGCGCGGCCCAGTGGCGGGGGGCGTCGCGGAGCGCGACGCCGTGAGAGCGGCGGTGTCGACGGTGCGCTGGCAGCTGCGCAGAGAGTTGAGGCTTCGTACGAGATTCCTTATGTACAACACGCGCCGCTGGAGCCGCGTGCGGCGGTCGCCGAGTGGGATGAAGGCCGGCTCACCGTCTGGACCGGCACGCAGCGGCCGTTCGGCGTTCGCGAGCAATTGGCGGAGGCGTTCCGCCTCAGCGCCGACCAAGCGCGCGTAGTCGTTCCCGACACCGGCGGGGGATTCGGAGGCAAGCACACCGGCGAGGTCGCCATCGAAGCCGCGCGATTGGCCAGGGCGGCCGGCAGGCCGGTCTCACTCCACTGGACTCGCGCGGAGGAGTTCGCCTGGGCTTATTTTCGGCCCGCAGCGGCATTCGAGGTGCGCGCGGGCCTCAGCGGCGAGAAGATCGTCGCCTGGGACTTCACCGCCTACAACCCAGGCACGGCGGCGATCGAAACACCCTACGCCGTGCCGAATGTTCGCACGCAGTACCTTCCGTGCGATTCGCCTTTGCGCGAGGGCTCCTACAGGGGCATCGGGGCGACCGGGAACAACTTCGCCCGCGAGGTCTTCATGGACGAACTTGCCGGAGCCGCTGGCTTGGACCCGCTCGAATTCCGGCTGGCCAACCTCGACGATGAGCGGCTGTCAGCCGTCCTCCAGGCCGCAGCCGATCGATTCGCTTGGTCGACGGACAAGCCGCGGGAACGGAATCGTGGGTCGGGCATTGCCGCTGGCTTCGAGAAGGGCTCGTACATCGCTATCTGTGCGCAGGTTCGGGTCGAGGGAGGAAGCGTTCAGGTAGAGCGATTGGTCTCGGCGTTCGAGTGCGGAGCGATTCTGAATCCCCGCAACTTGCGGGCCCAGATCGAAGGTTGCGTTATCCAGGGCCTGGGCCCGGCGCTGAGCGAAGAGATTCGCTTTGCTGGCGGAATGCTGCTCAACGGCTCGTTCGCGCGATACCCGTTGCCGCGCTTTCGAAGTACGCCGCCGATGGAGACACTCTTGCTGAATCGGCCCGACATTCCGTCTGCAGGGGCGGGCGAGACCCCGATCATCGCCGTGGCGCCGGCGCTGGCAAACGCAGTCTTCGCCGCGACGGGGCAGAGAATGCGCTCGCTGCCTCTCCGACCACGGGCGGCTTGACGGGCCGGCAGGCAAACGGATTCGCGTTCTCGCGGCCGAGCTCAGCGACCTGAGTTGCCGGGTCTATCCGGTCGCGGCCAGGCGCGATGACAGCTCGGCGAGTTTCGCGAGCTTTTCAGCTGCCGCGCCGGAGTCGATTGCCTCTTGGGCAAGCGCGGCGGAGCCTCGCCAGCTGGATGCGGCTTCCGACATGTGAATCGCGGCCGCGGCGTTCACAACCACGATATCCCGCGCAGGCCCGCGCTCCCCTGCCAGCACCGACCGAATAATCGACGCGTTGCGGGCGCTGTCACCCCCGGAGAGCGCCGCCGCGCTCGCTCGCGCCACGTCAAATTCGTCAGGCTCGAGCGATCCCTGCCTCGCAACCTTGCCGCGGACTACCTCGCTGAAGCTGGTTGGACCGGTTGTCGTGATTTCATCCATTCCGTCGCTGCCGTGTACTACCAATGCACGCCGCGCTCCCAAGCGTGCGAGGGCGGCCGCCGCGAGCGGCACGATCCGGCTTTCGTACACGCCCATGACCTGTATCGACGCTCCGGTGGGGTTGGTCAGCGGGCCGAGCATGTTGAACACGGTGCGCATGCCCAGCTCGCGGCGCACCGGCCCGGCGTGGCGCATGGCCGGGTGCATCGCTTGCGCGAATAGGAAGCCAATACCCACCTCATCGATGCAGCGGGCCGCTTGATTCGCGTTGAGCTTGATGTTGACGCCGAGCGCTTCCAACACGTCGGCCGAACCGCACTTGCTGGAAACCGCGCGGTTGCCGTGCTTGGCTATCGGCACGCCCGCTCCCGCTGCCACTAACGCAGCTGCCGTGGAGACGTTGAACGTCGATCCGCCGTCCCCCCCCGTGCCGCAGGTGTCGACAAGTCGCTCGGGAGGCGTGCGCACGGTGCGAACGCCGGTAGCGCTCGCCCTCATCGCGCGGGCAAAGCCCGTGATCTCGTCGGCCGTTTCTCCCTTCATGCGCAGGGCGACAAGCAGGGCGGCGATCAGCGGCGGCGAAGACAGGCCATCGAGGATTTCCTGCAAGGCAGCGGAGGATTGCTGCTCGGACAGGTCTTGGCGCGCGGCGGCCAGATGCAACGCTTCTTGGACTGCTGGCATGGAATTGCGCTAGGTCCGGCATCCCGGATATATTGGGAGTTCGGGCGGCCTGAGCGGTTTTCTGATCGTACCCCACGGCCGCATTCCCATGAAGCTCCACGAGTATCAGGCCAAGGAAGTTCTGCGCGCGTACGGAGTGCCCACGCCTCGGGGCTTCATGGCCAAGACGGTCGCCGAAGCGCGGTCGGCCGCCGAGGATCTTGGCGGCAAAGTGGTGGTGAAGGCCCAAATCCACGCTGGCGGGCGCGGCAAGGGCGGAGGTGTGAAGCTGGCGCACAGCGTCGATGAGGCCGAGCGCCACGCCGCTGCCATCTTGGGCATGACCTTGGTGACCCACCAAACCGGCCCGCAGGGACGGCTGGTGCAGCGGTTGCTGGTTGAGGAACAGCTGCCGATCGAGCGCGAGATTTACCTCGGTATCACTCTGGACAGGGTCCTAAGCAAGCCGGTCTTCATGGCATCGGCCCAGGGCGGGGTGGAAATCGAGGAGGTTGCCGCGAGGGATCCCTCCGCCATTCTCCGCGAAGTGATCCACGGCGCTGAGCTGCGGGGCTACCAAGCGCGTCGCCTCGCCTTCGCGCTTGACATCGCGCCGGATGCGCGAGCGTCTGCCGTGCAAGCGATGCAGGCGCTGGCCAAGGCCTATGACGAGTCCGATGCCTCGCTAGTGGAGATCAATCCATTCGTGCTGACCACGGACGGTCGCGCGGTCGCGCTGGACGCGAAGATGGACATTGACGACAACGCCTTGTTCCGCCATCCCGATCTCGCGGAACTGAGGGATCTCGACGAGGAAGAGCCGCTCGAGACTGATGCGATCGACCACGGCCTGAACTACATCAAGCTCGACGGGAACGTCGGCTGCATGGTCAACGGGGCAGGGCTGGCTATGGCCACCATGGACATCATCCAGTACGCGGGCGGTATGCCCGCGAATTTTCTGGACGTGGGCGGCGGCGCGAACAAGGACCAGATCAAGAACGGCTTCCGGATCATCCTGTCGGACCCCAATGTCAAGGCGATCATGATCAACATCTTCGGCGGCATCCTGAAGGTAGATGTCCTCGCCGAGGGTATCGTTGCGGCCGCGCAAGAACTCAAGATCGGCGTGCCGATGGTGCTCCGCCTAGAGGGAACGAACGTGGAAAAGGGGCGTGAGATCCTCGCTGATTCGGGCTTGGACTTCATCGTTGCTTCAAACATGAAGGAGGCTGCCCAGAAGGCCGTCGCCCGAGCCGGCTAGGGGATATCGCGTATGAGCATCCTGGTAGACGAGACCACCCGCGTGGTGGTCCAGGGCCTCGGGCGCGCAGGCCTGTTCCACGCCGAGCAATGCATCCGGTTCGGCGCCAACATCGTGGCCGGCGTGCATCCTGGCCGCGGCGGCAGCGAAGCGCTAGGCTTCCCGGTCTTCGACACGATGCGCGAGGCAGTCGCCGAAGCGCGGCCTGACGCCTCGCTGGCCTTCGTGCCGGCCGCCGGAGCGGCAGACGCTGTGCTGGAAGCTATCGAAGCGGAGCTGGCCCTGGTGGCCTGCATCACGGAGGGGATTCCGGCCAGGGACATGGTCCGCGTGGCGGATGCCCTGCGCTGCAGCTCCACGCGCTTGATCGGGCCGAACTGCCCGGGAGTGATCTCGCCAGGAAAGTGCAAGCTGGGCATCATGCCCGGCCACATCCACAAGCCAGGATCGGTCGGAGTCGTCTCGCGCTCGGGCACACTGACGTACGAGGCAGTCGGGCAGCTCTCGAGCCTTGGCATTGGCCAGTCGACCTGTATCGGGATCGGGGGCGATCCGGTCATCGGAACCAATTTCATCGATGTGCTCGAGATGTTCAACGAGGATCCTGAAACGACTGGCATCATCATGATCGGAGAGATTGGCGGCACGGCCGAGGAGCAGGCCGCCGAGTTCGTCAAGGGCCGCGTCAAGAAGCCGATCGTCGGATTCATCGCCGGGGCCACGGCGCCGCCGGGCCGCCGCATGGGTCATGCTGGGGCGATTATCTCTGGCGGGAAGGGCACTGCGGCCGAAAAGCAGGCGGCGATGGAAGCCGCCGGCATCGCCGTGGCGCCAACTCCAGCCGACCTTGGCTCGACCTTGGCCGCGCTGATGTGAGAGCGCAAGCCGCTGTCCGACCGGCCTTGCCGACCGCATCGAGGAGGAACTGAACTCGTGGCACTGGAACGCACGCTGACCATCATCAAGCCCGACGCCGTCGCAGCTGGCAATTCCGGGCATATCATCGCCCACCTCGAGCGAGAGGGCTTCAGGATCGTCGCGATGAAGAAGATCACGCTGACGCGAGCTCAGGCGCAGGCCTTCTATGCAGTGCATAGCCAACGACCGTTCTTTGACAGCCTGGTTGACTTCATGACCTCCGGCCCGATCATTCCGATGGTCTTGGAGCGCGACAACGCCATCGTCAGCCTGCGCGAAGTCATGGGAGCCACGAATCCCGAGCATGCCGCGGAAGGCACCGTGCGCAAGCTGTACGCCACCAACATCGAGCGAAACGCGATCCACGGCTCGGACGCACCGGAGACGGCGGCCGTCGAGCGGGCCTTTTTCTTCAGCGGCCTCGAACAGGGCTAGCCCGTCCTCGCCAGCGCCCTCAGAGCGGTATGTTGCCGTGCTTCTTGCGCGGCGAACGCTCGGTCTTGTTGTCGAGCATCTCCAACGCTCGGCAGAGCTTGGCACGCGTCTGGCTGGGCGCGATCACCTCATCGATCCAGCCCTTCTCCGCGGCGCGGTAGGGGTTGGCGAAGCTGGCCGTGAACTCCTCGATCCGATCGCTGCGGAAGCGCTCCGGGTCGTCCGCCTCGGCGAGCTCGCGCCGGTAGAGGATATTGACGGCGCCCTCCGGGCCCATGACAGCGATCTCGGCGGTCGGGTAGGCGAAGTTCATGTCCGTGCGAATGTGCTTCGAGCCCATCACGCAATATGCGCCGCCATAGGCCTTGCGCGTAATGACCGTGACCTTGGGCACGGTCGCTTCGCAGTAGGCGTACAGCAGCTTCGCCCCGTGCTTGATGATGCCGCCGTACTCCTGATCGGTGCCGGGCAAGAATCCGGGGACGTCCTCGAATGTGACGATAGGAATGTTGAACGCGTCGCAGAAGCGGACGAAGCGGGCTCCTTTCAGGGATGCGTTGATGTCGAGGCAACCCGCCAGCACGGCGGGCTGGTTGGCGACAATGCCCACGGGTCGTCCGGCGAGGCGGGCGAAGCCGACCACGATGTTCTGGGCGAAGTGCGCCTGCACCTCGAAGAAGTAGGCGTCGTCGACCACTCGATGGATGATGTCGCGGATATCGTAGGGGATGTCCGGCTCCGCCGGCACAACGTCGTCGAGGTCGGCGTCAGCCCGGTCGGCCGGGTCCTCCGTGGCGCGCCAGGGTGGGTCGTCCAAGTTGTTCGACGGCAGGAACGACAGCAGCTCTCGGATCAGCTGCAGGCAGTGCGTGTCGTCGGCGGCCAAGAAATGCGCCACCCCGCTGGTCTCGTTGTGGGTGCGCGCGCCGCCAAGCGCCTCCTTGCCCACCTGCTCGTGCGTAACGGCGCGGATCACGTCTGGCCCGGTGACGAACATATGGCTGGTTTGGTCCACCATGAGCACGAAATCGGTGATGGCGGGAGAATACACCGCGCCGCCGGCGCAAGGTCCCATCACGGCGGAAATCTGCGGCACTACGCCGCTGGCGAGGGTATTGCGCAGGAAGATGTCGGCGTAGCCGGCTAGCGAGGCGACGCCCTCGTGAATGCGCGCGCCGCCGGAGTCGTTGAGCCCGATTACAGGTGCGCCAGTCTTCATGGCCAAGTCCATGATCTTGCAGACTTTCTTGGCGTTCTGGAGCGACAGGGACCCGCCGAATACCGTGAAGTCGTGAGCGAACGCATAGGCCGGCCGGCCATCGATCTTGCCGTAGCCGGTAACGAAGCCATCGCCCGGTACCCTTTGCTCCGCCATTCCGAAGTCGGTGCAGTCGTGTGTCACCAGGCGGTCCAGTTCTTGGAACGTGCCCTCGTCTAGCAACAGCTCGAGCCGCTCGCGAGCTGCAAGCTTGCCGGCCTCTTTGTGCTTCTTGACCCGTTCCGGGCCGCCACCGGCGAGCGCCTCTGCGTTGCGCCGCTCGAGTTCCGCTCGTCTTTTGGCGAGATCCATGAGTCTCCACAAGTTATCACGGCGGCTGTCAGGACCGTTTAACACTTGGCACAAGCACGCACCACGAGTTCAAGACTCCCGACACCCAATCGGCCACAGCTCCCGCCCACTCATCGAGACTCGAGTTTTGCAAGAGCCACGACTACAATTCGAATTGTGAACCGAGCCTATGACACAGCGATAGAGAAGATGTCGGCACTCCCACCCGAGGAACAGGACCGAATTGCGCAGTGGATTCTCGGAGAGCTGCAGGATGAGGAACGCTGGACTCAAGCATTCTCAGATTCCCAAGATGCCCTGAGCAGTCTCGCCGATGAGGCCCGCACTGAAATTGGAGCTGGCAGAGCGGCGCAGCTTGATTCCGACAAGCTGTGAAATCGAGGGCAACGCCCCGCCTTGGGCTGTCTGCCGCGACTTGATCGCCGAGAACGGGCTGTCGTCCAGGGCGCGTTCCTAGGCCGCATCAGGGCGCGGGCGAGGACCCCGGGTGTGGCGCCGCCGTAGTCGGGGCGTCTCATCGTGCTTTCTCCCCTTGGACTGACACCTCTATCGTACGGAAGCGGGTAAGATCGTGCGAACCGGCAACAAAGTAGCTTTATTAGGCGAATTATGCCGATTTTTCTCCGAAAACACTTTATTGCTACGATTCTATCCGCAATACTATCGACTTGAACGTTCGGGAGTTCATGAGACGCGCCAAGCAGTACGCAGCGAGGAACGGCCTGGACTTTCGGTTCGAGCAGGCCAGGGGCAAAGGGAGCCACGGCCAGTTGTACGTCGGCCGCAGGCGGACCATGGTCAAGCCCACCGAGCTCAGCGAGGGCGTGCTGCGGAACATGCTCCGGGACCTCGGGATCAAGAAGGAGGACTTCTAGAGTGCGATATGCCTATCCATGCAGGATCGAGCGCGACGAGGACGGCGCGTTCGTCGTTTCCTTCCCGGACGTGGTCGGCGCCAACACCGGCGCTGACGACCGTGCCGACGCGTTGGAGCTGGCCGAGGACGCGCTCGCAGGGGCGCTCGGGATGTACGTCGAAATGCGGGAACCCATCCCTGTTCCGAGCCCCGTCATGGACGGTCAGGAGGTCGTCGCGGTCGACCCGGTGACGGCGGCCAAGTTGGAACTGTACACCGCGATGCGGGACCGGGGCGTGACCAAGCGCGCGCTTGCGAAACGGCTGGGGCTGTCTGATACCACCGTGGGTCGCCTGATCGCCCCAGACCGCCGTTCCCGCATCGACCGTATTGTCAAGGCGCTTCGGGCGGTGGGCCGGGGCCTCGTGGTCGAGGGCCGGACGGACCCCGCTAACGCGGAATGACCCGACTACGCTCAAGGGCGGTCGCTAGCGAAGTGGTTCGGCTTGACCTTGATCACTTCGCGCGCCAACAGGTAGGTATACCGGAGCGCGAAAACCACTGCGACTACGGGCGAGCCGACGGCGATTCCCCCGCCGATTGACATGGCGTCGGGGAGCATCATGAGGAACGTCCACATCGTGACCAACCCTATGGTCACGGCGTAGGCGTAGAGCGTCTTCGGGCGCTTGAGCTGCGTCGCGAAGTGGAGCGCTGTTGCAATCCTGCCACCCGGCGTGTCATTACCTTCACTCAGATGACGGTAGCGGAATCTGGCCGGCTTGTCGGCTTGTCAACTCAGATTGATACTGCCCATACGAAGAGATGCACATTCCTGTGGATTCTGGGAGCCGTGCTGGCGCTGCCCGCGCTTGCGGCGGACTCCGGCGCAGGGCTGAACCGGAGGGACGTCGAAGGCGGCACGCCCACCAGCGTGTTCGAGCGGCCGTCCGCGGTGCTGCTCGTGATCAACGCTACGCCATCTCGAACGTGCACGGGGACGCTGGCCGCGGACGAGTGGGTGCTAACCGCCGCGCATTGCGTGGACGCCGTGCCAGTCGGCGAAAACTCGTGGGAATCGGAACTGATCGTCGTACAGGGCTATCCAACAGTCACGGAGATCCACCACGCCGTGCAGACCGCCATGCACGAGGAGTACGATCCGCTGGAAGGCTACGAGGACTGGGAGCACGACATCGCCTTGGTCCGGATGAACGAGAAGTTCCTAAGCAGGACGGCGGCGGTGATCGATCTAGCAGATCCGGAAGATTCTATCTTTCTGCAGCCGGGAACCACTACGTCCGCCGTTGGATGGGGCGGCGAGAATGTGTTCTCGATGACCGAGGCGATCTGGCCCTTGGTGGTGGGCCCGATCAGTGCGTCGAGCCATCTCTGCAGGCGGCGCGACGATCAAACTTGGGGGAATTCCAGTTCACCCGTAATCGGAAAGAGCAGCAGGAGAGCCGTAGCGCGGCTGGGGAACGCCCATTCGAACTCGCGGACACGAAGGCTATTGTGAGGGTGCGTCAAGGAACTCGGGCACGGGATAATCCGGGAGCGGCTTGTCGCGAAGCGTTTCCCATTCCCGGCGAAGATCATCCAGCCAGACAGGGCTGGCAGGGAGACGCAAGCTCAACTGCGCTTCAAACAATGATGCCGGCTCCACGGCGGTGCCGTTGGATTCAAGTACTTCAAGGGTCCGCTCGTTGAAGGTAGCCGGATTGCCGTGGAAACCCACGATGATCGGATCGAGGAACCGCAGGTAGCCTTCCCAAAAGTCATAGTGGGTGTCATCCCCTCCATGGTTGAAATTCCAGAAAACCAGATGCCGGAGGTGGTGCGGGGGGACACCTCCGCCGCTGCTGCCGTACAGTCTGCCATTAGCAACCTGGTCGTAGAGGTTGGCATAGGAGGGTTCGGTTTTGTGGATGTCAAGCGACTGCCCTGGACTCATATCAGCGCGCCAAAATACTGTTCCGGTTGCGCCGTGGCTCGTTCCAAAACCATGGAGATGGGCTGCGAGGTCTTGTGAGACCCCGACCCAAACGCCGTAACTGCTTTGACTGTTGATGGCACCGTGGGCGCTGTTTCCCGCGAGCGTCACGTGGTAGATTGACACGGCTGCGCTGGCGACGATGTTCATTGCGCGATTGGCGTTCACAAAAGACGTGCGCCGGACCCACGAATTGACACATCGGTTGAGGTTGAGCAGGCTCCAACCTCCATCGTGGATTGCATTCTTGTGATGGACGAACTTCTCCAGAAACGAGCCGTGAAAGCTGATGTCTTCCACGCCTATCTCATCCAGGTGTGGATAGGACCGGACCGTCCAGTCGAATTCGGGATTGACGTTGACGTGCAAGGGTTCATTCAGGCGGATGCGATTGCCTTGGATTTCAGCAATGCTGTGCTCTTCGGTGATTCTCAGCCCTTTTGTCCGGAGGAGTGGGGCAAGGTCTTCGGGCGAACGCGGGCCGAGAAACTCATCAACTGCATCAGTGCTGTTCATCTGCAGGACGACCCGCTGACCGACGCTGAGTCTGGAACTGTCTGCTACGGTGAGGAAGAATGTCTCCCGGCTGGCGCTTTCCATAATCGTCGCCAAGGTTCGGGAGGATGTGCGGCGAGGCCGGAAGTTGAACATATAGGGCGAGGAATATAAGTTGTCGCCGGCGGGAGGCATATGGTTGACCTGACGGATGATCGTGCCGCCCAGTCCACTTCCGCTGCCTCGGAGAATGATCCTGCTTCCGCGGATATGGATGGGCGTGAATGCACCAGCGCCATCCTTGTCAGCATCGGTATTGACTAGGAACTCGCCGGGCGGGAAGAACACGATGCCGCTGCCGTTGGCTTCGGCGGCGGCAATGGCGCTAACAATCGCACTTTGATCGGAGAGACCATCGTCAGCTATGGCCCCGTACCGCGTGACATCGAACACTGGATACTCCACGTCAGGGATCGGCTCGCCGAAGTAGTGGTAGCCTGCGTAGGAAAAATCGGGGAGAACCGGTTCAGTGTCGGTCCGCTTCGCGGACACGAACTGTTCCCAAGTTCGAGAGCGGCCGCCTTGGCGCAAGTCTACTGGCCAGTACCGGCGGGTGTGGTCGAAGCCGGGCAATTGCGCCCAGAGTAGAACTCGATCAGGGGCTGGGCTCCCATTAAGGAGGTCGGAGGAGATGGGTATCAGGACTTCGCTGGTTCCTGGCTCCAGTATCTGTCTCCACAGAGTTTTTGCCCCGGTTCCGACCGAGAGCGGGAAGGCCTCTGTGAAATGGTTCTCGAACTCGATAGGGAAATACCAATGCGTCGGGCCAGAGCGGGGTCGGGCGAAAGACATTGCTGGATCTTCCTGTCGCGGCGCGCGAATTCTCCACGAGAAGGTCCGATCCTTTGCGACGATATGATCGATGAATACGCGAGCCTCCGAATCTGGACGGCTCACAGCCCTGAACGTGATGGATCGCAGGTCTAGATCGGGACTTGGCTCGGCCGGAGCGTAGAGGGGATCTGCCAAGTCGACGATTGCAAGCTGCCAACCGTCGGGAGGCGTCAGGCCCGACCATATCTTGTATGTGAGTTGCGTGCCGCCAGCCGAAGGGTGGTTGCGAACTCTGATCTTGAGGTCGCTCAGGCCGCTCCCCTCTGTTTTCCACCAGAAGCTCAGGCGGTGCCAGTTCGAGATTCGCAGCCCCGTATCGGCAAAATCGTAGGAGACGAATCCGGTTTCTCCATACCGGAACGAAGCAGCAATGGCGGTACTCCCCTCTTGGGCCTCGCTGGTTAGCTCGGCCCTTCCGGACCAACCCGAAAGGTCTTCGCAGTGCGTGAGCGTCTGGACTGGCTGCGCAGCGGCGTTGGTCCAAGCCCACAGGGAGGCGGTGCCGCAAACGAGCATTGACCGCAATGCGACGCACACACCAGCATCATATGGGATCGAGCGGACTGGTGGTGACCGTTTCCCCCACGTACCACGTGGTGATTCCTAAGCAGATCCGGAACCGGTTCTGCCGCGTGCCGCGCCAGAAGATCTAGGCGATCGCCTATGGCGACCAAATCGAGCTGATTCCCCTGCGATCGATACGGGGGCTGAGAGGATCTTCGAAAGGACTTGACCCGAGCGTCGAACGCGCAGTAGACCGGGTATGAGTGTCATCGATTCCAGCGCTTGTCTGGAATATTTTGCCGATGGTGCGAACGCCTGCTTCATTGAGGGACCGATCGAAGACATCGATGCCCTTGTGGCCCCCACGATAAGTCTCTCGGAAGTGTTGAAGAGGGTGCTCCAGCAATGTGACGAGAGTGCCGCACTTGAACCGACGGCAGCCATGCAACAGGGAACTGTCGTGGAGCTGTGAGCGGAGATTGCCCTGAGTGCGGCGGCGCTAACTATCGATCTGAAGCTGCCTCTGGCCGACAGTATCGCCCTCGCGGTTCTAGGCCATCGCGAGAACAATTGAGGACAGACCATCTTCGCCCCTTGGGCGAGCAACTGCTTCGCAGTAGCTGGCCCACGCGACTGGGGTACTGGCTAGCGGATCGGCAGCTTCGTCAGCGTGCAGGCATGGGCTTCGAGCAGCCGCGTCTTGCGCATCCGTGCGCGGTGTCCTTTGAGTCGAGCCAAGACGGGAATGACGTCGTGGCAGAACCAAGCAGCGAATGGAATGGCACCGAGGGCTAGGTAGGTCCAGACCGTCATCAGCATCTGCCGATGCATGTCCGCAATTCTCCTCTTGGAGTGTTTGGCTGCGACTTGGTCGAGCGCCTCCTCCCAGACTCGCGTCTGCCGCTGTAAGTTTGCAGATTTCCAGATGTCGTGTCCTTGCAGCAGGGCCAGCCCGGCGCGTGTCAGGCTGAAGTCCTGCGAGGCCCAGGCAATACAGCGAAGGCGGTCCCGCAGCAGCAAGTAGGCTGGCTCACCGAATCCGACGTGGTCGAGGCGGGCGAATTCGAACAGCTCCGTTTCCATCAAGCGGAGTCGTCGGCGTAAGCCCTCAGCACTGCACTGCCTGGAGATCTTGGCGATCGCTAGAGCGGCGGCGCTGGCGAGGATTGTTGCCCGAACCATGCTCAGAGTTTCTGGATCAAGTGTCATGCGTTGTCTCCTTCTGGCAATGCGGTGCTATCTGCAACAAGCCTGGCTTCTGCCGCTGCAACCGGTGCGGCGGACTTGTTCACAACTCTTGTGACAATGGTTGGCTCGATAATCTCTTCAATGGGATAGTGCTCGTCAATGGAATGAAGAGCAGCAATACCTTCCGTGTCAAATTCGATTCGAAGCTTCACTTCGTGATGGGAGGCCGCGAGCGCGGGCTCTTCCACGGCAATCTTGACGGTTCCTGCCAGCGGCCGATTGGACGTGCCCAGCGATGATTCAGCAACCTTGCTTGGCGCCGCTACTGCGACCGAACCTGCAACTAAGGACAGCGGAATGACCTTGGCGGCTACGAAACGCATCCTGCAAGGCCCCTTGTTGGTTGTTGTGACCTAGGATGACGCCGTTGCGCGATCTTCTGCGTCAGTTTCGGCATCTAACTACTAAGACACCCGAGGCGGCCAACGGTCACAGAAGTTCTTCCGGGTCCGGGCCAAGGCGGTCTCAAACGAGCCTGAACAGGTGCAGCGGGTGATCGAACGAGTACAATTCGGAAACGGCTTTCAGGTAGTTCAAACCGCCGGACTGTAGCAACACCAACGACTGGGCAAAGCTCCCTCGGTCGTGATCGCGTGTACTGGGTCTAGGTCTCGATTGAACGGTCGGTTGAGGGCCATCTCGGAAGGACTTAACCAGGGGAATCCGTGCATGACCGAATTCGCAGCAAATGGGAATCGGGGACAGCCTGTAGCATTCGACCTTCGTCGGCCGTTCGAGGTGGGGTATACACACGGACTGAAGTTAGAGCTCTCCGTAGCGGCTATCTCGAAACTTACGCTTCCACTTCAATATCGATACCTCCCGTGACGATTGGGTCGGTCGGATCACGAGATTACCCTTTCCACGGACACAGATCCCGCTAGCTCTCCAGTGCCCGAGCCGCAGGCTGAGTTCCGAATCGTGACCAGACGGCGGGGCCTCGCGTCGGTTTTGTTCGCAGTCGTTCGACCGGGAGACGCAAAGGGGGCCGCTGTGACCAGAACCGCCTTGAGGGTCAGGGGCGCGTTTCGAACCGGAGAGATACCGCTCGGCGAAATTGCGACAGCCGAATTGAGGACAGGCCTGGGGTGGGGTGCCTTGCGCATTCGCCACGCTTTCGGGAAGGTTACGGTATCCGGGCTGTCGCGGCCTGACGCGACGGCGCTTGCGACGGCGCTGGAAGCCGCGCGGGTCGATTGGTGGCGCAAGGCGGTCGAGGCGCGAATCGAGACGCTGCGTTCCGTCCACGGGCGTGTGGCACAGCTCGCTGACCCGCAACGATACATCGCTCGCAGCGTCCTTCGCGATCTTGAGCGCGACTCACGGGACGTCGCCGGCAACATGGCATCGCGGTGGCCGGCCGCGCTGTCGGCGGCTCCCGAAATCCAGATGCTGAAGACGATACGGGATCTTGTGTCAGACCCCGAAGGTTTCCGGACTCGTGCCAACGAGGTCTTCGTCAAGAACGAACTTAGCCGATCACGGGCATTCTTGGACCGTGTGGAGGAACGGCCGCTCACCGACGAGCAACGCAGGGCGGTGGTCGACGACGACGACCGTAATCTCGTGGTCGCAGCGGCTGGCAGCGGCAAGACCTCGGTGATCGTCGCAAAGGCTGGCTGGCTTGCGGAGAGAGCCTACCGTCGACCGTCGGAACTGCTGCTGCTGGCGTTCGCGAGGAACGCCCGGGAGGAGCTCGGGGAGCGGATCCGCGGGCGCCTCGGCGATGAGGTGGCGAACGGCGTCACCGTTCGGACCTTCCACGGTCTCGGGACGGAGATCATCGGCAGAGCCGAAGGCAGGAGCCCCTCGCTGGCGAAAGAGGCCGAAGACAATGTGGCGCTGCTCGAGTTGCTGAAAGGAATCGTCGCCGACCTGCTCGCCGACCGGGATCTGTCGGCAACCTTGCTGAGGTGGTTCCAGGGTCAGTTCGCTCCGTACAGGAACGAGCAGGAATTCCGCAGTTGGGGGGAGTACTGGGACTACATCCGCCAGTACGACATCCGGTCCCTCAAGGGCGAGAAGGTCAAGAGTTTCGAGGAATGTGAGATCGCCAACTTCCTCTATCTCAACGGCGTGCCCTACGAGTATGAAGCGGATTACGAGCGCGACACCGCGACGCCGGCGAAACGGCAATACCGGCCTGACTTCTATCTCCCGGAGGCAGGGATCTAAATCGAGCACTTCGGTGTCGACGCCCGAGGCAGAACCGCGCCGTTCGTCGATCAGGAAGAGTATCGCGAGGGAATGGAGTGGAAGCGCAAGCTGCACAAGGACAAAGGCACGGTCCTGATCGAGACGTTTAGCCACGAGCACGCATCCGGCAAGCTGATCGACAGGCTTGCAAGGAAGCTGTCTGCGCACGGTGTATCCCTTTCGCCGATTCACCGCGAGGAGGTCTTCGCAGTCTTGGAGGAGCAGGGCCGGGTCGGTCCGTTTCTACGTCTGGTGGCGACCTTCCTGCACCATTACAAGGGTGCCCAATTGTCCATCCGGGAAGTTGCCCGCCGGGCCGGAGGTTTTGGTGACCGCATGCGGGCCGAGGCGTTCCTGGCTGTATTTGGACCGATCTTCGAACGCTACCAGGAAACGCTGTCAGACCCGGGGGGAGATCGACTTCCACGACATGATCAGCAAGGCGACCGAGCACGTGGAGGCAGGGTGGTACCGCAGCCGGTTCGGCTACATCCTAGTCCGAGTTCCAGGACATCTCGCCCGCACGGGCGAGGCTGCTCAAGGCGCTGTTGGACCAGTCGCCGGCCGCCCAGCTGTTTGCGGTCGGCGACGACTGGCAGGCGATATACCGCTTCGGCGGCTCGGACATTGCGATCATGCGCGAGTTCGCGGAGCGCTTCGGCGATACCAAGCGGATGGACCTTGAGACGACATTCAGGTGCGCTGAGCCTATCGCTGCCGTCGCAACCCGGTTCGTACTTGCGAATCCGGCACAGATCCGAAAGACGGTCCATTCGACTCGGCAACTGCAGGGCCCGTGCGTGCATGTCGGCCTTTCGAGGGGCCGAGACCAGTCCCTGCTGCGCGAGGCGCTCAGCAGGATCGCGGTCCACGCGGCCAATCATGAAGAGCCGTCGAACGTTCTGCTGCTAGGCCGGTACAAGCACTTGCGGCCGGGGAACCTAGCCGGCCTCGCCAAACAGCATCCCCGCCTTCAGCTCTCCTTCAAGACCGTGCATGGCTCGAAAGGGCTTCAAGCCGATTACGTCGTAGTGCTCGGCTTGTGTACGGGACGACACGGCTTTCCGACGGAGATAACCGATGACCCGCTACTCGACCTAGTCCTTTCAGCGCCCGAAGAACATCCCAATGCAGAGGAGCGGCGTCTGTTCTATGTCGCCCCGACCCGGGCGAGACGCCACGTATTCGTCCTGGCGGACGGCGGGCCGCCGTCACCGTTCGTGGTGGAACTGATCGGAGGGAACTACGACGTCGCGGTTTTCGGACAGCTGCCGGGAAAGGATGTGCCGTGTCCTACATGCGTCAACGGGCATCTGGTGCACCGGGAAAGCGCGCACGGCAAGGGCGCCTTCTACGGCTGCTCGAACTGGCCCTACTGCGAGCACAGGCAGCCGCCATGCCCTTCCTGCGGCAGGGGATTGCCGGTCAAGGCTAAGGGCGGATTCCGCTGCCGCGACTGCGGTCAGCAGATCGAGGCATGTCCTTCCTGTGGGGGCTGGCTGCGAACCCGGACGGGCAAGTATGGCCGCTTCCTCGGCTGTTCGAGCTGGCCCGCTTGTGACTACACCCGAGCCGATGCGGCACGCCAGCGAAAAAGGGGGAGAGACCCTGGCCCTAAGCTCCGGCGCTGACGGGTTCAGCGCAGCTGCGGTCGTCGTTCGCAGGTCTGTTTCCGCGGGTGCTCACGTGATGGATGAGGAGCAACCGTGGCGGGTATCGGTCGATCCGAGAGTGATTCGCGGGGTCAGTGCGGCACTGCCAAAGTCGGGGCGCTGTCCAGAGTGGCTGCGAGAACGCCGATGAATTTCCACGTGTAATGCGCTGTTCCGCATAACGAATGGAATCCCATCGAACAGCGCCTCTTCAGCGAGACCAGCCGCAATTGGTCCGGCTGCCCGCTGGAGTCCTTCGAACTGATCCTCAACTACATCGCCTACACGACCACGCGCCCCGGCTTGGTGGTGACCTCCCGGCTCAGCACAAGTGCAGATAATGCTTGCGCTTACCTTCTAGCCCGCATGTTCTGGGCAGGTATTCGATGCAAACACACATCAATGCCGACATCCCGCTAGGATGCCCGAAGCGATCAACTCGATCACAGGAATCTCTCCAGGTCCGGGCCAAGGCGAGCCTCAAGACGAGCCTTTAGCATCCGGATGGCGCGGTTGAGGCGCGTCGACACGTTGGAACGCGAGATGCCGAGCTGGCTGGCGGTTTCGTCGGTGGAGAGGTCTTGGCCGTAGCGCAGATCGCAGACTTCTCGGTACATGGCGGGCAGTTCGGCAAGCATTTCGCGAAGCAAGAGCCTTAACTGCTCGTGATGGGCTTGCGCCTCGGGCGTCAAGGAGGGGTCTTTGAAGTTGACGCTGAGCTCGTCGGCTTTCTTGAGTCTGTCGCGCTGGAAGTTTATTGCGCAATTGTGGACGATACTGCGGACCCAAGCGCAGGCCGGCGACCCGCCGCGGTAGGCACAGACGTGCTCCAGGACTCGGGTCCAGCTTTCTTGCAGGATGTCTTGGGCGAGGTCGTCGTCGCCGACGATGCGCCGGGCCACAGGGAAGAACCGCCGGGAGCAGCAAGCCGCCCAAGCCTCCCGGCCAGACTGTGTATCGAGTAGCGGGCAGGCTCGGGAAGCCTGCGCAAGCGAAGGGGCCGGCAGGATGCGGAACTCTTTGGCCATGTAGCCGTGCAACCTAGGCGCTTCGCAGAACCTAGCCCAGATTGAAAGCGAGAACCGAGCAGGGAGAGACTTCCCGGCGCACACTGGAGCCAATGCCTAGGTTCGGGTCGCTATCGCGTTCCGAACACAATACCAAACCGGATCGTCGATTACGACACTGGGGCCTGCGCGAACTCGTGATATGCTCCCACTTGGTTGATACCCTTTTCTGGCTATTCGCCGTCGCCGCCGTCTTGGCGACGCTTGCGTCTGTCAAGCGCGGCCGGCGGTTCGTGGAGTATGCCGAATGGCGTTCCAAGCAGCCCCTGTCCGAGCCGTCGGGAGGCTGGCCAGCGGTCGCCCTGATCGTGCCTGTCAAAGGGGCCGAGCCGGGCTTGGCCGAAAACCTGCGTTCGCTGGAACGGCAGGACTACCCCGACATGGAACTGATGGTCTGCTACGCCGACCAAGGCGATGCGGCGGTCACCACAGCCAGAGCCACTCTGGGGCCAGAGTGTCGATTCGTCGCAGCAGGCGAGCCTCCGCCGGACACCGGGGAGAAGGTCCACAACTTGCGCACCGCGGTCGAGGCCGTTGCCACGGATCGAGAAGTGCTGGTCTTCGCCGATTCGGACGGTCAGGTTCGAGCCGATTGGGTCCGCAGGCTTGTGGCGCCGCTGGCCGACGAGGGCATCGGGGCCACGACGGCTTTCCGCTGGCACTTCCCGGAAGAAGGAGGCTTCTGGCCGCTGTTGCGCAGCGTCTGGGATTCCGTCATCCCGACCATCATGGACAGCGAGGATCGCAGTTTCGCTTGGGGCGGGGGCACCGCGGTGTCACGCGAAGCGTTTCGCTCCGCTCGCGTGCTCGAGTACTGGCAAGGCGCTGTCAGCGACGACCTGCGGCTCACGCAGGCATTGCGCGATGCACACATGGGCGTCCGCTTCCTGCCTGAAGCGATGGTGGCGACAACCGGCCAGTGCGGGGGCTTGGACTTCCTAGCATGGGCCGTGCGGCAGGCCACCATCACGCGGGTCTATCAGTTCAAGACATGGCTGGGCGGCTGCTTGAGCCACATCGCCTACTGCGCGGCGCAATTGCTATGCGTGCTCAAACTGATCCAAGGCGACCTGATCGCGTTGTTTCCGCTGGCGCTGATCTTGCTGCCGGGCATGGCCAAGGGCGGCACCCGGGCCTATGTCTGCTCGCTGGTGTTTCCCGAACGGGAGGCCTGGCTTGAGCGCAATGGATGGGCCTATTTCTGGCTCACTCCCCTAGCGACTTGGGTATGGCTCTATGCTTTCCTGCGCTCCGGGCTGACACGGCGCATCCGCTGGCGCGGCCGCGACTATGACTTGATCAGCGAGACGCGGGTTCGCGAGGTTGGCCGGAGCCAGTGACGCGCGCTCCTGCGCCGTTACTGACGCTCGACCAAGCGGATCACGGGCGCCAGCAGGTTGTCGACCGGCGCGTAGTCATCGGTCAGCACCAGTCCGCGCGAGCGCTCGCGCAATAGCGCCGTGTGTTGTGGCGAGAGCAGGTCCGCCGCGTACTTCACATAGTCGAGGTCTTGGACTGGCAGCAGGCGCGTCGAGCCCACCACCACGAACGTGTCCCGCTCGTCTTCGTCGGTAGGCCCTCCCGGCGAGGTCCCGAAGGTATACACGTAGGGGAACACCTGCTCCACGGTGTTGATCATTGCGCCCAGGAAGCGCCCCGAGCGGAAAATATCGATCGTGTTGGCCATGAATACGGAGTCATCGCTCATCACGGCACGGAGCTTGCGAACGTATTCAAGCGTTGTCAGGTGGAATGGCGGCGAATAGTGGTTGAACGCGTCGTTGTAGACAAGGTCGAACTTGCGTTCGAGTTCGCCGCGCTGCGCCTGGGCGAAGAGCTCGTCGACCCGGTTGCGAGCGTCCAGGTGCTCGATCCGGAGAGGCGTGTCAGGTTCGAGGTCAAACGCGTCGAATGCGGCTCGCGTCACCTGCGGGTCGATTTCGACGACCTCCCCGATGCCGCGCGGGTAGTGCCGCAGAAACCAGCGAGGGAAGACATACCCCCCGCCTCCGAGGAATAGCGCGCGCACCTCTTGGTCGGGGTGATAGGCCTGCACCGCCTCGTTGGTGATCCCCGCGTAGACGCGCTCGTAGTCGTAGTGCAGGTTGTCTGGATCGTTCAGGTCTACGTAGGCATGGACCAAGTGATCCAGCGTCATCGAACGCAGGCCCGCAGTTTCGATGACCTCTTCCACGCGGATCACCGAATACTGAGACTCGTCGTGGTATAGCACCGCCTCCATGCGTGGCTCGCGGTAGCCGAGCCTCTCGCCGACCACCCGCGCCCACGGGAACGGCGCCCAGGCGGCGAACATGACCGCGATCAGGACGCCCGTCCACAGGTAGGGCAGCAGGCTTGCCCCGCCGTACAAGAGCGCGAGCAGCAGCAGCACGGCGGCGACGGACAGCAACACCGCCGTCGTGCCCATCTCGGCGATCAGCACGTAGCCGGTCAGGAACGTGCCGAGAATGCTGCCGATGGCGCCCCACGAGTAGACGTTGCCGATCGTGCGGCCGAGCTGCTGCCCCAGCACGATGGCCATCTTGGCGGCCGATGGGCTGATCATGCCCAGCAAGCACGACGGGGCGAAAAACACCAAGAAGACATGCAGCGCGATCCGGACCGGCCATTCCAGTTCGCGCAGGAACTCCATGCCGCCGATGCGGTTGTTGAGGACCGGGATCAGCAGACAGTTGGCCGAGGCGACCAAGAAGATCAGGCTGAGGGTCTCCTTGGGCGGGAAGCGGTCCGCGAGCCGTCCGCCGATGTAGTTGCCGGCAGCGATGCCGGACAGGACGATGCCGATGACGGAGGTCCAGGTATAGAGCGAGCTTCCGACGTGGCGGGCGATTAGCCGGCCCGCCACGAGCTCGAGCACCATGATGCACAGGCTCGATACGAACACCGTGGCGATCGGTGCGACCCAGGCCCAGCGCGAAACGCTTGGAGTGCTTACTTGCTCGGAATCCATCGCACCGCCGCCGGGAGTGGCCGTCGCCGCTCCGCCAGAACGTGGCGGGCCGCGTTTCAAGCGTAGCCGATCAAGACCCCTCTAGCTTCGGATGCCGGGAACTGGGAAAGCCGCGCACAGCGCCTGCACCTCGTCCTTGAGCTTCCGAAGGCCGGGCTCGTCGTCCGGCTTCCGCAGGGCTTCCAGCATGAAGCCGCCCAGCGCCTCCATCTCGGATTCGGCCATGCCCCGGGTTGTCGCCGCCGGCGTGCCGAGGCGGACTCCGCTAGGGCGAAGCGGCGGGTTGGGGTCGTCCGGAATGACTTGCTTGTTGCAGGTGATCGCGATCTCGTCCAGGGCGTTCTCGGCCACGCGGCCGTTGATGCCGAAGCTGCGCACGCAGTCCATCACCATCATGTGGTTGGCCGTGCCGCCGGTGACCAGTTCCGCTCCCCCGTCGAGCAGGGCCCGGGCCAGCGCCCGGGCGTTCGCGAGCACCTGCTGGCAATATCGCTTGAACTCGGGCTGCTGGGCCTTTCCGAGTGCGACCGCCGTGGCGGCCACTTGATTCATGTGCGGCCCCCCTTGCAGGCCCGGGAAGACGGACTGATCGATGGCCTTGCGGAACTCTTCGCGGCACATGATCATGCCCCCGCGCGGCCCGCGCATCGACTTGTGGGTGGTGGTGGTGACGACATCGAAACCGGCGTCGAACGGGTTGGCCAGGGCCTCGCCGGCGATCAACCCGCCGATGTGGGACACGTCGGCAAGGGTCAATGCGCCGACCTCGTCGGCGATGTCCTTGAAGGGCCTGTAGTCGTAGTCCCTCGGGTACGAGGAGTAGCCGCAGACGATCATCTTGGGCCGGCGTTCGAGCGCGGCCTGGCGCAACACGTCAAAATCGATGCGGCCCTCGGATTCCGGATCGGTCTTGTAGCGGATCCAGTCGAACAGGTGCCCCATGTGGGACACCGGGGCGCCGTGGGTGAGGTGGCCGCCATGGGACAGATCCATGCCCATCACTGTGTCGCCCGGATGCAGTAGCGCCAGGTACGCCGCGGCGTTCATCGGGGCGCCGGAGAGGGGCTGGACGTTGACGTGGTCGCAGCGGAACAGTTGCTTGGCACGCTCGCGCGCCAGCCGCTCGATCGCGTCGGTAAACTCCTGCCCTCCGTAGTAGCGACGGCCGGGGTAGCCCTCGGAATACTTGTTGGTGAACACGGAGCCGAGCGTGGTCAGCACTTCCGGGTAGGTGTAGTTCTCGGACGGGATCATCTCGACGCCGGAGGCCTGGCGCGTCTCCTCGCCGGTCAGCGCCGAAAAAATATCAGGGTCGTTGCGTTCTAGCAGGTCGCGGGGTGAGAGCATGCAATTGTCCGAATTCCCTATTGTCACGCAATCCGATTGACCGGCCGTTCGGAGGCGTAGTCGGCAGCCGTTTGCCTTCACGAACTTTTAACGGACCTGTTGCATGCGGGTAACACGGCGCGGCTAGCCTTGGATTCTAGGTTGAGCGGCTGGAGCACCGGCCCAAGGCCTAGCCGCAGTCTTTCGATGGCTCGGCGGTACCGCGGCGAACGCGGCTGGGGTCGGCGAGCTGAACCAAGTGCAGCCTAAGGAGAACACTGAATGACACGCAACTGGATTGGGCGCCTGCTGGCGATCTCACTCCTTACCATGCCGTTCGTCGCGGCGGCCCAAACCTCGGACGATGCCCCAATGATGGACGATACCGCGATGAGCGGGCCGCTATCGCCGACGGCGATGAAGGCGATGATCTGGACCGACAAGCTCGGCTATTCAACGGGCGAACAGATGAACGTGTATCTGACCCTTGATCCGATGGGCGACACGAACGCCTACACATGCTTCGTCTACCGCGAGAATATCGAAACCGGCGAGCGCCAGTACCTGCCGCTGACGGCCGGTGGAACACTGACCGACGACGTGGTGGACTCGGCGGGACAGACCGTCGACAATGCCATGGCCGCCGCGGTGACTGCCAGGGATCAGGCCCTTATCTGGAGTGGTAGCGTGCCCGCGCCGGGCCTGTGGCAGTGGGTTGGTGAACTGCGCGGCGCCGACGCCACGCAGGTCGTTAAGAAAATTTACGGTAAGTTCGTGGTCTCGCAGCAATCCCGCGTAGAGCTTGGCTTTGATGGCACCGACACTGAGATCTCGACTGACACCACGTGGACCAATGACACCATCTACCGGCTCCGGCACCAAGTGTTTGTCAACGATGGCGCCACGCTGACCATCGAGCCTGGCACTCTCATCCAAGCGAGCGGCCAGAATGCCGTCATCGTCGTGGAAAAGGGCGGCAAGATCATGGCCGAGGGCACTCGTGAGGCTCCCATCGTGATGACCTGTGATCAATCGGTCGGGCAGCGCGAGTCGGGCTGCTGGGCGGGCCTGATCATCTTGGGCAATGCCCCGATGACTCGCGGTACGGGCCTTGCCGAGGGCGTGATCCCGGAGACGCGGCCGACGTATGGCGGCGACGATCCGATGGACTCCAGCGGCGTGCTGCGGTACGTGCGCGTTGAGTTTGCCGGCGTTGACTTCAATCCCGAGACCCAGCCCAACGGCTTCGGTTTCCACGGCGTGGGCTCCGGCACGGTCATCGACCATATCCAGGCGCACGAGGGCGAGGACGATGGCATCGAGTTCTTCGGCGGCAATGCCGATTGCATGTACTGCGTCTCTAGCGGCTCCAAGGACGATTCGCTCGACTGGGCGTTCGGCTGGCAGGGCACGGCACAGTATGTGTTTATTCAGCAGGATCCGCTGGCCGACAACGGTATCGAGGCCGACAATGACAGCCAGGGCTTCGACCGCACGCCGCGCTCCCACCCCCAGTTGTACAACGTCACGCTCGTGGGCGGATTGGCCCAAGATGAGAACTCGAGTTCGGGTGACGGCATGCGGATTCGCGTCGGCTCGGCGATCACGGCGCGCAACGTCCTGCTGACTGGCTTCGGTGGTGACGCGCTTGATGTGCGCGACAACTCGCCATCGCTGTTTATGGACGGCACGAGCAGCATCAAGAACGCAATCATCCACTCCAACGGCGGCGAGACGGGCGCCGACCAGATCGCGGGCGGCGTCGCTTCTTCCGTGGAGTACATGGACGTGGACCCGATGCTGGTCAACGTGCGCTACGAGGCAAACCCCGACCCGCGCCCGATGCTCGGCTCGCCGGCCCTGCTGATCGGCAACGCTGCCACCCCGCCCGGCACCGGTTCGCTCGACACGAGCGCGCAGTTCATCGGTGCCTTCGGTGACGAGAACTGGCTCGAAGAGTGGACTTTCTTCGGCGACGAATTTGACTACGACACATCCGAATAGGTCGGATCGTAGAGGCCGTCGGCGGCTGGCCCTGCCGCCGACGGCCTCTTCCATCACCGGTGACGAATTTGGTAACGCCGTATCCGGCGGCCCGGACGAGACTGCGGAATAGCTTTGTACTTTCGGGCTGCCTCGGCAAGGGGCGCCACGGCTTGTCCGCCAATGGAAGCGGCTCTGTGGTCGTGGCACGCCCGCACGAGGCTGCAGAGCTGCTGCTGGCCCCGCGTCGCGACGCTGGTCCGGAGGGCAGCAGTGGACCGTCGAGCTAGTAGGCAGGTCAGCCTCGCTGTGTCTGCATCAAGGGCGGCACCAATAAATCCCTGTGCGACAATCGCAGGTAACGGAAGGCTTTTTGCAGCACTTGCCGACACGCACAGCACATGAAGGTACCAGCACTTGCAACACTTGCACTGGCCGGTCTAGCCGCGCTCCAAGCCGAAACAACCGAAGGCCCGCCCAACCGTAGGGATCTCGCCGGCGGAGCCGCGATCACCGCCAGCGCAGCACCCTTCCTGGTATTTCGCGAAACCAACTACGGCGCGCACTACTCGGCCTGCCTTGGAACGCTGATCTCACGAAGCTGGGTCGTGACTGCGGCACACTGCTTGGACACAGCCGGGCGCCAGCTGACCGTCCGGCATATCGGCTACGAGCAAATCCAAGCATTCGCGAGGCCGCCGGGCCGGGCTGACGAGAGGCGGCACATCACCAACCACATCCATCCAGACTACGTGCCGATACCCGACGGCTCGACCAACTGGACATGGGAACAGGAAGGAACGGACATCGCGCTGGTGAGGCTTCCAAGACCGTTCCGAAGCTCAAGAGTCACGCCGGCGCGCCTGCCAACGGCAACCGAGGCGCTCACGATCCAGCCCGGCCTGACCGTACACACGATCGGTAAGACTGGACGCCGGAACGCCGCGCGCGCCGACTGGCCCATCGAATCCAAGCCGAGCGACTCGACGATCACCGTGCGCACGGATCCGGCATCGCGGTACATCGAACGAGGCGACAGTGGCGGGCCAATGCTGATGCGAATCGGGAGAGAATGGGTGCTCATCGGCGTCAGCTCCAGCAGCATCAGCGACGTTCAGACCGGCCAGCAAAAGCAACTCGCCGCCGTAAACGTCAGCCACTACCACGAATGGATCGCCAGCCTAGGAGTGGACGGGATCGAGCCGCCCGACTCGCGGCTGCCAAGTGCGCCGCCGCCGAGCACGCCTAGGTCGCGGCCAGGCGGCACTATCACGCTGACACTGGAAGCCAAAGACCTGACCGGGCTGACCTGCTCGATCAAGACTAGCAACGGCCGCTCCGTAACCGGAATCAGCTACAGCGGCAGGACAACCTTCAACTGGACACTTTCCGGCCCGTTCCGCAGGGATATCACCGTCAACTGCGAATAGAATAGCCACACGCAACTCTTGATCGAAACAGCAGCCGCTCCCGATGGATGCCGCCGGTGCAACGGGTGAAGGGAGGAACTCGGCGGCCCGGTCAAGATCTTCGGCCGATGCAATGGCAGAGGCGTCAGCCCCGATGCCATTCGGGAAAGACAGGGTTGCGATCGTCAAGTCGAAATAACGTGATCGAGATGAAGCTAGGCGAAGACACGGGGAGAAAGACCAGGCCACCGATGGCCTCTTGGTCTTAACCTCCCTTTCTTCAGCGAGCCCCCGAGCGCTTTTCGTGGGAAGAACGCGCTCGCAATCGACCGGTAGTGATCGGCGTAACCGTCCAAGGTCTCGGGCTTCGCCACTAGAATTCGATCCTTTCTTGGCGTAGGTGTTTCGCCATTTCCTGTGCGCGGCCCTCACCGAGCATGAGGTCCAGATAGACTTGGACCGGACTCGCAAGCCAGATCCCGTCGACTAGATCACGAAAAAGCAACTCGCCCGATGACTTGACGTCAATGACCACAAGGTTCGCTTCCTCGTCCCCGATCCGGGCATTAAGTGCGGCAAGCACCCCATCTGCAGGGGCGCCGAGCATCAGTCGGCAACGTACCTGGGAGACGGCCGAAAGATAGGGCGCGTATTGTTGTCCTGCCGCTTCATGGGTGATCGCGTATTCGGCCCTATTGGCGGTGCAGGCCTCGGAGAACTTTTGGATCAGCCCCTCGGCACCTAGCGAGGGCACAAAGTATCGCCGCAATGCAATGGGCCGCAGCACTGCTAGTTGCTTGGCCCATTCATCCAGCAAAGCGCCAGGCTTTCGCAGATGCCGTTCCTTCGTTGGCCCCCGCCCGCGCGATACCACCCAATCAAGTCTTTCCAATCTCGCTAGCACCTGCGAGGCAGTCGCAGACGAGACCCGCGCCTGCGCCGCTGTCTCCTTGACTCCGAGCCACTCGCCATGCCGCATCAGGAGCATGTGCAGCACTTGCGCACGACGACCTAGGAACAAGGACCTTATGGATTTCGATAAGTTTTTCGGGGGCGGCTTGTCCAGGAAGACGTAGATGTCCGGGGCGGGGAGAAACAGGCTGCCGCCGCTGTCGTAGTAGCCTACCCGCTCGTCCCTCAGCAAGGCCCTCGCTCCAGGTGAAATTGATTGGGCAACTAAGAACGACACGGGTTTCCGTCCTTCCGAGGATTGGAGGCATCTACGTGAAAATTCTTGGAACTGCCAAAGTGCCTGTCGCGCGTCGCGAGGATAGAGGACCTTCTTCACGTCTATGAGCAACGTGGCTGTCTTCCCGTTCACCCGGAGCTCAACAAGGGCGTCATGCCCCCGAACCGGACCATCGAAATGTATGGGAGGATCCAACCTCGCTTGCACCTCGGGAAGCTGGTTCAGCATTGCGAGAAACTGATCGAGCAGCCGTTGATTCATGACGTCTGGATAAAGCATTGAAATCACTCTATTTGCTGTACAGTAAATATTGCTATTTTATCGTATATTCAAGGGATTAGGCTCATCAATTGCATAGCAAAGCTAGCATGGGGCTGATTGATTCGAGGGCTCGCGGTCGGTCTCAGCATCCAAGGCTGCACCGACGGATCGCGTTTGGCTCCATGGCGCACCGCAATCGCCAGCAGAGGGGTTCAAGGCTATAGGTGTTTGGCCCGAAACACCTCGGGCAACCAGCGGGCTGTTGCTGTCCCGAATGACGCTTGCCCGCCGGAATTCTTCTTGCAGCCTCTCGCAAGTCTTTCAAATAGCATGACTTGTAGGCAGGAAGGCCGCTAATGCTCGTGTTGGGATAGCTTGCAACGCATCGACCGCGGATTGCGCACGTCGGGCGACACTTGGATCGAGGGAACTGGCTAGATCAGGCGGAACGCGATCTCCAGCCGCAGTCGCGACGGAACCCTGCGCCCTTCGCTGCGAGCTGGACGGAAGCGCCACTGCCGCACGGCTTCGACAGCCTCGTCATCGAGGCCAAGACCTAGATAGCGCAGGACGAGGATATTGGCGGGCACTCCGTCCGCGTCCACATCGACTTGGAGCAGCACGCTGCCTTCGTGATTCGCGATCCGCGCTTCGTCTGTGTAGTCGGGCTCGCTGCGCTCGATCAACACGGCCGGCTGAACACCGGCACCCCCCGCCAACGTCCCCAAGTCCGCCGGGTTCGCCGGAGTCGACTGCTCTCGGCGGAGTTCGAGGGCACGCTCCTCGAACTCCGCTGCGTCGATCGGTCGCGACAGCTTGTGCAGCAGCCGGGCTAGGTGGTCTAGCGTCATGATCGTGTCCGGATGATCCTCGCCGAGGCTCTGCTCGCGGATCTCTAGCGCCGTGCGGTAGTAGGACTCGGCCTTTGCATAGAGAACTTGGTTCTCGTAGAGCACCGCGAGATTGTTGACGACTGCAGCCACGTCGGCATGATCCCGGCCTAGCAGGCGCGTTCGGGTGGCGAACGCCAGCTTGTAGAAGTTCTCCGCCTCCGTGTACTTGACGCGCAGGTGATAGTAGCGCCCGATGTCATTGAGCAAGGACGCGTACTCTAGGCTCTCCGCGCCCCACGCCAGCCGCCCGATCTCGTCGGCCTCGCGATAGAGCTGCTCTGGCACCGCGTAGTCGCCCCGGCTCAGGTGCAGCTTGGCCAGCTCCATCAGGGGCACCACCCGTCGAGGGTCGTCCTGGGAGAAGCCGCGCGCCTCCTCGCGCGCCCGCCGCAGCAGGCGGGCCGCTTGGTCAAACTCCTTGGTTGCGAGGGCCTGCCGGGCCGAGCGGATGGACTCGTCCCAAGACTCGTCCTGCGCCCGTCCCGAACCGGCACACAACGCCACCGAGGCCGCAACCACTACCGTGAGGAAATTGCGTCCCACCGTTGCAATTCACTATTCATTGCGGTCACGGTGCAAATCAAGCCACCATTCCCGCGACACCCTGAACTCCCAGTTTATCAGCACCTCGGGCTTCCCAGTGCGCCGGAACGGGTCGTCGAGCCGTGCCGTGGCGCCGCTCGCGGCCGAGATCTTGACCCCCTCGGCTGCCATCGAGCGCCGCTCAAGGCAGCGCCAGTCGGCGGGCCCAGTCGCGATTGTCCTCGTACCAGCGAACCATCTCTTCGATGCCCGCGCGCAGCGAGGTTTCGGGCTGCCAGCCAAGCAGTTGCCGGGCCTTACCGATGTCTGCCCACGTGGCCGGCACGTCCACGCGCGGCACCGCTGCCCGCCGGATGAGGGCCTTGCGACCCAAGCACTCCTCGATCAGTCGCAATGCGTCGCTCAGCGCTACGGGCACGTTCGAACCCAAGTTGATCACTTCGAAGCCTGTCGCGGCCTCGGCTGCCGCAGTTCCGCGGGCGATGTCCGCGACATAGGTGAAATCACGCGACTGGCTGCCATCGCCGCGCAGGGTGATAGGCTGGCCCTCGCGAATCCAGCGAACGAAGCGGAAGAGGCTCATGTCAGGCCGCCCGGCCGGTCCGTAGACAGTGAAATAGCGCAATACCGTCACGTCGAGGCCGCGAACGTGGTGATGGGCGTGGGCCAGCGCTTCGGCGGATAGCTTCGAAGCCGCATACGGCGAGCGGGGCCGCCCAGTGTCGCCGCCTTCGTGGAGGGGGAGATACTCGCTCGCTCCGTAGACGCTCGAAGTCGATGCCAGTACGAGCTTTTCCACACCGTGTGCGCTGCATGCGTCCAACACGTGCTGCGTGCCGATGGCGTTCGCGGCGACGTAGGCATTCGGCTGCGCGACGCTTTGCGGCGCCCCGGCGCGGGCGGCCAAGTGGAAGACGGCGGCGAAGCGGGCGCGCTTGAACTCGGCGTCCAGGCAACTCCGATCAGTGATGTCTGCGCGAGCGAAGCGGAATCCGGCACGGTGCTCGAGCTGAGCGAGCCGCCAGTGCTTGATGACAGGGTCATAGGCGTCGTTCAGGTTGTCGAGCCCGACGACCTGTGCGCCAACGTCGAGCAGACGTGCCGCGAGCCAGTGGCCGATGAAGCCCGCCGCGCCAGTGACAAGGTATGTCGGCATGCGCTGATCCCCCGCCTTCAGAGGCGCAGCAGGTGCGGGGCAGAGGCGCCGCTGAGCGCGTTCCGGGTATCTAGGATCAGCGGCGCTACCTCGAGCAGGCGCGGGTAGTCCACGCCATCGTGATCCGCTAGGATGACCGCGATATCAGCCTCGCTGGCGGAGCGGATCAACTCGCTGCGGTCCAAGGCCAGCGAGCCGACGCGCAACTTGGCGACATGAGGGTCGCTGAATGTGATGTTGGCGCCCATGTTCGAAAGCAACGCCGCGATGTCGAGCGCCGGGGATTCGCGGGTGTCCCCTACGTTGCGCTTGTAGGCCACTCCGACCAAGTGGATCCGACTGCCCTTGACCGGCTTGCCCGAGTCGTTGAGTGCCGATTGGACCCGGTCCACGACGTGGCGCGGCATCGCGCCGTTGATCTCCGATGCCAGCCGGATCAGCCGCGGTTCGTATCCCGCCTGCCTGGATTTCCAAGACAGCAAGTGCGGGTCGACCGGGACGCAGTGTCCGCCCAGGCCGGGGCCGGGATAGAAGGGCATGAACCCGAACGGCTTCGTCGCAGCCGCTTCGATGACCTCCCACACGTCGATGCCCATGCGGCTGCACAGGACGGCGGTCTCGTTGGCCAGCCCGATGTTTACCATGCGAAACGTGTTTTCGAGCAGCTTGGCGGTCTCGGCGGCCAGCGTGGATGACACCGGCACGACCGTGTCCATGACCCTGTCATAGAAGGCCCGCCCCATCCGCAGGCACTCGGGCGTCACCCCTCCGATGATCTTGGGGATGTCTTTCGTACGGTGATCGGGATTGGCTGGATCCACGCGCTCCGGGGAGTAGCACAGGAAGAAATCCGCGCCTACCCGCAGACCGCGCTCGGCCAGGATCGGAAGCACCGCCTCCTCCGTGGTCCCAGGGTAGGTCGTCGATTCCAAGACTACGAGCATGCCGGGCCGCAGGTGCTTCGCCAGCGCATTAGACGCTTCTAGGACGTGAGTGAGATCGGGATCCTTGGTCTTGCGCAGCGGAGTCGGCACACAGATCGAGACGGCATCGCAGTCGGCAAGTTCGGAGCAGTCCGAACTGGCTCGCAGGCGGCCCGATCGCACCAGTTCCGCGAGCAAGCGCGCGTCGACATCCGGCACGCTGCAGCGGCCGGAATTGATCTCCCTGACAGTTTCGGACGCGGTGTCGATGCCCACGACCGAGAATCCGGCGCGGGCCACCTCGACTGCAAGTGGCAGACCGGCATAGCCCAGCCCCACAACACCCGCTCGGGCGCTGCCGCCAGCGAGCCGAGCCTCCAGTCTGCGTGCCATCGCCGTGTGTTTCAGCGGTGGCCGCCGGTCACTCGATCGGAGGATCGTTCTCGGTCGCTGGCTCAGTGCCGAAGCGATAGCGAACGGTCGTGCTGTGATCGGTATAGAAGGTGCGGCTGCCCGAATCCGGCGATTGCGGGTCCGCGTTGAGCGAATAGCCGGCGGGCGTTCCGATCATCGAGAAGGCGTACCCCAGGTGGATGCCGTCGACGAGGTTTTCGTCCATCAGGTTGGCCGTGTCCGGCGTTGGCTGCCCCCCTCCCGGCACGGGGCCGAGTTCTACTAGCGATGAGGCATAGCGGCCGTACTGCGCGAAGTACTGGATCTGGGCCGTGTTGATGGCTTGGCACGCACGAATTGCCGCAAGTTCGTTCGCCATGCGCTTGGTGCTGGTGATGCGGGGGATCGCGATGGCGCTGATGATCAGGATGATCGCGATCACGATGAGGAGTTCGATCAGAGAAAATCCGCGATTTCGGCACCGCCGCTCCATGCTTCGCTCTCCTGCCTCCATTTTAGGGTCTTGCCGTGTCATCTCTATGTATCAGACGCGCCTGGGCAGCATCGCGTTCAGTCGCGTCCCTGTCGCCGTCCGCTAGGGGCGGCGCGATCTGCGCTCCCGCTCCCGCGTTGCTTGCCCGGTGGCGGTATCATACTCTGAGCCTCGTCAGGCAACAGGGGATTCCATGCAACCTGCACTTGCGGCCATCTGCTGCTTCATTGTCTACGCAGTGGTCTACCGCTTCTACGCTCGCCACTTAGGTTCGCGCATCTTTCAGCTCGACCCCAGCGTCGCCACGCCGGCGCACTCGATGAAAGACGGCGTCGATTACGTGCCCTGCCGCCGCATGGTGCTGTTTGGCCACCACTATGCCTCGATCGCCGGCTTGGCGCCGATGCTCGGCCCGGCCATCGCGGTGATCTGGGGATGGCTGCCCGGCATGCTCTGGGTTGTCCTTGGCACGCTCTTCATTGGTGCCGTGCATGACTTCGGGGCCTTGGTCATTTCGATGCGCCACCGCGGAATGAGTATCGGCAAGGTGGCCGAGGACCTGATCGGGCGACGGGCCAAGGGGATCTTCTTGTTGATCATTCTGTTCCTGATCTGCTTGGTCATGGGCGTGTTCGTCCGGACCGTTTCGGGCCTGTTCACCGCAGAGTTCTATCCCGAGTCCGTCTTCCCGACCTTCTCCCTGATCGCAATTGCGATGGTGATCGGCTGGCTGGTGTACAAGCGCGGGGTGTCCGTCGTGCGACTGACCGTGGTTGGCTTCCTGCTGATGTTGGTGTCGATCGGGGTGGGGCTGGCCATCGGAAGGCCGGACCTCAGTAGCGAGATCTGGATCCTGATCCTGCTCGTGTACGCGTTCGCGGCATCCACCCTGCCCGTGTGGTCGCTGCTGCAGCCGCGCGACTACCTCAATTCGTGGCTGCTGTACCTCGGCCTGGGCGCGTCGTATGTGGGGCTGTTCGTGCTGCGGCCGGACTTCGCGGCTCCTGTGCTCGACACGCAGCCGAGCGACGCTCCGCCCATCTTTCCGTTCGTATTCATCGTGATCGCTTGCGGCGCCATCTCCGGCTTCCACGGTTTGGTGTCCTCCGGGACGACCTCCAAGCAGATTGACAAGGAGACCGATGCCCTGCCCATCGGGTACGGCGGCATGGTCGGTGAGTCGCTGCTGGGGCTGCTGGCCGTGCTCGCGTGCACGGCCGGCTTCCGCTCTGCGGAGAGCTGGGCCGAGCACTACTCGAGCTGGAGCATGGCCAGCGGATTGGCCGAGAAGATGAAGGCGTTCATCGACGGCACGGCCATGTTCTTGAGCTCCCTGGGGCTTCCGGTCGAGCTCGCCCAAGCCTTCATCGCCTTGGTGGCGGTCTCGTTCGCGCTGACCTCGCTCGACTCCGGCACGCGCCTGCTGCGCTACAACATCGAGGAGATTTCGCAGTCGATCAAGGTGCCCGCGTTGGGCCAGCGCTATGTCGCGTCTACCCTCGCCGTGGTCTTGATCGGAATCTTCGCCTTCTACGAAATCGAAGGGCAGCCTGTCGGGCTGGCGCTGTGGAGCCTGTTCGGCAGCACCAACCAAGTGCTGGGGGCGCTGACGCTGCTGTCGGTGACGATCTACTTGCGCCAGAAGGGTCGCAATTACGTCTACACGCTCGCTCCGATGGCGTTCATGCTGACGGTGACCATCATTGCCATGGTGATCGACATTCGCAAGTACTGGGCCAACCAGCAGCTGTTGCTGTGGGGCGTGGCTGCTTCGATCTTCGTGCTGAGCGTGTGGTTGCTGATCGAGGCCGTCCTGCGCTTCCGCAGCGACTCCACCACCGTCGGCGGAATGGCTGCGGGAGACTAACGGGGGCCTCAGTCCCAAGCCTTGGACGCCAGGTTCCGCTCGACGCTGCCATCGACGAGGTGGAAGCCGGTGTCGTGCAAGGGATCTGCCGAGCACACCAGCTTGGCCGCGCCGTACTCGCCTTGTGGCTCGGGGAACGCGGAGCTGAAGTCGGGGTCGGATTCGGAAATCGTCCAGACAAGACGGCCCTTGAACGGGACGCGGACCAAGAGCTGGGCCCCGCAGGCTCGGCAGCGGTATTCAAGCATCGGCAACTATACTCCGAAGTTAACCTGTAGCAGCCTTGGACGGGTGTCTGGTTCCGTTGTAGAGGCGCCCGGTCGTTCCGAATCCGGCCAGAGTCAGCCGCACTCCCCGATCACTGGGGCAGCTCTCCGCCAGCTTGTAGCTCGATCGCTTGGCCGGATCGTCCGTCCCGGATGCGCAGCGCTCCGTCGACCCAGTCTATGCCGTCAACGCCGAGAAACCCCTCTGGCGTGCGCGTCAAGAACATCAGGTATCCGGCCGAGATGGTGGTCCGCGCCGGCAGCCAGCGGTACAGGCTGGTGGCGAAGATCCGGCCCTGGGATACCACTTGGCGGCGGGGCAGGTCGAACGCTTGAGTGGCGAACTCCAAGCCGCGAGCCAGCATGCGATCTCGCGGGTAAGACTCCCAAGTCTGGAGCCACGCGAACTCGCTGGGTCGGAACAGGTATCCCAGCAGCAGCCGCTTGACGGGGTGCAGCGCGGTCACGAAAGCCCATTCTGCGTCGGGGTCCATCCGATGCGCTGTGTGGTCCAGCGAGTGCGATTCCCGTGGCGCCGCGCGGAGATCGACCAGCCCGCCGGCCCTGGTTGGCGCCATCGGCCAGGCAAATTCGGCGTTACTGGTTAGGCGGTGAGCCAGGCCCGCCCGGGTGGCCTCTTCCCGCGGGCGAGTAATGGCGCGATTACGAGAGATGTCGACGACCGTCACGCCGCGCTCCAAGAAGGGCGAGCCGATCGTCGCATGCTCAGCCCAGTTCACAGGGCGGTCGAAGTCCAGCAAGCTCTCCAAGTCCGAGCGCACGTACACGACGCTTTCCTCCGGCGGCAGGCGCAGCTCGCGGCGCAGGACTTCGCGCACCCGAGGCAGGCTGACAGACTGCCTGAGCACCATCGCGCCACCCTCCATCCCGGCGAAATCTGTCTGCCATTCCAAGCGATGGGCCTCTCCGTGGCCCTCCATCCCTGCGGCCCGTTCCTGCTCGGACGGCTGGCCGAACCCATCCACGCAGACGAAGTGTCCGACCGCGCCGGTGTTTCGCTCTGGCCGCCCTTGGTCGCGGTCGGCCCGCAGGGAGTCCCACATTGGATTGAGGCGTTCAGCGTCGGAGGCCAGAGTCAGCGAAGCGAACGCCCCGCCATGCTTGAGTACGATCAGCTCGATGTCGGAACTCGTAAGGGCAATCGCGTCCCGGCCGCGATAGCGGCGGCCCGCGTCGATCTGGGCCGTTGCGCTCGCAGCCGTGCCTACGAGCGCCAACAGCAGAGCGGCATCAGAGAAACGCATGCGTGCATCCTACCAAGCGCCGCCAGCATGCAAGAATAATGAGGCTGATCGGTTAGGAGGGCACGATGTTCAAGGGTTGCGGTACCGCTCTGATCACCCCCTTCGCGGCGGACGGCTCGCTCGACGAGCCGATGCTCCGCACGCTGGTGCGCCGCCAGGTGACCGCGGGGGTGCATTTCTTGGTGCCGGGCGGCACGACCGGAGAGAGCCCGACGCTGACGAAGGCCGAGCACCTCAGACTCGTCGAGATCACGTTGGAAGAGGCGGGGGATGTTCCGGTGGTAGCCGGCTGCGGCGGCTACAACACGGCCTCGATCTGTGCCCTCGCAAAGGACTTGGACGCACTCGGCGTGCAGGGCCTGCTCTCGGTCACGCCGTACTACAACAAGCCCACTCCGGACGGATTGTTCCAGCACTATTCCGCGCTGGCCGCATCCAGCGGCCTGCCGATCATCGTCTACAACGTGCCCGGCCGTACTTGCTGCAACATCAAGCCCGACCTGCTGTGCCGGTTGGCTGCCATCGACACGATCGTTGCCGTCAAGGAGGCCTCGGGGGACATCGGGCAGATGGCGCAAGTCTGCCATCAGGTGCCCCGCGAGTTCTCCGTCCTATCCGGAGATGACTCGGTGACTCTTCCGCTGATGTCCTTGGGGGGCGCCGGCGTGATCTCGGTGGTATCGAACGAGATCCCCGGCCAGATGGCGGCGCTGTGTGACAACGCGCTCAACGGAGACTTTGCGGAGGCCCTTGCCATCCACCGCCGCTACCTGCCGTTGATGGATGCCAACTTTTGCGAAACCAGTCCCGGTCCGGTCAAGGTGGCCTTGGAGCTGATGGGCGTGTTGGATGAAGCGCGCTACCGGCTGCCGATGACCCGCCCGTCACCGGCGAGTTGCCAGCACGTGGAGCGGGTGTTGGCGAGCGTGGACTTGCACTCGGCGGTCCACCAGTTCGCGGACCTAGAAGCGTAACCGCAGTGCCGCTTGGGACGTTCGGCCCAAGCCGGACATGCGGGCGACCCCGAAGTAGACGTGGTCGATGTTTCCGAACGGTTCGGCCCAGTTCCGATTGCCGAAGGCGTTGAGCAAGTCGAAGCCGAGCTCCACAGAGACCTGTTCCGCAGCTTGGAACAGCCGCGAGATGCGGAGGTCCCACTGCTGGAAGCCCGCCATACGGTATTCGTTTCGTCGCGAGCTGCCCTGCCGCACCTCTTCGAAGCTCGTCGGGCGAACTGCCCGGAACGCCGTCGGGTCGAACGCGAAGTGCCCCGTGACCTTGCGGTCCCCGACCAGCGCGTAGCTTCGGATCTCGTTCGCGTCGAACTGAGTGAAGGCGCCGATACGGTCGGGCCTGCCCACTTGCTCGAAGGTATAGCTGGGGTCCTCGGTCTGGCGAATATCCAGCGGCAGCCCCGAGCGCCAGCGCCAGATGCCGCTGATCGTCCACCCGCCAGCCCAGCGGACGCGGTCGGTCCAGCGTCGCGGCAGCCGCAGCTCGTAGAGCCAGATCGCATTTAGCGAGTGCCGCCTGTCGAAGTCAGAGAAGGTCCAGTCCTCTCCGACCAGCTCGTCGCCGAAAACCGTGCTGCCATTGTCGAACGACTGGCTCCAGGTGTATCCGATATCCAGCGCAAGGCCGCGGTGCAGGTAGCGGTTGGCGCGCAGCTGGACGGCGCGGTAGCGCGCGGTCCCGGAGCTCTCGAACGAGCGGATGTTGTCGAAGCGGGAAAAGCGTCGCATGTAGCGCACGAATCCGAAGCCGTGCAGCGGGTTGCGCACGAACCCGTTCAGCTCGCGCTGCTGCTGCAGGCGCGAGGAGCGGGTGCCCAGATAGGTTCCGCTCAAGAAGACCCGCCAGGGCAGCAGGCGTTGCCAGCTGAGATTCCAGTGCTCGGCCCGCGCGTTCTGGAACCGCGGATCGAAGACTAGGATCGGATAGCGCACCACCGGCGAGCGGATGGTGGTCAAGGCCGGGTCCCCGATGACCCTGCCGGGCGCTTGGAACATGCCCGTCGGCTCGCGCAGGGTGTAGCGGTTGTCTTGGCTGAACGGCGGGTAGGTGGCTTGGAACAGCGCCGCCGCGCTCGAGCCCGCAAACGTGCCGTGGTCGAAAAAGACCCCGTACGCGCCGCGGAACACCGAGCGGCCCGACTCTCCCAGCACCCAGCGCGCTGCCCGGCCATGCCACGAGGGCGAGAAGGCGAGGCCGACGCGCGGCGAGAAGTTGCGTCCGAGGGTGTCGATGGTTGACCTCGGAAGCACTTCGCCGTCTGGAGCGGTGTCTCCGGGAAACAGCAGGTTCGGGGGGGAGTCGGGGAAGCGGGCACTCTGAGTTCCCTCGCGGAACGTCATCAGGCGGTCTTGCTTGTCGATGCCCGGAGGCTGCTGCTCGAAGCGCAGCCCGACGGTGATCTTCAAGTCCCGCCATGGTCGGATCTCGCCTTCAGCGAAGGCTGCGAATTCGTGCCACTGCAGGTCGAGGCTGCGGCGGGTTTGCAGGCGGAATTCGCCTGGGCGTCCTAGCAGCAGGTCTCGCAGGCCTTGGCCGCGGAAGCGAACCGGAGGGTCGGGAGGGACCGGGAAGCTGAAGCTGCCCGCGGCGTTCTCCCGATTGGTGAACGGCCAGGAGCCGCGCTGCATCAGCAATCCCGCCCGAACCGCCTGGCGCCGGTAGCGGTACTCCATGCCGTGCGAGAGCTGCAGCGTGGTCTGCACCGAATCCTCGGCGTCGATAAAGGGCGCCACATGCAGTTGAAGCTGCCCGAAATCGTTCCACAGGCGCACGTTGGGGATGGAGTTGGGATTGAGGTCCGCGTAGTCGAAGCCCAAGTCCTCGGCCGGAGTCTCGCGGTAGCGCGGGTTTCCGCTGTGCTGCTCGCTGGACAGGCGCTGCATGGCTAGCCGCAGGGTCTGCGCGAAGTTCGGGGCCACTGTGTGCGTGATGGCGTACTGGGTATGGTTGGACAGTTGGCGCCGGTCCGCGACCGTGCCCGGCGAGACGGTGAACGCTTCCTGCGGGGGCTCCGTGACTCGGTTCGAGTAAAGGTAGTGGCTGAAGTAGTGGGACAGTGTCTTCGAACGCTGGTCAATACGGGCCACCGCGACTTGGCCCCGGCTCGGTAGCTCTTGCGTGAATTGCATCCAGCCGCCTTCCAGATTCGCTGGCGGCACGAACGTCGCGAGATAGTGCTGCATGAGCGGATCGAGGCGGTAGGCGGGGATCTTGCCGTTCGGGAACGGCAAGCCGCTCTGCGGATCGACCGGCTGGTTCTCGAAGCCGAAGAAGTTGCCGCTCCGCTCGTTGTCGCTCAGCCCGCGCCGCAGCGCGTTGTGCCTCCGGTCGGTAAGCCAGGCTTCGCCGTCAAAAAAGCCGAAGAGCCCGTGCCGCTGCGAGATCGGGCCGCCCGCCTGTGCCCCGCCGGCCCATCCGCTGACCCGGTCGTGAGCGCCGTCGAACGATCCGAACGATTCGTTCCAAGGGGGCCGGCCGAAGCCGCGCAGCTGGCCGTGCCATTGATCGTCGCCGGAGCGGAACAGCGGATCCACCACGGCACCGGCGTTGCGCCCGTCGCTGGCGGAATAGGTGTGGGTGATCACGCGCAGGGATTCCAGCGCTTCCGGGGTCGGGCCCAGCGTGGCGGCTTGGGCTCCCGTGATGCGGTTTTGGGCGTTGTTGGAGGCACCGTCGAGCTTGTAGTTGATGAACGAGCTGCGCGAGCCGTTCGCCGAGACCGCCGCCGCGCGCCCGGTGAACGGATCGATGTCGAGGGCGTTGGCCGGAGTGATGCCGGGCACCAAGTGCAGCAGCTTGTCCACCGTGGTGCGCCCTTCGGCGCCCACCACGATTGGCAGCGCCTCGACTTGCTCGCGCGCCAGGCCGTGCTCCAGGGCCATCTCCTCAAGGCCCGAGCGCGGCCGCGTCGACGATGCGGACAGCCGTCGCATGACGATCGGCGGGAAGGCCACGGGAATCCCCGGGAGCACTTCGAACGGCCCGCTGCGCCAGGCTTGGTAGCGGTCGCGCACAAGCGCCAGCGAATAGCGGCCCGAGATCAGATTGGCGAACTCGAACGCCCCGTCGGAGCCGGTCTCGCGGCGCAGCACCTGGGCGCTGCTCAGGTTGATGAGCTGGGCCTCGACTCCGGCCAAGGGTGCCTGGTCCCCTGCGAAAACGTGACCTGACACCAGTCCCGCGCCCGACTGCCCGCAGACGGGCAGCGCCAGCGAGAGGGCGAGTAAACAACCGCGCTTGAAGCGGCGTCGCACCGTAGCTTTAGGCTACCGGATGGCAGAGCGTAGCTGTCGGGTGCGCTGGTGGAGCCGCGCTAGCAGGCTCGCGCTGGAGGGGCTGCCCTCGCTGATGTCGAGCACGTCGCTGCCGCCGAAGAACAGCGAGCTCAGCGCTTGGTCGAGGGCTAGGGCGTCTTGCAACAGGGCCGTGCCGGCCGCTTGCAGGTCAGAGCTATTGCTGTCCGTGACGCGGGGCCCGCGATACGCCCAGTAGCGCCTTGGCAGGGCTTCGGAAAGCAGGTCGTGAATGCTTGCCTCGTGCCGCGCGATGCCGTCTATGTGGTAGCGAGCCGCACGGCGGAAGCTGTCGCCGTCCCGGACTTGGGCGATGCCCGAGCGGCTGAGCAGGTTGTGCAGCGCGTGGACATGCGCCAGCAGCTCCGCGTCATGCCGCATCACGTCGCTGACGTACAGGTCCAGCTCGTTCTCCAGCATGCTGCGATCCAAGGGTTGGAACGAGCGCCTGGCCGCATCCCTGTAATGCTGCAGCAGCGCATTGCGGACCGAGGTGCCCAAACTCCGCGTGCGGCTGGCGCGAACTGCATCCGGCATGGCATCGGCCGGGACGCGCGCACCGCGCACCGCTATCTCGAACTCAATCGGGCGGCCGTCGGCGACTGCGAGCAGTGCCTTCTCGGCACGGGCGCGCTCGCGCTCGCTCGCCACCGTGCCGGCGAATCGAATCGACTCGGCCGTCCCGCCTGCCTCGAGGCTTGCCTTCCACAGGTCTGCCTTGATGAGCATCCAGCTGCCCTCGGCCAGGACCTCGGGGTCGGTTCGGACGGTCGTGGGAGCGGCACTCCCCGCTTCCGGCGCGGCCTCTGCGAGTGCCGTCGGCGAAGGCGCTAGCGGCGCTGGCAGGTCATCCAAGCGCGGAAGCGCTACCACAGCTAGGTGGCTCGGCACCGTTCCGGCGCTCACGTCCGGGGCGGCGCCGGCGACCAAGGCCTGTATGCTCGCGGGGGCTGCCTGCCGTGGCGCCGCTGCGATCCATTGGAAGCGCTCCAGAGGCGTTGCCTGGGCCGCAACTTCCAGCTCTGCGGGCTGCGGCGCTGCTGCGGTCAAGGTGGCGGGCGGCGGAGCTGTTTCGACCAACTGGGCCGTGGTAACAGGCGCGGGCGGTTCTGGTGTGCCGATCGCGTTCCAGCCCAGCCAGGCTGCCAGGCACACGGCGGCAAAAGCGGCGGCATAGGGGGTTAGCGCCGGGATCTGGTACGGGCGAATCTGGGGCATCCATTGCCAGATCCGCGTGTTTGCGCTCCGTTGCGACTCGACCTCTTGCTCGAGGCGGCCGCGAAGCGTCGCCAGGGCCGCTGCCTTGTGATCCAAGGGCAGCTCGAATGCGGATTCCCGGCTCAGCTCGTACTCGATCGAGGCCAGCTGCACATGCAGGTCTGCCGCCCGAGCTTGGCACTGGGCGCACGTCGCCAAGTGTGCCTCAAGCTCCGGGCTCAGGCCGTTCTCGATCGAAAGCAGCAGGTCCTCGGTGGACAGATGGAGCGAGAGCAGCTGTGCCTCGGCCGCCAAGCGCTTGCGCAACGCTGCGAACTGCTCTGGCTGCGGGGCTGGCGCGGGCAGGGCCTCGCGGATGGCGGCTGCAGTCAGGACGAAGCTCTCCTGCATGTCGACCAAGCGTGACTTGCAGTCGACGCACTCCGCCACGTGCCGGCGAAGCCCGCGGTCCTCCAATTCGCCGTTAGCGTAGAGGAGCAGCTCTTCTGGACTTAGGTGTCTCACTAGGCTTTGCAACCGACTTGCGGAGCTTCTTGATCCCTCGAGTGACATAGCTCGCCACGGTCGAGATCGAAACGTCCAAGACCTCCGCGACCTCGCGGAAGGCCAACCCTTGCGCCCGCAGCAGCAGGCATTCCTTTTCCATTGCCGTCAGCGTGTTCCATGGAAGCCGCGAGAAGCGCAATGACCGGTCCTGTTCTTCCCATCCGGGAGAGTGGGCGTTTGCTGCCTCGAGATCCTTCCACTGGTCTTCGTCCAGCAGCAGGGGCCGCGACTTCTTGAGGCTGTCGAGCATCAGGTGTCGGCCGACGCGGTAGATCCAACCCTTGGGATTGGCGATCTCCTCGCCATTGCTGCGTGCGTGAAAGAAGCGGATGAAGGTCTCTTGCGCTATGTCCTCGATGTCGTTGGTGCTGCTGACGCCAGTGCGCAGGTAGCGCACCAGGTTTGAGAAGTGCTCCTCGAAGAGCCTCTCCGTTTCCCATGCGGCCTGCGTGGTCGCGTCGGGCTGACCGAATGCAGGCACAGAAAACCTCGCTCGCTCCGATCGCCACCGATTAGCCCAGCACTCCCAAGACGATTGAGCGGGCCCTTCTTGCGGCAATCGAGGCTGCAACTCGATTGTCGGCTGCGAGCGCCGCAATGTCAAGCGTTGCTCGCCCGGCCAGTTGGGGCGGCTGGGGGCAGGGAAACGGCATGGCAAGGATGGCTCTGTTGCGGGTCGACTTGCGCGTAGCCGGCAACTTCCCTTGCGCGCGGCTCACGCGGCCACAGCCTTCCGGGAGAGTCTTGCTGCTACACCAGTTGCTCATCGTCGGTAGTGTCTGCCTCTCCCTCCAAGAGGCCGTATTCTCGAAGCACCTTTGCTACGCCGGGAGGCCAGACGGTGTCGTCTGGCCGGAGGGGATGCCACCCACGCTTGGGTGCTTTCCGGTCGGGATAGGCAGGGGTTAGCTCCGGGCCGAACGCTTCCCGCAGCTTGCGCTGGACAGCGGGCGGCCAGTAGGTCGGATCGGGTTCGCGAACCGGGTGTTGGCGTGGACTGTAGCCGACGAGTTCCTCGAATGTATAGCAGCACTCTTGAGGGACCTCGCGGTCCCAGGACGCGCGACGCGCCTTCCAGATGGAATCCTGGTAAACTGTCGCAACTCTAAGGTTCCCGCAGCGGGCGTCGAGCCGAGCCATCTTGCGGATCGCGATCTTGCGCGCATACTTCCAACCCTCGGCTAGCATCGCTTCACCTTCCCGCTGGAATAGCCCGGGACACTCTTGGCGTGCGTAGTGCAGGTCCATCCTGCAGCGCCACGCTCTCTCATGCCAGCGTTTGAGCTTCTTCGGCCCGACCGGGTAGTGCTCGATTTGCAGCAACCAGCGGATCGACCGCGTGGCGAGATAGACGCACCCTTGACGCAGCGAGTCGGCGAATTCGCGGATCTCCTCGACGAGGTGCTCCCAGTCAATGGCGTCAAGGTCTCGCTCAAGCAAAGCCTCCTGCTGCTGCCGGGACCAAGTCCAACGATCCGTAGCGTATAGGGGCGGCTCGCTGCCAACAGTGTGATCCGCCACGTTCCGATTGTACTGGGCGGCTCTCGACCCCGGGCGAAGTGGGTTCGTGGACTGCGAGATGGGAGCGAACAGCCCTCAGCCGAGGCCTTCCGGCTGCTCCGAGGCTTGAGCGGCAGACCTTGCAAGGTTGGTCGCAGCACAATGCAAGGGCGAGTTGCTCTCAGCGTTTCGAATCATCCGGATAGGTCAGCGCCGGCCCGAACACTTCCCGCAACTTCTGCGTCACGCCTAAAGGCCAGACTGCCGGATCGGGCTCGCGCGATCCGTGCTGTGTGTGTGGACCGTATCCGGCGATCTCTTCGAAGGGGTAGTGGCAATCTTCGGGGACGCTGCGGTCCCAGCGTTCGCGGTCCCGACTCCATAGAGCCTTGGTCAGAATGGCGTTGTCGGCCTTAGACCCCGTGTCTCGCCACGCTAGTTTGGTGTCCAGCCATGCCATACGTCGCACCGCGTCGCCGCGTGCATATCCCCAGCTTTCTTCTAGGATCGAGTCAAGGTCGTCTCGGACGAGTCCCGGGTTCTTCTTGTGCTCGTGGTGCAGGCGCTTCCGCGCCCGCCATGCCTTGGCTCTCCAGGCGCTGATCTGCTTGGCATCCGCCGGGTAGAACTCGATTTGCAGCATCCAGCGGATCGCGTGAGTGCATTGACTGACCCAGTCGCAGCGTTCGTGCCGAGGGTCAAATTCGTCGATCAGTTGTTCCCAGTCGATCACGGCTAGGTCGCGCTTCTGCAACGCCTCGACCTGCTGGGTCGCCCAAGTCCACCGGCACCTGTCGTGCAAGGGGTATTCGTCGTCGACGGAGGTCTCAGACACGCTCACATTGTAGGGACCTGTGAGCGGAAAGCTCGGCTAGCGATACGTCACCATCAGCGCGGAGGGGCTGGGCGGCCCGGTGCCCGACTTGCGCAATTGCGAACAACCGGGAACGTTCCGGGCGACATCGTCGGGGGCGTGAACATCCCGAATCGAGCCGGTGGGCACGCGACCGATGGGAGGGAGCCAGGTTCCTATAATGGTTATCCGGTTCGATGCCCGGCGCTGCCCTTGATCGGCGGTGGGGCGCGAGCCCCCGGGAGGCTGCCGCTCTTGCACTGGATTGACTACTACCGCCCTCGCACGCTGGAGGCCTGCTTGGAGGCGTTCGCCGAGCATGGCGCGAGCGCTCGGGCGCTGGCCGGCGGCACGGACCTGCTGGTGCAGATGCGCGCCGGGCGCTTGGCCAACAATGTCGTGGTCGACGTCAAGGCGGTTCCCGAACTCAACGAGATCCGCTACGAGCCCGGCGTTGGCCTGACACTGGGCGCGGCCGTGCCCTGCTATCGCATCTATGGGGACCCGACTGTGCGGCGGGAGTATCCGGCGCTGATCGACAGCGTCTCGATGATTGGCGGCACGCAGATCCAAGGGCGGGCCTCAGTGGGCGGCAACCTCTGCAATGCCTCGCCCAGTGCCGATGCGGTGCCGCCGCTGATCGCCCTCGGTGCCACCTGCCGCGTGGCTTCGGTCGCCGGCGAGCGCGAGATCCCGGTCGAGGACTTCTGCACCGCGCCGGGGACGAACGCGCTGGGCGAGCGCGAGGTCTTGGTATCTCTTAACCTGCCCGCGCCGTCTCCCGGTTCCGGAGCCTGCTATCTGCGCTTCATCCCGCGCAACGAGATGGACATCGCCGTGGCGGGCGCCGGGGTATCGGTCAGGCTGGCGAATGGCTGCTTTGACTCCGGGCGCGTGGCGCTGGCCGCCGTCGCCGCCACGCCGTTGCTCGTTCCCGAGGCCGGCGCCGCGCTGAGCGGCCAGCCGGTTGGCAGCGCCGCGATTGCAGCGGCCGCCGCCGCGGCCAAGGCAGCAGCCCGGCCGATCAGCGACATGCGGGGCACGGCCGAGTACCGCAGCAACCTGTGCGAGGTATTGACCCGGCGGGCCTTGGAGAGGGCCGTGGAACGGGCTGGCGGCACGCTTGGCTAGGCGGGGAAACATCGAGATGCAATCCATTCACGTACGGACCAAGATCAACGGCCAGGCGGCCGAGTTCCTGTGCGAGCCGCGCCAGTCGCTGCTTGAGGTGCTGCGCGACGTGCTGCGCCTCACGGGGACCAAAGAGGGCTGTAACGACGGCAATTGCGGCGCCTGCACGGTAGAGATGGACGGGCGCATCGTTCCGGCCTGCCTCGTGCTCGGCGCGGAGGCCGAGGGCGCGGACATCCTCACGATCGAGGGGATCGCCGAAGGCAGCGCGTTGCACGAGCTCCAAAATGCCTTCCTCGAGGGCGCAGCCCTGCAGTGCGGCGTTTGCACGCCGGGCTTCATCGTCGCCTCCAAGGCGCTTCTGGAAAGGAACCCGGACCCCAGCGAGGAAGAGATCCGTTTCTGGCTGGCGAACAATCTTTGCCGCTGCACCGGCTACGACAAGATCGTGCGCTCGGTGCAGGCGGCCGCCGAGAAAATGCAGCAGGAGACCACGTCATGAGCACGTCCACACTGGGACCCAAGAGCACGTCGGCCGCTCCGGCCGGCAAGTCAGGCAACGGAGCGCCGCGCCGCGACAGCTACGAGCCCAACATGGTGCTCGCCACGCAGACATTCGATGTGGTCGGCACGCGGCCGGTGCGCCACGATGGCGCGGACAAGGTGACCGGCCGGGCGCTCTACGGTGCAGATCTCACACTCGCCGGCACGCTGCACGGCGCCATCTTGCGCAGCCCGCACGCGCATGCCAGGATCCGCTCCATCGACACATCCAAGGCCGAGCAGATGGACGGCGTGCATGCGGTCGTCACCGCCGACGACCTGCCCGAGGCGGAAGACAAGCTCGTTGACGTGGGAGAGGGCGACACGCGTTTGTCCTATGTCCACGGGAACGTCCTCGCCAAGGGCAAGGTGCTGTACCAAGGCCATGCCGTGGCCGCGGTCGCCGCGCGCAATCAGCATGTCGCGTTGGAGGCGGCCAACGCCATCGTGGTGGACTACGAGCCGCTGCCGAGCTACATGACCGCGCCGGAAGCGATGGCCGCGGACGCGGAACTGCTGCATTCGGACCTGCGCATGAAGGAGTTCGGGGAGCAGACCGACAAGCCCTCCAACGTGGCCGAGCATTTCCACTGGACCGCGGGCGCCGTTGACGAGGGGTTTGCGGGCTCGGACGTGGTGGTGGAGCGGACGTTCGACACTTCGACGGTCCACCAGGGCTACATCGAGCCGCACAACGTGACCGCGCTTTGGAACCACGACGGCCGCCTGCACATCTGGTGCTCCACGCAGGGCGCTTTCGTCGTGCGCGACGTGACCTCGAAGATCTTGGAGATCCCGGTCTCGAACATCAAGGTCACGCCGATGGAGATCGGCGGCGGCTTCGGCGGCAAGATCCCCGTCTACATGGAGCCGGTCGCAGCCCTAATGTCGCGCAAGACCGGCCGGCCGGTCAAGATTGTCATGTCGCGCGAGGACGTCTTTACCGGGACCGGGCCGACGCCCGGGTCACACGTCCGTGTGAAGGTAGGGGCCTCGGCGGACGGCAAGATTCAGGCCCTGGAGGCCACGCTGGCCTACGAGGCCGGCGCCTATCCGGGCTCGTTCGTGGCACCGGGCGGCATGTGCGTCTTCGCCGCCTACGACTGCGCCAACCTCTCGGTCGATTGTTACGACGTAGTCGTCAACAAGCCCAGCTCGGCGGCCTACCGAGCGCCCGGCGCGACGCAGGCAGCGTTCGCCGCCGAGCAGGTGATCGACGAGGTGGCGTCCAAGCTCGGCCTGGATCCCGTGGGCTTCCGGATGCGCAATGCCGCCAAGGAAGGCACGCGTCGCGCCGACGGTCCCAAGTTCCGGCGCATCGGCTGCGAGCAGGTGCTGCAGGCCGTCCGGGACCACCCGCACTATTCGGCGCCCCTCACCGGCTCGAACCGGGGCCGCGGGGTGGCCGTGGGCTTCTGGTTCAACGTCGGCTTGGAGTCCAGCTGCACCTTGAACGTGAACACGGACGGCACCGTCCATCTGGTGGAGGGCTCCACCGACATCGGCGGCACGCGTACCTCGATTGCGATGCAGGCGGCAGAGGTGCTGGGAATCGCGGCCGAGGAGATCCTGCCGGAAGTCGTCGACACGGATTCGGTCGGATTCACATCGGTCACCGGCGGCAGTCGCACCACCTTCGCGACCGGCTGGGCCGCGCACGACGCCGCCCAGAAGATCGTCGCCGAGATGAGGGTCCGCGCGGCCAAGCTGTGGTCCGTGGAGGTCGAGCAGGTGGAACATGCCAAGGGCGTGTATTCGTCGAACGGCAACAGCATCGCCTTCCGCGATCTGGCTGCCATGTCCAGCAAGACCGGCGGCCCGGTCAGCGCCACCGCCACGGTCAAGCCGAGAGGCGTTGGCGGCTCGTTCTCGGCGAACATCGTCGACGTCGAAGTGGATCCGGAAACCGGCAAGGTGGAGATCTTGCGGTTCACCGCGGTGCAGGATGTCGGCAAGGCCGTGCATCCGAGCTATGTCGAGGGCCAGATGCAGGGCGGATCCGTGCAGGGAATCGGCTGGGCGCTCAACGAGGAGTACTTCATGGGGGCCGACGGCACGATGAAGAACAGCAGCCTGCTGGACTACCGGATGCCGACGACGTTGGACCTGCCGATGATCGACACGTGCATCGTCGAGGTTGCCAATCCCGGCCACCCGTTCGGTGTCAGGGGCGTGGGCGAAGCCAATATCGTCCCGCCGCCGGCGGCGATCGCCAATGCGATCCACCGGGCAGTGGGGGCGCGCATGCAGCGGCTCCCGATGAGCCCGCCGGCAGTCTGGGCGGAGGTGGCCGGAAGCTAGGCTGCGGTTTGCGACACGCCGAGCGCCCAAATATTTCGAGACGCCAACTGGCGTGCTGAGAGGAGAACTGCTTACACATGTCCAATGTCTTGATGGAATCGAATATTCCGAGCATTCCGCTGCTGTCTCGCGGCAAGGTTCGCGACCTGTACGCCGTCGGCGACGACCAGCTGCTGATGGTCGCCTCCGATCGAATCTCTGCGTTCGATGTCGTGCTTCCGACGCCGATCCCGCGCAAGGGAGAGGTGCTGACCAAGCTTTCGATCTTTTGGTTTGACTTCCTCAAGGACGTTATCGGCACGCATTTCATCACTGCGGATGTCTCGGAGTACCCGCCGGAATTGTCCGACTACAGGGACCAGCTCGAAGGCCGCTCGATGTTGGTGAAACGGTTGGAAATGTTCCCCATCGAGTGCGTTACGCGCGGCTACATCGTGGGCTCGGGCTGGAAGGACTACCAGCGCACGGGATCGGTTTGCGGAATCACGCTGCCCGAGGGCCTGCAGGAGTGCGCCAAGCTGCCTGACTCGATCTTCACCCCCGCCACCAAAGCGGTCGAGGGCCACGACGAGAACATTGGCTTCGACCAGGCTGCCGAGCTCGTCGGAAGCGAGATGGCGGCCCGGCTGCGCGACCTGACGATCAACATCTACGAGCGCGCCTCCCAGCACGGGCTGGGGCGGGGCTTGATCCTGGCCGACACGAAGCTGGAGTTCGGCATGCTTGACGGCGAGATCGTGCTCGGCGACGAGGTGCTCACGCCCGACTCGTCGCGGTATTGGCCGCTGGACCTGTACCAGCCGGGCCGGGGCCAGGAGTCGTTTGACAAGCAGTACGTGCGCGACTATCTCGAAGAGGTGAAGTTCAACAAGCAGCCGCCGGGGCCAGAACTGCCCGACGATGTTGTCGCCAACACGTCTCTGAAATACGTAGAGGCGTACGAGACCATCACCGGCACGTCGCTCTAGGACGATGGCCTCCGCCGATCCCGGGCGGGGCAGTGCGCCGGGAGCGCGAGAGGGTGGTAGAATCCGTTGCGATGACCAACCTCGGCAACTCGACCACTCGGCGCACAGCTATCAAGTCAGCGGCGTCGTTCGGCATCCTCTCTAGTGCCACCAAGATCGGCTTGGCCGCCGAGAACACACGCGCCGACGGACGCCTCAACCAGTCCGTTTGCAAGTGGTGCTACCGGGACATGAGCTTGGAGGACCTGTGCGAGCACGCGGCCAAGATGGGGATCGTCTCGGTTGAGCTGCTGACCAAGGAACAGTGGCCGACGCTGGAGAAGTACGGGCTCACCTGTGCGGTTGGCAACGGCATCTGCAGGATCCCGGACGGGACCAACCGCACCGAGAACCACGCCAGTATCGAGAAGAACGCCCGCGAGCTGATCTCCGCGGCCAAGCGGGCCGGCGTGCCGAACCTGATCCTCTTTTCCGGCAACCGCCGCGGAATGTCGGACGAGGAGGCTTGGGACAACTCGGCCAAGATCCTCAACCGCATCAAGGGGCAGGCCGAGGACGACGGCGTGACCGTCATGATGGAGCTGCTCAATTCCAAGGTCAACCACCCCGACTACCACTGCGACACGACTCCGTGGGGCGTCGAATTGATGAAGCGGGTGGAATCGCCGCGGATCAAGCTGCTGTACGACATCTATCACATGCAGATCATGGAGGGCGATGTCATTCGCATGATTCGCGACAACATCGACCACATCGCCCACTTCCACACGGGCGGGAATCCCGGCCGCCACGAGATCGACGACACCCAGGAGCTGAACTACACGGCGATCTCGAAGGCCATTGCGGACTTGGAATTCGAGGGCTACTTCGCCCATGAGTTCATTCCGCAGCGGGATCCCATGACATCGCTGCGCGAAGCTGTCGAACTCTGCACCGTATAGCCTCCGCCGGCGCGACCGCGCCGCTTCTGGCCCGAGGGCGTGGCCGGCTCCCAGCGACGCGCACTTCGGCGCTCGGCTCAGCGGCGGGCTCAACGCGGTAGAGCGACGAGTTCGGACTCGCGCGACCGTGTTCGGCAGCGGAGAGGGCTTCAAGCTGCAGTGCGACGCGGCACCCGGGGCATTCCGTATGATGTAGGCATGTCTACGCCCCAGGTTGTCAATCGACGGGAGTTCGTTCGCGGCGGAAGCGCCGCGGCGCTGGCAGTTGCGCTGGAAGCGAAGGCTGCCCCCGGCAAGTCCGAGCCTGCCGCCGAATGGCGCAACCGCAATCCCGACATGGCGTATCGGCGCCTAGGTCGCACCAACTACATGGTTTCGGAGATTGTCTGCGGCGGCAACACGATCGCTCCGGACAACTTCCGCCACGTGGAGGAAGCCATCGAGCGCGGCTTGAACTACCTCGACACGGCGCCGGCATACGGGCGCGGCCTCAGCGAATCGGGCTACGCCAAGGTGATTGCCGGTTCCAAGCGCGAGCGAGTCTTCCTGAACACCAAGGTCAGCGTCTGGAGCAGCAACCGGAACGCGATCTTCAAGGCCATCTACGACAGCTTGCCGGGCTCCGAGCAGGCGAAAGCCCAGTCCAAGGTCAGTGAGGAACTCGAACGGCGGAAGGCGCTGGATCCGGATCACATCTGCCATTACTTCGGAGGCCAGGAAGGCGCCCTGCGAGCATCCCTGCTGTCCAACGCGATGGAGCGGAAGTACGGCGACAGGGTGGATCGGCCGTCCGAGTATCGCGATCGGCTGCTGGCTTCGGTTGACAGCAGCCTCCGAGCGCTGGGCACCGACTATCTCGACTTGCTGATGGTGCCGCACGGTGCTAACAGCGCCTACGAGGTGACCGCCTTCCCCGAGATCTTCGAAGCCTTCGAGACGCTGCGCAAGGCCGGCAAAGTCAGGCATTTCGGCCTGTCCGCGCACAGCGATCCGGGCGGAGTCCTGGAGGGGGCTGTGGAGTCGGGACAGTACTCGGCAGCCATGGTGGCCTACAACATCATCAACCACAGCTATGTCGATGCCGCGCTGGACCGCGCGCAGGCCGCCGACTTGGGCGTGATCGCGATGAAGGTGGCGCGCCCCTGCCACCACGGCCGGGACAACGGCCTGCCCGATGACCCGCGCCGGGTGGCAATCATCGAGCGGGCCGTGCCAGGCGAGCTGTCAGTTCCGCAGAAATGCTACCTGTGGGTCTTGCGGGATTCGCGCATCGCAGCCGTGAATTCCGAGCTGAAGAACTCAGCAATGGTGGCCGACAACCTGCCGTTGGCGGGCGCGAAGCGCGCCTAGCGGACAAACTCTTCCTGGCTGTCGAGCAGGATGTTCGCGCACAGGTCGTTTCCGAAAGTCTCCCAGTCCAGAAAGCCCCAGACCAGTTCCTTGTCGCGAGTGACCTCGAAGACCTGGGGCGTCTCGGCTTCGGCGTGGGTATTGGTCACCACGACGTTGCCGTTGGCAAGCGCGTGCAGCTGCGTGATCCAGAAGAGCTGGATTCCGCGGATCTCGTTGCTCTCGAGGCTCCACACGATCTCGCCGCCGGGATTGACCTCCAGCACGCGGTTGTTGTTGCCGCCGCCGATGAGCGTGTTGCCGCTTGGCAGGCGATAGGCCGAGTAGACCGACGTGCCGTGGCCGCGGTGGGTCGGAGTGGGGTCGCCGTTCAGCTCGAGCTTGTACTCCCACACCACCTTTCCATCGGCCGCGTATTCCCGGACCGCGCCGTCTTTCTCGTGCGCTACCAGGTAAGTCCCGTCCGGCGTGGAGCGCACCAGCCGCGTGTCCCGGTGCGAGTCCGGATTGTCGACCTGAAGCTTGATCTCGTGTTGCACCTGGCCGTCGCGGTCCACTTCGATGATGCGCTTGTTGCCGGTCTCGGCGATCATGGTCAGGCCGCTGTCGAGGCGCTCGAAGCCGTGAATCTCGACTTTGTCCACTTCGGCGGATGTCGGCGCGGATTTCCACTCCCAGACCGTTTCCTTTTCCGGCGATACCTCGGCGAGGGCGTCGTGCGAGGTGGGGGCGAGAACGTTGCCGCTGGGGAGCAGGTGCAGGTCGTGGGCGTTCGTGCCGTTCGGCCAAGACCAGTCGACCGACCCGTCGGAATTGACGACGGCGACCTGCTGCCTGTCCTGCGCCATCAGGCGCGGCGCGCTGGCTGCTTGCGTATCAGGGGCTGGCTTCGAGCAAGCCCAGCTCAGCAGTGGCGCGGAGGCGCCGACCTGCAAGAAGCTGCGTCGGTCCATGGTGGGTCTCCCTTGCTGCGGGTGCAGCCTCGACCAATGCACGCCCAGCCGGTCGCTAGATGAACTCGTACTCGCCGGGACGCGGCAGTTCGGGCACGTCGTGCTTGCCGTCGAGCGACGGGTTGTCCGGGATCAGGTTCTGCTTGGAATTCATCGCCATATCCCACGTGACCTCAATGCCGGCGTAGGCCGACTCGCGGCCCATGATCGCGGTCATGGTCGAGTACGCCACGGCTAGCGCCTGGTTCTTGTACGGACCAGTGCCGTTGATCGACTTGACCATGTCGATGTGCTCCTGTACGTAGGGGCTGGTTTGCGATGGCGTGCCCAAGTCCCTCGCGGTTGACCGCCCGCGGGTGCCGACGACCAGCTCGTTCACGCGGCGCACCTTGCGTTCGGGGTACTGCCTGCAGTGGCTCGACATACGCACGCCGTTGGCGTATTCGAAATCGGCGTACACGTGGTCGTAGATGTTGCCATAGAGCTTCTCGCGCGGACGCCAGACGGCGCCGCCAGACGCCACCACGCTGACCGGATGGGTGTCGCCCATCACCCAGTTGATGACATCGATGTTGTGCAGGTGCTGCTCGACGATCTGGTCGCCGCAAATCCACACGTGCGAGTACCAGGCGCGCTGTTGCCATGCGAGCGAATCTTGGTCGAGCCTCTCTATGAAGTCGGCGCCCTTGATCACCGGGCCGGAAATCCAGTTGGCATAGGTGGCTACCACGTCCCCGATCTCGCCGTCTTGGATGCGTTGGACTGACTCGACGTACTCCTTCTGGGAGCGACGCTGCGCGCCGATCATGACCGTCAGCTTCTTCTGCTCGGACTCCTTCGCCAGGCGGATCACCTTCTGGGCACCCATCATGTCCGTGGCCAGCGGCTTCTCGGCGAACACGTGCTTGTTGGCGTTGATCGCATACTCAAGGTGCAGCGGTCGCCAGCCCGGGGGCGTGTGCAGGAAGACTACGTCCACTCCGGAATCGACGACTTTCTTGTAGGCGTCGAAGCCCAGGTAGCGGTTTTCTGGCGCGACCTTGATCTGCTGCTTCACCTCGGCCGGGAATTCGTCGGAGTCGCGCAAGCGCCGCAGGGAGCGCTCGAGCTGGTCTTCGAAGAGGTCTCCCATCACGTGCAGTTCGTAGTTCGGGTTTCCGCGAATGGCTTCCGCGACGCCCCGTGTGCCGCGCCCGCCGCAGCCCACGATCCCGATCGACAGCTTTTCGTTCTCATCGCCCCGCAAAGCCTGGGGCCGCACGATCTGCAGGCCCGCTGCTGTGGCAGCCGCAGTGCCGGCGGATCTCTGCATGAAGTTGCGGCGCGTGACGCTCTTCTTGGTATGCGGCACGGCAGCAATCGGTTCTGTCATTGGATGTTCCCCCTTCAAGACCAGTAGGCACTGCGGGACACAGATCCCAGCGTGAGGCCTACGAAAGGCCATTGTAGCTATCTTGGCCGGGTCGGGCTGTGGGTCTGCGCGACGGCAGCCCGAAATTCGCTCAGACCTCGCGGATCTGGTCTGTCATCACAAAGAACTGGAATCGCTCCGGAGGAAGCGACGCGACTTCGCGGCTGTCATTGTCGGCCCAGTTCACATAGGCCGTCCTGCCCAGCGAGGAATTGAGCAAGAACAGGAACTTTTCGGAAAAGAACTCGATGGGAGGGGGCTGGCGGAAGGTCAGCCTGTAGCCCATGGCGTTCTGGAGCACGATGTTCTCGTCGGCTGCGCCCTTGTCCTCGAGCAGGGTGACGAAGCTGGCTCGCCCCGCATGCGGCCAGACATCCGGGCGCAGCAGCCGGCGCAGGTTGGGTTGCACTTCGAAGCTGGTCTCGCACTGGCGGATCCACTCCAGCACGGACTCGCCCCATGTCCAGTGCCGCACGAACGTGCGGTATTCGTGGACCAAATTCGCTGCCAGCCCGAAGCGGACCGATTCGAGCGTGTGTTCCGCGTTCAGCGCGTCTTGAGTCGCACCGGGGATCAACGATTCCGAATCGATGATGTCTCCGGCACTGTCGACCAACGCATCCAACTGCTTCGATTCCGGCCCTGAGTGCAGCACCAGAGGCGGCAGCTCGAATGACGCGTTGCCCGGGATTTCGACATAGCGTCGGTCGCCGAGAATCTTGGCAATCGTCATATTCGCCTCTCGCGGCCTTGCCGCGTTGGGATCACGCTGGCCATATTGTAGTCCCACCACGAATGCTCGGCCGTGGGACGCTCGTCGGGCCGGATCGCGGAGCCGGTTGCACCTCGTTTAGGCGTCGGGCAGCATGCTGGCGAGGGTGGCTTGCTAGCCCTTTGGACTCCGGAAAGCCACCCGACACGCGATCGCGGAGTCTGTCCATGCTCGATGGATTGGTTCCAGCCACAACTCCCGTCGAATCGCAATCGTAGTTACCAATTGGACGTCTAAATGGTAATTGGGATTTCGGATGGACGCGGCGGACCAAAGCGCAATCCCCATGGCTCGGATCGACCGCTGGACTAGTCGGAGGGGCGCTGGCCCTAGCTTTGCAACAGGGAATCAGCAGGATGCGTGTGACGAAGGAGCCGGAGCGACTCGAGCGCGAGGCATGGTGCCTCGGAGCTGTTGGGGTAGATCTGCGAAACCCGCAACGGATCCGCTCAGGATGTGTACAGCCCTCGATTGCTAGCAGTGCGCGATCATCGGTTGCCATCAATGCCCGCTACGAGTCGATCAACCGGCACTCCTGCAAGCTGGGTCACCCTAGATCTGACCCGAGCCGAATTGGGGCTGGCCCAGCCCGTGCTGCCTCGATGGCGCGGTCAACAAACGCGGTGGCCGAGCCCAGCCAATTGGCAGGGGCGCTCAGGTCGGCCCAGTCGACATCCGCGGGCGCATCGCGGCGCAGGATCTCAATGAGATCGCTCCCGGTGTGGCGCGCTTGCTTGCTGGCCTCCCGGACGCGCCGCGCCGCTTCGTCCACCGGCATCGTCGCGGCAAGCAAGACCTTCGCGGATTCGGCCAGGACGCCCCCCGACGAGGCCGACAGGTTGCGGGCCATCCGATCAGGATCGATGCGGAGGCCCCTTAAGGCCTCGCGAGCCGTTCGCAGCGAGGCTCCAGCGAGCGTGGCCATCTGCGGCAGGGTGATCCATTCCAGGGTCCAGGCGCTGCCGCCGCGCTCGTGCTCGTGGATCGCGGCCTGGTGCATGGAGGACAACAGGGTGGCGTTGGCGCGCCCGATCGCCACTAACAGCTCGGAGTTGACCGGGTTGGCCTTGTGCGGCATCGCACTGGATGAGCCCACGCTGCCATCGCTGGCCTCGGCGACTTCCGTTTGGGCCATGAGGGCGAGATCCTGACCCATCTTGCCGAGCGATCCGGTGAGAAGTGACAACCACCCGGCCAGTTCCGCGAGGCCGTCTCGCTGCGCATGCCACGGAACGGGTGGGGCGCAGAGCTCCAATTCCCGGGCCAGTCCTTCCATGACGGCCAGACCGTTCGCGCCCAGCGTCCCGAGGGTCCCGGCCGCGCCGCCGAACTGCACGGTCATTGTTCGGGGCCAGAGTTCGGCAAGTCGGACGCGGTGACGCGCCAGTGGCAGCAGCCAGCCGGCCGCTTTCAGGCCGAATGTGATGGGCACGGCCTGCTGGGTCCGGGTGCGACCAGCCATGACTGTGTTGCGGTGGCGGTCAGCGTGGTCGGCCAGAATGTCGATCAATGCCTGGAGTCGGCGATCAAACGTCGCTAATACGCGGGACAGGCGCATGACTAGGGCCGTGTCGATGACGTCCTGCGCCGTTGCTCCAAAGTGGACATACTGTCCGGCTGGCCCGGCCGCTTCGCGCAGCTGGCGAACCAGCTCCGTCACCGGGTGCCCGGACACCGGCATGCTGGTGACGAGCGTCGCCCAGTCCGGCTCGAATGCCTCAGCCGCCCTACGGATCATTGCGGCTGATCCGGCTGGAATCGTCTCGAGGCGCTCTTGCGCGGCGGCTAGTGCGACCTCGAACTCGAGCATCGCCCGCACCGCTGCCTCGTCGGAGAAGTGCTCCGCGGTCTCCGGATCCGACACGAGTTTGCCCAGCAGGGACGACTCATACGGCGAGACGGTCACTTTATCCTCCCTGCCGGCGCGAATCCGAGCGCCGTGACTCAGGCGTCGAAGAAGACGGTTTCATGGACGCCTTGCAAGCAGATCTCAAAATCGTAGACCGGCGGGCCTGCGGAGTCTCGCAGCGATGCGACCAGACTTTTTCGCCGCGCGGGACCGATACTGGCCAGAACGGGGTCCCGGGAGTTCTCTGCCTGCTCGTCAGAGAAGTAGATGCGCGTGAAGGCATGGTTGAGCATGCCGCGGGCGAACACGGCGGCGTTGACGTGCGGTGCGCCGTTCTCCGGCAGCGCACCCGGCTTGACAGTTTGAAACCAGAATCGGCCCTCGGCATCAGTACTCGCCCTTCCGAATCCGTAAAACGTATCGGAGCCGTCGGGATAGGCACCATCATGACGAGCCTGCCAGATCTCGACCAAAGCGTCCGTTACGGGGTCGCCCGCGCCATCGAGCACACGGCCCTCGATGCGAATCAATGTGCCGGGCGTGCGTTCGTCAGCCAGCTGTGTGCCGGCGATCGGAGGGCGGCCGTTCCAGCTGGGGGTCAAGGCATGTGAGAAGAACGGGCCGACAGTCTGCGATGGCGTCTGGGATGACATGGCCTCACGACTCCAGCGGGGTTGCTTGCGGCCCGCGCAGGACAATATCGAACTCGAAGCCCAAGGCCCATTCGGGCTCTGTCAGCTCCGTCGAATACCCCGCTACGAGCCGCTGGCGGGCAGCCGCGTCCGCGGTGGCGTTGAAGATTGGATCTAGGGCCAGCAACGGATCTCCCGGAAAGTACATCTGCGTGACGAGCCGTTGGATGAATGCCGTGCCGAATACGGAGAAATGGATATGTGCCGGTCGCCAAGCATTCGGGTGGTTGCGCCACGGATACGCTCCCGGGCGGATGGTGGTGAAGCGGTAACGCCCGGCGCTGTCCGTCAACGCCCTGCCGGTGCCGAGGAAGTTCGGGTCGAGCGGGGCTTCGTGCTGGTCTTGGGAATGCACGTAACGGCCGGCCGCGTTCGCCTGCCAGACTTCGATCAGGGCGTTCGGAACCGCTCTTCCGGACTCGTCAATCAGTCGCCCTGCCACAATGATGCGCTCGCCGATGGCCTCGCCGTCCCGCACTGCATTGCGGGTCAGGTCGGCGTCTTGGCCGGTCAAGCCGCAGTGCCCGAAGACCGGGCCTGTCAGCTCAGACAGCGATTGTGGCAGCGGAACCAAGGGGTGCTGCTGCGAGCGAAGCAGCGTCGATTTGTAGTCCGGATGCGCTTGGCGCGGGTGCGAGGACCAGTCGCGGGGGTTGAGGATTTGGTTGGCGGTCATTCCGCGCCTGCCTTCCCGTCGATCTCCGCCAGCGCCCGCCGGGCCGCCGCGAACGCCCGATTCGCCGCCGGGACGCCCGCGTACACCGCTACATGCAGCAAGGCTTCGGCGATCTCGCTGTTTCGCGCCCCCGTGCGGCGGGCGGCCTTGACGTGCATTTCCAACTCGGCGTCGTGGCCCAGCGCTCCCAGCAGGGCGATGGTCACGAGGGATCGGGTCCTCTGGTCGAGCTGGGGGCGGGACCAGACCGTGCCCCATGCGGACTCGGTGATGAAGCGCTGGAATGCCTCGTCGAATTCCGTCTTGCGCGCTTCCGCGCCATCAACGTGGGCGTCTCCCAGAACCCGCCTCCGGACGCGCATGCCCTGTGCGTGGAGATCGTCAGCGTTCAACTCGTTCCTCCAGGAATTGCAGCAGGATCGCGGCGAACTCGGCCGGGCACTCGACCGGGGCGAGGTGGCCGGCACCGGAAATCTCCCGGTACGTGGCGTCGGGCAACCGCCGTGCCAGGCTCATGACCGCCGCGGTTGGCGTCGACTGGTCTTCCGAGCCGCAAATGCAGACTGCCGGAACCGTGATGCTGCCCAGCAGGGCGCTCAGGTTCGCATCGCGCAGTGCCGCACAGGATCCCAAATAGCCGTTCACCGGCGCCCGGGCGAGCAGGGCAGTCCATCCGCGGACGGCGACTGTCTGTTCGCGGCGGTACGACGTTCCGAACCAGCGTTCCATGACCGTCGCCGCAAGCGGTTCTAGGCCGTCCGCGCGGACTTGGCTGATGCGCGTGTCCCAGAATTCGCGCGGGCCGATCAGATCGGCTGTGTCGGCCAGCACCAAGCCCTGCACCAAGTCCGGTCTGCGAACGGCGGCAGCCATGGCGATCATTCCGCCGATCGAAAGGCCGCACAGGACCGCGGGTCCCCAGCGCAGGCTGTCGAGCAGGCCCGCGAGGTCATCGGCGTGGTCCACGATCGTGTAGGGCCCGTCTGGGCTCTGTGTCAGCCCTTGCCCGCGCTCGTCGTAGCGCAGCGAGCGGACTCGTCCGCCGAGCTCGAGTATGAGATCATCCCAGATACGACAGTCGGTTCCTAGCGAATTGAGGAAGACGACGCGGGGGGCAACTGGGGGGCCTGCCGCGCGATAGTACATCGTCAGGTCCGCTGATTCGGCGAACGCCATCCTTGCGATCTGAAGCGTTGACAGGATATTGCGTCTACGCAACACTAGTCAAGCCCGCGCTAGATGACCTCGACATTCGCAGAATCGTTCGGCATTCGCCTGCGGCGGGCGTACCAATCGCTCCACAGGCGCGCCAACGCCGAGTTGCGCCAGCGGTTCGGCGTCACGGCCGACCAATTCGTGGTGCTCAGCCTGCTGGCGGAGCGCGACGGCGTCAGCCAGGGGGAGATCTGCAACCGCTGCTATTCCGATCCCAGCACCATCGGCGCGCTGGTGCGCCGCATGGAGGCGCGCGGCTGGGTGCGGCGCGAAACCGATCCCCGCGATGGCAGGGCCCGCCAGGTACACCTGACCGACGCCGGCCGACAGCTGCAGAGGGAGTTGTGGACGGCCGCTGACGGCAGCTTTCATCGCGACCTGTGGGCCGTGCCCCGCAACGCTGAGGAGGAGCGCGCGCTCTTCGATGCGCTGGACCGCGTGGTGAAAGCGATGGAAGGCGGGTAGTGCGGATGGTAGAGGCGATCACGCCATACCGCCTCGACATCGTCTCCGCCGAGGATCCTTATCCGTACTATCGGGAACTGCGGGACGAGGACCCCGCGCATTACTCGGCGGACGAGCAACTGTGGGTGCTGACCCGCTTCAAGGACGTATCGAACGCCTTCCGGGACTGGAAGACGTGGTCCTCGAAGCGTCGCGGCAACTTGGTCAACGACATGCCGGAGCGGATCGGCCGGACTCTAGGCACGACCGATCCCCCGGAGCATCGCTTCGCTCGGGGTCTGGTGGAGAAGGCGTTCACGCGCAGCACGGTCGAGCGGCTTGCGCCGCGCATTTCCTCGCACGCGAGCGCACTCGCCCGCTCCGCGCTGGATCGCGGCGAGGTTGACATGGTCGCGGCGGTGTCGGCACCGCTCAACGCAGCGATCCTGGGAACGATGTTCGGCGTTCCGGACGCTGATTTCTTGGCTTTGCGCCGATGGCTCGACGATTTCTTCCTGCGCGAAGAGCCGATGCCCGGCCGCGAGTCGCGGCAGGTGGTCGCGATGCGCGAGTTGAGCAAGTATCTGGACCGATTGGCGAGCGAGCGCGTCGCGCGGCCTTCCGACGACCTGATGGGTGCGATGCTGCGCGCCGAGCAGGATGGCCGCCGGCTGAGCCGTGAACAGGTCGTCGTGACGACCATGACGTTCCTAACGGCTGGCTTCGAGTCCACCAACAACCTGTTCACCAACCTTGCGTATGCCCTCGCCGCCCACCCGGCGGTATATCGCCGGCTCCGGACGCGCCCGGAATTGCTGCCCGGCTTTGTCGAGGAGGGCATGCGCTGGGATGCTGCCGCGCAGGGTTTCGTGCGCAGTCCTACCAGAGACGTGGAATTGCACGGTGCGCTGCTACCCGAAGGGGCGCAAGTCCTGTTGCACATCGGCTCTGCCAATCGCGACGAGCGCGCCTTCGAGAGGCCCGACGAGTTCGACATCGAGAGGTCCAGCAATCGCCACCTCGGCTTGGGCAAGGGAATCCACTTTTGCGTCGGGGCGCCGCTGGCCCGCGAGATGGCAAACGCGTTGTTCCGCGCCTTGGTCGCCGCCAGCCGCGTGTGGGAGGTCGATCTCGATCGGGCCCGTCGCGTGACGACTCCGAACTTCCGCGGGTTTTCGAATCTGCCGCTACGGATCTGAGGACTGAATCGATGTCCGGCTCGCACCCGCGCTGGCCCCTGCTCCTGCTGTTGCTGCTCGCGGCCGGGTTTGAAAACTTCTGGCTTTGGGGCGAGGACTGGCTGCTATTCGGGGTACCCGTCAACCTCGCCTACCACGTCGGCCTGTGCGTCGTCGGCGCGGGCCTGCTGGCGGCAGTGGTGCGCTGGGGCTGGCCGGACGACGCGGACGACTAGACGCGCCATGGTCCTGCTGGTTCTGTCCGCATACCTGCTGGTGGTCCTGGGCGTTGGCCTGTTCGGACACAGGCTATTCCGGGGCACCGGCGAGGACTATTTCCTGGCGAGCCGCTCGATCGGGCCGGTTGTCCTGCTGATGACGTTGTTGGGGACGAACATGACGGCCTTTACCCTGCTCGGCGCCTCGGGAGAGGCCTACCGGCGGGGCGTGATCGTGTTCGCCCTGATGGGATCGAGTACCGCCATCATCGTGCCATTCCTGTTCTACTACCTCGGCATCCGCTCCTGGAAGCTCGGCAAGCGGCACGGTTACGTCACGCAAGTGCAGCTGGTGCGGGATCGGTATGGCTCGGACGGCTTGGGTGCCCTGCTGTTCGTGGTTGCCGTGGCCCTGATGCTGCCGTATCTGCTGATAGGCGTCAAGGGCGGTGGCGATGCGCTCAATGTATTGACAGGCGGTCCGGGTGTGGGACTGCCGTCTTGGGTCGGCAGCTTGGCCGTCTGCGCGGTGACGTATGTCTATGTCAGCTATGGCGGCATGCGCAGCACGGCTTGGGTCAACGCGCTGCAGACAACCGTCTTCCTGCTGTTCGGGGTAGCCGCATACGCGGCCGTGGTCTCGCAGTTCGGAGGGATCGGTGCTGCGATGGGCCGGCTTCGCACCGAATATGCCGAGATGGCAAGTTTCGGCACCGACCGCTTCGCGTTCATGCAAATGGGCTCGTTCCTTCTGCTGCCGCTCTGCACAGGGGCGTTCCCGCACCTGTATAGCCATTGGCTCTCGGCACGTAGCGCCCGATCTTTCCGGCTTGCGATCGTGGCCTATCCCGTTCTGGTCGCCGCAATCTGGTTTCCGAGCGTGACGTTGGGCGCGATCGGCCGCCTGCAGTTCGCGCCGCCGCTCGACGGACCGATATTGGTCAAGCTGATCGTGGCGAACACCGGCGAGATTTTGGCTGGCTGCCTAGCCGCGGGGGTCTTCGCCGCGATCATGTCATCGCTGGACTCGCAGATTCTCGCATTGGGCGCGATGTTCACGCAGGATATCGTGCGCCACTACGGTTTCGACGGCAAGCTGCGCGAAGAGCGCCAAGTCTGGTTCGGGCGGGTCTTCGTGCTGGCGTTCCTCGGCCTGGCATTTCTCTGCTCGCTGGTGGCGTCGCAGTCCATCTTCGCGCTGGGAACTTGGGCGCTGACCGGATTCGCCGGATTGTTGCCCATGCTGGCAGCGACATTGTTCTGGCCACGGGCGACCGCTCGCGGTGCCGCTGCGTCGATTGTGACCGTGGTCGTGCTGTGGGTTGGCCTCTTCTGGGATTCCCTGTCGGTCGAGGGAGCTTACAGCGTAGCGGGAACGGGCTTGATGCCGGTCGCGCTGATCGTGCCGGCGTCTGGGCTTGCCTTGGTGCTGGGGTCGCTCGGCAGGCGGTCTCGCTCTCAGCGCTGAGGCGGCAGGTGTCCGGACGCGATTACCGGTCGCGGGCCGGGCTGTTTTGCGAATTCTTGACTTTCTGCGGCAGGAACTTGCCTGCCAGCATGCTATGTTCTGCCCTAGGATTAGGTGCGGATGGTGGGCGAGGTGTGCTCGGTTGGGGCGATTGCCCGATTCGCAAGAATGCAAACGGGGTGAAATCATGATTCGAAGTTTGCGCGAAGCGGTGGGGCTTGGCCTGCTCGCGGTAGTGCTCGCGGCGCCTGTGCAGGCTCAGGTCAGCCTAGCTGGCGTGACCGGCGTCGTCACCGACGCCGCCGATGCCGTGATCCCTGGCGCTAGCGTCGTCATCACGAACATCGAGACCGGCATCGAAACACAGGCGGAGGCTAACGAGGCTGGCTACTACACGTTGGTCAGCTTGGTCCCTGGCTCGTACGAGCTCGCGGTGCAATCCGATGGGTTCTCCCGCTTCGTGCGGACCAATCTTGAGTTGGAAACGGGCCAGCAGCTGCGCCTAGACGTCGCGCTCGAGATCGGCGCTGTCACCGAGTCCGTGACCGTCAGCTCGGCCGCTCCTGCAATCAATCTCGAGCGCGGAGCGGTCAAGGGCGACGTGATCGTCCACGAGGAGATCCAAGACCTGCCGCTGCAGGGCCGCGATTTCACGAACCTCGCGTTCTTGGTGCCCGGCGTAATGCCGCGCGGGCGCGGGCAGGGCTCGTTCGCGTCCGTAAACGGCGCCCGCGGCGACCAGACCAACTTCTTCGTCGATGGCGTCAGCAACCGCAACCCGGTCGGGGGCGGCGCGCAGGTGCGGCCGCCGCTGGACGCGGTCGAGGAGTTCCGAGTTGTGACTTCCGGCTTCTCCGCCGAATACGGCGGCTTCTCGGGCGGCATCATCGGCATCACGATGCGCTCCGGCACGAATCAGTTCCACGGCTCGGCCTTCGAGTACCTGCGCAACGAGGTGCTGGATGCGCGCGGGTTCTTCGACGAGGAGCGCCTGCGGCTGCGCCGCAACCAGTTTGGCGGCACCCTGGGGGGCCCGATCCTGCGCAACAAGAGCTTCTTCCTGGTCAGCCTCGAAGGGCGCATCCAGTCGATCGGCAGGACGCGCTTGGGCAACGTGCCGACCGGGCTCGAGCGAGCGGGCGATTTTTCCCAGTCCCTGGACATTGCCAGAGGCACGGCCGGCGGGACTCTCGAGCCGGTGTATCTCAACGACCCGGATCGCAGCGGAGCATGCAACCGGCGCGTGAAGCGCGGCTGCTTTCCCAACAACCAGATCCCGGCCACGAGCGTTGACCCGATCGCGCTGGGCTTGATCGACTTCTACCCACTGCCCAACCGCGACAACCTGCGACTGAACAACATTTCGACCGCGGTGGACGACGACGACTGGTACCAAGTGGTCTTCAAGGTCGATCAGAACTTCTCGCCCAAGGACAACTTCTCGGTCAGCTACCAGAAGCGCTTCAACAACTTGGAGAATCCCTTTGCCGGCAGCGCCCTGGCCATCTGGGGCGACGAGACGCGCGACCGCCGCGACCTGATCTCGCTGCGCCACACGCACACCTTCTCGCCGACATTGGTGCTGGAGCTCTCGGGCGGTTTCAGCCACCGCGACAACTACTCCTATTCGCTCGCCGCTAACGATGATCCGGCCACCATCGGTCTGCCCGTGCCGGACGACCTAGCTCCGGAGCTGCAGGGGCTGCCGCGGGTCACGCTGCAGGGCTATTGGCCGTTGGGGCAGAGCGCAGGCACGCCCCGCGAGCAGCAGATCTGGGACTGGCAGGCCTCCGGCCGCCTGTCGTGGATCCGCCAGACCCACACGATAAGGATGGGCTTTGATACCTCCCGCGTGCTATACGACCAGCCGCAGTTCAACAACGTGCGCGGCTCGTACCGCTTCGGGCGCCGCTTCACCCGCCACACGGTCGGTGACCTGCTCCTGGGACGTTTGCAGAGTGTCAACCGGCGCGTCCAGACGACGTTCAATGAATTGCGCAGTCACGGATTCGGGCTGTTCATCAACGATGACTGGAAGGTGAATCGCGACGTCACGCTGAATCTCGGCCTCCGCTACGAGGTCGAGATGCCGCCTTACGACACGAACGACCGCCTCTCGACCTACCACCCGGGCCTGAACAAAGTGGTGCTGGCGGGTGATCAGGCGCTTCCCAACTTGGACCAGATCTTGGCCGATCAAGGGTTGACGGATCGCACCGCCCTCGCGTCCGAGGTCGGCATGACCCGTCGGCTGATCGATCCCGACTTCAACAATTTCGCGCCGCGGCTCGGGTTTGCGTGGAGACCGTTCGGCAATAACCGCAACGTGGTGCGGGGAGGCTACGGGATCTTTTATCAGGGCTATTTGCTAGGGCCGGTGCGGGGCCAGCTAGCGGGTGTCTTCCCGTTTACCTTCAACGAGACCTACAACTCGGCGGGCAACCGCAACATTCCCGCACCGACCCTCCAGAACCCCTATCCCGACGGACGCCAGCGCATCGGCGGCCAGGGGATCCAGAGCGTGAACGGCTTCGATCCTGACCCGCCCTCGGCGTACCTGCAGTCGTGGAACCTGACGATCGAGCGGGATCTCGGCGGCGGACAGGCCCTGGAGATCGGCTACGTCGCGTCGAAGGGGAGCCACCTCCAGCGCCGCTACGACTACAACCAGCCGATCCGGGACTTAGCACTCGCTGTGGAAGGCGCGAACGGCAACCTGACCTTCCCCCGCCCGATCGAGGGCCTCAATCGCCTCAACTACACTTCCTTCGGCGCGAATTCGACGTATCAGGCCCTCCAGGCTTCGCTGCGCCGACGCAGCCGGAGCGGGCTGTTCTATCGCTTCAACTACACCTTCAGCAAGTCCATCGATGACTCCTCTGCGGCCAATGACCGCAGCGGGGGCGGCGGGGCCGGTGCCATCGACACGACCAACCTGCGCCTCGACCGCGGCCGCTCGAACTTCGACCAGCGGCACGCGTTCACGATGGCGGGCCGCTACGAGCTGCCGTTCGGCCGGGGGCGGCGTTTCCTGCGCAACCTGCGCGGCCCGGCCGAGGCTGTCCTGGGCGGCTGGCAGCTCTCGTCGACGACCACTGCGTACTCGGGCCAGCCGTTCACCGTGGTCGCTGCCAACGTGGATCTCAACGCTGGCGAGTCGCCGCGGCCCAACCGCATCACGCACGGTTACCAGCAGCCGGATGCTTTCCCCGGGTTGAAGGGCGTGGATTTCCCGTGGTACGACCTGTCGGCATTCGAGCGGGTCCCCTGCATCGGAACGGAAAACCGCAATGGGATTGAGTGCTTCGAGAGCGCGCACGGCTTCCAGCCCTTCCAGGTCGGCAACTCGGGCAGGAACATCTTGGACATGCCAGGCGCTGTCAACATGAACCTGAGCCTGCAAAAGAACTTCCAGTTCGAAGGGCGCCGCCGCTTGCAGGTGCGCATGGACGCGTTCAACGCGCTGAACATGACCCGGCTGGGCCGGCCAAGCGCGCAGTTCGATGCGCTGCAAGGCGGCTTGATCATCCAAGCGAGGCAGCCGCGCATCCTGCAGGCATCCATGACATACAGGTTCTAGGGCACTGTCGCTACGCAGAGTGAGGATCGACGGTCAAAGGATGAGGTTAGCCATGCGTTCGGTGCGAATCTCTCTAGCGCTCGCTGTCACGTTGTGCGCATCTGCGGCCGAGGAGCAACCCTTGACCACTGCCCGCGGCGCGGTCAACGCAGTCTCCCTGCAATCTGCGCCCACGGTGGTCGCCCAAGGCGGCATCTTGGCAGTCTTCGGCGAGCAGTTGGCGGCCGCCCATACCAAGCCCGAGGGAGCGCCGCTGCCCGTAGCGTTGGAAGATCCCGCGGTGGAAGTCTTGATCAACGACGTCGCGGCGCCGATCTTCTTCGTGTCCCCGACCCAGGTCAACGTGATGGTTCCGTGGGAGGTCGAGCCGGGCTGGGTCGATGTGGTGCTGCGCCGCGGCGGCTTGGATAGCGCGCCGATGCCGGTCCTGGTCTCGGAGGCCAACCCGAATCTGTTCACCCACGAGGGCTCGAGTGCATTGATCACCCAGACGGGCGGCGACAACCCGGATGCACCACAGCTAGGGGTTGATGGCCCCGCTCCTGCCGCCAGCGTCGGTCCTGCCAACGGCGCGGAGCAGGGGCGAACTATCACAGTCTTCGGGGCCGGCTTGGGCCAGACCGATCCAGCGGTCGCCAGCGGGGCGCTTGGCGCTGGCGCGACCCCCGTAGCAGAGCAACGGGCCTACTTGGGCGGCCTGCCCATCGCGGTCACGTCAGCGACTCTGTCGGCGGACATGGTGGGCGTGTACAAGCTTGAGTTCGAAGTGCCGGAGCTGGCGAGTTCCGGCGAAGTACTCCGCTGGTATTCCGGGGACATCGGCAGCGCTGCGGTATGGGGCACGGGCGGCCCTCCGACACCTCGCTACATGACGCTGGGTGCCGAACTGGAGTCTCCTCGGCGCATTGACCTGTCTGACCTGAACCCGTACTTCGTGGCGGTCAGCGGCGCGGTCGATGAACTCGACTTCTGCTACCGCAATGTGCAGCTGCTCGACTTCCGCCGCGACTCGGCGACGACCCTGGAGCAGTGCGTGTTCCCTTCCTATCCCAACGCTCCCAACCAGAACGCCTACAGGCCGTTCGAGCGATCGATGAACAGCCCCGTGCTGGCTGCGCTCACCGATCCGTCCGGGGAAATCAGCGAGGGTTTGACGGACCAGCTGCTGCTGATCGATACGGCCGCAGGCAGCACCGCCCAGGTTGTGCAGCTGTCGCAGCCTGCGGACCGATTGCAGTCAGCTCTTGGGGAGAGCCGCAACATGCGCCTGCTGCGACCCGGTGACGACACCATCTATTCGCTGATTGACGGGGAAGGTGCTGCGGTCGGCGAATTGGACGGCGTTGCGGCGTTGCCGAATCCCCTGGAAGTCGACGGCATGACCGTGCAAGTCGCCCAAGGCGCCAGTTTCGGCTCCGGGTACCGCATGCGCTTCCTTGGTCCGGGCGCCGAGGCCGCAGAGGGTCGGCCCGTCGCCGTGCTGTTCGACCGCGACTCCAACGTGATTGCGAAGGTACAGTTTCCCGATGGCTGGGATCCGATCGCACCTCCACGTCGCATCAACAACCAGGGGATTCCTCAGGGAAACTCTATCGCTACGACCCAGGCGGGATTCCGCGGCGATTCCACAGCCTACGTGCTGGTGCGGGCGTCAGGCGGCAGCGGCGATGGCGTGGCAGCCTTCCGTGCGGCACTGCCGGAGGATTCCGAAGAGCCGGTGCCTGAGAGCGTTGACGTCGAGACTTCCGTGACCGCCTTCCCGGACGGCTCGTACGCCGCAACCTGTCACACCCAGGTGCGCTTTCAGCGAATTCCCCTGACCCAAGAACTGGCGGTCGTCGCAACCTCCGAGATGCTGAACGAATTCGCGATTCCTCAGCAGAACCAGATCTGCGCCGGGAATCAACTCGTACTGTTTGACACTGTAGCCGCCAGCACCAAGGCCGTGCCGGCCCCGGAACCGCTCGACAACGTGGGCAAGGGAGCAGCGGGCGGCTACCTCTACTTCGCCGATGGCGCGCGCGAGGTCGCGCTGCAGGCGGCGGAGAAGATCCACATCTTTGACGGCGTGAGCGAAACATTCAGCACGGTGGAATTCGAAGAAGACGTCGGCATCTTGTTCAACAACTTCAATACGATGCACCGGCCAGTCGGACAAGGCCAGATAGTCGCCCTGGCCACCGGAGGGCCGACGCGCGTCAATCGGCGAGGAGTCACGCAGCCTCCGCTTGCCGGCAACCGCGGCCTGCTGGTCGTGGATTTGCCCAAAGCCGCAGCGGTCCACTTGGCGTTGCCCGAAGGCTTCCAGCGGGTCGTTGCGGTGCCGAATCAAGTGATCAACCAGCAAGGTCTCCGGACCTTCGGCATGTTCCCGTTGATCGGACGGGCATTCGCCTATTCCCAGAAGCCCAACGCCGGGCCGGGCAATCCCGGCGGGACTGGCATCCTCACCTGGGATATCGCAACTGCAGAGGTCACGGAAATCCCACTACCAGAGGATGGCTTTGCCGTTGTCCGGCGGGCGGGCGGTGGCGGCGGGCCCGGCGGTGGTGGAGGCGGGCCCGGCGGTGGTGGAGGCGGTGCGGCACTTCCCTACATCTGGGATTGGCAGCCCAAGAGCTCCTCTCTCGCGTACGGAGTCTACAATCGCGGCGGCGATCTGGTCGCTATCGGTGTCGTCGGCCCCAACTAGCTGCCTGAGTTGGCGCTGGCGGCGCAGCGCGGAACGGCTCTGCTTCTGCGGATGCGGGTCAGTTCATGCCGCACATGCCGCCCATGCAGGCCGGGCCGCCGCAGCGCTGTTCGGCGGGGGTTGCGCAGGCGTCCGCCGGGCTATTCCCTGAACTGGCCGAGAAGGTCGAATAGACGCGTTCGATCGACTGGCTGCCGCACTCGCAGCTGTCCGGTTCGGGGGCCGAGCCCATTACGAGGGCCTCAAAGCGGGAGTCACACTCACCGCATTGGTATTCGTAGATCGGCATGGCTCTCATTTTAGCTGGGAGTCGGCCGGGAAGTTTGAGCGAGGACTTCTCGCACCTGTGCTCGAACAGTGGCGAGCTCGTGGTCGGACGTGCTGATCTGGATGGCCTCGCCTTGGGTTGCCGCAACGGCCCGCGTTCCGACCCTGCCTAGATGCACGGGGATCAACGGCGCGCCGGTGGCGGCTGCGGCTGCGAATCCCTCGGCCCGAAAGCGAGTTCGGGCAGGTGAGGCGCCAGCGGCGCTGTCAGCGAAGCTCACAACGGATTGCCCGCCGGCGATAGCGGCCTGCATGCGCAGCTGCAGGTCGGCCGCGCGCTGAGCTGAGACGCCCGCAACCGGTGGCGCGACGAGCGGATCGAGCAGGAAGGCTTCGGCGGAAGAGAGACCGCCGAACGCAGTGCGGTCCGCGAACACGAAGCTGTCGCGGAGCGCTGCAGCAACCACCAGCGCGTCGCAGCCGTCCAGTCGGTTCACCAGCATCAAGCCGGTAGCTCCAGAAGCTCCGATGCGCTTGCGGCAGCGGGCCCCGCGCAGGGCGCTCAGGATTGCAGCGGCGGGCGCGATCGCTCGACGGGCCATGCCGGGCGAGGGGGCGAGCCGTGCCAGCATGCCGAAGAGCGCCGCCACGGACCAGCCGAACAGGCGCCGAGCGCTGCCGAGCATGGTGCCGCTGCCGCGACCGACCGTCTCGGCTGCCGAGCGCAGGCCGGCTCGAATGCCCACCTTCGCCAGCTGCACCCAAGTCGGCTTCGCCGAGCGGGCCGCGAGGTTGCCTGACTCGTATGCGCTCCGGATCGCTGAGCGCTGGATCTTGCCGCTGGAGGTCTTCGGCACGGTGCCTGCGGCGACGAGCACGACGTCATCGGGCGGAATTCCCACGCTGTGGGCCACGGCTTCGGTCACCGCTGTCTGGATCCGCTGCCGAGCGGCAGGATCACTGACGCGCGTTTCGGCGACCACCACTAGCTTTTCGGTGCCGCTGCCCGGATCGATGCAACCGAAGGCGGCCACGCAGCCCTTGCGCACGCCGTCCGCCTCCCAAGACGCCATCTCCACGTCTTGGGGGATGATGTTGCGACCGCCCTTGATGATGCAGTCCTTGAGGCGGCCCGTCACATAGAGTTCGTCTTCCACCACATAGCCCAAGTCTCCGGAGTCGATCCAGCCGTCATCGTCCAGCACTGCGGCCGTTGCTTCCGGATTGCGGAAATAGCCGTTGGTCCTTGACGGGCCGCGAAACAGGACGCGTCCCCGCGTGCGATCGGACAAGATCGCGCCGTTATCGGCCACGACCCTGACTTCGTGCTCCGGCAGCGGCCTGCCGTTGGACACGAATTCCAGCACGGACCTTGACCCGCTTGCGGATTTCGGCACGGCGCGGCCCTCGGTTTCGTAGGCTGCCCGGTCGATCGTGTCCACCACCGGACCGCGCCAGAAGGGGGGGTAGGTCAGGGCCACGGAAGACTCAGCCAAGCCGTAGAACGGCATCAAGCTGCGCTCGTCAAACCCCCAACGCCGAAAGCGCTCGGTGAACCGCCCAAGCGTTGCTGGCAGCACTGGTTCGCCGGCATTGATGGCGACTCTCCACGGGGACAGGTCAACGCCTTCCATGGCTTGGTCGGTTACCTTGCGGACGCAAAGTTCGAAGGCGAAGTTCGGCGCGGGGCAGAGGCTCCCCGCGGAGTCGCTCAGCGCCCATAGCCAGCGTTCCGGCCGCACTAGAAAGTCGAGCGGCGACAGGACGGTGATCGGAAGGCCGTAGTACAGGCTGAACAGCCATGAGCCGATCAGCCCCATGTCGTGGTATAGGGGCAGCCAGCTCACCACGGTATCGGTTGGCCGCACCTCCACGGCGAAGCCGATCCCGCGAATGTTCGCGAGCACGTTCGCATGGGTCAGCGTCACGCCCTTCGGATCCCCCGTGCTGCCGGAGGTGTATTGGATGAAGCAAATCTCGGCCGGCTCAACGTCGGGTGCCTTGGAGCCCCGGCCGCGCACTGCGAGCGCATCGGCGCTGAAGGTCTCCTGAAGCGACGGCAATTGGCCGCCCAAGACGCTGGCAACGGCGCGCACCCGTTCGAACGAAATCAGGAAGCGCACCTGGGCATTCTTCAGGATGCGGATCTGGCGCTGGATGTAAGTCTCCAGCTGATTCGGGCGGGCGGGCGGATAGACCGGGACCGCGATCCCGCCGGCCAGCATGACGCCGAGGAAACTGGCGAAGAAGTCTTCGCAGGTAGGCAGCATGATTGCCACGGTCTCTCCGCGTTGCAGCCCTGAGGCCGCCAGGCCCGCTGCGATTGCAGATGCGCTCGCGTAGAGCTGCCCGTGAGAGATATCTTGGCCGCGGTCTTGATCGAGCAGATGGACATGGACCCTGGCCGGGTCCCGCTCTGCTTGAATGCGCAGCACCTCGGCGACGGTCGTAGCGCCGGCCGGTGCTGGGTATGCTTCCCGGCTCGGTTGAATGATCGGCCAGCGGCCGCGCGAGGAACTGCCGACATCGGCCTCCAAGGCAATACGCACCCAGTCCGCGGGACTCTCGGCCGTTTGCGCGCCGGTTTCAGGCAGTCGCAGGCCGAGTGCGCCCTCCAGGCGCACCAGCAATTCCACTCGCTCGAGACTTCCAAGCCCGAGATCTCGGTCCAGAGACGACTTGGGCGTTGCGCGTTGGGCGGCTTCGGACGAGCCCAGCTCCCGGAGCAGCGCCCTCACCGTTTCCAAGACTGCCGCTTCGATGTCTCCGCGCTGCTGTCCGTTGCTGTCCATTGAATCCTTCTAGCCTATACCCGGCAGGGGGCGTCTTCCGCTGTTTCTGTGTCGAGATTCAGAACGTGTGTCGCTCCTAGGGTGCCTGCACGCGGTCGGCATGGCGTCTTGGGAGAAAACGATGGCTTCGGCTTGGATGCGAGGAGGTTGGTCTGAGCAGCGCTGTGCCGGTCCGCTAGCGGACCTGAGGGCAGATACCCACACCCGATGGCGGTCGGACGGACGCGCAGTCTGGGCCGCACCCTATGTGCGCCCGTACGGCTTGTCTCAGCGCCCGCCGGTCGGTACGGCCTAGGGTCGTGGATGTCGACTTTGGCTAGATCCGGACCCGCCGCGCCTTTTGACTGCTCCCTGTGAGCGCTGAAATTATTGCCTCGCGGAGCTGGCGTTCCTCGTTCGTGAGCCGAACGAAGAACTGCTTCGTCGAACCCTCTACGCGGCTGAGACTGACCTGAGCCTTCTAAAACATAACACCTCCACCTGTTTGAGTCGTTAGGCTCTGGTCCACTAGCTATGATGACAAGAACGGGGTAGCATCGTTGGATTCCGTTCAGCGGGCGATATTCGGCCTTCACTTCCAGCTAGCCTTCCTAAAGAAGCAGGGGAACGAGTTTCAAGCGTGGTTTGGTCAGTTGATGGGGCACGCGTTCCCTGGGGACTTTGTGCCGGTTCGCCCTTATGGTCGCGAGGGTGACCTAAAATGCGACGGTCGGCTGGCAAGTACTCGAACTATCTTCCAGTGTTATGCCGCGCGCACCATGAAAGCGGCGACGCTGAAGCAGAAGATTAACGCGGACTTTGCCGGGGCACGAGTGAACTGGCCGGACGAGCAGATGGCTCGGTGGGTCTTCGTCCACAATGACCCCGAAGGACTGCCTGCGTCAATTGTGAAGCAGATCGAGAGCCTGCGGAAACAACATCCGAAGGTGTTGATCGAGACTTGGGGCTACACGGAACTTCTGAAGATCAAAGAGGGACTCACCGTGGCTGCATTGGAGGACGTTTTCGGCACGGTGCCAACCCGATCCGACTACGAATCCATGGATATGAACGATCTCAAGCAGGTGATCGACTCTTTGGAACAGGAAGATTCGCCACCCAGCACTGATCCGGTCATTGCTCCATCAGCGAGGAAGCTCGAGAAGAACGCGTTGTCGGAAGACGCGGCCGAACTCTTGAGAATCGGCAGGCGAAAGGAGGCCCTAGTCGAGAAGCTGCTGGCCGGGTTACCGAGGCCTGAGTCGGGAGAACAGATTGCCGAGGCGTTCCGCCATCACTACGGACAACTCAGCAATGATGGGCTCTCTCCAGACGAAGTCTTTTGCGAACTGTATCAATTTGCCGGGACTTCACAGGTAGTGCCACCAAGACGAGAGGCAGCGGTGCTCGCGGTCTTATCGTATTTCTTCGAACGCTGTGACATTTTCGAAGATACCGAGGAGTCTCGATGATTCTACCTACGAAGCACATGTCGACGAATAGATCGCTTCTCGGCGTCGGCGCCGAGATGCTTCACATCCTTGAGCGGCCAATGACGGTATCTAAGGTCTCTAGCCAAAACAAATTAGTCATTTTCTGTTTCTCATCTGTTACGC
>JAPPMG010000088.1 GCA_028819215.1 Bryobacterales bacterium
GTGGCCCACGTTCGTCTTCACCGATCCGATCAGCAGCGGGCGCTCCGGGCTCCGGTCGCGGCCGTACACCGCGGCCGCCGCCTCCACCTCGACCGGGTCGCCCAGCTCTGTCCCCGTGCCGTGCGCCTCCAGGTAGTCCACCGAGGAGGCCTCCACGCCGGCCCGCGCCAGCGCCTCCTCGATCACGCGCTCCTGGGCCGGGCCGTTCGGCGCGGTCAGGCCGGCGCTCGCGCCGTCCTGGTTCACGGCCGATCCGAGCACCACCGCAAGGATCCGGTCCCCCGCCGCTTCTGCGTCCGCAAGGCGCTTGAGCACGACCATGCCGCATCCCTCGCCCCGCACGAAGCCGTCGGCCGCCGCGTCGAAGGTTTTGCAGCGCCCATCCGGGGCGAGCAGGCCGGCGTCAGTGAAGATGCGGGTGACTTCCGACGTCAGGATCGCGTTGACGCCTCCGGCCAGCGCCAGGTCCGCCTCCCCCGCGCGGAGCGCGGCCGCCGCTTGGTGCAGCGCGACCAGCGACGAGGAGCAAGCGGTATCCACCGTGATGGCCGGACCCTCGAGACCGAGGGCGAAGGCAATCCGGCCGATCGCAGCCGAGAACGTGACGCCGGTGGATTTGTAGAGGGTCGCCGACGGATCATGGACGATCTCGCTGATGAGAGCCTGATAATCGTTCGTCGAGATCCCGCCGAACACCCCCGTCCGGCTTCCGCGCAGCCCTTCCGGGGCGATCCCCGCGTCCTCTAGGGCCGCCCAGCTTGTTTCGAGAAGCATCCGCTGCTGGGGATCCAGCAGTTCCGCCTCGACCGGGGCGATCCGGAAGAAGCCCGCATCGAAGCGGTCGATGCCCTCCACGTAGCCGCCGAAGGAGCGCGTTGCCGATGTCTCGGTATCCACGAAGAACCCGTCCGGACGGCCCCGTGTCACCAGATCAGCCCCGGAACGAAGCTGCGTCCAGAAGGCCTCGGCATCCGGTGCTCCTGGAAAGCGGCAGGCAACGCCGACGATCGCGATGCGTTCGTCGTCCCCACGCCGGACGGCGGGTAGAGAACGCACGGGCGGTGCCTCCGATGCCACTCCGCCAAGCTGCTGCACAAGGTGTTCCGCTAGGCGGGCGATATCGGGATGATCGAACACTGTGGTGTTCGAAACGACGAACGCTTCCCGAAACGCCCGGTTGAGGCGGTTGCGAAGCTCTACCGCCATGAGCGAGTCCATGCCCAGCTCAAAAAATCCAGTCGACGGCGACGGAGCGGAGCGCAAGCGCAGAATCTGGACTACTTGTTCGTTGAGGAACCGGATCAGCTCATCCCGGCGCTCCTCGGAGGCGAGGCCTCGGAGCCGCGACAGCAGTTGGTCAGCAGCATGGGCGGCGAGCTGGCCGTCCCGGTCGGCCGGAGCTTGGGTCTCGCCCCGCCCCATCACTTCCGCGAGCCAAGGCCCCTGCACCGGAAGCGCGGACCAGTCTAGAGACGCCACCACGCTGGTTCCTACACCATCGCGCACCAGCAGTTCCAAGGCCCGGATGCCTTGCTCGGGGGCAATCCATTCCTCAACCCAGCGGGCAAGCTGAGCCCCGATCCGTTCGCGCTGCTCTTCGGCCGTGCCGGTCTCTGACCATGGACCCCAAGCAATGGCCTGTCCAGGCAGGCCGAGCGCCCTCCGGTGGCGTGCCAGCTGGTCGAGGAAGGCGTTGGCCGCCGCATAGTTGCCCTGCCCCGGATTCCCAATCACACCGGCCAGACTGGAGAAGAGGACGAACAGATCGAGCTCCCGGTCGAGTGTCGCCCTATGGAGCCGCCAAGCGCCCAGAACCTTAGGCCCGAGCACTTGATCGAATCGCTCCCAGTCTTGGTTCGTCAACGCCGCGTCGGCGAGCGTCCCCACGCTGTGGATCACACCCGCCAGCGGCGGGAGATCGGCGTCGATCCGCCCGAGCATTCCCGCCACCGCCTCTGGATCCGTCACATCGGCGATTTCGACGCGCACCTCAGCGCCGCCCTCCCGAAGTTCCGAGATCAGCGCCTCAGAGTTGGTGTCGGGTGGGCGGCGTCCGTTTAGGACGATGGCTCCAGCCCCTGCCTGCGCGAGCCAGCGCGCCACCTCCAGCCCGAGTCCGCCGAGACCGCCCGTGATCAGATAGCTCCGGTCCCCGCGCAGCCGGACCTCGCTGGGATCGGGATCCGATGAACCCCCTTCCCGCGCGGCGAAGCGCGTCAGCCGCGCAACCAGTCGGGCTCCGGCCCGCCTAGCGACGCGCGTCTCCCGGTCGGCAAAGAGCAGCTCGTCGGCAACTGTGGTGGCGGATGGGAGCGACTCTGGATCTAGATCCAGCAGGCGCGGTATCAGATCTCCGTGCTCCAGATCCACAACGCTTGCGAAGCCCCATAGCGACGCACCCACCAGTGCCCCGGAACGCTCGCAGTCGATCACCTGGCCACCCCGGGTAACGAACCAAGTGCCGCTCACGGGCGACACGCCCGCGTCCGACATCCCTTGGACGAGAGCCAGCGCGCCCGCACCCACTGTTTCGAGCTCTTCCTCGAGCTCCCGTGTCGATAGTTCCGCTCCATCCCGCCGGACCCCAGTCAGATACGCCACGCCCCGCAGCGGAAACGCGCTGGGCAATGACTCGAAGAACCCGCGCCATGCCTGTCGGTCGGCGTCTTTTGGCCCCTCGACCGCCCGGCTCCCCCGGCGCTCCAGTTCCACTGCCAGATCGGCCCCCAGCTCCCCTTCCCCGGCCAGCACGAACAGCCCGCCCTCGGCGCTCACCTCCAACGGTCCCCGCGCCAAGATCAGGAGTGCCCCGGACGGATCCTCGACCAAGGAGGTCTCCTCAAACCCGGCGTCCGTGAGGGCCTGCCGCCAGACCAGGGACGGGACCAGCGCGTGGTCGGAGCGGTACGCGTCCTGAAAGCGCCACCAGCCGGGCAGCAGCCCGAAGGTCAGGTCCAGCCATTCCTTGCGGGCGGTTTCCTCGACGGCCATCAGCACGCCGGAGGGGGCTAGCAGGCGCCGGCAGTGGGCGAGCGTCTCACCTAGGTCGCGGGTTGCGTGCAGGACGTTCGCGGCGATCACGAGGTCGTATGCATGGAGCGCGAAACGCTGGTCCGCCGGATCGCGTTCGATGTCCAGCGCTAGGGAGCGGAAGTCCACGCCGGGCTCCCCGAACCGCCCCTCGGCGTCCGGGAACGAATCGCTCGAGATGTCGGTGAAGGTGTATTCCGTCCGGTCGGCCGGCAGGACGTCCAAGAGGGCGGCCGTGGTCCCGCCCGTCCCTGCGCCGATCTCGATCACCCGCAGCTGGCGTCCGTCCGGCAACCCGGCGACCGCCGTGTGCACGGCTTCAGCAATCATGCGGTTCAAGGCTCGCGCGACGGCCGACTCACGGAAAAGGCTGGCCGCCCCCGGCTCGCCGCCGAAGAGCAGGTCCAGCGCATCGGCGCGGCCCCGGAGCACATCGGCGAGTGACTCCCCGCAGCGGCGCAGCACGCCCAGCTCGATCGATGCGGCTGCCGAGTCGCCGACCCCCGCCTCGGACCCGGCAGGCGCTTCCGGCGCGGCTGCCACGTGCCAGCCCCCCTCCGGTTCCCGCCCCAGGACCCCCATCTCCTCCAGCACCGCCAGCAAGCGGCCGAACAGCTGCCCGTGATCCTCCGTCACCCTGAGCCGGCGGCGCAGCTCGTCCGTCTCGAATCGCTCGCCCGGACCCGGCTCCCAGCCCAGCTCCCCGAATCCGCGCAACAGCAGCCGCCGTGACTCCCGCTCCAACTCGCGCCCCAGCGCCGCGAGCGACGCCCCGTCTAGGCCCGCCGCCTCGAGGTAGCCGTCGAACCCTCCCAGGCCGGACTCGATCTGCTGCGGCCCGGCCAGGAAGCCCGCCTCCCGCAGCCCCACCGCCGGCCCCTCGCGCCACGCCACCTCGTGCAGCGTCTGCTCCACCCGCTGACCCAACAGGGCCGCCCGGCTCGCGCGCCTGAGCGCGAATCCCTCGATGCGCACCAGCTCCTCGCCCGTCTCGCTGTACAGCCACAAGTCGGCCCGGCGCGTCCCGCCTTCTACGCCGCGATCGAGTGCCCGGCACCAGACGCGCTCCGGCAGCGCCGCGTGCAGGACGAGGCGGTCCCAGCCGATCGGCAGCCACGTGCCCCCGGCCCCACCCGGCTCCGGGAGCCCCCACAGCACGCGGAAACACGCATCGAGCAGGGCCGGATGCGCGAGCAGGTTCCGATTCTCGGTGCCCGCCGGCAGCAGCACCTCGCCCAACGCCTCGCCGGAGCCCGACCAGAGCGGCCCCAGCCCGCGGAAGGCCGGCCCGAACTCAACGCCAACGCGGCCTGACGCGGGGTCCGCGCCCACCTGGGCAAGACTGCCCTTCAGCGCACCGAGATCTGCCGGCTCGGACGCGGCCCCGGCCTGCGGTGCCCAGCGGCCCTCGGCATGCGTCTCCCATTGGCCCCCGGCGTCCCTGCTGACGACCCTCCAAGAGCGGTCCTTGCCGAGCCCCACCTGCACCAGCCGACCCTCGTCGCCCGACAGCACGAGCGGACTCGTGATCGAGGTCTCCTCGAGGACGACCGGAAGTTCGCGCTGCGTTTCCCGGAGCGCTTCACTTACCTGCGCCGCGTAGAGTGCGCCGGGCGCGACCAGTTCGCCGAACACCCGGTGGTCGGCGAGCCAGGCCGGATCCCGACCGTTCAGCTGTCTCTCGAAAGAGTGCTCGCCATCGGGCGAATCCCGCTGCACGCCGAGCAGCGCATGGCCCGCCGCCGTCTGCAAGCGCGGAGATGGAGAAATCCAGTAGCGCTCCCGCTGGAAGGGATAGGTGGGCAGCGAGATCCGGCGGCGGCGTTCACCGGCAAACAGACCCTCAAAAGAAATATCGAGCCCTGCCTCGTACGCGCCCGCCACCGCGCCGATGAAGTCCCCGCTACCTCCGCGCCGCTGGCTCGGGATCACCGCAGGTGCCTCGCTGTGCGGCCAGCAGAGCGCCGCCATCGGACCCAGCACGCCGTGGGGCCCGATCTCCAGTAGCAACCCCGCCTCCAACTCGCCCAGCGTCTGCACCGCCGTGGCGAACTGAACCGGCTCGCGCGCCTGGCGCCTCCAGTACACTCCGTCAGGGGCCCCCTCCAGCATGCGCCCGCTCACATCGCTCACCACCCGAACTGATGGGTCCGAGGCCTCTGGAGCCGCAGCCTCCAGTTCCGCCAGCACCGGATCCATCAGCGCGCTGTGGAAGGCGTGGCTGGTCCTGAGCGGGTCCACCCGGATGCCGGCCTCGGCGAGTTTCTTGCCTAGAGTGACCACCGCATCCCGCGGGCCGCTCACCACTTGGTGCGCACCGTTGTCGGCGGCCAGCGAGATGCCCTCCCTGAGCTCGTCCTGCACACGGTCCGGCGGGGCAAACACCGCTGCCATCGCTCCCCCCTCGGCAAGCGAACCCATCAACGCCCCCCGGCGCGTGGCGAACCGCATCCCGGCCTCAAGGTCAAACGCCCCTGCCGCGGCCGCTGCCGCGAGCTCTCCGACGCTGTGCCCGAATACGATGTCGGGCCGCACTCCCACGCTCGCCCACAGCGCGGTCAGACCGCTCTCCAGCGCGTACAGCGCCGGCTGCGTCCACTCGGTCCGGTCCAGCCGCCCGCTCAGATCCTCGAACATCACTGGGAGCAGCGACGCGCCCCGCTCTGCACGGAATACTTGGTCGCACCGTTCCAGCACCGCCCGGAAGACCGGCTCGCTCTCGTACAGCTCCCGGCCCATGCCCGCCCACTGGCTCCCCTGCCCGGTGTACAGGAAGGCGACCGGCCCTTGGGAGGGCGAGGCCACGACGCCTTGCCGCACCGCCTCCAGCTGCTCCTGTAGCGAGGAGCGATCTTGGAACGCGAGCCCGGCGCGGTAGCGGAAATGGCTCCTGCCCACCCCCGCCGTCCATGCCATGTCGGCCAGCGGGATGTCGTCCGAGAGGGTGGCCCGGTACCGGTCCGCCAGCTCACGGAGCGCGTCCTCGGACTTGCCGGACAGCGGCAGCAGGCGGCGCTGGCGGGGCGCGCCGGCCTGCGGGAGCCGGTCATCCGCACCCGACTCCGGCAGTGCGGGAACCTCGACGCGCGGCGCGTCGCGGCCCTCGGCATATCCCTCGAGCACGACGTGGGCGTTCGTGCCCGAGTATCCGAAGGAACTCACGGCAGCCCGCCGCGGCCGCTCCGCTTCTGGCCACGCGGTCGCCTCCGATGTCACCCGGACCGGAAGCTGCTCCCAGTCCATCCGCGGGTTCGGCCGCTCGAAGTGCAGGTGCCGCGGAATCTCCCCGGAGCGGATCGCCAGCACCGCCTTGATCAGCCCGGCCACGCCCGCCGCCGCCTCGAGGTGGCCCACGTTCGTCTTCACCGATCCGATCAGCAGCGGGCGCTCCGGGCTCCGGCCGCGGCCGTACACCGCGGCCGCCGCCAACACCTCGACCGGGTCGCCCAGCTCTGTCCCCGTGCCGTGCGCCTCCAAGTAGTCCACCGAGGAGGCCTCCACGCCCGCCCGCGCCAGCGCCTCCTCAATTACGCGCTCCTGGGCTGGGCCGTTCGGCGCGGTCAGGCCGGCGCTCGCGCCGTCCTGGTTCACCGCTGATCCGAGCACAACCGCGAGGATCCGGTCTCCCGCCGCCTCTGCGTCCGCAAGACGCTTGAGCACAACCATGCCGCATCCCTCGCCCCGCACGAAGCCGTCGGCCTTCGCATCGAAGGTCTTGCAGCGTCCATCCGCCGCGAGCATGCCGGCGTCGGTGAAGATCCGCGTGGCGGTCGACTTCAGGATCGCGTTCACCCCTCCTGCCAGCGCCAGGTCTGCCTCGCCTGCGCGGAGCGCCGCCGCCGCTTGGTGCAGCGCGACCAGCGACGAGGAGCAAGCGGTGTCCAGCGTGATGGCCGGACCCTCGAGGCCGAGCGCGAAGGCGACCCGCCCGACCGCGGCCGACGAGGCGATGCCGGTGGACATGTAGAGATTGGTCGACGGATCGTCGTCGAGTGTCGCAACCAGAGCCGCGTAATCGTGGCCGCACACCCCTCCATACACACCGGTTCGGCTCCCGCGCAGTCCGTCCGGGGCGATCCCGGCGTCCTCAAGCGCCGCCCAGCTTGTCTCGAGCAGCATCCGCTGCTGTGGGTCCAGCAGTTCCGCCTCCACCGGGGCGATCCGGAAGAAACCCGCATCGAAGCGGTCAAGGCCCTCCACGTAGGTGCCGAATGGGCGCGCCGCCTCCGTCTCGGCATCCACGAACAGCCCGTCCGGACGGCCCTTCGTCACCAGATCTGCCCCGGAGCGAAGCTGCTCCCAGAACGACTCGGCGTCAGGCGCCCCGGGAAAGCGGCAGGCCATGCCCACGATTGCGATGCGTTCGCCTTCGCGGTGCCGCGCGGACGGCAGGGCAGCCACTCGCGGCGTGTCTGGTTGCACGCCAGCAAGCTTGCCTGCGAGGTGTTGCGCCAAGCGGGCGATATCGGGATGATCGAACACCGCGGTGTTCGAAACGACGAACGCCTCCCGGAAGGCCCGGTTGAGGCGGTTGCGCAGCTCGACCGCCATCAGCGAGTCCATGCCCAGCTCGAAGAATCCAGTCGAGGTCGACGGCGTGGAGCGCAGGCGCAGGATCTGGACCACCTGTTCCTCGAGGAACCGGATCAGTCCATCCCGGCGCTCCCCGGGGGGAAGTCCTCGCAACCGCCGTAGCAGCTGGTTAGCGGCCTGACCGCCAGGCTGTTCGTCCCAGTCGGCAGAAGACCGTGACTTCGCCCGTCCGATCACTTCCGCGAGCCAAGGTGCCGGCACCGGAAGCATCGCCCAGTCTACGGACGCCACCACGCTGGTTCCGACGTCTTCGCGCACGATCCGCGCCAAGGCGCGGATGCCCTGCTCGGGAGCGATCCACTCCTCGCCGTAATCGGCGAGCCGCGTCGCGATGCGGTCGCGCTGCTGCTCGGCCTCCCCGATGCCCGACCACGGCCCCCACGCAATGGCCTGACCGGGCAGGCCGAGCGCCCGGCGAAGCCGCGCCAGCTGGTCGAGGAAGGCGTTGGCCGCCGCGTAGTTGGCCAGCCCCGGATTTCCGACGACGCCCGATAGGCTGGAGAAGAGCACGAACAGGTCGAGCTCCCGCCCGAGCGTCGCCCGGTGGAGTCGCCAAGCCCCCAGCACCTTGGGCCCGAGCACACGCTCGAACCTCTCCCAGTCTTGGTTCGTCAGCGCTGCGTTAGCGAGCGCCCCGACGCTGTGGATCACCCCCGCCAGCGGCGGGAGATCGGCATCGATCCGCCCGAGCATCCCTGCCACCGCCGCCTCGTCCGTCACGTCGGCGATCTCGATATGCACCGCCGCACCGCCCTCCCGGAGCTCCGCAACCGCCGCCGCTGCTGCCGCATCGGGCGGACGGCGGCCGTTCAGTACGATGCTTCCGGCTCCCGCCGCCGCAAGCCAGCGCGCAACCTCGAGCCCGATTGCCCCGAGTCCCCCCGTGACCAGATAAGTCCGGTCCCCGCGCAGCCGGCCCGCGGCCAGCGCCGAGGGCACCAGCACGACTTTCCCGATATGGCGAGCCGCCTGCAACTCGCCGAGCGCGGCACCGGCCTCCGCCAGCGGCCAGCGAGTGAAGGGCAGGGGCTTGAGTTCCCCCGACGCGACACGCTCCATCACACTCCGAAGAACTGCCCCGAGCCGCTCCGGCTCGTCCCTCATGAGCCGGTCCAGCGCCAAGATCAGGTAGCGAACGTCCGGGCGGGCGCTCGCCATCTCCCCCGCGCTCCGGATGTTGCGCTTCCCGAGCTCGACAAAGGCCCCGCCCGGCGCAAGGCACGACAGGCTGGCCTCGATGAAACCCTCCCCGGAGAGGCTGTTCAGCACCATCGCCACTCCGGCCCCGCCGGTCGCTTCCAGAATCTGCTTCCCGAAGCCCGGCGAGCGGCTGTCGAACACCGCTTGCACTCCCAGAGAACGCAGGTACTCCTGCTTCGGCGCGCTCGCAGTCGCGTACACCTCGAGCCCCGCAGCTTGCGCCAGCCGGATCGCCGCGTGACCCACGCCCCCCGTGCCCGCATGGATCAGGACCCGCTCCCCCTTTTCCAGACCCGCATGCTCGAAGGCCAGTGCTGCGGTTACCGATGCCACCGGGATGGTCGCCAGCTCCGGTGCCGAATGCCCCGGCGGTGTCGGCGCCACATACTCGGCGTGCGTGATCACCTCGGGCCCGAACGCGCCAGATGCGAATCCTGCCACCCGGTCCCCCGTTTGGAGTTCACGCACACCCTCGCCGACCTCCACGACCCGTCCGCACAGCTCGATGCCGAGCGCCTGATCGGCGTCCACCACCTGCATCCCCACCATCACGTCGTGGAAGTTCACCCCGGCCGCCTCAAGCCGTACCCGCACCTCGCCGGGACCCGGATCTGCCGCGGCAGCTTCGATGCGCACGCCGTCGAGCGCTCCGGTCGGATCGGCTGTCCAGCGCCACCCGCCGTCCTCCGGCAGTTCGACCCGTCCGGCGAACCGCGTCAGCCGCGCGACGAGTCGGTCTCCGCGCCGCCGGGCGATGCGCGTCTCGCCGTCTGGGAATAGCAGCTCGTCCGCCAGCGCGCCGGCGCACGGGGGAGCCTCGGGGTCGAGATCCAGCAGACGCGGCGTCAGATCTCCATGCTCGAAATCCACCCCGCCCGCGAAGCCCCACAGCAGGGCTCCGGGCAGGGCCCCGGAGCGCTCCCGGCCGATCACCTGGCCGCCCCGCGTCACGAACCACGTGCCGTTCACCGGCGACACGCCGGCGTCCGACATCCCTTGGACGAGCGCCAGCGCACTCGCGGCGATCTCCTCCGCGTCCCCTGCCACTTCCGCGGTCGAGAGCTCCGCCGAATCGCGCCGCACGCCTTCCACGTGCACCACGCCCCTCAGCGGAGCCTGCCCGTCCAGCGTCTTGAAGAAGGATCTCCATGACTTCCGATGCCCATCCGCCGGGCCCGGCACCACATCCTGTCCCCGGTTGCGGAGTTCCCGTGCGATAGCCTCGGAGAATGCTCCCGCTCCCGCCAGCACGAAACGGCCCGGTCTGACCTGCACTTCCGACGGCCCCCGTGCCAGGATCAGCAGCGCCCCGGACGGATCCTCGATGAGGGAGGTCCACTCAAAACCGGCATCCGTGAGGGCCTGCCGCCAGACGGGGACCGGGACCAGTGCGTGGTCGGAGCGATACGCGTCCTGGAAGCGCCACCAGCCGGGCAGAAGCCCGAAGGTCAGGTCCAGCCATTCCTTGCGGACGGTTTCCTCGACGGCCACCAGCACGCCGGAGGGGGCCAGCAGGCGTCGGCAATGGGCAAGCGTCGCAGCCAAGTCACGAGTCGCGTGCAGCACGTTCGCGGCGATCACAAGGTCGTACGCGTGGAGCGCGAACCCCTGGTCCGCCGGGTCGCGTTCGATGTCGAGCGCGAGGAAGCGAGGGTCCACGCCGCCTTCGCCGAAGCGCCGCTCAGCGTCCGGGAAGAAGGCGGTCGAGATATCGGTGAAACTGTATTCTGTCCGACCGGCCGGCAGGACCTCCAAGAGGGCGGCCGTGGTCGCGCCCGTCCCTGCGCCGATCTCGATCACCCGCAACGGGCGTCCGTTCGGTAACGCGGCGATGCTCGCGCGCACGGCATCGGCGACCATGCCGTTCACCGCTCGCATGGCGGGTGACTCTCGGTACAGGCTGGCCGCCCCCGGCTCGCCGCCGAAGAGCAGGTCCAGCGCATCGGCGCGGCCCCGGAGCACATCGGCGAGTGACTCCCCGCAGCGGCGCAGCACGCCCAGCTCGATCGATGCGGCTGCCGAGTCGCCGACCCCCGCCTCGGACCCGGCAGGCGCTTCCGGCGCGGCTGCCACGTGCCAGCCCCCCTCCGGTTCCCGCCCCAGGACCCCCATCTCCTCCAGCACCGCCAGCAAGCGGCCGAACAGCTGCCCGTGATCCTCCGTCACCCTGAGCCGGCGGCGCAGCTCGTCCGTCTCGAATCGCTCGCCCGGACCCGGCTCCCAGCCCAGCTCCCCGAATCCGCGCAACAGCAGCCGCCGTGACTCCCGCTCCAACTCGCGCCCCAGCGCCGCGAGCGACGCCCCGTCTAGGCCCGCCGCCTCGAGGTAGCCGTCGAACCCTCCCAGGCCGGACTCGATCTGCTGCGGCCCGGCCAGGAAGCCCGCCTCCCGCAGCCCCACCGCCGGCCCCTCGCGCCACGCCACCTCGTGCAGCGTCTGCTCCACCCGCTGACCCAACAGGGCCGCCCGGCTCGCGCGCCTGAGCGCGAATCCCTCGATGCGCACCAGCTCCTCGCCCGTCTCGCTGTACAGCCACAAGTCGGCCCGGCGCGTCCCGCCTTCTACGCCGCGATCGAGTGCCCGGCACCAGACGCGCTCCGGCAGCGCCGCGTGCAGGACGAGGCGGTCCCAGCCGATCGGCAGCCACGTGCCCCCGGCCCCACCCGGCTCCGGGAGCCCCCACAGCACGCGGAAACACGCATCGAGCAGGGCCGGATGCGCGAGCAGGTTCCGATTCTCGGTGCCCGCCGGCAGCAGCACCTCGCCCAACGCCTCGCCGGAGCCCGACCAGAGCGGCCCCAGCCCGCGGAAGGCCGGCCCGAACTCAACGCCAACGCGGCCTGACGCGGGGTCCGCGCCCACCTGGGCAAGACTGCCCTTCAGCGCACCGAGATCTGCCGGCTCGGACGCGGCCCCGGCCTGCGGTGCCCAGCGGCCCTCGGCATGCGTCTCCCATTGGCCCCCGGCGTCCCTGCTGACGACCCTCCAAGAGCGGTCCTTGCCGAGCCCCACCTGCACCAGCCGACCCTCGTCGCCCGACAGCACGAGCGGACTCGTGATCGAGGTCTCCTCGAGGACGACCGGAAGTTCGCGCTGCGTTTCCCGGAGCGCTTCACTTACCTGCGCCGCGTAGAGTGCGCCGGGCGCGACCAGTTCGCCGAACACCCGGTGGTCGGCGAGCCAGGCCGGATCCCGACCGTTCAGCTGTCTCTCGAAAGAGTGCTCGCCATCGGGCGAATCCCGCTGCACGCCGAGCAGCGCATGGCCCGCCGCCGTCTGCAAGCGCGGAGATGGAGAAATCCAGTAGCGCTCCCGCTGGAAGGGATAGGTGGGCAGCGAGATCCGGCGGCGGCGTTCACCGGCAAACAGACCCTCAAAAGAAATATCGAGCCCTGCCTCGTACGCGCCCGCCACCGCGCCGATGAAGTCCCCGCTCACGCCGCGCCGCTGGCTCGGGATCACCGCAGGTGCCTCGCTGCGCGGCCAGCAGAGCGCCGCCATCGGTCCCAGCACGCCGTGGGGCCCGATTTCGAGTACGATGCCCGCCTCCATCTCCGCCAAGGTCCGCATCGCCGTGGCGAACTGAACCGGCTCGCGCGCCTGGCGCCGCCAGTACGCTCCGTCAGGGGCACCCTCCAGCAGGCGCCCGCTAATGTTGCTCACAAGTCCCACCGAAGGTTCCGAGGCTTCGGGGGCCGCCGCTTCCAGTTCCGCCAGCACCGGATCCATCAGCGCACTGTGGAAGGCGTGGCTGGTCCTGAGCGGGTCCACCCGGATGCCGGCCTCGGAAAGCTCCTCGCCCAGAGAGGCGACCGCATCCCGCGGGCCGCTCACCACTTGGTGCGCACCGTTGTCGGCGGCCAGCGAAACTCCCTCCCGGAGCGAATCGCGCACTTGGTCCGCCGAGGCGAACACCGCCGCCATCGAGCCCTCCGCGGGAAGCGAGCCCATCAGTGCGCCACGGCGCGTGGCAAACCGCATCCCAGTCTCAAGGTCGAAGGCACCCGTGGCCACCGCAGCCGCGATCTCTCCCACGCTGTGTCCGAAAACGACATCGGGCCGTATCCCCACGCTTGCCCAGAGCGCAGTGAGCCCGCTCTCCAACGCGTATAGCGCAGGCTGCGCCCATTCGGTGCGGTCCAGCCTGTCGGAGTCCTCAAAGATCACCTCGAGGAGTGACGCACCGCGCTCAGCGCGGAACACTTCCTCGCACCGGTCCATGGCCGTCCGAAAGACTGTCTCGGTCTCGTAGAGCTCGCGGCCCATCCCCGCCCACTGGCTCCCCTGCCCGGTATACAGGAAGGCGACCGGCCCTTTGACGGGTGAAGTTGCGGTGCGTTGCTTCACCGTTTCCAGCCGCTCCTCCAGAGAGGCGCGATCGCTGAACACGACGCCCGAGCGGTGCGGGAAATGGCTCCGGCCCACCCCCGCCGTCCACGCCATGTCGGCGAGCGGGATGTCCTCCGAGAGGGCGGCCCGGTGCCGGTCCGCCAGCTCGCGGAGTGCGTCCTCGGACTTGCCGGACAGCGGAAGCAGGCGGTGCTGGCGGGGCGCGTCGGCCTGCCGGATGTGGCCATCCGCACCCGACTCCGGCAGTGCGCCGACCTCGACGCGCGGCGCCTCGCGCCCCTCCGCATATCCCTCGATTACGACATGGGCGTTCGTGCCCGAGTATCCGAAGGAACTCACGGCGGCCCGCCGCGGCCGCCCCGCCTCCGGCCACGGCGTCTCCTTCGACGTCACCCGGACCGGAAGCTGCTCCCAGTCCATCCGCGGGTTCGGCCGCTCGAAGTGCAGGTGCCGCGGAATCTCCCCGGAGCGGATCGCCAGCACCGCCTTGATCAGCCCGGCCACGCCCGCCGCCGCCTCGAGGTGGCCCACGTTCGTCTTCACCGATCCGATCAGCAGAGGGCGCTCCGGGCTCCGGCCGCGGCCGTACACCGCGGCCGCCGCCTCCACCTCGACCGGGTCGCCCAGCTCGGTTCCCGTGCCGTGCGCCTCCAAATAGTCCACCGAGGAGGCCTCCACGCCCGCCCGCGATAGGGCCTCCTCGATCACGCGCTCCTGGGCGGGGCCGTTGGGCACGGTCAAGCCGGCGCTCGCGCCGTCTTGGTTCACCGCCGATCCGAGCACCACCGCAAGGATGCGGTCTCCCGCCGCCTCCGCGTCCGCAAGACGCTTGAGCACAACCATCCCGCATCCCTCGCCACGCACGAACCCGTCGGCCGCCGCGTCGAAGGTCTTGCAGCGTCCATCCGCCGCGAGCATGCCAGCGTCGGTGAAGATCCGGGTGGCGGTCGACGTCAGGATCGCGTTCACCCCTCCCGCCAGCGCCAGGTCTGCCTCGCCTGCGCGTAGCGCCGCCGCCGCCTGATGCAGCGCGACTAGCGACGAGGAGCAAGCGGTGTCCACCGTGATGGCTGGACCCTCGAGGCCGAGCACGAAGGCGACCCGACCGACTGCGGCCGACGGGGCGATGCCGGTGGACCTGTAGAGATTGGTCGACGGATCGTCGCCGAGTGTCGCGACCAGAGCCTCGTAATCGTGGCCCCACACTCCTCCATACACGCCGGTTCGGCTCCCGCGCAGCCGGTCCGGAGCGATCCCGGCGTCCTCAAGCGCCGCCCAGCTTGTCTCGAGCAGCATCCGCTGCTGGGGGTCCAGCAGTTCCGCCTCGACCGGGGCGATCCGGAAGAAACCTGCGTCGAAGCGGTCCAGGCCCTCCACGTAGGCGCCGAACGGCCGCGCCGCGTCCGTCTCGGCATCCACGAAGAGCCCGTCCGGACGCCCCCTCGTCACCAGATCGGCCCCGGAGCAAAGCTGCGCCCAGAACGCCTCGGCGTCCGCCGCCCCGGGGAAGCGGCAGGCCATGCCCACGATCGCGATGCGTTCGCCTTCGCGACGCCGCACGGACGGCGGGGCAGGCGACTGCGGTGTCTCGGCTTGCAGCCCGGCAACCTTGCCTGCGAGGTGTTCCGCCAAGCGGTCGATGTCGGGATGATCGAAAACCACGGTGCTCGAGACGACGAACGCTCCCCGGAAGGCCCGGTTGAGGCGGTTGCGAAGCTCGACCGCCATCAGCGAGTCCATGCCCAGCCCGAAGAATCCCGCCGAGGGCGACGGGGCGGAGCGTAGGCGCAGGATCTGGACCACTTGTTGCTCGAGGAACCGAATCAGTCCATCCCGGCGTTCCTCAGGAGCGAGTCCCCGAAGCCGGCCTAGCAGGTCGTCTGAATCGGCGCCGGATCGGATCTCCGAGCGGCCCATCACTTCCGCGAGCCAAGGAGCTCGCACCGGGAGCGCCGACCAGTCGACGGACGCCGCCAGGCTGGTTCCGACGTCCTCGCGGACGAGCCGCACCAACGTCCGGATGGCCTGCTCCGAAGCCATCCACTCTTCACCGGAGTCGGCGAGCAGCCTCGCGCTGTGTTCGAGATCCTCTTTGGGTTTGGCGGTCTCAGACCATGGACCCCACGCAATGGCCTGCCCCGGCAGGCCCAGCGCCCGGCGGTGCCGCGCCAGCTGGTCGAGAAAGGCGTTGACCGCTGCGTGATTGGCCTGCCCCGAATTTCCGACGACGCCCGACACGCTGGAGAAGAGCACGAACAGGTCGAGCTCGCGCCCGAGCGTTGCCCGGTGGAGTCGCCAAGCCCCCAGCACCTTGGGCCCGAGCACGCGCTCGAACCTCTCCCAGTCTTGGTTCGTCAGCGCTGCGTTAGCGAGCGCCCCGACGCTGTGGATCACCCCCGCCAGCGGCGGGAGATCGGCATCGATCCGCCCGAGCATCCCTGCCACCGCCGCCTCGTCCGTCACGTCGGCGATCTCGATATGCACCGCCGCACCGCCCTCCCGGAGCTCCGCAACCGCCGCCGCTGCTGCCGCATCGGGCGGACGGCGGCCGTTCAGTACGATGCTTCCGGCTCCCGCCGCCGCAAGCCAGCGCGCAACCTCGAGCCCGATTGCCCCGAGTCCCCCCGTGACCAGATAAGTCCGGTCCCCGCGCAGCCGGCCCGCGGCCAGCGCCGAGGGCACCAGCACGACTTTCCCGATATGGCGAGCCGCCTGCAACTCGCCGAGCGCGGCACCGGCCTCCGCCAGCGGCCAGCGAGTGAAGGGCAGGGGCTTGAGTTCCCCCGACGCGACACGCTCCATCACACTCCGAAGAACTGCCCCGAGCCGCTCCGGCTCGTCCCTCATGAGCCGGTCCAGCGCCAAGATCAGGTAGCGAACGTCCGGGCGGGCGCTCGCCATCTCCCCCGCGCTCCGGATGTTGCGCTTCCCGAGCTCGACAAAGGCCCCGCCCGGCGCAAGGCACGACAGGCTGGCCTCGATGAAACCCTCCCCGGAGAGGCTGTTCAGCACCATCGCCACTCCGGCCCCGCCGGTCGCTTCCAGAATCTGCTTCCCGAAGCCCGGCGAGCGGCTGTCGAACACCGCTTGCACTCCCAGAGAACGCAGGTACTCCTGCTTCGGCGCGCTCGCAGTCGCGTACACCTCGAGCCCCGCAGCTTGCGCCAGCCGGATCGCCGCGTGACCCACGCCCCCCGTGCCCGCATGGATCAGGACCCGCTCCCCCTTTTCCAGACCCGCATGCTCGAAGGCCAGTGCTGCGGTTACCGATGCCACCGGGATGGTCGCCAGCTCCGGTGCCGAATGCCCCGGCGGTGTCGGCGCCACATACTCGGCGTGCGTGATCACCTCGGGCCCGAACGCGCCAGATGCGAATCCTGCCACCCGGTCCCCCGTTTGGAGTTCACGCACACCCTCGCCGACCTCCACGACCCGTCCGCACAGCTCGATGCCGAGCGCCTGATCGGCGTCCACCACCTGCATCCCCACCATCACGTCGTGGAAGTTCACCCCGGCCGCCTCAAGCCGTACCCGCACCTCGCCGGGACCCGGATCTGCCGCGGCAGCTTCGATGCGCACGCCGTCGAGCGCTCCGGTCGGATCGGCTGTCCAGCGCCACCCGCCGTCCTCCGGCAGTTCGACCCGTCCGGCGAACCGCGTCAGCCGCGCGACGAGTCGGTCTCCGCGCCGCCGGGCGATGCGCGTCTCGCCGTCTGGGAATAGCAGCTCGTCCGCCAGCGCGCCGGCGCACGGGGGAGCCTCGGGGTCGAGATCCAGCAGACGCGGCGTCAGATCTCCATGCTCGAAATCCACCCCGCCCGCGAAGCCCCACAGCAGGGCTCCGGGCAGGGCCCCGGAGCGCTCCCGGCCGATCACCTGGCCGCCCCGCGTCACGAACCACGTGCCGTTCACCGGCGACACGCCGGCGTCCGACATCCCTTGGACCAGCGCCAGCGCACTCGCCCCGATTTCCTGCGCGTCCGCTGCCAGTTCCGCGGTTGAGAGCTCCGCCGCATCGCGCCGCACGCTTTCCAAGTGCACGACGCCCCTCAGCGGCGCCTGCCCGTCCAGCGTTTCGAAGAAGGACCGCCATGACGTCCGATGCCCATCCGCCGGACCCGGCACCACATCCTGTCCCCGCTGGCGGAGTTCCCGTGCGACAGCGTCGGAGAATGCTCCCGCTCCCGCCAGCACGAAACAACCCGGTCTGACCTGCACCTCCGACGGACCCCGTGCCAGGATCAGCAGCGCCCCGGACGGATCCTCGACCAGGGACGTCTCCTCAAACCCGGCGTCCGTGAGGGCCTGCCGCCAGACCGGGGACGGGACCAGCGCGTGGTCGGAGCGATACGCGTCCTGAAAGCGCCACCAGCCGGGCAGCAGCCCGAAGGTCAGGTCCAGCCATTCTTTGCGGGCAGTTTCTTCGACGGCCATCAGCACGCCGGACGGCGCCAGCAGGTGCCGGCAGTGTGCAAGCGTCGCGCCCAAGTCGCGGGTGGCGTGCAGCACGTTCGCCGCCACCACGAGGTCATAGCCGTGGAGCGCGAACTCTTGGTCCGCCGGATCCCGTTCGATGTCGAGCGCTAGGAAGCGAAGGTCCACGCCGCGTTCGCCGAAGCGCCGCTCAGCGTCCGGGAAGAAGGCGGTCGAGATATCGGTGAAGGTGTATTCTGTCCGGCCGGCCGGCACGACCTCCAAGAGGGCGCCCGTGGTCGCGCCCGTGCCTGCGCCGACCTCGATCACGCGCAGCGGGCGTCCGTCCGGCAATCCGGCGATGGCCGCGCGCACCGCATCGGCGACCATGCCGTTCATCGCTCGCATGGCGGGTGACTCGCGGTACAGGCTGGCCGCTCCCGGATCCCCGCCGAAGAGCAGGTCCAGCGCATCGGCGCGGCCCCGGAGCACATCGGCGAGTGACTCCCCGCAGCGGCGCAGCACGCCCAGCTCGATCGATTCGGCTGCCGAGTCGCCGGCTCCCGCGTCGGGCCCGGCGGGCGCTTCCGGCACGGCTGCCACGTGCCAGCCGCCCTCCGGTTCCCGCCCGAGGGCCCCCATCTCCTCCAGCACCGCCAGCAAGCGGCCGAACAGCCGCCCGTGATCCTCCGTCACCTTGAGCCGGCGGCGCAGCTCGTCCGTCTCGAAACACTCTCCCGGACCGGGCTCCCATCCCAGTTCCCTGAATCCTCGCAGCAGCAGCCGGAGTGACTCCCGCTCCAGCTCGCGCCCCAGCGCCGCCAGCGACGCCCCGTCCCGTCCCGCCGTCTCGAGGTAGCCGTCGAACGCTCCCAGGCCGGACTCGACCTGCTGCGGCCCGGCCAGGAAGCCCGCCTCCCGCAGCCCCACCGCCGGCCCCTCGCGCCACACCACCTCGTGCAGCGTCTCTTCCACCCGCTGACCCAACAGGGCAGCCCGGCTCGTGCGCCTGAGCGCGAAGCCCTCGACGCGCGCCAGCTCCTCGCCCGTCTCCTTGTAAAGCCAGAAGTCGGCCCGGCGCGTCCCGCCTTCTCCGCCGCGATCGAGAGCTCGGCAGAAGACGCGCTCCGGCAGCGCCTCGTGCAGGACGAGGCGGTCCCAGCCGATCGGCAGCCATGTGCCGCCTGCTCCATCCGGCTCCGGGATCCCCCACAGCACCCGGAAACACGCATCGAGCAGTGCCGGATGCGCGAGCAGGTTCCGATCCTCGATTCCCGCCGGCAGCAGCACCTCGCCCAGTGCTTCGCCGTACCCCGACCAGAGCGTCACCAGGCCGAGGAAGGCCGGCCCGTACGCAACACCAACGCTGCCCGACTCGAGATCCGCGCCCACCTGGGCGAGGCTGGTCTTCAACGCGCCGAGGTCTGCCGGCACGGACGCGGACGCGGCCAGCGGTGCCCAGCGGCCTTCGGCATGCGTCTCCCATTGGCCCGCGGCATCCCTGCTGACGACCCTCCAAGAGCGGTCCTTGCCGAGCGCCACCTGAACCAGCCGGTCCTCGTCGCCCAACAGCACGAGCGGACTCGTGATCGAGGTCTCCTCGAGGACGGCCCGTACTCTGTCGTGCGATTCCCGGAGCGCTTCACTCACTTGCGCCGCGTAGAGTGCACCGGGTGCGACGACCTCGCCAAACACTTGGTGGTCAGCAAGCCACGCCGGATCCCGACTGTGCAGCCGTCTTTCGAAGGAGTGCTCGCCATCCGGGGAATCTCGCTGCACGCCGAGGAGTGCGTGTCCCGCCTCCGCCTCCAGACGCTCCGAGGGGGGGGGCCAGTAGCGTTCCCCTTGGAAGGGATAGGTGGGCAGCGAGATCCGGCGGCGGCGTTCATCGGCAAACAGACCCTCAAAAGAAATATCGAGCCCTGCTTCGTACGCACCTGCCACTGCGCCGACAAAGTCCTCATTCCCACCGCCGTTGCGCCGCTGGCTCGGAATCGCCGTCGGCTTCGCGCTTTGCGGCCAAGCGAGCGCCGCCATCGGCCCCAGCACACCGTGCGGCCCGATCTCCACCAAGAGCCCCGCCTCCATCTCCGCCAGCGTCTGCACCGCTGTCGCGAACTGGACCGGTTCGCGCGCTTGGCGTCGCCAGTACTCTCCGTCAGGGGCACCCGCCAGCATGTGCCCGCTCAGATCGCTCACCAGCCGCACCGATGGGTCCGAGGCCTCCGGAGCCGCCTTCTCCAGATCCGCCAGCACCGGATCCATCGCCGCGCTGTGGAAGGCGTGGCTGGTCCTGAGCGGGTCCACCCGGATGCCGGCCTCGGCGAGTTCCTTGCCCAGAGCGGCGACCGCATCCCGCAGGCCGCTCACCACTTGGTGCGCACCGTTTTCGGCAGCCAGCGAGACGCCCTCCCGGAGTGCATCGCGCACCCGGTCCGCTGAAGCGAACACCGCCGCCATCGAGCCCTCTGCGGGAAGCGAGCCCATCAGCGCGCCGCGGCGCGTGGCGAACAGCATCCCTGTCTCGAGGTCGAAGGTCCCCGCGGCTGCGGCCGCCGCGATCTCTCCCACGCTGTGTCCGAAGACGACATCGGGCCGTATCCCCACGCTCGCCCAGAGCGCGGTGAGCCCACTCTCCAAGGCGTAGAGCGCAGGCTGCGTCCATTCGGTGTGGTCAAGCCTTTCGGAGTCTTCGAAGATCACCTCAAGCAGCGACGCACCGCGCTCTGCCCGGAACACTTCCTCGCACCGGTCCATGGCCTTCCGAAAGACCGGCTCGGTCTCGTAGAGCTCGCGGCCCATCCCCGCCCACTGGCTCCCCTGTCCGGTATAGAGAAAGGCGACCGGACCTCCCGGCGCGCCGCCGACTGCGCTTTCCGCTTCCGCTATCCCTCGAAGCCCAGTTCCGAGGGAGGCGGCATCACGAAAGACCACCGCCGCACGGTGGCCGAGGTGGCTGCGCCCGGTCCCGGCCGTCCACGCCGCATCGGCTAGCCAAGAGGACCCACGTCCGGTGCGGTGCAAGTGGCGCACGTAGCGCCGGGCGAGATCTCGCACCGCCCTAGTGCTGGCACCGGAAAGCGGAAGCACCCGAAACGCCCGTGAAGAGCTATCCTGCTCGACCGTTGGCGCACTTGGAGTTTCCAAGACGAGGTGTGCGTTCGTCCCCGAATACCCGAACGAGCTGACCGCTGCCCGACGCGGGCGGCCCGCTTCCGTCCATGGTGTCGCCTTCCGGACCACCTCCAGAGGAAGATTCTTCCAGTCCAGCAGCGGGTTGGGCTCTTCGAAGTGCAGGTTGCGCGGGAGTAGGCCCTCCCGCATCGAGAGCAGCACCTTGATCACCCCGGCGACGCCAGCGGCGGCTTCGAGATGGCCTATGTTCGTCTTCACCGACCCCACTAGGAGCGGACGCTCCGCCTCCCGAGCATCCCCGTACGCCGAAGCCGCGGCCTCGAGCTCGATCGGATCCCCGAGGGGTGTTCCCGACCCGTGCGCCTCCAGATAGTCCACCGAAGCGGGCTCGACCGCCGCCCGCTCCAGCGCCTCCCGGATCACCCGCTCCTGAGCTTGCCCGTTCGGTGCGGTCAGACCCGCGCTGGCCCCGTCTTGGTTCACCGCGCTGCCCAGAATCAGGCCCAGCACCTGCCGGCCCGCGGCTTTCGCGTCGGACAATCGCTCCAGCGCTAGAAGCCCGCACCCCTCGCCCCGCACGTACCCGTCAGCCGACGCGTCGAAAGTCTTGCACCGGCCGTCCGGTGCCAGTATTCCCGCCGCCGCGAACGCGTCCGTCACCTGAGATGTCAGGATCGTGTTCACGCCCCCCGCTAGGGCTAGGTCGATTTCACCCCTCTCCAGACTGGCGGTCGCTTGATGGATCGCTACCAAAGATCCGGAACACGCAGTGTCCAGCGCAATCGCCGGGCCCTCCAAGCCCAGCGTGTACGCAACGCGCCCAATGGCCGCTGAGAAACTCGATCCAGTCGAGCGATAGAGCCCGGGCGCGGTCTCCGCCACTAGGCTCTGGTAGTCGTTCGTGAACATCGCGGCATACACGCCGGTCCGGCTCCCTCTGAGGCATCCAGGCGCGATCCCCGCATCCTCGAGCGCCTCCCAGCTCACTTCTAGGAGGAGCCGCTGCTGGGGGTCCATCAGTTCCGCCTCCCTCGGCGCGATCCGGAAGAACTCGGCGTCGAAGCGGTCGAGTTCTGGCAGGTATGCCCCCCAAACCTCCGCTTCCCTGCCACGGCCCGCTCCCGGGAGCGGGCCGTCTGGGCGGCCGCGGGTCACTAGGTCGCGGCCCTCGGCCAAGCTCTTCCAAAACTCGTCCACTCCGCTGCCCCCGGGGAAGCGACAGCCGATCCCCACGACCGCGACCGGATCCCGTATCGGCACCCGTTGCCCTGACCTCATTTGGGACCGCAACGGCACCTTCGGCCGGGCCGAGATTCCTAGGCGATCCGCCACATGGGCCGCCAGCAGCGCCGCATTCGGATGCGCGAACATTTCCGCTTGGGACACCGCGTAGCGACCGCCGAGCACCCGGTTCAGCCGGTTCCGGAGCTCCACCATCTGGAGCGATTCAAGACCCAGTTCGAGGAAGCTCGCTTGCGCTCCCGGAGGCTCGTCCATTCGCGCGAGGCCCTGTGCCTCTCGGACGAGCAGGGCCTCAAGGCTGCGTCTCCGCAACGGCGGCAGTACATCCGCACCCAAGAATCCGGAGTCGAGCCGTTCTGAATCCAACGTGCCGTCCTCCGGCCCGTCGATCCGGTAGCGTCTTCCCTCAAACGGATATCCTGGCGCGGAAACCTGCCGGGGGCGGTCCCCACCGAAGCGGTCCGACAGCGATACGGGAACCCCCGCCTCCCAAACCTGCGCGATCGCCGAGCATGCTTCTTCATCTGCCGCGGACGCTCCGGAGAGGGTTGGGACCACCCGAGGGGCAGGTGCATCCACGGGCCACGCCCCGTGCGCCGACCATGAAGTCCGTCCCCGCGGCCCTAAGTCCAGAAGAATTCGGATTCCGAGTTCCGAGAGCGTCCCGACCGCCGTGGCAAAGTGCGTTTGAGCGACTTGGCGACGCCAGTACTTTCCATCCAGATCGTCCGGACCCCGCACAACCTTCCCGGTACTGCTGCTCACGAAAGGCAGCGATCCAGACCCCGGATCCATCGCGCTTCCGGCCTGCTCGATGGCGGCCAGAATTGGATCCGTCAGCTCAGAGTGCGCCGCCTCGTTGTGCGGGAGCGGAAGTGTTCGTACCCCTTGCGCTTCGAGCTGGGCCAGCACCTTGGCCAAGAGCCCCTGCGAACCGCTCAGCACTTGGTGAGGACCGTTGTCGGACGCGACGCAAAGCCCTCCGCTGTCCGCACCGCCAACAAGCTCGGGGATCCGATCAGCCGCCTCCGCGGCAGTCAGGAAGACCGCAGCCATTGCTCCCCCCGACTTCAGCGACGCCATCAGCCGGCCCCGCTCGATCGCGAACTTCATCCCCTCGTCGAGGCCGAGCAATCCTGCCGCGTGCGCGGCCGCGACCTCGCCGACACCGTGACCGAGCACTGCCGAGGGACGGATCCCTGCCTCGCGCCAGAACTCCGCCAGCGCACAACCGAGTGCATAAATCGCCGGCTGCGTCCAGCTTGTCGCGTTCAACTCCGCGGCCGCCCCGTCCTCCCCGAACATCACCGGCAGCAGGCGCACGCCACACTCCTCCGCAAAGAGTGAGTCGCAGCGGTCGAGCACGTCTTGGACCGCCGGCTCGGTCCGGTAGAGCCTGCTGCCGATCCCGACCCACGGATCACCCTGTCCGGGGAACACAAATGCCACCTTCGGCGAGGGTTCCGAATGCAAGGCGCGCTCGCCCGCCTGCACCTCCTCAAGGGCCGAGCGGAGCTCTGCCGCATCGCGAAACACCAGCCCGGCCCGGACCCCGAAGTGGGTCCGCCCCACCGTCGCCGTCCACGCCAGGTCACGCAGCCGAACCATCCGTCCGTCCGGCAGCCAAGACCGGTATCGTCCAGCCAGCCGACCTAGCGCCTCCGGCGTCTTGGCAGAAAGCGGCAAGATCCGCGTTCGACCCTGCTCCCCCTCAGCATCTTCCGGAGCCGGATACGCCTCCACCAGCACATGCGCATTTGTCCCGGAGAGGCCGAACGAACTCACCGCCCCGCGCATCCGCCGACCCTTCCGCCGGGGCCACCGCGTGCGCTTTGTCACCACCCGGACCGGCAGCTCGCCCCAGCCGATTCGGGGATTCGGTTCATCGAAATGGAGCTGGCGCGCGATCACTCCCTCGTCCAGCGCCAGCACTAGCTTGATCAGCCCCGCAATTCCCGCCGCCTCCTCCAAGTGGCCCACATTTGTCTTCACCGAACCCAGCAGCAGCGGACGCCTCCGCGACCGGCCACGCCCATACACCTCGAGCGCCGCCTCCACCTCGACGGGGTCCCCAAGGGGCGTCCCGGATCCGTGACCCTCGAGATAGTCCACATCCGACGGAGCCCAGCCGGCACGCTCCAGCGCCTCCTCAATCAGACGCGCCTGCGCCTGACCGCGCGGCGCGGTCAGACCCGCGCTCGCCCCGTCATGGTTCACCGCCGACCCCTGGATCACCCCCAGGATCCGGCGTCCCGCCTCCTGCGCCCGCGCGAGCGGTTCGAGCACTACGATGCCGCAGCCCTCGCCCCGCACGTACCCCTGCGCGCCTGCCGCGAAAGACCGGCACCGGCCGTCCCCTGCGAGCATGCCGCCGTTTGCGAACGCCTCAGTGCGTGTCGGGGAGAGGATCAGACTCACCCCTCCCGCAAGCGCCAGATCCGCCTCGCCCCGCTCGAGGGCGAGGATCGCCTGATGCACCGCCACGAGCGACGATGAACTCGCCGTATCGACCGCCAAGGCCGGGCCTTCGAGACCCAAGGCGTAGGCGATCCGGCCGATCGCGGTACTCAGGCTGTTGCCGATCGCCGCGTAGACGGTTGCCGTCTCGTCTGCGGGAACGCACTCCCTGTAGCCGCTGTCGCCCACTCCGGCGAACACGCCCGTCCTACTGCCGGCCAAGTCGCCGGGTGCAATGGCGGCATGCTCAAGCGCGTGCCAGCTGACCTCGAGAAGGATCCGGTGCTGCGGATCCATGAGGCGAGCCTCGTTGTCCGAAATTCCGAAGAACGCGGCGTCAAAGCGGAACGGATCCTCGACGAACGCCCCGTATCGACGCGGATCCGGTGGAGGCCGGACGTCCGGGAAGAGGTCCCCGATGCGGCCTCGGCCCGACCCTGGCTCCCCCTCCACAACCGCGTCGCCGCCAGATCGCAGAAGTTCCCGGAAGCCATCCAATCCCTCGCCTCCGGGGAACCGGCATGCAACTCCTACGATCGCTATCGGCGTAGCGGCCGGATGGACGTCAGCTTGCGCCACGACAAAGATATATTAGTCGTTGGATCCCCGGGGCTTGAATCACTGGCCTGAACGCCGGTGGAGAGGGGCTTAAGCGACCCTGACTCGACCGGCCATCGAGAGTGGCCGATGAGTCGCTGCTGAGTGCCAGTCTCAGGGCAAGCCGCTTCGTCCGATTCGGGCGAATCTCCCTCACTATTGTCCCGACCTCCCATTCCGACAGCCGCATTGCGCGGGCGAGGATCGCGGGCAGGCTGGCCGAAGTGGTTCGGTTTCAGGGCTACTGGGGTTGACCCACGAAGATGCCAAGGAAATCTGTCAGATTCTCGGCGACCTCCCGTTCAAGTCCGTCGAGGTCTACGCCCGCAGCGGCCTGTTGGCTGCCGTCGACCTGATGCGGCTCAGCGTCCACGAGGATCCGTCCAAACCAGCGGCCCACAAGCAACTCACAGCGATGCTGGAGATCGGCTTCGACCTACGAAGCTTGGAACTGATCTCTGCCTGCGAAGACTATGCCGAGGCCATTCCCGAGGATCCGGAACCATGGATTTCCTTGGCCGAACGCCGACTTGGAAGCAACGCCCACCGGAAGGCTGAGGTCGCGCTGGAGAAGGCCCGGATTTGCACCAGTCAAGACAATCGCGTGATCGACTTGACGGCAGTGACGTCCCTGCTCGCTACGAAGCGGAAGCCAACGCGAGGACGGCTCTCGCTGGCGGTGTGCGACCTGTCCAATGCGGAGGCCGTCGTCAGTCCGAGGACCAAGCCCAGTATGCTGCTCGGCGCGGTTCAAGCGCTCACTGCTGTAGCGCGATCGGCACCTTCAGATCCAATCTCAGCCTGGCCGCATCGCCGCTCAGGCGGCATTGATTGCAGCAGCGTGTGGCCGTCGCCTGCTCGCGCAAGTGTCGGCTGGCAACCGCTTGGCCTTCGGATCGGCCCTGGCGTCAAGTGAATACTGCGGCTCGAGGGTGCCGGAATGACTACTACGCACTGGGCAGAATCGCTCAGGTTCTGCTGGTACTGAGGCCCTCGATCCATAATCAACAGGGCATGGAAGCGGTCCTCGGCCCATGGCCGCGTCCGGAGGACTCCAGACTGGGTTTGGGTGATCCGAGCGGGGAATTCCGCCTCGGAGCGGAGAGTCAGCCCGTGTCGGTCCGAACCCCGGATCCTCGAGTGCCCACAGCCGCATCACCTCGGCATCGATTCCGACGAGTTCGATCAGCCCTTCGCGGGCAGGCGCATCCTCACCCCGACGCTGGAAGCCCTCGAGCGAGGGTCAACTCCACTGGGGCTTCAAGCAGCTGCGGATTCAAGCGCGGACCCTTCAGGCCATTGTCGGAGGCGGTTCCTCTCTCGCGCTAGGTCATACCTTGCTTGCCGCCTCATCCACACATTCGCCTTTCCCCAACCCGCGGCCTCCAGTTTAAGGGCCAGCGACACCGAGATGGCCGCTTTCCCGTTCAGCACCCGCGACAGCGTGACTCGCGACACGCCCAGCTTCCGAGCAGCCTCGCTCACGCTGACACCTTCCTGGAAGCCCTCGACTGCTTCCATGCAGCCGTGGTAAATGTGTCGCCCTGGATGCGATGGGTTGCGGCGCAACCAAGCATCGTAGGGGACGCTATCGTTGCTCTTGCCCATGTTGCAGTCTTCCGGGTCTATTGACCGGCCACCTCAAGCCTTCGATTTACGTCTTGCAATTCGCGAATAGCCTGGCGGAACAGTCTCAATAACTCCGGGTACTCTTGCAATACATGAACGGTGTTTAGAGGGGGAACAACCGCACTCCTCAGGAGCTCCACAACTTCTTTCCCAAGTCTCTTTTCGATCAATCCGTCGGGGTCGTCTTGCAGAGTAGCGCCCTTGTCGATTTCTGCCAGAACTGCACTATTGGGGTCACCACCTCTTCTGATCAGCATGTTCGTGAGCGTTAGCCATCTAGGATACTGACCGGCCCAGCTTGCAGCCCAGAATACCGCCGAGCGTCCAGTGTCATCCTTGATATTGGGATCGGCACCATACTCCAAGAGGAGCCCAACAACCTCCAGCACCAAGTCTGAGGGCGCGAAATTTCGAATCGCCCATATCAAGGGCGTGTTGCCCCTGCCCGTGTCGGGAACGATTCCTCCGTTCGGGTCTCCACCGGCTCGTAGCAATAGGCGCAGGCTACTGACTGCCGCCGCAGCAGCTTCTCTGGAATAGGAAAATGTGCCCCTCGTTGCCCGGGACACCGGATGGTCTTCGAGCGGTGTGTAATCGAACCCGTTCGGATTCGCACCGCCCGCAAGAACTGTTACTAAGCTGTCGGGACTCCGATTTGAGTGATGGTGGGACCAGTTACCGCGAACGCTCACGATCCACGCTGTCCCCTCTTGCACCTCCGCAGCAGTCGGTAGATCATGGCCGGACACTTGGATCGAAGCCAAGAAGATTGATGCAACGAGGATTGAAGTCGAGCGCATCCGATTACACTACCATCCACTCCCCCGCCACGGCCCGCGACGCCGACTCGGTGACTCGGTTGAGTCCAGATGCACTCGCCAGTGAGCCGGACCAGTCAATCGTGCCGAACTAGCTCACGTGGCGGTCCGGCCGTAGAGTCTCGACGGTGTAGCCGAGGCTGCTATAGCCTCGGATACGCTTCTCGCTCATGCGCCTGAGTGTCGGCACCTCGTGGTCGACGTAGTCGTATACCACGACCTCTCGCTTCGCTGGGTGTAGCCGATGGATCCGGCCGACGTACTGCGCGAGTGTTCCCTTCCAGGAGATCGGCATCGCCAGGAACAGCGTGTCGAGACGTGCATCGTCGAAACCCTCGCCGACATACCGGCCGGTCGCGATCAGAACGCGCTCCTCCGTCTCGGGAACGTGATCGAGACGCTGCATGATCTCGCGGCGCTGCCTTGCACCCATGCCCCCCTGCAGGAGTAGAACGTTTCTGGCGAAGCGATCAAGCCTGTCCGCAAAATGCTGGGCATGCTCCTTGCGCTCGGTGAGGACGATCGGCGAGCGCCCCAGCTCAAGGACTTGCAACACGTCGTCGAAGATCAGGTCGTTGCGATCCTGGTCCTTGGCCAAGGCGGAATAGACATGCTGGATCGGCGGGCCACCCTCGTCTAACTCGTCCGGCATCTGGAACGCCGTCGGTCTGAGGACCGCGCGGTGCACGAACGGGCGCTGCTGAGCCTGCGCCTTCGCACTCGCCCGGAAGCGTACCGGGCCGCATTGCATGAAGATGATCGGATGGTGTCCATCCTTCCGGGTGACGGTTGCGGACAATCCAAGGACGAATCGCGCCCTCGCTCGACAGGCGACAGCCTCGAAGCTCACAGCCGAGAGGTGGTGGCACTCATCGAATACCAAATGCCCGTAATCGGCGACGATGTCGTCCACCTCGCCCTTCCGCACGAGGCTCTGGATTACTCCGACATCGACGATTCCCGTTGGCTTGCGCTTGCCTCCTCCCACTTGGCCCACGGCGGATGCCGGCAGATCAAGGAACACGCGAAGCCGCGCGATCCATTGCTCCATGAGTTGGCGACGGTGAACCAGAACCAGCGTATTGGTCCCACGTGCAGCGATAACCGACGCGGCGACGACCGTCTTGCCGAAAGCAGTGGTCGCGGCCAGCACACCGGTCTCATGTGCCAGAACGGAATTGTAAGCATCCTTCTGGTGTGGCTTCAGGTCGCCGAGGAACGCAGTCTCGACAGGATGGCCGGGATTACGCTCATCGCGAAGATATAGGGTAATTCCCAGTTCTGCGAGCAATCCCTCCAAGGCCTCGCGGCATCCTCGTGGAAGAGCAACGTGATGCGAGAGCAATTCTGCACAGGCCACGATACGAGGAATACCGAACGTCGAGCGCCGCATTGCTTGGGCACTGTAGAAGGCTGGATTCTGGAATGCTGCGAGGCGGATGAGCCGGTTGATGACGGCAGGTCGCAATCCCTCCCTCGGAATGTATATTCGGTCTCCCAAGACCGCTTCCACGCGCTCCGGCAGCGTTTCAGTAATCCCAGCTAGCGGCAGACGCCGCGACGGCGGTGCGGTCCAAGGCTTCTCATCCTCGTCTTGAATCGGCAGCCGCAGACCGACAATACGGCCCCGGCGATCGGCTTCGTCGACGATTCTTGACGCCTCTGTGGCGGGCAAGCGGCGAATCGACGAGAGATAGGCCCACTGATCTGGCCAAGGCTCGAATCTCTCGTCGAGGAAGAGGCTATTGCCGTTCTTGCGCGGGCCGTGTGCAAGAGGCAGCGCGATCAGGTTCCCGAAACCGCCGGCGGGCAAGCTGTCTTGGCTCGGGAAGAACCGGTCGTAGGATTCGAATCCGATGTCCGGATTGTGCTCCATGGTCTCGGTCAGAAGGTGGGCACCGAGTCGGCGCGCAAGCGTGGCCGGCACTGGCTCTGCAAAGAAGATCCAGATATGCCCGCCGTTTCCCGAACGCGATCGTTCCAATGCCGCCGGAACCCCCTTGGACTGGCAGACTCCAAGGAAGGCTTCCGCATCCCGCTGCCACGTTCGCTTGTCGAAGTCTGCGGCCAAGAACCCACAGGTGTCATCAGGAAGCATTGGATAGACGCCCAGAGCGTGGTGCCCTCGGAGGTGCCCTTCGAGCACTTTATCCGTTACAGCCAAGAACGCTTGGTTCGGGCAAGCGCTGCACTTGATCCTAGGTTTGTCGCACAGACCCGGCATCCATTCGTTGCCACACGCCGGAGCGTAGCCCGACTTGCCCGTTTTGGCGTTTTCCCAGCGTTGGGGAAAAACATCTTCACGCCCGCGGAAGAGCGCCCTGAAAAGCGCGATCTTATCGCGGACCGACGAGTGATTCGTGACCGGCGCTTCAGGCTGCGAACACTGCTCTTTCCCGGGAGTTGCGGCCTCAAGCTCGGAAAGCCGGGCCTCCAGAGCAGCCTTCTCGTCACCGAGTCGAGCCAGCCGCTGGCGAATTTGCGTGACCTCGGAATCGGATGCTACATCGGGCTGCCGGGTCGCCCTCGACGCCTCCGGACTGGGCGTCGGCCCTCCCGTGGGGATGCTCATACCGTCCAGCCGGCGGACAGCACCTCGGCCTGCTCAAGTACCGTCTGGGTCGCCGACTCCTGCTTGTCCGGCGGATAGCCGTGCTTGCGCAGCACACGCTTTACAAGACGGCGGAGGTTGGCCCGGACATTTTCGCGTAGCGTCCAATCGATGGTCACATTGCTCTTCACGGTATCGACCAGTTCGCGGGCGATGTCGCGAAGCGTCTCGTCCCCGAGCACTTGCACCGCGCTGTCGTTGACACCGAGAGCGTCATAGAACGCTAGCTCGTCTTCGGACAAGCCCAGTTCCTCGCCCCGAGCACCTGCCTCGCGCAGTTCGCGGGCCAAGGAGATTAGCTCCTCGATCACCTGCGCCGCCTCGACTGCCCGGTTCTGGTAGCGGCGCATGGTCCGCTCCAGCATGTCGGCGAACGAGCGTGCTTGGACCACGTTCTTCCGCCGCCTTGTTGACAACTCGCCCTTCAACAGCCTCGCAAGCAGTTCGACGGCAAGGTTCCGCCGGCGCATGCCGCGCACCTCGAGCAGGAATTCCTCGGAAAGGATCGACACATCCGGCTTGCTGAGTCCGGCAGCAGCGAATATGTCAAGCACTCCGTCCTGGACGACGGCCCGCGAGACGATTTGACGGACAGCATCGTCCAGTTCCTCGTGGGACCGCGCATCAGCAGGGGAGCGCTTTGACAAAGCCGCCCGGACGTGCTGGAAGAGAGACAGATCGTCGCGGATACGGATCGCTTCGGGATGCGGCACCGCCAGCGCGAACGCCTGGGACAGCTCCCGCACAGCATTCAGGCAGCGCGCCTTGCCGTCCTCCTGGGCGAGAACGTGCTCCAGCGCCGCGGGGAGCAGGTAGAGACGATCAGCCGGTGAGCCGTTCGCCCACGCAGATCGGTCGAATCCGTGGAACAGTCCGCAGCAGATCTCGTACTTCTCCTGCATCACCCGGACCGCTTGGTCTTGGTCCAGTGCCGTCTCGCCCCGGCCGCCGCTCTCGGTGTAGGTGGCCAGCGCCCGCTTGAGCTCATGGGCCAAACCCAGATAGTCGACAACGAGTCCCCCCGGCTTGTCCCGGAACACACGGTTGACCCGTGCGATTGCTTGCATCAGCCCGTGGCCACGCATTGGCTTGTCCACGTACATCGTGTGCAGGCTGGGGGCATCGAAGCCGGTGAGCCACATGTCGCGCACCAACACCATTTGGAGCGGATCGGAGGAGTCACGGAAGCGTTTTGCAAGGGCCTCGCGCCGCGGCTTGTTGCGGATATGGGGCTGCCAGTCGAGCGGGTCGGACGCCTTGCCCGTCATGACGACCTTCAGCGTGCCAAGTTGGTCATTCTCGTCGCCCCAAGTCGGACGCAGGCGCACCAGCTCGCGGTACAGGTCGATACAGATCCTTCGGCTCATGCAGACCACCATGGCCTTGCCCTGCATTGCATCCTGCCGGCTCTCGAAGTGCTCCACGATGTCCCGGGCCACGAGTGAGACCCGCTTCTCCGCGCCCACAATCGCTTCAAGCTGGGCCCACTTGCTCTTCAGCTTCTCTCGGCGGTCAGACTCCTCCCCCTCGGTTACTTCCTCGAAGCCGGGGTCGATATTCGGTCTCTCGGTCTCGTCGAGGGCCAGCCTCGCTAGGCGACTCTCGTAGTAGATCGGAACGGTCGCCCCGTCCTCGACGGCCCGCTGGATGTCGTAGACGCTGATGTGGTCGCCAAACACGGCCCGCGTGTTTGCGTCTGCCAACTCGATCGGCGTTCCGGTGAAGCCAATGAACGAGGCATTGGGCAACGCGTCCCGCATGTGGCGGGCATAGCCGTCGATGAAGTCGTACTGGCTGCGGTGGGCCTCGTCGGCAATCACGACGACATTGCGCCGGTCCGACAGCAGCGGATGCCGGTCTCCCTTCTCCTCGGGGAAGAACTTCTGGATCGTCGTGAAGACCACCCCGCCCGACGCAACCGCCAGTTTCGCGCGGAGGTCGCCGCGACTCTGCGCTTGGACTGGGGGTTGCCGCAGCAGGTCGGCGCAGCGCGAGAAGGTCGTGAATAGCTGGTCGTCCAGGTCATTGCGGTCTGTCAGCACAACGATGGTGGGGTTCCCCATGGCGAGCTCACGGATGATGCGTCCGGCGTAGAACGCCATCGTGAGGCTCTTGCCCGACCCTTGGGTGTGCCAGATGACACCGATCCGCCGGTCGCCCTGATCGCCGCCTGGACGGCTGCCTGATTCGTAGCGGGCTCGTGCGATCGGATCAGCCAAGTCCTGCTGCAAGGCAGCCGCGCGCAGGGTCTCGGCAACCGCGGTCCGCACGGCGTGGAACTGGTGGTATCCCGCCATCTTCTTGACCAGCGCCCCGCTGCCGTCGTCCTCGAAGACGATGAAATCGCGCACCAGCGCAAGCAGATTGCGCGGGGCGCACACGCCTTCGAGCAAAACTTGGAGTTGAGGCAGGCTCGGATCGGCCAGCCCCTCGCCGGCGATCGTGCGCCATGGCTTGAACCACTCCCGGCCGGCGGTCAGCGTGCCGATACGCGCTTCCAGCCCGTCGGACACGATCAGCGCTGCGTTGAAGGCGAATAGTGCCGGGATCTCGGCCTTGTAGGTCTGAAGTTGGTGGTACGCCGACCAGATCGTAGCGCTCTCGTCGACGGGATTCTTCAGCTCGATGACCACCACTGGCAGGCCGTTGACGAACAGCACGATATCGGGCCGCCGCTCTCTCTTGCTCTCGACAACGGTGAACTGGTTGACTGCGAGCCAGTCGTTGGCTTCAGGTTTGTCGAAATCGAAGACTTTGACCTGGCCGCCGCGGACCCGGCCGCCGCTGTCAACGTATTCCACAGTCACTCCAGCGACGAGCTTCCTGTGAACGTCACGATTGCGGGCCTCCAACGTTGCCCCAACCGGGCCTGTCAGTTGGCGCAGTGCATCTTCGAGCGCGTCGTCTGGGAGATTGGGATTGAGCCGGGCAAGCGCGGATCGCAGGCGGTCTGTCAGCGCGACCTCGCCATAGTCGGCACGTTCGGCAGAAGGCGTGTCTGGCGCGATATCCGGGCCGCGGGCAATCACCCAGCCGAGCGACACCAGCCAGTCGATGGCGGCGGTTTCCACGGTCCCTTCGTTGACGAGGGTCATGGCGTCACCTGCACCCACGAATCGGCCGAACGCACGGTCTTGGCTCGTCGACGCTCAGGGCCGTTCGTAACGGAAGTCGAGCACGGACGATGCACCTACCATCTCGCGAAACCATACTGTGGCGCTGGCGCCAAGCGAGTCCGTTAGGCGGAGCGGCTCGTTGAGCGCGAAATACACGGGCTGTCTCTGACCTTCGTTGATGGCGACGTTGTCCATGTAGAGGTACATGCGATCCAAGTTGTCGACGTTCGGATTCAGCCGTCCCTGAATGCCGGGCAAGTGGCCCGAGCGGTCAGTGATTATCAACGAGCCACCTTCCGACAGCGGGCGCATGCGGACCATCAGGGGCCCATCCGGCTCATAGTTGTGCACCACGTGCGCCATGAATCCATCGGCGGCGCAAAGCACTGTCATCGGCAGTCTGGCGTGGAAAACAAACTCCGCGCGTCCGGAGGAGTCGGTCTTGGCTTCGCGATAGGTCTTGTTGGGATAAAGCATCAACACGTCAGCGCCTACCAGTGGCGATCCAGTGTCGTCATCCGCCACCACCACTGTGGCAGGAACACCCTCTCCGTGCGGCGGATGGGCCGCCGGGAGGACGACCTTCAGCTCCCGTTCACCGATTAGTTCGAAGATGGGCCGCTGGCCGGTCAATGCGAACGTCTCGTCCTCGATGACGGCAATGCCTTCCCCGCGTCGTTCGATGAAGTGGGATCTGCCTCCAGCGCCGGGCACATCCCCGACGAGACACTGGCCGAGGCGGGACGCCAGCAATTCGTTACGAGTGAACTGGCTGGTGCGTAGATCGTCTGTGGTCATCGAGTTACACAGACCGCCGGGCGAGTACAGTTCCAGACGGTCATCGAACATAAACAGGCGTATCCGCGATCCGGACACGGCGTAGTCGCGGTGTACCACGGCGTTGACCACCGCTTCGAATACCGCGCGTTCGCTGAACTGCGGTACGTCGGTCCGCGCGGGGTCCTTGTAGGCCGCGACTTTTCGGTTCGCAACCACGAAGCGCACTGTTGCGCGGATCTGCTGGTCGAGTGGCCCGGAGATGTCGCGTGCGTCCAACTGCCACTTCGAGTCAGGCCGGCCCCCGCGATAGCACACAGCTTGTACCCAAGCGTTCGGCAGCCATTGTCGTGGATCCTGCGCCGCCAACAGGACTCCGCCCACGGTCGCCCGTACTACCCGCTGGGAGTCTGCCTTGGCGAACTTTAGCTTCGTCAAGGCGACCTCGGGCGCGTCGTCGATACGAGAACTGACGTATTGCCGCCAATTTTCTTGCTGTAGGTCCTTGATGGCGGTTCCACGAACTATCTGCGTGTCGGTCGATGGGGCGTCGGACTGTCCCCGCACTTGCGTCAACCGCCGGATTGCGGCCGAATCCATCTGGCACTTCGTGTCCCCCGGCCGACGAAAATAGCCGCCCGGCGAACGGTAAACCGTCACACCCTCCGGAATCTCAACTACCAGGGCACCGCCGCTTACAGACTCTGGCGCTGGTATCCGGAAAATCCGGTAGTCGAGCGGCGGCTTCACGGAGTCAGTGCAGATTTCAGCTACCAAGTTCGAGAGTTCATCAAGTTGCGTCGCATCGAGCCCCTGTGGCAGTCGGTCATCCGTGACTCCCAGAACGAGCCGCCCTCCGCTGGCGTTGCCAAATGCCGCTAGTTCGTCTGCAAGCGGACCCCGCCGTGGTGCCGAAACCTTCGCACCACGGAACTCGACCGCCTTCAACTCCAGCTCCGCATCCTCGCCCAATGCGACTTGCGCCCACAGGCGTGAAGAATCGATTGGCATCACGTTAATTCTGTTGGCCGCAATCGGCCAGCAACATCTCGGCTTGCGACCGTTTTGGCTAGTCTCTCGGCATCTGGCACCCGTAACTCTCCGGAGACCAGCTTCGGCAACAGGGTATCGCGACAGTGGGCTAGTGCATGATGTTCATCTACCGCCGCCCTCGCTCGCCCTAGAAGCAATCGGGCGGCGCGCCCAAACTCCGCCCCTATAGGCGCAGGCGGCGATGGAATCGAGAAGCCGGTAAGCGCCGTGGCTGGTACCCGCTGACGCCCGCTAGTACCGCTCATGTTCTGGACTGCGAACTCACGGAATCGGGCAGTACGCGCCAGAGTGTAGGCGAATACACTTGGGAGCGGATGTCGCGGCCTAAAGACGAGGTATTCTGTCGAACCCCACCCGATCTCGTCGTCATCCAAGAAGTCCACGTACGCCGTCTTGCCGTTCTCCAGACATGGCGTAATCCGTGCCACCAGTGTGTCTCCGTTTGCGAACCGCATTCCCGAGTTGAACGGTCGCTGGCCAACGGAGTCGGGTGCATGGCCACTTGCCGGCATGTTCGCCATGGCAAGGTATGGCGCAATCTCGCCTCTTCGCAACGATCTCTGAGGGTTGACGTCGATCAACTCGGGCAACCGCACGAGCGGCCAACCTTCCGGAATCTCGCCCAGTTCCGAATCCATCAACCTGTCAGGGAACAGGTCTGCGACTTCCTTCGGAAGTCCGGTATCGCGGCCTTCCATCTTGGCCCGGACCGGGTCAAAATCCACGAACCATGACTTGAACAGCGCCTGCGCCATCGCCTCCAGCGTCGCGTTCATCCGCCTGTTCAGCTCGATCTTGTCGTCCAGCGTGCCAAGGATCTGGGCGATGGCGCGTTGCTCGGGAAGGGATGGGAAGGGGACTTGAAGCTCGGATATGGCCTTTCCGGTCAGGTGCTTTATGGTTGTCCCCGTGAAGTAGGGTTCCAGAGAACCGTTGCGGCCCGCTAGCAGAAACCAGTAGTGCAGGAAACGGTTGTCCAGCTGGTCTCCTGCACGGATTCGATGAAGTGCTTTCTGTATCTTCATTCCCGGCAACTCGTCCTTCCAGATGGCGCAGCGGCCCGGTTCGCCACCTTCACAGACGACGAGATCGCCGTATTTCAGTCCGTATCGATCGTGCTCGTGGTCCTCAAAACGCATCCGACCAAGTTCTCTGGTGTCAATGCTTCCCCACCGGACATTCTTGTTCCCAAGGTAGGGCAACAGTTCGCCTCGGTTCTTACGTTGGTCGAGCATCTTGCCCAAGCAGGATTCGGCATGATCGCCAAGGCGGACCATCGGCCAGTTATCTGGAGCGGCGTCAGTGGAACGCAGCTGCGTGTACCATTCGACGCCTTCACGCCGGACACGATCCCGCAGCATCCGGTCTTGGATCGAGTCGTACAGCACCAGATCAACGGACTGAGCCATTGGGATCTTGTCCACTGCTGCGGAGAGACGGGCCTGATCGACAACCGTGAGCTGGCCTCCGAGCAACGCGATGTTCACGTCTGGCGACGTTCCTCCAGTACCTGTCGCATGTGGATTGAACAACAGGGCCCGTTCCACGCGGTCGTTGGCCGCGATCTCGGCGACGATTGCCTCTCGATGCATGTCCTCAGGACTGTCTGTCATCTGTGCCGCTTGGCGTCCAGAATCCTGATTGGTCGCAGCGAGGCGCGGCGGAAGAGTGCCGCGATCTTTGTCTCCGCGTCCCGTCCCTCCCCAGTCCGTTCCCAATGCTGGACTCTCACTCATCACCACGTAGTCGCGCTCTATCTCGCGGTGGAACCGCTCGGGCAGGCGATCCCAATCGTGAACCTCTACAAGGAATGGGATGGTCGACTCGCGAACCGCATTCTCGAAACCGCGCAACCGGTCGGCTGCGAGCCTCTTCAGGTCCGGTGTCCGCAGAACGAGGTCGAGGTCGCTGCCATCGTGGCCGCGACCGTTCACGCGGCTGCCGTAGGCCCAGACTTCGATTCCGGGTAGATGCTCTCGCAGTAGAGCCTCCAAGATGCGGCGGTGCCGAGGCGCGATCCTGAGGCGGTCAGCCATCGTTCGCGGCCTCGATGCTGTCGGCCAGCAGCTTGGCGTCGGCGATGAAGTCCGGCAGTAGCTCAAGAACAGCCTCAGCGAAGTGTTCGTCGTACTTGTGTGCGCTGCCGTTCCGGCATTCTCGATACACCAACCAACGCTCCGCCATCTCCACATCCATCAACTGGTGTTTGGCCGCGTGCCGGAACAAGTCATTGAAGTACAGCTCGTCGGCCCGCCGGTTGCTGCCGAAGAACGCCGCGAGGCGCTTGCGCAATAGCGTCCCGCTCTGTTCCAACACCAGCTCAAATTCTTTGACGCAGGCAGCCCGATGGAGGTCGTGGAGGATGTCCGACTTCCCGTATGACTTGACCTCGTTGAAGGCTACCTCCAGCGCAAGGATGCAGCGCCTGAGAAAGCCCGTGTCGATATGGTCGCGCCGTCGGGGCTCCCGTGCGTTGCCCATGCGCCGCCTACCCACCCGTAGTTCCGGGCACGTCGAAGCCCAGCGCCTTTAGGTTCTGGGCGATAGCGGCGTCAAGCCGCGCGGCCTCTGATTGCTGCCCATGTAGCTCGCCGACCAGCCGCTTCATCTTCTCGTCGAACGGCTCGCCGTCGTCGGGCTGCGGCTCTGCACCGACGTATCGCCCCGGCGTCAGCACGTGCCCGTGTCGACGCACTTCGTCGAGCGCGGCGCTCTTACAGAATCCCGGAAGGTCTTCGTAGCCCTCCGCGCCTTCGCGCCAGGCATGGTAGGCCCGCGCGATGCGGGCGATATCCTCGTCGGTCAGCTCGCGGTGCGTGCGGTCGACCATCCGTCCTAGTCTGCGGGCATCCACGAACAAGATCTCGCCCCGCCGCGGGCGTCGTCGCGCCAAGAACCACAGGCATGCCGGAATCTGCGTCGAGTAGAACAGCTGCCCTGGCAGAGCGACCATACAGTCCACCAAGTCCGCTTCGACCAAGCTCTTCCGAATCTTCCCCTCGCCTGACTGACTCGATGACATCGAGCCATTCGCGAGCACGAAGCCGGCGACTCCAGACGGGGCCAAGTGATGCACCATGTGTTGCACCCAAGCGAAATTGGCGTTGCCCTTCGGCGGCACGCCATAGTGCCAGCGCTTGTCGTCGGCCAGCCGCTCGCCGCCCCAGTCCGATACATTAAACGGGGGGTTAGCGAGGATGAAGTCGGCCTTCAGATCCGGGTGCCGGTCATTGTGGAAGCTGTCGCCGTGGGCAATTTGGCCTTCGATTCCCCGAATCGCGAGGTTCATCTTCGCGAGCCGCCACGTCGTGTAGTTCGACTCCTGTCCGTAGATGCTAATGTCAGCCTTGGCTTTTCCGCTGTTGCCGTTGCCGCTGACATGGGCGCGAATGAACTCGATCGACTGCACGAACATGCCGGATGAGCCGCAACACGGGTCATAGACCCGTCCCCGGTACGGCTCCAGCATTTCGACCAGCAACTTGACAACGCACCGCGGCGTATAGAACTCGCCCCCTTTCTTGCCCTCTGCGCTCGCGAATTGGGACAGGAAGTACTCGTAGACTCGACCAAGCACATCCTTGGAGCGGGCCTCCTGATCTCCGACTTGGATATTGCTGATCATGTCGATCAACTGGCCCAGTCGTTGCTTGTCGAGCGCAGGCCGGGCATAATCCCGAGGCAGTACGTTCTTGATTGCGGGGTTGTCGCGTTCAATGGCAGCCATGGCCTGATCGACCGTCAGGCCCACAGTCGACTGCTTCGCCTTTGCCTGGAGATGACACCAGCGGGACTCAGGCGGCACCCAGAAGATGTTCTCAGCCACGTACTCGTCCCGATCCTCGGCGGCCTCCTCGCCCCATTCGGAAAGCAGGGCCGTACGGCGTTCTTCGAAGGCGTCGGATATGTATTTCAAGAAGATCAGTCCGAGCACGACATGCTTGTACTCGGCCGCATCCATCGATCCTCGCAAGGCGTCCGCCATCGCCCACAACTCAGTCTCATGGCCGACGATAGCCCCACTATTCCGAGTTGACGCTGTAAGCTTGTCCGGCAGCTTCTCTTTGCGTTGGCGAGCCATGCGCGTGCTCCGTATCGGGCGACCTGCGGTGGCCACTGAAATCAACCTACCACGAACAATCGGACTCGCTCTCGATTCGCCATCATCTTCACGGATGGCTAAGCCAAAGACAGTTGCATGCTTGGTGACCGCGGCTGTCAAGATGCGCCGGGGGCCGCTCGACCGCCGCAAGGTTCCCGGCAATCACCTCGACGGGATGAACGGCCTCGGGATTCGCTTGACCCTCAGCGGAAGTTGGAATTGCTGCGCAGGTCGCCACAGCAAGGCCGAATTGCCGCCCCAACATGGTTGGCAGGACATGCTGCCAAGCCGTCAAGCGGCGAAATGCCGGAGGCGAGCAGCGCGGCGGCGACCGCCAGCCAAGCCGGTAGGGACATCGCGACGACGCTGCAGAGGCAGGCGGCGGCGAAGACAGTGGCCCGCGCAAGCAAGCCGGCATCCCGGCCGTGTCTGCGGCCGCCAGCACGATCAGCGCCTACGGAGCCCTCGCGAGGCCGAAGATCCATCACCAAACATCGATTTCCCGCACGGGCCGAGGACAACATCGCCGACTTGAACGTAGGTATCCGGCCCCATGCCGAGGATCGCTACTCGGCGGCTCTGGAGCAGGTCGCGCACCAGTCGAAGAAGCTTGGGAGTCTAGCCAAATAAGTTCGTCGTCCAGCCCCGTTCGGCGGCGACTCTTCCCAGCCTCGTCTGGGGCGAGAGACGGCTCGGTCACAGCCTTGCAACTGCCTCGCCGCAGTCCGTTCGGATCCGTCATGCTGCCTGCCCTGACGGCATTCGGGTGCTAGGCGCTGGGGCCGCGCAGCCCGCCGAGGCTCTGTCTGCGGTCGAACGCGCGGCTCGGTGGACCGCTCTGTTATCGCTGCATCAATGCCGGTGCCTCTGCCGGGTCTGGGACCGCAAGCCGTTCGCAAACCAGAGCAACGCCCGATTCTGGGCACATGTATGGTAAAGGGATGCAGTGGATCGGCAGCGCAACGACGGTGGTAGCCACGTTGGTCGCGATTGCTGCGCTGATCGTGAGCATCTGGGCGGCCCGCCGTGCCGCCCGGAGGCGGGAGTTCGAAATCCTGTTGGAGCGGATTGACCAGGAGACCACCAAGCGCGAGGCCGAGACACGTGCTCTGACCGAACGGATTGACCGGAAAGCCGAAAAGCGCGAGGCCGAGACCAAGGCCTTCATGGAACAGATCGACCAGAGAGCCGAAAGGCGCGAGGCCGAGACACGTGCTCTCACGGAAAAGATCGACCGGGAAGCCGAAAAGCGCGAGGTGGAGACACGTGCTCTGACCGAACGGATTGACCAGAGAGCCGAAAAGCGCGAGGCCGAGACCAAGGCCTTTATGGAACAGATCGACCAGAGAGCAGCAAGGCGCGAGGCCGAGACACGTGCTCTCACGGAAAAGATCGACCGGGAAGCCGAAAAGCGCGAGGTGGAGACACGTGCTCTGACCGAACGGATTGACCAGAGAGCCGAAAAGCGCGAGGCCGAGACCAAGGCCTTTATGGAACAGATCGACCAGAGAGCAGCAAAACGCGAGGTGGAAACACGGGCCCTGACCGAACGGATTGATCAGAGAGCCGAGAAGCGCGAGGCGGAGGCCAAGGCCTTCATGGAACAGATCGACGAGAGAGCCGAAAGGCGCGAGGCCGAGACGCGGGCTCTCATGGAAAAGATTGATCAGAGAGCCGACAAGCGCGAGGCCGAGACCAAGGCCTTCATGGAACAGATTGATCAGAGAGCCGAGAAGCGCGAGGCCGAGACCAAGGCCTTCATGGAACAGATTGATCAGAGAGCCGACAAGCGCGAGGCCGAGACACGTGCTCTCACGGAAAAGATCGACCGGGAAGCCGAAAAGCGCGAGCAGCGGATCGACCGGGAAGCCGAAAAGCGCGAGGAAGCGATCCGGGAACTGATGGACCGCAGCGACAGAAAGTTCGAGGCGCTACAGAGGCGAAGCGACGAGTTGTACCGCCAATCGGCGGAGGTAACGGCGAGAGTGGCGCACAACGAGGCCGTCCTAGCAACGGCCGCGGAGTCGACCCCTGCGAGGGGTGAGACCGAGGCGGTGGCTGCACAGGATGTTTCGGTCGGTCGGCCGACCGAATGAGGGTTGCCGCACCAGACCCGATCGTCGATTGCGGCAGCCTGATGCGTGCCTTGCCGACCGGAATACGGCGGGCCTGCTAACAGACCTGCATGGCCGCAATGCACTGGGAAGACAGTCGTTTGGGGCCAGCAGCCTTGCTCGGTGAGACCTGCGTCCCGGTTCGTCCAGCGCTGGTCGGCGCACAGCGGAGCCAAGTGCGCTGTCATCGCTCTGGGGCTCCAGAGCTCCGACCATCGCGAGCCCAAAGCACGAAATGACAGACTTTTTTCGGCTCGAGCCATCCGAGGCCGCCTAGCGGCCGCTCGCAGGGATCTGCTCGACCTAGACCGCCGCGACTCGACCGCCCGGAAGCCGGAATCGCTGCAGCGGGGCCTCTGTAGGACACGGGCGAAGATGGCGTAGACGATGTCAGTGGCAAGGGCATCGCAAACCTCGACTACGGCGAGGTCAAGCAAGTAGGTACGGTATTCGCAAGCGGGCAGGATTTACACGCGGAGCCACTTCGTTGGCCTTTGCGAAATCCAATCCCGCGCACGACCAGCGCCGTCATGTCGGGCAGTCGCTATTATGGTTGATCCCCGCCGTCAGCAAAGGGGCGCGGCGGAGTGCGCAAGAACCAAATCATGCTCGTAGAGGAACAGATCCAGGCGCGTCAGCACCGTGCGAAGGAGGCAATCAAGCAGATCCTGTCTCGGCCGAAAGGCAAGCCGTTCGGTGATTACCAAGTGCTCTCCACCAGCGGTAGCGAGTACAGGATCGCCATGCGCGGGCCGGGTCTTTTCGACAATTACTGCTCCTGCCCCGATTTCTCCCGAAACACCTTGGGAACATGCAAGCATATCGAGAGCATACTCGGACGACTCCGCGGCCGGTACCGCTCCAAGCTCGCGCACAAACGCTTCGAGCGCGAGCGCGCGTCCCTTTCTCTCCGCTATGGCGAGCGTCTTGAGGTTCAGTTGAACCTTCCCGACGCGCCCGATCCATCGCTCGAAGCGGTTGCGGCCAAGTTCTTCGACGAATCGGGGCTCCTGGCGAAACGGCACTATGCCAGCTTCGCCTCGATTCTGGCAGAACTGCGGCGGGCGGACGGCACTGCGGTTGTCTACAGCGACGTCCTCGACCACGTAGACCGCGTGAACGAGCAACAAGAGGGACTAGCTTGGGAAAGCGAGCAGATCAAGAAGATCGAGGCGGGCCAATCGATTCTGCCTGGGTTGGTGAAGGTCTCGCTGTATCCCTACCAGATGCGCGGGGTCCTGTTTGCGGCGAGTCGCGGCCGGGTCGTGCTTGCTGACGACATGGGCTTGGGCAAGACCGTTCAAGCGGTCGGAGCAGCCGCGCTGTTGAAGCGCCGGCGCGGTATCGAGCGCGTGCTTGTAATCTCGCCTGCCTCGGTAAAATACCAGTGGAAGACCGAGATCGAGAAGTTCTCCGATCTGTCGGTGCAGGTCATCGATGGAGACAGGCGAAAGAGGGTGAAGCGGTACGCCGATCCTCAGTTCTTCAACCTCATCAACTACGAGTTGGTGCGGTGGGACATGGAGGCGATCCAAGCCCTAGCTCCCGACCTAGTCATTCTCGACGAGGCGCAACGTATCCGGAACTGGGCCACGAAGACGGCGCAGACTGTCAAGCAGCTGAAGAGCCGTTATGCGTTCGTCCTGACCGGAACACCGCTGGAAAACAAGGTCGAGGAACTCTACTCGGTTGTCGAATTTGTCGACGGGCGCGCGCTCGGCCCCGCTTTCCGCTTCCTGCACGACCACGTCCAGACGACCGAGACCGGCAAGTTGATCGGCTACCGCGGACTGAATCAGATCCACGAGCAGCTAGAGCCCCTGCTGCTGCGCAGGAAGCGCGACGAAGTGCTCAAGCAGCTGCCGGAGCGAACAGATCAGGTGTTCAGGGTCCCTCTGACCGAGCAGCAAGCAGGTCCTTACGATGAGCAGAACGAGATCTTGGCAAAGCTGATGCACAAGTGGTCGAGACAGGGTTGGATCTCCGAGGTGGACCTCCGCCGCATAACCTGCGCCATTCAGAATATGCGGATGCTCTGCAACTCAACATTCCTCTATGACAAAGAGACGAACCACTCGCCCAAGCTTGAGGAGTTCCGGGAGATCATTCGCGAGCTCGCCGTCGAGGAAGGACGGAAGGTTGTTGTCTTCAGCGAGTACGAACGGATGACCCGCCTAGCCGGAGAGGAGTTGGCCAAGCTGGGGATCGGCTTCGTTTCGCTGCACGGCGGTGTTCCGAGCCACAAGCGCGGTGCCCTGATGGATCGTTTCCGCGAGGATCCCGAATGCATGGTGTTCCTGTCGACGGACGCGGGCGGCGTCGGCCTCAACCTCCAGTCAGCGTCAGCTGTCATCAACTTCGAACCACCTTGGAATCCGGCTCGTCTGGAGCAGCGGATCGGACGGGTGCATCGAATGGGTCAGGCTCACCCTGTACAGGTAATTCACATGCTGACGGAAGGCAGCATCGAGATGCGCGTCTGGGAGACAATGCAGCTCAAGAAAGCACTGTTTTCCGGGCTGTTCGATTCGACCGCCGACGAGGTGAGCTTCGAGAAGCTCGGCCGGTCGACATTTCTCAAGGTGGTCAAGGAGATCGTTGATGACACCTCTGGATCCGCGGACGGTGACGAGCCTGTCCCACCGGCCGAGGATCTAGGTCCAGATCACGGCGAGCACGAGCTACCCGGAGTGCCCGACCAACCGCCCAGTGCGGAAACCAGCTCGGAGTCGACTCCAAGATCTCCCGATGACGGCTCAGGACGCCGGCCGGCCGCCCCAGCTGACCGTCCGGTGGCCGCTCCCGCTATTGAGGAAGCGGTCGCTGGGGTCCTAGAGGCCGGCGTGAGATTCCTAGAAGCGCTGGCACCACCTCCGACCCAACCGGCTGGCCAGGCGGCACAGCGGGTGCCTCAAGCTTCACCCCCGACAGGACAGGCTGTTCTATCGCGACTCGTTCGGACCGACCCGCAAACGAACCGTCCGGTCATGGCAGTGCCGCTACCAGAGAACATGGATGCAGCACGAATCGGGCAGGCTCTGGACGGCTTGGCCCGAATGTTCTCCGGCGGCGCGTGATTCGCGGTTCTGTAAAGGCGGCTGAATTCACCGGCCCTATAGACGTCCGACCACTCCGCTCATGCATGGCACTGCTCAAATCGTGCTTGCCGACGAAGCTGCCGACATGGTCAAGCAACACGATGGCCCGACGCTACCAGAGGCGTGAGTGCCTCTATTCCATGTTGTCGGGCCGAGTCCATGTGTCAATTTGGCTGGCCCAAGAGATGTCGCCCACCAATCAGCAGAACCCCAAAATCGACCCCGTAACCCCCCACGACGATAATCGCTGGCTTCACCCTGACCAAGATCAGAGTTTCCTACGCAGGATCAGTCGCTTCAACGCCGATCATCCGGTTGCGGTCCCTCTAGGACCGGTCCTTGAAGCAGGCGAGCGCGCAATAACCTCGCTGCCCTTCGTGACACTCGGCAATGCGGCAACCCCTCCCCGAAGGGCGCAGGCCTTGGATGTGTGGGCTTCGCCATCCAAGCAACCAATCTCCTATCATTGCTCCAGTCCGCCCGGAGACTTGGCCTGACGGGCGGGCCCGTGCGCTTCAGCAATGTCGCTCCCCGCCCACGGCGTTTCCACAGCGGACTTGGCCGCCGCGTGTCGTGCATGGCACTTGAGGACGCCTGCGCCGCTCTTCGAGGATCCCTACGCGGCGAAGCTGTGTGGGCCCGTCCTAGGCTTTGCTCTGAGGGTCCGACCGTTCGAGCGGCTGCTGGCCAGAGTCGTGTCCTCCACGATCCTCCCGGTCGCAACCAGCATTGCGGCGCGTGCCCGCTTCGCAGAAGAAGCCATTGAAGAGGCGATCCTCGACGGGGCCGAGCAATATGTGATTCTGGGACCCGGCATGGATTCCTTTGCCTTCCGCAGGCCCGACCTGATGAAGCGCGTCCAGGTCTTCGAGGTCGACCATCCGATCACACAGCGTTGCAAGTTGCGGCGCCTCAGTAGAGCAGGCCTCCCGATCAGCTCCAATCACCACTTTGTTGCAGCGGACCTTTCGTGCGTATCGCCGGTAGAGGCACTGCAAGACTCACCGTTCCGCGGAACGCGGCCCTCGTGCATTTCGCTGCTAGGCGTGGCCTACTACATCGAAGTCAACACGCTGCGCGCGACGCTGCAATCGCTGTCCGGCACCCTTCCTGCGGGTACACGGCTTGCCCTAGACTGGCTGCTTGACGGGGCTTCGTGCGACCAGGCACATGCCGACATGCGGCGCAACTTGCTGAGCTTTGTCGCCCGCCGGGGCGAGCCGATGCGGGCGCAGTACTCGCTATCAGAGATGCGGGCAGTCGCTGCAGAATGTGGTTTCCGGACCTTGGCAGCACTTCCCGTCTCGGCCCTTGGGGAGTCCTATGCTGCTCGCACGGGGGAAGCTCCACCGGAGATTCCGGGGCTCTTTGGAGTCGCTGTCCTTGAGGCAGGGCAGCCTCCTCCGTCCCGTCCGCGCGGCGGGTCGCCGGGACCGGCAACCTGACTGCAGCGTCCGCCAATCGTGCTGACACTAGGCCCTGCCTGCTGCTTGTCTCCGAACACGCTGCCGCCCCCCGATCTCTCTCTGGCCCACACGCGAGTTGGACCCAGTTTGGAGTTACTGAGCCTGTCCCGAATCGCTCGGTAGAGCGAGGCAGACGGGGCATCGGCCAGGCCGGCAGGTGGTCGGGAGGACAGCCTTTCGGCCGAGTGCCCGCCACTGGAGCAGATCGTCTTCCGCAGGTCCCGATTCCGCGATCGTTCGGACGGCAGGAGCGGGTAAGCATGCCCCAGGGACGGACGGCTGCAAAAAACTCTGTGGCAGCTACTCACGCCACTGGTGGCGTCCGGCCATCGTGTCGCTCTACCATGTCGGCAGCTTGGCCGACGACGAGAGGATTGTAGCCGCGCGCGGCCATTTCGCAAATTGTGGGGAGATGCCGGGCCTGTCCCTGGATGGGCGATAAACGGCGAGCTGCACCCCGGAACTCAGCCTCCCGCTGGAAGTTGTGCAGTCTCGGTGGCCGCCCGTGGCTCGGGCGCGGCGGCCGGGCGGTATAGGCCCGCGCCCTCCAACAACCCTTCGAGCCTTGCCACGCGCTGCTCCAGTGTCCCGACTCGCGACGCCAGTTCGCGGAGTTCGGAGCGTGCGGAGAGCAGTTCGCTGAGTAGCTCACCGCGCACCCGTCCGACGGAGGTCAAGATCAGCGCCGCCAGCACAACCCCCACAGAGAGGATGCCGATCAGTTCTGCACTCATACCCCGCACTATAAAGTAGCTGTATACACGGAGAGCAACAACGCCGCCCGTCACTGCTTGACCTTTTGGTTCGCCTCGCCTCTTTAAGTCCGATGTCGGCATTATGGGACAGCTTCTCTCCCCCGACGCCCTCAGCTCCTTCGGCCTGTCGCTCGACATCGCCGGCGTCGTCCTGCTGTTCTTCTTCGGGCTGCCCGCAGACGTGCGGAAGGACGGGGGAGTGTTACTCATGTGGTGTGGGGATCCGGAGGAAGCCAGGCGCTACCGGCGGGCTCGCGTTCTCTCCTGTCTCGGGCTGGCGCTGCTGGTCGTCGGATCCCGGCTCCAGATTGCCGGCAACCATGTCGGGGCCCGCGCCCTGGCTGCGCTCTCAGCGGTGCCGTGCCCGGAGGTTGGGAACTAGGCGGTGGCGGATTCGCCCCTAAGAGCGAGTGGTCCCGGGGGTACCGCAAGCGTTTGGGAAGTTCGGCAGGCAAGCGCCTGCAGAAACTGCGGACGGAGAAGGTGGAGCGGTCGATGGCCCACATCTACACCGCGGGCGGGATGCGGCGGCTGCACTTACGGGGGCGGGCGAACATCCGCAAGCGGTTGCTGATGCATGCCTGCGGGTTCAACCTGGGGGTGCTGATGAGGACGCTCACCGGGATCGGTACGCCACGCACGCTGCAAGGGCAGGGGGGCGAGTTGGCCGCCAACCATGCTGAGATCGCCGATTTGCCGCTCAAGAGCGCTTGGAGCGGTCTTCTGGACGCGATTCGAGGCCTCTTGGGCCACAGCCGGGGGAATGGACCAGAATCCGCCTAGGAACTCCCGTAGGCCGTTAGAGAACCACCCGCAAGGTGGTCAGCCGAAGCGGTCGGAAATGCCACTTAAGCCACGGGCTGCTAAGCCGCATCGACAGGCGGCCCACACTGTCTGAGAGGAGTTAGCTTTGCCGCAAGACGCTCAGTCCTCAAAGGCTTCCTCCTCTGCCGTCAGGGAGTTCGAGCGCAAGATTCTTGAAAGGATGAGTTTGCGGGAACCTGCACCAGACCCGCATAATTGGGGCGTAGGTGTCGAGTCTCATGCGGCAACACTCGCGCGATGCTCTCCCAGCATGGGCGCTAGCAGTTCTGCTTGCGGGCCCGGCACTGGCCGAAGGCCTTGAAGCGATCAACGGGGAAGCGTCGATTCCCGACCATGGCGGCTGCACTTTCTTCAGCCCAGGGCAGCCGGGCCGTTTCGATTGGAGGCAGTCCGAAGACCTGCGGGCGATGACCGCGCGCGCCAAGGCCACGCGAGACGCAATGGCCTTGATCCCGGAGCCCCGCAGTTCGCCCGCCCCATTCCGGCTCCAGACCGATGCAAGGCGGGTCGGAGCCGACGCTATGCCGTGCGAGGGGATCGATGACTGCGTACAGCAAACCGCCGAGGCGGTCGGTATTCCCTTGGCAAACCTGACTACCGATGCTGAGTTCCTAAGGCGCGTGCGCTTGGACCTGACGGGGCGCATACCCACCAGGCACGAGGTGGTCCGGTTTCTGGCCGATCCGTCCGATAACAAGCGGCAGGGTCTCGTAGACTCGCTGCTCGGCATGCCGGAATGGGCGGACCGCTGGGCGCTGTTTTTCGGCGACCTGTTCCGGAACACCGTCCGTACCGACGGTGTGAACCGCCGGGTGCACGGGCGCGACTCGCTGCACCTGTACCTGCTCGAGTCTCTGCGGGCGAACAAGCCATACGACCGGATGGCGCGAGAAATGCTGGCTGCCGAGGGCACGAGTGACGGCCGGGAATATCCGGACAGCTTCGCCAGCTTTGAGGATTACGAACGGGTTTACGGGGACCTCCAGTCCAACCCCGTGCGGGCCTCTCCGGTCGGGTACGTGGTCGGCGCGCGCACCCCGGGTGGGCCGCCTCAGGACACATACGACGCGCTGGCTTACCGGGCGGCGCGGGACTTCCTCGGGATGTCGACGGTGGATTGCGTGCTTTGCCACGATGGGGAAGGACGGCTCGATGGCGTCAGCGCCTGGGGGGCGCGGGCTACCCGTCTTGAGGTATGGGGCTTGGCCGCGTTCTTCTCGGACCTGCCCCCCATTCGGAAGTGGACCCCGCGGGTAAGCAGGGAGAGCCGCCGAGTGCCTGTCAGGTACTTCGTGATCCAGGATCGGCCGTCCACTTCCGGGGACATCGACGCCGAAGGTGGCGAACCGGGCCGTTATCTAGCTTGGACGCAGGGCGGAAACCGGCCAGACAGGCGGCATGATGAGCGCCGCGTGGCACCCGCGTACCCCTTCGCGGCACTATCGGTCGATCCTCAACTGCGGCTCAGGGAGCAAGTCGGGTTCTACTTGACCAGCGATCTGCAATTCGCCCGGGCGGCCGTAAATTACATCTGGCGGGAGTTCTTCGCCAGGGGATTGGTCGAGCCCGCCGACCAGTTTGATCCGGACCGGCTCGACCCCGCTGCCCCGCCAGCAGGAGCGTGGGAGGTTCAGCCTTCGCATCCCAGGTTGCTCGAGTGGCTGGCGAACGGCTTTAGAGCAAACGGATTCGACCTCAAGTGGCTCATGCGGGAGATCGTGACATCGCAGACGTACCAGCTGTCCTCGCGGTACGACGGCGTGTTCAATCCGCAGTACGAGCGCTTGTTTGTCCGGCATAATGCGCGCCGCCTCAGCGCAGAGCAGATTCACGACGCGATCGTGATCGCAAGCGGCAAGTGGCCGAGTTACGACGTTTCGCCGACGCTCCAGGACGTGGGACTAGCGATGCAGTTTCCCGACGTGAATAATGTGATTCCCGGCCGGGGCAGGAATGCCGTCGGAGCCCGAAACTTGCTATGGGCGTTCCTTCCGGGCGACCGGCGGCGGACCCCGAGGAGTGGCGCTGCCAGCCCGCTGCAAGCGCTCAACCTCATGAACAACATATTCGTGCTCCGCCACGCTGCCTACAGCGCCAGCGGGGGCGCGCTTGCCGAACTGATTCCCGAGCCGGATGATGCCTTGGTGACTGGGATGTATCTGAGCGTTCTGGGCCGGCCTCCCAGGGCGGACGAGTTGGCGATGGCGGTCGCGCACTTGGGCGAGGGGCCGAACAGGCGGCGCCGTAACCGGGCCGAAGACTTGATGTGGGCGCTGCTTAATCGGACAGAGTTCTACACGAACTACTGAGGTTCTGCGGTCCAGGGCACGAGGGGAGCGATGACGGAGCGAGAACGGTTCGAACGAGTCGTCCGAAGGCGCCAGCGAGCGCATCGGACATTCTTCGAACGTCCCCACCTCTCAAGGCGGTGCTTTTTCCGGGATTCGCTGACGGGGCTAGCAGGCAGCTTCCTCTGGGGCGTCCCGGCTGTGGGCGAGACCGAGTCAGCCGGGACCGTGATGACCCGCAACACCGCACAGAACGTGATCTTCGTGTTTCTCCGTGGCGCTCCCAGCCACGTCGACACCTTTGACTTCAAGCACCTCCAAGGCGTGACGCCGCCCGAGCTCCGGCCGGAGACGTTCGGCGGCGTGACCGTGCCGATGGCGTTGCTGGGCAATACCTCGAGGGTGCTCGACAAGATCGCCATCATCCGCTCGGGACTAGCCTGGGCCAGGGCGCATCCGCTGGCGCAGTCGTGGGTGCAGATCGGCCGCAATCCGACTTCGGCGATTGGCGGAATCGCCCCTCACATCGGCAGCGTGGTGGCCTTGGAGAAGGAGCGGGAACGGAGGCAGGACCAGGCACTTCCGGGCTTCGTTGCACTGCGGGCTGGAAACATCGCGGGGTCGGGGTACTTCCCGCCTCGGTTCGGGCCGTTGCGGGTCCAGCCGTCCACCGAGGGATTGCAGGCCGCGGACCACCCCCAAGGCGAGGGCGCTTTTCGGCGCCGATGGGCGATTCTAGACGAGATGGAAGCAGGTTTCCGATCGGGCAACGCGCCATTCGGCGAGAGGGCGGCGGGCCTCTCGGGCATGTACGCCGATGCTCGCCGACTGATGTTCAACCCGGCGGTCAGCGCGGCCTTCAGCTACACAGACGAGGAACATGCACGCTACGGTGCGACCACGTTCGGGGATGCCGTGCTGACAGCGAGGAAGATCCTTGAGCAGGACCAAGGCACCCGCTTCATCCAGGTGGAGCTGGACGGCTGGGACCACCACACCGACATTTACGGGACACAGGACGATGATACGGAGGGCACAATCTATTCGAGGACGGCGGCCTTCGATCCTGCCTTTGCGGCACTCATCGAGGACTTAGACGCATCGGGCCGCCTCGAGGAGACACTCGTGCTCGTCTGTGGAGAGTTCGGGCGCACGCCCGGACCTCTGTCGTCCGCCCGGCACGGGCGCGACCATTACTTGCAAATGTTCTTCGTGCTTGCCGGCGGGGGCATCAAAGGGGGAACCGTGGTCGGGGCAACCAATGACGTCGGCGGGAGGGGGCCCGGATCATTCACAACCGAGTTCGGCTGGTCGCGGGAGCGAGAGATCCGACCGGAAGACATCGAGGCAACGGTCTACTCGGCCTTGGGAATCGACTGGACGAAGGTTCGCCTCGACGACCCGCTGGGACGGGGCTTTCGATACGTGCCGCTTTCCGATGAAGACGCCTACGCGCCAGTGGACGAGTTGTGGGCCTGAGGGATCGGCAATCCTTATCGACAGCACTACCCCGACACATCCACCTAGACCTACCCAAAGGGCTCGTTTCGATCCGTCGAAGCAGGGCTCACCTTCATCCGCGCACAACACGGGCCTCATTGAAGGTCGGGAAGCGCAATCATCGCCGATCCATCGGTCGGCATAGGCCGTAGCCTCGAAACCGTCCTGCTCCAACATGCACCGGCCCGTGCTGCGATCCTCTGGAGGATCGCACGTGCGATTGATCGCGGCACTCCTGATCGTTGCCGTCCCGGCCTCTGCCGGATCCGACCGTCCTGTCCCTCCGATGGAACGAGTTGCAGGTAGTGGCCGAGGGCGAGAACTTCCGAGAGCAGGTGACCGTGCGGATGGAGCCGGACGGAACTAGGCGCGTGCGAGGAAAGCTGGAAGCCATCACGGTCACTTCCCTCATCCTGCGGAATGACAGAGGGAAGATTGCGATCGACCGGACGGCCGTGCATTCCGTCCGGCTGGGCCGGAAGCCGGGCAACCCGTTTCGCATGCGCATTGTCGGGGCCGCCCTGATGTTTCCGATGTGGTTCGTGGGGTTGCATCTGGGTCTCTCGATTCCGGGAGGCATCCCGGAAGGCCGGTGGTGGAGGATGTCGCGAACGCCGCAAGGTCTTGCCGCGTCAATCGCGCTCCCGGTCGGAATTTACTGGCTCACGCAGCGAGCTGACAGAAAGGCCGGATCGATCATCGTGGAATTGAAACGAGAAAGGGAGAATCAACCATGAAGCAAGCAGTCCCATGGACGCTCGCCGCGATTCTGGCGGCTGGAGGGGGAGATGGCGCAACCATGAGCGGCAGCGTCAGAACGCCGGAAGGCAACGAGATCGCCTCGACGATCACGGTCCTGTCCGGTTCGGTGGGAGCGGACGTGACAGTGCATGAAACGGGAGCGGACGGGGCGTTCTCCATTTAGGTTTCCGCGAGCGCGGTCGCGGCTGCAGCTTCGGCCACGGACTATTCCTCGCATGAAATCGACCTATCGAACGGCGTTCCGCGCAGCGTACGCTTCACGCTGCGCGAGCTGGGGTTCTTCGAGGGAACGGTGGCCGATTCGAGAGGCCGGGCCGTTGCGGGAGCGAAGGTCCGCGTTCGGAACCTCGACCACTGGCGTCGCATTTACATCGACCGCTACTCCACAGACGTATCGGACGCGGACGGCAAGTTCATCATCGCGGTGCCGTCCGGCGGGTCCGACAGGATCGTGGCAGACGTGGCAGCGGCCGGTTGGGTTCCGCAGGCCAGCCGCGTCCTAGGGAGCGGTTCGGTCGGGACTAACGGTGCAGGAGAGAAGGCGTTCGAGTCGATCCGGACTTTGCTCGAGTCCCGGGGAGTCAGCGTGAGTGGCGCGCTGACTTCGCCCTCAGGGTGCGCCGTACCGGGCGTGACGGTGCTGGTGAGTAGCCTAAAGCCATTGACGCATTGATAATGAACTTGAGCGCAGTGCTGCAATTCTGATTCCCTTGTCATCCACCACCTTCCAAGCCGGAGCCCGCCGGACGATGCAAGCCATTCCCGAACGGAACCGGACGGCCGACTTCGGCCAAAGTCTCCTTCTTCTCCCCCGCGCACCGCGTGGCTCGGAGCACCAGATGATGGAAGGCGCTTTACGGACCACGCCGCATCGCAAGCTGCTTGCCGTCCGCCGCCACTCTCTCCAGCGTCCCGCATAGTCCCTCCTCGTCTGATCGCCGTCTCAGGGGAATCCGGTGTAACGCTCGGTCGCCGCAGGGGCACCGTCAAGCAGAGCCAGATTCGCTAGGTACTGCGTCGCGCTCGCCTTCGAAAAGAAGTCGACGTGCAGCGCCGCCGCACCGAGAACGATCATCGCGAGCCCGATCGCTTTCCACATCGGAGCGGCGGCAATCAGAAACGCCGCCAGCCCCGCGATGATCAGAAGCGAGGCGCCGACAAACGTGTACACGTACCAGCTCATGAATCCCTGCACGCGGGCGAGCTCCTGTTCAACGAACCCCGACGGATCGACCGCATATGCTTCGCGGAACTCGGCGATGCGGCGCACGTTGTTCAGCGTCCCGACTGCGGACAGCACCGTAATCAACCCGCCCATCGCCAGTAGAGGCACCACCATCGCGCGGGCCGCCGTAGACTCTCCGAGCCTCCAGAGCAACCCGCCGCAACCTACGAGCAGCAGGCCGAACGCGATCAACGCGCGGCCGGCAATCAGCTCGCCGTCGATCCAATTCAGGGCGTGATCGAGTGCGGTCATGTGTGGATCTCCTCCTGGCCGAGCGCCCACAGGCGCTCTACCGCGGCATTGTCGGGCGCTTCCGTTCTGTCAGACGCCATACACCCGCTGGCAGCCCGTCGCCAATGCCGTTCAGGCATTCAACGGCGAGCCCCGGCTGTGCGGACTGGCTCCGCCGCCGCACTGTCGGTCATCATACCCAACACGGCACACCCCATCGACGGTCGGACTGCGACCACGAGCGTACCGAAGTGCGTGGATGGTCGCAAGCCACCCCCGTACACTACGCAGCGGCACGCGCGGTGCGGACTATAGGAGGGCACCTGGGCGAGCTACAAGTATGCCTTCCCGTTCCGCAATCTCACCGTGGATCACGTGGCGGAGCACTAGCCGCCTGTGCCCGATTGGACAACCGTTCCTTTGGTGACTCTTCCGTCAACGACTTCACAGCCCCCATTGCTGGCGCACGTCCATCGGAACGCGTTGTACTGGATGACCCCTGCGGAGGATGTCCAAGCCAGTGTCACGGTTCCGCCGGAGGACACGAAGCTGGCACCCTTGCCGGTCTCGACCAAGCTTGGAGCCCAGAACCCGCTGGGCATATCGGGGATCGTGTCGCCCACATTGAACCGGCCGTCCCCGCCCCCGTCGCCTGCCGGACTCCCGGCAGCGACAGAAACGGTGAAACTGAGGGCATCGGTATTGCCATCGGCGTCCGTTGCGGTGTAGATCATGTCAAACATGCCCGTACCCGATGGTGTGCCGGTCAGGCGCCGCGTCGTGGCGTCGAAGCTGAGACCGGGCACGTTCGGCTCGAGGCTGTAAGCGAGTGTGCCGTCCCCACCGCTCGCTCCCGGCAGCGTAAGCGGACGAATAGCCGTCCCGACCGTGAAGCTCTGGTCACTTACTCTGGCGGAGCCGAAGCGCGGACGCTCGTCGTCAGGCGTGGTCTCACCGTCGCTCTCCCCGCCCTGGACGATGGTGCCCTTGGTGACGATCCGGTTTACGACCTCGCAGCCCCCGCTGCTAGCACACGTCCAACGGAGAGTCTGGTACTGGATGACCCCTGCGGAGGATGTCCAAGCCAGTGTCACGGTTCGGCCGGAGGACACGAAGCTGGCGCCCTTGCCGGTCTCGACCAGGCTTGGAGCCCAGAGCCCGCTGGGCATATCGGGGATCGTGTCGCCCACATTGAACCGGCCGTCCCCGCCCCCGTCGCCTGCCGGACTCCCGGCAGCGACAGAAACGGTGAAACTGAGGGCATCGGTATTGCCATCGGCGTCCGTTGCGGTGTAGATCATGTCAAACATGCCCGTACCCGATGGTGTGCCGGTCAGGCGCCGCGTCGTGGCGTCGAAGCTGAGACCGGGCACGTTCGGCTCGAGACTGTATTTCAGCGGGCCAGCGCCGCCTCGCGCGGCCGGTAACGTCAAGGTGGAAATCGGCGTTCCGACCGTATATGTCTGGCTGCGCGGACTGCTGCCGCCGGGGAAGCACGGCGACGAGTCTGAGGTTCCGCCTATGCCAGCGTACGTGTAGATCTTCCTGTTCACCCAGTTGAGCACGTGGAAGCCGCCGTGGGCGTATGCGATCCCTATCGGGCTGACATTGTCACATGCCAACGCGAAGTCGGCCGAGGCGTCGCGGGTGCCCGAGCCCGTGTACGCAAAAACTTTCTGAGAATCGACGACGTAAAGCCGGCCGGCGGCATACACAATCCCGCTGGCGTTGCGATTGTCGTTGTCAAGGTCGAAATTTGCGGCCGCGTCGCGATCGCCGGAGGCTGAGTAGGCATGGACTTCGCCTCGCACCCCGATGACGTAGAAGCGGCCGTCCGCGTAGGCGATACCTCGCACCGAACCGGGCAATTCCAAGTCTCTTGAGGCGTCGCGCTGGCCCGTCAGCGTATATGCGTATGCGAAGAGCTTGCCACCATCTCCACGTACGTGAAAAAGATAGAACCGGCCGTTAGCGTAGGCAAATCTGTGGAGGGGGCCGACATCGATACCGACCACGGCAAAGTCGTTGTCCGGGTCGTGCTGGCCCGTCCCGGTATAGGCGTAGACCATACGGCGCAGCCAATTGAAGACATAGAAGCGGTCATTGGCCCATGCGATCCCGCGGGAATTTTGGTGGGCTGCGAGTAGTTCGAAGCCGCCTATCGTGCCACCGCCGATGGGCAGCACAGCTCCGCCACCGCCCCCGTCGCCCACCCGACTCCCTGCAGCGACGGACACGGTGAAGTTTAGGGTGTCGGTATCGCCGTCAGCGTCCGTTGCGGTGTAGGTCATCGCGTAACTGCCGGCACGCGACGGTGTTCCGGAAAGCGTGCGGGAGGGCGGGCTGAAGGTCAGGCCGGGCACGCTGGGCGCGAGACTGTAGGTTAGCGTCCCGGCCCCCCCGCTCGCTGTGGGCAAGGTCAGCGGAGCAATGGCCATCCCGACCGTGAAGCTCTGGTCGCCCACACTGGCTGAAGCAAAGCGCGGACGCTGGTCGACAGGCGTGGTCTCACCACCGCTCCCCCCGGACTGGACGACGATGCCCTTGGTGACTCTCCCGTTTACGACCTCGCAGCCTCCGCTGCTAGCACATGTCCAACTGAGCTTCTGATACTGGATGGCCCCTACGGAAGATGTCCAAGCCAGTGTCACGGTTCCGCCGGAGAACACGAAGCTGGCACCCTTGCCGGTCTCGACCAAGCTTGGAGCCCAGAACCCGCTGGGCAGATCGGGGATCATGTCGCCTACGTTGAAGCGAGTGCTGGAAGCCTCACCCGGCGGGTCCTGGCCGCCTATGGCAAGGACGTTGCTGGTGGCGTACAAGCCCCTCGTGCCATCTACGCTGATCTCCGCGACCCCTCGGTAGTGGCCAAGGTCGCTCGGCGAGTAGGCGCAGACCTGCCCGACGCGGTCAGAATCCGGCACATCGTCCCACGGGCTGAACTCGCCGGTCCGCTTCTGCCAACGCGAACTGTGGACCGTGTGAATCGCTCCCGAGATCGAGAGGTTCGCAACTGTCAGGCAGCCCGAACTGCTCTGGCCGCCGAAGCTCACCGATCCGGAGGAGACGGTCCAATGCCGCAGGGGGATGAATGCGGGTGGGGCCGGCTGGACGAACTGGCGCGTGAACACGCCGTCGTGCCGTGTGCTTCCCACGAATGCAATCCCCGTGAATTCATCGAATTCATCCTGGCCCCGGATGCTGAGCAGTCCCAGCTTGCCAACCGCGCACGGGAGCGACTCGATCGCAGTCAGGACAGCCTGCCCGAATGGCGGCACTTCCGCGCTGGCCTCGCAGGTGACGCTCGGATCGTCGGCGGCGCGGAAGTGCAGGGCGAGATCCTGCCTGTTGGCCGGATCTAGGTTCACCAAGGCAAGAGTTGTCTCGAAGTCCGAGCTGTTGTCGAGGTACAGGAACGCCTGCCGGTAGGCGGCGGTGGGGGGAATTCCCGCGAAGCTGACAGTCCCGTCATCGGCGGTGAACCAGATCTGGCCGGACACCGCCACCGCTGCCGCCGGCTCGATGGAGAATTCGGCCCAGCCGATCCTTGCCGGATTCTGCTGGACGATTTGCAGCCTCGCGGCCCCTTTTGCCTCTACGACCGTGGAGTGGCTGGAGAGCGCGACGGCTGGACAGGCTGGACAGGATACGTTGTAGAACGGCATCTCAAGGGGATTCCCGCTCGCATCCCTGAGATTGAATGACAGCTCAGCGTCTGAATCGGAGATGTTGACGATCTCGATGAGCGTGAACATCTGGCCGTACTCCGATTGCTCCGCCGACGCGATGGCGGGGATCGTGAGCTTTGTGCCCGCGAGGGTGATCCGCCGAGAAGCGGAGTCCAGCTCAGCGCTAGCTGCGGGTCGGAGAGGGAAGGAGATGTCAGTGGAACCGGAGGCGTCCGGGGCTTGGCTGGAGTCGGCCAAGGCTGTGTCCGCCAGCACCAAAGTACCGACCGCGATCAGCAAACACAGCATAGCGGAAGCGTGCCAAGCGCTGTGCGCGAGAGGATCTTCCTGCATTTCTACTTGTAACGCCACGAATGTACCACATTCTTGGCTGTGTCATTCCTCTAATATCCGGCCCGTGCGGGTCCACCCGGGCCGGAATCGACGATCATCGTGCCTAGCCGAAAGGCTCGCTCAGCCCCTTGCCGCGACCGCCTAGCATCCCGAAATCTAGGAAGGACTCCTGGGCCTGCGAGACCTGCGGCTCGCTCATGATCCAGCGGCAACGACGTGAAGCGCTCGCCCCCCCGAGACTACACCGATGGTGCCGCGCTGATCTATGACTTGATGGTTGTGATTCGGTCACAGGCCCAGTCACATGCAATCCGCCGTAAACCCTTGACTACATTGACTGAACCGGACCCGTACGGTCCATGCCCGAGACCATCGATTGGGTCAGGGAAAAGCCGGGAGCGCCCCCCAACCTCGTGGTTTCGCGGCGAGGACCGCGAGCCGCCACGGGTGGGTGAGAACGCGAAAACAGGGCATCGAAGCGACTGTCGCTCCCGGTTCACGCGACCATGGATGCATGCCGGTATGCCCACTGCAATCCAGCCAGCACGGCTCGCATGCGGTTGCCGCGCTCGACGGCCAAGTCTAGTACGGCGACCCTCACTCGCGCGACCGACCGACCGAAACATCATGCGCGGCGACCGCCTCGGTTTCACCCCTCGCAGGGGTTGACTCCGAGGCCTTCTCCAGCACGGCCTCGTTGTGCGCCACTCTCGCGGTTACCTCCGCCGACTGCCGGTACAACTCGTCGCTCCGCCGCTGGAGAGCCTCGAACTTTCTGTCGCTTTGGTCCATCAGAGCGCGGATCCCTTCCTCGCGCTTGGCGGCTTCCCTCTCGAACAGCTGCTCGCGCTTGGCAGCCTCCCGGTCGATCCGCTCCTCGCGCTTGGCGGCTTCCCGGTCGATCCGCTCCATGAGTGCCCGCGTCTCGGCCTCGCGCTTGGCAGCCTCCTGATCAATCCGTTCCAACAGGATTTCGAACTCCCGCTTCCGAGCGGCACGACGACCCGCCCAGATGCTCACGATCAGCGCCGCGATCGCAACCAACGTGGCCGCCACCGTCGCTGCGCTGCCGATCCACTGCGGCATCTCTCTACCATACATCGCCCCAGAACCGGACGGCACTTTGGTTTGCGCCTGTGGCCCAGAACGGCTTGCGGTCGCCGGCTCGGAGATGCGCTGGCAGTGATGCAGGGAGGCCAGAACGATCCACCGAGCGACGCGTTCGACTTGGGACATACACCTAGGGCTATGTGAATCCAGTGCCCGGCGCTCGAATTCCCTCAGGGCGCGCAGCGCGACAAACCCGAACCGACTGCGACGGGGCGGTCGCACGGCTGTGACCGAGGCATTTCTCGCCCCAGACGAGGCTGGGTATGGACGCCGCCGAAACTGGACTGGACGACGAAATTATCTTGGCGAGAATCCTGAGACTTGTCTGTCCACAGAATCAACCGAGAACAGTTGCGTCGCCCGCGCCAGCGATCTTTCGATTTAGCGATCATTCCTTGATGCGCCTGCGGCAGCTGCCGTGGACGGCCCCGCCCGGACTCGAGGCCGCGAATTCGTTCGACATCGATTTCCCTGCCGGATAGCCTGGCGCCGCCGGGGCGGATGCCGGCGCGGCGATGCCTCTCTCCTGCAGCACCCGCTTGGCTACGACATGGATGCTTGAGAATGGTCGGAAGTGTCCGAAAGTGTCAGCCGGGAATCGGCGCGGGCGGCTGGACTTGGGTCATCAAGGAGTGGTCCCACTCGCCCTCGACAACGACTTGGGCTAGGGCACCCAACTCGACCGCCTCGATCAGGTTGTGGGTGAGGTAGTTGTAGACTCCCGGCTGCCGAAACGTGTAGACGGCCGCGCCCGCCGAGCCGCCCCGGATGAACCAAGTCTCGAGTCCGTGGGCGGGCGGGTCCGAGAAGGAGCCCTGCTCCCAGACATAGTCTCCGTGCCCGCCGATCAGGTGTGGCCTCGAGTCGCGGTTGGCCTGGGAGTGGATGAAGAGCACCGTCTCGCCGACGCTTGCCTTCAGTGCATGTTCGCCCGTGAGGGCGCCAGCCTTGCCATTGAAGACAACGTGGGACGGGGTCAGCTTGCGCATCACCCCGAGCATGTCGGCGATCCCCTCGCCGGGCGCTGAGTATCGCCGGAAGTTCCCGTTCGAGTCGCGGGGGATGTAGAAGTCCTGCTCGCCGATATAGTAGGCCCGGTCGTACCGTATGGGGCTGCTGTCCCGGTCGCTGAGACCTTCCCTCGGCAACACCATGACCGCTCCGTTCATGCCGGATACCACGTGGTACGGAATCATCGACCCGCCTGGTGCGCAGTGGTAGATGAACGTGCCTGGCTTGGTGGCACGCCAGCGCAGAACGACCTGCTCGCCTGGATTCACCTCGGTAAGGGCCCCTCCGCCGAGCCCGCCCGTCGACGCATGGAAATCGATGTTGTGCATGAAAGCGTTGTCGGCCGGGTTCTTCAGCGTGAGCTCGACGAAATCGCCTTCGTGGCAGATGATCAGAGGCCCTGGAATCGAGCCGTTGAACGTAAGGGCCTGGATCTCGGTGCCGATTCCGTCAATCACCTTCGTTACCTCGCGGGCCACCAGCTCGACTTCGACGATGACCGGGGCGCCCGTGGCGACCTGGTCGTGGCTTGGGACGAAAGGCGGGTCGACGAGTTCCTGCCTGACTCGACGCAGTCCTTGGATGTCGTCCCCGGCTAAGTCGGCGTCCTGATCCTGGCTGGCGGCTGGCATGGCGGCGAGCGCGCCGCCAACCTTCAGGAGTCGCCGCCTGCTGACCCTAGGCTTGGCCACTAGCCCAATTCTAGCGGAGAAATCTGGAAGGACTGAGGCGTCGGTGCCCAATCGCTGGCTTTGTCCGGTTCGCTGAGCAGGGTCCAACTCGTCCCAACGCCTCAGCCGTGTGCCGAGTAGCCTTCGCGCGGCATCTTACGGAGTGTCGGAAATCGACTCGGGCATCGGAAACCCGACCGGCCAGCCGGGTGGGCCATTGGGCTGGTCGACTTTTCTGCATCATCGTCGCTGCCATCACAGCGCCCGCGAGGCGGCGTGTTGCCAATAACAACGGACGGATCGGTCATTCCTTGACGAGCGTCGCTTCCCCGCGGTGGACGGATGGCTCAGCGCACCACTGCTTCTGCAGCAGGTCCAGCCCCTCCTCCAAGACCGGATCGAGTTGTAGATGCTCGTAACTCCGAGCAGCGAGCCGTTCGCGGTCTGATAGCATCGACAGATGGAACGAGTCTTGAAGTTGAACTCGAAGGTGATCGCAATCCTGGTCGCGCTGGCATTCTCTTGGATGCCCGCCGCGGCCCATGGCGATGAACGCTGCTCAGATCGGCGGATCTCGGCCAATGCAATTCGCACGCTGGACGACGTTAGGGCATTCGTGGAATGCGCCAAGCAGTACTTGGATGAGAACGGTCCGGAAGAATCCCTGCGGGCCTTCAACGAAGCGGGGCGCTGGAAGCACGGCTCGATATACGTCTTCGTCTTGGAGATATCGCCGTCCGGCGAGACCGCCAGAAGGTTCGTATTCCCGCCAGACCCTTCGGCACAAGGCAAGGTTCGGGGAGAATCGCTCGACGACTTCGGCACCGATCTCTACGCTGAGATTCACCGCATCATGCGCGATCGGGGCTCGGGCTGGACCTACTACTCGAACCCCCACCCAGTTACCGGCAAGAGGTCGCCCAAGGCGTCCTATCTGATCAAGGTGGATTGGAAGGGCAGCCCTGCGGTTGTCGGTGCGGGACTGTATGCACCTGATGTGCCGGGCACCTGCCATGAAGACGAGGTGAGCGCAGCAGCTCTCACCGCAAATCCGAGCGATGCCGCGCTGCGGGCATTCGTGCGATGCGCGTCCATGGTCGTGGAATCGAAGGGCTATTTAGCGAAGCACGACCTTGAGGGAGACCCGCGCTGGAAGGATGGCACCAGCTATGCCTTCTTGTTGGATGCGATGGGAAATCAAGTCATCACCGGCAACGGGCTCAGGGTAAACGGAAACTCGCTGCACGAATGGTTGAGCCGCGACCCGTACTCGGATCAGTTCGGCGGGCGCAACATGGTTGACGTCGTTAGGACATTTGGCGAGAGCTTCATCTACTATCGCTTTGCGAATCGCTCTACGGGCAGTGTGCTGTCGAAGGTGGGGTTCTTCGAGCAGGTCGTCTCGCAGGGCGTGCCGCTGGTGGTCGGAGCGGGCTACCAACCCACGCCGGGCCGGGCTCCGGTTGGGCCGGGCTGCTCGGACAACTACGCGACGGCTGCGGCCGTGCGCACCCGGACGGACGTGCGAGCATTCGTGCAGTGCGCGGCGGAGTACGCCCTCGAGCATGGGGAGGAAGAGGCGCGGCGGGCGTTCAACGAGGACGAGCGCTGGAAAGAGGGGTCGACATATGTGTTCGTGGACGGAGTACAGCCGTCCGGCGAGGATGCGCTGGTGCACGTCTTCCCGCCGGAACCGTCCCGCGAGGGTTCAGTCTGGGGCACCTCGGTCGATTCCTTCGGCAGCGACTACTACTATGAGCTGCACCGGATCCTGTCGGTGGTGGATGAGGGTTGGATCCACTATGCGTTCACGAACCCGGAGACCCGGCTGAACGAGCCCAAGAGTTCGTACGTGATCGAGATCGACTGGAACGGAGGCCGGGCAGCCATCGGTGCCGGCATCTACGAGCGAGACTTGCCGGGAACCTGCGACCCCAGCGAGGTCAACGCCTTGCTTCTGGAAGTCGATCCGAGCGATGACAGGCTGCAGGAGTTCGTCAGGTGTGCGGCGAATCTGTTGGAATCGGGCGGATACTTCACGATCCCGATTCTCACGGGCAACCCCCGCTGGAAGTTCGAGTCGGTATACGTCTTCGGGATAGATCCGAACACCGGAGAGGTCAAGTTCAGCGGCAATCCCGCCAGTTTCGCCGTGTCCTTCAGACAGCCCGAACTGTTATTCGGCGGCCGGGATCTGAATGCGGCCAGCGGCGTTTTTGGAGAGACCTTCTGGTACTACAAATTCTTGAATCCGGCCACGGGAATGGAGCAGAGCAAGGTGGCCTTCGTCCGGCTCGTACAGACCAGCGAAGGCCCGATCTTGGTCGGCTCTGGATACAACCCGTAGCTGAGGCGCAACAACAGCCGCAGGCGTCGCTGATCAGCTTGGTCCCCCGGAAGTAGCGGTATGTGGCTTCTCTGCGACATGAGGAAGCAGGATCGCGGCGGGTCGAAGCAATGGATGACGGCCGTAGTGGGGCCGAGCACCAACCGCGAGCTGCGCGATATCTCCGGCACCTCGCGCTTCGTCAGCTTCGGGCTGGGCGAGGCGGACTCGGAAGCCAACACCCTCAACGCCTCGCAGGTGGCCACGATCATCCGCTCGACAGGCTGGCGGCTGTAGGGGAACCGGACCTGCTCGGCCGACCCGGCCTGGCAGTTCCTCTCCACGGTGCGCACCGCGAACCGCATCAACGAGGCGATCCTGCGCTCGCACCTGTGGGCGGTTGACCGCAACATCACCGCGACCTACGTCTCGGACGTGGTCGAGTCCGTCAACGCCTTCTTGCGCGGCCTGGTCGCGCAGGGCGCGATCCTGGGCGGCCGCTGCTGGGCCGACCCTGACCTGAACTTTTCCGCCAACATCCGCGACGGCCGGCTGTACCTGGACTTCGACTTCACGCCGGCCTCCCCGGCCGAGCGCATCACCTTCCGGAGCCGGCCGGTGGACGACTACGCGGAAACCATCTTCGAGGAGGCCTAGGCAGATGCCGATCGCCAAGCTGTGCAAGGAAATCAACCTGTTCGTCGACGGCTGGGCTACGCCGGCCGCGTCACCGAGTTCGACCCGCCCAAGCTCACTGTCAAGACCGAGGAGCATCTGGCCGGGGGCATGGACGCGCCCGTCGAGATCGACATGGGGCTGGAGAGGCTGGAGTGCATGCTGACGCTGGCGGACTTCGACGCCGACGCCCTGCGCTCGTTCGGACTGATCGGCGACGCCAAGGGGGTCACGCTGCGCGGCGCCCAGCAGGACCGCCAGACCGGCGCGACCGAGGCGCTGGTCTACCAGCTGCGCGGCCGCTTCCGGGAGGTCGACCCCGGGGACCTGGAAGCCCGGCGAGGCCTCGCCGCTGAAGCTGACGGCCGCGCTGGAGTACTACAAGCTGGTGGTCAACGGCGAGACGATCCACGAGATCGACGTCGTCAACATGGTGCGCGTCATCGACGGCACCGACCAGATGGAGGCCATGCGCCAGGCGCTGGGCCTGTAGGGGCAAGGCAAGGCAACGGGAGATTGCACGATGAAGTTCAAGGACCTGCCGCGGCACGCGGCCGACAGCGACAAGAAGGAAATCGATCCGGCCGGGCTGGAGTTCCCCGTACAGTTCGAATTGCGCCGCCCGGTGGCGGCGAATGGCGGCGCGGACGTCAAGACGGTCACCCTGCGGGAGCCGACAGTGGCCGACGTGGAGCGCGCGGATGCCGCCGGGACCGGCGGGCACGGCAAGATGATCCGCCTGCTGGCCGACCTGGCAGAGCTGGCTCCGGACGATATCCGCAAGCTCAGCGCGGCCGACTACCGCGACATGAGCGACACGGTCTCCTGTTTCTTGTGAGGGTGCCCGAACCGCTCGAATCGATGGCGGACATCGCATGCGTGTTCCACTGGCAGCCCTCGGAGCTCAAGGCCATGTGGCTGTCGGAACTGCTGCGCTGGCGCGAGCGAGCCGCGGCGCGAGCGGTCGTCAGGCGCCGAGGAGTTCCCGGAGGTATTCGCTAGCGGCCGCGATTGCGTCCCAAGCCGCGATGCCGGCCCAAGCCCATAGAAGGCACAGGGGCATCGCCGCCGGGAAGGCGACAAGCGTCTCAAGCGCTCCGCCTCCGGACAGCGCGACGGCGAGCGCGAAGGCCGCGGCGAGCGCCAGGGCGACGAGCAGGACCAGGCGCAGGTATTCGCGCAGGCGGCGCATCTCGCTCGACCTGAACTCTAGGTATCGGTGCGCCTCCGCGAGCCGGGCAGCGTCATGCTCGTGCACGTGCATGGAGCTTAATATAGGGGATTATATACATAAGTGGCGAAGCCCCAACATCTAGGGCTTGCGCTTGCAGTGATACGTAGCCGCATCAGCAGCTGTGATCGGCGCGGCCAAAGTTCATGTTGGAGGTTTGACGAGAAAATGCGATAAATGACTGAATAATAGTAGTTTAGACTGGTTTTCTGCTTGACAGGATCGCCACTTTCCTGTAAGATAATGGTATGACAAGAACGAAGAACGCCCCGGGCAAGGCACACCGGAAAGGTCTCAGCCTCAAGGCGGTTTTGCGGAGATTTCCAGACGACGCGGAAGCGGAAGCGTGGTTCATCAAGCAGCGCTGGCCGAAGGGTGTGTGCTGCCCCTACTGCGGGTCGCTGAGCGTCCAAACGGGCTGCAAGCACAAGACGATGCCGTTCCGGTGTCGAGAGAAGGTCTGCGCGAAGAAGTTCAGCGTCAGGACGGATTCCGTCATGGAGAGCTCGAAGATCGGTTACCACGACTGGCTGATTGCCATGTTCTTGGTGACCACGAATCTCAAGAGCGTTTCCTCGATGAAGCTGCATCGCGACCTGGAAATCACCCAGAAGTCAGCCTGGTTCCTAGCCCAGCGGTTACGCAAGGCTCTGTCAGAGGACGGCAAGCTGTTCTTGGGGCCGGTCGAAGTGGACGAGACCTACTTCGGGGGCAAGCGCAAGAACATGCCGAAGCACAAGCGGGAGGAACTGACCGGGCGCGGCGCGGTGGGCAAGACCGCCGTGGTGGGTGCCAAGGATCGCGCCACCAAACAGGTTGCTGCGAAGGTCGTCGCATCCACCGATGCCGAAACCTTGCAGGAGTTCGTCAAGGACAACGCCGACCCCGACGCCACTGTGTACACGGACGATGCGACGGCTTACGAGACGCTGCCGTTCGATCATGACACGGTGAAGCACTCGCTCCAGGAGTATGTCAAGGGAGACGTGCACACCAACGGCATCGAGTCCCTCTGGTCAATGCTCAAGCGGGCGCACAAGGGCACCTTCCACAAGCTCAGCTCGAAGCACTTGGATCGGTACGTTCAGGAATTCGCCGGTCGCCATAACATGCGCGAGCAGGATACGATCGATCAGCTGCGGTCACTGCGCTCCGGGATGGAGAGCAAGCGGCTGACCTACAAGGCCCTGATCAAGGACAACGGCTTGAAGTCCGGCGCCAGGGCGGTGGCGGTGGCGTAGTGGCACTGAACGTCAAGAACCGCACCCTGTTCACCGGGGACAACCTCGACGTGATGCGCGGAATCAACTCGGATTCCGTGGACCTGATCTACTTGGACCCGCCGTTCAACTCGAACCGCGACTACGCTGCTCCGATCGGCTCGGAGGCGGCTGGCGCGGCCTTCAAGGACACTTGGACACTCAGCGACGTGGACATCGCGTGGATCGGCCTGATCGCCGACCGGGAACCCGCCTTGGCAAGCATCATCGAATCCGCCGGGCTGGCGAACGGCAAGGGCATGCAAGCCTACTTGACCATGATGGCCGTTCGACTCTTGGAAATGCGGCGAGTCCTGAAGCCCTCAGGGAGTGTTTACGTCCACTGCGACCCGACCGCCAGCCACTACTTGAAGCTGGTCATGGACTGCGTGTTCAGTGCGGGTTGGTTTCGCAACGAGCTGGCGTGGAAGCGGACGACCTCCCACAGCGATGCCAAACGATACGCGAGTGTTTCGGATCGTCTGCTGTTCTACGCGGCGGATTCGGCAACCTGGCATACGCAGCATTTGCCGTTCAAGGAAACCTATCTGGTCAGCCACTACAGCAACGAGGACGAGCGCGGCCGATACCAAGTGGGGGATCTCACCGGTTCAGGCTTGCGTGACGGGGAGTCCGGGGAGTCGTGGGGCGGTTACGACCCGAGCGGGATCGGGAGGCATTGGGGCGTGCCCAGCAAGGGTGCGTATGCGCAGTGGATCGAGGAAAACCTGATTCCAGGCTACAGATCGATGCCAGGCGTTCACGCACGGCTGGATGCGCTTTCCGATGCTGGTCTGGTGCATTGGACCAATACCGGCACTCCGCGGCTGAAGCGGTACCTGCAAGCATCCCGCGGCGAGGCTGTTTCCGATTTCATCGGCGATATCCTGAACGTCAACCACATGTCGAAAGAGCACGTCGGCTATCCGACCCAGAAGCCGCTTGCCCTCCTGGAGAGAATCATCCAGGCGAGCTCGAATGATGGCGATGTGGTATTCGATCCGTTCTGCGGCTGCGCCACTGCGCTGGTTGCCGCCGAAACGCTGAATCGCCATTGGATCGGCATTGACCTGTCCACTCTCGCGGTGAAGCTGGTTCTATCGAGGCTCCAGAAAGCCGCTGACGACGGTGCGCTGCTTCAGGGTGGGAAATTGCCGGATGTTCACCATCGTACGGACATCCCGAAGCGCACAGACGTGGGGGAACTGCCGCCTTACAAGACCCACCGCCACACGCTCTACGGCAAGCAGGAGGGTAACTGCGCAGGCTGCGGAATCCATTTCCCATTCCGTAACCTTACGGTGGATCACGTAATCCCGAAATCGCGTGGCGGCACCGATCACCTGGACAACCTTCAACTGCTCTGCGGAGCGTGCAATTCGATGAAGGGGACGATCAGCCAAGCTGCGTTCCATGCGAAGCTGACTAAGCAGGGCTTGCGATAGCCGCGAGCAAGAAGGAGCCGAGAATGGCGAACCAGAGCAAGAAGAACAAGCCGGAGCCGCGCATCATCGAACTACCCCACCACTCCTACCAGCCCAGCGTCGCGGAATTGAACGAGGACATGCGGGTGGATGCTTCATTCGAGGAACTGGTGAAAGCCGTTCTGCGGCCGGCCAAGATCCGCTACGTAATGCCTCGCAAGCGCAAGCCCTAGATGTTGGGGCTTCGCCACTTATGTATATAATCCCCTTAATATACACCCGTGGCGGACCTGAAGGTAGCGGTCGAGATCGGCGCGAGGGACCGCTTCAGCGGCCCGGCCGCCAAGGTTCGCGGCGCGGCGGGAAAGCTCCCCCTGACCTGAACTCTTCCGCCAACATCCGGGACGGCCGGCTGTACCTGGACTTCGACTTCACGCCGGCCTCCCCCGGCCGAGCGCATCACCTTCCGGAGCCGGCTGGTGCACGACTACGCGGAAACCATCTTCGAGGAGGCCTAGGCAGATGCCGATCGCCAAGCTGTGCAAGGAAATCAACCTGTTCGTCGACGGCTGGGCTACGCCGGCCGCGTCACCGAGTTCGACCCGCCCAAGCTCACTGTCAAGACCGAGGAGCATCTGGCCGGGGGCATGGACGCGCCCGTCGAGATCGACATGGGGCTGGAGAGGCTGGAGTGCATGCTGACGCTGGCGGACTTCGACGCCGACGCCCTGCGCTCGTTCGGACTGATCGGCGACGCCAAGGGGGTCACGCTGCGCGGCGCCCAGCAGGACCGCCAGACCGGCGCGACCGAGGCGCTGGTCTACCAGCTGCGCGGCCGCTTCCGGGAGGTCGACCCCGGGGACCTGGAAGCCCGGCGAGGCCTCGCCGCTGAAGCTGACGGCCGCGCTGGAGTACTACAAGCTGGTGGTCAACGGCGAGACGATCCACGAGATCGACGTCGTCAACATGGTGCGCGTCATCGACGGCACCGACCAGATGGAGGCCATGCGCCAAGCGCTGGGCCTGTAGGGCGCTGGCAAGAAGGGGTTGAATCCATGACGAAATACGAAGACCTGCCGTGCGACGGCAATGGCGATATCGACCCCTACGCGGTCGAATTCCCCGTCGAGATACCCCTGCTGCGGCCGGTCGAGGCCGAAGGGCGCAAGCTGGAGTCGCTCTCGCTCCGGGCACCGACCGCGCTAGACCTGGAGCTGTGCTGGAAGCATGGCAACGAGATCACGCGCGTGATCCACCTGCTGGCATCGCTGGCGGAGCTGGCGCCGGACGAGGTGCGCGCCCTGGGAGCGGCCGACTTCGCGCGCGCGGCCGAGGCGGCCGGGGCTTCTTTATAGACCCCCGCCAGCTGCGGGAGACGATCGCGGTCGCGGCGGGAGCGTTCGGATGGAGCCTGGCGGAACTCAAGCGGCTGCCGCTGGGCGAGCTGCTGGAGTACGCCCGGCTAGGGGCCTCGTCCCTCGGCCGCCGGCTCCTCGCCTAGGCCCGCGGCGTCCGTCCGCAGCCACTCCCACGCGATTCCGAGCAAGAAGCCCGCAATCAAACACAAAGCCAGGGGGGACAGCGGATCGGACAGGACGATGCCCAATACCAGAAGGTATCCGATCGCGATCCGCGACGGCCGCCAGAAAAGCAGGAATCCGACGATGAAGCCCAGCGCCGCCACGAGGGAATCATAGCATGCCGAACCTGAAGGTCGGGATCGTCATCAGCGCGATCGACAGGGCGACGAAGCCGCTGAGGGCGCTGTCCGGAGCGGCGGGCGCGACCGGCAAGGCCCTCGCCAAGATGGGCGACCAGTCGGCGGGCTGGCAGGAGCGGCTCGCCCGGGCGACAGGTCAGGCGCGGTCACAGGTCGGGCGATTGGGGCGGGCGCTGGACGCCCGCCTGTCGCGGAAGCGTCCAGCGCCTCGCGGCGGCGGCCGGGGGGGCTTCCTGCCGGGCGGTGCGGGCGGCATCGTCGACAGCGCCGTGTTCGCCGGAGGCCGCGCCGCGATGCGCCTGCCGGTCGGCTTTCTCGAGACGGCTTCGAAGTTCGAAAACCTCGAAGCGACGCTGGCCACGATCGAAGGCTCTGCGGCCAAGGCCGAGAAGTCCTTCGAGTGGGTCAAGCGGTTCACCGCCACGACGCCCTACCAGCTCGACCAGGTCGCCGAGTCCTTCGTCAAGCTGCGAGCCTACGGGATAGATCCGATCAATGGCGCGCTGCAGACGCTGGGCGACACCGCGTCGGGCATGGACAAGAGCCTGGAGCAGGCCGTGGAGGCGCTCGCCGACGCGCGCATGGGCGAGTACGAGCGGCTCAAGGAGTTCGCCATCTCGGCGCGCACGACCGGCGACACTGTCAGGTTTGCATTGGGGGACGAGACCCGGACGGCCGACAAGAATTCCCTGGAGGCGATCCAGGCCGCGCTATTGAGCCTGATGGAAGGCAAGTTTGGCGGCGGGATGGAAGCCAAGATGAAGCTGTTTGACGGCTTGGTTTCCAATCTGGCCGACAAGTGGACCGAGTTCCAGAACCTAGTTATGGAGGCCGGCCCCTTCGAGATGGTCAAAGATCGGCTGAGCGGGGTGCTGGCCCGGATCAACGCAATGGCGGCCAGCGGCGAGCTGGACGAGCTGGCGGAGCGCATCGGTGCCGGAATCACGGATGCGTTCGGGAAGTTCGAGCGCGATGTGCTGCCGGTCCTGAGAGACGAGCTTTGGCCTGCCCTGCGGGACGACATCTGGCCGGCACTGAAGGACATTGCCGGCGTGATCGGGGAGATCCTCCAGCGAGTGAACAACGCTGTCAATGCATTCGGAGGCTGGGGGGTCGCCGTCCGGGGCATCGCTGTCTTGCTGGCGGGCAAGTTGACGCTGGGCGCGGGCAGGATGCTCGGCGGCGGATTCGGGGCAATTCAGGACACCTACGGCGGCATCAAGGATGCCGTGACTTCCGATCGCGCCAAGCGCATGCGCACGGGGGGCGGCCGGCTCGCCCGCTCGGCCTTCGACATCGGTAAGGCGGGGATCTCCAAGGCGGGCGGCGGCCTGGCTCGCTTCGGCCGGACCCTAGCCTCGCTGGCCCTGCGCTTCGTCCCCCTGCTGATGGGAGCCCTGAAGGCGCTGGCGGCTGTCTTCGCCGGCATCTCCCTGCCGGTGACCGCCGCCGTCGCGGCGATCGCCGCGGCGGCCTACCTGATCTGGAAGCACTGGGAGCCGATCAAGGGGTTCTTCTCAAGGCTGTGGGAGAGCGTCAAGGCGGCGTTCTCCGGGTTCCGGGAGTGGCTCTCGTCGATCGATTGGTCCGGCCTCGGGGCTCGCCTGATGGGCACCCTGGCGGCTGGCATTCGCAGCGCCCCGGGCGCGGCCTGGAACGCCCTCAGGGGCGGCCTCGGCAAGCTGGCCGACCTGCTGCCGTCTTCGGACGCCAGGGCCGGCCCGCTGTCGCGGCTGAGCTCCTCCGGAGCGGCCATCCTGGCCACTATGGGAGACGGGATCCGCAGGGCCGGGCCGGGCGCCCTGAGCCGGCCCCTGGCCGGCGCGCTGGGCACGGCGGCCGCCGGGCTGGCGCTGTCGATTCCCGCAAGCGTCACGGCCCGTCCGGCATTGCATCCCCCTACAGCGCTGCAAGAGCGCCTGCAGGCCGCTGCCCGTCCGGCGCTGCAGCCGGAGAGTCCAGCCGCCCCGCCGTCCGGACAGCCCGCGCCGCAGGTCTCTAGGACCGTGCACCACCACTACCGGATCACGATCCAGCAGCTGCCGGGAGAGGACGCGGAGGAGCTAGCCGGAAGGGTGATCCGCGAGCTGGAGCGGCAGCAGTCGCTGGCCGGCAGGGAGGCCCTCGGCGATGCCTACTGAGCCGCTGGCGACGCTCGGAGAGTACGTATTCGGCATCGACTCGGCCCCCTACGAGGAGATGCGCAGGTCGGCCGAGTACCGCTGGGCCGCCCAGGACCGCATCGGCCGCACGCCGGCGCGGCAGTGGCTGGGGCCGGGCGAAGAGACTATCCGCCTCAGCGGCAGGATCTACTCCGTGCGCCGCCAGGCGGCCGAGGAGATGAAGGCCCTGCGCGCCGAGGCCGCCAAGGGCGAGCCTCTGCTGCTGACGCTGGGCAGCGGCGAGGTCCTCGGCCTGTGGACCGTGGAGCGCATCCGCGAGACCGGCTCGCTGTTCCTGGCCGGCGGCACGGCGCGCAGGGTCGAATTCGAGGTCGAGCTGAGCTTCTACGGCGAGGACGGGGAGACGGGGCGGGAGTAGAGGATGGCGGCCTACGTCACTACCGACGGCGACATGCTAGACGCGGTTTGCAGGCGCTACTACGGCGCTCGCGACGGGACCGTCGAGGCCATGCTGCAAGCCAATCCCGGGCTGGCCGGGCGCGGCCCGGTGCTGCCGGCAGGCGTGCGCATCGAGCTGCCGGACCTGGGCGACGCGCCCCCCTCCAGCGGCGCCGTGAGGCTGTGGGAGTGAGGCCGTGACGCCCGTATTCCGCATCGTCATCGACGGCCGCAGCGACATCACGGAGCTGGTCCGCGACCGCTTCCTGGCGCTGTCGGTGACCGACGAGGCGGGCCGCCAGTCCGACTCGGCCGAGCTGCGCCTGGACGACCGCGGCGGCGCGATCGCGCTGCCGCCCAAGGGCGCGAAGATGACCGTCTCGCTGGGCTACGAGGGCCGCGAGGAGACCGTCACGGGCACCTACGTGGTGGACGAATTCGAGCTGTCCGGGCCGCCCATGGCGCCGACATGCGGGCGGAGCTGAAGGCGCAGCGAACGCGCTCCTGGGGGGAGGTGACGCTGGGGGACCTAGCGCGCCGGATCGCCGCCGACCACGGCCTGCAGGCTCGCGTCGGAAGCGCGCTGCGGGGGATCGCGATCCCGCACCTAGACCAGACTGAGGAGTCGGACCTGAACCTGCTGACGCGCCTAGCCGGGGACCACGACACGGTGGCCAAGCAGTCCGGGAAATACCTGCTGCTCGTGCCGCGAGGGGAGGTCGCCAGCGCGACCGGCAAGCCCACGCCGGCCATCGACGTGCGGCCTGAAGACGCCAGCCGCTGGCGCTTGACGCTGGCCGACCGGGAGGCGTACAGCCCCGCGGAGGCCTCCTGGCACGACGCCGAGACCGGCGAACGCAAGACCGAGACCGCCGGCAGCGGGGAGCCGAAATGGACGATCCGGAGGGCCTACGCCAGCGCCTCCGTAGCGGCCGAAGCGGCGCGCTCGAAGCTGGTTCAGCTGGCCCGGGGCACGGCCCTGCTGGCGGTCGATCTGAGCCCCTGCAACCCTGTCGCGGCGGCCGAGGCGGAGCTGCGGATGGCCGGATTCCGGGACGACGTTGACGGCTCCTCGACGTGCCAGAGAGTGGTCCACAAGCTGGATCGAGGGGCCTTCAACGGCCGTTTTCGGCATCGAGTTGACGTAATGCAACTCTACAACATGTAGTGGGTCCAGAAACTAATTGTGTAAGGAAATCGGAGGAATTGTGCGAGCTTACACCCTCAACGTCAAATTCCTGGTGGAGTTCGACCTGTCCAGGTCGGTCGAGGCCGGAGGGCGCAAGCTGGGGACGCTCTCGCTCCCGGAGCCGACCACGCTCGACCTCGAGCTGTGTTGGAAGCACCGCAACGAGATTACGCCCGTGATCCACTTGCTGGCGTCGCTGCCAGAGCTGGCGCCGGACGAGGTGCGCGCCCTGAAGGCAGCGGACTTCGCGCACGTCCGAGCTGACCGCCGCTTTCTTGTAGATCCCGCGGACTGCGGGAGACGATCGCGGTGGCGGCGAGGGCGTTCGGATGGGGCCTGGCGGAACTCAAGCGGCTGGCGCTGGGCGAGCTGCTGGAGTACTCCCGGCTAGCCGTCCAGGCTCACTGGAAGAGCCTCTAGGATCGCCAATACGATCCCAACGGCCAACGAGGCGACGAGGACGGTCACGACGACCTTGGAGCCGAGGACGCCGATGACGAGCAGCAGCAGGATCGCGCGGCCTACCCACCGGAACGCCCCGGCCGCGGCCAGCGCCCCGCACAGGCCCCCGATCGCGAGCATCTCCGGCACCGGGGAATCATAGCATGGCGGACCTGAAGGTCGGCATCGTTCGTGTTGCGGGCCGTCGGCAGGGCGACGGCGTCCCTGAAGGCGCTTTCCCGCTCGACGGGCGGCACACAGGCGGCCATGGCCAAGCTGTAGGGCCAGGCCCATCGCGACCAGCGGGTTGCCAGCGCCAGCCTCCTAGCCGGCGAGATGTGCAACTTCGGCCGGGGTGCCCTGCGCCTGGGCGCCGCGCCTGTCGACCGCATGCGCCAAGTGGAGCGCTCCCCGGGGCGAGCTCGTTTTCAGGTCTGCCATGCTATGCTTGCCGCATGTGGGGAAGGCGGGGCTGGCTCTGGATCTGCGGGCTGGCGCTGGTGGTGCCCGCGCTCGTCATGCTGCCCGATCTGGGCAAGGCCGTCGGGCACGGCATTGCGGGCATTCTTGGGTGGGGCGCGCTCTTCGCCATCCTCTACGCCGCCTCCCTGCTTTTCACGGCCTTGGTAGCGCTCGCCGGAGCCGTGGCCATCGCTGTCGTCGTCGAGGAAATCATCCCCGAGCTCCGCGGAGGCTGAGCGCCCGCTGGATCGCCATGCGCCGCCAGGCCAGCGCCTCGCTAATCGGCAGGGCGCGGATCTCCGAAGGCTGCCAATGAAACACCGCCGCGATGTCGGCCCGCAGCTCGCGGAGGGCCGCGACCACCAGAAAAACTGCCGATCAGCTCCTGCAGGCGCGGAGCTCGTTTGGGGACGCGTCGGCGACTAGCGAGAGCATGCGCAGCATGCGAACCAGCGCCGATTTCTCCTTCTCCGCGATCTCGACGTCGGCTACCACGGGCTCCCGGATCGAATGCGACGAAACGGTCGCGCCGTCAGCCTCGATCGGAGTTGCGAGAGGGAACTCCACGGGGATCACGACCTTCAGGGATTCGATGTCGCCTGCCTCGTCGCGCGGCAAGTCTGCGTACTTTGTCACGGATTCACCTTCCTGCTGCTAGCGCGCCCTCCAGACCCAGCGCGTTGCGCCCGGCCTCCATCTGGTCTTCGCCGTCGATGACGCGCACGATGTTCACGACGTCGATTTCGTGGACGGTCTCGCCGTCGACTTACAGCTTGTAGCACTCCAGTGCGGTGGTCAGCTTCAGCGGAGACGCCTCGTCGGCCTTCCAAGCGCCCAGGTCGACCTCCCGGAAGCGGCCGCGCAGCTGGTAGACCAGCGCCTCGACCGCCTAGTGGGGGCGCGAGGTATCGGTCCATGGCCATCGGCGTCTCCAGATTGGCACCGGTCGTCGCGTTGGGCTCGAACTTTCCCTGTGCCAAGGCCCACAATCCCACGCGTCCATCCAGACACCTTCGATGCCATTACCGTGCGCTGGCAGCAATCCGCGGCTGACAGGCGGGTTGATCAGGTGACCCCAACACGCGAGTCGTCGGGCGCAATCTTTTGCTGTTTTCGTGTCTACCATCGCTGCAAGCTGAGAGCGAGCCCGAATGGCCCAGGGCCTAGATGATGCCAACGGCATTCGCGCCGTGCACCGCTGTCAACTCAGCAATCGCTCCGAGACCCTCCGGCAAAGTCGCGGCTTCAGCCTTTCTCGCCGGATTCACCAAGCTGGCTTCCACCGCTCGACACCCATGTTCGTTCGATCTCCTCGAGCGTCCGCCCCGTGGTCTCGGGCAGGATCTTCCAAACGAAGACGAAAGTGGGAAGTGTCCCGGCGGCCAGCACGTAGAAGGTGTTGGCCGCGCCGAGCGCCTCCAGCATCCAAGGAAACACCTGGCCGAGAAGTCCTGTCGTGCCAAACAGAACCAAGGTGGCCAGCGCCATCGCTCGGCCCCGGAGCTTGGTGGGGAAGATCTCGGCCATGACGATCCACGGGATCGGACCCAGCGAGAAGGCGAACGAGGCGATGAAGCCGCTCGTGGCGACGATCAGCCAAGCACCGCTGACCGCCTCCAGGGAAAAGAACAAGCCCATCAATAGCAACGTCAGAAAGACCCCGGCGTTCCCGACGGCGAGTAGCAGTCTCCGACCCGCACGGTCGATCTTCCAGAGTGCAACCAGCGTGAAGAGCACTAGGATGATGCCGATCAACACTTGGCCATCCAGAGCGCGCCCGAATGAGAAGCCTCCTTCCTCGAAGATCTTCGGTCCGTAGTAGATCACCACGTCGATGCCGCTCAGTTGCGAGAACATCGAGAGGTAGATGGCGATGAAGGTCGGCTTGGCGAGCGGCCCGGAAAAGAGCTCGCGAAACGACCCGCCCTCGCGTGCCAGCGCGTCGCGGATTTCTACCATCTGGGCGCTGGCAGAGGCGCTGCCGGCCAAGCGGCCGAGCACCGCTTCCGCCTTCTGGTAGGCACCTTGCCTGGCGAGAAACCGCGGGCTCTCGGGAACCCAGAGCAATGCCGCGCAGAACGTGGCCGCGGGAAGCGCCTCGGCCGCGAACATCCCCCGCCAAACCTCATCCCTGAACCAATCGAATGGTCCAAGGCCCCCCGAAGAATCCCCTGAGTCAGCCAACTGTCGCAGGAGAGTGTTCGACACATAGGCGCTCAGCACGCCGATCGTGATGGCGAGCTGGCAGAGCGCCACCATGCGCCCCCGCACAGCCGCCGGAGAGACCTCAGCGACGTAGAGCGGAGCGATCATGCCCGCAATTCCCACGCCGACGCCGCCGACCAGCCGGGCTGCGATGAGTGCCCAGAGGGCCGGAGCTAGGGCCGACCCCCCGGCGGACACGAGAAAGAGGACTCCCGCTGGCCTGAAACACACTACGCTGTTTCTCATGGGACAGGGCGGGGTTGGCCAGCGGCGCTGTGTCCCTAAGCGGGAGCTGTTGCGGCGGGTTGGGGCGGCTTGCGGTCCGCGACGAGGCGGTAGCCGAGGGACTTGGCAG
>JAPPMG010000009.1:0-9320 GCA_028819215.1 Bryobacterales bacterium
CTTGCCCTAACTTCTTCGCTGATCAGCCCCTAACTACGAACATTGAAAAGCCCTGGCCTGTCATAAGGCAATCGAAGCCGCCGCGACTTACACTGAAATCGTAGGTAATCTGCCTCGGACGGAACCGGAACAGGCACCATCAATTGGGAACTACTCGGCCCTGTCGCTCTTGGGCGCTGCCTGCGCCGGGACTTCTGCTTTGGTCGCAACACGAAGCAGTGCCATGCGGCGGTTGTAGTGCAACGATTGCCACAGGCCCGACCGAGCATTAGATAGACATGTGTCATCTGAACACTTGGGGCGGGTGGGCCATCACCGGACATGCGAGCCGCAAATTATGCGGTGTTGGCGTATCCCATTTACCCCTTGTGAGCAATTCGGCGATATGCGTCACTGGCGCAGGCCTCGCTTCCCAAGCCTGTCTTGATGGGCTTCCAATGACAGATTGAGCGATATGAACTCTGACCTCAAGTTCTCGCCGCCAATGCTGGAGGCATTGCGATCACCTATCGAGGAGGGCCGGTCATTTAAGGGAAAACCTGGTCATCGGCTGGCTGCCTTGCTGCGGCTGGAGCGCCGCGAGGTCTGGGTTGTCGTAGTTTATTCGATCGGAGTTGGCCTGCTAACTCTGGTTGGACCAGTCGCGATTCAGGTCTTGGTCAACATCATCGCGTTCGAGTCGTTGCTGCAGCCGCTGGTGGTCTTGACCGTCTTTGTTCTGGTCGCGCTGGGCTTTGCGGCGGTGCTAAAGGCGTTCCGTGTGTGGGCGGTGGAAATCATCCAGCGACGGTTCTTTGTGCGCGTGGCTACGGATTTCGGGCAGAGGTTGGTTCGGGTGAGGGCGGAAGCATACGAGAGGTTCAACGGTCCCGAGCTCGTAAATCGGTTCTTCGACGTCGTGACAGTGCAGAAGAGTGCGGCCGATCTGTTAATGAACGGTGTCTCACTGGTCATGCAGACGACCGTCGGGATGTTGCTGCTGGCGGTCTATCATCCCTACCTCTTGGTGTATGACTTGGTCCTCTTGGCGGTAATGCTGTGGGTTGTCCTAGGGGTCAGCAAAGGCGCAATACGCTCTGCCATCAAGGAATCCCAAGGAAAGTATGATGTTGCGGCTTGGCTGGAGGAGATCGCTGCTCACGTTCCTGCGCTGAAGTCGACGTCTGGGGTGGGTTATTCGATGAGCCGCGTGAATGAGTTGGTGAAAGAGTACTTGAGCCATCGGCGGGCGCACTTCAGCGTAGTGATGCAGCAGATCGCAAGTTCTCTCGCTGTGCAAGCACTGTCGATTTCGCTGCTGCTGGGCATTGGCGGCTGGCTGGTCATGCAGGGGCAGCTGACATTGGGCCAGCTTGTCGCCTCCGAAGTGGTCATCACCATGGTTGTGAGCGCCTTTGCTGAGTTCAGCAAGAAGCTGGAGACGCTCTACGACCTGCTTGCAGCACTCGACAAACTCGGCCAAGTAATCGACCTGCCTTTGGAACGAGCCGGATCGCGGACGCCGGGGCGGCGTGACGGACCAGCGTCCGTGGAAGTGTCGGAGGTCAGCATCATTCCCTCCGGCGGCGAACCGGCCTTAGACCGAGTCTCGCTTAGGATCGGGGCCGGTGAGCGGGTCGCGGTGACGGGTCCTGCCGGTGAAGGAAAAACGGCCCTCGCAAAGGTGCTCGCGGGTCTTCGCAATCCCGAGGCTGGGATCCTGCGGGTGGACGGCCTCGATGCTAGGGACTTTGCTCCGGTCGCGTTCCGCGAGACTGTCACACTTGCGAGCGGCCCGGACATCTTCTCGGACACCATTGAGAGGAACGTGTCGTTGGATCGACCGACGGTAGGAATCGAGCAGGTCCACGAGGCACTTGATCAGGTGGGCCTGCTCGGAACCGTGCTTGGCCTGCCTGAGGGGCTTCAGACAACTCTCAGCAGCGGGGCACCACTGACCCGCGAACAAGCCGAGCGAGTCGTGCTGGCACGAATGATCGCCGGCAGGCCCCGGGTAATCATCTTGGATCAAGTGCTCGACCGGATTGGCCACGTGTCAGACTTCCAAAGGGTCTGTGACAGGCTGTTTGGCCCCGACGCTCCCTGGACCCTTGTATGCATGACGAATGACCCGGAAGTGATTGGGCTGTGTGGCCGCACCGTTCGCCTCGACCATGGCTCGCTCCACGAATCCGATGCCTGCGAGGGGCGTTCGCAAGCAGACGCCGACGGGTCTCGGCCGCGTTCCGCCACGGCGTTGATCCCGCGCACGGACTTGGGTGGTGCCTAAGTGGGATCAGTGATCAACAGAAGGGGCATTCGGTCGTGCGGTTGTTTGCGCTGGCAGAGCGAAGCATCGGCTTCGCTGAATCGCGGTTTGGATCACAGGCTGGGGTAGCCTCGATGCAGACGCCGCAGCCGGGTCACCACGGCCTTCGCTCGCCCGCCGCTGGCAAAGAGGAGCGAGAGAGCGGTGGCCATGGGTGGCTGCTTGGCCAGTTGTCCCCCCTGCCGACAGCATCCGCTGCCAGCCGTCATGGGGAGGAATGGAGATGAGGGACTCGTGGTATGACGACCACTTCGACGCCTTGGAATGGACCGGATCGATCCGAAGCCTGCGGGCGCTTGCCTGGGTACTGGCGCTGATGCTTGCGGCGATCGTCGTCGCACTGGCGCTGGTCCCGTGGCAGCAGGCAGTGCCTGCCTCGGGCCAGGTCGTCGCGTTCGATCCGGTCCAACGGCGCCAATTCGTGGAGGCGCCAATCGACGGAAGGATTGTGCGCTGGTCGATCGTCGAGGGATCTCGCGTGCGACATGGTGACGTGTTGTTGGAGATCTCCGACAACGATCCGGCACTGGTCGAGCGGATGGAAACGGAGCGAGACGCCACTGACGGCGTCCGCCAAGCGGCATTGCGGAAGGCCGAATCAATCCGCCTCAAAGTTGAGGGCTTGGAACTGACCCGCGACCGGGCTGTAGAGGCTGCCGAGTCTAGGGTCATGGTTGCCGAAGACCGGGTCGTTGCCGCAGGTCGCGCGTTGGAAGCGTCTGAAGCTGCCGAACGGACCGCAAAGCTCAACCTCGAGCGACAGCTGCTCCTCAACGAGCGCGGGCTATCGTCGCGCAGAAACCTCGAGTTGGCACAGCTGCAGAGCGACCAGACCGCCGCTGCGATGAACAAAGCGCGAGCGGACCTCAACGCGGCGCGCAACAGCCGCATCGCAGCGGAAGCGGAGCGGGAGAAGGCCGAGGCGGACGGCCAGGCGAAAGTTGACGACGCGACGGCGTCTCTGCAGCAGGCGCTCTCAGACGAACGCAGAGCGGTTGGCGAACTGACCAAGATCGACGTGCGCCTCGCGCGCCAAGCGACGCAACGAGTACAAGCGCCGATTGACGGGTTTGTTCTGCGAGTGCTCGCGCGGCAAGGCACGGAAATGGTGAAAGCAGGGGACGTGCTCATGGAACTCGTGCCGGAGTCCGCGCACAACGTCGTAGAACTCTGGGTTGACGGGAACGACGCCCCGCTGGTATCTCCGGGGCGCAAAGTACGCCTGCAATTCGAGGGCTGGCCGGCATTACAGTTCATTGGCTGGCCCTCGATCGCAGTCGGGACCTTTGGGGGTGAGGTGCTGGTCGTTGATGCTTCCGACAACGGACGCGGGGAGTTCCGGGCCTTGGTGCAGCCGGATCCTGCTAGCCCATCTTGGCCGGAGCAGCGCTACCTGCGCCAAGGCGTGCGCGCGAACGGCTGGATCTTGCTTGACCGGGTCACACTGGGCTTCGAGATCTGGAGGCAGTTCAATGGCTTCCCGCCGACAACAACCGCGCCGGGCTCCGATATGCAATCCATAGGGAAAAAGACCTGATGCCACCGACTCCCAGGCTGGCGATCTTCCTCGCGCTGGCCAGCGCTCAAGCCTCGGGCGCGCCCTTGCTGCTTGAAGAAGTCCTCGAATCTACGGAGCGACACCATCCGGTGCTCCTCGCCCAGATCACGGAGCGAGCCGCAGCCGAGGGCGAACTTCTCGGATCTCGCGGGGCTTTCGATGCCAGGCTGAATGCAAGCTCGGGGACGAACCGCTTCGGGTATTACAAGACCCGAACGAGCGGTGCAGGCATCTCACAGCCACTGCGCGGCTTAGGCGGGGAAGTCTTTGGCGGGTACAAGCGGGGCTTGGGGAACTTCGAGCCCTGGAAGGAGGGACAGCTAACGCTGTCGCGCGGTGAATGGAGCGGAGGAATCCAACTCCCGCTGCTCCGGAACAGACGGACAGATGAGAGCCGAACGGATGTCCTCTTGGCGCGCCTTGCGGTCGAATACGCCGATGCCACGATCCTTGAACAGCGCCTGGTGCTGCTCCAGGCCGCTGCTTCAACGTATTGGACATGGGTTTCGGCGGGGCGGAATCTGGCGATCGCCACAGACCTGCTGGCCCTAGCAGAAGACCGCGTAGAGCAAGTCGAGAGCCTTGTCGAAGCTGGCCAGGTCGCTGAGATCGAAATCGTTGAGAACGAGCGAGCAGTTCTGCTAAGGCGGTCGGCGATGGCATCGGCGGAGCGTGATCTGCAGGCTGCGCGACTGGATCTATCGCTGTTCCTGCGGGACGCAAACGGTAACATCGTGCAGGCGGGGCGGGATCGCCTCCCTGAGTTCCCCGAGCCGACAAGGCCCTTGGCTGGGGCGATCGAGACTGACCTTGCAATGGCGTTGCAGCGACGGCCCGACATTTCGGGCTTGCTGGTGCAGGTCCAGCGAATCAGTGCAGCGCGGCAACTGGCCCGCAACCAGCTTCGCCCGGAAGTCAAGTTCACGGCGCAGTTTGGCCGAGACGCAGGAATCGGAACCATCACCAAGCAAGGGAACGAATTGATCGTGGGCATCACCCTGGAGTCTCCCATCCAGCGCCGCAAGGCTCGAGGGGAGATTGCGGTTCAGGACGCGAAGCAAGAGCAACTCCTTCACAAGCTCCGTTTCCTGCAGGACAAGGTAGAAGTCGCAGTCCGTGACGCTGCGTCGGCGCTGGATGTGGCTCTGCAGCGCCTAGAGTTGGCGCGCGCTGAGTATGACCTTGCCCGGCGCCTCGCATCAGCGGAGCTGGAGCGATTCGAACTCGGCGACTCAACTCTGTTCATCGTGAATCAGAGGGAGATGGCGGCGGCCGCTGCGCAATACGCGGTCGTGAGTGCGATGGCCGACTGCCACAGGGCAACCGCTGCTTATCGAGCGGCCACGGCTGTGCTGTGATCCGCTTCGCCGCTGGGCGGGCAAACGGCGAGAGTGTCGAGGGCGATCCGCCCCGGGGGCTTCAGGACGTGAGTTGCACGCACTAGCTACGGAAGGGGGCGCTTCACCGACATTTCCGGCAACCTTGGAACTGCGGGACAGCGTCGGCTCTGACGTGTACGGTTCGGTTCCTTTGTGTCGCCGCGAAGCCGACGGAAAGGAAGGCCGTGCAACAGCTTTGAACGGGAGCACGAATGATGGACGTCCCCTGCCAGCGCGCAGCAGCAGAAGGCAGCACCGGACACCGCTCCAGCCGACTTTCGGCGTGCGCGACTGCCTCGACAGCGCTAACTGACGATTGCTACAGATTTGGACTTCGACGGAGTTGAAAGGATGGTCGGGAGTTACTTGCAGCCAGAGATCGACATAGTCGCGACCTCGGCAGTCAAGGCGAGACCCGGACGGGCAGGTTCTGACGAGGCGAAAGGTTGCGTTTGCGTGCAGATTGCGCAACTGAATCAAGGGCTGACAAACGTACAACTCATGCGGCAGGCTCGAGTTGGCGGGAAGGCGGCGCGGCTCGCCAACAGCGGTCTGCACGCAGCAGAGCACCGAGCGGGCAGACGAGCTTGCGCATGACGGATACGATGGCGACCAAACGCTGTTGGCAGGCTTGCAGGCGGGTCCCCAGCGGCTGGCGGAGAGGGGGGCCGCGCATAGCAGGTGACGAGGGTGGGCGCGACCGCAGCGGATCTGGCGGCGACCGCGGTGCTGCCCGGAGTCGCAATCAAACGGTTCCGGAGCCCGGGCCGAGCCGCCCCTCTGCAACGGCCCTCCACCCCATCGTCCGGCCAACCTGCGCGTGGCAGCGGCAGGTTCTGCCGCCGCGCTCCGCGCTGTCCTGCGGCGGACAACGTATGCTACGAAGCAAGCGCGTTCGTGCGCGTTCCAGATCGCTATGTCGTCCCTTGCCGCCACAGAAACGGAGGTCCCCGCGCTGCGCTCGCCGGCCATCGCGGCCACAGCGCCTGTTGAATTCCGCAGTCTTCTGATGGCGGAATCCAACCGCGGCTTGCTGGATCGCCAACCAACCAACAGCGCTCGTCAGAAGTTCCGCGCCTGTGCCGTTGCGCACTCGCTTTCAAGGCGCATCCGCCGACACTCCCGTTGGCTTATCGGCGCACAGTAGGGTGCGCGGTCGCATGGGTGGCGAATCCCGAGCCGGCCTCCGCGTAGATGTTGAACACCTCCGACGCGCCGGCCCACTGCAGCGACTCAAACTCATCCTCAAACCGTGCCGTGGCGGCGACCGGGGCGTCGGAGGAGGAGTCTTTGAGCTGGTTGAGGACCGCTAGGCTCGAGGCCAGCTTCGGCAGCGCCAGCATGACCAATTCGAGGTTGTCGGCGGCGTGAACGCGATCCCAGAAATCGCCGTCACTGGGATCGCCGAGCAAGACATTGCGGCCCTTCGACTGGTGGTGCCGCACGGTGGCCGGATCGATATCCACCCCGACAACGGTCCGCCCGTGCAGTTGAACCAGCTCGTCATACGCCCCCGTCCCGACGCGGCCCATGCCGATGATGGCGATCGCTACCCCTCCCATGTCGAGCAGCCGGTCATCGGCTAGGCGTGCCGACCGCTGCAGGCGCTGCCACGCCGAACGGCGCTGGGCGTAGATCCGGTCTACGAAGATGTTGAGCCCTGCCGAGAGCGCGCACGAAAGGGCCAGCGCGACCGCGATGACGATCAGCCAGCGTCCATCGATCCAGTCGTTGGCCACACCGACGGCCGCGACAATGAGCCCGAATTCGCTGAAAGTGTTCAGATTCAGCGCGGCGAACAACGAGGTCCGGGCCCGCAGCTTGAAACCGAGCATCAGGCCGAGGAAGAGGGCCGCCTTGAGGAACACGAGCGGCGTGAGGGCCGCGCCGACGAGAACTGCGTCCCACGTCAGCTGTCCGGACAGTCCGATCATCAGAAAGAAACCGATCAGGAACAAGTCCTTGAAGGCGAGCATCGCCTTGGTCATTTCGTCGGACTTGGCGTGACCTGCGACCAGAACGCCCAGAACGAGGGCGCCCATGTCCGACTTCAGCCCGACCAGCTCGAAAATCTCCGCCCCGCCAAGGGCAAGCACGAAGCCGTAAAGGGCTATGAGCTCGCCATGGCCCACGATGTCGAGAACCCTGGTCAGCACTCGCCGCAGTGGGATCAACAGCAACACCAGGGGCGCCCATGCAGTCGGCCACGAGCCCGCCGAGAGCGCGAGAAACACCACGGCGACTAGATCCTGAGCGACGAGAATCCCGACTGCCACGCGTCCGTGCAGCGAGTTCGTCTCTCCCCTGTCTTCAAGCACTTTCGCAGCGAACACTGTGCTGGAAAAGCTCAGTGCAAGGGCGATCAGCAGGGACCGCGAAAGGTCCAGGCCATCGAAGAACGGTGTAGCCACGAGGGCGAGCACATAGATGGCGGTGCCGAAAACCAAGGCCACGACCGACATGTGCAGTCCGGTGACCGCCCAGACCTGCGGCCGGACAAGGGTCTGAAGATTGAGCTTGAGGCCTATCGTGAACAGCAACAAAGTGATGCCGAGATCCGACAGTTTCTCGAGCATCTCCCCGCCGGCGACACCCAGCAGGTTGAGCACGAATCCGGTGGCGAGGAAGCCTACCAGGGGCGGCAGACCGGCGATCCTCGAAAGCAGGCCAAGAACAAACGCCGCGGCGATCCAGGCGACGTCCCCCAAGGCGATGGCGATCCACTCGAAATCCATGCTGCTGTTGTTTCCCAAGCAAGGCGGATGAAACCGGCCTTCGCCATCACATCGGTTGATCGCTTACTGCTGTCGGTTGGTCCCCTCTCTGGCGGTGTCCGCGATCGCCACACCATCCTACGCGCAGCGGCCCGCCGGGATCGGGTGGAACAGTGCGCACTCTCCAGTGACATTTAGGTCTAGGGGCGACCCCCTGGCTGCTCTGTCGAATCGGCCCCCATCCTGGGTCTGAATCCGATCCCCCAGGGATCGCCCAAATTGCGGATGAGCCGGAGAGTGGACTGTCTGTCGGCATGAATGAGACTCTCGATCGCCTCCCGAGCACCAGATTCCAGCGGCTTGAAATCCTTCAGCTGTTATTGACACATCTGATCCATAGACTTTGTATAGTTATTGTATCAGTATTGAAGAGAGATGAAAGCCGCAGCTTGCAGTAACTCCAAACGCTTCGCCACTGCGCGGCCCGCAACGCGCTCTGCCTCGATTCCTCCCCGCCGGCGGTCGCAAGCCTGGGCCGCACCGATCGCGCCGGCGGCACCGCTCGACCAGCGCGAGCGCCGGGAGGGCGCCCCCCTTTGGCTGAGGCGATGGTTCGACAGCCGCTCGGGAGGAGGAGCACGATCCCATAACGACGTGGACTGGCTGCGGTGCCTGCCGTTCCTTGCCATGCACGCCGCCGCCCTGGGCGTGCTCTGGACCGGTTGGAGCCCGGTGGCACTTGCCGTCGCGGCCGCTTCGTTCCTCGTCCGCATGTTCGCCATCACCGGCTTCTATCACCGCTATTTCTCGCATCGGGCCTTTCGCACGTCGCGGGCGTTTCAGGCGCTGATGGCATTTGTCGGCGGATGCGCCGCGCAGCGCGACCCGATGTGGTGGGCATCGCACCATGCTCAGCATCACTCCCACTCCGACGCCCCCGGCGACCCGCACTCGCCGAGCCTGTCCGGCTTCCTCGGCAGCCATGCGGGTTGGTTCATGACCGGCGAGGGATTCCTGACGCGCTCGCGCTTTGTCCGGGACTGGGCGCGGTTCCCTGAATTGCGGCTCCTGAACCGCTTCGACTGGGCCCCTCCGCTGGTGTTCGCGGCTCTCGTCTACTTGGCGGGATGGACCCTCGAGCGCTGGCAGCCCCAGCTCGGCACGAACGGCCCGCAGATGCTCGCTTGGGGATTTTTCGCCTCGACAGTCTGCCTGTACCACGCGACGTTCACGATCAACTCCCTTGCCCACGGCTGGGGCCGTGGGGGGGGGGGGCGCCCCCCCCCCCCCCCCCCCACAACACCCCGGGGGGGGGGCGCCCCGCGGGGCGGGGGGGCGCCCCAAACCCCCCCCCCAAACAA
>JAPPMG010000009.1:9330-75612 GCA_028819215.1 Bryobacterales bacterium
CCCACCGCCCCCCTTTGGCGCGGTGGGTTTTTTTCCCCCCCCACTGTCGCCCTCACCCCCCCGCGTTCAACCACCACCCCCCTGCCCCCGGGGGGGGGCGGGCGCGGGTGCGCCCCGGGCCACGACAGCCGGAACAACTGGCTCCTGGCCCTGCTCACTCTCGGGGAGGGCTGGCACAACAACCACCACCACTATCCCGGCGCGGCACGGCAAGGCTTCTACTGGTGGGAACTGGACATTACGTATTACGTCCTGCTGTCCCTTCAGCGGCTGGGGCTTGTCTGGGACCTGCGAACCGTGCCCGAACACGCTCTCGCCCGCAATCGCGTCGACTTCCCGGCAGCAGGGGGTGCGAGATGAAGATCGCGATCGTCGGAGCGGGGATCGCCGGTCTGGCAAGCGCCTACTACCTCTGCCGGCGGCACGAGCTGACTGTCTTCGAGGCCTCCGCGCAAGTCGGAGGCCATGCCCGTACCGTTCGCGTGAAAGCAGGGGGCGCGGAATACGCTGTCGATACCGGATTCGTGGTCTTCAACGAGGCCAACTATCCCCTGTTCAACCGGCTGCTTGGCGAGCTAGGCGTGGAGACGCAGCCGACGTCGATGAGTTTCAGCGTCCGTTCGGACCGATCCGGGATCGAGTACAACGGATCGTCGCTCAACAGGCTGTTCTCCCAGCGCCGGAACTTGCTTCGCGCCCGCTTCCTGCGCATGTTGGGAGACATTGCGCGCTTCCAGATCGAGGCACCGACGCGCGCACTCGGCATAGCGCCAGACACCAGCGTCGAGTCGTTCCTTGCGGCCGGCGGCTACGGCCCGGGCTTCGTGCAGGAGTACCTGTCTCCCCTAGGATCCGCCCTGTGGTCCGTCCCGCCGGGCACGTTCCGGGAATTCCCGATCCGCTTCGTGGTTGAGTTCCTCGCAAACCACGGGATGCTCCGCTGGAAGGGGCGTCCCGTCTGGCGGGTCATCCGCGGAGGCTCGTGCCGGTACGTGCAGGCGGTGTCGCGGCCGTTCGCCCGGAGCATCGCCTGCCGGACTCCCGTGGCCGCGGTCGAGCGCAGCAAGGACGGTGCCCGGGTGGTCGACGGGCGCGGTCGGTCCGGCGTCTTCGACCACGTCATCCTTGCCTGCCACGCCGACCAAGCGTTGCAGATCCTCCGGGATCCCTCCCCCACCGAGTTCGCGCTCTTGAGCGCGTTCCCATACCAGCGCAATGAGGCGATCCTGCACACCGACCCCGAACCCCTGCCCCGCTCTCGCCGGGCATGGGCCAGCTGGAACTATCGAGTCCGTCGAGAGCCCGCCCTCCGCGCCACCGTGACCTACAACATGAACCGCCTGCAGGGGTTCTCCGCGAGCACGCCGCTCAACGTCACCCTGAATGATTTCTCTGGCATCGACGAGCGCCGGATCCTGCGGAGGATGCGCTATGAACACCCTGTGTTCACGTCGGGCCGCGCGGTAGCGCAGGCCCGCCACGGTGAAGTCATCTCCTCCAACCGCACGTCGTTTTGCGGCGCTTACTGGGGCTACGGATTCCACGAAGACGGGGTCCGCAGCGCGATCGCTGTCTGCCGCGCGCTCGACCCGGGGTCAGTGCGATGAACAGCTGTCTGTACGAGGGGTGGGTAAGTCACAGCCGGTTCGTGCCCGTGGAGCATTCCTTCCGCTACCGCGTGTTCCAGGTCTGTCTCGACCTCTCCGAACTGGACACGGTGTTCGCCCGGCGTTGGTTCTGGTCGACCAAGCGGTTCGCGGTCGCGTGGTTTCGCCGCGAGGATCACCTCGGCGACCCGTCTCTCCCCTTGAACGAATCCGTCCGCCGCGAGGTTGCCGGGGCCACGGGGGTGCGTCCCGCTGGGCCGATCCGGCTGCTGACGCACTTGCGCTATTTCGGGTACGTCATGAACCCGGTGAGCTTCTACTACTGCTTCGACAAGGCTGGGCAACGGGTGGAGTTCATCGTCGCGGAGGTGCACAACACCCCCTGGGGCGAGCGCCACTGCTACACGCTCGCCGTGGATGCCGGCCAGCCGCAGGGCGCACCCGCCCGCTTCGAGTTTCCCAAGGGCTTCCATGTCTCCCCCTTCATGGGCATGGACCAGCACTATCGCTGGACGCTGTCCGGACCCGGCGACGAACTGTTTGTTCACATGCAGTCCTCGGAGGGCGACGTGCCCGTGTTCGACGCGACGCTTCGCATGACGCGCCTCCCAATCGGCGGCCGCTCGCTGGCAAGGGGCCTGCTGTCCTACCCGTTCATGACGCTGCAGGTCATGGCCGGGATCTACTGGCAGGCCTTGCGGCTCTTCGGCAAGCGCTGCCCGTTCCATCCGCACCCCAAGCATGCCGCCCACTTGGAGGCCGAACTGCCGTGAGAGAGCGGATCGCTCCAACGACCGGGATTAACTGGCGCGAGGTCCGCTCGGGCCGGCTCCAGTCGCTTGCCGAGCGAGCTGTCAGGCGCCGCTTGCGCGACCTCGAGCACGGCGGGCTCACGATCGTCTGTTCGGACGGTGCGGATTCCTATGGCACTGCTGCCGACCTGCGCGCCGACGTCACAGTCGATTCCCCATTGTTCTGGGTGGATGTCGCCCTCGGCGGAACGCTCGGAGCGGCCGAGTCGTACATTCTCGGTCGCTGGTCCGCCGATGACTTGACCGCGCTCTGCCGGATCTTTGCGCGCAACATCGCCCTCACCGACGGGATGGAGCGGGGATGGGCCGGTGCCGCCTCGCAAGCCGCTAGGATCCTGCACGCACTCCGCCGCAACACGCGCCACGGCGCCTTGGCGAACATCGAGGCGCACTACGACTTGGGCAACGACTTCTTCCGCCTGGTCCTCGACGAAACGATGAGTTACTCGTGCGCCGTGTTCGAATCTCCCGGAGAGTCCCTGGAATCCGCCTCGCTGCGCAAGATAGACATAGCTTGCCGAAAGCTGGACCTCGCCCCGTCCGACCACCTGCTAGAGATCGGAACCGGCTGGGGCGCGCTGGCCATCCATGCGGCGCGGCGTTACGGCTGCCGTGTCACCACGACCACCGTTTCCAAGGAACAATTCCTCCTAGCCAGGCAGAGGGTCTGCGAAGCAGGCCTCGCGGACCGCGTGGAGGTCATCCTGCGGGACTACCGCGACCTGTCGGGACGCTACGACAAGATCGTCTCCATCGAGATGATCGAGGCCGTGGGCCACGAGTTCCTTCCGGGGTACTTCGCCAAGTGCAGCCGGCTGCTGGCAGATGACGGGCTGATGCTGCTGCAGGGGATCCTGATGGCCGAGCACCGCTACGAGTCGTACAGGCGGTCGGCCGACTTCATCCAGCGCTATGTGTTCCCGGGCAGCTGCCTGCTCTCGATGGCGGCGATCGGCAGGGCGGTTGCCGCGGGCACCGACATGCGGATGATCCACCTAGAGGATCTCGCTCCGCACTACCCGGAGACGCTGAGACGCTGGCGGGCGAACTTCCGGGCCCGTCAGGCCGCGATCCGGGCGCTCGGGTACTCCCAGGAATTCGTCAGGCTCTGGGAGTTCTACCTTTCCTATTGCGAGGCCGGCTTCGAGGAGCGCCTGATCGGCAACGTCCAGCTGTTGCTGGCCAAGCCAGGCAATCGACGCCCGCCGATCACTGCGGAGGCCGGCCTGCCGTGAGAACCCTGCTCAATCTGGGCTGCTTCCACGGCACGTGGCTCGTCGCGGTCTTCGGGGCCGCGACCGGGCGCGTCTGGCCCGGGGCGGTAGCCCTGGCGATCTCCATTGCCGTTCAGTCCGCTCCGCGAGTCCCGGTCAAGCTTCCATCCATAGGATTGCTGGCAATCTCCGCGGCGATTGGTCTTGCCGTCGATTCCGCGCTCGTGCTGGCCGAGTTGATGAGTTTCCCGGAACAGGCCCGTGCCGGATGGCCGCCGCCGGTCTGGATGAGCGTCCTCTGGATCAATTTCGCGACCACCCTGGACGAATCCCTGGCATGGGCCGGCGAACGGTGGATCGCGGCAGCCTTGGCCGGGGCCGCCGGAGGGCCGCTGACATACTTGGCGGGCCAAGCGGCGGGAGTGGTCCGGCTGGAGTCTGGGCCCGAGGCCGTGGTGGCACTGACCATCTTGTGGGCACTGGTGTTCCCAGCCTTGGCGGCCCTCGCCAAGTCACTTCGCAGCCGGGCCTTGTCGACCGGCCGGCTCGCGCCGGAGGGAAGGGCGCCATGAGCCTCTTCGTCAGCTGGCTGACAGGCTGGGCGGCTGTCGCGTTGGCGATGGCCATCGTGTGGCTCGTCCAGCGCACGACACGGCGGGCGGACTGGGTCGACGTGGCCTGGACCGTCGGGACGGGCTCGCTGGCCGTGGCTTTTGCCCTCGCATCCGATGGCGACGTTGCCCGCCGCGCACTGATCGCCGCGCTTGCAGGTCTTTGGTCGCTCCGCCTGACGTGGCACCTGGTAGCCAGACTCCGGAACTCTCCCGAGGACGGCCGGTATGTTCGCCTGCGCCGCCTGCACGGCGATTCAGCCGACGCGTGGCTGTTCGGGTTCTTCCAGGTCCAGGCCCTGCTCTGCGCCTTCTTTGCGGCCCCGGCCCTCATCGCGGCCCGAAACCCAAGCCCTGTCGGATGGCCGGAGGACCTCGGAGCGCTTGTCTGGGCGGTAGCAGTCGCGGGCGAGACCGTCGCCGACCGCCAGCTGAGACGCTTCCGCGATTCCCAGGCGGGGTCGAGGGTCTGCCGATCCGGGCTCTGGAAGTACTCGAGGCACCCGAACTACTTCTTCGAGTGGCTCCACTGGTGGAGCTATGTCGCAGTCGGCTGGCAGGCGCCGCACGGGTGGCTCACGCTCGCGGGGCCGGTTGCGATGTTGCTGCTCATTTGCAAGGTCACCGGAATTCCACCCACCGAAGAGCAGGCACTGGCCAGCCGGGGCGCAGAGTATCGACGCTACCAGCGGGAGGTAAGCCCCTTCTTCCCGTGGTGGCCGAGGGAGGATTCCCGGTGACCGACACCCTCATCTCGATCGGGCTCTTGGCGGCGGAGTGTGGAGCATTGTCCGACGCTGCCGTTCGGTTCGGAATCCGCCGCCTGTGCGCAGCACGGCTCCGACAAGAGGCTCGGCGCGCCAGGTCGAGCCGGCTGGCGGCCGGTCCGCACAGCGACCCCGTTGCTCCTGTTCCGGCGGCCGCCAACCGACAGCACTACGAACTGCCGGCGGCATTCTTCGAGAAGGTCCTCGGCCCGTCGGTGAAGTACAGCTGCTGCTATTGGGAACATTCGGACAGCACGCTGTGTGAGGCCGAGGTCGCGGCACTCCAGATTACGTGTGCCCGTGCCGAAATAGAAGACGGGCAGGATGTGCTCGAGCTCGGCTGCGGCTGGGGCTCGGCGGCTCTTTGGATTGCGCAGCGCTATCGCCGCTGCTCTGTCACGGCGGTGACGAATTCTCGAGCCCAGCAAGGCTTCATCATGGCCCGCGCCGCGCGACTCGGACTCGACAACCTCAGGGTCCTGAAGGCCGACATAAACGAATTCGACATCCGCGAGCGCTTCGACCGCGTCATCTCGATCGAAATGTTCGAGCACATGCGAAACCACGCCGAGCTCATGCGACGCATCGCGGGCTGGCTCAAGCCCGGCGGAAAGCTGTTCGTTCACATCTTCTGCCACCGCCAATATACGTACGAGTTCGAGACGGAGGGTCCTTCGAACTGGATGGGCCGCCACTTCTTCACTGGCGGCCTGATGCCGAGCAAGGACCTGCTGTCCACATGCCAGAACCACCTCGAACTGGATTGCCAATGGAGGTGGCGCGGCATCCACTATCGAAGGACTGCGCTGGCCTGGCTGGAAAACCTTGATCGCGAGCGAAGCAGCGTTCTTCAGATCTTCCGCCAAGTCTACGGGGACGGCGGGGCGGAACTGTGGTTTGCTCGATGGCGGATCTTCTTCCTGGCGTGCGCCGAGCTTTGGGGATACAGGCGGGGCACGGAATGGCATGTCGCACACTATCTCTTCGGAAAGCCGCCCGCAGCGCACGTTGCGGATCTGGGACCGTCCGCAGGCGAATCGGCGGCGCGAGCGGACCCGTAGGGAGGAAACTGGAAGTTGTCGATGAAGCCCTCAGCGGAACCGGCTGCGCCGTACAGGATGGCGACGATCGCCAGGCTGACTGCATTCTCCCCGCAACGGCTCAGGGCATGGGAGCGCCGTTACGAACTGCTGCGCCCCAAGCGGGGGCCGGGAGGCCATCGCCTATACGGCCGTAATGACCTGCGCGTGCTGAGGGCGATACGGCAACTGCTGGACGCCGGTCGCTCCATCGGGGAGATCAACGACATCGGCCGCGACCAACTCCTCGGCATGGCCCTATCGTCAGCTGTCTCGTCCGACCGAGTGGAGGCGTGGACCCTCGGCATCGTCGAGGCCGCTCTGGGAATGGACGAGCGAACCCTGCAGCACACGCTGGACGATGCGTTTGCCTCTCTCGACCCGGAACAGGCGATTGGACGCGTAGTCCTGGCCGCGCAGCGGCGGATCGGCAGCCTCTGGTCGCAAGGCCAGTGTTCGATCGCCAGCGAGCATATGGCGACCGGGATCTTCGTGTTTCGCTTGAGAGGTCTGGTCGAGGTCGAGAAGTCCCAAACCGCCGCCGGTGCCCCACACGCTCTGTGCGCGTGCGTTCCTGGTGAGCGGCACGAACTGGGTCTGCTCGCGATCGCCTATTCGCTCGCTCGCCGGGGTGTCCGCATCACGATGCTGGGCGCGGATGTTCCGTTCGCTGATCTGTATGGGGCATGCACGCTGGTCGCGCCCCGGGCGATTCTGCTCTCCGTATCCAGCAAGAGCCTGTTTGAAGCCAGCAAGGCCGAATTGCTGGAATTCCGCCAGCACCTCGCCCCAAGCACAGCAGTCGTTCTTGGCGGAAGCGGAGCGCCTCGGGGCGACCCTGAGCTGCATCCGTCTACCGTAACGCTAGTTCCATCCGAGCAGTCACCCGGCGAAGCTGCCCAATCATTGCTCGAGGTCTTCAGGATTCCCAGCCGCCCTCGCAGCGCAAGAGCCGAATAGCTCGATCCGGGGACGGAGTCGGAGCTCAACGCCCGCTGCTCTCGGGTACCCCCGTGACTGGGAACAGACAAAAAGCGAGAGAACGCTTTCTATAGCAATTGTCGCCGGCCAGACAGCGCGAACTATGCAAATGGCTCGTGGCGTAGTTGACGCGTCGGCCAGCGCAAGTTCCTCGCATGGAAATTCGATTGGCCGCGGAGAGGATTCACGCGTGTCTCTTGGACTGGTCCCGATTTCATGGCTATTTGCCATATATGGACCAGTTGCACCTGCGGCCCGACTATACCGTCGGTTCGTGGCCTGCTGACGTCCCACCTGCCGTCCAGGTTGCCCTCTCGAGCCGCGGTCACGGCCAAGCTACGTTCGCGGCTGGGGAACAAGCACGCTGCCTGCACCGAGGCCTTCGGCACTTAGCCAACCTACCCTGCCTGACCTGAGCCTTAGCAGCTGGACGCCGCTACCCACCGTCAAATCACTGGCTCAACCGCTTTGCTCTCGAACGCTCATTCGGAGAATTGAATTTGCCTGTGCCGCCGGAGCCATTGCCCGTCCCGTCTCTCGGGCTTGGTTGCACGGATGGCCATCTGAATATATTGGTCGACTCCGGCAGTCAATCCGAGAGCGAACCATTTATTCGGGTTAACTGAACTCCCAGCACTGCTATCACGTTCTCGCCAAAGTTGAGCCGCAGTGGCTGGGATCTCGCAAAAGCATCACTAGCCAGCGGTCGCTCGAAAAGCATGATCGCAATCACTCCAAGCGCCGGATTCGTATGTTGCGAAACCAGACCCGGCTGGCGTGGTCTTGCAACACGATCCTGCCAGATCTGGCTTGGGCGAAGGCTTCGTCCTTGCCGGCCGCCCGGGCCCTTGCGGCGAAGTCCGGACTGCCAAGGTCGAACTCCACCACCTTTTGCCCGTTGAGCCAATGCTCCACACGGTCGCCGCGCGCTACCACCCGGAGGGTGTTCCACGCGCCGATCTGCGGCGCCGAGTCGACCTGCGGCGCGTATAGGCCATAAGCTGATCCCGCCCGGCGGTTTGCATGCTGCTGGGAAGCTGGGCGCGCATTGTCGGCGAGTTGGTACTCGATGGCGGCCAGGGCCGGGTTTCCGGTGCCCACAGACCTGTAGAAGACTCCGCTGTTGCCGAGTTCCCCAAGCTTCCATTCGAGGCGCAGGTCGAAGTCCGCGAATTCGTCGGAAGTGGCGAGGTTTCCGGGCCGGCCCTCCACCAGCAACACGTTGTCCTCGACCCGCCACCCTCCGCTCGGCTCCTCTCGCGGGAGCACAGTCCACCCTGAGAGCGTGGAGCCGTCGAAGAGCGTCTCGAAGCCAGGCTCTGCACACAGTGCGGCACCGTGCAGCGCCAGCAGGGCGAGCGCGAGCCTCACAACTCGCGCACCTGCTCGCTCTCGAGATCGAAGCCCATCGCCTTGTTGCGGCGATGGGCCTCCACCCCTAGGCTGACCGCGACTTGGGAACGGTAGCCGAGCTCGCCATCGAGAGGGGCGGGCTTGCGCGTTCGGATTGACTCCAAGAAGTGCTGCCTGAACGACTTCGATGGCGGGGCCTGTATGTGTAGCGAGGGCATGATCGAGCGCGCCGCGGCCCGCTCTTCAAACACAGCTTGAAGGTAGCTATCGCGCTCCTCGCCGGGAGACTGAATCTGAGGTCGGGACCGCGAGTCCTCGTCGTAGCGTTGCTTCCAACGCGGCTCGGCGAGCAGCATGGACAGCATTTGGCGCTTGCGTCTCTCGCTAAGGCCCCTGAAGTTGGTGGGCCGTACAGGGCGGCGCTCCTCGACCCACGTTCCCATGGCGTCCAATCCGGTGCTTGCGACCCGCTCCTTGAAGCCGTCGATGAAGGGCTCCTCTGGCACCAGGCGAATGCTCTGCGGGCGCAGGTGGTTGCCCTCGAAGTGGATGTTGGCCTCATGGCCGCGCACGACGATTGGAAGCTCGACCGAGTTCTGGAGGGAGCCGGAGCACACGATGGTGTGCTTGCTGGGGAAGTCCAGCGCCACGACGAGCACGTCCGGCACCTCCATCACCGACTCTGGAGTGCCGTAGTTTCCGCCGGCAGAAACCGCCCGAATCGGGAACTCCCGGCCGAGGACCTGAATCAGCGGCGTGACGTGGTGGTAGTACAGATCGGTGGCGATCCCGCCGGAGTAGTCGCGGTAGCGCCTCCAGCGGAAGAACCTCTCGCGGGAGAACGGCCTCTTCGGAGCGCTGCCGAGGAAAGCTTCCCAGTCCAAGTTCTCGGGGCTGGCGAACTCGTCGATGACATAGTTGAAAGGGGGCTCTCGGGTGTTGCGGCTACGGCTCGTCTGGCTCCAGAGGATCTTCCCCAGCAAGCCTGCCGAGACCAGCTTCCGAGCCGGCTCCCAGATTCCGTGGGCGATGTGTTCGCTGTCCACAGCGAGGATGCGACCGGTCTGCTCGGCGGTTTCCACCATCTGCTTGGCCTCGGCGATGGTCAAGCTCATCGGCTTCTCCACGTCCACGTCCTTGCCGGCCCGCATCGCTGCGATCGCCATCGGTGCGTGCCAGTGGTCAGGGGTGCAGACGATGACCGCGTCAACATTCGGATCTTGGATGAGGTCTTCGTAGCGCCGGTATCCCTTCGCCGAGGTTTGCGTAACTCCCCGGTCAAGCCGCGGAGCGTAGATGTCGCAGACCGCGGTGACTCTTGAATCCGGGCTATTGCTGTACTCGTTCAGATGCCCACGCGAAATATTGCCCAATCCGATCACCCCGATGCCGATGACGTCGTTTGCGCCTCGAATCCTCGAGTACGAGGCAGCTGTTGCGGCGATGGCGGCGCGGCTTGCGAAGCCCCGGCGTGATATTGGAGGCATAGAACGCATTTTAGCCCCACTCGAGTTCTATCCGGGGCGATGCTGACAAAGTCTGGACGCGCTAATGTGGCGGCGAAGCGATATGCGAGAATCACGACTTGAAGCCCGCGGTAGCGTCCATAGTGCTGATCGGTTGCTGCCTTGGCGCAGCCACGCGGTTCGAGGATCCCAGGCCGCCGGAGCCAGTTTCCGTCGAAGAGCGCGCCGAGGTTGAGCCGACAGCGCATCCCGGCGTAACGCTGCACGCACGGCCCAGACCGCTCTCGCCCGGTGCAGTGACCGAAGATTGGCCGGCTTTTCTCGGTCGCACGGGACAGCCGGTCTCCGGCGAGACCAACCTCTTGCACGAGTTCGGGCCGGACGGGCCGAAGCTCTTGTGGGAGCTGTCAAAGGGCACCGGCTACAGTTCGCCATCGATCCAAGGCGACTACCTCGTATACCTCCACCGCTCGGGGAACCAAGAGGCCATCGAGTGCCTGCGGCCAGAAACAGGAGAGAGCTACTGGAGCTATCGCTACGGAACAGACTTCAGCGACCGTTACGGCTACAACAACGGCCCGCGCTCCAGTCCGGTCATAGATGGCGACCATGTGTACACGTACGGGGCGCAGGGGAAGCTGCACTGCCTCCGACTCAAGACCGGACAGGTCGTCTGGCGCCGCGACATCGCGGCCGAGTTCAGGGTGCCTCAGGACTTCTTCGGGATTGCCACCACGCCGTTGATCGAAGGGGATCTGCTGATCCTGAACGTAGGTGCTCCAGGCGGTCCCGAGGTGGTCGCCTTCAACAAGCTGACCGGGCGCATGGTCTGGGGCGTTGGCGACCAGTGGGGGGCCAGCTATGCGACGCCTGTCATCGCCCGTGTCCACGGCAATCGGCGGCTGTTCGTGCTCGGCGGTGGCGAGAGCAGGCCTCCGACCGGCGGCCTGCTGTCAATCAACCCGCGCGACGGCGCGCTGGACTTCAGATTCCCGTGGCGCAGCCGCAGTTTCGAGTCCGTCAATGCGTCGTGTCCGGTTGTGACTGGCGATCGGGTGCTTGTCTCGGCCTCGTACCGTACCGGGGCGGCGTTGATCGAAGTGAAGCCCGACGGCACATTCTCCAAGGTCTGGGAGAACTCCGATTTCGACCTGCACTGGACGACCGCCGTCCACGATCAAGGCCACTACTACGCGTTTTCGGGTCGCAACGAGCCCGACGCAAAGCTGACCTGCGTGAACGCCAGCAGCGGGGAGACGGTTTGGAGCGAGTCGCTGGAGTGGCAGGAGACTGTCCAGCTGCAGGGAGAGGCACGGACCTTCCACGCGAGTCCCTTGCGGGGAAACTTGCTGAAGGTAGATGGCCGCTTCCTCGCACTCGGCGAACACGGGCACCTGCTGTGGCTGAATCTCTCGCCTGCGGGACCGAAGATCTTGGACCGCGCCAGGCTGTTTTTGGCGCGCGAGACGTGGGGGCCGCCGGTCATCAGTCGCGGGCTGCTCTATGTGAGCCAGAACTCGCGCTCGATCGACCCGCCGACCGGTCCGCGCTTGCTCTGCTTCGACTTGCGGGGTCTGTAGCGACTCCGGCGACGACTTCTCCCGCTTTGACCCGCCGGTGCCATGTGTTCCACCCGCGCGGCCTGATCGCGGTTGTCACGGTTGCTCCGGCAACACTTCGAACAGCGTTGCCGTGCGGTCGACGAACACCTTGCGCAGCCCCCAGCGACCCGGCTCGCTCGCCACAGCCCGGGCCTGTGGGAAGTACGGGTCTCGAGGGTCTACGTTGAAGACCACGTAGTCGATTCGGTGCTGTCGCAGTAGCGCTGCGGCAGATGCGTACGAAGCGCCAGGGGAGACCTCGGTTCCGACGAATTCGAAGGACTCCGGTCGCACCTCCTCCCAGGTGCCAGCCGGGGCAAGCACCGCGAACTCCAGAGTGGCCTGCGTGGCCGCAGCCCCTCTCGGATGCACCAGTTCGACGCCGTCCACCAGCACGCTCCGATCGAAGCGGACCTCCAGTTCCATCCCCGATGCTGCCGGCTGCCGCGACGTCCACTTGGTGAACGGATTCCCGTCGATGAGCCGGCCCGCGTGCCATGGCAGCGGCTGCGCCCGCGCGATCCATTGCGGATCCGGGCGCACGGGGCGACCGTTGCTAAGTGCGCGAACCTCCGAGGCCGACCAAGAAGTGGCATTGTGGTCGCGAGCCTGCTCCACGCGCACCCCTCGGACGGGGCGCTGCGGCCAAGCTGCGCGGACTGCGCTGTCTGGAATCTGAGAGGGCTTCAGGGGAGCTAGCACCGCATCCGCCAAGTCTTGGTTCTCCAGTCCTTGGTAGGAAACAAGGAGTTCTGCGTCAAAGTACGCTTCCGGCAGGTCGGTAAAGGACAGCACGCGCATATCGTTGCCGCCGAGCTGGCCGATCCGGTCAGCCAGCAAGAAGAACTTCACGTTCCTAGCCAGGTGCCATTTCTGAGGCTCCAGCCGCAGCGCTGCCCGCCAGGGCATGCCTTCGACGCTCCACAGATTGGGGTGGTACCAGCGCGAGCGCTGTGCGGGCCACGAGGTGGCGCATTGACCGGCCAACAAGAGCGCCACGATGCCGTGGCGCAACCGTCGCGGCAACTCGTCCAGCGCCATGCCGGTAGCCAGCAAGGCGAACGGCAGGCTGGGGATCAGGAATCTCGCTCCGGCGTTGGCGAGCCAGGGAAGGGCGCTGATCACCGCAGCCGCCAGCAGTGCCCGCGTGAACGGTCTCCTCCAAGCGATCAGGGCAATCGGCAACAAGAGGATCATCCAGCCCAGCGAACCGGCGTAGCGCTCTCCGATGACAAGGTCGAACGGTGCCGCGAGCAGCTGTTCCCAGCGGTCGAACGGGCCTTGGCGGTAGGAGCGCATCGCGAACTTGTAGGCCGTTTCCCACTCAACGCTGAAATATGGATTGGGGAACCAGTCGTTGAAGAACGGCGCGAGGGGATTGCCCGTGAATATCGCGTTCTTGACCAGCCAGGGCAGCCCGACGACCGCAGCCGGGACTCCGGTCCATGCGAACAGCTCCGCCACCGATCTCGCCGAGCCCCCCGCAAACAGGCGGCGAAGCGCTGCTGCAAGGGCAGCGGCGATCGCTATCGCGCCCGTGTATTTGATGGCGAACGAGAATCCGATCAGAACGCCGAGTACCGCGAGCCATTGCCTCTCGCCGTCGCGCCACCACAGCAGCAGCACGCAGAAGACGGAAAACAGAGTGAAGGCGAGGGCGCAGTCGTTGTAGGCAGCGGTTGCGTCCGGGATGACAACCGGGCACGTGAAGTAGACGACCGCGGCGAATACGCCCGCAAGCTCGGCCCGGAATCTCTTGGCCAAGCATAGGATCCCGCCCGCCGTGGCGATCAGAAAAGACAGGTGGACCAGCTTTGCCGCTGATTCGCGCCCGATCGCATAGGCGAAGAGGTACAGCATCTCGGTCCCCTGCGAGAGTTGGGCATAGACGTTGGTGGTGATCGCCTCGAAGCCGTGGGACCGGTAGTAGCGGTGCACGAGGCCGAGGTGATAGCCCATCGCATCGGCCCTGGTTTCCGGCGCGAGCGTGTGGATGACGTACAGGACGCCATAGACGGCGGCTGGAACGTAGAGGAGCAGTTGCGAGAAACGGGGGCTAGAGCGGGGCTCCGAGGTTTCGGCCCTCCAATTCCAACGGCCCCATCGGTACCAGGCCAGCGCGATTGCCGCGAACGCGCCCAGTGCAGTGGCATCGTAGAACCATCCGGCGGCGCAGAGCGCGAACACCAACGTGCTCAGCACGGCGGATCCGCAGCCGAACGCGAGCAGCCATCCTTCCGCCGGCGTGAGCTTTCCGCGCAAGCCGCGCAGTTGGCCGATCGCTGTCCGGCCAGCAAGGCAGGCCGCAACAACAGCGAGGCCGCCCCCGGCAAGCACGCTTGCCAGTCGATCCAAGGCTTCGAACAGCGTGGCTTCCATGTGGACCGGCGACCGGCGCTTGACCAAGCATACGGACTTCGGCACGAGCCCGCAGGCCGAATTGGACCCAGTGTTCCATTACAGCCGCAACTGGGACAACGGACTCCGGTGGCCGCTTCACAGCGCGCGGGACGATCGTCCAGAGGCGCTTGCCTTGTGTTACTCGCGGTAACCCCGAATGGGCGCAGCAGCCGGCGACAGGTTCCGGCCGAGAGGCGGTCCGCCACGACTTGCTAAGCTGAGCTTGGCGCAAGCGCCACCAGCGCCACCATGGCCAGCACCACAACTACCGCGACACACCGTCCGGCCGCAGTCGAGTACCCGTACTCGGACGGCAAGATCATGGCCGAAGTGCCCCGGCACGTCGACGCGATCTTTTATGCGATGGCCACGCTGCGCAATTGGTTCGCGCGCCACGACCGTGTGCAGGTAGGGGCCAATATGTTCCTGTACTACCAAGAAGGCGACAACACTAAGCGGGTCACGCCGGACCTCTTCGTGGCGAAGGGCTTGAAGGCGCTCCCGGAGCAGTCCTATAAGCTCTGGGAGGAGGGTCGGCCCCCCACGTGGATATTGGAGGTGGCCTCTCCGTCCACCGAGGATCGAGATCGCGGCGAGAAGCAGGCGTTGTACGCCTCGATAGGAGTGAAGGAGTACTGGAGGTTCCACCCGACGGGGTCGCTGAAGGGGGCTCAGCGGCCCAAGACCCGCTTGGAAGGAGGCGTGTTGGGAGGACTGGGGTACGAGCTGCTGGAGAGTCACCGGGATGGATCGATTCGCAGTGAGGTCTTGGGGTTGGACGTCCGTGTGGACGACCGAGCTGGGAAGCACCATTTGCTTCGTTTCCGGGATCCCGAGACCGGCCTGGACCTGCTGACGTTCGAGGAGTTGGAAGACGACCGGCAGTCGGCGGAGAAGAACCGGCGGCTGGCGGAGGAGAAACGGCGGTCGGCGGAAGAGAAACTGCTTGAAGAGAGTGCCGCCAGGCGCGCAGCGGAGCAGGCACATCGGGCGGAAATCAGGGCGCGACGAGACGCCGAAGCAGAGACCGCCCGTCTCAGGGCGTATATTGCCAGGCTCGAGGGCGGGCGAGGGGGCGGCCCGGGCAGCGATTCCTGAGAAATCCTGCGAGCATCGACTCTTCTCCCTCCGGACGGCGCGGTAGATGGCCTCGATTCGATCGGGCACCCTCGCTTCCACGACATCGAGGCAGGACAGAGTCGACCTTCAAGCCAGGCTCTGCTCGGCTCGATCTGGTAGTGGGAATGATTGGTCCGGGCTCTTGTGCCTATGGCCGGTCCGCAGCTTTGAACGGGTCGCGAGTGCGCAGTTCGGGGAACAAGGCGAGGTCACGGTCCCGAGTGAGCAGCGTTTCGACGCCGTGAGCGATGCATATCGCTGCGATGCGTGCGTCGTGCACGGCACCGCCGACGACATGGGCCGATCCACGGACCGGCCCAGAATCGCGGAAAAGTTGCTAGTCTCGCCAATCAGCCGGTTTGATGGCGACTAGGTCCATGCACGGAACTGGAGCCATGCCTGCCCTGGGGGTTGTTGCGGTGTCCTTCCACAGGCGTCGGCTCGTGATCACGCTCAGGAACTCGAAGCAACACGGCCAGGGAATCGCCCAAGGCCGATCTCCCACGGCGAGTCCCGCCATGAGCCTGTGTGCCTGATCGCCCAGGCGTGCCTCGCTACCGTGCGCGTAGACAAGCAGATTGGTGTCGACAGCAATCAACGGGATCCCCGACTTTCGTAGATCAGCTCACGCAACTCCGGCCAGGTGTACCCTTCGAGCGGGTCGGGGCCGTTCGGATCGCCGACTCTCAGATCAGGGAGAACGTAGCGGCCCCGGGGTCGGCGGAGCATTTAGCACGCGGCGTAGTCCATCTTCGACTACAGCGCGCAGAGGACGTCCCGCCTCTCGGGCGTGGCGCTTGGCTCGAATGAGGAGCTCATCGTGAATCTCGATCGTAGTCTTCATTGCGCCATATGCCCCATATAGGATTATCTGGGAACCCCAGAATTCCAGTCCACCGCGAATGTCGGGCAGCGGAACACCGCAGGGCCAGGCCGAGACGGGACGTGCACACGAACGCGTCTGTGTCACGGCCAGTCTTCATCGTGCGTGCCTCCGCCTCAAGGGTTTCATGGCGTACTTGAGAATGCACCACAGCGCCCAGACCCCGTCTATGGGACGGATTTTCTTGCCTTGTGCGTAGGTGCGGCCGTGGTAGGAAATCCCTACTTCGTAAACGCGCGCCCCGGCCTTGGCGATCTTCGCGGTGATCTCTGGCTCGAACCCGAAACGATCCTCCTCTAGGACGATGGACTGCAGCAATTCCCGGCGAAAAACCTTGTAGCACGACTCCATGTCGGTCAGGTTCAGATCCGTTGCCAAGTTCGATAGCAGAGTCAGCAGGCGATTTCCCAGATAGTGCCGGAAGTACAGGACACGGTGCTCGCTAGAGGTCAGAAAGCGCGAGCCGTAGACCGCGTCCGCCCTGCCTTGCAGCAGTGGGTTGAGCAGCTTGGGGTAGTCGGCGGGATCGTATTCCAAGTCCGCGTCTTGGACGATGACGAAATCCCCCGTCGCGGCCTCAAGTCCCGTTCGTAGGGCGCGGCCCTTGCCGTGATTGCGATCGTGCCGGAGCAAGGTCACGTTATCGGCTTCGGCAGCGATTCTCGCCGCGAGTTCCGCCGAACCGTCTGTCGACGCGTCGTCGACGATGATGAGCTCTGTCGGAATATCCACGGCCTGGACACGAGCGACTACCTCTTGCAAGGTGCCGGCTTCGTTGTATGCGGGGATGACCACTGTCAGCGTTGCGGACAAACTGGGTCGACTCCTTGCGGGGCGATGCGAGCGGCTTGGCTCGCGATCTCCTAAGACGCCAAGTATGCAACAGTCGCGAGAATCGCTGGCCTACAGGCTGCCTGCGGTCTGGCCGCCGGCAGGCTGAGTCCCATCGCAGCCTCGGCAAATGGAAGGTAGCTTAGGATGGTTTCATTGTCGGACGAACCCAAGCGTGTACGAAATCCGACCGGCCGAGTGTATCTGGTGGGTGCCGGGCCGGGCGATCCAGACCTGCTCACGCTTCGCGCCCATGAGCTTCTGCGGGCAGCCGACTTGGTCCTATACGACAACCTCGCGTCGCCCGAGGTGCTTGCACACGCCTCTCCGTCGGCGCAGCGCCGCTACGTGGGCAAGAAGCGTGCCGAGCACGCCTGTACCCAAGCCGAGATCAACGGCTTGATGGTCGCCGCCGCTCGCGACGGCAAGGTCGTGGTTCGGCTCAAGGGCGGCGATCCGTATGTGTTCGGCCGGGGCGGGGAAGAGGCCCTCGGCCTGGCACGCGCCGGAATTCCGTTCGAAGTCGTTCCCGGTGTCACTTCTGCGCTCGGAGCGGCGGCGTACGCCGGCATTCCGCTGACGCACCGGGACCACACGCAGGCTGTCACGCTGGTCACGGGGCACGACGTCGACCAGATCGACTGGCCGTCTCTGGCGGGCAGACAGACGCTCGTGGTCTTCATGGGCCTGACGTCCATGCCGGCCATCGCCAAGCGGCTGGTTGGTGGCGGGATGCCGCCGGACACGCCGGCCGCCGCGATCCGCTGGGTAACGCGCGGAGACCAGAGAGTGGTGACGGCCCCGATCGCCGACCTGCCGCTGGCGATCGAGCGGGAGGGCTTGCGCCCGCCCGCACTCGTGGTCATTGGCGACATCGTTGGCCTGCGCGACGAAATCGACTGGTTCGACAGACTGCCGCTCCGAGGCCAGTCGGTGGTCGTCACCAGAGCTGCCTCGCAGGCTGCGTCTTTCTGCGGCGTGTTGCGCCGACTAGGAGCGCGGGTGATTTCGATCCCTGCGATCGCCTTCGAGCCGCCATCTAGCTGGGCTTCGGCCGACGCTGCAATCGAGGGGCTTGCACGCTACGACTGGGCGATTTTCACCAGCGTCAATGGTGTCAATCACTTCGTGGAGCGCCTGGACGCAAGCGCGCGGGATGTCCGCCACTTGCCGAAGAAGATCGCTGCGATCGGCTCGGCCACGGCCGAGCGGTTGCGGGAGTTGCATCTCAAAGTCGAGCTCGTGCCGGATCAATTCGTAGCGGAGGCCTTGGCGGAAGCGTTTCTCGAACGCGACATGAGCGGCAGCCGCGTGCTCCTGCCCCGGGCCGAGGAGGCTCGCAGCCTCCTGCCCGAGCAGCTGGCTGAGATGGGGGCGGAGATCGATGTGGTTCCCGTGTACCGCACGGTTGTTCCTGAGGCCTCGCGCCAATCGGCTGAGCGCGCCTGGTCAGTGGATCCCGTGCCGGACTGGGTCACGCTGACAAGCTCTTCGACGGCTCGAACGCTGGCGCAGATGGTGCCGCTGGATCGCCTGAAACGTTCCAAGCTGGCCTCCATCGGGCCGGTCACATCGGCCACTGTCCGGGAACTCGGCCTGCCGATCGCCGTCGAGGCGCGACGATTCACGACTGACGGCTTGGCCGAGGCGCTGTGCATCGCAGTCGCCGGCGCGATACGGTGATAATATGCGTAGGTCGCCATGAGGTACGTGCAGGCAGGCGAGCAGCAGCTGGTGGTGCTTGAGCCGGAACACGACACGCTCCGGCAACTCGTGCAGCAAGCCGGCTTCACCGCCAATATCACCAAAGAGGCGCGTCGCGTGACGATCGAAGTCAGCGCCCTCGAGCCATCAGGCCCGCTGCTGTTGTTCGATGCAGGCGATCCGGCGAACCTAGGATGGTTCTCGCGCTGCCAGTTCTATGTCGATTCCTTATCGGGCGTGGTATTGCAGACGCCTCTGGTCATTTCCAATTGCCATAGCGGCAACGAGGTAGACCGCGAGCGCTTGCGCATTTCAATGGCCACCGAGGTGCCGGCCGGATTCAGGCTGGCCGGCAAGAAAAGCCTGAGCGAGCAGGTGGTTTACGCGTTGCTGTTCAACCTGCTGACAGCCCTGCGGGACACGGGCGTTGCGCTTTGCGGCAACGCGGGCCTGCAGCCGCTCGCGGGAGCGGCCCGCCGCGCGCGGCCGGCGAAGGATCGGGCTACCAGGGCCACCAAGCGCTAAGCCGCCGCTCCAGCGTTCTGCGGGTCTCGGCGGGTTCGCTCGCGCCAGCCAGGTTTGCTCGCTTGCGCGGGCGGGCATCGGCCAGCCGGTACAGCACTGGTGGTTCGGTTTCGTTCTGGATGTACTTCCACTCGCGCGCAGCGACGGGACTAAACTAGGCGTCACTTTCGATCGAGTACATCGTATGGGAGAAATTCTGATCGCAAACTGGCTGGATAAACAAGATTGAGGTCAGTTCAGGGTTGTGTAGTGAATTTGTAGCAATTCGTAAACTATTGAATTCGTCGGCCGCAGCAATATCATTTAGAATTTACACCAGAGTCTGTACGCTGGATCGCTGCACTGCATTGCTTTGTGGTGGCAGATTACAGTAACAGGTTCCTCGCGAAATCAGGGAGAACTACGATGCGAGAATCACCAATTGCCTTACCGACGTTGACACTAGTAGTGCTATGCCTGCTACCGGTGCGAGCTCAGGCGCAGGCGAACTGCCCGGGACTCGACGACTGCAGATTCGACAAGATTGCGGTTGTCCGATGCCAAACAGATTCGAACGGCGCCATCACGGTACGCAACTCCAGCGTTACGAGCGCCACCGGCGTAACCGTCCAACGTGGTGCCCGGTGTGCGGGAACGGTCTCTGCGTTGCTGCAGAGCGGCCTGAGGCTGGCCTCTAGGCCAACCGTCACGCCCAGTTCTACCGATTCTGAGGTGAGCTTCAATTTCGTCTTCGCGACCGGTAGCGATGACGATGGGCTCTATGTCGACGACGATGACGACGATCGGGACGATCAGGACGATGACGACGATTGATTGCTGGTTGACATCCGAATCAGGCCCGCTCCTCGGTGAGCCTCGAGGAATGCCGTTCGGGCAGTCGCTTCCATCGGCAGCGAAATACGAATTCGCCGAATGCTGCTGGCCTTCGCGCAGACGGGCATTCCCGCTCGACGAGCAGCCGCGGAACATCGCAACGAGGACACTCCAAGTCTCTTGGAGGTGTAGTAGACGGATGGGCAGTCCCTAGCGAAGCCGTGTCCTTCGGGACGCGAGTTGGCTCACGCACTTGGTCTCGCGTCTGGCGTGGATCGGTTCTGGAGCGGTCACTGGCCAAGGCTCCCGTGCCGTTTCTCTGCGCGAGCGGCGCTGGATCGGAAAAGGCCCCGGTGTTCTCGCGTTCCGGGTGCCGTTCGATTGAGATCGGCGTAGATTGTCCGGTCGAACTTCTGGTGAGTCGCTCCACCGCCGAGAGACCTGGGTCGGTAACGCAGGCCGACTGCGTCTGGTGCGCAATTGCGGATTGCTCTGCAGCACGCGAGAATCGTACAAGCGAGCCTCTCGCCAAAGGGTCGCGATGCAATCCCTCAAGATTCTCTGTTCGCACCGAAGCGGGTGAATGGCATCGAGATTCAAACGTGCATTTCGTGACGAATCGAGAAGGAATTAATCGATCCACAGGCAAGATTCTTGCAAATCAAATGCAACTTCACTCGTTCTGCCCAATCAAACTCTGTGCGCATTCTAGTTGCTCAAGAGCGCGGAGATTCATTCTGAATCGAGGTGCAATTGAATTTCATGATCTGGAATAGTTCTCAATATTTCGCGGATCATCGATGCAATTGACTGCCTCGATCCCAATCCGCCTGAGTCAGAAGTCCATCCATTGGGCCAAAGCCGACCTTCGGAACTTTCTAGCTGGGTCTTGTGCCGTTCTGCAACAACATGGTCTCTGGCACAAGCGTAGTATCGTCATGTTGGACCAGTGTCGACTACCACTGAGGCCAACTGTTGCTGGCCGAAATGAATCAGTGCCGGCGACCAGCGAAGCCGCTAGGCGAGCGGAGGCATCGTGCCGAGCCTGGCTCGAGATCCCTGCACTTTGGTGGACGCGAGACTTCTTTGGTCCATCGATACGGCTGCCGCAACTCTTTCGCATAATGAAACTTGACGCGGCGCGGCCTCTCGCTGCCCGACCCGCCCGATGCAGTCCCGCTTCGATCGCATAGGCCAGCTCAACGAGTGCTTGGCAGAGCGCATCCTCGTGCTTGACGGGGCTATGGGCACCCAGCTCCAGGAAGCGAAGCTCACAGCCGAAGACTTTGGCGGTACCGCCCTAGAGGGCTGCAACGAGAACCTCGTGCTCACCCGGCCCGACGTCGTGCGCAAGATCCACAGCGATTATTGCGACGCCGGCGCGGACATCATCGAGACCAACACGTTCGGCGCGATGGATATCGTGCTGGCCGAGTACGGGCTCCAAGACGAGGTTGCTCGCATCAATGCGGAGGCCGGCCGCCTGGCTCGGGAAGCGGCCGATGCTTGTTCTACACGTGGCAAGCCGCGCTTTGTTGCCGGCGCCATGGGACCTTCGACCAAGTCGATCACCGTGACGGGCGGAGTGACGTTTGCCGAACTCGTATCTGCCTACCGCGACCAGTCCTTCGCGCTGGCCGAATATGTGGACCTACTCATCCTCGAGACCTGCCAAGACACTCGCAATGTCAAGGCCGCGCTGATCGGCATCGGACAGGCGTTGCGCAAGTACGGCCTGAGAATTCCGGTGATCGTTTCGGGCACCATCGAGCCCATGGGCTCGATGCTGGCCGGCCAGAGCGCCGAGGCCTTGGTCGTGTCGCTGGAGTATGCGGAGCCGCTCGGCGTTGGCCTGAACTGCGCCACAGGTCCGGAATACATGACGGACCACATCCGAACGATCCACGAGACTGCGACTCCGCTCGTGTCGTGCTACCCCAATGCGGGTCTGCCCGACGAGGACGGGCTGTACGGCGAGACACCCGATTCGCTGGCTTCTACGTTAGAGCGCTTCACGCGGAACGGCTGGCTGAACATCGTCGGCGGCTGCTGCGGCACGACTCCCGCGCATATCCGCTCAATTGCGCAGATGGCGCAGGGACATGCCCCGCGCCGCCACAGGCCCACCCGGAGCACGAAGTTCACCGGCATTGACGTGGTGGAAGCGTGCGAGGACAACCGCCCCCTGCTGGTGGGCGAGCGAACCAACATCGTAGGATCGCGCCGCTTCAAGCGGCTCATATCCGAAGAGCGCTTCGAACAGGCCTCCGAGATCGCGCGTGCGCAAGTGCGCGGAGGGGCCCAAATCATCGATGTGAACCTCGAGAATCCCGACCGCGACGAGCTGTCTGACATCGATTCCTTCTACGGGCTCCTGATCAAGAAGATCAAGGCTCCGATCATGATCGACAGCACCAATCCGGCCGCTGTCGAACGCGCGCTGACGTATTGCCAAGGCAAGGCTGTCGTGAATTCGATCAACTTCGAGAACGGGGAAGAGCGCTTCGATCAGGTCGTGCCCCTGCTCCGCCGCTACGGCGCGGCCGTGGTCGTCGGCACGATTGACGAGGACCCCGAGCAGGCCCAGGCGATCACGCGCGAGCGCAAGCTGGCCATCGTCGAGCGTGCCCACCGCCTGCTCACCGGCAAGTGGCAGCTTGCTGAAGAGGATCTGGTATTCGATCCGCTGGTGTTCCCGTGCGGGACGGGCGATGCGAACTACATCGGCAGCGCGGTGGAGACTATCGAGTCCCTGCGGCTGATCAAGTCCAAGCTGCCAAGCGTCAAAACGCTGCTCGGGGTGAGCAACGTCAGCTTCGGCCTGCCTCCGGCGGCCCGCGAAGTGGTCAACGCCGTGTTCCTGCACCATGCCACGAAGGCAGGGCTCGACCTAGCGATCGTGAATACGGAGAAGCTGCGCCGCTTTGCCTCGATCACTCCGGACGAGCTGCAACTGGCCGATGGGCTGTTGCGCAACCTGCCGTGCGATGGTGTCGACGCACCGGAGGATTACAGGCTTCAGACTGCGGAGCAAAAGGCGGCCCTGAACCAGCTCCACATCGCGAGGGTCACGGAGCACTTCCGCGGTGCCGTCCAGGATCGAGGACCGAAGGTGCAGGACCTGCCGCTGGACGAACGGCTGGCGAGGTACATCGTTGAGGGCACCAAGGAAGGGCTTTTCCCCGACCTGGACCAAAAGCTCGCCGACAGCGTGCCTCCTCTCGAGATCGTCAACGGACCGCTCATGGACGGCATGAAGCGAGTCGGTCGGCTGTTCAACGACAACGAGCTGATCGTGGCCGAAGTGCTGCAGTCCGCGGAAGCGATGAAGGCGGCCGTGGACCACCTTGAGCCGCACATGGAGAAGACCGCCGATGCCAACAAGGGCAAGGTTGTGCTGGCTACGGTCAAGGGCGATGTCCACGACATCGGCAAGAATTTGGTCGACATCATCCTCTCCAACAACGGCTACACCGTGCTGAACCTAGGCATCAAGGTGCCTCCGGAAGAACTGATCAAGGCGTGCCGGGAACACCGACCCGACGCCATCGGCCTGTCCGGTCTGCTAGTGAAGAGCGCCCAGCAGATGGTGGTCACGGCCCAAGACCTGCGATCGGCTGGCGTGTGCATACCGCTGCTGGTGGGAGGTGCTGCGCTGAGCGCCAACTTCACGCGCAAGAGGATCGCTCCTTCCTACGGGGAACTGACGTGCTATGCCCAGGACGCCATGAGCGGACTGGCCTTGCTGGACCGAGCGCTGGACCCGGCGGCAAAAGCCGCCCTTGAGGCCGAGCACGCCCCTGTCCGAGACGATGCCACTCGCGACCAGCGAGAGACCGCTTCCGCGAAGGCCGTGCGCAGCTCGCGTGTGCGTCGGGACGTGCCGCCGCTGAAATGTCCTTACGACGCGCGCCGGCGCGAAGACATTCCCCACCTACGCGAGCTGTGGCAGTACATCAATCCTGCCATGCTCTATTCGCGGCACCTTGGGTTCAAGGGCAACTTCAAGCAGGCTCTGGCCGACCGCGACGAGAAGGCGCTGGCGCTGCACACGGCAGTGGAGGACACCAAAGCCGAGGCCGAGCGTTACATGAAGGCGCGAGCCATCTGGCGCTTCTTGGACGCGCAATCCCACGGAAACTCGATCCGGCTGTTTGAACCTGGCGGCGATGTGCTGCTCCACGAATTCTCGTTCCCGCGGCAGCGGCGCGCCGACGGTCTGAGCCTTGCGGACTTCATCGCCCGCCCCAACGGCTACAGGGATTCTGTCGCCCTGTTTTGCGTGACCGCGGGAGAGGGCATCCGTGATCGATCCGAAACCTACCGCGACCGCGGGGAGTACTTCCGGTCGCACGCGATCCAAGCCTTGGCCATCGAAACGGCCGAGGCCTGCGCGGAATGGGTCCATCGGCGGATCCGGGAGGATTGGGGCTTCGCCGATCCGGCAGAGATGACCATGGAGGATCGGTTTCGCTCGAAGTACCGCGGCCGGCGCTACAGCTTCGGCTATCCCGCCTGTCCGAACCTAGAAGACCAGCGGGGACTGTTCAAGCTGCTCGATCCGTCCGAGATCGGCGTGACATTGACAGATGGCGACATGATGGATCCGGAGGCCAGCGTCAGCGCCGTGGTCTTCCAGCACCCCGATTGCATCTACTTCGATGTGAAGTCCTAGCCCGGCTGGCACCCTTGGCCGGACAGCTCAGGGGGCTGGCGGACTCCAGATCGTGGCGCCGATGTAGCGTTCCGGCCCACTTGCCTCATCGGTGAAGTAGTACACCGACACCACCTTGCCATCCGGCCGCTGGATCGAGCGCACGTACCCAATGTCGCGGCTGGCGCCGTCGTCGCGCAGCGTGATGTCCTCGCTCCAAGTCCTGCCGCGATCGCCTGAGAGTCGCGCCCGGATGCTATACGGCTCCGCGCGGTAGCCGTAGACCAGGCAGATCCGGCCGTCCTGCAATTGGATCATCGAGGGGGGATTGCCCACGCCGGTGTCGGAGACGGCTTCGCCGAGGTATTCCCAACTCGCGCCGTCATCGGCGGAGAGATACGCGCCGATCCACCGTCTCGTGTCGTCGCGCATGCGCACCGTGACCAATATCTCGGTGTCGGAGAGCCGCACCGAGGCCGGCATGATCGAGAAGCCCGCCTCCGGCTCAGGCCCGATCCAGCTCAGCAGGCTCCATGTCTTGCCGCCGTCCGTGGTGCGCACGCACAGGGGCCGCCCCTCCCTGCCGTCGGACTTGGCGGCGGTAATGAACAGCGTGCACTGGCTCTCGCTGTCGACGATGTAGTCGGTGCGCGGCGCGATGCCGGGCGAATCGAAGGCCGGCAGCCTGAACGGCCCGTCCCAGCTGCGGCCGCGGTCGTAGGAGTGAAAGATGCGTCCAACGCCCGCGTGGATGCTGTTGGTACGGACCGTCAGGGCGAAATCCGGGTGCGTGAAGTCGATTCCGCCCTCGCTTTCACGGAGGTCGGGGATCGTGACACCCGGTCGCGTGACGCCGTGCAAGTACCCGCCTTCGGTCAGCAGGTGGCCTTTGGCGCCCGGATCCTCAAGCGTCCAGGTCTCTCCGCCATCCACGCTGCGCGCCAACATGGGAATTTCGGGCATTTCGCGGTCAATGTGGTGGCTGTCGCCGAGGTCCTTGTACCAACCCTTGCCAAAACCGACGAGGATCTCGTTCCCCCAACTCCAGATACCGTGGTTTGCAGGCCAGCCGCCGAACATGCCCTGCTCGAAGTAGACCTTGACGTGGCGAGCCTCCGTCTCGGCGGGAGGGTCCGCTGCTGCCGGATCTGAAGCCGGCTGGCCCGAGCAGGCCGCCAGAGCGACTGCGACAAGCAGCGATATCACTGAGGTTTGTTGGATCACTTGATTCTCCTTGATCGCGGACGGGCGCGGCTCGCGCCAGCGGTGCCGCCGCGGGCACCCGCTAGTGTATCCCACGGCTTCCACGCCGCGCTCGGAGAAGGGCCGCGCGCGGGCTGGTAAAATCCCCATACATGACCCTGCGATTGTTGCCGCTTGCGGCGGTGCTGGCGGCAAGCCTTTCGGCCCAGACAAAACTTCTTCGATATCCCGACATCCACGGCGACCGCGTCACTTTCGTGTACGCTGGCGACCTCTGGACCGCGTCGAGCCAAGGTGGCCGGGCCATCCGGCTAACCGCCCATCCGGGCCTCGAGCTGTTTCCGAAGTTCTCGCCTGACGGCAGGTGGATCGCGTTCACAGGACAGTACGACGGTGACGAGCAGGTCTATGTGGTCCCGGCTGACGGTGGCGAGCCACGACAGCTGACGTACTACCCCGCTCGGGGCCCCTTGGCGCCGCGCTGGGGCTACGACCACCATGTGTACGGCTGGACCCCCGACGGAACTGCCGTGCTGTTCCGTTCGACCCGCGAGTATTGGGGTGCCAAGGACGGCCGGCTCTACACAGTGCCGCTGGAGGGCGGGCTGCCGAGGGCCTTGGCGATGCCGGTATCGGGCGCGGGGGACATTTCCTCGGACGGCAAGCGCGTGGCGTACGCTCCGTTGTTCCGGGATTTCCGCGCTTGGAAGCGCTACCAAGGCGGCTGGGCCCAAGATCTCTACATCTTTGACTTGGACAGCGGCACGGCCGAGCAGATCACCGACCATGTCCGCAGCGAGCGCGACCCGATGTGGATCGGCGGTGACGTGTACTTTGCTTCCGACAGCGATGGCACGCTCAATCTGTACCGCTATTCCACGAAGACAAAGCAGACGCAGCAGGTCACTCGCGAGCGCGTCTGGGACGTGCGCTGGCCGTCGAGCGACTCGCGCGGTCGTATCGTCTACGAGCTCAACGGGGAACTTCGCGTCTACGACACGAAGGCCGGCAAGTCCCGCGCGATCTCGATCAGCGTTCCCAGCGACGGCGTCGCGAGACGGCCCAGACGTGTTTCGGCCGCCGACAACATCGAGGACTATTCGCTGAGCCCGAAAGGCAAGCGTGCGGTGTTCAGCGCGCGCGGCGACATCTTCACGGTTCCGGCCGAAAAGGGCCCGACGCGGAATCTGACAAAGTCGTCCGATGCGCATGATCGCTCGCCGAGTTGGTCGCCGGATGGCAAGCGAATCGCTTTCGTTTCGGACATGTCAGGTGAGCAGCAGGTGCATGTCATCGACCACATGGGCGGCAGCTCGGAACAGCTGACGGAGAGGACAAGCGGCCGGTTGTACCGACTGCTGTGGTCTCCGGACTCCAAGCAGATCGTGTTCTCCGACCAGTTGGGCAGGGTGTACGTGCTGGACGTTACGACTAAGCAGGTCAAGGAAATCGCTGACGAGCCGCGCGGAAGGATCACCGATTACGAGTGGTCGCCGCGCGGAGGCTATCTGGCCTTCACTGTCAGCGTGGCTTCGCGTGTCAACTCGATCTTCATTTGGGACGCCGCCGAGGATAGGCTGCATCAGGTCGGAGGCGCGATATTCGAGGAATTCCTGCCCGTGTGGGGGAAGAAGGGCGATTTCCTGTACTTTCTCAGCGACCGCGAGTTTTCGCCCCTGATCTCGACCACGGAGTGGAACTACGCGACCAACCGCCAGACCGGAATCTTTGCCCTTGCCTTGCGCAGGGATGTGCCGCATCCGTTCCCGCCTGAGAGCGACGAGGCCGAACTCGCCGAAGAAGAAGCCGACGCAGAAGGCGACGAGTCCGACGAGAGCGCCGAGGGGGAATCGGCCGCTGCTGACGCGAGCGGCGACAAGCCGGAGGAAGGCCCCATCCAGATTGACTTCGACGGACTCGGCGACCGCGTCGCCCGCCTGCCGTTGCCCGCGGACAACTATCGTGGCTTGGCGGCCGTCGAAGGCTCCTTGCTCGTGTTGCAGAACGGGCCGTTCTATTACGGCCGGAGTTCGGGCGTTGACGCGGAGGTCAAGATCTTTGACCTGGAAGAGCGCGAGTTCAAGACGGTCACCGCGGCGGGCAGCTTCGCGCTCTCGGCTGACGGCAAGAAGCTCTTGGTCCGCAAGGGAGGGAGCTTCAGGCTGGTGGACGCCAAGCCCGACGCCAAGGACGCCAAGACGGTCTCCACGAGGGGGATGGAACTCGACTTGGTGCCGAGCGACGAGTGGACCACCATCTTCAACGAGGTCTGGCGAAGATATCGGGACTTCTTCTACGTCGAGAACATGCACGGCTACGATTGGCAGGCCTTGCGCGAACAGTATCGGCCGTGGCTGGCGCATGTCAAGCACCGCTCGGACCTCAACTATGTGATCGGCGAGATGATCGCCGAATTGAACGTCGGGCATGCCTACATCTCCGGGGGAGACTACGAGACTCCGGACCGCCCGAGGGTCGCGTTGCCGGGGGCGGGATTCGAACTGGACCCGAGCAGCGGCCGCTACCGGATCGCCCGCATCTTGCGCGGCCACAACGAAGAAGACGAGTACCGTGCTCCGCTGACCGAGATCGGAGTGGATGCCCGGATCGGGGATTACGTGCTCGCCATTGATGGCGACGAGCTGCTGGCCGACACGAACCCGTACCGCTTGCTCCGCCACAAGGCGTCGAGGCCGGTGGAGCTGACGCTGAACGACACGCCCAGCTCGACCGGCGCGCGCAAGGTGTCATACCGCCCGATCACGGACGAGTCCAACCTGCGTTACTTGGGCTGGGTGGAGGCCAACCGAGAGCAGGTCTCGGATGCCACGGACGGCAAGGTCGGCTACTTGCACGTGCCTGACATGAGTTCGCGCGGCATCAGCGAGTTCATCAAGTGGTACTATCCGCAACTCCGCAAGGAAGGCTTGATCGTGGACGTGCGCGGCAACGGGGGCGGAAATGTGTCGCAGATGTTGATCGAGCGACTCCGCCGCAAGCTGCTCGGCACGCGATTCTCGCGGACGATCGACGACTTCCGGACGTATCCGGGCGAGGTGTTCCTAGGGCACCTAGTATGCCTGGTGAGCGAGAATTCCGCTTCCGATGGCGACATCTTCGCGGCGCGGTTCAAGCAGGCGGACCTCGGCCCACTGATCGGCAAGCGTTCCTGGGGAGGGGTGATCGGCATCACATCGCACGGCCCCCTGATGGATGGTGGGGACGTGCGCGTGCCGGAGTTCGCGACCAATGCGGTGGATGGTTCCTGGATCATCGAGGGACACGGGGTCGATCCCGACATCGTCGTGGCCAACGATCCCGAGGCGGTCATTGCTGGCCGGGACCAGCAGTTGGAGCGCGCCATCGAGGAGGTGCAGCGAAGGATTCGCGAGGACCCGCGGCCGCTGCCTCAGCGGCCGGAAGACCCTGTGAGGACCCCCTAGTCTAAGCCCGATGTCGTTCATTGCATCTCGTGTCCACGCGTGCGACGCTTCTTTGGCACAGCGGCCCGAAGCTTGCTCTCAGAGGGCGAAAGTGCTTGGCCTGGCTGTGTGGATCGGCCTATCGGTCTTGGTCTCCGCGCTGGTGCCCGTGCCGCGCCTAGCCGCCCAATCGGCCGAGACGGCCGGCAGCGTAGCGGCGGTGCCGGGCTCCAGGGCCGTGCGGGCCCACACCTCGCCTCCAATCGTCGCCACGGAAGTTACCGACCTGACGGTAACCCGCACGCGGACTTCCACAGAAGAGTTCGAGGTCTTCGTGGACACGTTGATTGGGTCGCTCCAGTTCGGCAGTTTCGGGATCGGCCAGGCCTTGGGCGATCCGGCCATGGGCGGATTGCTCCTGCCATTGGACCTGCCAACGCCGTTCTCCATCGGTGAGCCTGCCGGCACGAATCCTTCCGAAGGCTTGCTGTTTTGGTCCGGTAGCGCGTTCGCGCGTGACGTTAGCGGGACCGAGACCAATGGTCACGTTGTCATTGGCGAGGTAGAGGTTTCGATCGCGAGTTATGCCGACCCGCGCGCCAATGTCTCATTCTTCGACCTGTTTGATCTCAACACAGGAGCGAGTAAAGAGGGCTTCGGATGGACGGACGTTCCAGTGCAGGACGGCACTTTCAACGTTGGCTCGCTCTGGAGGAGTCAGGCCAGCGACCCGGCAACCGGTGTGCCCGTGCAGGACGGCGCCTTCGGCGCTGGAACGCAGAGCGAGGCGGTGCAGGGAAAGTTCTTCGGCCAAAGCCACATCGGCGTCGGAGGCATCTTTCAGAGCGATGGCCTGATCGGCGCGTTCGGAGCCCAGCGCGCGCATCCAGCAGCGCTCACGGTCGTAGATGCTAGACCCGTGCTGCCGTCGGGCCCTCTCCCCGCGGCGACACGGCTGTTAGGGGTCGTATTGGGAGGACCGCCAACTCTGCACGAACCAATGGTTGGGGGATCGAGCGAATTCGATTCGCCCCTAACTGAAGCGCCCGTGCCGTTGGGAGACTTACAAGGCGAGATCAACATCGGCCAGATGAGTCTGAGCTTGCGAGGAATTGCCGGCGGCACGAGCGGCGACCACGGCGAGCTTTCCATGACGGTGCGGTTCGGTCTAGGGCTCGGCGATCTGCTGCCCGCCACGCTCAGCATGAGAGCGGACGGCTTGGCCGGCCAGGATGGCCAGGCGGGATACTCGATCCTTACAAGCGAGATCGAGTTCGACTTGGGCCAGGGGCCTCAGCCGTTTCCAGAAGGTGTCGAAGCGACGACCCTGATCGCGGGTGGCTTCGGATTCCTGACGAGTCCGACGGCGAGCGTTGCCCGCTGGACTGGGAGGTTTTAGGCTGAAGACATCAGTGACTCGCGCTGGCAGGGCAATCAGGTCAGCGGGGATGTCTCCATCAGCGTGCATCTGGCCCCAGAGCCAGCAGTAAACGTAGAGTTCTCTAATCTAGCCGACCAAGGCTCCACTCGCACCCATGAGAACATCTCTTGGACATCGATCCCCGTCTCGAAGGGAAACTTCGTTGCAGAGGACGGTGCCAATCTGCTGCAAGGAGTCTTTGCCGGGCTGGATGGAACAAGCGTCGCGGGAATATTCCAGTGGAACGGCCTCTCGGGAGGATTCGTCGCGTCGGACATGAGCCGAGCCGTTCCGCTGCTTCCGATCGGCCAGAGCTCGCCGGACGCGGCCGGCGAGGACGTGCGGCTGCATGTGAGCGTCCCTTCTCTAGATGCCCGGCGCGGCATCGTTGGCACTGTTGCAGAGGTCTCGACCATCGAAGGCCTGCTGCTCGACGCGAGGCCCGAGGATCCCGTCGGGGTGATCCAAGGCGTGCGAATCGACCGGCTAGAACTCGCGGATACCCAGATCGGGGGTGTCGCGTCCGACGTCAACGGCCTTGGCGGATGGCTGGATGAGGGCTACTTCGGCGCAGCTGGCATCTATCGCACAGACGAAGATCTCGTCCAGCGTCGCTGGGCTTCCGCAGCGCTGATGGTGGGAACTGGCTCGTCCTCCAACCCGCCCGATGTGAGCGCCACTTGGACGGGCGAGATGGTTGGCATCGACACCAGCGGTTCGGCGACGGATGGGAACCTCGTTCGTGGCGATGCAAGTATCAGCCTTAGGACTGCGACGTACCTGCTAGCGACGGTTTCTCTCACTGGCATCGTTGACCAGACGAGCGACCTGATGCGGCCCGACATGTGGTGGGGCGGCATACCCGTCTTCAATGGCAGCTTCGAATCCGCGACCTCAGACGACGAAATCGCGGGCAGATTCCTCGGGCCGGACCATCACGAGGTGGCCGGCACGTTCGATTGGTCCGGGATCCAGGGAGCGTTTGGCGCGCGGATTGCGGATCCGTAGGATTCTGAACCCCATGCAGGTTCGTCCGGCTGGCCGCATCGCCAAGTAGCTGATCTAGTACTAGCCCGCATCCTTCAAGGGGGCTTCGACCTTGGAGCACGCGCAGGCTGTGATTGTATCGCTCATGCTGCCAGCCAAGGGTCCACGACTTCGATGCCGGTGTCGTCGAAATCCCGAACGTTCCGCGTCACGACCGCCATGTTGCGCGAGCGAGCGATTGCTGCAATCTGGCAATCGGTCGGCGCAATAGGGCGTCCGGCGGAACGGCGCGCGGCGGCGATGTCCGCACATTCGCGCGCCGCAGCTCTGTCGAACGGCAGAATCCGGCCGTCGAGATCCTCTCGCAAGATCGCCTCGATCGCAAAGGCCAGCGTATCTCGGCGCCGGCCCGTAGGCAGGATCGCAACTCCGTAACGCAACTCCGCTTGGCCAACTGCCGAGAAAAATAGGTCCGTCGCCGGACGTCTCCCGACCCACATCTCCACCGCCGGATCCGGCGACGGACGCAGGAGTTCGGAAACGACGTTGGTATCGAGCAACACTGCCATAGCCTTCGGCTCAATCAAATTTCGGTGGCTCTCGCGCGGGCTCGCGCGGCGGCAACTCTAGGTCCACGCCGCCAGGGGGTGCTATCCGGGCGCGTATTGCACTTGCGAGATTGCGGCAAGCTGTCTCCGATTCCACGGCCTGTCTCAGAATCAAGCGCGTTTCCTCTTCCATGGATCGCCCGTTGCTGGCCGCCCGAACCCGCAAGCGGGTCTTCACATCGTCGTCGAGGTTGCGGATCGTGATGCTCGCCATGGCCATGCCCTCTGCTACTTCAAGACTCCAATTAAGCACTGATTGCGGTGCAATCAAAACACCGCACTACACACCTGCTAGCAAGCCACTCGTCAGCCCGCGCGCTCATGTGCGCCATGCTGAGGACCAAATGCGCTCCTACCGCGTCTGGGGCGAACCCGGCCCATGTATGCGCCAGGTGAGCGTCCCGTCTCGCGATCAAGTCTAGGCTGATGCTAGCCGCGTCTCGACCTGCTTGGTCGCTCAGTAGACTGGCGTTCCGTAGGGCACAGGCGTCTCGACCCGCTGAATCTCGCTGACCCTCGCGATCTTCCAGATTTCGTCGACGCGCTCGAGGAAGATCCGCTGGACCTCGTTGCGATCCGCGTAGACATACTCCACTCGCACTTGGGCGTCGTTCCCGGACTCCTCGGGCGCGTTCATAGCGATGCCCTTGATATCCCTGTTGCGCTCGCGGAGGAATTCCGAGAAGCGCTCCGGCCCCATCTCTTCCATGCTCTGGCGGAGCGTGCGTTCCATTTGTCCCGCGTAGCAGTCCAAGTAGTCGTCGACCAGCCCGTCCCGGGCCGCATCCAGCATGGAGTAGATCACGTCCCTCGGCTCTTCGGGCTTGGAAGAGCCGAGGCCCAAGAAGCCTCCGTCGTCGCTGCCGCCAAAGTCTAGGCGCTCGAACCCACCCTGGTACCAAGCGATGATCGCTAATCCGGCGACGATGACCGTGACCGTGACTGCCTGCGCCTTCGCATCCTTGCTCATGGCAGCGACGACTGGCGGCTGCTGTCCCGCCGGATGATGTTCAGGTCGAGATTGCCGCCCTCGTCGACGATCGTCTTGCGCAGGCGCGGCAGTATCTCCTCCATCGTCTCCAGGAACAATCGACTGCGCGTCACGTCGGGGTTTCGAGCGTATTCCGAGGCCAGTTTCTCGAACCTGGCAGCGTCGCCACGAGCCTGCTGGATGCGGCGTTCGCGATAGCCGTGTGATGCAGACAGCATCTGCTGTGCCTGCCCGCGCGCCCTCGGAAGGATGTCGTTGGCGTAGCCCTCGGCTTCGTTGACGATCCGCGCGGAGTCCGCCCTGGCCGACGCGACGTCCCGGAACGCATCGGCCGCCTCCGCGGGCGGGGTGACCGATCGGATGTTCACGGTCGACAGCACCACTCCCAATCCGTGACGGTCGATCAGCTCTTGCGACTGGCGCCGCACTTCCTCTTGGATCGCGATCTTCTCCGTCGTAAGGACCTCGTCCACCGCCCGGGTGGAAATCTGTCGCTCTAGCGTGGCTTCGACGGCGTTAGCCACGGCTAGGTCAACGTCGGCTGACCGGAACAGATAGTTCGCCGGTTCGGCAATGCTGTATTGCACGACCGCCCGTACGTTGAGGATGTTCTGGTCGCCGCTAAGGAACTGCGAGAGCACGGGGTCGGCAGGCAGGGCGTTCGCCTCGTCGGCGAGTTCTCCCCCGATAAACGCGCGCTTCAACTCGCGCACCTTGAGCTTGTACACCTGGCCCACGGGCCACGGCCAGTGCCAGCCGACGCCGGGCATGGCCTGATCGTTCGACAGCGCCCCGAAGGTTGTCAGGACGGCCTGTTGCTCGGTGCGAATCACGTAGACGCCGGAGAGCAGCCACAGTGCCGCCAGCGCGCCTGCCAAACGGCTCACCGGAAGCCGCCGCAGGCTCTCGGCCAGAGACCCGGGGGGCGGACTATCGGTTGCTGGTGCCGGATGCGCGTGCTGGTGCATGGCCGATGCTATTGCCCCCTCGTCAGCAGACGCAGCAACTCTGAGTCGGCGCTGAGGATGACGGTCGTGTCCTCGTCCAAGGCCTTGCGGTAGGCTTCCAGGGTCCGGGTGAGCTTGTAGAAGGACTGGTTGCGGGAATAGGCCGCGCCGTAGACGCGAGCGGCAGCCGCGTCCCCTTCGCCCTTGGTGGTCTCGGCTTCCCTGTATGCCTTGGCAAGGATTTCCTCCTTCTTCCTGTCGGCCTCGGCCCGGATTCGCAGGGCCTGCTCCTCTCCTTCGGCGCGGTACTGTCTCGCGATCCGTTCGCGCTCGGCGCGCATGCGAGCGTAGACGCTCTGCTTGTTCTGCTCCGGCAGGTTGAGCCGCTTCAGGCGCACGTCGGCGATGCTGATGCCGTATTCCTCCAGCGCGGCGGTGCCGCTGCGCTCGGCCAGCTTGTCAAGCACTTCCTCGGTCTTGACGTGTTTCGGCATTGTCGAGACGATTTCTTCCAAGTCGAGATTGGCGATTGTTGCTGCCAGGCCCGACCAAACCAGGTCATGCAGGCGCATTTCGGCCGCTCTCTCGTTGCCCACAGCCTGCACGAACGCCTGCGGGTCGGCGATCTGCCACAGCGCGTAGGTGTCGATGCTCAGGTTTTTCTTGTCCTTGGTCAGAAATTCCGAGCGCGGCGGGTTATAGACCCGGAGCCGCCGGTCGAAGAGCTGCACTTGTTGCAGCAGCGGCACCTTGATGCTCAGGCCTGCATCGGTAACAGTGCGGACTGGCTTGCCCAATTGCGTGACCAGGGCGAACTCTGTCTCGCGCACCGTGAACAGGGCGGACCAAGCTAGCAGCGCCACTCCCAGCGCCATCAGGAGGTTGCGGTTGCGCTGCAGCAGCCCGTGCCAGTCGAACGGCTCCTTGGGAGCATGGTCGTGATTGTGCCCGTGCTCATGCCGCTCGTCCCCATGCTTGTGGTCATGGGAATGGCCGTGGTCGTGTGTGTGGTGGTGGTCGTGCATGGTCTATTCCCCCAGCTCGGCGGGCTCGAATGGCGGCGGCGGCTGTTGCATCTGGGCTCCGGGCGGTGCGACGATCACCCCTTCGTCCATCGTCCACAGCGTGCGGCGGCCGCCCGAAGAATCGATGATGAGCTTCTTGCGGCCCGGCAAGATCTCTTCCATTGCTTCCAGATATAGCCGAGTAGAAGTCGGCCCGGGGGCGGCGCGATAGGCTGACTCAAGCTGCTGGAAGCGCGCCGCATCACCGCCCGCTCGGTCCGTGCGGCTCGCCATGTAGCCGTGGGCTTCCTGCACCAGTGCCTCGCCTTGCCCTCGGGCCAGCGCGACCTGCTCGTTGGCGTAGCCCTCGGCCTCGTTGATCATCCGGCTCTTTTCCTCCAAGGCCCCCGCGACCTCGCGGAAGGCGTCGACGACCTCTACCGACGGGTGCATGTCTTGGAAGCGCACGTGGCGCACGCGCACGCCGGTGCCGTAGTCCGCCAGCCTCCGCTGCAGCTCTTGGGCGGCCCGCTGCTCGGTCTGGTGGCGTCCGGTGGTCAGAAGCGCATCCAGCGACACCGTGTTGACTACGCTGCGCAGCGCGGCTTCCGACGCGGCGCGGATGACGGCCTCGGGATCGAGCTGCTGGAAGATGTAGTCGTCAGCCCGGTCGATGTCGTAGTGCACCACGGCGGTCATCTCGATCATGTTCTGGTCGCCGGTCAGCATCAGCGTCTCTTCGTCTTCGAGCTGGATGCGGCCGTCCCGGTGCTGGATGTTCCATTCGTATGACGGTGGCTCGCTGAAGGCCGCTCCCTCCGAAGTGCGGAAGCCGATCTCGATCGCGCGAATCTGTCTTGCCCGAACGCGCGTCAGCCGGTCGACGGGCCACGGCAGCTTGAAGTTCAGTCCGGGCTCTCGATTGGGCAGCACCCTGCGGCCGAAACGCTCGACCACGCCTACTTCCTCGGTGCGGATCGTGAAGACAGCCGTGGCCGCCCACAGGGCTAGCAGAGCGGCTGCGGCCGGCTTTGCCAGCAGCCTGCGGTTTTCTACCAGCCACGCGAAGCCTGCGGCTGGATCGATACCGCGAAGGATGTCTAGGATGGCCCTCCAGAGTTGGGCGATGCCGACATGCGACCGCATGCGCTCCCAGCGCGAGAGCTGGCCGGCGGGCCGCTCGATCCGCAGCAGCCGCACCGAGTTGAGCATTACGAAGATCGAGGAGATCTGATGGACTCCGGCGGCAAGTGCAGGCCCCATCCAGCCGATGCCGGCGATGTAGACCGAGACCACGTTGACCACGCCGGCGAAGAGGATGATGTTCTGCCACACCGTGGTGACGGCCCGCTTGGAAACCCCGAACAGCTTGGGCAGTCTTCCGATCTCCGGATTGAGATCGACGACATCGGCTGCCTCGGCCGCGATATCGGCGCCGGAACCTGAGATCGCCACGCCGACATCGGCTGCCGCCAAGGCGGGCGCGTCGTTGACGCCATCGCCGATCATGGCGACCTTGCGGCCCTGTACCTGCAGTTGCTTGATCCGGTCCAGCTTTTGCTCCGGCAGCAGTTCGGCCTCCACGTGCGTGATGCCGACCACCCGTGCCATCGCGTCCGCCGCCTTGCGTCGGTCGCCGGTGAGCAGGATGATGTTGCTGATGCCTAGGTCCTCGATCTCGTGGACCGCATCGTGAGCGCCTTGGCGCGGCGTGTCCCGCAGCAGGATCGCGCCCGCGCAGCGGTCGCCCTCGGCGACCAGGACCGGGGTCGCCCCGGCCCGGTCGGAGGCAGTCAAGTAGTCTTCTAGGCCATAGATGCCGTGGTCGTTGAGGAAGGCCTCGTTGCCGGCCCGGACAGTCTTGCCGCGGTGGATGCACTCGGCGCCGCGCCCGGGCACGATCTGCGCGTCTTGGAATTCCCCGGCGGCGATCCCGCGCTCCTCGGAGGCGCGGACGATCACCTTCGCGAGCGGATGGTCCGAGCTTGCTTCCGCGGTGGCCCCAAGAGTGAGCACCTGTTCCTCGGTGTAGCCGGGGGCCACCAAGATATCGACGATCTCGAACTCCCCGGTGGTCAACGTGCCGGTCTTGTCAAAGACGATGGTGTCGATCTTGGAGGCGGTCTGGACGACCTGCCCGCCGCGGGCCAGCAGGCCGCGACGGGCCAAGCCGCCGATGGCGGCGACCATGGCGGCCGGCGTGGCCAGGATCAGCGCGCAGGGGCACCCGACGATCAGGACGGCAACGGCCCGGCGCACGCGCTCAGTGGTCTCGACATCGCTGGAAAGGAAATAGACCGCGCCGGCGGCCAGCAGGATCGCCGGAAGGAAGTAGCGGGCGTAGCGGTCGGCTTCCCGCACCACGGGCGCGGTGCGGTGGTCGCGGGCTTCTTCCACGAGGTGAATGAGCCGCGCCAGGGTGGACTCCTCGGCGGCATAGGTCACCCGGATGTGGAGCAGGCCGTGACCGTTCAGCGTGCCGGAAAATACCTCGTCTCCCTTGCTCTTGTCGCGGGGCACGGATTCTCCCGTGATGGGGCTCTCGTCGACAGACGATTCACCCCGCTCGACCGTGCCGTCGGCGGCGATTCGCTCGCCAGCGCGCACTACGACCAGATCGCCGGGCTCCAAGTCCTCGACATGGACTTCGACCTCCTCACCATCACGTAGCACGCGAGCGTGGTGGGGCAGCTGGTCCACGAAGCGGTGGATCGCCCGCTCGGTCCGTCCGGCAGCCCAGGCCTCCAGCCCCTCGCCGAGGAGCATGATGAACATGGCCTCGGCGGCGGCCAGGTACTCTCCGATCGCCAGGGCGGCACCCGCCGCGATGACAATCGCCAAGTCTGCCGAGATCTTGCGGTCGAGCAACTCGGAGATGGCCCGGTAGAACGTCTTGTAGCCCGCCAGCACCGCGAGGAAGATCGCGGTGTCGATTCCAAGCAGGGAATCGAAGATGCCGAACAGGTTCAGCAGCAGCAGGACGCCTACGACAACTGTGAACCCTACGTACTTGATCTGCTCGCGGCGATCGCGATTGATCGCGTGGTCCTCGGAGACGACATGCACTGGTAGACAAAGATAGCAAAGACGGTTGTCATTGCCGCTGATACGCAGGGCTTCGGGAGTCGAACCGTGTGAAGCCGGCCGCGACTAGCCGAGCTGACGGTTGCCCTGCTGGAGGGCCGCTCCGCATCGGCACAGTGTTCCCGGAGCGGTCCTTTCGACCAATGCCCGCGTCTGCCCTTGCCGTCCCTGAGGCGCGGATTAGCGCATTGTACAATCACTGCTTTATGCCCGGGAAGAGCTACGCGAAAGGCCCGACCATGCCTCTGATCGGGAAGACCATCGGGGACGTTTTCGGCGATACGGTCGCGGCGCACTCGGGCAAGGATGCCCTCGTCTCGCGCCACCAGGGGCTGCGGCTCACCTACGCAGAGCTCGACAGGGGTGTGAGCGAAGTCGCGGCAGGGTTGTGGGGCTTAGGAATCCGTCCCGGCGACAGGGTCGGCATGTGGGCCTCGAGCTGCGTTGAGTGGGTCTATCTGCAGGTAGCCACTGCCAAGATCGGAGCCGTCCTGGTCAACGTAAATCCCGCCTACCGCGCCCGCGACATGGCATTCATCTTGGAACGCTCGGGCATCAAGGCAATCTTCCTGCACGAGCAGGACGCCCGCGTGAACTACGCCGACCTGCTGGAGGAGGCGAAGGGCAGGAGCAATCACTCGCTGCGCGCTTCGGTGCTGTTAGGCACGTCGCAGTGGGACCGGATGATCCGCGGCGGAGTCGCTCCCGATCCCGGACCGAGAGACTTGCACGAGGTCGTCAACATCCAGTACACGTCCGGCACGACCGGCAGCCCGAAGGGCGTGCTGCTCACTCATCACAACTTGGTCAACAACGCCCACCTCGTGGGTGCCGGGCTGCGCTGGACTCCCGCAGACATCCTCTGCATGCCCGTCCCCCTCTACCACTGTTTCGGCTGTGTGCTGGGCTCGCTGCAGTGCATCGTCCACGGCGCCACGCTCGTACTGCCGTCGGCGCAGTTCGATCCGTTGGCGACTCTCCAAGCCATTGACGAGTTGCGCTGCACGACTATCTACGGTGTGCCGACCATGTTCGTCGCCGAACTCGACCATCCCGAGTTCGCCAGCTTCGACACAACCAGCCTGCGCACCGGGATCATGGCCGGCTCGCCGTGCCCCGTGGAGCTGATGAAGCGGGTCGTGCGACAGATGCACTGCTCGGAGATGACCATCGCCTACGGCCAGACAGAATCATCGCCGGCCATCACGCAGAGCACGTGCGACGACCCGCTCGAGGTTCGCACGGCCACGGTCGGCCAGGCGATGCCGTGCACCGAGGTGAAAGTGATTGATCCGGAGACAGGCGGGACCGTTGACGAGGGAGTGCAGGGCGAGTTGCTGACGCGCGGCTATCTCGTGATGAAGGGCTACGACAAGGATCCTGACAACACGGCCCGGGCGGTTGACGGGGATGGCTGGCTGCATACCGGAGACCTAGCGACGATGCGCCCGGACGGCAACTTGCGGATCACCGGGCGCGCCCGGGAGATGATCATCCGCGGCGGCGAGAACGTCTATCCCAGGGAGATCGAGGAGTACCTGCACACCCATCCGGACATTGCCGATGTCTATGTGTTTGGTGTTCCTGACGAGCGCCTCGGAGAGCGCGTGGCGGCATGGATCAAGGCGCGCGACGGTTCCGGCCTCGCACAAGAAGCCGTCAAGGTGTTCTGCCAAGGCCAGATCGCCCACTTCAAGATTCCCGAGTTGATTCGGTTCGTCGACGAGTTCCCGCTCACTGTCACCGGGAAGGTGCAGAAGTTCATCATGCGCGAGCGCGAGATCGAACTGCGCGGCCTCGCCAAGGCCGCAGCGGTGGAGACCGCCTGATCAGCCGCCGCGCTGCAGGTCGGCCTGCTTCAGCACCCACTCGCGGATCACCCCGTAGCCCGGATCGTCCGCTTCATACCGCACCCCGCCTTGGTGCCCGTCTTCGTCGCCGGACTGGATATTGAGCGGCTTGCGCAGGAACTTGCTCTTCTCGACGTCGTGCAGGTCCACGCGCGCTTGCATGCGCCGGTAGTTGCCCAGCAGTGCCTCGGGCGGGATATAGCCGGCCGCGTCCGGCGGATCCAAGTAGAGGGTAGGCACGCGTCCCGGCACGCCGTGGCAAGAGATGCAGGCGCGGTTGTCGCGCGAGTCGATGCGCGTCATCTCCGTGAACACGTAGTCGCGGAAGTGGATGATGTCTTCGATCCACTCGTCAGAATCCGCCACCGGCCGGACATCGCTGCCCTGCTGCGCCTTGTTGTCCTCGGCGATGATCTCGCGCAGGCGCTTGCCGTAGATCTTGTCGTCGCTGTTGAGGATGTTCTGGATGCGCGTGCGGTAGAGCGGACTCGGTTCGTGGTCGATCCAGGCTGTCAAAGCCTTCAGCACCTCGGGATGCCGACGTAGGGCAGTCTTGTTGGCCAGTGCGATCGCTTGCTTGCGCACGTCCTCGGGCGAGTCTTCGGAGAACCATGAGGTGAACATGCCGACCAGCCTGTCCTTGGCCTCCACGATGGGATCGATCACGTCGATGCCCAGCTCGTCCTTGGTAAACAGCGAGCCGGCGGTCTCGCCGGGCTCTAGCTTGAGGTAGTCCAGACCGAAGATGTAGTTCGGCTCGGCGTCTTCGTTCGAGCCAACCATGCGGAAAGTCAGCCGGTTCCGGCCGGCCTTGAACTCATATACGCCCAGTGACACCGGGCCGGGAGCGGTGAGGCTCTCGCGGTAGAAGTCCATCGCGTCGCCGATACTGTCGCCGTTGAGGAGCAACTGGACGGTGCCCATTTCGCGGTCGTGCAGGAACGCGGCAATGATCTCGTAGGGTCCGCTTTCGGGCGCTTCTACGCCGAACGAGAGTTCGTTGCCGGGAAGCCCCTCGCGCCACCACAGGATCGTGTTGCGGCTAGTGAGGCCGTCCGGCACGAGCTGCTTCGTCGTGCGTCCGCCCGTCAGGTCCAGGATCTCCAGATCCTCGGCCTCGGTCGCGCCTTCGATGGCTTCTTCCATGGTGGGGCCGCCCTCCTGATAGCGCAGCATCCACTCGGTCGATGGCAGCCAGAATAGGGCGTCCCCGCCCACGTGGTCGAATGCGGCCCGGCGGTGCAACGTGGGGTTGTTGCCCAGCACCTGTCCCAGCAGCGTGGCCCTTTCGCCGTCCGCCGGGGATTGGCTCGTAGCGCTGGGGGCCGGACGTGCCAGCACGTGCGGGGCGGCGGCGATCGGGGGCCGTCGCGCAGCAGGCACCAGCAGCCTGAAGAACTCGCGTTCGGCATCGGCGTTGTCGTCTCCCTCGCCGAACTGCCAGCGGACCCGCGACAGGAAACGGACCAGCGCTTCAGCGTCGTCCTGCCTGCCGGCATCCAGGAACGCATCCAGCTTGGCCAATAGCGGCCGGATCGTCTCTGCATCGCCGGAGAGACGCAGGGCACTGGGGTTGGACAGAGCCTTGGCCGCGGCCGCGACCTGTTCCAGATCGTCGCTTTGCAACAGTTCCAGCAAGTGGCGCTGCAAGCGAGCTGAGTTCACGTTGGCGGCACCTTGCAGCGCGATGGATCGCCACGGCACTTGGCTGTCATCGCTGCGCGTCTGGTAGATGTTCAGCAGGATGTTACCGATTAGCTCGGTCGCGCCAGGCGTTGAGTATCCGAGCTGGCCGGGGCCGCCGTCTCCCCCGCGCTCTTGGAAGTGAGTCGCCGCTACGGCTGCCAAGCGCTGCTCGAGCAGGTCGCGCCGGCCTCCCGCCCGCTGTCGGGCAGACGACAGCATCTGGTACAGGTCTTCCAACTCGCGGTACTGCTGCTCGCGGTTGTCGGTGCCGGTTTGATTGGCGATCTGGCCGTTGACGATCAGCATCGACGTGGTCGAGTAGCGCATCGCGTTCTCGACGTGGCCGTTCGGTTCGGGCTCTTGCAGGGCGGTGACCCAAGCGCGATTGATGCGCTGGCGCAGGGGCGGGTTCCAGACCCACTGGTGCCACGCCGCCTTGAACGCGTAGGCCCGCACACCCGGGAACGGGTCCCGCATGGCATCGGCGAGCAGGCTGGCCAGATCGTTGGCGTCAACTTGGGCGCGTGGCCCGACCAGATCCGCCCGCATGACCAGGGCCTGCAGGACCGATTGCCGCGTGCGCTCGTCCCCGCCGCGATAGGCCGCCAGGACGGCTGGCCAGCCCTGATCGTCCAACAGCAACTGGCGCAGCGACCAGAACGCGGCCTCGCGACACGTCTTGACCGGATCGGAGAGACCCGAGATCAAGGCTGGAATGCCGGCTGCGGCCAGCGAGCCGCCAATGCCGAGGTAGCCGTAGTAGCGCACCTGTGGCATTTCGTCTTCGGTCGCGGCGATCATCAGATCGGCGAAATCGGCCCTGCCGGTGGTTTGCAATGCCCGGATGCGGGACAGCTTTTCTAGAGCGGATTCGTTGGGCCGTGGCTCGAAGTCGCTGCGTTCGAACGACTGGGCGTCGCCCGGGAAGAGACGGCTCAGGGCGCGGATCACGTAGGCGTTGGTGACGAAGCCGGTTTGCGCCGAGCGGTTCCAGAGCCCGTATTCGAACTGCTTGTCCAGCAGCCACCGCACCGCACGCTTGACTGGGGGACTGTCCGGGCCGAGTCCCGCGGCCCGCAGCGCGATCAGCGACACCGCCGTTGGCGCGGGGTCCCCCTCTTCATCGATCCGGTTCCACGAGTCCGTTGCCTGGTCATGTACGCCTAGGTCGAACCCCCACGATCCGTCGTCTTGCTGCAGGGCCAGCAGCCGCTTCATGTCGCGCTCGACCTGCTCTTCGAATGCGGGAAACAGCTCCCGGGCGCGCTTGCCCAACCCGGACTCGGCGTCGAGCTTGGCGAGCTCCTCGCGCGGGAGCAGATCGTGGAAGAACTCGATGCGGTGGCCCAGGTCGTCCATGACCTTGATCTGCACGTCGCCGGTGGCGACGATCTTCTCGGCCTTCTCAACCACGCCGGTCAGGTATTTCTCTTCGCCGCTGTCGCGCCACGCCCGCTCGAGGATCTCGGCCGCGAACTTGAAGACGACGTTCGGGCCGAAGTTGGAGCCCTTGCCTGCGGCGTTGATGCCCTGCGGGTCGTTGGTTTGCAGCACATAGTTGGCTGTGCGCTTCTGTTGGTACGAGTGCAGCCTCTTCGGCTTGAAGGTCCGCTCGTGTAGGACCACGTTGCGGCCGGCCACGCGACTGCCCGCGGGCGCATCACCGAGATCGTTAGGTGCCAGGGAGGTGTTCACGGCGGCGTCGACGAGTTCGTTCGTCGGTCGCAGGCTTTCGTACATCGTGTTCACGAGCCGGCGGTGGTTCTGGACCGTTCCGTCGGGGCGATAGCCGTGCCGTAGCGCGTCGGCGACGCCCCACACGCCGCTCTGGGTGTGGCAGCTCATGCAGTTCTCGCCGAACAGGCTCGAGCCGTCCCGGACGCGGCGATGTACCGCGATATTGCGCGGGCGGTGGATCAGCCAGGCGTCGATCTCGGCAAGGTGGTAGTAGATGGACTGGCGCAGTGCCTGCTGCGGAGTCTCGAACGGTGCCGGCTCGACCAAACGGACTTCGAGCTCGTAGCCCGGTTGGTTGGCTTCCACCCGCAGGTAGTAGGTGCCGCCGGGCTGCACGCGGCGGGTGACGAACGAGCGGAAGTTGTCGTCCTGCTGGTGGACGCGCTCGTTGACATCGCGGCCGTCGTAGTACGTGTACACCTGCTCCGGGCCGGGGATCACCTCGGTGTCGGGATGGATGTATGGCACGGCTTCGTTGTTGCCGAAATCCTCGCGCTTGGCGGCCTCGCGATGCTCCAGCTCTTCTGCTGTGGGCGTGCCCGGCTTGTACACCCGGATGCGAGCGCTGACGACAGGTTCGGCTAGCTGCAGGTTGGCCGTCAAGAGCTTGACCTTGTCGCCGCGGTAGACGAAGCGGTACCAGTCGTCGGGCGAGCTTCCGGAGGCGGCGTTGTCGAAGTACTCCAGTTCGTCAGCCCCGCCAATGACGCGCAGGACTTGGTCGGCGTTGCCAGCTTGGAACGGCAGCACCACTGCCTCTTCCGGGGCGCTGTTGGGTTCGGTCTCGAGCACGATGTCACCCGAGACTGTCTGCGAAACGGGCGTGACGTCGACGGTGATCGCCAGATCGGCGATGCCTGGCGTTCGAGCCGGAGAGGCCGCGGAAAGCCGCGCAAGACCCTCGTCGCGATGGTACGGCGCGGCCGGCCACGGCTCATCCGTGACGGTCGTCAAGGAAAGTTCGTAGGGGCCCGAGCGCGGAGCCTTGTACACCAGGTAGGCGTCCGGATCCAGAGCATGTAGGACCTTGCTCCAACCGTTCTCATCGCCCTGCACCAAGTCGCCCCGGCTCATCGACGCGCTGGCCTGGGCGCTGCCGAGGGGTGGCCCGCTCCAGCGCGCTGAGATGCGAGAGTTGTCGGGAAGCCTGCCCGGGTTGGCGATGCCGACTTGGATTTGCACCGTCTCGCCCTCGGCCAAGTCCCACGAGCGCGTCCAGCTGCCGTCAAACTGGATGGTTTCGCCGAGGGCTGGTCCGGCCAGCAGAGTGCTCAGAAACAGTGCGAGCAAAGGCAGGCGGGAGCCTCCGATTCGACCGAAACAGTGCTTCCGACATTCTTGATTCATGGAGAACGATTGCCTGGTGAGCGATGGAGCGAGGCGAGCCGTAGTCAGCGTGGCCATGATCATGATGTCGACATGCCGCCGAAGCCTCGGCATCGCCGGCTTACTGGCCTGCAACGCACCCGCAGGCCGGCCAGAGTCTCGCAAGGCGCGAACTCCGGCAGCCGCTAACAAACGCTGCAGCCAACTCAACCCATTATAGAAGCGGGGGCCCGTCCCGGAGGTCGACAGGCGTCCGGTAGCTAGCCCTTGCCGCCGAGCTTGGCCGAGATGTCGGCGGCGATCTGGCCGCCGTGAAATCGACCGTTCTCGATGAAGATCTCGTTCGTATGCATGCCGGCCACGATTACGCCGGCGAGGTAGACGCCGGACCGGTCGCTCTCGAGCGTGTCCGGATTGGTGCGGGGCTTCTTTGCTTGCTCGTCGAAGACGATGCCGAGGCTGGCTAGGAACTCCGTGTCTGGCTGATAGCCGGTCATGGCCAAGACGAAGTCATTCTTGATCGCCACGGGACCGTCGGGGGTCTCCAGATGCAGCGTCCCCGGTTCGATGCGGGTCACCGTGCTGCCCAGATAGGCTTGGATCTCGCCGTGCTTGATGCGGTTGGATATGTCAGGCAGGATCCAGTACTTGATCTTGGGACTGAGTTCGGGATGGCGGTGCACCAAGGTGACCCGAGCACCCGCCCGGTGGCACTCCAAGGCACAAATGGCGGCGGAGTTCTGGCCGCCGATCACCGCGATGTCGCAGTCGAAGAACGGGTGCGGCTCGTGATAGTAGTGGTGCACCTTGTCCAGGTCTTCGCCGGGCACTCCCATTAGGATCGGGATGTCATAGAATCCCGTGGCGAGGATGACCTTGCGAGCCGAGTATGCGCAGGCCTCGCCCAGGCGGTTGGTGCTAGCGACCGAGAACGCGCCGTCACTGCCCGTCACCGCGTGGACTTGCTCGTACTGGTGGATGTCCAGCCGGTAGTGGCTGGCGACCCGGCGGTAATATTTCAGCGCCTCGCCGCGAGTGGGCTTTTCCCGGACCGCCGTCATGGGGATGTCGCCGATCTCGAGCAACTCCGGCGTGGTGAAGAACGTCAGATTCGTCGGGTACTTGTACAGGGAATTGACGACGCAGCCTTTCTCGAGTGTCTTGACCGTGAGGCCGACCTTCTGGACTTCAATGGCGCACGCAAGCCCGGTGGGCCCGGCACCGACCACGATGACGTCCACCGATGCGTCTGCTGCAGGGCCTGCCAACCCACAGTATAGGAACGGCTGCGAGAGGGTCTCGAGCGGCAATGGCCTTGGGGAGGCGACCGAAAGAGCACCGCATGGGAGAGTAGGCCCGCAAGCCTTTGGATGGCTACTCCAAGGATCCGGCGACGTTGCGGTTCGCTACCGTGACGGGCCGAAGTCTCTCTCAGGCTCGGTTCGACGCCGGATCTCATAAGGCGACACATAGCGATTCCGACGCGGAGCTGCTTTCTTCACGAGAGGCCCGGCGAATCCCTTGCTGGTGGGTCCGAGTATGCCTCTTCGAAATGAGGAGTTTGTGATGTTCGCGCCTCTAGCGTCCGCTCCGCGCAGATCCGTTCCGTCGAATAGAGCTCCTCGGAGGTCTGTGTCGCGGAGGTTGGCGTTCCGAACGTCCGCGCCCCGGAAGTCGACTCCGCGCAGGTTCGCCTTCTCGAAAGTCACGTTGCACAGAACGGTCCCGGAGAAATCTACGTCGGCGAGGTTCGCGCGATAGCCTTCATGCCCGTCTGAGTCGAGCCAGATCTTGTGGTGTGCCAGCACATCTGCCAAGGGCTGAGCTCCGGGCACGAACTGCTCGATGACCGCTCTTCCTCTGCGGTGCAGCTGCTCGATGACCGCAATCCTAAGCGCAAGCGCACGGTCGTCGGCGGTGACAACGCCTCTCAGGAGTACGTCTTTTTCGAAGGCTTGGCGATACCGATCTGCGAGATCCTCATAGTCTCTGCTGAAACTGTCCGCCCGCTCGATCTGATCTGAAGAGAGCTGGTTCCCGTGCGTTCCGACCAGAAATCCGATGTCAAAGAGGTCTCGCGCCTTGACTCTGTCATCGGCTGCCTTCATCTTCTGATCGAACAAGGCCGGAGGGCGGTAGGTGCGAATTCCATCTACGACCACGATGTCGTCTAGATTCGGCTCTGACCGAGAGCTCAGCTCGATTCTCAAGAGTCGATCTTCGCCGGTTTCTGGGTTGATGTAGTGAACCTTGAAGCGTTGCCCCTTCCAAGTGTCGTAGTCATGGATGAAGGCCGACATCGAAGCACCGCCGTCCCGAAGGCCTTCTCGCACTTGGTTCTTGATGGAGAACCGTTTCCCGCAGTCATCGAAGTCGAGGTCTTCCGAATGGCGATTCAAGCCATAGAAGAGCGCCAGAGCCGTTCCTCCCTTGAGCACGTACGGTGTGGTCGCATCCGAAGTGCGACCGCTCTCATGAGGCGTTCATGGAGGGCTTCTTCAGGCGTTAGTCGAATACTACGGTGGGTAGCCATGCTTCGTGTAGCTCCAATTCTTCGTGGGGCAATTGCTCGCGCAGTGGTTTGAGGTACTCCTCGACTAAGTGCTCGATGCGTTCTCGAGTGCTGAGCCACTGGTTGATGCATCGCACCGTGACGTGCCTCGGGTACCTCGCGCTCCAGCAATCCCGCGTGTCAAGCAGGACGTAGTCCGCGATCGCTCGGAAGTGGTTAGCAACCCACACTGGCCCTGAGCCCGGTGGGATATATTTCCCTTCCAGGATGTGGGCCGTGTTTCGTACGCCCTTGCTGCCCAAACTAGGTGTCGTATCGGTGAACCCGCCTGGTCCAGCAAAGTGGAGCATACGCGGACTGTCCTTGAGCGTCACGAACGGCGTGTCGCCATGCCAGTCCCCGGTATGCTCGCCAGGCAGCCGTAGGTTAAGGGCCGCTTCGTACGAGAGGTAGCGAGTGGGGGTTGTTACTGGGATACGGACCGCGATATGGTGCTCACCCATGGACGGATGCCACATGGTCGGCATGAGATCGACTGAGATTGCGCGAGACATCTCAGTTCCATGCAAGCACGAATTGTGGAGCGTGTCAACCGATTTTCCCTGAAATTCTTATATTTCTTTGCTAAATATTCTTCTCAAGGCAGATTTATATACTGTTCTCTCGCTCTTCGTTCCAATAAAGCGGAGAGCGTCCGTCCGTCTCGGTCTCACCGAGCCGAGTGCTTCTTGGTCCAGATCCCGCCGTTCAGTATCTGACGCCGGCTGATCAAAGCTGCTACCCTTCACGGCGATGCCTATCCGAGCCTGGCTGATCTGTTTCGGCGCCATCGCATGCTTGCAGTTCACCCCGCTGCTGGCTATCGACACGCCTGCCACGGTCATCGACCATCCGACGGCCGATGTCGTCATCAAGCTCGAATTCGGCCTGCGAGCGACTGAGCCCCAGCGTTGGACCGGTCAAGCCAAGGTTGAGCCCGGGTCTGTTCAGGCCGCTTGGGGCTGGCACTTTGATCGCCCCGACCGGATCATCGGGAGCTCAGGCTGGGATCTGGAAGCCCGCTGGTTCAGTCCGCCCGACGCCCGCTATCGACAGCGCGAGGAGCTGCCCGACGGAATCGAGATTCTCCCCAACGGCGTGTACCTCAGTGTCGAGGCGCGGCCAGGCGCGGTGGTCTCGGTCCAGACGAACCGGGGCAACTTCTCGGTCGCGCTCGCGGAACTCAAGCAGAAGCGGCGGATCGAAGTCCTCGACGGAAATGCCGCTGCCAGCGTCGCTCCTGCGGTGCGCGCGCTGACTAGGGGGGAGGCAAGCCAGCACGACTATCCCGCGGCGGCGTCGACCGCGGCCGGGCTGTTCGTCGCCTGGAATACGTTCCATAACGAAGCCAACGCGCTCTACCTCGCTTGGAAGAAGCAGGATGCGTGGGAGACGTATCGCGTGACCCCCCGCTGGGGCGATTATTTCGGCACGGCCGTGGCGAACGATGCCGAAGGGCGGATTCATGTCTTGTGGTCCGAGTGTGCCGACGGTCGCTGGAGGCTTGTGGATAAGGCCTTCGATCCAGTGTCCGAGAGCTGGACTCCGGAAGTCTACGTATCTCCGGCAGGCACGCGCCAATACTTCCCTGTTGCCGTGACGGCGACGGACGGAAGCCCGTGGGTGGCGTGGCAAGAATTCCGCGGCGAGCAGCTCGATGTCATGGCGGCGCGTTTCGACGAAGACGGCTGGTCCGCGCCGATCAGGGTCAGCGAGTCCGACTCCAATGACTGGGCCCCTGACCTAGCGGCCGCACCGGACGGGTCGGTTTGGGTCGCTTGGGACGGTTACGAACGCGGCAGCTACGACATCTTTCTCAGGCGGCTGTTGCCGGACTCGGCCGACGCGGTCATTGGCGTGCCCGCAGACCACAACCGGGCGATCGAGCCCTCCGTGGCGGTGGATGGTGCCCACCGGGTGTGGGTGGCCTGGGCGGAGAGTGGACCGAATTGGGGCAAGGACTGGGGGGTCTTGGGCCGCCCCGGAACGCAACTGCGGGCCACCAGCCAAGTCCGCGTGGCGCGCTATGCCAACGGCGCTTGGTCCGAGCCGGCCCAGGCGCTTCAGGAGACGGTCCCGGCATGGATGTCGGATATGCACGAGTACCCGGAACTGGTCATGGGAGAGCGTGATGTCCCCCACCTGTTCTTTCGCAAGATGATCCTGCGCTTGCCCGTGGAAGAGCACGAGCTGAACGTCAGGTTCGGAGATGAGCAGCGACGCATGCAGCCTTGGTACGACACCATCCGCGGCATGTCGGCGGTCCGCATGACGGCCTTTGACGGCGCGCGTTGGCTGCCGGTGACGGATCTTCCGCTCAGCTCGGGCGGCGCTTACGCGCAGCTTGCGTTCGCGGGCCTGGATGGCGAGATCGTGGCCGTATGGACCGGAGACGGCCGAACATACCAAGATCCGCACGTGCACACCTCCCAATTGCGGTACGCCAGCCTCGATCTGACGACAGAGCCCACTTCCGAAGAGCGGATGCGGCCCTACCTTGCCGACTCCCAGCCGTTTCGGGATGCCGCTCCGACCGAGGCAGACGATCTCCAACGGGTTCGCAGCGCCCGCTGGGCGGACAAGGGGCCGTTGCGCCTCTTCCGGGGGGACCTACATCGGCACACCGATCTGTCGGCCGACAGCCAGCGGGACGGCGACATTTTGTTCCAATACCGCTACGCGCTCGACGCCGGGGCACTGGACTTCCTGGCCGTGACCGACCATTCCGGAGCCGAGCGGCTGCACTTCTACAAGTACCAATGGTGGAAGGCGCGCCAGATCGCCACCATGTTCGACCAGCCCGGCCGGTTTGCGACGTTCTTCGGCTACGAGCGGACCGTCACGTTCCCAAGCGGCCACCGAAACGTCATCTCCACGCGAAGGGACGCGCAGCCAGTGCCGATCTCCGACGAGGAGTTCACTGGCAGCGAGAGCTGGTCCGAACGCCTCTATCCGGCATTGCTGAAGCACGGCGACATTGCGATCGCCCACACGACCGCGGGCGGGGGCGGCACCGACTGGCGGGACAACGACACGAGGGCGGAACCGGTCGTGGAAGTCTTTCAAGCCCTGCGGGGATCTTACGAGGAGCCGAATTCTCCGGGCAAGGCCAACACCAACGCGCCGGCCGGATACGTGTGGAACGCTTGGCAGAAGGGCTGGCGCATCGGATTGCTGTCCAACTCAGACCACGAGTCCACGCATCAGTCCTATGCCTGCGTGTGGGCCAGCGAACTCACCAACACGGCGATTCTTGACGCGATCAAGCAACGGCGCAGCTACGCCGCAACCGACAACATCGTGCTGCAGTACGAGGCAGCCACAGGCAGCGGCCCCAAGGTGAAGATGGGCGGCGAACTCACCGCCTCGACCTCGCCGTCGCTCAGCTTCCGCGCGTCTGCCACGGCACCTGTCGACTCTTTGGAGATCGTGCGGAGCGGGGAAGTGGTGTACTCAGCCAAGCCCGGCACGACCGCGGTGACGGTCGATTTCCGGGACGAAGACGCGCCCGGCGAGGGCTCGGCGCACTATCATGTGCGGATTGTCCAGCGGGACGGCCAGATCGCTTGGTCATCGCCGATTTGGGTTGATTTCGAATCGTCCGCCGCCGCCAGATAGGAGGGGTTTCGTGCAGGTCGATGGAAAGGTAGTTGTTGTAACCGGTGCCGCCCGCGGGATTGGGCGTGCGCTGGCCGAGCGGTTCGCGCAGGAAGGCGCCCGAGCCGTGGTTGCGGCAGACTTCGATGCCCCTGCCGTCCGAGAGACGGCCGCCGAGATTGGCGCTGCCTCTCGTGTTGCCGACGTTCGTTCCGAAGCCGCGGTCAGCGATCTGATCGCATCGGTCGAAGAGGAGTACGGGCCAATCGACCTGTTCTGCTCCAATGCCGGGATTTCTCATCCCGGCGGGCCCGAGGTGTCCAACGAGGATCTCGAGCGCGTCCTTGACGTTAACTATCGGTCGCATCTCTACGCCGCGAGGAATCTAGTGCCGAAGATGACAGCCCGAGGCGAGGGTTACCTGCTCAACACTGCCTCCGCCGCCGGCGTGCTGACGCAGATCGGCTCGTTGGCCTATGCCGTGACCAAGCACGCCGCAGTAGCCTTGGCAGAGTGGCTAGCGGTTACCTACGGCGACCAAGGGCTAGGGGTCTCCGTGCTTTGCCCGCAGGGAGTGCGCACGCGGCTGCTGCTAGGCGAGCGCGGCGAACGCGACAATTTCCTCACGCCCGGAGCCATCGAGCCCTCCGAGGTTGCCGATGCCGTCGTGGAGGGCTTGGCAGAAGAGCGTTTCTTGATCTTGCCTCATCCCGAAGTGGCCGAGTATATGCGCCGCAAGGCGTCGGACTACGACCGCTGGCTGCGCGGCATGCGCCGGCTTCAGGCGCGCGTGCGCGCAGACCCCAAGACAGCGATGAAGACAACGGGCGGATAGGGGTAATTCTGTCCCCGGTCGGATGCGTCAGGCGCGATCCGCTCCCGCCCAAGCCTTGAGGATTGCACGAGGTTCCGGCCGCTTCGGGACTTGGTTGGCGCCGGAGCATTTTTGCGGCTGTGTGTTCGGAGGGTGCGAGAATAGCTATTGGGAGCGGTGTCGCCTCGCGCGAGGGCCGGCGCTGGGATTTTCTGGCATGCTGTTGCTGGTCGCGGCATTTTCCTTTGAATTCGCTGGCCTTCGGTCGTGCAAGCCTTGCGCCAAGGCTGGCCTGCGCTGGGCTGCGACGCTCGATCTGGCGGGAGACCGGGCCATCTTGGTCGCTAACGGCGCGGGCCGCACGCGCGCGTCCGCAGCCGCGAGGACGATATTGTCCACGGAATCGGTTCGGGCCGTGATTTCGACCGGGTTCGCCGGTGCTCTCGACCCTGCTCTCCTGGCGGGGGACGTGTTTGTCGCGGATTCCGTCCGAGGTGACGAGGGGGAATTCTCCAGCCGGCTGCCCGCCGGGTCGCTCGGCGACGTGCGGCGCGGCGCGCTGTTGACCGTGGACCGGGTCGTGCAGTCAGCCTCGGCCAAGCGCGAGCTTTGGGGGCAGGGCTCCCAGGCTGTCGATATGGAGGCCTCATCGGTTGCCGCAGTGGCTGAGGAGCACGGCTTGCCATTCTTCTGTATCAGGGCGATCAGCGATCTCGCCTCTGAGGACATGCCCGTCGACTTCGATCGTGCGCTCCGCTCGGATGGCTCGCTTTCCGCCTTGAGTGTGTTCGGACAGGCGCTGCTCGCGCGCGGCCGCTGGTCACGCCTCATGCGCCTGCGTCGCGATTCGGCAGCCGCTGCCCGATCGCTGGGTGCGTGCCTGAGGCGCTGCGAGTTCCCCTTGCCAGCCAGTGGCATATGACGATTCCTGGAGCCATGACGGCCGCAGTCTATCGTGGTCGGCAGACTGTTGTTCCCGAGTCGGTCGCCGTGCCGACGATCGGACCGGGCGAGCTGCTCGTTCGCGTCGAGGCCTGCGGCATTTGCCACACAGACCTGAAGAAGATCGAGCACGACTTGTTGCCTGCTCCTAGGATCTACGGCCATGAGACGGCCGGGGTCGTTGCGCAGGTTGGGGAGGGAGTCGAAAGCTACGAGGTGGGGGACCGTGTGTGTTTCTTCCATCACATTCCCTGCTTTGACTGCCACTATTGCCGCTTCCGTGACTACGCGCAATGCGCGACATACAAGCGGGTCGGAGTGACTGCTGGTTTCGAGCCCGCGGGAGGCGGTTTCGCCCAGTACGTCAGGGTGATGGACTGGATTGTGCGCCGCGGGGTCGAGCGCATTCCGCCGCATGCCAGCTTCGAGCGCGCGACATTCGTCGAACCGACCAACACCTGCCTGAAGGGCTTGGCAAAGCTGGCCGCGGATCCCGACGAGAGCGTGCTGGTGATGGGGCAGGGCCCGATCGGACTGCTCTTCACGACGCTGCTGCGTCGGCAAGGCGTGCGCTTGATCTACACCAGCGACCGGCTGGCTTCTCGGCTGGAACTGTCCCGTCGATTGGGCGCTACTGAGGCTTGGGACGCTGGCAGCGAGGTGGCCGTCGGCGTGCGCGGAGTTTCCAACGGCCGCGGCGTTGACGCCGTGATCGTGGCCGCATCGGCACCCGGAATCGTCGAGCAAGCCATATCGCTGTCGCGTCGGGGCGGACGTGTGATGCTGTTCGCACAGACCTCTCCCACGGAGCGGTTCGAACTTGACGGCAAGAGCGTGTGTGCCGAGGACCGGGCGGTGTTCGGCTCGTACAGCGCATGCGCCGACTTGCAGTCCGAGTCTGCCGCTGCGGTCTGGGATCCCGAGTTCCCGGCGAACGAGCTCGTCACGCACCGGTTTCGGCTGGATGAGTTCGAATCTGGCATGCGCCTGGCATCCCGGCCCCAAGAGGGTGCCTTGAAGCTGCTCGTCATGCCACAGGAGTGAGATGCATTCGCGGCGAGACATGCTGGCTTGCGTCCTGCATGGCCAAGAAGACCTCCGCATGGAGCGCATTGCCGTCCCTACCGTGGGCCCGGCCGACCTCTTGGTTCGGGTCCGTGCCGCGCTCACGTGCGGAACCGACCTGAAGGTCTACCGGCGCGGCCATCACGCCCGCATGATCACTCTTCCGGCCCCGCTGGGCCACGAACTCGCCGGAGACGTAGTGGAGACCGGCTCGGCCGTGCGCTCGTTCAAGGTCGGCGACCGCATCGTGGCGGCCAACTCGGCGCCCTGCCACAAGTGCTTCTTTTGCCGCCATGGCGAGAAGAACCTGTGCGAGAACCTGCTCTTCAACAACGGGGCCTATGCGGAGTACATCAAGATTCCGGGGCCTATCGTGGACTGCAATACGCACATCCTCCCCTCCCAAGTCGACTACCGGGACGCCGCTTTGTCCGAGCCGCTGGCATGCGTGCTGAAGGGGATCGACGACACCGGGGTGAAACCCGGCGACACCGTTACGATCATCGGTCTCGGGCCGATCGGGCTGATGTTCGTGCGAGTCGCCAAGATCGCCGGGGCCCGGGTGATCGCAATCGGCAGGCGTCAGGTCCAGCTGGACAGGGCGGAGCATCTCGGAGCGGAGGTGCTGATCGAGTCGCATCGCGGCGACGACCCGACGGACGAGGTCCGGAGGCACACGCACGGTGGCAGGGGGTCGGACGTGGTGATCGAAGCGGTCGGCTCTCCGCATGCTTGGCGCCAGGCAGTATCCATGGTCCGTTCGGGCGGCAAGGTGAATTTTTTTGGCGGATGCCCGAAGCAGACTGTCGTTTGCTTGGACACGGGCAGGTTGCACTATTCCTCCATCACTCTCAGAGCGACGTTCCATCACACGCCGGACCACATCCGCGAAGCCTTGGAACTTGTCAGTCGCGGCGAGGTGCATGCGGGGGATTTTATTTCGGGCGAGGTTCCGCTCACAGAGTTGGCTACGGCATTCCGGCAATGGGCGAGCCGTCGAGGTCAGCTCAAGATAGCCATCCTGCCTGACCACGCACAGTCTTGAGCGGCTAGCCCTCGCCGACGAATTCGTGTAAGGCTGCCCTCACCTTGGCAGAAGCACCGTCCAAGCGAGCTGCTAGGTCTCCGAAGTTGTCCACGCCCGCCGCCTCAGCGAAGGAGGGGCGCAGGCGCTCGGGGACGGCCGCGCCTCGCTTGTCCGCGTCGAGCAGAGACTGGAGTGTTTGAACGCGCGTCATTAGCCGCCAGGCGTCAGCGAGCCCCGTCGCTAGATCGACCGGAATCGCGCCAGTCTCTCCCAGCGCCGCTAGCACTTCGCCAGCCGTGGCGGCGGACCGGACCAAGGGATGCTCCGGAGCATGGCGGAGCCTGAAATAGTGCGTCAACACGGCGATTTCGGAGAGTCCCCCAGGGCGGTCTGCCACAGCCCGCGGATCGACGTCGGTCGGGGCGCTGCGTACTCGCTTGAGCGCCGCGGCTGCCTGTGCGCGCAACGCTGCGGGGTCGCGGCGCATCTCGAGGGCGGCAGACATGCTCTGCGAGACGTGCTCGGCCCCGTCTCCGACGCAGTACACGAGCCTGGGCCAGCACGGCGCCCGCCCGCTCCAGACACCCTCTTTCAGTCTGGCTTGCAGGGCATCGTAGCTCGCGGCGGGCCCTTCGGTGGCACAGGCGTAGATCTTGCGCCACCCCGGCTTCCCGCGGAGACCGCCCAGCAGTGTCGACTCCAGTTGCTGTGCAAAGGCAGACGCAGCTTGACCGGTGCGGCCTTGGCCTCGGATCTCGCCAGCATCGAAGACGGCGATCTCCACCCCAGAGTCCACATTCAGACCTCGGCCCCCATAGTGGCCGGTGGCCAGGATCGCTATGCCGGCGCCTTCCGGAGACGCGTCCGAGGGAGTGATTTCGTCGCTTGCGCACTTTGCCAGGGCCGCGATCGTGCAATCTGCGATGTCAGAAAAAAGCGCTGACGCATCCAGCGGATCTAGCGCGTGGAACAAGACCCTTGCGCCGACCTTGAAGCGGGCCTCGTGCGTCCACTTGGAAATCTGCTGCACCCTGCCGTCGAAACCCATGACGCCCGCCAGCGTCGCGGTCAGGCTCGCTTGCAGCGCGCCGCGATCTGGTGGAGACGAGTCGGAATCCGGATCGAGCAGGCTCTCGAGCAAGGCCGGCCTTGCGGTCAGTAGCGCTCCGATCGCCGGCGCCGAGACCATGGTCTCGGCTACGGTCTCCAACACGTGCAGGTTGGCTTGGAAGAGGGTCAGCATGCCGTGCGCGTCTGGGATTCGGTCGACGAACTCGTCAAACCGGCGCAGGGCCAAGTCAGGGTCCTCCGTCCCGCAGGAAGCAATGAGAAGCGAGGGGATCAGAGACTGGAACAATTCCATCGCCCGGCGATCTCGCGCCACGGTGTGCCGCCCCGTGCGCCATCGCTCCACGATGGCGAAGGCTGCTGCGGGATCGCCGTAGCCCATGCGTCCGAGCCGCTCCTCGGTTTCCGCTCGGGTGCGTCCGGACAGAGCCGAGGAGGCGCTTGCAACTGTCATCTCCCGGGGCAGCTCGAAGAACGACTCGTATTGGTCCTCGACATTGCGCAGGTGCCCGATCAGGGCCTCGCGGAACGCTCGGCCGTCGGCGTATCCGAGAAACCGGGCCAAGCTCTCGTAGTCGGCCTCCCTCTTCGGCAGCGAGTGCGTCTGGCGGTCGCCGACCATCTGGATGCGGTGCTCGACCCGGCGAAGGTACTCGTAAGCTGCGCTGAGCTTCTCGCTGGCGGCGTCTGGAATGCGGCCGGCCTCCGCAAGCGCCACCAGCGAGTCGCAGGTGCCGATCAGGCGCAGCGAGGGGTCGGTGCCTCCCCAGACCAACTGATGCGCCTGGGCAAAGAACTCGATTTCGCGAATGCCGCCCCGACCGAGCTTGAGGTTCTGGCCGACCTCGCCGATCTGCCCCCCGCGATGCTGCGCGTCGATTCGTCTCTTGGTCTCGTGCAGTTCCTGCACCGTGGCGAAATCCAGGCTGTCACGCCACACAAATGGCTCCAGCCGCTTCAAGAAGCGCTCGCCCGCGGCAACGTCGCCGGCGACCGGGCGCGCCTTGATCATCGCTGCGCGCTCCCAGGTCTGGCCGCGCTTGGCGTAGTACTCCAGAGCTGCCTTGGTCGAAATGACGAGCGGCATGGACACCGGATCGGGGCGGAGCCTCAGGTCTACCGGGAATACGCGCCCCTCCATCGTGGGGGCGGCCAGCAGATCGACGAATCGACGCGCCAAGCGCATGAATTGGGAGGGCGCCGCGTGCCGGTCTGCCAGCGGAGTCACGTCGGGATCGTAGAGCAGTATGAGATCGATGTCGGAGGAGTAGTTCAGCTCCTTTCCGCCGAGCTTGCCCATCCCGATCACGATCAGGCCGGAGTCTTCTTCGCACGCTTCACGCCCCGCGGCGAAAGCACCCTCGGCCGACAGTCGGGCCAGTTGCGCGCGCAGAGCCACCGAGCAGGCTGCCCGGGCGAACTCCGAGAGCGCGGCGGTCACCTCCCGCAGCGACCACACGCCCGCGATGTCGGCCAGCCCGACCGCCAGCGCGATGCGCCGACGCGCTCGGCGCAGCGCGCCCCCGACCTCCGGCTCAGGGGAGTCGATTGGAAGTGACAGCAAGCCGTCAACGATTGCGCCGACACAGTGGCCCGGACCGTTCTCCCAGAGTTCGCGAACAAAGCTTTGGTCGGCTATCGCGCAGCTCTCCAGGAAGGGGCTGGCTCCACAGATGCATCGCAGCATGGCACCGCCATCGGCTGAAGCGGGGAATTGCAGAGCGAAGTCCCGGTCCGGTCCTTGGCCGAGAGCGTTCGCGGCGTCGCTCCACTTTCTCAGACCCACGGCCGCGCGGTCGGAGCTCGCGGGCGCCGGCCATACGTCAGCGTCGTTCAGTCGACACTCGGTCCGAGATGCCATCCAGCCCTAGTGTCGTGCCTGTGCCGCGATGCTCGTGGCTGCTGCCCGCCGCGCCGATGGCCCCCGACCCGCAGGCCCTGGCCGCTGTCGGGATCGGTGTGAGGTCAATCCGCTGCTCGTGCGTGCCACATCGTATCAGATGCGGAGTCGCTGCCTGCGCACTCGCGATGCGCGATCGTTGGCATCCGATCTGGCACTGCAGGGCGGTGCGTTCACGGCGGGCCGCGATGCTTGGCGGCACCGGGTGGCAGGCGCTTGCTGCCGGTCGGGAGATCGGGCGGTGAGGCTGCGGTATTGCATAATGTCAGCGTGGACGTAAGCAAGCACAGGCTGTGGCGGGTTGCCTGCCGGTTCTTGCTGTACGTTTACTCTGGACGTCCATGAGCGAGAGGAGTTTGTGCCAAGTTCAACGCATGTGACGCCGAACGGGCCGCACCGCATCCTAGTGGTCGACGACGAGCCCGATCTGGAGCTATTGATCAGGCAGCGCATGCGGCGAGAGATCCGCTCCGGGGAATTCCAGATGGAGTTTGCCCAAAACGGCTTGGAAGCGCTCGCCAAGATGGAGCAGTTGGACCATTTCGACATGGTGCTTTCGGACATCAACATGCCTAAGATGGATGGGCTGGCCCTGCTGGAGCGGATACCGAGCGTCGATCCGGACGTGAAGGCCGTGATCGTCTCCGCCTACGGGGACATGAAGAACATTCGCACAGCGATGAATCGAGGGGCGTTTGATTTCGTCACCAAGCCGATCGATTTCGGCGATCTGCGGGTGACGATCGACCGCACCTTGCAAAACTCGGCGGTTTGGCGGGAAGCGATGCAGTCCCGCAGCCAGCTGTTGGCGCTGGAGAACGAACTCGGGGTGGCCCGCCGGATGCAGGCCTCGATCCTGCCGACAAAGTTCCCGAAGGCGGACAGCTTCGAGGTCTACGCCAACATGCAGCCGGCCCGTGCGGTGGGCGGGGACTTCTATGATGTCCAGAGCTTAGACCAGTCGCGCTTAGGAATGGCGATCGCCGACGTGTCCGGCAAGGGCGTGCCTGCGGCGCTGTTCATGATGTCTAGCCGGACGCTACTCAAGGGCGCGGCGATTGGCTCGTCGGATCCGTCGATGGTGCTGACGACAGTCAACAGCGTGCTCAGCGATGACAACCCCGAGATGATGTTCGTGACGGTGCTGTATGCGGTGTTCGACCCTAGAACGCGTGCCTACACGTATGCCTGCGGGGGCCACGACAGCCCATTGGTGGTGCATGCCGACGGTTCTTCGACGCTGTTGCCGCACACGGGGGGGATTGCTCTGGGCGTGCTTCCGAAGGTGGCATACCGGTCGCACACCGTGACGTTGGAGGAAGGCGACACGGTGCTGCTGTACACGGATGGGGTGACTGAATCGCAGAACAAATCTGGGAAGCAGTTCGGTCTGACGCGCCTGCGGGAGATATTCCAACAGCAGGTGCGGCCTGGAGCGGAGACGGCCACCGGGATGGTATTCGGAGCGGTAAGGGACTTCGCAGGGACGGCGCCTCAATTCGACGACATCACGTGCTTGGCGCTGAGTCAGCGGGGGTAGGTAGCGATGGCAGACCGGCTCAGTCTTAACTTAGAGTCGAGCTTAGAATCCTTGGGCGAGATCGAGCAGGCCGTGACATCATTTGGGGCCGAGAGTGGATGGCCAGCCGACCTTCTCTTCCATGTCCAGTTGGTGCTGGATGAGCTGGCGACCAACGTGATCAATCACGGGTACGGCGCGAGTGGGCATCACTTTCAGATCATGATCGAGTCCAAGCCGCAGTCTGTGCACATCGAACTTGTCGACGAAGCGCGCCCGTTCGATCCGCTTAAGGATGCCCCGCAGCCGACCACCGACACGAGCCTAGAAGAACGGAAGGTGGGTGGACTGGGGGTGCATATCGCCAAGCAGCTGATGGACGAGCTGGAGTACAGGCGGGAGAACGGCAAGAACCGTCTGACGCTCGTGAAGAATCGCTGAAGATGGATAGGTTTGCCAGAGTGGCTGGGGCCGCTGCGCTATGGACAGCGCTGGCAGCCGGCGCGGCGTTTTCGCAGGGCCAAGAAACGGGGGAGGAGACGGTACTGTTCGGCCAGTCGGCACCGCTGAGCGGGCCGGCACGGCAGCTGGGCAGCGATGTGCGGGCGGGGATCCTAGCAGCTTTTGCGGAAGCCAACCGCAAGGGCGGCGTGCATGGACGCAAGCTGGAACTGCTGTCACTGGACGATGCCTACGAGCCCGCCAGCACATTGGCCAACACCGAGAGCCTGATTGAAGAGCACAACGTCTTCGCGCTGATAGGCTCGGTGGGTACCCCGACCGCGTTGGTGGCAGTGCCGGTGGCAGCCGAGGCCGGCGTGCCATTCATCGCGCCTGTGACGGGCGCGGAGTTTCTGAGAGACGACCACTGGACCAATGTCATCAACCTGAGAGCCTCGTACTTTCAGGAGACGCGCGAAATCGTCACACGGCTCGTCGAGGATCTTGGTATCGAGCGCATCGCAGTGTTGTATCAGGACGATTCTTACGGTCGCGCCGGGCTGAACGGAGTGCAAGCGGCGCTGAAGGAGCGTGGCTTGGAACAAGTGGCAGTGGGGGTCTACACCCGCAACACCACGGCAGTGAAGACGGCCCTGCTCGAGCTGCGCGCCGGCGCGCCTGGTGCGGTGGTGTTGATCGGAGCCTACAGTCCGGTAGCGACGGCGATCCAATGGGCCAGGTACATCGGGATGGACGCCGTATTCGCGACGGTATCGTTCAGTGGCACGAACGCACTTGCGGAGGCCATGGGGACGCGAGGGCAAGGAGTCTACGTGACTCAGGTGGTTCCCTTTCCGTCGGCAACATCGCCAATCGCGCGGGCTTACCTTGCGGCCCTGCAAGCGAACTCGCGGAGACTGTCTCCAAGCTTCGTTTCGTTCGAGGGTTACTTGGCGGGCCGCCTCGCAATCGCGGGCCTGGAGCGGATGGGCCCGAACTTGGACCGGCCAGAATTCCTCCGCCAAGTGCTTCAGGGGCCGCCGATTGACCTGCACGGCTTCCGCCTGAGCTACGGCGGCGACGATAACCAAGGCTCGGACCGGGTCTTTCTGACGGTGATCGGGCCTAGCCTTGGCTACGAGGCAGCTCAGAGGATGGAGCGCCACTAGCGTATGGCCGACCTTGAGCGGCTGGTGCGCGAACTGGGCTTGAGGCGCGTGCCAGCCCGCTTGCGCAAGCTACCACAGCGGTCGGGCCAGCGTGTCAAGCGCTTGGTGGGAGCGCGGCGCGGGATCGCCGTGCAAATGTACCTAGGGCTCCTTGGGGCGGTCGCGTTGACCATCATGGCCAGTGTGGTCGCCCTGATCTCGTTCAACGAGGTGCGGGAATCGCAGGAGGTCATGAACCAGAGGACCGTGCCGGACATGGCCGCGGCCTTTGCTGTCGCGCAGCGCGTCGGGGCATTGGTCGACGCCGCGCCTGCACTGACCGTGGTCGATTCGATCGATTTGTTTGAAGAGCGTCGCGAACAAATCGGGGAGCAGCTGCGCGTATTCGAAGAGAGCCTGCAGGTGCTCGCCGGTCGACGAGGTGAGAGCGAGGGCATTCGGCGGATCCGCGTTAGGGGGCGTGAGATGTCGGCCAACATGCAGGCGATCGAAGTGTCTCAAGAGCGGGCGTTTGAACTGGCGGGGCAGCGCACAGCGCTCGGCGAGCAGATCGAGCGCATTGATGCCGCGCTCGCAAACCTCGTCATCACGATCATCGACGACCAGTTCTTCTACACGATGACGGGCTATGTCAATCTGGGCGAGCCGCCACTCCCACGAGCGACGCACTTTACCGAGCAGGAGGTCATGCGCTACCGCCTCATGGCCGAGTTGCGCGAGGGTACGGCGGTGACGAGCCAGCTAGTCGCCAATGCGTTGGCTATTTCCGACGAGGCCCAATTGCGCACGCTGCTGGATCGCTTCGAGGCGGCTTCGAGCCGCACGCTGCGCAACCTCAACCAGATCGGAGAATTGCAGTCTGGAGACGAGATCATCGCGCTGTTTCGCGAGCTCTTCGATCTGTCGACCGGGCCGGACGGTCTGCTGGAAGTGCGCCAGCAGGAACTGGAGCTGCTCGGCCGGCAAGGCGCGTTGCTGGACCGCAACCGCGAGATCGCAACCGACCTAGTGGTTGAAGTCGAGAGCTTGGTGGCCGGTCTGCGCTCGAGCACGCAACTTGCGGCCCAGTCCTCAACGGAGGCAATTCAGACGGCTATCGAGCGGCTACTGGGGCTGAACCTAGTCGCACTGGCCGGCGCTGCTCTGATCGGCTGGCTGTTCGTCGGCCGGCATCTCTTGCGCCGCCTGCGCAACCTTTCCTCAACTATGTTGACCATGGCCGGGGGCGATCTCGAGAAGGAAGTGGAGGTGGAAGGTTCAGACGAGGTAGCTGACATGGCGCAGGCCTTGGAGGTGTTCCGGAGGCACGCGCTGGAGGTGCAGCGCCTGAACTTGGTAGAGAAGCTGGCAGAGGATCTCAAGAGCAAGAACTTAGAGTTGGAGGGCGTGTTGGTGGACCTGCGCACAGCGCAGGACCAGATCGTCATGCGCGAGAAGCTGGCGGCCTTGGGCGAGTTGACGGCCGGAGTGGCGCATGAAATCAAGAACCCGCTGAACTTCGTGAAGAATTTTTCGGAAGTATCGCAGGAACTGCTCGCGGAACTGCAGGAGGCCCTGCCGCAGGGCGACGAACCGCTCGCCAAGGACAAGCGGGAGGAACTGGCCGATATCTGCGAATACCTGACTGGGAACTTGGAGCGGATCCACGGGCACGGCGAGCGTGCGAACCGGATTGTCAACGACATGCTGATGATGGGTCGTGGTTCAAGCGAATGGCGCCCGACTGCGATCAATAGCTTGGTCTCCGAGCATGCCAACCTGGCCTACCATAGCGCTCGGGCCACGGATTCGGATTTCCAGCTGAACATCGAGGAGGACTTCGACGAGCGCGTCGGAGAAGTGGACGCTGTCCCGCAAGACCTGGGGCGGGTGGTCCTGAACATGGTCTCCAACGCCTGCCACGCCACCAACGAGAGGCGCGTGTCTGGAGAGGCCGGTTATTCCCCTACGCTGAGGATCCGCACCTTGGATGCCGGCGACAGGTACGAGATTCGCATTCGGGACAACGGCCACGGCATTCCAGATGAGGTGCTGGAGAAGGTGTTCAATCCGTTCTTTACGACGAAGCCTACCGATCAGGGCACGGGGCTGGGCTTGGCGCTGTCAAACGATATCGTACGTGAGCACGGCGGCGAGATTCGCGTCGACACTGCCGTTGGTGAATTCACCGAAATGATCGTCGACTTGCCTAAACGGGCGAACGTCGAGGCCCGCGGTGACGGAGAGGACGAGGTGACGGATTGATCCCGGCCCAGCGCTCTCTTGCCGAAGTGACGCTCCGCCGAGCCGCTCCAGATATGTGAGGACTTGGCCGAGCCCCAGTCGCTCGCTCGATCCAGTTCGGATCCTTGGCTTCCGAGAAATACGGGAAGAGCCCGGCGAGATGCCTGACCTCGCCGTCTCTCGCCAGCAAGGCCTCCCGGCGGTGGTCGCCGTCGGCTCTACCGCCTGCCTGACGGCGTAGGAGAGAAGCTGCGTGATCGGTTTCACCACCAGGCCCTTGAGCCAGTTGGCGAAAAATTCGCTGCCGCCGAAATCGATGTTATCAACCACATCTGCTGGCCGATCGCACCCTGACTCTTCGGGAGTTACATCCGATGTATGACAAAGCAACCTGAATCTACGATCATTCGGTGAGTGACGCGCTCACCACTTCGAGGGCTCGGCCTTGGCTGTTCGTGGCCAGAGATACTTTCGCTTGCGTGGGGCCTTCGGATTTAGCTTCGGCTTCAGCAACGCCTCCGCCAGCTTCTCCGGGTTCGCTCCCTAGAAGTGATTCCACATCGCTGAATTGATACCGAATCGGACTCTCGCTCAGGGGTCCTCGCGGTTCAGGTGTCCTTCGAACAGGCCCTCCAGTCGAGCCATGCGCTCGCGGAGGTCGGCTATATCGGAACGTATTTCCGCGATGTCGCCCCGGTTGGACTCTATTGCGGCGGCGAGGGTTCTCTGACTGTTGAGAATCAAGCCCCCTAATCCGATTCCTACGCTAACAATCGCAATGATCACACCCCGGCCGTTCATGAGTCACTCCGTTCGAATTCTAAGCGAATTCAGGTACTGCCTGAATTAAATGCTGCACGGTAGCAGATATAGATATGCATCTCAGGCGAACCTGCGCTTCCAATCGTCCAAGGGAACGAAACGTCCCGCGTCGACGATCGTGTAGTACACGGTCTGCAGGCCTTGCCTGCGGTCCGGTGCGAACGAGACCAGCTCCCCGATTCCGAGGTCGTAGTCTTGGATCGAGAATACCGCGCTTTCCAGGTTCGTTCGATCAGGGTTTTCGCCGAGCACGTCGAGGATCTTTACCATCATCTTCGCGTCGAGGAAACCCTCCAAGCTGACGAAGCTCTGCGGAAGAGGGCTGTAGGCCTGCTCCAGCAGGTCTTGCGGAGGATCCGGGTTGTAACGCAGCATCAGCTGGCGATACTCCCGGATAGCCGGAATCCGGGCATCCTCGTAGCTGGGGACAACCTGTGAATTGACCAACAGGTCGGTGTAGCGGTCTCGGTCCGGGCGGGATTCGGTGATCAGCTGTAACAGGCTCTCGCTGCCCACGAAGGACAGGTTGGCGACTGGAACCTGCAGTCCGAGGTCGACCGCGTCCCGCAAGAAGGCCGCGCAGGCCGCATAGGCCCCGATGCAGATCACCGCATCGGGATTGGCAGCCTTGAGAATCTCAACCTGCCGGCCCATGCTGCTTTCGAACCTCTGGCCCCGGCGATAGGTGGCTTCTGCAACGATCTTTTCCCCGTGCTCCTTCAGTGCCCTCCTGACACCTTCCCAGCCGCTGCGACCGTAGGCGTCAGCCTGGTAGAAGACGGCGATCCGCTTCCTGCCGATCGAGACGAAATTGTCCACGAGGCCGGCAGTCTCTTGCCGGTAGGACGCGCGCAGGTTAAACGCGAAATCCCCGTAGGGGGGTTCCCTCTGGGCCTGAGCGCCGGTGAACGGAAAGAATAGGTATACGGTCTGGTCTTGGAACTTCTTCAGCATGGGGAGGACGCGCGTCACCGTTGGCGTGCCCACATAGCCGAACAGGGCGAACACCCGGTCCTTCAGCATCAGCGTCATTGTGTTTTGCACCGACGGGTCCGGCTGGTACCCATCGTCATAGGTCTTGAGTGCGATCTTTCGGCCGTGGACCCCTCCGGTGCTATTGACATGCTCGAAGTACGCGCTGGCGCCTCGGTACAGCTCGATCCCGAGACCCCTAGAAGGGCCGGAGAACGCAGCTGACATGCCGAGAACGATCTGCTCGCCGTCCAAGCCACTGTCGCTTGCGGCCTTGCTTGTTGTTGTTGTCAACGGTGCCATGAAGACTCCTCCTAACGCTGATCGGATTGCGCCTCGCCTTGTTGTTCGCAACATGGGATCTGCCTGGAAGCCTGCTGTCTGCGGAAGCCGACTGTGGCCGAGCTGGTCAAGACTGCCTAGTGTGGCCAATAGAGGCCGACCAAGGGTGTTCTGTGGTTCTGCTCGCACCGGGCTGACCTGGTGCTCGGCGACAAGCTCAGGTTTGGACTGGCTTCCTCTGGGGAGAAATCCAGTCCGCGCTTCCCGGCGAACGATACGAATAGGCATATCCCTTGCCTGCCTCAGACCACGGAGAACACTCGTGCTCCCCCCATATTGCATCATCAACCAGCGATTGGCTCCGCCGATACGATCCGCTCCCAGGGGACGCGACCGAATTCGGCACGTATCAGCCCTTCCGTGTGCGGCGGTCAGGTGTCGATCCAGAGCGGTTGGGGATAACGCCGACAAAAGGCCTGCTAACGGCGCTGCCCCACCGACTGTACCGGTAGCACGTCATAGTCTGAGTTCGGTTGCGCTGCCGCTACTGTACCGCAGTATTGACTTGATATTTCAGCAGGGCTAGGAGGCTCCGCAAAGCCCGGCCGCTTCTTGCCCGGGGATCCGAACTGTGCGGGTGCTCACATAGCTCCCGTCCAGCCTAGACGAAGGTCAGCCTAGCTGTTGAGCGACGCTACGGCCTCGCCCTTCGTCTCGTAGGTCGCAATAATCTTATCGAAGCCGCTGATCGCGAAGACCTCGCGGATCGGTGGCGCGAGTGCGCAGACGCCGAATCCGGCACCGCGCTTTTGGAGGTTCTTAGCGGTCAGCAGAATCGCGCGCAATCCAGCGCTGCTGATATATACGAGCGGTTCGAAATCAAGCACCAACACACGGTCGTCGTCCCGCATAATGTCGCGGAGCGCCTTTTCGAAGTCTCTGGCGTTACTGCCATCCACTCGCATGCAGCCGGTGATGACCACCACGCCGTCCGTTCGCTCAAAGTCCAGTTCCATCGTTAGCACTCCTGCGATTGCGCCTAACACCACCCGCCAGCCTAACCTGACGCGCCAACAGCGCGGCCTGCCAAACGGTCTATCGGCGTCTGAGTCCCTAGCATACCACTTCCGTCAATGCTCACTGACTTGCTCAGGCAAATTCAATGTTCGGGGTGAACGGCGTGTGAGGAGCAGATGCAAGGTGCA
>JAPPMG010000092.1 GCA_028819215.1 Bryobacterales bacterium
GCGTTTCACTCTGAACGCTCCGCGTTCGCAGGGCGCGGGGGCCGGACTAGAATCTAACGAGGTTTGAAAATTTCGATGCTTGCACGAATCCCAGTTCTCTCCCTCATCGTTGCCACGGCGTGGCTGGCACCATCCCTCGCTGCCCAGTCTCCTGTTCGCTGGAAGATTCACGACATGACGCGGCCCGTGCCGCGCAAGGTCGTCTCTCAGATGCCGCTACCGGTGAAACCCCCGTCTGACGCGATCGTCCTCTTCGACGGCACGGACCTCTCGAAGTGGATGGCCGCAGACGGAAGCCCGGCCAAGTGGATCATCAAGGACGGCAATCTCGCGGCCGTTCCGGGCGGCGGTCCGGTCTTCACGCGCGATGGCTACGGGGACATTCAGCTTCACCTCGAATGGGCCGCGCCCACGCCAGGTCGTGGCAAGGGCCAAGGCCGCGGCAACAGCGGGGTCTTTCTGATGAGCAAGTACGAGATCCAGGTGCTAGATTCTTTCGAGAACGTCACCTACGCCGACGGACAGGCCGCGGCTCTGTACGGCCAGTACCCGCCGCTGGTGAACGCCAGTCGCCCTGCGGGCGAATGGCAGGCCTACGATATCGTCTTCCGACGGCCACGGTTCCAGCCGGACGGGTCGGTCGCGCAGCCCGCTCGCCTGACGGTATTCCACAACGGCGTCTTGGTCCACGACAACTCCAAGGCTTGGGGGCCCACATCGTGGCTGCAGCACCTCCCGTACGGATCCCACCCCGACCGGCTGCCGCTGCAGCTGCAGGATCACGGCAATCCCGTCCTGTACCGCAACATCTGGGTTCGCGAGCTTGAGGAGGAGCCGCGGCCCGGCCCGGGGCGCCACCAGACAAAGCCGCTGATGACGATGACGCCGATGATGCTGGACCGTTACGTCGGCAAATACAGCCAGGAAAGGGGCCTGCCGACCGTGATCAAGCGTAACGGCGCGACGTTGTACGCGACGTTTGGACTGCTGCCGCCACTGGAGCTGCTGCCCCACTCGGAAACCGAATTCTCGCTGCGCTGGACGGCCGCAACCGTCGAGTTCGAACTCGCCGCAGATGGCCGGCCCAAGCAACTGATCTTTCACATCGGAGGAGAAGCGCGGCCAGCTGTCCGGTCGTCGGATTAACCCCGGCTCGGACCGGCTTGGTGATTCCCAACAGCGGAGCGCCCTACGGCCCGGCCGTCGGATTCAATAGCATATGTAGCGGTGAGACGCGATGCATAGGCTGGCTGCACAGCTCGCGCCAATCTGTCTCGCGCTGAGCTTCGCCGATGGGGCGGTGGCCGGTGATTGGCCCACGTTCGGCTACGATTCGGCTCGCACGGGCTGGGCGCGCTCTGAGAGAACGCTTGGCTCCGAGAACGTTGGAAGCTTGGAGCTGAAGTGGAAGGCCGCAGTCGACAACCAGGCCGAGTACCTGGTCTCGCTGACCGCGCCGATAGCCGGCACCGGCGTCTCCACGCGGCTGGGCGTTCGCGACGTGGTCTACGTCGCTGGCAAGCAGGGCGGGGTGTTCGCGCTCGATTCCGCCACTGGAGAACAGCTCTGGGACTGGAAGCCGACGCTGTACCAACTGCCCACGAACAACGGCCTGCAAGGCAGCGTCTACTGCCCGAACGGTGTCAACGCCACGCCAACTCTCGATGTCCGTAGCGGCATCCTGTACACCATTGCCGAATCCGGCGCCTTGTGGGGACTGGACATGGGCAGCGGCAAGGTTCGCTACGGGCCGGTGCAGTTCGTTCCGGCATTCTCCAAGAACTGGAGCCTCAACCTCGTCGGTGACACCATCTACACGACCTTGGCCCAGGGCTGCGGCGGCAGCCTCTCGGGGTTCTATTCCATTGACATCAGCGACCGGCACAACCCGGTGGTGCGCCAGCGCCTGCTCTCTAACACCTCCACAGGCGGGATCTGGGGCAGGGGCGGGCCGGTCGTCGGAGAGAACGGACGCGTCTACGGCTCGACTGCGGACGGGCCGTTTGACGCCCGGGCAGGGGACTATTCCAACGCGGTGGTCGCGGCGTCGCTGGACGACCTCTCGCTGGTGGACTATTTCCTGCCTCGCAATCACTGGGAGCTGTACAAGCTTGACCTAGATTTCGGCGCGGCCAGCCCGGTCTGGTTCGGGTGGAAGGGCTACAACATCCTCGCGGCCGGTGCTAAGGAGGGCGTGATCTACCTGCTGGATGCCGATCTGTTGGGCGGGCGCGACCACCAGACGCCGCTCCTGGAGGGAATCAGGCTCGGCAATGATCCCAAGGACATCGGTTCCTACGGCATCTGGGGCGGCCTTTCGACCTGGGCTGACGAGCAGGGCCGGCGCTGGGTGTATGCGCCCGTCTACGGCCCGCCGTCAAAGGAGGCGCCGGCGTTCCCACGCGCCCACGGGCCGATCACCGACGGCAGCGTGATGGCGTTTGAGGTGACGGCGAACCCGGGCACGGGCAGGCCCGAGCTGACTCCGGCGTGGATGTCGGGCAACCTGAAGGTGCCGGAACCTGTCGCCCTGGCGAACGGAGTGGCGTTCGTGCTGGCCAACGGCGAGAACACCGAGCAGCGCACCTCGGTGCAAGAGCGCCAGACCAAAAACACGCAACCTGCGGTCTTGCATGCGCTCGATGCGCGAACCGGTGACGAACTCTACAACAGTGGTGATGCCATGGGCACGTGGGTGCACTTCAGCGGTATCGCCATTGCCGAGGGCCAAGTCTATACAGTGGATTATGACTCGGTGGTCTATTGCTTCGGCCTCAAGGGCAAGTAGAAGTCGAGCGAGCTGTCGCCGGCCGAGTCGAGGAGTGCAACGATGCGTCTGAAAACGAACCTGTCCGCCCTGTTGGCGGCGCTTTGCATGGTGGGCTGCGGCGTGCCGCCAGTCGAGACCGATCAACGCCCGAACTTCATCATCGTCTTCGCGGACGACCAAGGCTACGGTGACCTGGGTTGCTTCGGAGCGACCGACTTCAAGACTCCGCGCATCGACCGCATGGCCAGCGAGGGCATGCGATTCACGGATTTCTACGCCCAGCCAGTCTGCGGCCCGTCGCGCACTGCCCTGCTGACTGGAAGCTACCCGATCCGCGTCGCAGAGTACGGCAACGAGAAGAACATTTTCCCGTACGTGCACGAGAAAGAGATCCTGCTGCCCAAGGTGCTGCAGGAGGCCGGCTATGCCACGGGCATGATCGGCAAGGTGGACATCACCCAACGCCACCGCGGTTTCAAGCCGGAACTGAACCCGGTACGGCGAGGGTTCGACTATTGGTTTGGGGTGGTAGGCGCGAACGACAGCGGCGAGGTCCGCTGGGTCTACCGCAACGAGGAGCGCATCCAAGAGTCTGCCGGAGTCGATGACCTGACGCGACGGTATACCGACGAGGCCCTCGCGTTCATTAGGCAGAACAAGGACGGGCCGTTCTTCCTCTATATCGCCCATACCATGGCCCATGTGGTGCTGGGCGTCACCGAGCCCTTCCAAGGCCGCTCAGAGCGTGGACTATATGGGGACGTGATCGAGGAGCTTGACGCAAGCACCGGCGAGATCGTCGACCTGCTCACCGAGTTGGGGCTCGATCAGAACACGATCGTGGTCTACACCTCCGACAACGGGCCGTGGAGCAATCACTCGCTGCCGCAGTACACGGCTGCGATAACCGAACACGCCGGATCATCCGGGCCGTTGCGGGGGGCTAAGGGCACGACGTGGGAAGGGGGCATCCGTGTTCCCACCGTGATGTGGGCGCCCGGGCGCATTCCCGCCGGAACGGAAACGGCGGAAGTGGCGAGCGCGATGGACCTGCTGCCCACGTTTATCCAAATGGCTGGAGCCGAGCTTCCCGCCGACCGCACCTTGGACGGACGGGACATCGGCCCCCTGATGCGGGGAGAGCCTGGAGCAGAAAGCCCGCATGAGGCGTTCTACTACTACCGCGAGACGCATCTGGACGCGGTGCGCAGCGGCCCGTGGAAGTTGGTCTTTCCGCGGCCGGGCCGGGACGAATCGGAGTGGCTGCTTTCCAAGAGCGGTGCCTTCCTGGGCGAGCTGCTCGAGCCGGTCACCGAGCTGGCCCTGTATAACCTTGAGTCCGACATCGGCGAAACCAGCAACGTTGCCGCCGACCATCCTGACGTAGTGGAACGCTTGACAGCCTTGGCCGATGCCGGGCGCGAGGAGCTTGGCGACCATGACCGGATCGGTACCGGCGTACGGTTCTTCGAGGACGGCCCCAAGTGGCCGAGACGACAGCAGTGGATGAAGCAGTAGGGCTCGACTGGGGCTTGCTGATTGCGAATCGTCTACGGCTAGGACCCGTCTTCATCGGGAGTGCCGCTCGTCTCGTCGAATGAGCTGCCCTCCCACCGTGCCACAACCACCGGCGCGACGCAGTGGCTCGCGACGTTGACGCTGGTGCGGATCGGATCGATCAGCGCGTCGATTCCCAACAAGACTGCCAAGCCTTCCATCGGCAGGCCGTGGGCTTCGAACACGGCTGCCAAGACCACGAAGTTCGCCCGGGGCACGCCGGCCACTCCCTTGCTCGTCAGCTTCAGCGTCAGCAGGATCACCGCCTGCTGTTCCAGCGAGAGCTGGATTCCGGCTGCCTGCGCGATGAACAGCGTCGCCATGCCGAGATGAATCGTGCTCCCGTTCAGGTTCAGGCTCAGGCTCAGCGGAGCGACCACGCCGAGAATGCGGCGCGGTACGCCGAAGCGCTCTATCTTCTCCAACGTCTGCGGCAGCGCCGCCGCGCTGGAAGTCGTCGCGAATCCGATCACGAAGGGCTCACGGGCGAAGTGGGCAAAGCGTCTGACGGGCACTCGGAATACAACCAGGGCGCCCAGCAAGATCACAGCTAGGAACAGGGCCTGCGCCGCCCAGGCCACCGCCGAGAACGCGGCCAGGCCCTCCAATGCGCTGTCGCCGCCGTCAGCGAACGCGTTGGCCGCGGCCGCGAACACGGCCAGAGGCGCGAGGTACATCACGTAGGCGGTATAGCGGAACGCCACTTCGGCGAGGGCATCGGCAAATTCCACCACCGGACGGGCCTTGTTGCCGACGGATAGGCAAGCAATGCCGAACAGGAAGCAGAAGATTACGATCTGGACCACGTCGCCGCGGGCCAGCGCGTCCACGATGCTCGTAGGGACGGCCGATTCCAGAGCCTCGGCCAATGTAGTGCTCGGCGCCGCTCCGGCGGAAGTCGCGGACTCCAGAGCGAAGCCAGCGCCCGGCTGCGTCAATTCAACGGCAAACCAGCCAAGCAGGAGTGCGATCGTCGTCGCGGTCTCGAAGCAGACGACGGACTTCCAGCCAAGCCGGCCGAGAGAGCCAAGGCTCCCGGCGCCGGCGATGGCGCGCAGCAGGACGCCTACCAGCACGGGCGCAATGATCGAACGGATCAGCCGCAGGAAGATCGTGCTGAGGAATTCAAGTCGATCGGCCCATTGCGGAGAGAGCAGGCCCAGGCACGCGCCTGACACCATTGCCAGGAGCATCCACGAGGTCAGCGACAGCTTCAGGGAGCGGGCCACGAAAGAGGCTCCGTGCTGATCAGCGTACCAGTGCCGCGCTTGCTAACCGTCGGGTGGGCCAGCACTTGGACGCAATGCGGCCTTTGCGACCAGGGGTGAGCGCCGACGCAAGCGGTGCGATCGCAGGTGCTAGCTTGGCGGGGCGTCGTCGGCCGAAGGGCCGTACATGCCGGGGATTGGGATGTCGTTGATACGCAGGTAGACGCCGAGCTGCGCCCGGTGATGGATGACGTGACTCAAGATCATCGTGCGCAACACGGCGATGCGAGGCATCGTGAACAGTTCGGCGCCAGCGCGATACAGGGTCCAAGGCTTGAGCATATCCTCGTCGCTCAGTTCCAAGACCGCTTCCCTGGCGCCAGCGATGCCTTCGTCAAAGAAGTCCACCAGGTCGGCGGTTCTCTTGGCGAAGTATGGTTCGAGGGCCGGTCCGTCGACTGGACTGATGTCGAGGCTGTCGAGTCTTGCTGTCCAGGTGCCCCATGCCCCCATTTCGGCAATGTGGCCGGCTAGCCGGGCCATGGTCATCGACTTTGGGTGGGGCTGGTAGTCGAGCCGCGCCTCGGGAACAAGCTCGAGGATCCGGCGCGTGTTCGCCATTTCCGCATCGAATTCGATGATGTATCCTTCTGCGATTCGCATAGCGGGATTATACGGTCTCTCCGAGTTTGCCAGTGCGAGGCTACGATTCTTGCGTTGTGTGTGCCGGCGGAAGCTTATGAGCACTGGCGTTCCGACCGCATGCAAGTGCTCAGGCGAGTGTATTCAGATACCGGACGAGTAGGTTGGTGACAAGTGCGATCATTCCTGAGCCGCTCCGTCGGCCACGACCTTCTCCATCTGCTCCAACGTCACCGGCGGCCCATCATGCTGAAGGGCTCCGAACAGTCGGCCGACTGTTCGCACGGCCAAGATCCTCACCTCGCCGTCAGCAATGACGTAGCGCACCCGGTCACCGGTCCCCACGCCAAGCGCTTCCCGAACGGGCTTGGGAAGCGTAGTTCGTCCCTTCGCCCCAATGCCAGATTCGATCATCACGAGACCTCCGCGCGCCTTCGCACGGTGCGCGGCGCTCAAGCGGGTCGTCTACTCTCGACCTGACCCTGCGAGCGCCGCTGCCGCCCGACCTCGAACAGCGCGATTCCGGCCGCTACAGATACGTTGAGCGAAGAGACCGTGCCTGCCAGCGGAATGCGGACCAGAAAATCGCATCGCTCCGCGACCTTCTCCCGCAGTCCGCGGCTCTCTCCCCCCATCACTAGAGCGCAACGGTCTGCGTACTCGACCGCATCATAGTTGGCGGTGGACGCCGCGTCGAAACCGTAGATCCAGAAGTCAGATTCCTTGAGCTGATCGAGCGCCCGTCCCAAGTTCTTGACACGCACAACAGAAACAGATTCCAAGGCCCCTGAAGCGGCTTTCGCGGCGGCTTCCGTGAGGCTTGCGGAGCGCCGCTCTGGAATCACTACCGCCGTCGCCCCCGCGCCATCGGCCGAGCGGATGATGGCTCCAAGGTTGTGCGGATCCTGGACGGAATCCAGCACGACGACCGTGGACTGGTCGGAGGCGTTCTCCAAGACCTCGTCGATCGTCCGGTAACGCTCTGCGGAGGAGATCGCGATGATGTTCTGGTGGGCGTCCGTGCCGGCGACTCTCCTCAGTGCCGCCCTTGGCTCGAAGCGCACTGGAATGCCCGCCTTCCGGCAATCGTCGATCACCGCCCTTAGACGGCTGTTGCGCGCACCTTGCGCTACGATCACGCGCTCCAAGCCAGAGCCTGAGCCCTGAGCCAAGCGCACTGCCGCCGCCACCGCGTGGATCCCGATCAGGCTCCGCATCGCCTGCTGCCTATAATAGAAACTCTCCTTTCCGCCCCTTCCGGCTCCCCGGATGCTGCGTTTCGTCACAGCAGGCGAGTCTCATGGCGAGACGCTCGTCGCGACCCTTTCCGGCATGCCTGCGGGAGTGCGGGTCGACCTTGGGCGCGTCAATCGCGACCTCTGGCGCCGACAGCAGGGCTTCGGCCGCGGCGGCCGGATGAAGATCGAGACCGACAAGGCGCATATCGTCTCCGGCGTGCGCCACGGACACACGATCGGCTCACCCATCGCGATCTTGCTCCGGAACCGAGACTGGAAGAACTGGACCGAGACGCTTCCCGTTGAAGACTACGAGGGTTCGAGCGAGCACGCCAGACCGGTTAGCCGTCCTCGCCCGGGACATGCCGACTTGGCCGGCGCGATCAAGTACAACTATCCCGAGGCGCGCTACATCTTGGAACGCGCCAGCGCCCGGGAAACGGCCGCCCGCGTAGCTGCAGGTGCCTTCGCCAAGCTGCTGCTGTCCGAATTCGGCATAGAGGTGCTCAGCCATGTGGTAGCCGTCGGCGACGTCAAGCTCGGCCGCCGGGCCACTTGGGCGGAACTGCAGGCGCTGGCGGCGAAGGACGAGGTCCTGCTGAACTGTGTGGATCCGGAGGTCGAGCAGCGCATGAAGGCGGTGGTCGACGAAGCGATCCGCACGAAGGACACGTGCGGGGGCATATTCGAGATTGTCGTTCGCGGCGCGCCCATCGGCTTGGGCTCGCACGTCAGCTGGGATGCCAAGTTGGACGGTCGGCTTGCGCAGGCGATTGTGTCGATGCAGGCCGTCAAGGGCGTTGAGATCGGCTCTGCGGCCGTGGCGGCGGCTTCGCCTGGTTCGAAAGTGCAAGACACGATCCACTACGACCGGGATGCCAGGGAATTCACTCGCGGCTCCAACACCGCGGGAGGATTGGAGGGAGGCATCACGAACGGGCAGGATGTTGTCGTGCGCGGCTATCTCAAGCCGATCTCGACCTTGCGGCGTCCTCTCGAGTCGGTGGATCTGTCCACCCGGGAGCCTGCCAGCGCTGCCTACGAGCGCTCCGATGTCGCTGTCATCCCGGCGGCGGGCGTGATCGGCGAGGCCATGGTCGCATTGACCATTGCTGCGGCCTTCCTTGAAAAGTTCGGCGGCGATTCGCTGGGCGAAGTACGGCGCAACTACGACGGCTACTTGCAGCAAGTCCGCTCGTACTAGATCTAGGTCCGATGGCAGCAGCTGGTGACCGCGAGCGCCTCAAGGCCCTGCTGCTCCGGCACTCCGTCCTGCGCGGCTCGTTCGTGCTCGCGTCGGGTGCGACGAGCAATCTCTATGTAGACTGCCGGCTCACCACGCTGCGCGGCGAGGCCATGCCGCTGATCGGTCGTCTACTGCTGGATCGGATTGAAACGCGCGGCTGGCGGCCGCAGGCCGTCGGGGGCCTCACCATGGGCGCTGACCCAATCTCCTGTGCGGTCGCACATGCCTCGCAGGAGACCGGCTCTCCCGTGGATGCATTCGTAGTCCGGAAGGCCGAAAAGGGCCATGGGCGAAAGCGTTTCGTAGAGGGCCTTGCGAGCACCGGCGGTGTCCGCTGCGTCGTGCTCGAAGACGTTTGCACGACCGGGAATTCGAGCGTGCAGGCCATCGAGCGGGCCAGAGAGGCCGGCATGGAAGTGCTGGGCGTGTGCTGCCTCGTAGATCGGGAGCAGGGAGCCGCCGCCAAGTTTGCCGATTTGGGCTGCGATTTCGAAGCGCTGTTCACACTGAGCGAATTGCTGGAAGACTGACGCCCTGAATCCGATCCCCCACAACTAGGCGCAACTCAGATCTAGGGATTGCGCGGCGGCTCTGGCCACTTAGGATTCTCGCCAAAATAACTTAACGATTTCCTGCTCTTGGAGAAAGCGTGTA
>JAPPMG010000012.1 GCA_028819215.1 Bryobacterales bacterium
AGCAGAACTCAATCTCTCCGAAACGGCCTCAATCAGGACAAAAAAATGTTCCTGTGCAGGCATGTGCAAACTCCGTTCCGGGCTGGTTGCTACCATTCTAGTCCGGCACTACACGCTCAGGGCGGATCTTGGTAAGCGGTCAGTGCGGAAACGAACTCGCAAGCCACCATCCACCCACTCCGGCGGGACAGTTAGGCTACGATTGAGCAGGCGGAAGTCCCCGCTGTGGGTTGGGTCCGGTGCGCATGGAGAGCGGCGACAGGTACTGGCGCGTCTGCGCACCGATAATTCGGACGAGCCTGGCAGGAACCCTGTTGTGGATTCCCGCGCTGGCAGGATCGGAAAACTCGCCAGCCGCCAGTAGGGTCGACGACCTGACCCCGATCAGCCAAGCTGACTGGAGCTACGATCTCGCCGGTCACTTGCTGGAGCGAGCGGGCTTCGGCGGCACCCCGCAAGAAATCCAAGCACTCTCCGACCTGCCCGTGGCCAACGCGATAGACCGCGTCGTCAACTACGAGGCCATCGATGCATCGGCGCTACAGGACTTCGACGAATCGGACGTGTGGGATCCCGACATGGACCCCTTCCCGCCGAGCCGGGCGGAAGCGGTGCGGATCGCACGGGCCAAAGGGCATGCCATGGGCGTGGGCGTGCTGCCGCAGGGATCGACCCGCCGGCTGCAGCCGGTGGTGGACATGTTTTTCTACGGCTTGCGCGCCAATGCGCTGGAAACGCGTCGTGTCGCGCTGTGGTGGGCAGATCGCATGGTGGCAACGCCACGCCCGCTAGAAGAGAAGATGACCCTGTTCTGGCACGGGCACTTCGCCACCTCGGAAACCAAGGTGCGCGACTATCGCAAGCTGCTGCGGCAGAACCGGACTCTGCGAGAGCACGCCACCGGCAACTTCCGCGACCTGTTGATGGCGGTGATGCGCGATCCAGCAATGCTGGTTTACCTGGACAACGGGCAGAACATCAAGGACCACCCCAACGAGAACTTTGGAAGGGAGTTGCTGGAACTCTTCACCATGGGTGTCGGAAACTACACCGAGCGCGACATCCGCGAAGCCTCCCGCGCGTTCACCGGCTGGACAAACGACGCGCTCGAATTCCGATTCGACCGGGACAAGCACGACGACGGGACGAAGGAATTCTTGGGGCAGCGCGGCGCCTTCGACGGGGCTGACATCCTCGACATCATCCTGGCCCAGCCCGTGACGGCGGAATTCATATCCTCGAAGCTCTACCGCTTCTTCGTGCGGGAAGGCCCGTCCGCAATCACCAAGACCCGCCTGGCGCGTGTCTTCCGCGAAGCGGACTATGAACTCAAGCCGCTGCTCAGGGCAATCTTCCTTTCCCGCGACTTCTATAGCGCCCCGTCGGTAGCCACTCAGATTAAGAGCCCGGTCCAGCTCCTCGTTTCCACCTACCGCAAGCTGGGCCTCTCGGGGGCTCCCACGATTCCTGACTTCAACGCGCAGACGCGACGATTGGGCCAGGCCCTGCTCTATCCCCCCAACGTAGCCGGCTGGTCCGGGGGGCGCACTTGGATCACGCCCGCGACCCTACTCGAGCGGGGCAACTCAATGCGGGACGTGCTGTTCCCGCAGGATTCAGAGTCGTTCGGGCATCCAGAACGACGCCTCCCAAGCATCTACGGGCGCGTGGCCCAGCGCCTGGCGCAGGGAATGAACATTACCAACGCCACCCGCTCGGGAGATTCGGGCTCGAGCATGCTGGCCGACGCCGACGAGGAGTACAACACGCGCTATGGGGGCTACCGGGGCTATGTGCTGGCGTACGAGCGAGTCAAGCTTGTACCGCGTCACTCGGCCGACTTCGAGCTCGCGACGATCGTGCGCGAGTCCGGAGCGGCGACCGCAAGCGAGGCTGTCGACCATCTGGTGAAGCGCTTCTTGCGCACGCCGCTGGCGGCCACCGACAGACAGGAGCTGGTCGACCTGCTGACAGAACAGATCGGATCGCGGGCGCTAGGAGACGCCCGGGCCGAGCTGGAAGCCGCGCTTCGGAGCGTTTTGTACGTCGTGCTGTGCTCCCCGGAATACCAAGTGGGGTAATACCATGAACCTGCGTCACCTATCGAAGGAGCCGCGGCGGCGCGATTTCTTGCGGCAGGGCCTGAACGGGCTTGGCGTCGGCCTCGGCCTGCCCGCCCTGCTGCGCTCGACGTCAGATGCGCTCGCCGCGGACACGCTGGACGGCAAGCCGGGATCGAATCCGGAACGAATTCTTGTCGTGGTGGAACTGACCGGCGGCAACGACGGGCTCAACACAGTCGTTCCGTATCGCAACGACGAGTACTACCGAGTGCGCCCGCGCATCGGGATTCGCAGGAAAGATGCCATCGCGATCAGCGACGAGGCGGGGTTCCACCCGTCTTTGGTGGGCTTCGAGAGGCTGTACAAGGACGGCAAGCTGGCCGTGGTAGAGGGGTGCGGCTATCCCGACCCTAGCCTGTCCCATTTCTCATCCATGAGCTTCTGGCACACTGGCGTACCGAACGGCGGCGAGACCTTGGGATGGGTCGGGAGATTCGCCGACGCCTACTCGGCCCCCGGGACACGCAACGCGATCGTGAACATCGGAAGTTCGCAATCGCTGGCAGTGCGAGGCAAGCTGCACCCACCGCTGGTCTTCGCCGAGCCCGCGCAGTTACGGCGAACCGGGTCGGAAACTGAAAAGCGCTCGATTGCAGCCTTTGATCTAAACGCTGAATCGCAGAATCCGACACTGGCATTCCTGCGCTCCGTGGCACGGAACGCAGCGGACAGCGGGGCGCTGGTGCGTGACGCCTGGAGTTCGTACCAGACGCCAGTCGATTACGGCATCGCTGGGGGGCTTTCAAGCGACCTGCGCAAGGTGGCGGCTCTGATCGCTGCCGGACTGCCGACACAGGTGTATTACGTGGCCTACCGCGGAAACTCCTTCGACACGCACGTGCATCAGGCGGACCTGCACAGCCGACTACTGATGTACACGGCCGACGCGATCCGGGGATTCATGCTGGACATGGGCCGCATCGGGCGCGCGGCCGATGTCTCAATGATGGTCTTCAGCGAGTTCGGGCGGCGCATCGAAGAGAACGCCAGCGAGGGCACGGACCATGGCACTGCCGGGCCGATGTTCTTGGTCGGCGAGAGCGTCAAGGGCGGCTTCTACGGCACCACGCCGAGCCTGACCGACACCGATGCCGGCAATCTGAAGATGACCACGGACTTCCGTCGGGTGTACGCAACGATGATCGGCGAGTGGATGGGGCACGCGGACACGCGCTCGATCCTGAAGGGAGAGTTCGAGCCGCTCGGCGCGTTCGCCTAGGCCTGGTCGGCGCCGCTGGGCCCGGTGTGCTCCCGAGCCTACCTTCGGATGGCCAGTCACTCGCTGGCTGTACTTGATGCCTTTGTATCGGACCGAGCGACGGCCGGCTAGCGGGGGAGGTGTTCGCTAAGATGGCACTAGCCGCCCGGGACGGGTTCTTGTAGTCGCGTATCGTCCTTGGATGGTTTCGTAGCCATGCAAATCGAGAAGTATACCTTTGGGGTCGGCGACCGATTCGCTCACCAAGCACGACCGCAGCTGCGGGCCTGCATGCTGGCCGCAGAGCAAGGCATAGAGGTGATCCCGACTTGGAACAAGTCCCATCGCGAGCACCTCACGGTCGGTACGCAGCCCCCCAGCGTGCGGGCCGCGGCCGACGAGGCCGTCCGCGAACTGGGCTGGAGGAAGGCCCACTACGTTGATGCTGACCACATCAACCTCGACACGGTCGATGGCTACCTTGACACGAGCGACTTCTTCACCCTCGACGTCGCGTATGCCATCGGCAAGCCTGCCGACGCGGCAGCGGTGGACGCCTTGATCGGCGCCCATCCCGAGCTCATCGGCAAGATCGAAATCGAGGGCATCGACGAGGCCTTTGAAACCACCAAGGAAGCCGTCGAGCGCACCGCTGCCCAGTTCCTATTCGCCGTGCAAGAAGCGGGTCGAATCTACCGGCACATCGAATCCGCCAAGGGCAGCGGGAACTTCATCACCGAGGTCTCGATGGACGAGACCGACGATCCGCAGACTCCTGCCGAACTATTGGTCATACTCGCGGCCGTCGCCGATGAGGGCATTCCAATCCAGACGATCGCGCCAAAATTCACGGGCCGCTTCAACAAGGGCGTCGACTATGTCGGCGACACGGTCCAGTTCAACAAGGAGTTCTCCGAAGACATGGCGGTCATCCGCCACGCGGTGCGAGAGTACGGCCTGCCTGCGGGCCTGAAGCTCAGCGTCCACTCCGGCTCGGACAAGTTTTCGATCTATGACGCCATTCGCAGCGGCACTCGCAAGTTCGGGGCAGGCGTCCACGTGAAGACCGCGGGCACCAACTGGCTCGAAGAACTGATCGGCTTGGCCGAGGGCGGCGGCGAGGGCTTGGCACTGGCCAGAGACGTCTACTCGGCGGCCTACGAGGCGCGTGATGCGCTGTGCGCCCCATACTCGGCCGTCATCGACATCGACGCCGAGAAGCTTCCGGCCCCAGCAGAAGTCGCGGGCTGGGATGCCGCCCAGTACACCTCGGCGCTGCGGCACGACCAGAGTTGCACGCATTTCAACCCCCATGTGCGACAGCTGCTTCACGTGGGCTACAAGATCGCGGCCAGGATGGGCGAGCGCTATCTCCGGATGCTCGGCGAATGCGAGGAGACGATCTCCAAGAACGTGACCGAGAATCTCTACGAGAGACACATCAAGCCGTTGTTCCTCGGGCCCTGACCGCACGAAGCCGAGACTCCGAACCGACCGGGAGAGCGCAGTGCAGAACGACGTGATCGGAACGAACCAGCCGTTCCAGAGCGCCAGCCCGCTGCTGGCACCTCACGAGCCTCGGCCGTACCGGATCGAGAACGTCAATGGCCGGGCACCGCTGCTGTTCACCTGCGACCACGCGTCCTGGGCGGTGCCGGAGAGCCTCGACAGCCTTGGCTTGCAAGCAAGCGACCTGCAGCGCCACATCGGCTGGGACCGAGGCGCGGCCGAGGCAACCGTCCGGCTCGCTAGGCGATTCGATGCGCCAGCGATCCTGACGCGCTATTCGCGACTCGTGATCGATTGCAACCGCGTGCCGCGCACGGCTGACTCGATCCCCGAGACGAGTGACGGAACGACGATCCCCGGAAACCATGGCCTGTCGCGGGCCGACACGGAAAGGCGCGAAGAGGCGCTGTTCAGGCCGTATCACGCCGGGATCAACGAGTTGCTGCAGAAGATTCAGGGGGCCGGGGCGACGCCGATCTACATCGCGATGCATACGTTCACGCCGAGGATGAACGGCTTCAAGCGCCCGTGGCACTTCGGCGTCCTTTGGGACCGCGACAGCCCCCTGGCCCACCAGTTGATAGCAGAGCTGCGGCGCAATCCCGGTATCGTGGTCGGCGACAACGAGCCCTATTCAGCCCAAGGCAAGTTCGACTTCTCTCGAATGCACCACGCCTCGACTGTCGGACTGCCTTACGCCTTGATCGAGATCCGCGAGGACTTGCTGGCCAGTCCACGCAGGATCACATACTTCTCGAACATGCTCGGCGACGCTCTCGAGCGGGCCCTGGAAGCTTCCGGGTGCGACTGGCAGGTGCTCTAAGTGCCGCTACCCGAGCCAAGCTTCAGTATCGGAATCGAAGAGGAATACCTGCTCGTCAACCGCGAATCCCGCGATCTGGTTGACGAACCGCCGCCCGCGCTCGTCGAAGCGTTCGAGACCCATCTGAAGGGCCACTTCAGCACGGAGATGCTGCGTACCCAAGTAGAAGTGGGCACGTCGATCTGCCAGACGATCGAGGAGGTCCGTGAGGAGGTCACGCGCCTGCGGCGCACGGTGGCCGACCTGTCGGCGGAGCACGGCCTGGCCCCGATCGCCGCATCGACCCATCCGTTCGCCCGCTGGAAGGACCAAAAGCGCACGGACAAGGAACGCTACCACGTGCTGCAACAGGACATGCAGCTGGTCGCCGACAGGCTGCTGATCTGCGGCATGCACGTGCATGTCGGCATTGAGGACGACAATCTCCGGATCGACACGCTCAACCAGGTCGCGTATTTCCTGCCGCACCTGCTCGCTCTGAGCACCTCGTCCCCGTTCTGGGAGGGCACGGACACCGGCCTGCGCGCCTACCGCCTGTGTGTATTCGACGAGCTTCCGCGCACCGGACTGCCCGAACGGTTCGAGAGCTACGGGGAGTACCGTCGAGCGGTCGATCTGATGATTTCCGCTGGTCTGCTGGAAGACGCGACGAAAATCTGGTGGGACGTCAGGCCAAGCGCACGGTTTCCCACTTTGGAGATGCGCATCACAGACGTGTGCACACGGGTTGAAGACGCGATCTGCTGCGCGGCATACTACCGCTGCCTGTGCCGCATGCTGTATCGCTTGCGGCGCGACAACCAGCGCTGGCGGGTCTACGCGCGGATGCTGGTCGATGAGAATCGTTGGCGCGCGCAGCGCTATGGCGTGGATCGGGGCATGGTTGACTTCGGTCGCGGCGAGATCATGCCCTTCCTCGACCTGATGGAAGAGCTGATCGTGATCTTGGGCGACGATTCTGAATACTTCGACTGCGTCAGAGAGATCGATCACGCCCGCACGATCATTGCCCGAGGCACCAGCTCGCACCAACAGCTCGAGACCTATCGGCAGGCAATCGAGTCCGGCGCTACGCACGAAGAGGCACTCGCCCGGGTGGTGGACTGGCTGATTGAGGCAACCGTGGCGGGCGTCTAGGGCAAGTCCCGGCACACCGAGCCCACGGCCCAGCTCATGCTGGCACGCGATCGATCGGCCGGTGCGAGCGACCGACTAGGTCAGAATCTATTGGTCGCTGTTAACCCATCGGCCGGAAATGCTGTTTTGCTAAGTGAGGAGCGCATCAAGCCAGCGTTGCCCCCCGCCGCTCCCAAGGAGACTCGAAAACAATGCCGCTTGGATCTGTCTTGATTCCGATTGCCTTCTTTGCCATGATCACCGTGCTGGTTTGGTTGGGCACCGTATCCCGGCGACGGGACACTGACCGCAGAGCCGAAGTGCTCCGGCAGCTCATCGACAAGTTCTCGACCGGAGAGGCTTTCGCCCAAGCCATGCAAAGCCCGGAAGGCTCGAAGCTTGCCGACGCTCTGTCGCTCTCACGAGAGGCGCCCAAGCGGGCGTGGGTCGGTCTGTTCGTGCCCGGATCGATTCTGACCGCCCTCGGGCTTGGATTTGTCGGGCTGTCACTCATGATGGATGGCGTCTATAGAATCCCGGCGGTCGTCATCGGTTCGGTCGGCGTCGCCCTCCTAGTGTCGAGCTATGTGGCCTGGCGCGCGGACCGAGACGACACAGATGCAAGCGGCGGGGGAGACTATGTCACTCCACCCCAATCCAGTGTTTCTGGCCCAGATGCCCCGTAGCTCGAAGCCGACCGCCAAGTACGGGTTCAATGCCGCAAGTGGAGTCCGATGCCGAAGGCTTTGAACAGTTCTATGGGGCCACGGCCGCACAGATCCGGGCCTACCTCGCACGGCACTGCAGCGACCGCGATGCGATCGACGACCTGTTCCAGACGACCTACAGCAAGTTCTTGCGCAGTCGAATGGCCAAGACGCCGCAAGCGGTTGAAGCAAAGGCGTACCTTTACCGGATCGCATCAAACGTCATTGCGGACCACGGCCGCGCACTGCAACGGGCAGCACGGTTCGAAGCGTCTGCTCGCCAGCCCCTGGCCCCAGTGCGGGCAACACCTGCGTTGGAGAGCATCGAACTGCGCGAGGCGCTCGCCAGCCTCTCCAGACGCGAACAACAACTCCTCTGGCTCGTCTATGCGGAAGGTTTCTCGCACAGGGAGGTTGCCAGTATCATGAAGCTCAGCCAAGCCAGCGTGCGAGTGTTGACCTTTCGCGCCCGCAAGAAGCTCAAGCGCATCCTAGTCCCGGGAGAGGACACCGGTTCATGAAGCCCCGTCGCCGCGCGATCACGCCGCACGAGAATCCTCGAGACGCTGTACGAGATCTGCTCACGCAGGAGTTCTCCCGGGAAATCGAGGCGCAACGAGACCAGATCCCCAGTGCCCAGTCGATCCTGCTGGTCGCTCAATTTGATGCGAAGATCCGGCGGCGCTCTGGGGCTGACGCGCTCTTGGCTTGGACCCGTCCACTAATGCTCAGTTCCGTCGCCGGACTACTAGCATTCTGGTGGAGTCGCATTGCGGCCGCACCGCTAGAACTGGCCGTCGTAGCTGAGCCGTGGATGCAAGCCACCGGACTCGCTGCACTATTGTTTGCGATGGCGTTCGGCTGGACTCGGATGCTGTTGCGGACCGGCTGAGCCATCGGGCAGCCTTGGCCCTACTGTGAGTGCCCCGCACCACACTGCAACGCCGAGACCAGAATCTATACCTTGCCCTCGTAGCTATTGGCTCTTGCCTCTATATCGGCACAGCGGCCCATGATGTCTTCGAACGTCTCCTCGTCGCCAAGGAGCATGCCGTCACCGAGCATCCTTCCATAGTCGTCGGCAAGCACGCCGCGCGCCGCTCCGGTCGGAACGAGTTGCAAACCGCCCGTCACGGCCGCTGGATAGTCGATCCAACTGCCACCCGTATCCTTCTCTCGAAAGAAGACCGATTTGTGCCGTGCGACGGCGCGCGCGAGCTTGCGGTCGGCCAGCGCGGTTTCGGCGTAACCGCCTTCGTCCAATCGGACCAAATCGTGCCAGTGCCTAGAAAGCCGGTCGCCGCGACCGCGTTCCCGCTTACAGAATACGTGCATGGCGGTAGCCTTTTCCCAGAACGTACGCTCGGCCAGCATGACCGATGGGGACGCGGTAGGAAACACCAGGTCGGGCAGGTGTACGGACGCGTCGCAGACCACAGGACGCCGCTTCCGTGGCTCGCCGGTCGAGCGTGCGCCGAATTCGAGCTTCACTTCCGGTTCAATGAATCCGTAGCTTTCGAAGAGCGGTGTGTAGCCAATGTAGATCCGGTCCGCATCCGCACGCACCTCAGCATCGCAACCACTCCTGGTCAGACCCTCTTGGATGACGGGCAACGCATGCTCTCTTGTCCACTCCGCCAATCGGGCCCGGATCGCCCGCGTCCAGCGTTGCTCCTGACTTCGCGTGGGCGGCAGTGGCTCTTCGCCATCGGGTACGAAGTCAGAAGCAAAGGCCCGAATATCGTAGGTGATGTCAATGTCCTCAGAAAAGCGCCGGATCACGTTGTAGGCCTTTGAGAGCGACGTGCCTCCCTTGAACGCCAGGTCGTTGGCAAATGGTGCCGAGAAAAGGATGCTCAGGGCTTGGACGACCCAGATGTCCTTTTCGAACAAGTACGGTCTCGTCCTAGTCCGCGCCGCGGCTACACCGAGAGCATCGCGACGGTCGTCGGCCGACAGGGATGTAAACCTAGTCTTAGGCATGAACAACCAACCTGCTGATCGGCTCCGCGAGCCACGCGGGCAGCACCGCACGGACACTCGCGAGTTCCGCAAGATTCTCATCTGAGATCCGAGGCGCCAGCCGCTTCAATCCGTCGTGGACCTCTGCAGGCCCCAGCCATGAGAGGGCCCGCACGATGTTGCCAGCAAGCCGATTCGGCGCAACCAGTTGCCAGCGCGGAGCATGCCGCAACACCACCGGCTGGCCGTCAATCCAGAGCTTGCGATCAGGTCCGGAGGTCAGGAAGACCAAGCGCACCGGCACCTGATTCGTGAGACCGAGTCCATTGGCAGCGCCGCCGCCGCAAGGAACGATGACCTCGCCCCACAATTCCGAGAGCGATGGGATCACTTTCTCGATGGCAGGCGAGCGCATGCCGAATCGCGTCTCAATCGGTCGCATGTAGACACCCTGACAGATACGCATAAGCCGACCGCGGCGAGCAAGCCGGGACAACGCCTGGTCAACCGCCGCACGAGTGCCCAGATGCAACAACGCGCTTGGGCAGAGAGGTGCGCCTTCGGGCAGACTCGCCGCATAGTCTTCGATCTGACGAGGTAAGCCGAGCATGATGGTCTGCCTCTATTGATGTCAGAAATATCATAGCAAATCTGACAAACTTGTGGAACGTTGAGACCACCCATGGAATCTTGCCGGACAAGATGGCGAACATCGTCGGATGGCAATTAGTCTCCGCCATTGCCATCCATCCACGCGTGGCTGAGATGAATGTTGATGGACGGAATCTTACGGGAATGCCCCGAATTGCTCCTGCGGCCGTAGCAGGTCGCCTTGTGCGTATGATGGGAATTGCACCGGAGCAGCCGGATGTCCTTTATCCACGACGACTTCTTACTCCAGACCGAGCACGCCAAGCGGCTCTACCACGGCTACGCCAAGGGCGAGCCAATCCTTGACTACCACTGCCACCTGCCGCCGGAGGACGTGGCTTCCAATCGGCAGTTCCAGAACTTATTCGAGATCTGGCTCGAGGGCGACCATTACAAATGGCGCGCCATGCGCGCGAACGGCGTGGACGAAGCCTATTGCACCGGCGAAGCTGACCCGCACGACAAGTTCTTGGCGTGGGCCAAGACGATGCCGCATACGTTGCGCAACCCCCTCTACCATTGGAGCCATCTTGAGCTGAAGCGCTATTTCGGCTTCGACGGCCTGCTCGACGAGTCCAATGCCGAAGAAGTCTGGCAGCTCTGCAACGACAAGCTGGCGACCGACGAACTCAGGGTGTTCGGCATTCTTCGCAGGTTCGATGTCCGGGCGCTCTGCACCACGGACGATCCGACAGACGATCTGTCACACCACCGGGCGATTGCCGAGTCGGACCTCGAGACTAAAGTCTATCCAGCCTTTCGCCCGGACAAAGCGCTGACCGTGAACCAACCGGACACGTTTAACGCATGGGTAGCGAAGCTCGAGCAAGCCGCCAACCTGAAGATCAACTCCTTCCAAGGCTTCCTAGCTGTGCTGGCACAGCGGCACGACTTCTTTGACCAGATGGGCTGCCGCCTCTCAGACCACGGCCTGGACCACGCCTTCTGCGACTTCCCTGCCCAGGCGACTGCCAGCACGATCTTCAGCGCCGCGCGGAGCGGGCTCGCCGCCTCAGCAGAGGAGCATGGCCAGTTTGCCGCGTTCATGATGCTGTACTTCGGCCAGCTGGATTCCGCCAAGGGTTGGACCAAGCAGATGCATCTCGGCGCGCGCCGCAACAACAACACAAGGGGATTCCGCGCCGCCGGCGCGGACACGGGCTTCGATTCGATCGGAGACTGGCCCCAAGTAGACGCCCTAGGGCGGTACCTCGATCGCCTTGACCACGAGAACGCGCTGCCGCGCCTGGTCTTGTACAACAACAACCCGAACGACAACTACACCTTCGCAACCATGCTGGGCAACTTCCAGGACGGCAAGATTCCGGGGAAGATGCAATTCGGCTCGGGTTGGTGGTACCTCGATCAGAAGGAGGCGATGGAGTGGCAGTTGAACTGCCTGTCCAATGTCGGCCTGCTGTCCCGCTTCGTGGGCATGCTGACGGATTCACGGTCATTCATGTCCTATCCGCGCCACGAATACTTTCGCCGCGTGCTGTGCAACTTGCTCGGCAACGACATGGCCAAGGGCGAGATTCCCGACGACGAAGCGCTCGTGGGCGATCTGGTCCGGCGGTTGTGCTTTAGCAACGTTCGCGACTACCTCGCGCTCGCTGGAGTCTAAGGGGTACGGGAGAGCGGTGGCTGTGGCTTGGTCGCGGCCCGGCACATCATGATCTCGCGACGGGCGTTCGCAACTTCCCTGCTTGCAGGAGCTTCCGGTGCGGGGCTCAGCTGCGGCCGGAAACCGCAGATCGCAGGAAACGGCCGCAGGGTGGTCGTGCTCGGCCTGGACGGCCTGGATCCCAAGATCATCCAAGCCCTGATGGACGAAGGGCGGGCTCCGAACTTTAGCAAGCTGGCAGCGATGGGCTCGTTCCACGAGCTCGGCACGACCATGCCAGCGCTGAGCCCGGTGGCGTGGAGTACTTTCATCACCGGCACGGATCCGGGCAGTCACACGATCGCGGACTTCATCATGCGCGATCCGCTGACCTACCAACCGTACTTCTCGATTTGGGAGGCGAGCCCGCCCGCACGCACATTCAGCCTGGGCGACTACGAGCTCGCAATGGGTGGCCCGGGGATCGTCAACAAGCGCGTGGGGGTGCCATTCTGGACCTACCTCACCGACGCCGGAATTCCCTCCACGGTGATCAAGATCCCGACGAATTTTCCGGTCGACGACACCGCGACCCGGGCCCTGAGCGGCATGGGCACTCCAGACTTGGCAGACTCGTTCGGCCGATTCAACTACTTCACAACTGACGGGCAAGAGCTGTATCCCGGCTTGACCGGCGGGACTGTGCATCACGTCACGCTCAGCGAGGGCCGCGTCACGGCAGAACTCGCCGGACCCGACGACTCGCTTCACAAGGACAAGCCCGCCACCTCGATACCCTTCACCGTTGATGTCGATCCGGTCAACGCTGCAGTATTGGTGTCGATCCAAGGCCAGCAGTTCCTGCTCCAGGAGGGCGAGTACAGCGACTGGACGCGTGTGCGGTTCGGAATGGCTTCGGGCCTGGTGGGTGTCGCGGGCATCTGCCGCTTCTACCTCAAGCGGGCGCACCCGCACATGCAGCTGTACGTCACGCCCATCAACATCGACCCGGCCGCGCAAGCAATGCCGGTCTCCCATCCTCAGGAGGTCGGCGGCGAGATCGCCGACGCGATCGGGCCGTTCTGGACCAAGGGCCTGCCGTCAGACACGAAGGCCCTCGACTACCGCATCCTAGACGACGAGGGGTATGTCAAGCAGGCAGAGCTGATCCTAGAGGACCGCATACGGCTTTTCGAGCATGAGTGGGGGCGCTTTCGCGAGGGCCTGTTCTTCTTCTACGTCTCCAGCACCGACCAAGACACGCACATGTTATGGCGCAACATGGACGAGACCCATCCGATGCATGCTGCCAGCGATGTCCGCTACTCGGGGTATATCCACCACCTTTACGAAGAAATGGACAAGCTCCTGGGCCGAGTCCTGCCCGCAGCGGACGATGACACACTGCTGCTGGTGTGCTCTGACCACGGTTTCGCGCCGTTCGGCCGCCAGTTCCACCTCAACTCGTGGCTCCGTCAGCAGGGCTACCTAGCGATCAAGGACGAAGCCGCAAGCAAGGACAAGGCGAGCATCCTCGATATCGACTGGACAGCCACGGCGGCCTACGGCATCGGGTTCAACGGCCTGTATATCAACCGTCTGGGCAGAGAGGGCCAAGGCGCCTTGGGCGATGACGAGGCCGGCCGTCTGGCAGAGCGCATTGCCGGGGAACTGGAAGCGATCCGCGACCCGGACACTGGAGAGCGCCCGGTGCACCGGGCATATCGCAAAGGAGAAGTCTACAGCGGAGAATTCTCTCGCGACATGCCGGAACTGCTGGTCGGGTACACTCCCGGGTACCGCTCGTCTTCCGAGTCGGTGATGGGCGAGAGCAGCAGCGAGATCCTCAACCTCAACCCGTGGGCGTGGGCAGGAGATCACTCCATGGCAAGGGACCTTGTGCCGGGGTGCCTGTTCAGCAGCCACGCCGTCAGCATCGAACATCCCAACATCATGGACCTGCCGACGACCATCCTCGACTTCTTCGGAATGGCCAAGCCCTTCGGCTTGAAGGGCCGGGTCCTGCTATGACGCCTTGTCAGTCTTGGGCAAGCTCTTCGGAGCGCTCGCTGGCAGCCTCTACTGCGGCCAGCAAGGCGCCGCGCACGGCGTGCGACTCCAATTCCTGCAGCCCTGCGATGGTCGTTCCGCCGGGAGTCGAGACCTGGTCCTTCAGCACTGCGGGATGCAGCCCCTTCTCAAGCAGCAACTTTGCCGAGCCAAACAGCAGCTGGCACGCGAGCTCCTGAGCTAGCGCAGGCTGGAGCCCCTTCTTTACCGCGCCGGCCACCAAGCCCTCTACGATCAAGCTCACGTAGGCCGGGCCACTGCCCGTCAAGCCCGTGACAGCGTGCATCTGGTGCTCTTCCACGCGCGCCACCCTGCCCACGGAACGGAAGATCGATTCGACCTGCGACACCTGCTCTGAGGTGGCGAATCGGTTCGCGCAGATCGCCGTCGCGCTTTCGCCCACCAACATGGCGAGGTTGGGCATGACCCGCACAACCGGCCACTCGTCCGGGAGTTCCGCCTCTATGCGACCTATCTGGACGCCAGCAGCCACCGATACAACCGGGCAGGCCGGCGACAATGCGGGCCGAGCTTCTGCCAGCGCTCTGGAAAGGATGTGTGGCTTGACGGCGAAGACGAGCACGTCAGCCTGACCGGCAACTTCAGCAACTCCCGCCGGAACGAACGACGGGCCGATGCGACCGGCGAGTTCCCGGAGCCTTTCCTCGGCAACATCGAACGCAGCGACACGTGCCACCGCACCAGCCTCGAGAGCACCCTCGGCCAATGCGCCGCCCAGATTTCCAACCCCGACAATGCCGAGCGCTACACCACTGCTCATGAACCCAAGTGTACGACGCAGGGTGCGAGTTCGAATCAGATCCCGTCCCAGCGTGCTGACTCAGCCCGCCGAATCCAGAAACTCGAACTCCCAGCCCGCATGGTCGTACTGGCTGCGAATGCGCCATGTCAGCAGTGCATCGAGCAGCTCTTGTTTCTTGGCCTGGCTGCCGTGATCGTTCCACAGATTCCGGACTTCGTCGGGATCATTGGCCAAGTCGAACAACTGGCCGTCCTCGGCATCCAAGAAGTGGACCAGCTTCCAGTCGCGCGTTCGAATCATGGTCTGGAAGTCATTGGTGGTGAAGTTCACGTCCCGAGCCGACTCGCAGAAGACCTGGTCCCGCCCTTCCCACGGCTCGCCCTGCAGTGCACCTAGCAGCGAATCGGCCTCCATCTTGCGCGGCGGTTCCAGCCCTGCCATCTCGAGAATCGTGGGCCCCAGATCTAGCAGCGAGCACAGCCCGTCCAGCCTGCGACCCCCGCCAAAGCGTTTCGGCGACCACACGATCAGGGGCATTCTCGCAACGGTGTCATACATCGTCCATTTCTGACTGTGTCCGTGGTCCGTCAAGCAGTCCCCGTGATCCGACGTGAAGATCACGATCGAGTTGTCGAGGTATCCGGTGGTTTCGAGAGTCTCCATGATCCTGCCGATCTGTTCGTCGATCAGGGTCACGTTGCCGCAATAGTAGGCGCGCTGGCGGTGCCGTGCCTCACGCGACGGACGCCATTGATGCACGACCGAGTCGTGATCCACTTCGCAGTTGTGCTGGATCATGCCGCGATATGCCTCGGGCTGGTTGTCGAGTTCCTCTTGTGTGACCTCGAGCAGCGGCAGATCCCTGTCCATGTACGGCTCGGAATAGCGCGTGGGCGGATCATACGGCGGGTGCGGCCCGGGAAACCCGATTTCCAGGAACAACGGCTCCGTCCTGGGGTAGTTCTCAAGCCACCAAGTGGCCGTCTCGCCCACGAAGGTGTCCGGATGCATGTCTTCGTCGATGGGCCACTCGAAGGCTCCTAGCCGCTCGCGGTAGTCCGGCATGCTGCGATAGGAGAGACGTCCGGGCTTCTTGAGCCCGCGAGCCTTCAAGGCCTTGTCCCACTCGTCAAAGAAGTAGCGGCCTTCCAAGTGCCTGTCTTTGTTTTCCACCGTGTAGCGCTGCCGGAACCCGAACAGTTCGTTGTAGGGAAAGGTGTGCATCTTGCCGATGTTGATCGTGTTGTAGCCGGAACGCTTCAGGTTCTCGACCCAACAATGCCTCCAGCGGTCGCCGTTGCGCAGCACGCCGTGAGAGTGCGGATACTGACCGGTAAAGAGACTCGCGCGGCATGGCGCGCAAGATGCGGCAGGTATGTAGCAATTGGTGAAAGTCACCCCTTCGCGCACGAGCCGGTCCAAGTTGGGCGTGTCCATGTGGCCATAGCCCAGTTCGCGAATCGTGTCGAAGCGTTGTTGATCGGTGATGATGAAGATGATGTTCGGCCGGGAGTCAGGCATTAACCTCGTATTCTAGTCAGCGGTTGCGGCAACGGCCCAAACCGCGAGCGGCGCCTAGGCACTGGGCGGTCGCATTCGCAAGCCCGCCAGCCTCGACACACGGGACGCCCGACCTTGGTCGCTGTCGCGAGCAGATGCGTTACGCGAGGCCGCCCAGCGGCTCGGTGCTGTCCCCGAACGAACCGACATCGTGCAGACCCATCCTGTGCATCAAGGCCAGGTATAGGTTGCACAACGGCGTGTCCTCTTTTGCGGCCAGCCTTCGCCCCGGACGCAGCGAGCCCTTGCCCCGCCCTGCCAAGACTAGCGGAAGGTTCGATGGATCGTGGGCGTTGCCGTCGCGCAGCGAGGATCCGAACATCACCATGGAATTGTCCAGCAGGGACGAGCCGCCCTCGTCCAAGTCCCGCATGCGGGTCAGGAAGTACGCGGTCTGGCGCACGTGCCAGTTGATGATCGCCTCGTATTGGGCGAGCCGATCGGGCTCGTTGCGATGGTGCGAGATTCCGTGGAAGGTGCTGTTTACACCGTCAAGGAAGGAGAAGTTCCGGCCGGTCTGAGCGTCGCCATACATGAACGTCGCGACTCGCGTGGTGTCAGTCCAGAAAGCCAGCAGCAGGATGTCCAGCATCAGCCGCACATGTTCTTCGTGGCTTTCGGGGATGCCGTCGTCGGGTCGCCTTACCCCCAAGTCGCCTTCGTTGATCCAGCGCTGCTGGGGCTTCATCGAGGCCTGGATGCGAGCCTCCACCGAGCGGACCGATTCCATGTACTCGTCGAGCTTGTGCCGGTCACGCCCGCTGCCGCGCCTTCGCACGGCGGCGGCCTCGTCGAGCACGACGTCCAAGATGCTGGCCTCGTCGCGCTGGCGCGAAGAGGGCGTCCCGTCAGCCCCCGGAGCGCCATTGCGGAAGAGCCTGTCAAACGCGAGCGCGGGGACGATTTCCTTGGCCGCCGGCGTGTGCGGGTCTCGCCAAGAAATATACGATCCAACGATCCGCGCGAATCCGCCGCCGATGTTGTCGACGCCTGTTCGGGGGGCGTCGACCCCGAAGTGAACGGCCGGCAGCGGTGTGTGCGTCCCGATGCGACTGGAGATCAGTTGATCTACAGACGTGCCCCCGGTGTTGATGTCCCTGCCCGTGGAACGCTCGACATATCCCCCGGAGAGCCAAGCTGGCACTTTCGCCCAGTGGCCATTGCGACCGACCGCGTTCGCGTTCCACAGGTTCTCCAGCAACAAGATCTCGTTCTTCAGGGGGGCCAGCGGTTCGAGATGCTCCTTGATCGCGTAGTCGTCCCCCGAACCTTCCGGGAACCACTTGTCCGGATTCACGCCGCACGGCATGAACAGGAACGCAAGGCGCAGCGGTGGCTCTGCCAGCTTGCCCGGCCCCACGGCCGCCGCAGGCGCCAAGGCTTCCAGCCACGGCAGCGCCAGGCTCACGCCTGCTCCGCGCAGGATTGTCCGGCGAGACAGGGACTGTCGCATCGATCTACCTCACTTGCGCCTCAATCGTATCATGCGAGGCGAGCGAATCGGCCTCTGCATTCTGCGTGAAGCGAAACGGTACGCTGAGCACGATCTGGCGAATTAGCGATCGCGTTCCGTAGTTGGAGTCCTCCAACTCGCGGAGGATGGTCTCGATCGCACACTCGTCGCGATCCAGCAAGCTCCGCCCAAGCGCGTAGCCGAAGACTTTGCGAGCGATCTGCCGCAGCAGTTGGTCCTGCTTGGCCAGCAGCACCCTGCGCAATCCCGCCGGGCCGTCAAACGATTCTCCCGAAGGCAGCGTGCCGGTCGCGTCGACGGGTCGTCCGCCCTCGTCAGCGTCTCGCCAGCGGCCCAGCCAGTCGTAGTTCTCGAGGCCAAATCCGATCGGATCAATCAAGTCATGGCAGGCCGCGCACGAGGGATCGGCGCGATGCCCATTCAGGACTTCGCGCATCGTCTGACCGTGGTCCTCGCCTGCGTTGTCTTCCAAATCCGGAATGTCCGGTGGCGGCGTGGGAATCTTAGTGCCGAGCAGCGTCTCCAGCACCCACACTCCGCGTAGCACTGGACTGGTGCGCTTATAGCCGGCATTCATTGCCTGCGCAGCGCCCAGGCCCAAGAGCCCGCCCCGTTCGCCTCCGGGGACATGCACCAGCTGGAACTTGTTTCCCTGCACAGCGTCCGGCATGCCGTAGAACTGCGCCAGGCGTTCCGTGAGATAGGTGTAGTCGGCCGAGACAAACTCGAGCATGCTCCGATCTTCGGCCAGCATTCTCTGGAATAGCAGCACTGGCTCTTCGCGCATGTCGGCTGCGATTCGCGGCGTGTAGAAATGCTGGATCTCGTTCAGGGTCGGCGCGACGCGCCCGCCGACATCCTTTGTGCCCAGCCACTGGCCGATAAACGTGCGCGCGAAGAAGCGCGAGCTCGGGTGATCGATCAGGCGGTCAACCTGCGCCGCTAGCACTTCGTCCTCTTGCAAACGGCCCGCGCTCGCCAGGTGCATCAATTCCGAATCCGGCGTCGTGCCCCACAAGAAATACGACAGACGCGTAGCCAACTCGTGGCCCGACAGAGGCTTGATGCCGGGCTGGGCGGCTGGTTCCTCGATGCGGTACAGGAAGGCAGGAGAGACGAGAACCGCTTTCAGAGCCAGCCGAATGGACACCTCGAAAGGATCGCCGCGTTCGGCCGAGCGATCGAACAAGCTCAGGTAAGGCTCCTCCTCGTCCGGCTTGAGAGGCCGCCGGAATCCTCGCGTCATGAAGCGGCGCAATAGGCGGCCCGCCTCGGCGCGCGGCGAGATCACAGTCTCCCCGGGCTCGCTGCCAAACAGCCGCAGGTGCGCTGCACGCTTGGCAGTCGCCGGATCGTCGCGCTTCTGGGCGATGTCCAGCGTGACGAGCCTCAGCATCGGGCTCTCGTCGGCCACCTTGAGCGTGACCGTGTGCTCGCCGCGGGTGGCGGGAATGTCTCTGGAGCTAGACGTAGCCTCTGCCAACGACCATGCGAAGCGAAGCTTGCCCGCGGGACGACCGTCGAGCAAGATGTCCATCACCGGCTCCTGGTTCACTTCGGGCGAGCTGATCACTGCGCGGACGGCGTACTCCGCGTCCTCGTAGAACGAGAGCGTCCGACTCACCGAGTCCCCTTCGGCCATGGCGACCGAGTTGTGCTCGTCGGCTTCTCCATCGGGCAGCAAATCGATCGCTACGAATGATCGAGTCAGGCTGGGCGTGATCACCACGCGGTCCAGAATCAAGTCCGCCACCTCCAGATAGCGCTCCGCCAGCAGCGGCGAAAGGAACAGCGTCTCGCCGTTGTTGTCGAAGCCTTCCCCGCCCGAGCCATCCACGGGAAAGAGCTCCGCGACGTCGATGGGCAGTCCGGTCAGGTCCCGCACAGTGTTCTGGTACTCGACTCGGTTAAGTCGCCGCACGGTTACAGGACCGGCATACACTCCTAGGTCGCATGCTCCGGCGCGCAGTGCGCGATCAATCCAATCCGCGACGCGCATGCGGTCGCCTTCGGACGGCTGCGGACCGGTCGGCGGCATCGTGCGGTTGCGCAACTGCATCGCGACGTTGCGCCACAGGCTTGGCTCAGCGGAGACGGAATCTGCCGAACTCGCCTCCAAGAAGCGGATCCGGTTGTCGGCACCGGGAGAGTGGCACGCGCCGCAATACTCGACCAAGACCGGGCGGACGCTGGATTCGAACTCGCTGGCGACCAGCAGCGTGACACTCGTGGCGGCGCAGAGCGCCATCCTCAGGCAGGCTTGCATTGGCAGCGCCCAACCGGCGCTATTCAACAGTCTGCGCTAGTTGCCGCTAAAATTCAAGTCGCGCGGGACCTGCGGCACCTAGTCCGCGACACACGCCTCACGGGTGGAGGCGGTGCTTCAGGACTGGCGGATTTGACACCCCTCCGCGCGACTGATAAGTTACGCTTCTGTCCTTGGCACCGCGTTCAGTTCCGGCGGGCCAGTCACATGCCGACAGCTGAGAGCCAATGCGCGCTGAAGCGGACGCCACTGCACGGTGTCCACTGCGATGCCAAGGCCCGCATGGTGGACTTCGGCGGTTGGCACATGCCCGTGGAGTATGACGGGATCGTTGCCGAGCACAACGCCGTGCGCTCGGGCGTCGGTCTGTTCGACGTCAGCCACATGGGCGAGATCGTGATCCGCGGCCCGCAGGGCGTTGACCTGATCGACTCGCTGTGTTCGAACCGCGCCGCGGATCTCCAAGACGGACAAGCCCAGTACTCCGGACTGCTCAACCCTCAAGGTGGATTCGTGGACGACTTGCTGGTCCACCGGATCGCCTCGGACCACTACCTCCTATGCGTCAACGCGGCTAACCAAGAGGGGGACTTCGCCTGGATCAGCGACCACAACTCGTTCGACGCGGAAGTAACGTTTGCTAGCGCCGACTACGCCCAGCTCGCGATCCAAGGGCCGCAAGCGCTGGTTACGGCCTCGAAGCTGACGGGGCTCGACCTAGCCGCGATGCGATACTACTGGTTTGAGTCGGGCGAGTTTGCCGGGGTGCCTGCCCTGGTTGCCCGCACCGGGTACACCGGCGAGGACGGATTCGAAGTCTACGCCGCTCCGGGGGACGCTGTCGCGGTGTGGCAGGCGATCTTGGACGCAGGCGCTGAACACTCGATCCGGCCCTGCGGTCTCGGAGCGCGTAACACCCTCCGGCTCGAGGCTGCGATGTCCCTCTACGGGCACGAAATCGATGCCACTGTCACGCCGTACGAGGCGGGCTTGGGCTGGATCGTCAAGTTGGGCAAGCCGGCCTTCTGCGGGCGCGACGTGCTGGCCGAGCAGAAGCGGCGAGGCGTGAGCCGCAAGCTTGTCGGCTTCGAGATGACAGGGCGTGGAATCGCCCGGGACGGGTACGGCGTGCTGGTCGACGGGGATGAGGTCGGCCACGTTACGAGTGCTTCTCCGGCACCGTGGCTCGGCAACAACATCGGCCTCTGCATGCTGCCGGTGGAACATGCGCAGCCCGGCCGCGACATCGATATCGCAATCCGGGGCCGACCCGTAGGGGCCAAGACCGTCCGCACACCGTTTTACAAGCGCACGAGGCAATGAGTTTCATGGAATATCCGGCGGAATATCGCTACACCCGCGAGCACGAGTGGGTACGGCTTGACGGCAGCACCGCCACCGTTGGCATCACACACCATGCGCAAGACCAACTCGGCGACGTCGTCTTTGTCGAACTGCCGTCCGTCGGCGCGAGGCTGCAGGCGGGCGGGCCGTTCGGAGCGGTCGAGTCCGTCAAGGCCGTCTCCGACATCTATGCCCCGATCAGCGGTGACGTTACCGAAGTGAACGACTCGCTGATCGACGCTCCCGAGAAGATCAACGAGGATCCCCACGGCGAGGGCTGGCTGGTACGCCTGGCGGTGGCCGACAGCAATGAACTCCCACAGCTGCTGAGCGCGGAGCAGTACGCCGAATACGTCGCGGCCGAAACCGACGGGTAGGCCAGGGTCCACTTCGTGCGCTACCTGCCCAAGTCTCCTGCCGAGCGCGAGGCGATGTTCGCCGAACTGGGGCTGGCTTCCGAGGAAGACCTGTTCGCGAGCATCCCCGCAGGCCTGCGCCAGCAAGAACCGCTGTCGATTCCGCCAGGGCAGTCCGAGTACGAGATCAGGGACTACTTCGAGGCCCGGGCGCGCGACGCCGCTCGCGGCTACGCGTGCTTCCTCGGCGCGGGCGCCTACCACCACTACAGACCTGTGGTGATCGACTCGGTCGCCACGCGGGGCGAATTCCTGACCGCTTACACGCCCTACCAAGCCGAGATTTCCCAAGGCGTCCTGACGACGATCTTCGAATTCCAAACGATGGTGGCCCAACTCACCGGAATGGACGTCGCAAATGCCTCGATGTACGACGGATCCACGGCTGTCCCCGAGGCCGCGATGATGGCCGCGCGCGTCACGCGGCGCAACCGCCTGCTGGTGGCGCGCTCGCTCCATCCGGAGTACCGCCAAGTGATGGACACGTACGACCGCTACCAAGGACTGCCCGCGGAAACCGTGGCATACGACCCGCAGACCGGCCAGTTGGATCTGGAGGATCTCGACGCCAGACTGTCTTCCGATGTGGCAGCGGTTCTGGTACAGTCGCCCAATTTCTTCGGCATTGTCGAGCCCGTCCGCGAGGCTGCCGAGCTCGCCCACAAGCACGGGGCGCTGCTGGTAGTGATCTTTTCCGAAGCGGCTTCGCTGGGGCTGCTCCAGCCTCCCGAGGAGGCTGATATCGTCGCGGGCGAGTTCCAGTCGTTCGCCCATCCACCCAGCTTCGGGGGGCCGTACGTGGGGATCCTTGCAACCAAGGCCAAGCACCTTCGCCAGATGCCGGGCCGACTGGTCGGCGAGACGCTGGATGCCGATGGCAGGCGCGCATTCTGCCTGACCCTTTCGACGCGCGAGCAGCACATCCGGCGGGCCAAGGCAACTTCCAACATCTGCACGAACCAAGCTCTGGTCGCCTTGATGGCGACCGTCTACATGGCCCTGCTAGGCAAGCGCGGCCTGCGCGAGCTGGCCGAGCAAAACCTCTCTAAAGCGCACTTCCTGGCCGGCGCGCTGCGCTCGGCCGGAGCGGAGCTGCCATTTTCGGGGCCGTTCTTCAATGAGTTCGCTGTCCGTCCTGCCGGGGGCTCCGCCGGCGACGTCAACGATCTCGCCCTGGAGCGGAAGATTATCGGCGGCTTGGATCTCGGCCGCTTCTACCCCGAGCTGGCAGGCGCACTGCTAGTCTGCGCGACAGAGACTGCCAAGCGCGAGCAGATCGAAGGATACGCCGACTGCTTCCGGGAGGCGGCTGATGGGTAGGATCCGGCAGCACCAGGCCTTGGAAGAACGGCTCTTGTTCGAGCGTTCCTCGCCGGGCAAGATCGGCTACCAATTGCCCGCCCTGGACGTGCCGCCGGTTGATCCGGAGCGGGCGCTGGGTTCCGTGCACGTGCGCGAGGAGATCCCCGGTTTCCCAGAGGTCAGCGAAGTTGAAGTGATCCGTCACTTCACGCGGCTTTCGAGCTGGAACTACGCCATCGACTCCGGTATGTATCCACTCGGCTCGTGCACCATGAAATACAATCCCCGCCTCAACGAGGCGGTGGCTCGCATCGACGGCATCATCGACGCCCACCCTTACCAGCCCGAATGCCTCGCTCAGGGAATGCTGGAGATCCAGCGCACGCTGGAGGCGTACCTGGCGGAAATCTGCGGGATGGATGCGGTAACACTCCAGCCGGCCGCGGGGGCTCATGGTGAGTTAACCGGGCTGCTGCTGATCCGGGCGTACCTCGAATCTCGGGGGGATGCCCGCCGCGTGGTCTTGATCCCGGACTCGGCTCACGGGACCAATCCCGCAACGGCTAGCATCGCGGGTTACGAAGTCGTCGAGATTCCTTCGAACCGCCTGGGCATGATCGACCTGGCAACGCTGCGGGATGCTGTCGACGATTCGGTCGCAGCCCTGATGGTGACCAACCCCAACACGGTCGGCATCTTCGAACAGGACATCGCGGAAGTGGCGGCGGCGCTGCACGAGCGCGGCGCCCAGCTCTACATGGACGGCGCCAACATGAACGCCTTGGTCGGCATTGCCCGGCCAGGCGATTTCGGCGTGGACGTGATGCACCTAAACTTGCACAAGACCTTCTCCACCCCCCACGGCGGAGGCGGCCCCGGTGCAGGACCGGTCGCGGTCAAGCGCCACCTCGAGCCGCATCTGCCATTACCGCGTATCCGGGCCGCGGAATCTGGCTTGAGCTTTGACTGGGATCGCCCCGCTTCGATCGGACGGGTGCGCGCGTTTTACGGCAATTTCGGCGTGCTTGTCCGCGCTTTGGCGTACATCCTCGCGCACGGCGGGGACGGCTTACGCAACGCGACGGTGGATGCGGTCTTGAACGCAAACTACATCCGCAAGGGGCTCGAGGGCCGCTACGAGCTTCCCTACGAAGCTCCTTCGATGCACGAATGCATCTTCAGCGACAGTCGTCAAGCCAAGCATGGCGTGAAGACAGGCGACATCGCAAAGCGGTTGATTGACTACGGCTTCCACCCCTATACCGTCAGCTTCCCGCTCATCGTTCGCGGAGCCCTGATGATCGAGCCGACCGAGACCGAGAGCAAGCACGAGCTCGACGAATTCATCGCGGCGATGCGGTCCATCGCCGAAGAAGCCGAGCGGGATCCTGACTTGATCCGCCGTTCCCCGGTCACGACGCGCACGAGCCGCGTGGACGAGACCAGGGCGGCCCGCAAGCCGATCCTCAAGTGGCAGAGCGCGGGCCAGGAATAGGCCGCCGGAGTCGGTTGACAGCGTGCAGCCGATGGAGCCCCGAGTGCTGCTCGATGGAGGCGCGTTCCTCGAAGGCCCGCGCTGGCGCGAAGACAGGCTGTGGCTTTCCGACATGCACGGCGGTCAGATCATGACCGTGGACATGGACGGCGAGGTTGCGGTCTTCGCCAGCGTTCCCCAGCGGCCGTCCGGCCTGGGCTGGCTGCCCGACGGCCGTATGCTGGCCGTGTCGATGGGCGATCGCAAAGTGCTGCGCATGGAGTCGAGCGGGTTTGTGGAACATGCGGATCTGAGCGGATTGGCGCCGTTCGAATGCAACGACATGGTGGTCGACCGCCGGGGCCGCGCCTACGTCGGGCACTTCGGCTTCGACCACTTCTCTCACGCTGGCTTCCAGCCCGCGAGCCTGATCGCCGTGGAGACCGACGGATCAGCCCGGGTAGTCGCCGACGACCTGATGTTCCCGAACGGCACGGTCATTTCCGACGACGGCCGCACGCTTATCGTGGGCGAGAGCTACGGCCGTCGCTTGACGGCTTTCGATATCGAGCGCGACGGCTTCCTCTCGAATCGACGCGTCTGGGCCGATATTGGCATGGCTCCCGATGGCATCTGCCTAGATGCGGAAAGGTGCGTTTGGGTTGCCTCGCCGACCGAACGGGCGTTGGTGCGCGTGCGCCAAGGCGGGGTCATCACCAGGCGCATCGAAGTCGGCCGCAAGGCAATCGCCTGCATGCTCGGCGGCCCCGACCGCCGGACCTTGTTCGCGCTCACATCCGAAACGACCCAGCCCGACCGGGCGCTAGAACTGCGCAGCGCCCGTGTCGAGACCTTTGCGGTCGATGTTCCGGGGGCGGGCCTGCCTTGACCGAAACGCTGCGACTAGTGGCACGAAACGATCGATGGCTGTGAGTCTGGCAGGAGCCTACCGCCTCGTGGCATGCGAGGTCGTCTGGGCCGACGGAAGGGTCGAACTCCCGTATGGCGGGGACCCGGACGGCCTGCTTGTTTACACGTCGAGCGGGTACGTCACGGGGCATCTGATGCGCCGTGACGTGACCAAGTTCCGCACCAGTGCGCGCAAGGCGTCCGCCGAAGAGGCCAAGGAAGCCTTCCTGGGATACCTGGGCTACTACGGAACTTACAGGGTGGATGAGGAATACGGCACCGTGACACACCGCGTTCTAGGCAGCTGGCATCCGAACTGGGTTGGCACCGACCAAGTCCGGCACTTCCGCATGGAAGGAGAAACGCTCGTGATCGAGACGCCGCCGGTCGCGTCGGGGAGCTCTTCGTACCGTACGCGTCTTGTCTGGAGACGCTCGGGAGCCACCTAGGAAGCTGCGCTGGGCTGGTGTCTATACTGGTCTTGGCCTTGACGGCCCCGACGGCTTGCGGCTTCGGCGGTCTCGCCGCGCAAGATATCACACATAGCAATGAAGATCACGTCTTTTCAGACCCAAGTGGCCTGCCCGTCAGCGAGCGCCGACCCGGCCATCGAGCCCACCGCCGCGCAGATGGCGAACTTCGTAACGCTCGAGCTGAGGACCGATGACGGCTTGACCGGAATCGGCTATTGCGGCTTCGTCCGGGTCGAGATGCTCAAGGCTCTCCATGCGACCGTCGACGCGCTGGCGGAATGGACACTGGGTGCCGATCCGGCCGCGGTGGAAGCCATCAGCTCGAAACTGCTCATGATGGGCGGCCTTGGCGCACCGGCCGGGATGGTAACCTCTGCCGCCGCCGCGATCGATGTGGCGCTATGGGACATCAAGGGCAAGGCTGCAGGCCAGCCATTGTTCCGCCTTCTAGGCGGGCAGTCCAACCGTGTCCCCACCTATGCCAGCGGGTATCTCTGGCGCAACTACAGCGGTGAGCAGCTGGCCGATACCGGGGCCGAACTCATCGAGCAGGGCTTTCGAGCGATGAAATTCCGCATGGGTGACGAGCCGAGCCTGGAGAGAGAAGTCGACCGCATGGATGCGCTGATCTCAGCGGTCAATGAAGACACCGACGTGATGGTGGACATCAACCAAGGTTGGACCGTGGACCTCGCGCTCGCGGCAGGCGAGGTGATGGAGGCCTACGAGCTGACTTGGCTCGAGGATCCGATTCACCATCAGGACTACAGCGGCCTGGCACACCTCGCAGACAAGCTCTCCCTCCCCATCGCGACGGGCGAATACCACTACGGGGTTCTTCCGTTCGGCGAACTGCTGCAGCGCAGGGCAGTGGACATCGTGATGGTCGATCTGCTTCGTGCTGGGGGCATCACGCACTGGATGAAGGCGGCACACGTCGCCGAAGCCTTCAACAAGCCGGTGGTGAGCCATCTGGCGCCGGAAATCCTAGCCCACTGCATCGAGGCTGCTCCCAACGGCACGATCGCCGAGCACATGCCCTGGGCCTTCCCCCTATTCGAAGAAGTGCCGCAAGTTTCCTCCAAGGACGGTGCCCTCGTCTTGTCGGAAGAGCCTGGGCTGGGGCTCCGGCTCGATCAAGACGCCATCGACCGGATGCAGCCCGAATGACGGAAGCTTGCCGCGAGCCTTGCACTCAGTCCCCAAGCGCGCGTCGAGTGGGACAGCCCGCAGGCTGGAGCAGAGAAACCCTGCCAGTGGGTCCCTGGCTGATAGCGACGGCCGCGACTCTGGCCTTCGCCGCTGCTCTGGCGGCTCAACAGCCGGCGGAAGAGGTCACATCCGAGTCCGACACCGATTCAGGAACCGAAGAGTCGGAGGCGGCCGCAGGGCGCACGGCATTGAACCTGCTCGGCGAAGTGGACTCCGGCGGGGGCGAAGGACGGCGGAACGAGAACGTCCGGATCACCTTGATCGACAACAACGTCCTCCGCGAGCTGACCACGCGGATGGGAACCACTGCTATCGTCCCGGTCGATGTGCGCATCGATCAGCGCTACTTCGCAGCCGAGTTCGGCCAGCCGCCGAAACGCCTGCGGCAGGCGGTGCTCGCACCGGTTGCGCGTGCCCACGGCACACTTCGCTGGATGCATCAGAACAGCGTCACGAGCGCGCGCTCGTTCTTCCAAGCGGGCGGCGTCCGACCAGCCCACGACAATTCGTACGGTTTCACAGTCGGCCTGCCGGCCTGGAGCGGCGCGTCCCTCATGCTTGATGGCAGCCAAGTGCGCTCCCGCGGCAACGTAAACGGCAACGTGCTCGTACCCGCACCGGACGAGCGGACGCCGTTGGCGGCAGATCCCGCGCGCCGCGCTTATGTACAGCGCCTGCTGGACGCCTACCCCAACGAATTGCCGAATCGAACCGACATCAACCCGCGCGCGCTGAACACCAATGACATACAGGCCATTAACAACGACCGCGGCTCTGTTCGATTGCGCCAAGCCATCCGCGAAGACGACGAGTTGGTCCTGAACTACAGTCACACCGGACAGAAGGTTGACGCATTCCAGCTGGTTGGCGGCCAGAACCCCGACACGACCACCAAGAACCATGTCGCCGCTGCGACATGGAACCGAACTTGGTCGCCAGCGACGACCACCAGCCTGACGGCAGCGTATGAGCGGGTCGGCAGCCTGCTCGTTCCCGAAGAATCCGCGGTGGGGCCGCTTGTGCTGACCGGTTTTGTCGTCGAATTCCTCGGCCCCAGTTCGAACATACCCATCGACCGGGTGCTGAACCGCTTCACGTACGCCGCGAGGGCCGAGCATCTCGCCGGAAATCACAAATGGACCGCTGGAGCGGAGCTGACGCGCAGGCAAGTCAACGGATCGGAAGCTGAAAGCCATCGTGGGCTGTTCTTCTTCCGCAACGACTTCGGGCGCGACGCAATCACCAACATCCGCCTGGGCACGCCCAGCGTGTACCGCGTTGCGGTCGGCAGCATTCATCGCGGATTTCGCAACTGGGCCATGCAGTACTACGTCGGTGACGAATGGAAGGCCGCCAAGGCGCTGACATTCAACATCGGGCTGCGCTTCGAGCCGGTCACCGCGCCGGTCGAGGTGCAGGGCTTGACTGATATTCCGTACGACTGCGACTGCAACAACTTTGCACCGAGGTTCGGCTTCGCCTATGATCTGGGCCGCCGCGCCGGTGTGTTGCGAGGATCCTACGGGATTCACTACGGGCAGATCTTCGACGTCACGTACGGGCAGTCGCGATTCAGCCCGCCGCAGAACCTCAACATCGCGGTGCAGGTCCCGGACCTGATAGAACCCCTGAATCGACTCAAGCCCGGCGATCTCAACCCCAACGCGCGATCGACGGTCTTCCGGATGGACCCAGAGCTTGCCACCCCGTACTCGCACCAATACGGGCTGGACTGGCAGATTCCGCTCGGCGGGGACTGGACCCTGAGCCTGGGGTACGTGGGCAGCCGGACGCACAAGCTGTTGACGCTGTGGTACACCAATCGCGCCCAGCCGGTGCCCGGCATCCCCCAGACCACCCGCACCGTCAACCAACGAAGACCGGACGCCCGCTTTTTTGACAACCGGTTGGGCCTAAATGGCTCGAGAGCGTTCTTCGACGCGGGTAAAGCTACGCTACGCGTCCCCTCTTGGAAGGGACTCAGCCTCGACGCCTCGTATTGGTGGAGCAAGGCGATCGACCTCGGGAACGACTTCTCCAATACCGCGTCAGGACGTTCCGGAAGGCTGGGCCGCAGCCAGTCGGAATTCAACTCGCATGCGGAAATGCGGGCCGTGAGCTCGTTCGATCAGCCTCACGCCATGCTTGTCCGGTCCCAGTGGCGCATACCAGCCCCGCCGGGTGCGCTGCGAGCTGCGCTAGGCGGCTGGCAAGTGAGCGCAGTAGTGCTGGCCAAGTCAGGCACTCCGTTCAACGTCATTGCTGGCTCCGACGGAGAGGGTTTCGGGAACGTCGATGGCTCGCCAGGAGACCGTCCGAACCTGCTGGATCCAACCATTCTGGGTCGCTCGGCGGATGATCCAGACACCTCTGCTGGTCGATTGCCAATATCGGCGTTCGCGTTCATCCAGCCGCACGACACGGCAGGCGACCTCGGGCGCAACGTATTTCGGAAGGACGGAATCTTCAACATCAACCTCGCCGCTTCCAAGGAATGGGCCCTCCCGAGCGACACCAGCCTTCTGTTTCGGGTCGAGAGCCTGAACCTGTTCAACCACCCGCAATTCGCCGAGCCGGGAAGGGAGCTGACGTCGCCAAACTTCGGCCAGATCACCAACACACTCAACGACGGCAGGGCCTTCAAGTTCAGCTTGGAGCTGTCTTTCTAAGGGGCGCCCGGGCGGCCCTTCCGGCCAATTTGGGGCGGCGGGCCCCGCGATACCATGGGGTAGGTCTATGCAACTTTGCACGTTCGAATACGCTGGAGCGACCGAGGCAGGGATTCTCAAGGACGGCAAGATCCTGCCGATCAGCCAACTCAACAGCAAGAGAGGAGCTAACTTCCCCCTAGAGCTGCTGACTTTGATCCAGTCCGACGAGACACCAGCCCTGAGAGCCTTGGCACAAGGCGTGGAAGCGGAGGTCCCGCTGCAGGACGTCCGCCTGCGCATCCCGTATGCGAGTCCCGGCAAGGTATGGTGTATCGGCCTCAACTACCGCTCCCACGCCGAGGATCTGAGCGAAGTCCAGCCGGAGGAGCCCGGCAGCTTCATGAAGCCGTCCTCGTCGTTCTTCGAGCCCGGTGGCGCGATCGAGCTTCCGCCCGAGGATCTCACCTCCGATGTGGACGCCGAGGGAGAGCTGGCGTTGGTGTTCGGCAAGCGCTGCCGGGACGTGCCCCTCGAAGAGGTGCCTGACGTGCTCTTCGGCTATACCACGACGCTGGACATGACCGCGCTAGACATCTTGGCCCGCAACACCCGCTATCTGCAGCGCTCCAAGAGCTTCGACACGTTCTTTTCCTTTGGCCCGGTCATCGTCACCGCGGACGAGATCGACGACGTCAATGCGCTTGAGGTCCAGACCATCCACAATTCCGAGGTGTTTTCCCGAGACTTCGTCTCCAACATGCGCCACCGTCCGTTCAACCTCGCGGCATTCCACTCCCGCGTGATGACGTTCGAGCCGGGAGACATCCTCTCCACGGGCTGCCCGAAGGGCGCGCGGATCAAGTCCGGCGACACCGTTGAGGCCCGCATCGACGGCGTGGGGCAACTGCGCGCTCGGGTCACCCGGCGCCAAGCGGCAGGCTGGCCTCCGCTATAGGCGGCATCAGTCCACTAGAGGCCGAACGCTGACCTCGCGGAAGCGCACGATCGACCTCTGGTCGTGGTTCTGCAGGCCGACGTAGCCCGAGTCCGGGCGCGGACCCCGCTGGGGCTCAAACCACCTCTTGCGCTCCGGCACTTCCTGAGTGCCGTCGAACTCGTTGACCATCCGGCCGTTGACCGAGACCCGCGTAACCTGCCCGTCGAGCGTGATCTCCATCGTGTTCCACCCATCCTCGCTTGCCGGGAACTCGGTCGCCGGAGAGAGTGAGTAGATCGAGCCGGTGCGGTGAAACTCGTCGGCTCCGTCTTCGATCTGGACCTCGTAGCCCTTATGCACCGCGAACCACGGATCATGAGGTTTCTCCGGCACCCGGATGAACACTCCGGCGTTTGACTTGGGAGCATCCGGCTGATAGACAACGCGCAGCACGGCATTTCCGATCTTCTTGCCGTCGTAGACGAGCAATCCCATTCCGCCGGATGTCGTGAGCGCTCCGTCTTCGACCGTGAACTCTCCGCGTCCGACGTGACGCCATCCGGTAAGGTCAGTGCCGTTGAATAGCTGCTCGGCCGGCGGTTCTGGCGCGCCGCACGCGACGCACCAGGCCAAGGCGAGCGTTGCGAGAGTCAGTCTCAGCATGGTCACTAGGATACCGAGGCGTGTCGCGAACGATTTCATCGATTTTCCCGGCGCATGGACGGCGCTTGGGACAGATCGCACTGGGCGGGCCAACTCCCGGGCTATTCGCCCTCGCGAATCCCTCCAACCTCCTTGAGGGACTTAGGCTTTGATCGCTTCGATCTGCTTCGTTGCGATCCCAATGGGACGGTCTATCGGAATGCCGGCGCAAACGAGCAATGTGGTCAGCAGATCCCCTTGATTTCCCTTGGTGTCCGGCAGGAAGCGTCCCGTGTTGATGGAACCGCCCCCTCTGCCGGCAACAATGAACGGGAGATTCTCCCGCGTGTGCTCATTCCCATCCTCGAGGCCGGATCCCCACATCATGATGCAGTTGTCGAGCAACGTGCCGTCGGCTTCGCGCAGGCTGTGCATCTTCTTCACCATGTAGGCGAATTGCGCGATGTTGAACTCCGTGATCTTTGCGACCTTCTCGACCATCTTCGGATCATTCCTGTGATGGGTTTGCGAGTGATGCTGATCGTTGAACCCAAGTTCCGGATAAGACGCGCCGTTGGGTCTCGAGCCAATGTAGGTGCAGACGCGAGTTGTGTCGGTCTGAAATGCCAGCACGTTCAGGTCACACATCACCTGCATGTACTCGCTACGCTTGTCTCCTTCCGGAATCTTGATCTCGATCGGCGGCGAATCGGTGGCGTGACGCTTGCTCGCGCGGACGCCGGCCTTCTCCAGGGCTGCCTCTTTCTGGCGATACTCGATGGCCGCGATGCGTCGCTCCACGGAGCGGACGCTGTCCAAGTATTCGTCCAGCTTGCGCTGGTCGGTTGTAGGCAACGTCTGCCGCAAGTCCCTGGCGCCGCCCAGCACGATATCCAATAGGCTTCGATCCAAGGCATTCACTTGCGTCGTATCGCCGCTCTGATCCTGTTTGTGGAACAGGCGATTGAGCACGTTGCGTGGGTTGGTCTCGGCAGGGACCACCTGAGTGGGCGAACGATAGCTGCAGTGCGAATAGTACCCCTCGTTCAGCCCTTCCTGGTTTTCCTTCCAGTTCTGGGGCATGGTGGCCAGCTCCAAAGACGGCAGCGTGGTGAAGGCGCCCACGTGGTTGGCGGCCACCTGATCCGCCGAGATCGCAATGTTGATTTCGCTCCGCTTGTCGGCGGCCGGCAAGGTCGCTGTGAGCCAGGTCGACAGTTCGAGCGCGTGCGGCGCTCCGTTGAAGGGAGCGATCGGCACTCCGGAGATCCCCTTCATCGTCAGACACTGATCAAGCATGGGCCGCAGGGGTTCGAACGCCGTTGGCGGTGAAGAGAGAAAACTCTCCGCATCGGCAGGCCAGAAGTGGTCCATGATCACGCCATGGGGCATGTACATGAATCCGAGGCGCACCGGCGGCTTGTACGCCATGCCGTCGGCGGTGTCGGCCCAACCCATCGCGTCCATCAGCGGTAGGCCGAGTGAGACGCCCAACCCTTTCAGGCAGGCCCTGCGGTCAATCAGCGCTCTTCTGCTCATCGGAACTCCTCTCGTCTTGAATTCGACGATGCGTAAAGGGATAACTCGTGACGACTGCATTGATGAGCGTCTGCATGCGGTACCCGTCGCCGGCGATTTCATGCATCAACTCATCCACCACGATCTCGTCATAGCCCTCCAACCTTCGGCCTAAGGCGTACGCTAGCAGTTTTTCCGCGAAGTTGCGAGCGAGATCGTCGATTCTTCCAGCGATGATGGCCTTCAGATCCTTAGGGCCCGAAAAACGTTCTCCGCCCGGAAGCTCGCCCGCGGCGTCAATCGCCTCGCCATTGGCGTCCTGATCACGCCATTGCCCGATGGCATCGAAGTTCTCCAGTCCAAACCCGATCGGGTCAAGAATCTCGTGGCAATTGGCGCAGACCGGATTCGTGCGATGCAGTTCGGTGCGCTCACGCAGGGTCAGGTTCGCGACCGTCTCCCGGTCCTGTTCGTCCAGTGCCGGAACACTCGGAGGGGCGGCCGGTACATGGTCTCCGAGCAACTGTTCCAGCACCCACACGCCGCGCTTGACCGCGCTGGTGCGGTTGGGGAAGGAGGTCGCCGCGAGAACTCCGGGCATGCCCAAGACTCCCCCGCGATTGCCATCGCTCAGCCGGACCTTCCGCATCTCTGGTCCCGTGACAGTCTCTTCCAAGCCGTAGATCGAGGCCAGGGGCTCGTTGAGATAGGTGTAATCGCCATCGACGAAATTGACGACGCTCCTGTTTTCACGCACAAGGCTCTCGAAAAACAGGCGGGCTTCGTCGTACATCGCCTCGCGCATTTCGGCAGTCATCTGCGGAAACACCGCAGGATCAAAGACCTGGCTCTCCAAGCCGCCGACGCCGAGCCACTGTGCGCCAAACCCGTCAAACAGAGCGCGGGAGCGACGATCCTGCAGCAAACGTTTTACCTGCGCTTCGAGAATCTCTGGCTCATGTAGCGTCCCGCCATCGGCGAGGGCCATCAATTCGTCGTCGGGCATGGTGGCCCACAGCAAATAGGACAAACGCGAAGCAAGTTGATGGTCGTCCAGCGGAACAATGTCCGCGCCCGACTCGAGTTCTACAGCCGGAGTAACGAAGAGAAACTGGGGAGAGACGAGGACGGCCTTGAGCATCAAGTGAAGCGACTGCTCGTAATCGAGGTCGTTCTGCCTTCCCAGCTCGAATGCTGCCACCAAGACATCTAGCTCCGCCTCGGTTGGAGGCCGGCGATAAGCCTTCCTAGCAAGCGACCGGGCGACCTCTCGCGCCGCTTCGGGGGAGGCTGTCTCCGGCGTAGCAGGTTCGCCGAACAGCCGCTTCTGGACGTCGGTTGGGCGGGCGTCCTCCGGCGCCACGATCCGATCCAAGACCCGATCAGCGATCGTCAGATACTGCTCGAGCTGAAGAGGCGAAAGCGAATTGAGATACCCCTCGCCGCTGACTTCATCCGGCAGTCCGTCGGCTATCGAGGGCTCGACGCCGAAGAGATCATGTAGGGTGTTGCCGTATTCGGTCTTGGTCAGCCGCCGGATGACGAAACGCCCCGGATCCTTCTCGCTGAGGTACTTGAGCTTTTCAATCCAATCGACGAACATCTGCCGATCCGCATCGCTCGGCTGGGGCGCACCTTCCGGCGGCATGTCATGCGCCTGCACCCTGGCAACCGCTCTCTTCCACTGATCGTGAAACGCGGCGTGGCCTGGGGCCTTGAGCGCGGGCGAAAAATTGACCCCCGCTTGCGTGGGCCGCCTGTTCTGGTGGCACTGGATGCAATAGTCATTGATGAACGGCGTTACCCGATCGCTAAAGAACGCTTCGGAATCGGCCTTCAGCGCTTCATGGCGAGCGCCGCCGGTATCGGCCCGCGCCTCGCAGGGCAAGGCTAGACACAAGATCAGGGATAAGGCCAAGAATACAGGAGCCTTCGAAACACCCTGGATCAAGTTGGAAGGGGCCATGCTTCAACAAGACCTCCGATGGCTACTCCGTTTCGTTGAGTCGGATTGGCCAGCTCTAGGGTCTTGTCCGCCCTACCGTAGTACGGTATCGAGCATTTGCCGGGATGTCAATTTGCCATCCCGACGCGGATCGCGTTGTTAGCCTGTGAGTGGATGTCCGAACTCACTGCCCTCGCCGCAACGCGGCTTGCACAACTGGTCAATGGCAGAGAGGTTACCGCCACCGAAGTCGTCGAGGCCCACCTCAAGCGGGCCAACGGCCTGAACCCGAAGATTAACGCCATCACCGATCTCCAGGCCGACAGCGCGTTGGAACAGGCATCCGAAGTGGATGAGGCTGTACGTCGTGGCCGTCCCCGACGGAGTCTGGCGGGCGTTCCTGTCACCATCAAGAGCTCGATTGCTGTCAAAGGGTTCCGCCAAGAGTGTGGAACTAGGCTGCGCCTAGGTGAGGTAGCCGAGGCTGACGCGCCGCTTGTCGCGGACCTGAAGGGTGACGGAGCCATAGTCCTCGGCACCACCAATGTGCCCGAATTCCTGATGGCTTACGAAACAGACAACGCCATCTATGGCAGGACAAGATCCCCGCTGAATCTAGACTTCACGCCCGGAGGCTCGAGCGGCGGTTGCTCGGCCGCGGTGGCGGGGCAGATCTCAGCGGGCAGCATCGGTAGTGATGCGGGCGGATCCGTGCGCGTGCCGGCGCACTTTTGCGGTCTCTACGGCTTCAAGCCCACTCCGGGCGTGATTCCACGCACTGGGCATTGGCCCACGGTCGCGGGTCCGTCCGTATTGCTGGCGGGAGTCGGGCCACTTGCCCGGACGGCGAATGACCTCGCCCTGCTGACAGCGATAGCAGGTTGCAATAGGTCGGACGACATCTCTTGCGTGCCGGAATTTGATCCGCCGTGGCATGACCCAAGCGTCATTCGGGAGGTCCGTGTCGGTTGGTTTGACCATGCTTGGGACACGCCCGTGACTGCGGAGACGCGCGCTGCTATCGCTACCGCCGTCGTTGCCATGCGCGAGCGCGGCTTCCAGATGGAGCGCATCGATCCGGTCGGCCTAGAGAGGGCTCCCGGCGTTTGGCGACTGATGTTCGGCAAGTGCCTCAGAACGCTGATCGAGGGATCAGTGCCGGAGGGCTACCGCCTTCATCCGCTTTCGTACGAGGCCATGGCGCCAGACGCCGAACTCGCCGCGACAACCTACGAGGAACTGCTACAGGGATGGGTTGCACAAGACCAGCTGCGCAATAGGTTCCGGAAGTTGATGGACCGCTATACGTTCCTGCTATGCCCGGTTGCGTCAATACCGGCATTCCGCCACGGGGAGCGCCGCTGGATGATCGAGGGCGAACCGGTCACCTATCCTGGAGCTTTCGTCTATAGCCAGGTCTTCAACGTCCTTGGTGCCCCCGCAGCTACGATTCCGGTCAGCACCTCGAGTGAAGGCCTTCCAATCGGAGTGCAACTGGTAGGGCTACCCTACGACGACAGGTCGGTCATCACAGCCGTGGTGGAAACTGCGGCCGCACTAGGGCAAGCCTAAAGCGAAGCTGGCCGCCACTCAAGCGCGGCCGAGGTAGCTGCCATCCGCCGTGTTGACGCGGATCGACTCGCCTTCCTTGATGAATTGCGGCACCTGCACGACCAGTCCCGTCTCGGTCTTGGCTGGCTTGGTGACGTTGGTCACGGTAGCGCTCTTGATGGCTGGCTCGGTCTCGACGACTTCCAAGTCGACTGCCGAAGGCAGGTCTAGGTTGAACGGCACGCCGTCCATGAACTGTACCCTTACGACCGTGTCGGGGATCATGTAGTTCACTTGGCTGCCGAGTTGATCCGCTGAGAGCTCAATCTGCTCGTAGTTCTCGGTGTTCATCAAGTGAAAGGTGTCGCCATCGGCATACAGGTACTGCATCTCCTGCGACTCGAGCATGACCTTCGGCACGAAGTCTTCCGAGGCAAACTTCAACTCCACCATCGCGCCCGAGCGATGGTTGCGCATCTTTGCCTGGACAAATCCCCGCTTGTTGCCCGGGGTCCTATGCTCGGTTTTGTGGATGGTGCAGATGTCGCCGTTGTAGCGAATCACCATGCCCGGCCGCAGCTGCGTGGCCTGTACGTTCAAGTCGTGTCCCCCTTCCGGCCGCCCCGGTGACGCTCCGGCACCCTACGGTGCCATTGTATCGTTGGGGCCGGCAGCCCCCAAGCGTGCCGTTTTCCGAACGGAGCGCCTATTGCACCGATATCTCGAACGGTGCCATGTACATGGCGCCGTCGCTCAGTCTACCGGCGATACTTTCCAACTCCCTTGCGGCCCGGCTAGCGGCACCGAAGTTTCGCGGCACGAGTAGGCGAGCGGCAGCAGCCGAGAGATCACCGGACATCAGCGACTCCAACATGGAGCGACGCTCGGGGTAGGTGACGATCCTGACCGGCTCGTCGGGATCGATCTCGGCGATCTGCTTGACTCGCTCCAGCGCGTCCAAGTAGCCGCCGAGCGAGTCTACAAGTCCGTTCCGCGCGGCTTGCGCCCCGATCCAGACCCGTCCTTCGGCCAGCTCGGCTATGGACTCGGCATCGTCTCCGCGGCCCTCGGCAACCCGATTGACAAAGGTCTCATAGATCGAGTCGACGTATCCGCGCAACTTCTCCCGCTCGGCACTGGTCATAGGACCGTAGTCCGATTCGATCGCGGTGAACTTCCCGCGGCTGAGGATCTCCTTGGTAATGCCGAGTTTGTTGTACAGGTCACGCAGATTCAGCCGGATCGTGAAGACACCGATCGACCCGGTATACGTTCCCGGATAGGCCACGATCGGCACATCGGGCACCGCGGCGATGTAGTAGCCGCCTGAAGCGGCAACGTTCGCCATGGAGACGACCATCGGCTTCTCCTGCCCCAGCCGGCGCACCGCATGGAGCATTTGTTCCGATGCGATGGCGTCGCCGCCCGGCGAGTCGATGCGCAGGACCACCGCATCGATGCTCTCGTCCTCGCGAATGGAATCGATCTGCGCTATGAAGTCAGCCGATGCGAGGGTACCGGAAGGACCCCCGAAAGGCGCCGGATTGGAGCGACCGCTATAGATCGTCCCCGAAGCATGTACCATCGCGATCTTCGGGCCGCCAGAACGGCCGCTAGCCGACTCCCTGGCGTACGTGGAGATCGCGACGCGATCAATCTCCTCAACTTCGAGGGCCTCGCTGAGTTCCTCGTAGAATTCGTCCTTGTACTGGACCGCATCGCTGAGGCCGTGCTCGCGAGCCTCGGCAGCCGCGAACGGCCCTTGGTCCATCACGGCCTGCCAGTGCGCCGCATCCTGGCCACGCCCGGCGGCGATGCCATCTAGCAACTGGCCGTAGAACTCGTCCAGCATCTCGTCCAGAACTTGGCGCCACTCCGGGGACATCTCTTCGCGCGAGTATGGCTCGCCAGCGCTCTTGTATCGGCCGGTGCGGATCACATCCGCTTCCACCCCCAGCTTGTCCAGCGCGCCCTTGAAGAACATGATTTCCAAGCGCAGTCCGCTCAGCGAGAGATAGCTCTCGGGCTGGATCACGATTCGATCAGCAATCGCAGCGATGTAATAGTCCTCGCGGCCAGCCAGTTCCAGGAACGCCCAGACCGGCTTGCCGGACTCCTTGAAAGCTTCGATCGCCCAGCGCAGCTCCTGCGCTTTGGCCCAGCCCGCGCGCGATCCGTCGCACTGCAGGACCAAGGCCTTGATGCGGTCGTCTTCGGCAGCCCGGCGAATCGCCCGGACCTGATCGAAGAGAGTGGCTTCTCCCGCGTTGTCGAAGGTCAGATAGTCGGGCAGATCCCAGTCGATGTATTCGGGGATGTCCCCGCTGAGCGGTACCACGACGGCCGAATCCGGCCCGATTTCGGTGGCGTCGCTCTGGGAGATGATCACCAGGGCCAACAAGACAACAAAGCCCAAGCCCGCCGCGACTGCGAGCGCGATGCCGGCCAGCACGCCCTTAACGAATTGACTCATTGCCACCTCCGTATGGCTCATTGTACAAACGGCCTGCTGAGGGCATTTCGCAGCGGCGCGCTCGCGCAGCCAGGCACGGCGGTCACCGCAGCGCTCGCATCGGCGCGCCCGCTACCACTCGTTGTAGGGCGTGCCCGCCAGCGATGTCTTGTCCGAGCCGCTGCGCACATCGAATAGGCCGGACTCGCCCGTCGGGCCGGTCTCGTTGATCAATTCCCAGGTTTCGCGAGAGTTGGTGATCGGATCGATCGGGATTTCGCGCAGGTAGCCCTCGTCAACTAGGTCGGCGAGCGACTGGGGCGGCGTTTCCTTATCGTAGGTGTACTGGTCGATCACTGACCGGATAGTGAGCAAGTTCGAGCGAAGCACGCTTTCTCGCGCCCTGACGATAGCCGAGGAGTAGAACGGGACGGCGATCGACACGATCGTGACGATGATCGTCAGCACGACCATCATCTCCAAGAGAGTGAAACCCTCCCGGGCCGAGACGGGATGAGCCGGTGCGCGATCTACCATTCGCTGTACCTCGTGCCATCGAGCGCGATGCCCTGGCTCAGCGAGTAAACATCAAACACGTTGCGGCCGCTCCAACTGCGCCCCTCCGGCCGGTCTGACACCGAGAGCAGCCCCCATTCGCTCCTTCCAGTCATCGGGTCCATCGGAATCGAGCGCAAGAAGCGGATGGCACGCGACTCTTCGTCGTCCCTGGCCAGCGGATCCTCGGGCATGCTTCCGAATTCGCCTTGCTGGGAACGATCGCTACCGAACGCGCCACTGCCGATCTGGGACCCGGTCGGGCGTCGAGATCCGATCCCGCCCATGGGATTCGGGCGGGTTCCGAGCGCCTGCGAAGGTTCCAGGCCGATGCCGGGCATGCCCGGGCTCATGCCGCCAGTCGGCATTCCGCCGGACAGCGGGCCGACGTCAACACCTTCGACGAGCTCCTCCAAGCTCGTGGGATAGCCATGGTTGTTGGGGTCTAGCTGGCCCAGCCTGCCTTTGTCCGCCATGTCCTTGTAGCGATCGATCGCTACGCGAATCTCGGTCAGCGCCGAGCGCAGGCGGCGCTCTTTTTCCCTCTGGACCTTGACCCGCGCCACGGGCACCGCCATCGTGGAGAGGATCAGCATCAGGCTGAACGCGACGATCAGCTCGATCAGGGTCAGGCCGGTCTCGCCCGAGCTCGGCGCAAGCTGCCGCGCCACTCGTCGCGTCCAGCGCCCTGTCCGTCGCTGCGCGTCCATAGCCCCCTACTCGACCGAGATCTCAGTCTCCAGCGGCTCCACATCCAAGGTCTGGTTCGATGCGTCGCGCGGCGCGTTCGCAGTCACCCGGAGCTGTGCCGTGCCGGGTGCGAGCCCTTCGAACGTCAGCGTGACAAGCACCCCTTCGCCATCGGCGCCGCCCGCCCCGGGAAAGCGCGAGATGTTGACTGCCGCCAGCCCGTTGGCGTGCCTGATGCTGCGCGAGAAGATGATATCGCTGGCATCGTCGCCAGCCAGGAACGGTCCCCTCTCGATCCCGACCAGGCGCAGCTTCTCCCGATCATATTGGATGCGCAGGGGCATGCTGGCCAGTTCGACTGCATCGCCGACTACCAAAGAGAGAGTACCCCGCTGGTCGACCGGAATCACTGCCATCTCCGGCTCCAAGCTCAGCCGCGGTCCCTGGGTGGCCGGCACCTCGGCGGAGTCGGATTCTTCGGGACGATCGGGCTCGGCCTCGGGTGTCGGCGTTGACTGTCCGGTGTCGTCACTTGGCGGCGGCTCGGTGGGATCTGGTTCAGGTTGAGGCGCGACTGCAGGGTCGGGTACCGGCGCTTGCTCGGGGGCAACAGTGGCTGCGTCACCAGGCTCCACCCCGAGCGCGGGCTGGCCGTTGCCCCGCTGCTCATAGCGAAGCTCGAACTTCTGGTCCGTGCCGGAGGCGATCGTTCGCAAGTTGCTCTGCTCTATTCCCTGCATCCGCACGATGTGAGGAATGAGAACCAGCAGGATCTCGCTCTCGGAGCGCTGCACGTCTTCATCGCTGAAAAGCTTGCCAATCACCGGAATCTCGCCGAGAAACGGCACGCCAGCCCTGGTCTTGAAGATCTGTGACTGGTTCAGGCCGCCGATGACGCTGGCCTCCCCTTCCTGCACGCGGATGTCATGCTGGATCGTGCGCTGGCCGATGACAGGCTGCGAGATTCCACCGATATCGACGAAATCGCGCACATTGGAGATCTCGACTTCGACATGCATCGAGACGTCGCGGTTCGCATGGATCTTGGGAGTCAGCGAAACGTTCACGCCGACATCGGTGTAGGTGAACTGGGTGTTCACCAGCGGATTGATGCCCACGCCGCCAACCCCGGGCTGGAAGCTGCCGGTGGCGATCGGGATGCGGTCGCCGATGCGCAGGTCCGCTTGGTGGTTGTCGGCGGTGCGCACCCTGGGGGACTGCAGCAACTCTGTTTGCGAATTGCTGAACAACGCCGTGAGTTGGAAGCCGGGCAAGACGGTCGACCAACTACCCACGCCGACATCGCCGAAGCGATTCAGAGCGATCCCGCCAGCAGCATCGGCGCCCGTGTAGCCGATCGGGAACTGCAGGCCCTTGCCGCCGGGCGAGGTCGGCGCTAGGCCGAGCGTGCGCTTGGTGGACTTGCTGGTCTCTAGCACCAGCACGTCGACAACCACTTCGGGCTTGGGCTTGTCCATGTCGTGGACGATCTTCTCGGCAATGGCCACTTTGGAACGGCTGCCGCGGATCACCATGGCGTTCATGGAGGCCACAGTGAACAGTCGCCGCAGATCAGTCACGCCCCGGATGGCGGTCGACACCTCGGCCAGATCCTGCTGAGTCGAGAGGTTCGTTAGGTAGACCGTCTTGATCACCTCGTCTTCGAATTCCCGCCGCTTGTTGGGGTTGTCGTTGGCCACCATCACCGTGTTGTGCGTGACTGTCTTCCAGAACGCCTTCGCTAGCAGGCCGACGTAGTCCAGAGCCTCTGGCAGGGTGGCATTGCGGATCTCGATCTCAACCTCGCTGTCGGAGAAGTCGGGGTCGAACAGGACGTTGATCCCGGCGAGCTTGCCGATGGTCTCGAAGACGACTCGCGACTGCTCCTTCAGCATCAGGTTGATCGGCTCGGTGGAGAGCGGGACGAGATCGGCAGGCTCGGTGATCGACCCCACCATTCGCGCCCGTTCGAACCGGGCCTCTTCAAGCGCGCTCTGCCCCACCGCCTGGGGCGCCTCCCCCGCCCCGGCAAGCGCGTCCCGCTGCTCGATCAGCTCGATGGTCCTACGCCGCTCTTGCGCGGCGATGCTGGATGCGGGATCAATGGCGAATGCCCGCTCGAACTCGGTCAGTGCCTCCTCGAGCAGTCCCTGCTGGCGCAGGTCCAGGCCCACGCTCACGTGAGCCTGCCCGGCCACGAAGCGCATCCGGCGCTCGGCCAGCGTAAAGCGGCTATCGCGCGGCGACTCCTGGCTGGCCAAGCTGTACATTTCCAACGCCTTGTCGAAATCGCCTGCCGCTTCCGCCGCGACACCCCGGCTGTACAGGCCCCTCGCCTTGCGGGAGGCTGCCGCAGCGGCGTCGACCGACACGAGCGATACGAGCAGCACCGCCACCGCGCCCAAGCGTCCGGGGCGCATTGGTGGCATGCTGGAGTATAGGGTCCGGGTGCGCATCGTCAGGCCGCTCTGAAGTTATGACGTTGCGACGGGCCGTAACGTGGAATGTCCAAGCCGAAGCGATCCGGGAGCAGTGTGTTCGCGGAAAACCGCCGGGCACGCCGGATGTTCACGCTCCAAGAGACCGTCGAGAGCGGCATGGTGCTCACAGGCGCTGAGGTCAAGTCGTGTCGCGCCGGCAAGATCCAGCTCGCCGATGCGTACGCGACCATACGCAACGGCGAGATCTGGCTGCACAACGCTCATATCAGCGCGTACACTCACGCCACGGTCGGCAACGCCGAGCCCGTGCGCATGCGCAAGCTACTGCTGCACCGCAGGGAAATCGACCGGCTAGCGGCCAAGGTCCAACAGAAGGGACTGACGCTGATCCCGACCAAGGTGTACGCTTCGAACGGGCGCATCAAGTGCGAGATCGCCCTCGCCAAGGGCAAGCAGCTCTATGACAAGCGCGACGAGAAGCGCAAGGCGATCGAGAAAGACGAGGCGAGAGAAGCCGTTCGCAACCGCAGGAGTCGCGCGTAACCCGGAAGCGGCGACGCTCAGCCGCCGAACGGCTCTGCGAAGACGTAGAACTTGAACTTCGCGACCTGCGAGCCGACGCCCCAGCGCGCCACCTTGTAGTCAACCCTGAGGAAGCGCACTTCCGGACTGGCGCCCAAGTCGAAGAGCAGCTGCCAGACTCCCGTATAGAACTTCTGGGGGAACGAGCGCAACGGCTCCTCGATCCACTCCTCGCCATCGACAGAGCCCCGCACGCACACGTCGAGGCTCTCCTGCTCGACGATTTCGGTGATGCCCAGCGAAAGCAGCGCCGTGCCGCCGCCCGAAGCGATCTCGACCGGCTCTCCAGAGCCGCTCTCTTGCACGGTGGTTTCAGAAAAGAGGAAGCCAGGAAGCATAACGGCCCGCACGCGGCGAATGGTCATTCTAGCACTTGCGCGGAGTCGGTCCCAACAGGCGCGGGCAGCCTCCACTGACGCCAGGCCCCAGCGCCGCGCGGGCTGGCCGATTGCGTGAGAAGTCAGCTATCGCCGACTTCCACGATGGTCGCCCCGGCTCCCCCCTCGTGCTGCTCGGCTTGGTAGTACTTGGTGACGTGCACGTGCCGCGCGAACATCTTCCACAGTTCGCGTCGCAGGACGTCCTTGCCAAAGCCGTGCACCACGCGCAGCTTTGATCGGTTGGCCAGCACGGCCCGATCCAAGTACTTGTCCACGTCAGAGAGGGCCTCTTCCGCGGTCTTGCCGATCACGTTGATTTCCGTCGGCAAGCCACCGTCGTGTGCCACGGTCTCGAGGCTGACTCCGTCGGGCAGCCTTGAAGGACGGTCCATCTCTTCGTCTAGCGGGACGACGTCCTCGCCCGCGACCTGCAGCCGCAACGCACCGGCCAGCACTTCCCAGCGCCCGCTCTCCAAGTGCCGCACGATTTCGCCGGTCGTACCCATCGATACCAGGCGTACCTTGGCGCCGGGCTCGAATTCCTGCTCGCTGCCGGCAAGGGCTTCGGCGGCCCTGCTACCCAGCGCGGCCGCCACCTCAGCGTTGACGGCGCGGCGGAACGCCGCGACGTCTTGCGTGGCCCGCCGGGCCTGAGCTCGGTCCCCCTTCCTCGGTGCCGACGCCTGCACCCGCGCGACGGCAGCATCCAGCGCCCCGCGGAAGCGTTTCTCCAGCTTGGCCACCAGTCTCTCGACGCGGGCCTCAGCTTCAGCCTTGAGCTCGCGCTCGCGAGCTGCGGCTTGCTGCTCGAGCTGCCCCTTGCGCTCGTTCAACTCTCTGGATCGCTCGCGCGTCTGCTGCACTAGCTGGTCGTACTCCTCGGCTTGCTTGCGCAGTTCGGCAAGGTACTTGGCGGACTGCTCATGCGCGCGGCCCTTGAGAGCGAGCGCCCTCTGGACGATTCCCTGCGGCAGGCCGAAACGAGACGCCATCTCGATCCCGGCAGACTGTCCGGGGATCCCGCTCTGCAGGCGATAGGTGACCCGCTGTCGCGCATCGTCGAAACCCATCGCGGCAGTGACGACGCCAGGGGCGCCGGTGCCGAACATCTTCAGTTCGGGCAGGTGCGTCGAGATCGCAACGAAACCGCCCGCTTCGAGGAGTCTCTCCACGACCGCCACTGCCAGCGCCCCGCCGTCCTCCGGGTCTGTCGCGGTGCCGAGCTCATCGAGCACAACCAGCGTCCGCGGAGACGCGCTCTGCAGGATCCCGGTCAGCTTCGACACATGGGCGGAGAACGTGCTGAGGCTCTCGGCGATTGACTGCGCGTCGCCAATGTCGGCCAGAATCTGATCGAACCATGGAAACTCGGCCTCGTCGGCAGGTACTGGAATGCCGGCCTGCGCCATGGCGGAGAGCACTCCCAGGGTCTTGAGCACGACGGTCTTGCCGCCAGCATTGGGACCGCTGACGATCAAGGCACGGCGTTTTCCGTCCAATTCGAGGCTCATGGGCACCGGATGGCGGTGGTCCTGCGCCAACAGATCCTGCAGCAGCGGGTGCCGCGCCTCGGCGAGGACGATCCGCGCTTCCGACGAATCGCTGAACTTCGGCAGGCAGCAGGTGAACTCTTCAGCGAATCGCCCCCGCGCAAACACGTAGTCCAGCTCGCCGAGCGCTGCCAGAGTCGCGACAATCGCCGCGCGCTCCAGTCTCAGTGCCCCGCTCATCTCGCGCAAGATGCGCAGGATCTCGCGCTGTTCGTCCTCGCGCAGGCGCACCAGGCGGTTGTTCTGAACGATGGTGTCCAGCGGCTCGACGAAGGCGGTCTGGCCGGAGCCGCTGGTGCCGTGCACGATGCCATCGACCTGGCCCTTCCACTCGGCCTTGACCGGCACCACGGTGCGACCGTTGCGCATCGTGACGTATCGCTCTTGGAGCATGCCCGAAGCCGAATGCTTGCGCACAAAGCGATCCAGCGAAGTCTCGACTAACTGCCGCTGCCGCTCGATATGACGGCGGAGTTTGGACAGTGCCGTGCTGGCGAGACTAGAGATCTCGTCGTTGGGCAGGATCTTGCCGGACTGCTGGGCAACCAATGGTCTCAGGTCGGGTATTCCCTCCCCCGCTGCGCGCAGGCGCGGTCGCTCGTCTCCAGCCGCCAGCAATGCGAGCCGAATCCGCTGAGCTGCATCGAGCACCGACAGAATCGCTCGGATCTCGGGAGCATCGAGGGAAACGCCGTCGGCCGAGAGTCGTCCGACCGCATCGCCTACGTCCTCGATGCCGCTGAAGCGCGGCAGCGGAGCGACACCGTGCTGGTCTCCCCCGCCAGCCGAGCGGAGCCACTTCGCAGCCTCGCCGACGATCTCGAGGTCTTGCCGGGCCGATTCGGCCGATTCCATCCTGGGCTCGGCCAGTAGACGCTCTAGCCTTGCGGCTCCCAGCGGGCTGGCCGCGTAGCGGCCGAGCAGTTCAACGACCTTGGTGAACTCGAGCGCTTCGTAGGGGTTTGGAAGCATGGCACCTAGGCGGAGCGTCGGGAGCCGGCTAGTAGGCCGTGCCCCTTGCGAATCACCGCGGCCGCCCCGGGGGTGAGATGGAGCTTTGCAAGATCGCGAATCGGGAACCAGCCCGCTTCGTCCGCATCGTCTCCCGCACGCAGCAGACCGCCGGTGGCCTTGCAGATATAGTCCAACACGACGTAGTGCGCATCGTCGCCAACCGCGCCGGGTCGCGGCAGACGCTCGTAAACGGCCACGAGTTGACCCACATCGACGATGAGACCAGTCTCTTCCAGCAGTTCCCTCGCCACGCCGTCGGCGATGGACTCCCCGAGGCGCAGCTTCCCGCCGGGAATCGACCAAGCGCCCTTGGCGGGATGTGCGCCGCGCCGAACCAGCAGTACCTGGCCTTGGTCGAAGACCAAGCCGCCAACGCCCAAGATCGGCCGAATAGCGGCAGCCTGCTCCCGACGGGCATCCATGCCGACTTCGAGTCGTCCGGTACCGAGGTGGCTAGCGGACGTAGAGGAATTCCTTGAGGTTGAAGATCGAATGCGCCAGATCGGCCCACTCGGCAGAGCCCGGACCGTCTCCCAGATAGCCCAGGCTGCGATCCAGCTCCTGCGGCGCGGGCGGCCGCCCCAGCGCACTGAGGAACATGCCCTTGACCCTGGCCGAGGGAGGCTCGGAACTCTCGGCCAGCTTCTTGCCCCACAGCTGTGCCTGCGAAATCACCAGCGGGCTGTTGAGCATCGTCAGCGACTGGGCGGGCACATTGGTGACGTCCCGGGTGCCGCGAGTGGAGGACGGCTTCGGCTGGTCGAAGACTTCGAGGAAGGGGTTGTGCGCATTGCGCCGGATCTCTTGGTAGACGCTGCGGCGGCCCTGCCCGTCCAGGGGACCCTTCTCGCGGTCGCCCTTCGTCTTGCCCTTCGCGAACGCGTAGTAGACGTTGATCGACGGCCCGGGCGCACCAGGCTCCAAACGCCCTGATATTGCCAAGAGGCTGTCACGGATCGCTTCGCCTTCGAGGCGGCGTAACGGCATGTGCTGCCACAGCGTGTTCCCTGGATCCTCACTGGCCGCCACGTGCGATGGCTCGCTGTCGGCTTGGTAAGTTGAAGTCAGCACCAAGCGGCGTATCAGCTGTTTGATGGACCAGCCATCCTTTACGAACCGGTCGGCGAGGTAGTCCAGCAGTTCGGGATGCGAGGGGGCGCTGCCCACACGCCCGAAATTATCGACCGTGGATACCAGGCCGTGGCCGAACAGATGCGCCCAGACCCGGTTAACCATGACCCGCGCGGTCAGCGGATTCTGCGCGTCCGCTATCTCGTTCGCCAGCCGCAAGCGGGCGGTGGCCGGGTCGCTGTATGGCTCGCTGCCAAGCGCTTCCAAGTATCTCCGCGGTATCGGATCGCCGAGGTCCTTGTGGCTGCCGCGCACCAGCAAGCGCTGATCCGGCCCCTCCTCGTCCAGCACGCTTGGCGCTCTCCGATAGATGGGAACTTCGTCCTCTAGCCGCCGGTACTCCTGCACCGAGGCATCGAGGCGCTCGGAGTGGCCCAGTGAGGCAGGCAACAGGTCCAAGCGGACAAAGGCGTCCAGATAGGCGACTTGCGGCGGTGTGATGGAACCGTCACGCCATGCGTGAATCGCCTCGCGAAGCCGACTGGCGTAGAGCCCGGCCAACTCTGCAGGCGACCCAGGCGCGGCCCCTTCCAACAGGTAACTAATGGGAACATCCACCGTCCTCGGCTTCGTCTCGTCGTTGTGGAAGGCAACGGCCAGAGCGCCGAAATGGGAGCGGCCGTCTCCCAGCGGTTTTGGCCTCGGATTCTTCCTAGCATCCTCGCGATCGAGATGGAAGTTGGTCGAGTCCTGCATCGTGGCGAATTCCAGGTATGCACTGAAGCCCTTCCAGTACTTCGTACTCCACCCTTCCCAGACCGGCTCGTCCCGCTTGGGGGAATAGCGCTGCCAGTAGATGCCGCTACGCGGCACGGCGTAGTTTTCGACGATCAACCTTACGACGCTAAAGCCGGAGCCCTGGACGAGAAAGCTGATGAAGTCGGTGTCGATCTTGAAACGCGGCGTTTGCAACACGCCGTTGTGGCGCCGTGACAACAGTCCCGAGTAGACCCCTGGAGCATAGACACCCTCGACGATCGTGTCCCCTTGCGGCACGATGGAGAACTCGCCCGCGGCGCTGGAACCGCTCTCTAGGCCGGTGCCGATACGCTCCCAGCCCGCAAGTTCTTGCCCGGGCCGCCAGATGGCTTGGAAGTTCTGTTGGTTGAATCGCTTGCGCGACTCGCTCAGACGGGACTGCGATTCCGCCATCCGCCGCCAGCCATCCCGAAACTCCGCGCCGCTGCGACCCGACAGCTCGAACCAGGCGTGGAGCGGGCTCTCCGGATCGCACGCCGCGGCCTCAAGGACAGTCCGGACCTCCTGGTCTTCGCCTTGGAGCCGTTCCGGCAGGCTATCAGCGGCTTCCAGCCAGAGCGCTGCCAGGGCATCCTTGACCTCTGCCTTGCTAGTGCGCAGCGCGTCCATGTTCGTGCGCAGCAAGTCCGGCGCGTCTACAGCCCGCTGCACGGGCCGCGCGCTGGCCAGGAGGCCGAACAAGGCGTAGTAGTCTCGCTGGCTAATCGCGTCGAACTTGTGGTCGTGGCAACGCGCGCATGATACTGTCAGCCCTTGGAACGCCTTGGAGACAACATCGATCTGATTGTCGGTCCACTTCACGCGGTCTTCCCACGGGTCCACTGGCTGGAATCCGTGCTCGATCATGCGATAGTTGGCCGTGCCGATCAGCGATTCATTCAGGCCCCGTTCGGAATTCAGGCGCGGCTGCGGCAACAGGTCGCCGGCAATGTGCTCTCGGATGAGCTGGTCGTACGGAACATCGGCGTTCAGAGCCCGGATCAGGTAGTCCCGGTAGCGCCAAGCGTCCGGCAGGTCGGGGTCTCCCTCGCTGCCGTGGGACTCCGTGTACCGGAAGAGATCCATCCAATGACGGGCCCACCGTTCGCCGAAATGCGGCGACGCCAGCAGTCTTTCTACGACCGTATGAACTGCGCGGGGCGAATCGTCAGCCACGAACGCCGCGATTTCGGCAGGGGTGGGCGGCAGGCCGGTCACTGCGAATGAAAGCCGCCGCAGCAGGGTGTAGCGATCCGCCGCAGGGGCGGGGTCCAGCCCCGCGCTCTCTAGCTTGGCCAGGATAAACCGGTCCACGGCGGACTGCGGCCAGTCCGTGTCCGAGACCGCGGGGGGCGGCTCTGCGATGACAGGTCGCCACGCCCAGTGCTCCCGCCTCCGCCGCTCCAGATCGAAGGCTTCACTGGGGTCGGGCAGGCCCGGAGCCTGTTCATCAGGCCACTGCGCACCCGCGTCAACCCATACCGCTAGGTCCGCAATCTTTTCCTCGCTCAGTTGTCCGGTGGGCGGCATCAAGGCCTTGGCCTGACCCCGAACGGCCCGCAGCAGCAAGCTGGCAGATGCATTGCCCGGCACTACGACCGGACCCGAGTCACCGCCGCGCAGCAAGCCCGCGCGGCTGTCTAGCCGCAAGTTGGCGAACACGCTTGGCGCGTTGGCACTGTGGCAGCTATAGCAGTTTTCCGCCAGCAGCGGCCGGACTCGTTTCTCGAAATGCTCGAGCGCGCCGTCATCCGCTGCTCCCGGCACCACGGCCGGGCCGAGAAGCGCGAGCGCCAGGAAGAGCGCTGGCACAGCCTTTCCGAGACGTCCAGCTCGATCAGCCGCCACGTCAACATTGTAGTTGGAAGTTCTATACAACGGTGCCCCGCCACGCCAGGCACGTCCCCACACCGTTTCTTCCGGTGGAAGCTGGCACACTACATGGAACGGCACATGGGCTGGCTACTGGCCGCAAGAAAGCCGTCATCGAGCCTGCGGCTCAGTCCTCGGGCTCGACCTCCCAACCAAAGCCCGGACCGTCCGAAGGTCGGGTGTAAATGCCTTCAGGACCGCGTGTCAGGTTGTTGTCCTCCTCGTACCGCTGGTAGACGACTTCCGGGCCGCCGGGAGCCGGCATGAACATCTCTGCCCACGGGGAATTGGGCGTGGCATAGATGAAATGCACGGCGTCCCTCTGGCCACCACCGTGCGGGATAACCGGGATGTCGTGCGCGGCCGCCATGTGCGCGATCTTGACCAGCTCGCTCATGCCGCCGCACCAGTGGATGTCAGGCTGCCAGATCTCCGCTCCGTTCACCCGCAGGAGTTGGCGGAAACCGTACCTGGTATAGATGTGCTCGCCGGTGACGATCCGCGTGGACGTGATCTTCTCGCGGAGTCGGCCGAATCCCTCGTAGTCGTCAGGGGGCAGCGCCTCCTCGATCCAGTAGACGTTGTACGGCTCGAACGCCTCCGCTAGGTCGATCGTATAGCGCTCAGTGAGGGCCATCCAGCAGTCCATCATTACGTCGCCGTCCTCGCCCACCGCCGCGCGGGCGCGCTTGACGAGTTCGACGTTCTCGCGGATGCCCTGCCTGCCGTCCGCGGGACCATAGGGCAGGGCCAGCTTGAGGCGCTTGTAGCCGAACTCCACGTGCTGCTCGATGTCGTTGCCGGTGCAGTAGCACGGGATGCGGGGATGGGTGCGGCCACCGAGCAACCTCCAAACCGGAGCGTCCCAGATCTTGCCGGCGATGTCCCAGAGGGCGATGTCGACGCCAGAGATAGCGTTGACCACGCTGCCCTTGCGTCCGTAGGACATGGTGGCGCGCCACATGATGTCCCAGAGGCGCTCGATGTCAAGGGGGTTCTCGTCCATGACCAGCCTCGAAAGGTGATCCTCGACAATGACCCCGCCGGCAGGCCCACCCGGGCCGTACCCTTTGACACCCTTGTTGGTGGAGATCTCGACCCAGAAGCTGCCCGCACGGGGGCCCGTGGCGCGGAACAGGCTTCGCATCGGCTTGTATTTCGGGTAAATCGAGACCGGGTTGGCCACCTCCACCTGGTTCGTCGACCACGACCCGGGAGCAGGTTCGTAGCTGGGGACGGGGCGCTTGCGCCGCATGTTGACCAGTCGCACTCCAGTGATGCGCAGGTCGTCCTCGACGCCCGCAAAGGCGGGGAATGCAAGCGGCACTGTGGCGGCCGATCCGAGGGTCAGGAACTTCCGACGATCCATGCGTGATTACTCCTTGTTGCGGTCTGCGCCTCAGCGCCGAGCCAGGCACCGGCAGCCCAAGGCTACCATGCCGCCAGCCGGCTAAGCCGAGGAACTTTTCCCGCCACCCTCGAACTCGTTTCCGAGGCTGCAGGCAGTTCTGGGAGCTCCGGGGGCGCCGAGTATCCCCTTGCCCGGGGCCGGGCCAGCATGTGCGGCCGTCGTCGCCAAACGACCAGCTACGCAGCATGGCAGCTGCCATGCTCGTCCGAGCCGATTCCAGCCCGCAGTCCATGCTCTGAGAGAATGGGAGGGCGGTCCGGCCGCCGCGCCGAAGGCCCGTTCCCAGCGTCGGCCCTCGGACTCGATATGGAAGCTTTTCTAGAGCAATTCTTTTCCCAAGTCCATTGGTCGATCCTGCTCGCGAGTATCGCCGCGAGCCTATTGATGCTGGGAAAGGCGGCCGATATCTTGGTGGATCAAGCGGTCGAACTCTCTGACAGCCTGCACATTCCGCCGATGGTGGTCGGAGCCACTATCGTCAGCCTCGGCACAACCGCCCCGGAAGCGGCAGTTTCGGTCTTGGCAGCGATCGAAGGCGCACCGGGGCTGGCCCTTGGAAACTCCGTCGGATCGGTGATCGCCGATACCGGCTTGATTCTCGGCCTTGCTTGCCTGATCGCGCCGCTGAAGCTCGACCCTCGGATCGTGAACCGCCAGGGCTGGATTCAAATCGGGTCCGGCGTCCTGCTCGTACTCCTGAGCGCTCCGTGGACACGTTTGGACCAGATCTTCGATAGCGGTGGCCGACTATCCCAAGAGGCGGGTTTCTTCCTGCTCATCTTGCTCGCAGCCTACCTCTACCTCTCAATACGCTGGGCCGGCCAGCGTCGGGCCGAGCACGAGCGCCACGCCGAAGATGGGCATTCCAGGGCCTGGCTGACCGTCCTCAAGCTCGTCCTGGCGATCGCCACAGTCGTTGTATCGGCCCAAGTCGTGATCCCGGGAACGATAGAGGCGGCCACGCGCATGTCTGTGCCTAGGAGCGTGATAGCCGCCACTTTGGTCGCCTTCGGCACGTCCCTTCCAGAACTGGTCACGGCCGTGACAGCGGCGCGCCGGGGCCAGGGTGAACTGGCGGTCGGCAACGTGATCGGCGCCGACATTCTCAACGTCCTATTCGTGGCCGGGGCGGCTGCGGCCGTGACGCGTCAAGGCCTCGAAGCAGGCTCCAACTTCTTTACCCTGCTGTACCCGTCGATGCTATTCATACTGATCGTGTTCCGGGTGGGCGTGCTCGCCTCGAAGGACGTCCTGCGCCGCGGTTTCGGACTCGTGCTGCTCGTGGCGTATCTTGCCTACATCGTCGCCGGGTACTACTTCCTGCCCGAGGGTGTTCCCGGACACTAGAGAACTGCCCGACAAGCTGCTCACAGCTTCAGGAGTCCGGCCTCGATCAGGTACCGCCAGACGATTTCGGTCGATTCCTCCGCCGTCTGCCGGCTCGAATCGACCCGAACCTCCGGAGACTCGGGTGGTTCGTAGGGATCGGAGACCCCGGTGAAGTTCTTGATCTCGCCCGCGAGCGCCTTCTTGTACAGGCCCTTGGCGTCGCGCTCGACCAAGGTGTCCAGGGGACAGTCAGCGAAGACTTCCACGAAATCGCCAGCCGCGGCCCTGACCTCGTCGCGGATCGCCTTGTAAGGCGAAATGGCCGCCGCGATCGCGAACACGCCGTTCCGTGACAGGAGATTGCACACGAACCCGATGCGGCGGATATTGGTGTCGCGGTCTTCCTTGCTGAAACCGAGGCCCTTAGAGAGATTGGTCCGGACGACATCGCCGTCCAAGATCTCCACCCGCGCACCGACGGCGCGCAGGCGCTTGGCCAGCATATTCGCGACGGTCGACTTACCCGAACCGGACAAGCCGGTCATCCAAATCGTTGCCCCTTTATACTCCATTTCTCATCATACTCCGAGCGGGTCCCGCGCTTACTTGACGGCAAACGGCCTGCGGGCCGGCAAGACCTCATCGAGCAGCACGTCCACCTCCCGCCGCATCTGGCCGCGCATGCCCAAGTGCATTCCACACTCCTTGTCGACGTCCTTCTCCCACCACCAACGCCCCGCCCGGGAATCTTCGCCAGCCTGTACCTTGCGGGTGCAGGGCTGGCACCCAATGCTCGGGAAGCCCTGGGCGTACAGCGGGTGTAGCGGCACATCGTGCTCCCGCGCGTAGGCAAAAACCTGTTCGTTCGACCAATCGGCCAGTGGGGCAAGCTTCACGATTCCGCCGTGCTCTTCGTCGATCGCCACCGGTTCCGTTTGGTCGCGACCGCTATCTTGGTCGCGCCGCAGGCCAGTCACCCAGGCATCGAGTGTCGCCAAGCGGCGCTGCAATGGCCTCACCTTGCGGATCTCGCAGCACAGCTTGCGCTTGGCAGGGCTCTCGTAAAAGAGGTTCGGGCCGTGCAGCGTGAGCATCGAGCCCAGCTCGTCAGCATCCGGCGGAACCAACTCGATCACGATCCCGTAGCGCCGGCGGATCTGTGAGATCAGTTGGTAGGTCTCCTCATGCAAGCGACCGGTATCGATGCTAAAGACGTTGATATCGTCGCCGACCATGCGCGCCGCCATGTCGAGGATTACCGATCCGGAGGCTTGGAAACTGGTGCAAATCGCCAGTCCCGAGCCGAACTCGTCGATCGCCCAGCCCAAGATCTCCTGGGCCGAGGCGTCGGGCCGCGGCCACGTGAATTTCGGCAGCGGGAGTGTCACGCAGATTCTCGCGCCGCAGCAATCAGAATCTCAGCGATCTCCGGGCGGGTGAACTCGCTCGGGGGCAGCTTGCCCTCGCGCAACATCTGGCGCACCGCGCGGCCGGCCAGATGCACGTGATGCTCCGGCGGGTGCGGACACGTCTTCTTCGAGGCCATGCCCCCGCAGACCTTGCAGAAGTGGACGAAATCGAAGAAGACCGGTTCCACCCCGAGTTCCCCGGGCCGAAACTCGGAAAAGATCCTCTGGGCGTCGAACGGGCCGTAGTAGTCGCCCACGCCGGCGTGGTCCCGCCCCACGATGAAGTGCGTAATGCCGTAGTTCTTGCGCACTTGCGCGTGGAAAATCGCCTCGCGCGGGCCGGCGTAGCGCATCCACGCCGGAAAACCCGCCAGCATCGCGTGGTCGGCCGGGTAGTAGTTGCGCATCAGCACGTCGTAGCAGGCCAAGCGCACCTCCGCGGGCGTGTCGTCAGCCTTGGTCTCGCCCAAGAGGGGATGGATCACGAGACCGTCAGCGGTCTCGAGGGCGATCTTGGTGCAAAACTCGTGGGCTCGGTGGATCGGATTGCGCGTCTGGAATCCCACCACCGTGCGCCAGCCCTTCGCCCCCACCAGCGCCGCCGTCTCGCGCGGCGAGATCGGAAGCGAGCCGGGAACGTCGAGCTTCCAGTCCGAGCAGACCTCGGCCATAGCCGCGATCGAATATTCGCCCGCCCCGCGCAGCCACTGAACGCCCGGATGCGCCTCGTCCTGGGTGCGGAAGATGCTCGCGGCGTAGAGTTCCTTCTCGAGCGGGAAGATCTCCTCGACATGCAGCACGCCCGCCGGGGCGTCCCCGTCCATCAGGACCACGCGCTCCGCTCCCTGGATGCGCTCCTTGGTGGCTGCATCGACTGGGAATACGATCGGAATGCTCCACGGCTCCCCGGTGGTGAGGTGCATGGTCCGGCAGACCGAGCGGGTCTGGGCACTGTTGAGGAACCCTTGGATCGGCTCGTATCCGCCTTCGGCCAGCAGGTACAGGTCGCTCAGCTGCCGGAACGTCGCGGCAAGGCTCGGTGCGCCAGAGGAAACCAGCGCGTTCAGTTCCGAGGAGGCAATAGACATTCCTTCCACTATACACGGCTCGACAGCTATAGTCTAGTATTCCTATCGACATAGTAGGGATTACTAGCTGAGCGTGCGGCGGAACTGACTGGACCGAGCCGCCGGTTGCGGACCCTACGTGCTGGCCGGGATGGGAATCAGCACCCTGTCGCGCGCTCTTGCTCGCGCAATTTCAGATACTCTGCGATCGCAGAGTCAAGACTGGGCATCTTGGCGATTCCGGCCGCTTCGACCTTCGCGTTCGAGAGCGCCGCGCAACGGGGGCGACGCGCCTTCCCCTGGTAACGCGTGCGGTCGATCGGTTCTAGCTCGGCAGCGCAGCGAGCCAAGCGCGCGATCTTGCGGGCGAACTCGTACCACGACACAGGTTCGCCGCCCGCCAAGTGATACAAGCCGAACGGGATTCCGCGCTCGATCGCGTCCAGCGTGCGGGCAGCCAGCGCCGGGCCGAACGTCGGCGTCGCGATCTGGTCGTCCACGATGCGCAACGGCGCTTCTGAGGCGCACTTGCGCAGCACGAACTCGGCGAAGTTGCCGCGTTTCGTGTGCCGCCCCGGCGGACCGAAGACGCCCCCGACCCTCAGCACGTAGTGAGCAGGGCAGTGGGCCTGCGCAAACGTCTCCCCGGCAAGCTTGGAGACTCCATAGACCGACTGCGGGGCTGGGGCGTCTGTCTCACGGTACGGGCAGCTCGTCTCGCCGCTGAAGACATAGTCGGTCGAATAGTGCACCAGCACGGCGCTGGCTCCCGCACATGCGACAGCTATGTTGCGCACGGCCAGTGCATTGACGCGCATGGCCGTTCGGACGTCACTCTCGGCCCGGTCGACCTCGTTGAAGGCTGCCGCGTTGATGACGCAGTCCGGGTTGTGGCGTGCGATGCGCCGGCGCGTCGCGGGCTCGTCGGTTATGTCGAGTTGGCTCCGGGGCAGGGCCAGCAAGGTGTGGCCGCGCTTGCGGCACAACCGCGCCAAGTCCGCGCCGAGCTGACCGCCCGCGCCCAACAGGATCGTACGCAAGGCCGCAGTCTAGCAGTCTGCCGGTCAGTCCGCCGGACGCAGGCCTCTCAGCGCAGTCTCGAGCTCAGCCCTCGCTCGCAGCGCTTCTTCGGAGGAGGCGCTGATTGTCAGCGGGGCGACTTCCCCCCTGCCAGCACTCATGTCGAAGAGGCGTCCGTCGTCGTACAGCTTCCAGCGTTGCGTGCGCACCCAGCGCGCAGAACTGCCCTCGGCAAAGGCCCATGGGCGCGGTGAAGCGGTGCCGCCCCGCAGTCGATCGGCCAAGCTGACGCCGTCCAGCCCGGCCGGAACCGTCCCGCCAGCTAGGTCGACGAAGGTCGGGAACCAGTCGCTGAAGTCGACCAGATCATCAACGACCTGCCCTGGAGAGAGCTTGCCCGGCCAGTTTGCGACCAGCGGCACGCGGGTGCCTCCATCGGTGAGTTCGCCCTTGCCGCCCTTGACCCGCTGCCCGTTCCAAACCAGTTCTATGGGTTGCTTGAACATCTTGCCGCCTTCGGCAGTGAAGTAGTACGACTTGGGGGTCCCGTTATCCGCCGTGAACAGGAACAGCGTGCGCTCTCGAATGCCGAGCTCTTCGACGGCATCGACGAGTCTGCCGACGCGCTCATCCATGTCTTCGACCATCTTCTTGTAGCTGTCGTAGTGGCCTTGCGGCCCGAGCGGAGGCGGCGTTCCGACATCATCGGTCACGTCGTGCGCCAGCGCCATGGAATAGAACGCAAAGAATGGCTTGTCGCGGTTGTCGCGCATGAATTCCACGAGGTGTTCGACATAGACATCCGGCCCATAGCGGTCAATGACGTCCGAGCGCACCTTGCCGTCCTGATAGATCAGCGGCCGGTAGTAGCGCGGCCCCTCGTGCCAGCCGAACAGGGATGATCGTTCAAAGCCCAGTCGTTTGGGATGGTCGGGCTCGTCGCGAAGCAGAGTCAGCTGCCACTTGCCAGCAATGGCCGTCGCATACCCGAGCCCGCGCATCGCAATGCCAATCGAGGCGCTCTCCAAGTTGCGCGGGAAGGTGCCCCACTGCGGCCGACCTAAGCGGAAGGGGTACTGGCCCGTCATGATGGCAATGCGGGAAGGGTGACAAACCGGCATGGAGTAGCAATGGCGGAAGCGGACGCCCGCCTGGGCCAATGCATCGATCCGGGGCGTCCGGTACGAGGTTCCGCCGTAGCAGCCCAGCGCTTGGTCCGCAACGTCATCGGCAAGGATGAACACGATGTTCGGTTTGTCGGCCGCAAGCGCGCGAGTGGTCAGGACCATGGCGAACACCGCGAGGGCGCACTTGAATCTCGTCATCGGCGCCCATCGTACAGCACTGAGCATCGGCGGCGCGGGGCTAGCCGCGCTGGCGTCTAGAATCAGACTGTGACGCAATCCTCGAGCCCAGTAGTCACTGGAGCCACGGGATTCGTGGGACGGCGGCTCTGCAAGCTGCTGACAAGCCCGCGGATCCTCACACGCGCCCCGGAGCATGTCCCGCCGGAATTCGCTCAGAGCGCGTGCTTCCGCTGGGACCCGGCCCGCGAACTTCCTCCGGCGGAAGCTTTCGACGGCTGTCAGGCCGTGTTTCACCTAGCCGGCGAGCCAGTTGCAGAGGGGCGCTGGACGAAGGCCAAGAAAGCGAACATCCGAGACAGCCGCGTCGAGGGGACCAAGCATCTGGTCGAAGCTCTGCGGCAACTCGAGCATCGGCCGGAAGTCCTGGTTTCGGCTTCAGCGGTCGGGATCTACGGCAGTCGCGGCGACGAAGTCCTCGCCGAGTCCGCGACGGCGGCAGAGGGCTTCCTTGCCGATGTGTGTCGCGCATGGGAAGCGGAGGCGCTTGCTGCCGAGGATCTGGGCATGAGAGTCGTCACGATCCGGATCGGTCTCGTGCTCGGCGCGCAAGGCGGGGCTCTGGCCCGAATGCTCCCGCTGTTCAAGCTGTGCGCCGGAGGGAGGCTCGGCCACGGGAGGCAGTGGATGCCGTGGATCCACGTGGATGATCTAGCTGCCCTGTTCCTTTATTGCGCCCAATCGGAGACGTTGTCCGGGGCGGTCAATGGCTCCGCGCCGGACCCGGTTACCAACCGACACTTCACCAAGGCACTGGCGACCGCTGTCGGCAGGCCAGCACTCTTCCCGGCCCCGGCGTTCGCCCTGCGCGTCGGGCTGGGTGAATTCTCCGAGGTGCTGCTGGCGTCGCAGCGCGCAGTGCCGGACAAGGCCCTGAGCGCCGGATTCGAGTTCGAGCACCCGACCATCGAGACGGCCTTGCAAGGGCTCTGATCGGCCTGCGTGCGGGCCGCCGGCTCGAGGCGGGAGACCTGGCGCCGGCTTGCTAGACTGCGGGCGGGGCTCTATGGAACTTTCGGGAAAGACGGCGCTGGTCACCGGCGCCAGCAAGGGAATCGGCCGCGGGATCTGCCTCAAGCTTGCCGCCTTGGGCTGCGATGTCGCGGTGAACTACAACAGCGACCCCTCCGGCGCTGAGCAGGTCGTGGACTCTGCCCGGGCGGTTGGGAGACGAGCGTTTCCGGTGCAGGCTTCCGTCGCGGAGTCGGCGCAAGTTCGTGCCATGTTCGACAGGGTGCTGTCCGAATTCGCCGGGCTCGACATTCTCGTCAACAACGCTGGGACACAGGTCTGGGCCCCTTTGCTCGAGCTATCGGAGGAGGACTGGGACCGCGTAATCGACACGAACCTAAAGGGGTGCTTCCTCTGCACTCAGTTGGCGGCCCGCGCCATGAAGGAGCGCGGCAAAGGGCGCATCGTCAACATCGGATCGGGATGCAACAAAGTCGCATTCCCCAACCTTGTCAGCTACACGGCCAGCAAGGGCGGCATGGAGCAGTTCACCAAGGTGGCTGCGGCCGAACTGGGCGACTGCGGCATCACGGTCAACTGCGTGGCGCCCGGAGCGATCCTGATCGAGCGAACCGAGCGCGAGGCGGCAGACTATGCCGGACAGTGGTCGAAGCTAACACCGATAGGGCGAGTCGGCCACCCGCCGGACGTGGCCGAAGCGGTGGCGTTCCTATGCCGCGACGAGAGCGAGTTCATCACCGGCCAAACGCTGATGGTTGACGGCGGACTGTTCACGCGGGGGCCCTGGGCCTATTGAGCCCGCCCCTACGAATAGTCGCCGCCAGAGAGGCTGTGGAGCACTGACTCCTGCCACTCGTGCAAGTGCGCCTCCAAGCGCGCGACTTCTTCGGGGTGGCGGTCTGCAAGATCATTGCTCTCAGCCGGATCGGCGCGGATGTCAAACAGCTCCCTCGTTCCGGCACCGCCGCCGTCTACCACTAGCTTGTAGCGGTGGTCGAGGACCGCCCGCGGCCCACTGAAGTCGGCCTCTTCGACGCTGGGGTGATGAAAGTTGCGGAAGTTCCGCGTCAGCCGGCCATCCATGTACTTTACAAGCGGCGTGGTGCCTTCTTGGAGCGCCGCGTCGATGTACGGCTCGCCGCCATCCGCTTGGCCGGCTTCGAACCTCCAGAAGCAAATCGGCTCCGGCCGTTGCTGCATGGCCCCATCGATGACCGGAACCAAGCTGAGGCCATCCAGCGGGCGGTCTGGCAGCGATTGGCCGGTGAGTTCGCATAGCGTAGGCAGGATGTCACTGGTCACGGAGTTGACGGGGCTGCGCAGCGGCTCCGGAATCCGTGCAGGCCACTCGATCACACACGGAACGCGCACACCGCCTTCGTACACCCGGCCTTTGCTCGACCGCAGTGAGGACGAGAAGCGGGCCTCCGATGGCGCTCCGTTGTCGCTGCAGTACCACAGCAGCGTGTCGGGCCGCAGGTCGGCTTCCCGCAAGTGATCTCTCAGATCTCCGATGGCCCGATCCATCGCGGTGATTTCGGCGTAGCGGGCCTGCAGGATCTTGTCCAAGCGCACCTGCGTCCGCAAGCCCGTCTCCATCGAGGTGATCCCGGCCGTGTCCTCTCGCAGGCTCTCTGGAAGATCCGCATACGCTTGGAGGTCGGAGTCCAAGCCACTGTACGGCTCGTGGGGCGAGCCGAACCAGATGACCGCGAAGAAGGGCCGCCCGTCGCGCTTCGCCTTGTCGATGAATTGCTTAGCCGCGTCGATCACGATCTGAGAACTCTCCCCCTCGTGCATCTCTGGAGCGGCACCGTTTCGCGAGAGAATCGGGTTCATCTCGAAGAAGTTGTCGTGAGAGAGCCACTCGTCGAATCCGAACGCACCGGGATTCGTTGGCGAATCGGCCTTGACGGGGCCGAGGTGCCACTTGCCGAAGTGGCCGCAGGCATAGCCGGCTTGGCTCAGCATTTGGGCGATGCCGGTTTCCTCTGGCCGGATCGACCAATTCGCACTGAACGTGCCGTAACGGTTTGGATGCCGTCCAGTCATCACGCTGCCGCGGGTCGGCGAGCACACAGGCGCGGCCGAGTAGAAGCGATCAAGGCGCAATCCGGACGCGGCCATTTCGTCGAGCACTGGCGTCTTGACGTGCGAGTGTCCGTTGTATCCCGTTTCGTGCCAGCCGTGGTCGTCTCCCATCAACAGCACGATGTTGGGCCTCGCCGGGCCCTCCGTCTGGCCAGGGCCGCCAGATGTGCACGAGGACGACACCGACAAAGCGGTTGCGGTGGCAAAGAAGTTCCGACGAGTGAGGGTGTACGACATGGTTTCGGGGCGCCCTATGATCTCACATCAACATGCCCGACAAGCTGGTCCGGGCGCGTCGGATCCGGCTTGTCCCACCAAATCGGTCGGGATAGCTAGACGGGAGTCCGGCTGGGATCAGACGCTCCGCTACAGCGCCCTCACTCCGAGTAGGATGCCAGCATCAAGCGCACACCTTGCTGCAAATCCACGGTTGGCTCCCAACCGAGCAGGCGTCTTGCCTTGGCGATATCCGGATGACGCCGGCAGGGGTCATCCTGCGGCAATTCGAGGTGGGTGACCCCACAGTCAACACCCGCAATCGCTTGCACGACCTCGGCCAGTTCCAGCACAGTGATCTCGTCTGGACCGCCGAGGTTAACCGGCATCGCCTCGTCGCTGGCAGCCAATCGGACGATGCCCTCGACAATATCGGAGACATAGCAAAAGCTCCGCGTCTGCGAACCGTCGCCGAAGACCGTCAGGGGAACGGCGCGCAACGCTTGGTCCAGAAAAGCTGGCAAGACGCGCCCATCGCCACGCTTCATCCGGGGACCGTAGACGTTGAACAGGCGAGCGATCCGGGTATCGGCGCCGCAGTCGCGGTGGTAGGCCATGGTGAGGGCCTCCGCGTAGCGCTTGCCCTCGTCATATACCGAGCGCGGGCCAACCGGATTGACGTTGCCCCAATACGTCTCAGTTTGCGGCTGGACGAGGGCGTCGCCATAGGCTTCGGAGGTCGAGGCCTGTAAGAACGTGGCGCGATTGCAAAGAGCCAGTTCTAGCATGTTGCGGGTACCCTGCGAGCAGGCCGCCAGCGTTTCGAGCGGGGCTGCCAGATAGTCGCGCGGGCTCGCCGGGCAGGCGAGGTTGTAGACCACGTCGATACGGCCATCTGCTTGAAACGGCTCGCAGATGTCGTGTCGACAGAAGCGAAACCCCGTACGGCCCCGCAGATGGTGCAAGTTCTCCGCCCGACCAGTGCTGAGGTTGTCCAGCCCGATCACCTCATGCCCATCCGCCAGCAAGCGGTCGCAGAGGTGAGAACCGATGAAGCCGGCGGCTCCAGAAACAACGACTCGCAAGTCTATTGGGCTCCCGCCTTCATCGTATGCGGGCAGGAACCTGCGGGCGGGAGAGCACCGAGCATCCTACTTCCGATCGGGATTCGAGGAATCGGGGAATCCACCTAGATGGTGCCCCAAGGCGTCGGCTGCAGGAACCGGTCGCTGACAAGGAGGACGCTCGCAAACCAGTCGTCGCGTGTGGTAACGTTCCTCGGAAAGGTCTGCTTCGACCTGACCATCGCCTCATCGGCCAATCACACTGCAATTTCCGATCGACTGCAATGGGAGTCAAGCTTGTAGTAGCGGTTACTGATGGTGACTGGTTCAAGATGCTTCGACAGCGTCCCGATCTGTCCGAGGTCAATTTCTGGTCGCCCGCGCCAAGGAACTTCAAGGCACTCGAACGGGGCGAGTTGTTGCTGTTCAAGTTGCACGCGCCCCACAACTTCATCGTCGGCGGAGGGATCTTCGCTTACGCCAACCGGTTACCGAGTTCGCTTGCGTGGGACGCGTTTGGGGAAGCTAACGGTGCGCGCTCGCTGCGACAAATGCGGGAGCGCATCGTCAAGTATCGAAAGGATGAAGCAGATCGGCGGGAGGACTTCGCAATCGGTTGCCGGATTCTGACAAGGCCCGTCTTCTTCCCAGAGAGCGACTGGATACCTGTGCCGTCGAGTTGGGCCCCGAATATCGTGTCGTTCAAGCGATACGACACCGACGAGTCCGACGGCCGGCGGCTGTGGGACTCTGTCACGGACCGAATTGGCCGACAGGAAGTTACCGACCAAACAATCCATGCAGATCGCTACGGCCAGCCGCAGCTGATTCTCCCTCGCCGTGGCCAAGGGGAGTTTCGGTTGCTCGTCACCGACATCTACGGGCGACGGTGTGCTGTGACTCAAGAACGCACGCTGCCAGCCCTCGAAGCCGCTCATATCCGTCCTTTCAGCGATGGGGGCGAGCACACGCCGCAGAACGGCCTCCTGCTCCGACGCGATATCCACCGGCTCTTTGACACCGGCTATGTGACGATCACGCCCGATCTGAACTTTGAGGTCAGCCCGCGAATTCGCGATGAGTTCGAAAACGGCAGAGATTACTATTCCTTGCAGGGTAAACGGATCGTCACACCTCACCGCCCGGACCTACGCCCCGATCCGAACGCACTGTCATGGCATAACGAGCACTGCTTCTTGTAGACGAGGCACGTGGCAATGGTTGAAGACTCGTCGAACACGCTGATGCGCATGGCGGCATTCCAGCGCGTGCAGGAACTTCAGCAAGTCTACGGGCACCTGACCGCGAAGGAACTAAGACTGGGGTTTGATTTCGACGGCAAACGCATCCCGCTGGTCAATCCACAACGCGGCATCTTCAAGCCGAAGCAGATGCAATTCCTGCTTTCGATCAGAACCGTGTTCCCCAGGCCGGGCGGCAAGGTTTGGTACGACGACCAACGCAAGGTCCACCGCCAGATATACGGAAGCGACGAAAGCGTCGACTACGCCTTCATGGGCAGCAATCCCAACGCGGCCGACAATCGCTGGCTCCGCGAGGCCTTCGAGAACCGCATTGCCGTGATCTACTTCCTCGGCATAGCTCCAGGCCGGTATCAAGCAACGCTGCCTACCTTCATCTCAGGCTGGGACGCCAACACGCTAAAGGCAAGCCTTGCCTTCGGACTTCCTGCACGAGAGGGCGCAATCCATCAGGGCTCGTTGTCGGAGGCCGTCATCGGCGCGTATCCGGACAGCTCGCTAGAACGACGCTATGCGCTCCAATCGGTCAAGCGCCGGCTACATCAGTCATCCTTTCGCGAGGCCATCATCCATGCCTATAACGGTCGCTGCGCAGTTTCGGGAATACCGGAGCCCTTGCTCCTAGATGCGGCGCATATTGTCCCGGACAAGCACGAGGAACTTGGCCAGCCAGTGATCCCGAACGGCCTGCCTCTGTCGAAGATTCACCACGCAGCGTTCGACTCGCACCTCATTGGTATCGACCCGGACTACCGCTTACATGTCTCCGAGCGACTGCTCGACAAGGAAGACGGCCCGCTCTTGGAATCTCTCAAGCACCTCGACGGTAGCGCGATTCATCTGCCTAGCCGGCATACGGACCGGCCAGACCGGGAGCGGCTTGCGCTGCGCTTCGAATCTTTCAAAGCAGCCGCGTGATTCCCGAATCCAACTCGCTCCGGTGCTGACGCGGCGGTTCGGCCAGCGGGATTGACGAAGGCCAGAAGCCCCGCAGTGCACTCGACATGTCCCACATGCGTGGTGCGACGCACTGTGCCGAAGCACACCTTCAGCTGCACCAGGCTGGTCAAGCTGGTGTCTAGCGCATGAACTGCGGAGCCGGCCCCGTCCAGACGGCGGGCGCACCGTCCCCCGGCGATGGCGCGGGGGATCCTGATGGGTCCAGGTCATGCACTTGCCCTGCAAGAATCGGTCCGCCTTACGCCTTACAATGGGCGCCATGCAACGCAGGAACGCTCTGAAATCGCTCGCCGGCGCTGGATTCGCGGCACTTCCAGCCGCCGTAGCCACCGCGTCGGCCCAGCAGCAGCCATCACGCGGCTTGCCGGATCTGAAGATCACCGATGTAAAGGCGATTCTCACTGCGCCCCCGGGTCTGCCCCGCACAGTGATCGTCAAGGTGGAAACCAGCGAGCCCGGCCTGCACGGATACGGCTGCGCGACGTTTACACAACGCGCCAAGGCGGTTGTCACGGCCGTTGACGAATTCCTGCGCCCGTTCCTGAAGGGCAAGAACCCGGACCATATCGAGGACATCTGGCAAACGATGTACGTCAGCTCGTACTGGCGCAACGGGCCGGTGCTGTACAACGCCATGAGCGGCGTCGATCAAGCGCTGTGGGACATCAAGGGCAAGCGGGCCAACATGCCCGTCTACGCGTTACTGGGCGGCAAGGCCCGCAACGGCGCCGACGTGTACCGCCACGCATCAGGCGCGAGCATGCAGGAAGTCGAGGACGCCGCCCGCGCCTACCTCGAACAGGGCGTGCGTCACATCCGCATCCAGGTCGGGATCGCAGGCAACGCGAACTACGGCGCGCGCAGCTCCGGGGGCAACCCAGGTGGCTTCCTTGGCGCTCCTTCCGGCGGCCCGCACGCCGAGCGGATGTATGAGCCGACACCCTACCTGCTGAGCGTGCCCAAACTCTTCGAGCACATGCGCATCAACCTCGGAGAGGAGATCGAACTTCTGCACGACGTCCACGAACGCATCAGCAATGCCCAGGCGATGTGGCTGCTGAAACGGGTGGAAGAATATCGCCCCTTCTTCATCGAGGACCCCGTCTCACCCGAGCAGATCGGCTATTTCCGGCACATGCGCTCCCAAACCACCACAGCGATCGCCATGGGAGAGCTGTTCAACTCGCCACACGAGTTCACCGGACTGATCGCGGAGCGCTTGATCGACTTCATCCGGGTGCATATCTCCCAGATCGGCGGCCTGACGCCGGCTCGCAAGCTGGCGGCGCTGTGCGAATGGTTCGGAGTGCGCACGGCCTGGCACGGCCCGGGCGACACCTCCCCAGTCGGCCACCTGGCCAACATCGCGCTCGACGTGAGTTGCTACAACTTCGGGATTCAGGAGGGTCGGACCTGGCCCGAATCGGTGCATGAAGTCTTCCAAGGGTGCCCGCGCCTCGAGAACGGCTTCTTCTTCCCGAACGAGGTCCCCGGCTGGGGCATGGAAATCAACGAGGAGCTCGCGGCCAAGTACAGCGTCGAATCACGCTATGACACGCCTTTCGATTACTCCTGGGGTACCACGCGCCGCCGCGACGGTTCGATCATCCGCCCGTAGGGGCCGGCTCTCTCGGCGCACGGTGCGCCCCGCGGCCAAGCGCGGCGGTAATCGCGTCCACGTCGTACACGCAGCCGTTCCAAGTCCCTCCGCTACAGGCCTGTAGCGCGGCCCAAAGCCGCGTATCGTCCGGCATGTCCGGATGCGGCGCCAAGTCATCTCGAGGCTGCCGTTCAGAGAGGACTCTCGCACCCTCGCCCGCCCCAAACTCACGCCCTCCGTGCCCGACGAGGTCTACGCTTCCGCGCAGCCGCCGGCAGTCGATCTCGATGCGCACAATATCGCCCGCGACCAGCTTCCCCAACGGCCCTCCAGCCAGAGCCTCCGGGCCGACGTGTCCGATGCATGCGCCAGTTGAGACACCGGAAAACCGTGCGTCCGTGATGACAGCGATTTCCTTCCCGTACGAGAGGTGCTTGAGAGCTGACGTGATCTGGTAGATCTCTTCCATGCCAGAACCGAGGGGCCCGCAGCAGGCCAGCACCATCACGTCGCCGGGCTGGACAGCTCCATCCTTGATCGCTTGTGTGGCATCGGCCTCGCGTATGAACACCTTGGCCGGGCCCTGCTTCCGGTAGACGCCGTCGCTGTCGATCACCGCCGGGTCGATCGCGGTGCTCTTGACGACCGAGCCCTCTGGCGCGAGATTCCCCCGGCAGAACGTGATCGTGCTTGTAAGGCCCCGTCGCAGGGCAGCGTCCGGCGAAAAGATCACTTCGTCCGGGTCGACACCGTCCAGTTCTTTCAGGCGGTCGCGAAAGATCGCGCGCCGCTCGCTGCCCGCCCACTTGTCTAGGACTGCCCCAAGGCTCGCGCCGGTGGCCGTCAACGCGGAAAGATCCAGCAGGCCCAGAGCCCGCAGGTGCAGCATCACTTCCGGCACGCCGCCCGCGAGAAAGACTCGAACGGTCGGATGCCCGACCGGGCCGTTGGGCAGCACGTCAACCAGACGCACTACCTGTCGATTGATCTCCGCCCAGTCGTCCACGCCGGGCCGCTTGAGCCCGGCGCAATACGCGACGGCCGGAAGGTGCAACAGCAAGTTCGTCGATCCTCCGAAAGCCGCGTGCACCACCATCGCGTTGCGCAAGGCACCGTCGGTGAGGATATCGCCTACCGCGATTCCGGCCTCGCGCTGCGACATCACGGCCTCGGCGGAATTCCGGGCCGCTTGCTTCCAAACCGCTTGTCCGGATGGCGCCAGAGCGGTGTGGGGCAGCGCAAGTCCGAGCGCTTCGGCCACGACTTGAGCGGTAGCGGCCGTGCCAAGGAACTGGCACCCGCCGCCCGGGGTTCCGCACGCCTTGCAGCCGAATTCCTGTGCCAGTTCCAGACTCAGCTCACCGTGCGCGAAGCGCGCCCCGATCGTCTGCACCCTGCCGGCGTCCTCGGCCCCGCGCGTCGGCAGGGTCACGCCTCCCGGCACGAGCACGCAGGGCAGCCCTTGCATCGAGGCCAGTGCCATCGTCATTGCGGGCAGGCCCTTGTCGCATGTCGCCACTCCGATAACGCCGCTGCGTGTCGGGAGCGACCGGATCAGGCGCCGGAGCACCTGGGCCGCATCGTTGCGGTACGGCAGCGAGTCCATCATTCCCGGCGTGCCCTGCGTGCGGCCGTCACAGGGGTCGCTGCAGAACCCGGCGAAGGGGATCGCTCCGCGCTGGCGAAGCTCGACGGCTGCCTCGTGCATCAGGAGCCCGACCTCGAAGTGACCGGTGTGGTAGCCCAGCGCGACGGGAGAGCCGTCCTGGGCGCGAATGCCGCCTTGGGTGCTCAGGATCAGGTACTCGTCCCGCCCGAGGTGGGCTGGGTTCCACCCCATCCCGGCGTCCTGTGTCCAGCCGAAAATGTCACCACTCGGCAGCGTGCGGAGCATTTCGGGCGTGAGCGGCAACGTTCCCGAAGGACCCTCGGAATCGGTCCGTATTTCGAAGATCGAAGCATCATCCGCTGCGAAGAGTCCGCGCATCCCCTACCAGTGTGGCTGATTGGGGAATCCGATGACCCAGCAGTTCCAGATTGAACTCCAGCGTGCCCGAGGGAACTCAGGGGCCCCGTGTTTCGGAATCCGAAATCGACCCCAGCCAAGCCATGCGGGCGTCTTCCGGCCCAATCCGCGCGGACCTAATCCCAGACCTGCGTTCCCCGCCCTACCCGAGGTTGATCCGTTTCAGGTCGATCTTGTCGTCGTCGAACACCCCGAGGCCGAAGTTGGAGGCCAACTCGATGTGCTCGACTTGGGCATTGAGCCAGCGGCTGTCCTCGTCGGGCTTCAGTAGGGCGATCGGGGCCCTGCCGACCTCGGCCCGTTTCTTGTCGATCGCCTGCCAGCCGGTCTTGTCGAGCGCGACGGGATCCGTGGCAAAGTACATCGTCTTGTGTTCCCAGGTGTACCGGTCGCGGTAGCCCGCCGGTTACCCGACGGGCCCCGCACGGATCCGGACGTGCG
>JAPPMG010000062.1:0-15544 GCA_028819215.1 Bryobacterales bacterium
GCCTCCGGCATTCCCGCTGGTTCGGGCTTGTCTGCTTTCGGGAACCTTCGACAAGACTAAGGTTGACCACCGCAGTCCCACCGTTCCCAGCCCCAATCAGCTCCGGCTCCGAAGTGCCGGTTCCGACTCACCTCGAGGCCTGACCGAGCTCGACGGATGCGCGGGGTCGAGCGCTCCGCTCTATAGCTGCGCATGTGGCAATTTCGCAAGAACGGCTCGCGCAGATTTCCTGTGGTGTGCTCCAATCTGTTAGGTCCCATGCAACGCTCTCGAATTCCCGCCGTCTTCTCCGCCCTGCTGGCCATGGTCTGCATACATTGCGGCGAGGAACAGACCTCTGGTCCGCAACTAGTGGCTGACACGCTGACAAGCGCCCAAGCGGCCGACGGCAAGTTCATCTCGTGGCGCGAACACGTGATCGACGACCTGGCGACCGGCGGCGTAGCCATCGCGGGCAGCGATGGGCTGGAAATGGCCGACCTAGACAACGACGGGTACGAAGATATCGTGTCGGTACATGAGTCCGACACGGAGTATGACGGCGTGGCGGACGGGCATATCCGCTTGGCGTTCGGCTCGGAAGATCCAGACACCTGGACGCTGGTGACGCTGGCCGAAGGCGAGGAAGCGGGCGCCGCCGAGGATGTCTCGATCGCCGATCTCAATGGCGATGGCTTCCCCGACGTGATCGCCTCCTGCGAATTCGCGCACCTGATTTATTTCCAGAACCCCGGGAAGGATGCACGCACCGCCCGCTGGGAGCGCATCATTCCGTCTGTTGCCAGCAACAGGGGCTCGTATATCCGGGTGTTTTTTGCAGACTTCAATGCCGATGGGAGACCTGAAGTGGTCGCACCGAACAAGGGGAGCCAGTCAGGCCCGGCGAGCGATGCCACCGCGCGGGCGATCAGCTGGTACGAAGTCACAGGTGACCCTCTGGACGACGACTCTTGGAAGGAGCACGTCCTGACAAAGGTGGCCGTTCCGATCAACTCGCATCCGGTGGATCTGGACTCCGACGGCGACCTGGACATACTGGCGGGATCCCGAGGGGAGGCCCGCATCTTTTGGTTCGAGAATCTCGGCAAGCCGGAGATCGAATTCGCAGAACACTCCATCGAGGTGGCTCCGCCGGACGGGTACGGGACTCCCTCCATGACCGGCTTCATGTTCGCTTTCCTCGACGTCAACGAGGACTCGCGGCTGGACGTGCTGCTCAGCGAAGGCCGGAACAACGTGGTCTGGCTGGAGCAACCTGAATCTGCTGAAGAGCCGTGGGCACTGCACTGGCTCGGCAGCATGAAGCCCGACTCGTCCACGGGACTGACCCTAGCTGACATCGATGGCGATGGCGACCAAGACCTCTACTGCGGCAGCTACAGCGGGGGTCCGCGCGACAGGGACGGTGAGGAAGTCACCGCAAATGACCGGTTGGGGCGCTTGGCCTGGTTCGAAAACCCGGGCGAAGCCGACGGCGAGTGGACGCGGCACGACATTTCACGCCGCAAGCGCGGAATGTTCGACATGGCCATGGCCCGGGATCTTGACGGAGACGGCGACATGGACTTCGTGGGGACTCGCGGCAATAGCCTCCCCTACGATGGCGTGTACTGGCTGGAACAGACCCGCACCGAAGCCCCGGCGGCATCCTTTGTCCCTGCGCGGGACACGGATAGCATGGAAATGCCCCTCCCATAGCTACCGACTCAATCCCAGGGCTTCGAACGCGCGCTTCGAACGCTGGGGCTGCATTTGCCAAGATCAATAGCGATGTCCGAATACGTATTGGCCCTAGACGAGGGTACGAGCAGTGCCCGCGCTATCGCGTTCGACCGCGAGGCGCGGGCAAGAGCAGTAGCGCAACATCCGTTCGAAAGCCGATTTCCGCATAGCGGCTGGGTAGAACAGGACGCAGCTGCCATCTGGCAAGTCCAATTGCAGGCAGCCAGCGAGGTCGCAGAACAGTGCGGCGGCTGGGGGCAGATGTCCGCCATCGGCATCACCAATCAACGCGAGACCACGATCGTCTGGGATCGCGCGACGGGCGAGCCGGTCGGTCCCGCCATCGTGTGGCAGTGCAGACGGACTTCCTCCGCTTGCAGCGAACTAGCGAACGCAGGCCATGAGCAGACCGTTACCCAGCGCACCGGATTGGTACTGGACCCGTACTTCTCCGGGACCAAGATCGCGTGGCTCTTGGACAACGTGCCGGATGCAAGGCGAAGGGCCGAGGGCGGCGAGCTGGCATTCGGAACGGTCGACTCGTGGCTGGTGTACCAGCTGACGAACGGCGCGACCCATGTCATCGATCGCACCAATGCTTCGCGAACGCTACTGATGAACCTGCGTTCCGGAGACTGGGATCCGGAAATGCTCTCGTTGCTCGGCGTGCCGGCTGCGATGCTCCCGATGATCGTGCCCTCGTGCGGCACGATGGGCACAACTTCCGCCGAAGTGATCGGTGCTGAGATTCCCATTTCAGGCATCGCCGGTGACCAGCAGGCGGCGCTATTCGGGCAGGCCTGCTTTCGCCCGGGCCTAGTCAAGAACACCTACGGCACTGGCTGCTTCGCCCTGATGCACACAGGAGCGGAGCCATCCGAGTCGCAGCACAAACTGCTGTCCACGACTGCCGCTTCGGCTCCCGGACGGAACGACTTCGCCCTCGAAGGAGCCATTTTCGTGGCAGGCGCGGTCGTGCAATGGCTACGTGACGAGTTGGCCCTGATCGATACCGCCGCTGACTCCCAAGCGGCAGCGCAAGCGGTCGCCGACACAGCCGGCGTATACATGGTGCCCGCCTTCACCGGCCTGGGGGCTCCCTACTGGAACTCCGAAGCTCGCGGAATCTTGACGGGACTGACCCGCGGCGCAACGCGCGAGCAAGTCGTGCGCGCCGCGCTGGAGTCGATCGCGTACCAGACGCGCGACTTGGTGGAGGCGATGGAATCGGATTGCGGCTCGAAGCTGGCGGAGATCCGAGTGGACGGGGGCGCCACCGAAAACGACTTCTTGATGCAGTTCCAGGCCGACATCTTGGGAGTTCCCGTGGTGCGACCTGCGTATTCGGAGACGACCGCACTGGGTGCAGCCTTCCTCGCGGGGCTGGCGACTGGATTCTGGAGCGACACCAACGAGCTGGAGCATTTCTGGAGCGTCGACCGAAGATTCGAGCCGTCAATGCCGGACTCGCGGCGCGCAGACCTATACGCTGGCTGGAAATCGGCCGTGCGCCGTGCGCTCTAGACGAGAGGATACTAGAGCGCTTAACCCGCCAAGTATGGCTCGAAAGCCTCCGGCCGGATCCTCACTCCCAAGCCGGGCGCGTCGGGCAGGTACCAGCGCCCGCCCTCCAAGCGTAGAGGCTTGTCCGCGATGTCCTGCCGGAACGGATTCTCGGTTCGGTCGCATTCGATGAGCTTCGACTCCGGAGTCAGCGTGGACGGGTGCCGCGGGCGGGCTGCGTAGAAGTGCAGTGCGGCGGCCTGACCAACTGCCGAACCCCACGCATGCGGCGTGACATGGACGCCGGTCATTGAGCCGAGCGTCGCGATCTTGACGCCCTCGGTGATGCCGCCGCAGGCGCACAGATCGGGTTGGGCGTAATCGAGAGCCCGAAGCCGAAACCAGCGCTCGAATCCGAAGCGGGTTGCCTCGCACTCCCCTCCAGCGATCGGGATCGGCGTCTGGCTCTTCACCTGCAGGTAGGCTTCCGGATCCAGAGGAGAAACGGGCTCTTCGAACCAATGGATGCCCAGTCCCTCCACCCGCCGCGCTAGCTCGATCGCTTCGGCAGGCATGTAGGCGTGGTTGGCGTCGATCGAGAGTTTGACCCCTGAGCCGAGGAAACCCCTGACCGCCTCCACCAATTCCGCATCACGCGCCACGCCGAGGCCGACCTTCATCTTGGCGGCCTGAAACCCTTGATCCAGGCAGTCGCGGGCCTCGCGCGCCCAGCGCCGCTCCAACGGTTCGTCGCCGCCAAAGTAGAAGCCCGTCCAATAGCACTGAATGGATTCCACTGGCGCGGCGCCCAACAGCCGATAAAGAGGTGCGTCGGCGTCCTGCGCCTTGAGGTCCCAGCACGCGATGTCCAAGGCGGAAATCGCGGCCAGCATCACGCCTTTCTGCCCGTAGTCAAGTGAACGCGCGTACAGCAGTTCCCAGTTCGATTCGACAGCCCGCGGGTCTCTTCCGATCAGTAGCGGACCAAGGAATTCGCGAACGATAGTGGCGGTCACGGCGGCCGGGCCATACGCCTCGCCCCATCCCTCGCGGCCATCCTCCGCTGTAAGCCGCACCAGCATGGCTTCCCGCTTCGCGTAGGAGAACTGGGAAAAGCTGAACGGCCGGCTGAGCGGCGCGCGCAGGTGCCAAGCATCAACGCAACGGACACGCATCGAGTTGCTAGAATACCGCTTCGCCATGAAAGCAATCCGTATCCACAAGACCGGGGGCCCAGAGGTCCTCAGTTACGAGGACGTCCCCACACCCGAGCCGGGGCCTAACGAAGCTGTCGTCAAGATCGAAGCGGCCGGAGTCAACTTCATCGACATCTACTTCCGCACCGGGCTGTACCCTGCCGAGCTTCCGATTACCAACGGCATGGAGGGCGCAGGCACTGTAAGGGCGGTTGGTACGGGCGTTTCGACTCTACAGGCGGGAGACCGGGTGGCTTACACCGGTGTGCCTGGCTCGTACGCGGAGTACGCCACGGTGGCCGCCGACCGACTGGTGAAAATCCCGGACTCGATCGCGACCAGAACCGCCGCTGCGGCAATGCTACAGGGCATGACGGCCCACTACTTGACGCGGTCCACGTTTACTCTCGGCCCGGCCCACACCGCGCTCATACACGCTTGCGCGGGTGGCGTAGGGCTGCTGCTGATCGAGATGGCAAAGAAGTTCGGCGCACGTGTCATTGGCACATGTTCAACCTCGGAGAAGGCAGCCAAGGCCAAGGCAGCAGGGGCGGACGAGGTGATCCTGTACACCGAGCAGGACTTCCAGGCGGAATGCCGCCGCCTCACTGATGGCCAGGGTGTCGACGTGGTCTATGACTCAGTCGGCCAGTCAACGTGGACAGGGAGCTTGGACAGCCTCAAGCCGAGGGGCATGATGGTGACGTTTGGCAATGCCAGCGGACCAGTGCCGCCGCTCGCGCCGCTGGAACTCAGCAAGCGCGGCTCGCTGTTCCTTACGCGCCCGTCCCTGTTCGCATATATCTCCAACCGCGAAGACCTCATGTGGCGCGCATCGGAGGTCTTCAACTGGATCGAGGACGGCGACTTGAACATCCACGTCGGGGGCGAGTTCGCGCTGAGCGAAGCCAGCGAAGCGCAATCGCAGCTAGCCGGCAGGAAGACCATGGGAAAGCTATTGCTCATCCCTTAGGCTGAAGCTCTCTGGACGTCCATCTCATTCTTTGTGCATTCCAGCCGCCAGCTAGCCAAGCGTATTGCTGCCAAGTATGAGTGTGTGTATGCCACTTGCTCTACAGTCGCAGCTGAGAGGTGACACTTGCGGAGGACCAAGGAGACCAGCATGCCTCAGGTGAGCTTCCGCGCGTCTGACGAGCGCCTAGCACGTATAGACCGTGCGGCGGCGGTACGCGGCGTGTCCCGAGCCGAGTTCGTGCTCCTCGCAAGCGAGGCGGCGGCGATCGAGACACTCAACGAAAGTCCTGTCATTTCGCTTGACGACAAAGCATGGGACGACTTCGTCGCCGCGCTCGATGCGCCAGTAGATATGCACCCCTCCGTAAAGGAGCGTTTCGCGCGCCAGCCACAGTGGGACCGCTAGCACCACCGGGGCCGATCGCCCACTTGCACGACGTTTCGCGATTCTTGTCGGGCATTTCCGTGTTCGCCACCCGGCTGCGGGGCAAGCTGCTGCTCGTCGCCTAGGCCCCTATTCTCCCCTCCCAAGGCCGGCGCTAGCCGGGGAACAGCCCGTGGTATCGTGATCGGCTATGAAGCGAAGACTTGCACTCTGGCCGATGCTGGCTGCGCTCTGCGCGGGGCTGCCCGAGATCGGGCACGCACGACCGAACATCGTCTTCGCGATCGCTGACGACTGGGGCTGGCCGCATGCCTCGGCCTATGGGGACAAGGGCGTCAAGACACCTACTTTCGACCGCTTGGCGCGCGATGGCGTGCTCGTGGAAAACGCCTACATCTCGTCTCCCTCGTGCACGCCCAGCCGAGGAGCGATCATCACCGGCCAGCAGTTCTGGCGCTTGGGCCCAGCGGGCAACCTCTGGAGCGTCTGGCCGTCGACTGAGCATGAGTATCCCAAGCTGTTGGCCGCCGAGGGATACTTCGTGGGAAGCTACCGCAAAGGCTGGGGGCCAGGCACGCATCCATATACTGCCGTCACCCCGGCGGGCAAGATTTACGACAGCGTGGGCGGGTTCTTCGAGGCGCGTCCGAAGGACATGCCGTTTTGCTTCTGGTTCGGGGCCAGCGACCCCCACCGTCCCTACACCGCGGGTACGGGAGTGGAGAGCGGCGTGAAGCTTGAAGATGTGCATCTCTTCGAGCACTTTCCCGATGCCGAGGTGGTGCGGAGCGATGTTGCCGACTACTACTTCGAGGTCCAGCGCTTTGATCGTGAAGTCGGCGAACTGGTGGACCTGCTGGAAGAGATGGGGGAGCTCGAGAACACCCTGATCGTGATGACCGGCGACCACGGAATGCCCTTCCCACGGGCCAAGGGCAACCTGTACGATTCCGGAACGCGCGTCCCGATGGCGATCATGTGGCCCGGCGCCGTTCCCGGAGGCCGGACTGTCACCGACTTCGTCTCGACCACCGACATCGCCCCGACATTCCTCGATGCCGCAGGGCTGGAGGCACCGAATGAGATGACCGGCCGCTCCTTGCTGCCGATCCTCAAGTCCGACCAGTCCGGGCGTGTGCTGGCGGGCCGAGACCATGTCATCTTTGGGCGCGAGCGTCATGTTGTGGCCCAAGCAGCTCCCGAGCTGGGAGGCTACCCGGCTCGCGGGATCCGCACGGACGAATTCCTCTACATTCGCAACTATGAGCCCGATCGCTGGCCGGCTGGAACGCCCAACTACGAGCGCGCGCAAGTGCCGAACGCTTGGCTGGCCGACTGCGACAACAGCCCGACAAAATGGTTCCTTTGGCAAAACCGCAACGATCCGGAGCTCAAGCGGTACTACGATCTGTCTTTCGCGAAACGCCCGGCTGAGGAACTCTACGATCTGAAGAAAGACCCGGGACAGGTCGTCAATGTAGCGGAGGATGGGCAGTACCTAACGATTCGCAAGCAGTTGGCAGTGCGCTTGGCGCAGGCCTTGATCGCAATGGAAGACCCCAGGCTCGAAGGCCGGGGAGCACTATTCGACTCCCAACCGTACCTAGGCGGCTCTCCGTCTTTTCCCCGGCAGTAGTCTTCCCTCTCCGTCGCCGCATTGGTCGGAACTATCGGCTTCCCAGCTCGGCGGTGCCGGCTCCGCTTCCACCGCAGCGGTGGCCGGATGACAGAGTGGGCAAGCAGGGGTGTGGCCACGAGGGTGACCCCGGCAGGGCAGATGCTACACTCGGGACGCGCTCGAAACACGAGCGTTCTTGAAGTATGATTCTCTTTTCGTGCTGCCCGGTTTGAGGGGCAGCCCGCTAGCAATGCTTACCAATCCGGGATCGAGCCTGCGACTGCCTTCCAAGGAGCGCATCACATGGGTATTGGCGGTCTGGGGCGCCTGCCTCGTCTACGCAATCGTGCGCTACAACGTCTTCAAGGGCGTTGAGTGGACTCATCTGCCGCTTTACATCGTCAACAAGTCAGCCGCGTTCGGCGGAGTCGTGTTCATCGCTCTGGCGTACGTGGTCGGCAAGCTGTTCGGGGGCACGCCCGGCTCTGAACTAGTGCGGGCCAAGGCGAAGTTCTTCGGCTTGACGGGCTTCGGGATGATCTCGATGCACATTCTGATGTCGATGGTCTTGCTGTCGCCCGCGAACTATGAAAAGTTCTTCGCGGAGTCCGGCAAGCTCAATCTGTCGGGCGAAGTTACGTTCCTGTGCGGTGTGCTGGCCTACGGCTGCCTCTTGTTCCCGGCGATCACCACCCTGCCCCACATGTATGACGCGTTCGGCATGGAACGCTGGCTTCGGGCGCAGCACTTGGGTTACGCCACGCTGGCGCTGGCCTGCGGTCACACATTCGCGATGGGATTCAAGGGGTGGTTTGACCTGTCGACCTGGCCGGGATCGATGCCGCCGATCACGATGCTGGGCTTTTTGGCCGCACTCTCGGCACTGATCGTCAAGTCCGTGCAAGTGATGGCCCGGCGCTAGCCGCCGGCGAGTGTGCACCGATCCGGAGACTCAAGCCAGCTGATCTTGCCCGCACACCATGCCAGCTCGGTAGCTAGCGACCTAGCCAATGCACGTCGCCACCCGAATACGGATACGGCGACTGGCCGCCGACGCCACAGTCGAACGCAATCTCAGAGGGTCTGGACCAAACTCGCAATCAACGCAGCCCGATCGGCTATGCGATCGACCAAGATGCTCTCGTGAAGTGCGTGGGCCCCTTCGCCCACGGCTCCGATCCCGTCAAGCGTCGGTATGCCCATCGCCGCGGTCGTGTTGCCGTCGGAGCCGCCGCCAACCGATGCTTCGCCCAGACCAACGCCCAACTGAGAGGAAATCGCCTTGGCGCACTCAAACAGCCGAACGACATCCGCGGTTCGCTCCAGCGGCGGCTTTCTGACACCGCCGGAGACACTGACGGTACAGCGAGGATCCACGGCGACAAGCGATGCAAACCGCTCTTCGATGCGAGCGCCCTGCTCGCGCGTGGAAAACCTTACGTCAAATTCCGCCCAAGCGTGTTCGGCCACCACGTTCGACGCCGATCCTCCGCGCGCCAGGCCCGGATTGACCGTCACTCCTTGCTCGAGGTCTGTCCATGACGAGGCTACCTGAATCTGCCGGGTGAGTTCTAGGATCGCGTTGGCCCCGGCGGCAAAATCCAATCCAGCGTGGGTGGCCACACCCTCGACCGACACCTCGAACGTTGCCCCGCCCTTGCGGGACGTCTTCAGGTTGCCCTCCAGCCCGGCGCTCGGCTCTGCCACGAGTACCGCCGCGCTTTGCGCGGCCTCCTTGCGTACTTGCGGGGTGGAAGAGGGGCTTCCAATTTCCTCGTCAGAGTTCAGCTGCACTACAAAGCGTCGGCGGGCCTCCAGGCCGAGCTCGCGGAGCGCGCGGGCCGCGAAGATCAAGTACGCCACGCCCGCCTTCATGTCGAACACTCCCGGGCCCCACAGACGCCCGTCGGCCTGCTTCCACGGCATGCGCTGCAGCGTCCCAACATTCCAGACGGTGTCGATATGCCCTAGGCCGAGCACTTGGCCGTCTGCCCTTGTGGGAATGTCGAACTCGATCCGCAGGTGATCTCCGTGCTCGGACTGTGCCAGGCGGGCGACCGTCGCCATGTCGTCGACCGCATCCGCCACGGCAGTGCCCATTCGGTCGACCGCTGCCTTGTCGCAGGTCGGGGATTCGATCTCTACGAAGCTCCGGATCAAGGCGATGATTTCGCCTTCGCACTCGCGCATGTAGCTGAGGATCCTTCGGCTATCCACTGCTTGCTCCTCCTTCTGGGGAGGCTATTTCACAACGGCGACGGCTCGGCTCGGCTCCAGGCGCAGCCCGCTGATCCCGGTCCACACTTCGGCCTCTTCCCCGGTCAAGTAGGGCCGAAACTCTGGCGGGGCGTACGCCTCGATAAGCCAGGCCACAACCGACTCCGGGATTTCAACGCCCTCAACCAGCACCGAGACCACCTTCAGAGACCCGCGCCCGTCCTCGATCGCCAAATCGCTGTCTATCAGAATCGAGCGCGTCCCCTTCAGCAGCAGCCGCATCAAGACCGGCAGGTTCTCTAGGGCTTTGCCGGCCACTTCCAAGTCGATCTGCGCTCCGAGGACCGCTCCCCCCTGGCGCAGCGACACTTCAACGTTCTCGACACCGTCTGGCAGCGCGAGCGCTCCATGGATCTTGAGAAACGCGTTCAGCTCGTCCTCAGAGATTTCCACCGTAGTGCCGCTGGGCAGGGACCCGTCCGCGATCTGTTGGAACTTCCGCGCGGCCGAAAGCGACGCCGCCTCGTCGACTGCAGCCGTCGCCACCTGCAACGCCAGACACAGGGAGAGAGCGAGCACGCGCATCACTATCGGGCCCCCGCCCCGCCAGCTGCGCTCGCTCCCGAACTTGGCTCCGAGGCTTCGGATTCCATCAACATCCGCAAGAGCTCCGCGGCTGCCTCGCTCTCGGCTGCCCGCTTGTTGGGGCCGTCACCTGTTGCAACAAGTTCTCCGCTGCGAGCCTCTACGAAGAAAGTCGGTCGATTGTCCGACCCTTCGGTGCGAACTACGGTGTATCGCGGACGCTCCCGCTGGCGCGCCTGCAACCACTCCTGCAGAGCCGCCTTGTGGTTGCCCTCGTCCGGCGAACGTTCCAGAGTGTCCGACAAATCGCCGGAGAGCATGCACTGCACAACCACCCTCTTCGCTGCGGCGATGCCGCCATCGAGATAGACTGCACCCAGCACTGCCTCGAATGCGTTCGCCAAGAGCCGTTGCTCGGTCCGATCCCCGACGAGACACTGCCCGCCTCCGACCTGCAGGTATTCCGCCAGATCCAGCCTGTCGGCAACACCTGCCAAGCACTCGTTGCTCACGTGGAGCGACTTCAGCTTGGTCAGCTGGCCCGAACCGGCGCCGGGGAAACGCTCAAGCAGAACCTCGCTGAGGCACAGGTCTAGCACCGTGTCGCCGAGAAACTCCAGCCTTTCATTGGAGCCGTCCGCACCAAGAACAGCCGAGCGATGGGTCAGCGCTTGGCGCAGGTGGCCAAGCTCGCCAAAGCAATGGCCGAGCCGGTCAGCGAGGCACCGCAGCTCTATGTCGCCGGGCACCATCGCCCAAACTCGACTGCCTAGAGACCCTGCCTAAGCTCTGCGCAGAGATCGTTTCCGGCACCGTCTCGGAATCCCCCGATTTCCGAGCATCGCTGAGCCTCTGCTGCCGCCTCTTCGTTCTTGCCTTGCTTGGACAGAGCCGTGGCCAAGTTGTAGAGCGTAAACGGCAAGGGCTCTGCTGAGAGTTCCAGCGCCTGGCGGAACGAGGCTTCGGAGGCGGCAAAGTCCTCGCGCTTCAACGCAACGCTGCCCAAGGCTTCGTGGCACTGCGACATGAACTCCTTGCGAGCGGCCAACCACTCGTCATCGGACATATTGGGATCCATCTTGACCAGAGTCGGGATGAGCCCCATCGCCCGCTTGGCATAGTCCTCGGCCTTGGCGAGCTTCTCTTCCTTGTCCAGATCGAATTCCCGGGTGCGCGTCGGGATCGCGCCTGCGAGCGAGATCAGGGTACCCGCAGTAACACCCGGCGCGGGATCGTGTTCCAGCACCATGTCCCCATACAGCAGCATGTTGTCGAAGTCGTTCAGCTGCTGGTAGGACAGCATCGTCATGTACGCTGCCAGGCCGGCAGCTTCGCTCTCCGGGAAGGTCCCCAGAAACGCGACACCAGCAGTTGCTCGATCTTGCACAGTGGTTGCGTTCTGCACAGCAACGAAGGCGTCGAACTCCTCTTGAGACTTGAATTGCGGCTGCTGGGCGAGCAGACCCGCCGCGCACAGACACGCAGCCAGGGCCAGCGTCAAGAATCGTTTCATCGGCTACATCCTCCCGGCGGTCCTGAGCTCTCCCAGCACCGCTAGATTCCAGTGTACCGCCACCGGCCCTCTTTTCGAGAGCCGCCGCCAGAAAGCGACCGGCGTCGCTCAGCAACCGAGGCACGGCCCACACAAGTGCAGCCAGCCTGCACGATATAATGAGGTCGCTGCGTCCGGTCGCAGCACCCCTCCACGGCGTTCGGGGCCGACCACCGGTGCCACAGGAATACCTCGAAATCCGCGGCGCACGGGTTCACAACCTCAAGAACATCAGCCTGCGGCTGCCCCACAACCAGCTCATCGTGGTAACCGGAGTTTCGGGCTCGGGCAAGTCTTCGCTGGTGTTTGACATCGTCTATGCCGAGGGCCGGCGACGCTATGTCGAGTCCCTCTCCTCGTACGCCAGGCAGTTCCTCGAACGCATGGAACGACCCGATGCCGACGAAGTGCTCGGCATCGCCCCGACTGTCGCGATCCGCCAGAAAAACACCACCCGGAACCCCCGCTCGACCGTGGCGACGACCACGGAGATAGCCGACTTCCTGCGATTGCTGTTCGCCCGCGTAGGCCGGACATTCTGTGCGAAGTGCGGGGACAGGGTCTCTCGGGACGGCGTGGAATCGGTCACCCAAGACGTGCTGTCGCTGGAGCCGGGCAGCCGCTGGTACGCGCTGTTTCCGATCTCGTTGGACGAGACGACGCCGGAATTCGACAGCGAGGGCGCGGAATTCGAGTCGCCTCTGGCGGTAAGGCTGGCCCAGCTGCGCGGGCGCGGATTCAATCGCTTGTTCCAAGACGGCCGCATCTTCGAATTCTCCAGTCCGGAGTCCCTCCTGGATATCGATTTCGAACAGCCGGTCCACGTCTTGCTCGACAGGCTTGCGATCTCACCCGACATTGGCGAGCGCGTCGCCGACGCTGTCGAGATCGCCTACCGTGAGTGTGGCGAAGTCCGTTTCGAGCGGGCCGGCCAGTCTGATCGCTGCCTCCGATTCAGCAGCGCCTTCGAGTGCCGCCGCTGCGGCTTGGTATACCAGCAGCTCCGCCCGCCGATGTTCAGCCTCCACTCGCCCGAGGGGCGGTGCCCATCGTGCCTCGGCAGCGGGCTCGCCGAAGGCTACTCCATGGATCTTGTCCTTGACGCACCCGAGCGGAGCTTGAGGCAAGGGCCGTTTCGGTTCGGCAGGAAGATGCTGGCGCCGTACCTCAACCGTCTGGTCAGGGCAGCGGCTAGAGCGAACATACCCATCGACGTCCCATACCAAGACCTGGCCCCCGACGAGCGCAAGTTTCTGGAAGACGGCGGCCCGGGATTCGGCGGCCTACAGGGAATACTCGGCGATCTGGCGCGGAAACGCTACAAGCCCCAAGTGGCGGCAGCGCTAGCGAACTGGCGAGCGCAAGTGCAGTGCGATACCTGCGGCGGCAGGCGATTCGGGCCGGCAATCTTGAACGTGCGGGTTGGCGGCATGGCTATCGACCAACTCCTGGGCCTGTCACTTGAGGATGCGCTCCGGTTCTTTCAGAACCTGGAACTGGAGGCGGCCGAGACCAGAGTCGCCGATCGGCTGCTGACCGAGATCCTGAACCGCCTCCGCTTTCTCGCCGATGTCGGCCTAGGGTACTTGTCGCTGGATCGGAAGTCCAACACGTTGTCGGGAGGAGAGGCCCAGAGGATCCAGCTGGCAAGCTCGCTGGGATCGCGCTTGGTCGGTGTCTGCTACGTGCTTGACGAGCCGTCGATCGGGCTGCATAGCCGCGATACAGCCCGGCTGATCGGGGTCCTACAGGAATTGCGCGACTTGGGCAACACGATCTTCGTGGTCGAACATGATCGCGAGGTCATGCGCAGCGCAGATCGCTTGGTCGATCTCGGACCGGTCGGCGGCGAACACGGCGGGCGCCTCTTGTTCAACGGATCCTACAAAGCGATCTTGGCCGCCAACAACGGTTCGATCACTGCTCGCTATCTCAGCGGCCGTGCCGAGATACCGGCCCCATCGCGGCGCAGGCCGCGCGGCGGCAGGTCCTCCATCAGATTTCTCGGCGCGCAAGAGCACAATCTCAAGGCCATAGATGTCGAGATCCCGCTGGGGATGATGACCGTGGTGACCGGAGTCTCCGGTTCCGGCAAGTCGACGCTGCTGCACAAGGTGGTCTACGACCATCTGAACTGGCATTGCAACAAAATGAACAGGCAGTGGTCCCCCTCTCAATCGAGCATCGAAGGAGCAAGGGTTCGAAAGGTCGAGGGCGCTCGGCGGATCGAACACGTTGTGTTGGTCGACCAGTCAGCGAACGACCGCGGAAACCGTTCGGTGCCCGCCACTTACATGGGGGTCTTCGACGACATCAGGAACCTGTTCGCTCGAACATCGATGGCCATCAATCGAGGCTATACACCGAGCTATTTCTCGTTCAACGTGGACGGGGCCTCCCACTACTACCAGAGCGTGGTCGGCCGTTGCCCGACTTGTCGCGGAACCGGTCTGCAGACGATTGACATGCAGTTTCTCGCCGATGTCGAACTGACCTGCGAGGAGTGCCAAGGACGTCGCTTTCAGGCCGAGATTCTCGAAGTCGAATACCGCGGCAAGAGCATTTGGGACGTGCTGCAAATGACGGTTGACGAAGCACTGCAGTTCTTTGCCGAGAATCGGTCGATCTCAAACCGGCTGCAAGTGCTATCGGATGTTGGCTTGGGCTATATCCGCTTGGGCCAGCCGGCTGGGCAGCTTTCCGGCGGCGAGGCGCAGCGCATGAAGCTGGCCATGTACCTTGCCGACCGGCGGTACAAAAACACCCTGTACCTGTTCGACGAGCCCACCACAGGGTTACACTTCGAAGACATCAAGAACCTGTTGGCGGCATTTGACCGGCTGATCGAGAACGGAGCGAGCGTGATGGTCGTCGAGCACAACCTGGATGTGATCAAGTGCGCCGACTGGATCATTGACCTCGGCCCGGAGGGCGGAGAAGCGGGCGGAGAAATCGTTGCGTGCGGTCCGCCCGAGACGATCGCTGAGTGCGAGCTCTCCCACACCGGACGGTTCTTGCGGGCTGCCTTGGCATGAAGTGGCTGGCGCTGGCGGCACTGGCCGCTCCACTCGCGGCACAAGACTGGGCGTTCCCGCACCGCGCGCATCTAGCGATGGGCTTGGATTGCGGCACCTGCCACGGCGCAGCGAAGAACAGCTCGGACGCACGTGATGACCTGCTGCCCGACGGCGCACTCTGCGAAGCCTGCCACAACGGGCAGACGGCGCCAGCCATCGATATCGCTCCGCTGGCCGTACGCGCCGATGTGGTCCGCAGTTTCCGCTTCGACCATTCGTTCCATCTCGGCTTGGGCGAGATCGCTCCGCTAGTCGCGGCCGCGATAGACAGCGGAAACTACTTCGGCAAGCCTGGGGACGCGCGGCGCTTCCTGGACAGTGCCCACGAGTGCAGCGCCTGCCACCGAGGCCTGGAGGAAAGCACCCGAATCGCGCCTGGGGCACACATGCCACAGATGGCCGACTGCATCGTGTGCCACACCAAGATCGACAATCCATTCAGCTGTCCGGAGTGCCACGTCGAGGGTGTGGACCTGCGGCCCGCCGACCATACGCGGGAGTTCATCGACACCCACTCGACGGGCAAGGCAGGGCTGGACAAGGTCTCGTGCCAGCCCTGCCACGGACGAGAGTTCGCCTGTATGGGCTGCCACTGAACCAACGACTTGCGGCCCGGGCGACCCGCCGGGCGCCCGGCCCCCCCAGGCCAGGGGGCGGGGGGCGCGCGCCGAGACCATTTTCCGCGCGGGGCCCCCGCACCCCCTTGGGTAACAA
>JAPPMG010000062.1:15554-67769 GCA_028819215.1 Bryobacterales bacterium
GTGTCGTCCCCACCCCCCCCCCCCCCCCCCCCCTCTTTGTTTTGGTGCCGGCGGCGGGCCCCCCCCGCCCCCGCGGGGGGCCGCCGCGGCCCGCGCCCCCCCCCCCCCCGGCCGCGCAGTGCCCTGAGAGCTGGGGCCGAGCGCCTAGACCTTGTCCGGCGCGGGCACCTCGAAGCCCTTGCGATACGACTTGGACAGCATCGCGTTGGCCTGCTCGTCACCCTTGAAACGCATCGAGGCGCGGTCAAACTCCAGCTTGCTGTCCCGCTGGAACGCGATGTTGCCCAGATGCGCCAGCGCCGCCGCGTGGTGCGCGGACTCGACCGGGCCGTGTTGGTCTTCGGTCTTGCGGCTGCGCACCGCCTTGATGAAGTTCTCGTAGTGCTTGGTCGGCGACTCGCCGCTCTCGACGAGTTCCGGCTTGCGCCCGCGGTAGAGCTCCCACTTGGTGTAGCCGGAGATGACTAGGTAGCCCTCCGAACCGTAGAAGAGATTGCCGTTGGCCGACTGCGTCTCGTGGTTGGAGTGCCAGAATCGGACGGCCACCTCGGCCATCTTGCGCTCCTGCTTGAATTGCAGAAGCGTAGTCAGCATCTCGGGCGTCTCGCGGTGGTCGTCCCAGATGTAGCGGCCGCCGGAAGACATCACCTCGTCCGGCAGCGTCACGTCCAAGCCCCACTGCAGCATGTCCAGCTCGTGAATGCCCTGGTTGCCGATCTCGCCGTTGCCAAAGTCCCAGGTCCAGTGCCAGTTATAGTGCACGTGGCGCTTGGAGTAGGGGCGCCACTTGCCAGGCCCGACCCACAAGTCGTAATCCAAGCTGGACGGCGGCTGTTCGTCGGGCTGGGCTTCCAGCGGCGGGCGCCACTTGAAGATCGTCGCCCGCCCCATGTAGACATCGCCGATCGCTCCGTCGCGCATTTTCTGAACGGCCTCGCGCACGGCCTCCGAACTGCGCAACTGGACCCCGTGCTGGACGATCCGGTTGTATTTCTTGGCGGCCGCGATCAGGCTCAGGCCCTCGTTGAAGGTGTGGGTGGCGGGCTTCTCAACATAGACGTCCTTGCCCGCTTGGCAGGCCCAGATGGCCGCCAGCGTGTGCCAGTGGTTGGGCGTCGCGATGGTGATGACGTCAATGTCCTTGTCTTCGATGACCCTGCGCAGGTCTTGCACGACGCTGGGGCGATGGCCGTGCTTCTTCTCGAATTCACCGGCGCGCTTGCGTGCGATGGCCAGATCGGGATCAACGAAGGTCGTCACGTCGACGTTGTTGATCGGCTGCAGCCCGTACATGTGGCTTTGGCCCCGGCCGTTGACGCCCAAGACTGCCGCGCGAATCCTGTCGTTGGCCCCGATCACGCCGCTTCCGGCAGCGAACGCGGCAGCGGGCGCTGCGGCCGCCGCAGCCTTGACGAAGGTTCTTCGTTGAAGTGTGGTACTTGGCTTCATGGCGTTCATGCTCCGCAAATCATCCTACCGCATCGAGCGGTGGGCGGCAATCCACCTCAAGCCATTCGCATCGCCGGAGTCGCGAGATCGCCGCAAGCGAGCGGGGAGCCCCTAGACTCCTCGTCTTCCGACAAGGCTTGCGGTCCGGACTTGGCTGGTGGGCCCTGGCGATGGCGGTGCCGTTGCGATCAGGCGACTGCAGCGTGCACAGAGACAGTATGCGGACAAGCGTGGGCGCTGGCGCACGGCTGGATCCGCTATGGCAGTGACGGCCTCCAACTCGACGGAACTTGAGGCGGTGGCCTCGCCGGTCGCCGAGTTCCAAGCCCGCTTCGACGGCGGTTGCATGTCCTCCGATGGCGCCGCCCTCTTGCTGCGCGCCGCCGACCAGCGCTGCGGCCCGTCCCAGCGCCTGGCCGACTCTTTCGTCGATCACCACGATCGCGGCCGTTGCGAACACTCTCTCCAGCACCTGCTCTCCCAGCGACTGTTCGGACTCGTACTCGGCTACGAGGACAGCGTCGACCACGATCGCTTGCGCGATGACAGCCTGCTAGCACCCGCCGTCGGCAACACCGACCTCACCGGCGAACGCCGGGGTCGCGAGCGCGACCGGGGCCGCCCGCTGGCCGGCTCCAGCACCCTCAACCGGCTCGATCTGGTATCCCGGTCGGAAACGTGCCTGACGCGTTGTTCCACACCTGTTGACACCCCCTGCCGGCTCAACTCGAGGGCAACGCTTCCAGGTATTTCAAGAACCTCGTCGCATGCCGGTCGAGATTCTCCTCAGATCCGCCTCCCAGTAAGGGCGAGCACATCTCGTAAGACACCGTCCCATCGAAACCGCCGGCCTGCAGCGCCGCGAAGAATCCCTCGTAGTCCACGAAGCCGTCGCCCATCGGAACGGCCTGAGAGTACGGCGTCACAGTCCGATAGTTGACGGCGTCCGGCTCGTACACAAAGCGAGGCCGGCGCTGATAGTCGGCCACGGTGGTATGAACCGTGAGGGACGCCATCACTGTTGCCGCCTCGACCAGGTCCACGCCGTGCAGGGCCGGCGACCACGCGTCGAATCCAGCGCGGCAGTTCGGCTCTCCCACGGCTTCGAGCAAGTCTTTGTGCGATCGGAAGTCAGCCCCGAGGTCGTGGTGATTCTGCACGGCCAGAGTGATCCCGAACTCCGCAGCGTTGTGGGCACATTCCTTGAGGCAATCGACCACGAGATTCCACTGAGGCAGGTACCCCTTGGACGGATGCTCGTAACCGGTGAAGACCCGCACCTTGTCTCCGCCAATCTCTTGAGCCAGCCGAGCCAGTTCTGTCACGTAGGCAACCTGGATCTCCCTCATCGGCACTTCGGAGTGCTCAAGGTCCGCCGTGAAGTTGTTGTAGCCCGCCACGACAACGTGATCGAGGCCCGCGGCTTCGATGCGCCGGCGGAGTGCGGCGCGAGCAGCGTCGTTCCAGTCAAGCGGACTCAGGTGTGGACGCTTGCCCCCCAGCATGACACCCTGATACCCGAGTTCGCCGGCTTTGTCGACGAACCGCTCGACCGAGAGTCGGGCCTGGCCCCAAGACCCCGAATAGCTCACCGAGAAGAGGATCGGAGTGAACAAGGTCGAAGCTTATCACAGCCGAACAGTTTTCAGCTCGGCGCAACCACCCGTCACGGCGCTCCCTACGGTCCGATCAACTGGTGGAATGCTCCTAGCCGAGTCTCAAAGGGCCAGGCAGTTCCTAACGAACTCAGTGTTGGACGGACTGACCAAGCCGTTCTCCCCGTGCCTTGGCAGTCTAGCCGGAATCAACCAGTCATTCTGTGATCGCGGTGCCAAGGCGCAGTCCTACCCGCCGTGAAAGCTGGCGCGATCGATGGAAGGAGTCTTGAACTCCTCGTCGCTGACTTCGTGTCCGGTTTCGCAGCGGTTCTCGTCGCGTTCCGATTGAATCGTCAATCCCTCTTTGGTCGGCGCCTTCCCGACCAAATTCACTACCACCTCGCGAGACGCCAGCCGCCGCCCGCACCGGTTCTGCGTGACGTGAAGGCACATCCGGTGCTCGATCTGGCTCCGCCTGCTCGTTCGCGGCGGGAAACGGCGGTTCGAAGGCGTACGGTTCGTGAACGACCCAACGCGGGTCCACGAATGCCTCACTTCGCCCGCATGCTCGCGGAACCACTTCGTTTGTGCACGCCCATGAGCTTAGAGATTCAATTCCCAGCCATTCCGGAACGACGGCTTCACATACTTGTTTGCTTCGTCGTTGTTCGTGAAGCGCATATTCGCGCTATCCCACTCGAGTCTGCCCGGCACACGAAACGCGATCACACCGAGGACGACCCATTCGGTATAGGGCCCGGAAACGCGAAAGTCCGAGCAGGCTGCATCCCCGCCCTTGCATGCGCGCACCCAGTCCAGCATGTGGCCGGGCGAACGCGTCAACAATTGCGGGGGCAGAGTGTACTCTGCCCAACGCTCGGCAGGCAACAAATGCACCCCCTCGCCGCGCGCAACCGTCGCCATCAACCCCTTCGATCCCACGAAAACGGCTCCGTTGCCCGAGAGCACGCCCGGTTGGGGAGGATCTCCGCGGCGCTCGTAGCCGAACACAGCCACGCCGGGGCCACCGGCTCCCCTCGGCGGGCCCGTTCGTGGCCCACTCGGGCGTTGCCGCCTACTCGCCCTCGGCTGCGGCCCGCGTCCCTTGGCACTGAGGTTGTTTGCCTGGGGCAGGATCGTCTGATCCTCCATTCCCGGTACGCGGTACGCTTCCTCCTCGACCGGGCGAGCGGAGTCGTGCCAATACACCGATACCGGTGGCATCTTTCCGCGCGCCGGAAACTCATACTTGATTACCGCCCGAGTCGGGAACGTCCACTGGCTGGAGCCAACCTGGCGCAACAGTTCCACACTTGTCGGCGCCCCCAGTTGCAGCGCCAAGTTGACCGGGCCCAACACGTGGATGCCCCAGTTGCCGAGTTGGCCGGTTCCAAAGTCGAAATACCCGCGCCAGTTGTAGGGCGTGAACGTGGGATTGTACGGACGCATGTCGGCACCACCCAGCCACAGGTCCCAATCGAGCTCCGACGGCACGGCCTTCTCATCCGGCATCGCCGTCAACGCGACCGGGTGAGTCCCCGGCGAAGACGATGCGTGCACCTCCCGGACATCGCCGATCTCGCCCGACCAGAGAATCTCGCCCGTGGCCCGAATGCTCTCATGCGAGTAGCCTTGATTGCCCATCTGAGTCGCAACGCCGTACTTCTTCGCCGCGTCAGCCAGTAATCGCGCCTCCCATGGAGTGCGCGTCAGTGGCTTCTCAACGTAGACATGCTTGCCTGCCTGCATGCAGGCAAGCGCCGCTGTCGCATGCATGTGATCAGGGATGCCGATGGTGCAAGCGTCGATGTTCTTGTGTTCCTTCTCGAGCATGACGCGAAAGTCTGCGTACTTCGGCTGGTTGGCGTAGCGCTGAAAATTCTGCGCTGCACGCTTCTCGTCGACATCGCAAAGGGCGACGATGTTCTCGGTCTGCGCCACTTGGTTCAGGATGCTTCCGCCTTGCCCGCCGCAACCGATCGCCGCCACATTGAGCTTGTCGTAGTACGGCTTATAGCCCATCGCCCGGAGCGACTTGACCGAGCCGTAACCACCGAACGGGACCGCGCCGGCGAGTAGCGAGCCGAAGAAGAAGTGACGTCGGTTGAGTCCGTGACGTGCCATGAGCAGACTGTATCGTACCCGGTCGGCCCGTGACCTCGGTCAGCTGATGCGCTTGAACCGGAAGGGCAGGGGCTGGACGCCGCAACAGCTTGCTGGGTTTGCCAACGTGAGCATGCGTTTCCTGTCGGAACTCGAGAGAGGCAAGGAGACCGCCGACGTCGGAAAGACCTTGCATGCGCTGCGTCTGCTTGGCCCAGCAGCGGTGATCGCCCCCTGCGGGAAGGTGTCGCCCTCGGTACGGACCCGCATCAAGGGCGGGTTGGACGTTAAGGGATGACTGGCGACTTGCTCGAGCTGTGGCTCGGAACCCGCCTCGCCAGTCACCCCAGCCGTTTCGGCGCTGGCGACCTGAGGTGTTTCACATCAGCCGGGAATCAGCACTCGGACTCGCTGCGGCTCATTCTCCCGGCTTGCCATCGTGACTGGACAACCGCGGATTCGCAAGGTACGCGGGCTTGGCGCGAGGCCGAAGGTGCCCGCTACAGCGCTGGCTCAAGATCTGACCTCGTCGGTCTGGGGCAGAGCCGGGCTACGCTCTGGTCGCGAACAGCTTGGCCTGAGACGCTGGCAGCGCCCGCACTTGCAACTCCAGCGAGCTGAACCGAAGCAGCCGGCCGAGATCCCTGAACTGATCCAAGGCAGGGCCCGCTAGATCGGCCTCGAACACGTCGGCGCGGTCGGAGTACGAATATCGCTCGCAACGCGGCGTCTGCGCGGCCAGCAGCGCCAGCGCCGGTTCCCAGAAATTCTGTCGGCGCAGGAAGCGCCTCTGCCGGCCAACTTCGCGGTCGATCCCAAAGTCCCCGCGCATGCCGCGCAGCACCATTCTGTCACAGCGTTCAATGTCAAACTCGCGTTCGGGGTCATGATCGGGAAAGCGGCCGAGAAGCTCCGTCATCTGGCCTGAAGCAAGCGAGAACGGGCTCCAGCGAAAGCGTGAATCGCCGCTGACCAAGGATCCGCGCAAGAAAATTCGCGCGACACGCTCGGAATCCTTGCCGCAGACTCCCAACACCTTCGAAGTCAGTTCCTCAAGCGGCAGGTCGACCCTCGCCACCGCCGCCATGTTCACGTAGCCCGCCGATTCCGAGCTCACCTTGCACGCAATGGTTTCCGGCAGCCGCAAACAGCCATGATAGTAGTCCGCGTTCCCATGCGCGGACTCCGGCAGGGTCGCCCGTGCGGCGCGGAAGCGCTGGGCCTCCGCGCGTGTTGGCGGCGCCTCAGTCACTCGATGAAGGCGTGCTTGCGCAATGCCTCGCTCAGCGCAGGTTCCTCCCAGAACACGAGCCGTTCCAAGACCGACCCGTCATCAAGCATCGCGCCGTAGGGAACGTCTTCGAAGACGAACGTCTCCCGCAAGCGCTCAACGTCGGGTGAGAGCATCACTCCGGTCAGCCCGGCATCCTGCAGGAAGCCCGGCCCCCAGTCCGGATCTTGGGTAGGGACGCCGATGAAGTCCACGAGCCACTCGTACTTGGCCATCGTCTGCCCGGCGTGCAGGCAGTGCATGCACGAGGGGTTGAAGAAGAACAGGAACACCTTGCCTTCGCGCACGTCGTAGTCGCTGCCGTCCGCGCTGATCGGCGCGATGCCGGCTAGCTCGGGCGGCGGCTGCAAGCGGTCTACGCCAAGCATGCCCGCCGCGAACGCCGCCACGGCCAGTGCGGCGATTCCGGCGCGGCGCGCATCCTCGGAGGGCCGGGAGAACCGCACTGCCAGGAGCGCAACCGCCACCATGGCGGCGTCGCTCCAGAAAAAGGCCGGGCCGACAGCCCGCTCGAGCCACGGGAAGCAGGAGCAGTCTTCTCCCTGCAAGGTCTGGTAGTTCACCGCCATATAGGCCATGAACGCTGCCAGCAGGGCCACTGACAGCCAGCCGCCCCAGCGTCGCCACGCCGGCCGCAACAGCAAGACGCCCGCGACGACTTCAGCCACGCCGACGGCCAACGTGCCGGCAAGGCTCAGCTGGACTGGCACGAGCAGCTGCGTCAGCTTGAGCTGCCAGCCCGAGATGTCGGTGAGCTTCCACAGGCCCGCGCTGAACCAAAGCGCGGCCATCACTACCGCAGCGGCCCAGCCGAGCCAATTAGCCCATTTCGTTCGCGCAGCAATCGCAGTCGACATGTGTTCCGAGCACCGGGGCGCGAGGCCAGAGCGCGGCCTCTCTTCGAGTATATGGTCGCCGCCCCGGCGACATGGGGCCCGGGATGGTTTTGCGACAATCGAGGTGCAATGCAAAAGTCGGACGGCATGAACTACGCGCCGCAGGGCAAGGCCCGGCCGGTGGTCGAGCCCGGCACCTTCGCCATCGCGGCGGTGGCGCTCGACCACGGACACATTTACGGAATGTGCAACGGGCTCACGGAGGCCGGCGCGGACCTGAAGTGGGTGTACGACCCAGACCCGGTTCGGGTCGAGCAGTTCTTGGAATCGTTCCCGCAGGCCAGGGCCGCCCGCAACGCGGACGAGATCCTGCAGGACGAAGAGGTCCGCTTGGTCGCTTCGGCCGCGGTTCCGAGCCTGCGCTGCCAGCTGGGCTGCGAGGTCATGCGGCACGGCAAGGACTACTTCACCGACAAGGCGCCCATGACCACGCTGGAGCAGCTGGCCGAGGCGAAGCGGCAAGCTGCGGCCACGGGCAGGAAGTACGCGGTCTACTACAGCGAGCGTCTCCATACCGAGTGCTCGATCTACGCCGGAAACCTGATCGATGGCGGTGCCATCGGACGCGTCCTGCAGGTCATCGGCATGGGGCCGCACAGGCTCAACGCCCCGTCGCGGCCGGACTGGTTCTTCGACTTCGCGCAGTACGGCGGGATCCTGTGCGACATCGGCAGCCACCAGATCGAGCAGTTCCTGCACTTCAGCGGGGCTCGCGACGCCACCGTCACTTCCAGCCGCGTTGCCAATTACAACAATCCCGACCATCCTGAACTGGAGGACTTCGGAGACGCGGCCCTCGTGGCAGACAACGGCGCAACGAACTACTTTCGCGTCGACTGGTTCACGCCGGACGGTCTCGGCGCCTGGGGTGACGGCAGGACTTTCATCCTCGGCACGCAGGGCTACATCGAGCTGCGCAAGTACCTCGACGTAGGCCGCGATTCGGAATCGGACCAGCTCTATCTGGTCGATGGCAAGGGCGAGCAGCATATCCGCACGCACGACACTGTAGGTTTCCCGTTCTTCGGGCAGCTGATCCTGGATTGCCTGGAACGCACTGAACGGGCGATGACGCAGGAGCACACCTTCAAGGCGGCGGAGCTCTGCTTGATCGCCCAGCGGGACGCCCAGCGCGTGGCCTAGCGCACAGTGGTATTCGTCACGGCGGTCGCCCTGCTGGCAGCCGCGTCTTGCGCGTACTACGTAGCCGCCCTCTTGGTCCTGTGGCGACACAGCCGCGACCAGTCGAACGCGCCGACAGAGCCCAGGTCCCGACCCGGGATCACGATCTTCAAGCCGGCGAGCGGTGCCGGCCAGGATTTCGTCGAGGTGCTCAGGTCGCACGCCGCTCAGGAATACCCTGATTTCGAAATCCTGGTCGGGGTCGGAGGCGATGACAGCCTGGCCCGCGAGGCGGTCCGCAAGCTGCGAGCCGATTTCCCGCTCGTCCGGATCGAGCTCGTCACTTGCCCTGCGCCCGCGCCGGGACGCAACGGAAAAGTCGAAGTCCTGCAGGAATTGGCGCGGCACGCATCCAAGCCAGTCTGGGTGCTGAGCGATGCAGATATCGGCGTGCCCGGGGGATACCTCGCGAGCCTCAGCGCAGAACTGCAGGCACCGAACACCGGGATGGTGACGTGCCTATATCGGGCCGAGCCCGACACTTCCCTGCTCGTTCGGCTGGAATCCTGTCGCATCAACACCGAGTTCCCTTCCCAAGTGCTCTTGGCGAAGTGCCTGCAAGGGCTCCGCTTCGGCCTTGGCTCGTCCATGGCGCTGCGCGCCGAGACGCTGGCCGGCGTGGGCGGTTTCCCGGCGCTGCGCAACTTCATCGGGGACGACTACCACCTAGGGGCCAGAGTCGCGGCGGAGGGCCTTTCCGTGAGGCTCTCGGCCGTGCCAGTGAGCACCCGCTTGTCTCGCGGCGCGACATGGCAGCAATCTTGGAGACGCCAGCTGCGCTGGTCGAGGACCATCCGCAAGCAGCGGCCGCTGGGACACTTCTCCCTCGCACTCACTTTTGCAGTGCCATGGTCGGCGCTGGCGCTGCTGGCGGAACCGGGCACGCTATGGCCGCTGGCAGCCGCCACGATCAGCCTGCGTCTCGCTGCCGGCGACTCTGCCGCGCGGTTGGTCCGCGCAAAGGGCAGAGCCCGATCACTATGGCTGATCCCCGCTGCGGACCTGTGCGCCGCAGCAGTCTGGCTCTGCAGCCTGTTCGGCAGCGAGGTCTGGTGGGCTGGCCGACGCCTGAGGCTCGGCCCAGATGGACGAATCGTCAGCTGATCCCGACTCGGGACGTGCTCAAGCCGCCGCGGCGGGCTCTTCCAGCCAATCCGCCTCGGCTCCCGGCTCCGGAAGGATTCGGCCGGCCTCCATCGTCCACGAGGCGGGCGCCTCCGTGATGCGTCCGCTGACCATATCGGCAGGAACCCCAGCAATCTCCGAGAACTTCTCGATCAAGCCGCTCAAAATCAGGCGCTTCGTGTCCTCCGAGCGGCCCGCCCGGTTGCCGCCAGCGATGAAGTACGGAGTGTCATAGCGCAGCACGCCGCTTCCGTGGGAGTCGGCCACCTCGCCGGAGCCATCGGTCTCAAGGAACGCGACCTGCACGAAACGCCGCGGCGCAGTGGAGAGACTGCAATGCACATCGGTGAACGCGACCGCGATCTCCTCGCGCTGCTCGTACGTGAGCGAGTCCTTTGGAATCAAGCAACGATAGAACGGCATGCCTTCAACTCCTTTCTGGGGGACGTTCAGCCCGCCCAGCTCCAATCGCGGGCGGATACGATGACCTCGTCCTCAGTCGCGCCCGTCAGGTTACACCACGTCTCCGCGACCGACCGAAGGAAGCGAGCCCGCGCGTCGGAACCGTACCCGTCCGGTATGCGGCTGCGGACCAGGGAGGTGGTCGACGGCTCCCCGCCCCGAAAGCCGAACCCCTTGCGGATCACAGTCCACGAGACCGAGACAGGCCCCGCCTGCGCACCTAGCACTTCGGCGCACACTGCCTCGATGTCCGCGACGATCCGAGCGCGGCTCTCATCCGGGACGCAGCCATCCTGCACGAAGAACTCGAACGTGACCATTGGGGGGATTATATCCGAGCCTGCCAGAACAGCTGCTCGACACCCCGTTGCGCTTCAAGAAGGTATCGGAATCTGCCGCCCAAATCGCCAGAACTCTACCCCTGGCGATGTCCAAGCCCTTACCCGCGTTAACTGAGTCCTATCGCTAGATCAAGGAAATGTGGTATAATATGTTGTGTTGAAACCTGCCATGCCTAACACGAGCGTATATTTCCCGCAATCCGTGCTCTCCGGGCTGAACCGCGTCGCAGAGGAACGAGGCATGAGCCGGAATCGGCTGATCGTGGAGGCGTGTCGACGGGTCGTCGAAGAGCGGACGTGCTGGCCAGCGGACCTGTTTTCGAACGATCACTTGAGCCAGCCAGACTTAGAACTCCTCCGTGAGGGTCAAGATCCCTTTCTGGACGCTATTTCCAGTGCCCGCAGGAGCCGGGCGCGCTCCCCGTTCTGATGTTGCTCCTCGACACCAGCGCCGTCTCGGCATTCATGCGTCGAGACCCGAGCGCGTTGCACCGACTGCGAGGCGAGGATCCGTCGACGGTCTACCTCTGCACACCCGTGGCGGCGGAGATCTGCTTCGGTCTGTCGTGCCTGAGAGCTGGCTCTCGCCGCCAGCGCCTCCTCGCGGATGAGTTCGCACGCTTGCGCGGCGCGTTGCGCTGGGCGGACTGGAGCGAGCCAGCCTCCTTGGTTTTCGGTCAATGGAAGGCCACGCTGCAGCAGCGAGGGACACCAATCGAGGACATGGACTTGGCCATAGCTTCGATTGCCCTTAGCCTCCCGGCCCGGCTCGCCACTTGCAACATGCGCCATTTCGCCAGAATTGACGACCTAGAGCTGGTCGACTGGTCCGGGTCTGAACGCAGCTGAACGCTCCGCTCGCGGCCGAAGACTGATCCGAGCATCGTGGTGGTTAGCGCTGCCGCTGCAAGCGAGGCGAGACAACCGCTAGGCCGCGACGGGGCATCTGCACGAGGGGCTCGTTGCGGCGAATCTGTCCGATGCTCGCGGGCCCAGCGCGGCAAGCGCCGTGCAGATCGGTGGCTTGGGGGAACTGCGACCGTCAGCAATCGGTTGGCTATACTGGCACTTCCCGTTGGGTCCGAAATGCCCGCCCCAGACATCGAGTCTGTTCTATCGTCGCGCCCGCGTGGATTCTGCACGGGTATGGCGCTCGCGCCTGAAACCGTCGCACTTGCGCCCCGGGCCCGCCGAGCACCGCGCTTCTTGGCCGATGACAAGGACGTCACCTCACCGGCACGGCTCAACGGCCCCGCACGCATGGCTGCCTCGGGCGGATCGGCTGTTGATCCGATCGTGCAAGATCTCCATCACCGTTTCCAGCAGTGCGGCTTCGTGCATACCACAGAGGCAGCAACCGTCCGAGAGAACGCTCACTTCCCGCTCACACCTAGCTTGCGGCAGACTCAGCCGCCTCGGGTCTCGGCCGATCAATGAAGCTAGGCGCTGGCCGAGAGAGTAGCGCCGCAATCGCGCGGCCGCCCGTTGAAGACCTCGTCGTCCGAGCCGAGCAGGCAGTAGACGCGGCCTGCGACTACCTGCTCAATCGGCAGACTTCCGAGGGCTACTGGGTAGGCGAAGCTGAAGGCGATACCACGCTCGAGTCGGACTACGTGCTGCTGCAACTCTGGCTGCACCAGCCTGGCAGCGACGGAACATGGAATCCGCCAACCCGCGCGCTGGTGGATGCGGCTTGCCGCCATATCGCGGACAAGCAGCTCGAAGACGGCGGTTGGAACATCTACCCTCAGGGTCCCGCCAACATTAGTGCGTCTGTAAAGGCCTACTGCGCTCTGAAGCTGGGCGGCCACGAACCGCAATCCGAGCGCCTGCGGCGCGCCGCGAAGCGCATCGTGGATCTCGGTGGCGTGGAAGCAGCCAACAGCTACACCAAGCTCTACCTCAGCTATTTCGACCTCTATCGGCGGTCGGACGTGCCATCCATCCCACCGGAGATTTTCCTGCTTCCGGCAGAGCATCATTTCGGCATCTATTCCATCTCGTCGTGGAGCCGGGCGATGCTGGCGCCGCTTTCGATTCTCGGGGCGACTCGAGCTCGCCGGCGCGTGCCGGCGGGCTTTTCGCTCGAAGAACTGTTTTCAGGCCGCGCCGCACCGGCGCCAGCACTCGTCAGCTGGAAACGCTTCTTCCTGCTGCTCGACAAGACGATCAAGTTTCTCGAGTCCACCGCGGCCGGACGCCACCGTGAGCGGGGCATCGAAGCAGCGCACGATTGGATGATCACCCGACTGGAGCGATCCGACGGCTTGGGCGCGATCTTTCCTGCCATGGTGAATTCGATCATGGCCCTGACGCAGCTGGGCTATGACTCGAATCACCCCCTGTTGCGGGCCCAGCTGGCACATTTCGACAATCTGATCCTGCACGACGAACGTGGATTTCGCGTGCAACCGTGCCATTCGCCGGTATGGGACACGGCTTTGACGACCCACGCGATCGGCGCGGCCAAGGCCCGGCTCGGCGCTCCGGCGCGCTGGGCGCTGGGCCGCGCAGCGGACTGGCTGCTTGCCAAGCAGGCGCGCAAGCCGGGTGACTGGGCCGTGCGCAATCCGCAGGCCGCACCTGGCGGGTGGTTCTTCGAGTACCGCAACGATCACTATCCCGACACCGACGACACCGCGGAGGTGCTGCTCGCGCTGGAGCACACCTGTGCCACGGACGCCCAGCGACAGCTCCGCGCTGAAGAGCGGGCGTTGGAGTGGCTCGCAGCCATGCAGTCGTCCGACGGCGGCTGGGCAGCCTTCGACGTTGACAGTTGCGCAGCAATCCTCAACCACGTGCCGTTCGCCGACCACAACGCGATGCTGGATCCGAGTTGCGTCGATATCACGGGGCGGGCCCTGGAAACGCTGTGCCGGCGGGCTCCGGGGCGCTATCGAGAGCGCGTCCTGCGCGGCGTGGAGTATATCCGCCGGATGCAGCACGAGGACGGCTGTTGGTACGGGCGTTGGGGCGTGAACTATATCTACGGCACTTGCTTCGCGCTGCGTGGGCTGCGGGCTGCGGGTGTTCCGGCGCGGGACAGCGCGGTGATCCGAGCCGGAGAATGGGTGCGCTCGCTCCAAAACGCCGATGGCGGATGGGGCGAATCGCCTGACAGTTACGACGATCCAGCCCTCCGGGCCCGCGGCGAATCGACGCCATCGCAGACCGCTTGGGCGCTGATGGCACTGCTGGCGACCGAAGACTTCGACAGCGGATCGGTCGCGGACGGCGTGCGCTACCTGCTCGAGCGCCAGACCCCACAGGGCACGTGGGTCGAGCGAGCCCATACGGGAACTGGTTTTCCAAGAGTGTTCTACTTGCGCTATCACATGTACCCGCAGTACTTTCCCTTGATGGCGCTTGGCGAGTACGCTCGCAAGAAGGGAGCCGTACAGGCATGAGACTCCCGCTGTCTAGCACGCTACGCATGGGCGCACACGTCGCGAGGCACGCGCTCTTTCCGAGGCCGGAATGGCAGCGCGACCCTGCCCCCCGGAACAGCCCGTTCCCGATATTGCCCGCGGGCTCGCAGCATTCCGGCAGGTCGCAGCCGCACCCGATGCTGCGGAAGCGCTTTCCTTTGGTATTGATGCTCGAACCGCTCCACGCTTGCAATCTCACCTGCACGGGCTGCGGACGAATCCGGGAGTACGAGGACACGATCACCTCGAAGCTGGAGTTGGAGCAGTGTCTGGCGGCGATCGACGAATGCCGCGCGCCGGTCGTGTCGATCTGCGGTGGCGAGCCGCTGATGTACAAGCCGATCGGGAGGCTGGTCGAAGGCGCGATCAAGCGCAAGCGGCATATCTATCTCTGCACCAACGGCATGTTTATCGAGGCCCGACTGCACGAGTTCCGCCCGCACAAGCGCTTCTTCTTCAACGTCCACCTCGACGGCCTGCGCGAGACCCACGATCTAGCGGTGGAGCGTGACGGCGTATTCGACGAAGCCATAGCGGGCATCCGCGCCGCGAAGGCGGCCGGCCACATGGTTTGCACCAACACAACGGTCTACCGCGAGACCGACATGCGGGAAATCGAGGCGCTGTTCGAATACCTCCAGCAATTCGACGTCGATGGCCACATGCTGTCGCCGGCCTACGGATATTCGGCAGTCCAGAGCCGAGAGATCTTTCTCACGCGGGAAGACATCCAAGAGAAGTTCAAGGATGTGGACTCGCTGTTCCGGCGGTTCCGCATGAACACGACACCCATCTACGCAGAGTTCCTCAAGGGAGCGAGGGAAATGCCCTGCACGGCCTGGGGCAATCCGACCTACAACACCCGGGGATGGAAGGGGCCGTGCTACCTCATCACCGACGCGCACTGGGACAGCTTCGAGGAACTGATGAGCGAAACGCCCTGGGATCGCTACGGGCGCGGAAACGACGATCGCTGCGAGCACTGCATGGTGCATTGCGGCTACGAGCCATCGGCCGCGCTCGGAGTCAACGGCCGTCTGGCCGATAGCCTGCGAATGCTGCGCTGGGCACTGACCTGACGGAACGCACAACGACTCTCGTCTGGGCGACACTGGATCAAGATGAAGGCGCTGGTACTGAACGAATACAAGCGGCTCGACCTCGAAGAGGTGCCGGAACCGCGAATCGAAGCGGACGAAGTGTTGATCCGGGTGCGCTCCTGCGGCATCTGCGGCAGTGACGTCCATGGCTACGATGGCAGCAGCGGGCGCCGCATACCCCCGCTGATCATGGGCCACGAGGCCGCAGGCGAGATTGCCGGAGTCGGCGCCGCGGTGCGGTCATTCGAGCCGGGTGACCGCGTTACTTTCGACTCGATGATCTGCTGCCGCAACTGCGCCTTCTGTCGCACGGGCCGCCCCAATCTTTGCGAGAACCGGCGCGTGCTGGGAGTGTCCTGCGAAGACTATCGCCGGCACGGCGCTTTCGCGGAGTACGTCGCCGTCCCGGAGCACATCGTGTTCCGCATACCGGAAGGAGTGGGCTTTGACGAAGCGGCGATGGTCGAGCCGGTTTCGGTAGCAGTCCATGCCGTTGGGCGCACTCAGCCAGCACTGGGCGACACCGCGCTTGTGGTAGGGGCCGGGATGATCGGGCTGTTGACGGTGCAGGCCCTCCGCAGCGCCGGGTGTGGTCGCATCGTCGCGGTCGACCTTGCATCGGATCGCTTGGAACTGGCTCGTCGCTTGGGCGCCGACCGCACCATTCAGGCCGGCGAGGTGGCGGACGTGCCGGCGGCGATCCGCGAGATGACCGGTGGCATCGGGGCGGACCTGGTGCTGGAAGCCGTCGGCGCGGACGCGACGGTCGCGATGTCGCTGCACAGCGTGCGCAAGGGCGGCAAAGTGACGCTGATCGGCAATGTGACGCCGACGGTCTCGTTCCCGCTGCAGGCTGTGGTCACGCGAGAAATCGACGTGCTGGGCTCCTGCGCGTCGTCGAACGATTACCCGGCCTGCCTCGAATTGATGCAGCGCGGAGCCATCCAAGTCCGACCGGTCTTGAGCGCCTCAGTGCCGCTCGAGCGAGGGCCGGAAATGTTCGACCGGCTGTACGCCCGAGAGCCAGGCCTTACGAAAGTCGTGCTACAGCCTTGACCGGCGGACAATCCACAGCGCTGACCACCACCTTGGGGCTGGTGCAAATGACCTGCGGGCCCGAACCCGCGGCGAATCTCGACACGGCTCTGCTGGCAATCGGCGAAGCCTCTCGGCGGGGCGCGCAGGTGGTCTGCCTGCCCGAACTGTTCCTGACGCAGTATTTCTGCCAAGAGCAGAACCCGGACAACTTCGAACTGGCGGAGCCGGTCCCGGGACCTACCACCGAAGCGCTTGCGGCGGCGGCTCGCAGCCACGGCGTCGTGATCGTGGGCTCGGTATTCGAGCGCAGGGCGGCCGGAATCTACCACAACTCGGCCGTGGTCATCGACACCGACGGGGGCCTGCTGGGAACCTATCGCAAGATGCACATCCCCGACGACCCGCTGTACTTCGAGAAGTACTACTTCACCCCCGGCGACCTCGGATTCAGGGTCTTTCCGACCAAGTTCGGTCGCATCGCACCGCTAATCTGCTGGGACCAATGGTTCCCTGAAGCGGCGCGCCTTGCGGCGCTGGCGGGCGCGGAGTTCCTGATCTTCCCGACGGCCATCGGCTGGCACCCGCGAGAGAAGGACGAATGGGGACAACGCCAGTGGGAAGCCTGGAGCATCTCCCAACGCGCCCACGGGATCGCGAACGGCGCATTTGTCGCGGCGGTCAACCGCACGGGAACGGAGCGCATTCTCGACAGCTCGCCCGCGCGGCCTTCCGGCTATGCCGGCCTGGAGTTCTGGGGCCGGTCGTTCGTGTCGGACCCGTTCGGCTCGATCGTGGCGGAGGCGGGCAGCGCTGACCAAGTGTTGCTCGCGCGATGCGACCGGGCGGAAATCGAACAGACACGGCGTGACTGGCCCTTCCTTAGAGACCGGAGGATCGATGCGTACGGCCAGCTGGCTCGGAGATCCAGCGAGTGAGCGAGCTTGCAGATGGCGCCACTCGCATGCCTGCCGAGTGGGAGCCGCACGAAGCGACGTGGCTGGCCTATCCGCACTCGGGAAGCGACTGGCCGGGAAAGCTGTCCGCGGTGCGCTGGGCGTTCGCCGAATTCGTACGCCTGCTGAGCGGCCGCGAACGGGTACAGCTGCTCGTCCGCGACGCGCGAGACGCTGAGCGGGCACGCAGCGTACTGAGGCGTAGTGGCGCGGATCCAGACCAGGTCGAGCTGCATCTGGCACCAACTGACCGATCCTGGCTGCGCGACTCAGGTCCCACTTTCGTATTCCGGAACCGTCAACTCCATGCTGTCTGCTGGGCGTTCAACGCCTGGGGCCGATACGACAATTGGCAGGCCGATCGTAGCGTCGGCCGCTACGTAGCGAACTCGTCTGGTGCCGCTTTCGTGGAACCCAAGGCGAACGGCAGGATCGTCGTGATGGAGGGCGGTTCGATCGAGAGCAACGGCCGAGGAACGATACTGACCACAGAGCAGTGCTTGTTGGGGAACCAGCGCCACGCTCGCAATCCCGGGTTATCCCGAAGCGCCATCGAGCGCGTCCTGGGTGACTTCCTCGGAGCTACGAACGTGCTCTGGCTTGGACGCGGGATCGCAGGCGATGACACCAGCGGGCATGTCGACACCCTGGCCCGCTTCGTCGGCCGGAACCGAGTCGCGGCGATCGTTGAGACAGATCGCCGCGACGAGAACTATGCGGCCTTGCAAGAAAACCTACGCAGGTTGCGGGGGATGCGGGACGAACGCGGCCGGGCACTCGAGATCGTCGAACTGCCAACGCCACGGCCTCTATGGTTTGACGGTTACCGGCTCCCAGCCAGCTATGCGAACTTCTACGTCGCCAACGGTGCCGTGCTAGTGCCGACGTTCAACGACGCCAACGACGCGGCAGCGCTCCGCATCTTGCGGGAGTGCTTTCCGGATCGCGAGGTGCGCGGCGTGCATTGCGTCGACATTGCGCTCGGTTTGGGCACGCTGCACTGCTTGGCGCAGCAACAGCCGCGCGCTCCAGAGCGCAGCGGCGACGGATGACGCGGCAGGTCCGAGATCCAGCGTGCGAAAGCCCGGCAACCAGGAACTGGACCCTCGCACGAGCCCCTGTCGAGGACTCGAACGATGATCGCTATCGCCAAGCGGCGGGTTCGGCGAGTGAGTGTCATCGGGGATGACCACAAGACTCCGCAAATGCACTGGCCGAACTTGCGCTACGTGCAGTCTGCGGCTCTACTGAAGTGGGTTCTTCCACTCCAAGCCGTGAAAGCGTGCGAAGTCCCCGTCCGTCGAGCACAGCTGGAGTCCGTGTTCAATGGCGAGTGCGGCGAGGTGGGCGTCGGGCACGAGATTCGCGCGGCTCTCTATGCTCGCGAGGAGCGGTCCCAGAACCTGCTGGTGGCGCTCTGTCGGCAATGGGATCCAGACTGACTTTGCCGCCAACCACGACTCCACCTGGCCCCAAGCGGCAGACACCGTGACGGGTCGATCGAAGATGCGCGGATTGCTGATGATCCGCGCAAATGCCAGCAGACTGGGCCAAGGAAGTCCCACCGGAGCGGCCCCGTTGATTCGGTCGTCCAACCACGCGCGCGCCTTCTCGTGCTGCGCAAACGAATGCACGTGCGCATAAACCAGCAGGTTCGCGTCAATGAGGATCACCGGAACTGCTCACCGTCTGCGATGGCGAGAACCTCGGAGACGTCGTCCAGACTGCCGAACCGGCATCGCCCGAGATCGACTCCTGGCGTCCGGTAGACTTGCGACTGGCCTGGCGGCTCCGCCATCATGCGCAGACCCTGGCGCAGGGCCTCGTTGATGATCGACTTGAGAGATTGGTTGCGCACGTGCCGCATGCGGTTCACTAGGCTGGCCACGTCAGGAGCCAGCGTCAGCGTCGTCCTCATACATCACAGCATAGGGCATTTAATGTCTTGATGCCAAGGTGGTCGAGAGCACGTTGTTTCCGCGCATCGCACGGATCGCCGGCGTTGTGCGTCTGGGCGGGATGAGCGGGTGACGCCGTGTGTCGCATCGTCCCGCTCCGTGGCGAACGTCTTGTTGTCGCTCCCAAGAGTTCCTCGATGACTCGTAGCACTCCCCTTTCCAAAGTGACAGCAGACAACGGGACGCTCTCGCCACTGCTTAAGCGAAGCTCTCACTGCTGGGGCCAGTCACCTGCGATCTCTCTGCCTGCAAAGCGGTGCGACTCTCGCCCCACTGTCGGCAGCTCGACCCCAACGGGGCGGACAAGCGAACGCCAGAGCGTGCCACAAGCCGTTCGCCGGTGGGGCGATAATGTTGAAGGCGCGGGGCACAACCTTTAGGATGGGTGGCGCGTCTAAACGAACATGCGAACTGTTATCGAACGCCTCCAACACTCCGGGCTGCTTCCGGTAGCACTGATCTTCGGCACTCTCACGGCCGGAATCTTGATCGGCACGATCATCTCGGGATCGGTTGACGCCGCGCCTGAGAGTAAAGAGCCCGTCTCGGACGCCGCGCCGCTCGAAGTACCCGCCGCCGAACCGGTTGCGAACCAGTTCTCCGAGCTAGCGCAGCAAGTGCGCCCATCTGTGGTCAGCATCTACATTCCAGCCAGCCGCGCCGACGAAGAGGACGACTCCTCAGGTCCGTTTAATTCCCCAGAGGACATGTTTCGCAGGTTCTTCGGAATCCCGGAGGGGCCCATGCCTGCACCGCGCCGTCGCGGCTCCGGCCAAGGCTCTGGAGTGATCGTCGACCCGAAGGGATACATCATCACCAACCACCATGTCGTGGCCGACGCAGACCGCATTCGCGTGTCGTTCGTCGATGACGACGAGCGCTATGACGCGACCTTGATCGGAGCCGATGCGGAGACGGACCTGGCCGTCATCCACGTCAAGGGCAAGACAGGCCTGCAGGCGGCCAAGATCGGCAACTCCGATGCGGCCAACGTTGGCGACTGGGCCATTGCCATCGGATCGCCGTTCGGGTATCGCGAGACGGTCACGGTGGGAATCATCAGTGCCTTGTCCCGGGAGATGAACGCCGCGCGGGGAGGTCGGCCCTTCCAGAAGTTCTTGCAGACTGACGCGGCGATCAACCCAGGCAATAGCGGCGGACCTCTGCTGAACATCCGCGGCGAGGTCATCGGGATCAATACGGCGATCATCTCCCGCACCGGTGGCTACGACGGCATCGGCTTTGCCCTCGCATCCAATATCGCTGTCAAGACCTACAACCAGATCGTTCGCTTCGGGCGCGTGTCCCGCGGCTCGATAGGCGTGGAGTTCAGCGGGGACCAGAGTCCTTCGCTGAGCCGGAGCTACGGGGCGGAAGGCGGCGTGTTCGTCTTGCGCACGGTCGAGGACGGCCCGGCAGAGCAGGCCGGCATGCGCGCCGAGGACATCATCGTGTCAGTGGGCGGCGAAAAGATCGACACCGGCGAGAAACTCATCGAAGTGGTCGCGGCAATCGCCGTGGGCGAAACCGTGCCGATCGAGGTCGTCCGGAACGGCAAGGCTCTGACGCTGGACGTCACGATCCAAGATCGAGCCAAGCTCTATGCGGAGCAGAGCGAATCCGCGGCCGACCCGTCGGAAGCCGAAGAGGCCGCCGTCCGATTCGGGCTGACAGTCCAAGAGATTGACCCCGAGCGCCGCGACCAGATGCGCTTGAGCACGCGCGGCGGAGTCTTGATCACCCAAATAGAAGCTCATTCTTTTGCGGAGGACATCGGCCTGCAGCAAAGGGACATTGTGCTTGAAGTCAATCGCGAGCCGATCGATTCGATCCGAGACCTGCGCGACGTCCAGAGAAGTCTGAAGCCGGGCAGCGACGTTGCGTTCAAGCTGCTGCGCTGGGACGGCCGTGCGTGGCGCACCATGTACGAGGCGGGCCTGATACCGAACTAGTCTTCCGCACCTGCGCCTCCCGCATCCCACCGTGTGGGAGGCACACCCTTCGATACTGGCTGCGGGGGTCGGGGGTCTGGAGCGGCCTCTCAGCAGGATCCGACTATATAATGGCAGCGAGCCCGCTTATGCGCGCGATCTCGCTCCTTGGTTCTCTCATTGCGTTCGCAGGCATCGCCAGCGGTGCCGACTTCGCCGCCGAGATCGAGCCGATCTTTCGAGACAAGTGTTACGGCTGCCACGGTGAACAGCAGCAATTCGGCCAGCTGCGGCTCGATTCTCGCAGCGTGGCTACTGACTCCGGTCCAAGCGGGCCGCGGATCGTGCCGCACGACGCCCAGGCAAGTTCCATCTACAAGCGCGTGGCCGGCCTCGGCGAGGGCAACCGAATGCCCATGGACGGCCAACTCAGCGACGCGGAGGTCGCACTGATCAAGGCCTGGATCGAGGCCGGAGCGGTCTGGCCCGAGGGCCGAGGAGCAGACCCCGCGCTGAACCAGCACTGGGCGTTCGTTCCGCCCACGAAGCCGGAGCGGCCCCGGCTGAATGACGGGCGGAGAGCAGAGAGTCCGATTGACAGCTTCGTTCTGGCCAGACTGGAGGCCGAAGGATTGGAGCCGTCGCCTCCTGCCAGCAGGGGCACTCTGATCCGCCGCCTGAGCCTTGACCTGACCGGGCTACCCCCCTCGCTCGAAGAGACCCAGCATTACTTGGACGACACGGCGCCGGGCGCCTATCGACGCTTGGTAGATCGCCTGCTCGCATCTCCGCATTACGGCGAGCGCTGGGGGCGCATCTGGCTAGACGCTGCCCGCTATGCCGATTCTGACGGATTTGAGAAGGACAAGCCGCGGCAAGTCTGGTTCTATCGCGATTGGGTCGTTGACGCCCTCAACGCGGACATGCCCTACGACCGCTTCGTGGTCGAGCAAGTCGCAGGCGACCTACTGCCTGACGCGGCCCAACAAAAGCGCGTCGCCACCGGCTTCCTGCGCAACTCGATGATCAACGCCGAGGGCGGGGCCAATCCAGAGCAGTTCCGCATGGAGGCCATGTTCGACCGCATGGACGCCATCGGCAAGGCCGTGCTGGGCCTGACCGTGCAATGCGCCCAGTGCCACGATCACAAGTTCGACCCGATCAGCCAGGCCGACTACTACCGGATGTTCGCGTACATCAACAACTCGCACGAATCCACGCAGGCGGTCTACACCGCGGACGAAGACAGGCTGCGTAGCGAGATCTTCGCCGAGATCCATGAGATCGAGGCCGGGCTGCGCGAACTGGACCCGGACTGGCGCGAACGGATGGCCGAATGGGAACAGTCCGAGGCCGCCAGCCAGCCCGAATGGACCGTTCTGGACACGCACATCAAGCTGGGCAGCGGCGAGAAATATGAGGTGCTGCCCGACAAGTCCATCCTGGCGGCAGGCTACGCGCCGACACGTAGCGTGGTCACGCCGGAGGCCCTGCTGGAGCCGGGCACGGTTCGAGCTTTCCGACTCGAGCTGCTGACCGATCCGCGGCTGCCGCTCGGCGGTCCGGGCCGCTCGTTCCGGGGCACCGCCGCGTTGACGGAATTCGAAGTCGAGGTGGCGCCGGCGGACGATCCGGAGAAGTGGAAGCCGCTCAAGATTGCACGCGCCACCGCCGACGTCAACCCCGAGATGTCGATGCTCGACTCCTTCCTGTTCCCAGACAAGGACAACAAGCGCAGGATCCTGGGGGACGTCGGATTCGCTATCGACGGCTTCGCGATGAGCGCGTGGAGCACCGATGCCGGCCCGGGCCGACGCAACACGCCGCGCAAGGCAGTGTTCCAGCTGGCTGAAGCGCTTGAGGTCGAAGAGCCCACGCTGGTCAAGTTCAAGCTCTCGATGAATCACGGCGGGTACAACTCGGACGACAACCAGTCGCTGAACTTGGGCAGGTACCGGCTATCACTCACAGCTGCGGAGAATGCCGAAGCTGATCCCTTGCCAAGACACATACGGGAACTGCTCTCCCGCGGCGGCCCGCGCACGCCAGAGCAGGAAGCGGCGCTCTTCGGCCACTGGCGCACCACCGTCGCCAAGTGGGCGGAGGCCAATCGCAGGATCGAGGACATGTGGGGCAAGTACCCGGAGGGAAGCTCCCAGCTCGTTCTGGACGAACGCCCGGCACCGCGCATGACCAGCATCCTGCAGCGCGGTGATTTCCTGCGCCCTGCCGAGCAGGTGCAGGCCGGGGTTCCCGGCTTTCTGCATCCGATGCCCGAAAGGGACGAGCTGCCTGAGCGTCTGGCGTTCGCCGAGTGGCTCGTCGACCGCGACTCGCCCACCACCGCGCGGGCCATCGTGAATCGCCTCTGGCAGGGCCATTTCGGCACAGGAATTGTCGAAACGTCCGAAGATCTCGGGAGGCAGGCGGCCGATCCGTCGCATCCGGAACTGCTGGACTGGCTGGCAGTCGAACTGATGGAGAACGGCTGGAGCCTGAAGCACATGCACCGGCTGATCGTGTCTTCGGAGACGTACCGCCAATCGTCCCACGTCACGCCGCGACTGCTCGAGCTGGACCCGAACAACCGCCTGCTGGCCCGGGGCGCGCGGTTCCGCGTCGACGGCGAGCTGGTCCGCGATATCGCCCTGGCCTCGAGCGGGTTGCTCACGGCACAGATCGGAGGCGCGCCCGTGTACCCTCCGGCCCCTGAATTCCTGTTCCAACCGCCTGTCAGCTACGGCCCCAAGCGGTGGTACACGGCGAACGGGGCGCAGCGCTACCGCCGCTCGCTGTACGCCTTCCGCTACCGCTCCGTGCCCTACCCCGTCCTTGACACCTTCGACACGCCCACCGGAAACTTCGCCTGCGTCAAGCGTGACCGCTCCAACACTCCGCTACAGGCGCTGGTCACGCTCAACGAGCCCGTCTTTATGGAAGCTGCCCGCGAGCTGGGCCGCAGGACGCTGGATGAAGGTGGCGCGGACGATCCGGAACGCATCGACTACGCGTTCAGGCGCGTGCTGGCGCGAGCGCCCACCGATACGGAGCGATCCGAACTGGTCTCATTGCTGGGCAGCCAGCGCGAGCGCCTGAAGGCAGGCGGACTCGACGCGGCCGAGTTGGCCTTCGGGGAACAACCAGCGGAACCGGAGCTAGCAGACGGCACGACCGCCAAGCTTGCTGCTTGGACAGCCGTTTCTCGCGTGCTGTTGAATCTGGACGAAGCGATTACGAGGGAATGACAGATGTCGCGCTCGCATGCCACCTCTAGCCCGCTGGCAAGGCGTTGGTTCCTGCAGCAGTGCGGCGTCGGGCTGGGCGCCGTCGCGTTGCGCGACATGCTGCAGGCCGCGGATCCGCTGGCACCGAAGCAGCCGCACCACGCCCCGACGGCCAAGAACGTGATCTTCCTGTTCATGGGGGGCGGTCCGAGCCACCTCGAGCTATTCGACAACAAGCCGGAACTGGCCAAGCACGAGGGAACCCTGCCGCCTGCGGACCTGCTGGAGGGCTACCGCGCGGCCTTTATCGATCCGAACTCGACACTGCTCGGGCCGAAATTCAAGTTCGCCCGGCACGGCCAGAGCGGAGCCGAGCTGTCCGAGCTGATCCCGCATACCGCCGCAATCTCCGACGAGATCGCCATCGTGAAGTCCCTGGTGACCGATGCGTTCAACCATGCCCCTGCGCAAGTGATGATGAGTACCGGAACGCAGCAGTTCGGGCGGCCGTCGATGGGGGCGTGGACGCTGTACGGGCTGGGCAGCGAATCCCGCGACCTGCCCGGATTCGTAGTCTTCAGTTCGGGCCAAAAGGGCCCCAGCGGCGGAAACTCCAACTGGGGCAGCGGCTTCCTGCCGTCCATGTACCAAGGAGTGCAGTTCCGAACCAGCGGCGACCCGGTGCTGTATCTGTCCAACCCTGCGGGCGTCGACCGCCAGCTCCAGCGTGACTCGCTGGACGCGCTCGGGCGACTGAACGGCATGCGCCTGCAAGAGGTCGGCGACCCCGAGATCGAGACCCGGATCAGCTCCTTCGAAATGGCCTACCGCATGCAGGCGAGCACGCCGGAGCTGATGGACATCTCCCAGGAGCCACGGCACGTACTCGAGATGTACGGGGCCGAGCCGGGACGTCCGTCGTTCGCCAACAATTGCGTCCTGGCGCGCAGGCTAGTCGAACGCGGCGTGCGCTTCGTGGAATTGTTCCACGAGTCTTGGGACCAGCACGGGTCCCTCATCTCTGGCCTGAAGAAGAACTGCCGGGACACTGACAAGGCCAGCGCCGCCCTGGTGAGCGACCTCAAGCAGCGCGGCCTGCTGGAAGACACGCTGGTGCTCTGGGGCGGCGAGTTCGGGCGCACGCCGATGGTGCAGGGCGGCACGGACGACGGCCGCGACCACCATCCCAACGCCTTCACGATGTGGATGGCCGGAGGCGGCATCAGGCCCGGCACCACGATCGGCAAGAGCGACGAGCTGGGCTTCAACGTGGTGGAGGACAAGGTACACGTGCATGACCTGCACGCCACCATCTTGCACCTGCTGGGATTCGACCACACGAGACTGACCTACCGCTTCCAAGGGCGGGACTTCCGCCTCACGGACGTGGCCGGCGATGTAGTGCAGAAGCTCCTCGCGTAGGCGTCGGCAAGCCTCGGCAAGACCGGCCATCCGGTCTCAGCGGCGCCAAGAACTCGCTACTGCTGGCGGCTCAGACGCGATCTGACCCGCCTGACCAGCTTCAGGATCTCCTCGGCCTTGCGCACGCTGCCCAGATCGACAGTGTGGAACTCGTTCTTCTCGATTTCGTCCTGGAGCTCGGTCGCCAGCTCCACGACCCGGGCCATGTCCTCTCTGGATTTGTCGGCATCGTTCTTTAGCGTGATCAGCGTGCGCGAGCGGCCGTCCGGCAAGGTCTCGCGGATCTGGCCGGGATCCCGGCCGAAACCACCATCCCTGCGTTGTGCGGCAGCGGGCGCGATCAGCGCTAGCAACGCGATCCAACGGCGTGTCATGAACACGCTTCATGATACTCTCAAGGAAGAGCGAGCTCATGCTTCAGCAGGCCAATTGCGTTGTGCTAGACTCGTTCGTTGCAGCCGAAGCGGCCGATTTCGGGCGGCAACGGCTGTCAAGTCAGCAGGTGTTGGAGTCTGTAGGGGAGAGGGGTAAACAATGGCCTATATCATCGCGGAACCGTGCATCGGTACCAAGGACACTGCGTGCGTAGACGCTTGTCCTGTCGACTGCATCCACCCCAAGGCGGATGAAGACGATTTCGAGACGGAAGAGATGCTTTACATCGATCCCGAGGAGTGCATCGACTGTGGTGCGTGCGTACCGGTCTGCCCTGTTTCGGCGATCTTTGCGGAAGAGGATCTTCCCGACGAGTGGATCGATTTCACCGAGCGCAACGCCGCCTACTACGAGTAGACGGCTCTCCCGGACCTGCTTGGCGCCGGTGCCGGGCATTTGAGGCGGGCGATCGGACACACGACCGCAGTCACGGTCGCCGCGCCGTATTATTTTTCCTTCTTTTTGTGGACGTCGTGGCACGTCTTGCAGCCAGCTGACATTGCCTTCAGGCCCTTGTTGTAGCCATCGGCGTCCATGCGATACGCCCCCATCATGGCGCCTTGCGCAGCCTCGATGACCTGCTTGGCGCCATTGCTCCATGCGTCATCCTTGATGCGCCCGTCCATCAGTACCAGCTGACTGGCCTCTGTCACGATGCTGATGGCGCCGTAGGCCTTCTGCCACTGCTCCTTGTCGGCCGGTCCGCCGGCTTCGCGGTACTCCTTGATCCTGTCCATGGCGGGCTTGACCATGTACTCCATCAATTCGTGGACAGCGGCGATCTTCTTGTACTCGTGCGCTTCATCGCTGTTGGCGTAGACGGTGCCAGCAATCGCGCAGGCAACAAAGGCGGCAATCCAAATCTTCTTCATTCGTCGTCTCCCGTGGTCGAGTGATTGCAGCAGCCAGGCTCTCGGCCCGTCCGCCTTCGTAGGATTATATCGAAAGAGGCAATGGACGCTCCCGCAGCAAGCTGGCGGGCCTGCGCGGTCGGTACGCACATCTCAACGGCTGCCGCGGTGCGAAACGCATCGACGCTTCCCACCGACGAACCTGGTTCACTGCCACGAGCGTTGACGCGCCGCTAGGAACTCGTCCCCCTGCTTCCAGGTCGGAAGGTCCGGCTGATCGGCGACGATCCTGCCCAGTTCGAAGCCGAAGCGCGCCAACTCCGCAATTCCCGCGAAGTCCCAGTCCTCTCGAAACTCGTCCGAAGGCTGGTGATAGTGGCTCTCGCGATACTGAGCGACCTTCTCTTCGCCCCACCCGCTGGGCCGGCCCGGGTACTTGGAACCGCTCTTGATCGAGAACGCGGGTACGCCGTGCTTGGCCAAGCTGAACTGGTCCGAGCGGTAGTAGTAGCCCTGTTCGGGATGCGCGTCGGGAGTCAGGGCGAGTCCAAACTCAGCCGCAAGGGCCTCTACCGTGGTGCTGAGGCTCGTGCGCTCATACCCGGGCAGCGAGAGATCGCTAGTCTTGCCGAAAGGGTAGAGGCCATCGTAGTTGAGGTTGACGGCGGTCTTGCCCATCCCCACCACAGGGTTGGCGGCATAGTAGGCCGATCCCAGCAATCCACTCTCCTCCGCGCCGACGAATGCGAGCAACACCCGGCGAGGCGGCGCGGACTCCAGATCCCCGAACGCCCGGGCGATGCTGAGCAACACCGCACAGCCGGTCGCGTTGTCCACAGCCCCGTTATAGATGCGGTCCTCCCCTTCCCCGTGCATGCCGATATGGTCCCAGTGAGCCGTATAGAGCACGGCCTCGTCTGCCAGAGCCGGATCGCCACCCGGGAAGCTCGCCACAACGTTGCGGGTCTGAATCGGCACGATAGAGCTGCGCAGATCGACCTGGGCCCGTACTCCCAGCTCGACGGGGGTGAAGTCCTGTTGGTTGGCGGCATCGAGCAATCCGTCCAGCGTCATGTCCCGGGCGACCGGGGACGAGCGGAACAGACTCTCGGCCGCTTCCGACGAGATCCAGCCAGCCAGCGCCAGCTTGGCTTCGCCCGGCTTGGCTTCGACGTAGGGCTGGCCGCCACTCCACGAATTTCGCACGACGTCCCAGGGGTACCCCGCGGTCTCGTCGGTGTGGACGATGAGCACACCCGCGGCCCCGCGCCGGGCGGCCTCCTCGAACTTGAACGTCCAACGCCCGTAGTACGTGAGCGCCTTGCCGCCGAAGAAGGCCTCGTCCTCTGACGGCGGCTCGTTCGTAAAGAGCACTAGGAGCTTGCCGCCGACGTCGACTCCCTTGAAGTCGTCCCATTCGAACTCCGGCGCTACGATGCCATGCCCGACGAACACTACCTCGGCGTCAAACACTTCTCTCCCGGTCTGCCGCTCGTTGTTGCCGACATAGTCGGTCAACGGCTCTAATTCACGCCCGGCCAAGCGCACGCTGGAACTGCCCTGGGTCTTGATCTCGACCAGCGGCACGGTCTGGAAGTAGGTGCCGCCCTCGCCGGCGGGTTCCGCGCCCGCCAGCTCCAGCTGGGTGGCCAGGTATTCGATGGTCAACTCCTCGCCGCGCCCACCCACTCCGCGCCCCTCCAACAGGTCGTTGGAGAGGAACCGCACATGCGGCGCGATTTCATCGGGCGTAATCGAGCTTGCGTCAGGCCCCTCGCCGACACATCCGATGCCGAGCAAGGCGAGAGCCACTAGCCAGCGCATGACAGGCAGATGCTAGCAGAAGCGAGAATGCGACGCAGCACGGAAGCGCTACCAGACGACCGCTTTGTGAGGGGCGGCGGGCGGGCGGATCTCCAAGCAGCCCTTGCCCGTTGGTAGGATCTTGCCTGGGTTCAGTCGGCCGTCCGGATTGAAGATGCGCATCAGCCGCTCCATCTGGTCCAAGCTGTCCTCGGCGAACAGGAGCGGCATCAGTTCGTTCTTCTCCATGCCTACGCCGTGCTCCCCCGTGATCGCCCCGCCCACTTCGATGCAGTACTTGAGGATCTCCTCTCCTGCCGCCCGGGTGCGCTTGGTCTCGTCTTCGCTGCGGGGGTCGAACAGGATGATGGGATGCATGTTGCCATCCCCGGCGTGGAAGATGTTGCTGATCGTCAGGCCGTACTTCTCTGAAACTCGGTGGATGTGCCGCAGCGTGTCGGCGATACGCGTGCGGGGAACGACTCCGTCCTGCACGTAGTAAGTCGGGCTCACTCTCCCGACCGCTCCGAACGCGTTCTTACGACCCTTCCAGAGCAGGGCCCGCTCTTCAGGACTCTTCGCCACTCGCACCTCTCGCGCACCGGTCTCCAAACACACCGAGTTGACTAGCTCCAGCTGCTCGGCCACGCCCTCACGCACCCCCTCGAGTTCGATCAGCAGCACCGCTTCGGCGTCCAGCGGAAACCCGGCATGAGTCGCTTCCTCAACCATGCGGAGCATGACACCGTCCATCATTTCCACCGCCGCAGGTGTGACGGCTCGAGCCGTGAGCTCCGCCACCGTAGAGGCAGCGTCGTCGGCTCGGTCGTATATCGCCAGCAGCGTCTCCACCGCCTCGCTGGCTCGCATCAGCCTGACGATGACCTTGGTCACCAAGGCCATCGTTCCCTCGGAACCGGTCAGCAACCCTGTGATGTCATAGCCCGGCAGGTCCTGCTCCTTTCCGCCGACTTGCACCACAGTGCCGTCAGGCAGAACAGCTTCAATGCCCAATACGTGATTGGTGGTCACGCCGTAGATCAACGTGTGAGGACCGCCGGCATTCTCGGCGACATTGCCGCCGATGGTGCAGGCCTTCTGCGAGGAGGGATCGGGCGCGTAGTAGTACCCGTGGCCTTGAACAGCGCGCGTGATGTCCAAGTTCACGACACCGGGCTGGACCACGGCGCACTCGTTCTCGAGATCGATCTCGAGAATCTTATTCATGCGCGCGAAGCCGATCATGACCCCGCCCCGGGTCGGGATCACGCCCCCGCTCAGTCCGGTGCCGGCTCCCCGCCCCACGATGGGAAGGTCGTATTCGGCCGCGATGCGCACGATCTCGACGACATCTTCGGTACGCCGAGGAAAGACCACGCATTCCGGGCGGCCCTTGTCGATGCTGCCGTCGTACTCGTACAGGAGCAGGTCTTGGTCCCGGTGCAAGACAGCGCGCTCGCCAACGGCTGTCTCCAAGGCGCGCAGGGCTGATTGCGGCAGCACGATCCTATGGTAGTCGAAGACTCAGGCGGCCGCCGGCGTCTCCGCCTGCATGGTCGCCGCGGCGAAGCTCAGCAGGTCGCGGCGCTTGCGCGCCACCTCGGCCAGCCGCTCGTAGTCCTGCGCCATCTGGCAAAGCTGCAGGGCGTTGGGGCAGGTCAGGAATTGCGGATCGGCCTCGGAAAGGTGTTCCACAGCCACGTCGGCGGCGTCTCCGGGGCGATCCAAGCGCACCAGCAGGTTGACCAGCACTTGCGCCGGCGTCGTGCCGGCGACACTGGGGTCGCAAGTCTCGATCTTGCGCCGGAAGTGCTCCAAGCCAGCCTCGACGTTGCGTCGCAAGACCGTACTGATGTAAACGCCATAATCTTCGAAGACGTTCTCGAACGGCGGATTGCCCGGGAACTGGTACATCTCGCCGAGCTGGCTTCCGTAACGCGCCATCCCCAGCAGCAGTTCCAGCGTGCGCTCGCGGTCAATGGCAGGCGCCATCTGCACGAGCGAGGAGACGTGCGAGGTATCCAAATAGTACGCGTTGCCCTCAAACAGCCAGCTGCGGTCCTCGACGATGGCTCCGAGGTCTTCGCCCTCGGGGGCCTGGCCCTCTTTCTGCTCCACGGCATACTTGATGTTCGCCAGCAGTTCGGAGTGCACGTTCTCGGCCAGCAGTTCCGCGCAGTCCGCCCTGCCCTCCTCGACGGGATACTGCGAGAAGTTGGTGATGGCGCGGCAAGTGCCGTAATGCTTGAGGATCAGCTCGAATCCCTTCTTCGGATTGACCTGCTCGTGATAGGCAACCTCGATGATGCCGTCCAAGGCCTCGCCAGTCACGGCATCGCCACATTCCTCGATGGCTTGGCGAACGAGATCCCTCTCCCCAATGGCGCGAAAGTACGGCCAAGCCCGCCCGACCTCGCCATCGTTGAGGAAAAGCGTGCCCACCTCGCGGGCGGCCTCGACCGTGGCGCCCTCGTAGGCGGCCTGACAGTCCACACCCAGATCGTTCCAAGGCTCGGTCTGGATCAGCGGCATGCCCAGCGCGTGCCGCTTCTGCATCAAGCGCGCTTCGAAGATCATCGGGTACGACCGCTCCTTCCGGAAGCGGTCGATCGCTAGCTCAAACCCGGCCTCGACATCTCCGGCTGAGAGGGCGTCCCGGACTTGGTCGAACACATCCATCGCACACTACCCTCCGCCATTATGCGGCAACCGCGGGCCTGGCGGCAGCATTCCGCCTGCTTGCCAGCTTGAGGCCACCACAAGCCCGGCGTGCGGCACGGCGCCTAGTACAAGGAGCGCTTGCGCGACGGCGTCTTGTAGCGCACCCAACTGGCACAAAGCAGCAGGAACGAGCCCAGCAGCATCCAGCCGTGAGCTTTGAAGCTCTCTATGCCATCAAAGCGATAGTCGCCACGGAAAACCGCAGCAGTCAATCCGGAGAACAGGGCCGCGGCCCAGACCAGCAAGGGAATGCGTTTGAGCCTGCCGTCGGAAATGGCAAGCGCCGAAGCGACGACGGCAAACAAGCCGAGCAACAGCAGCGCAACGGCCGCGGCCTCCGGCGAAACTGGCACCAGAGGAAAGAACATCTCGCCGCCAACGATCAGGCCTAAGCCGCCGAGGGCGCACAAGTAGAGCCCCAAGAACAGGTTAGCGATAACGGCGATCCCACCGAAGGCGCCGCGGATGAAGCTCGGCCGACCGGACTTGATCTTAAACTGGCGTGCCAATGATTCATACTATCACTCCCCGAATCAAGCAGATGCGTACACGGCGAGCGGCTGCCGGCCTCACTCCGGCCGACCGCCCGATTGCATTGGCGGGCCATAATGAAACTCCATGTCGAGCAGACCCGCAGCGGGCGCGATCGCCGGAGCGGAGACCGTGCGTGGTATCCATCCCGGAACTGGCGAGACGCTAGCCATTCGCACGAGCGGCGGCAGGATTACCGCCGTCGAGGCCACCACCGACGAGGCGGGGCCCTTCATTTCCCCGGGATGGGTGGACCTGCAGGTGAACGGCTTCGCCGGCGTGGATTACAACGACCCAAACACGCCCGCCGACGATATCGCCCGCTCCATCGAAGTCCAGCGTTCGACCGGTGTGGCGCGCTTCTACCCCACTGTGATCACCGGATCCGGGGAGGACATGCGAGGTTCGCTCCGGAATCTGGCCACGGCCCGGCGCACCATTTCGAACGGCTCGGCAATGCTCGGCTTTCACGTCGAAGGGCCGTGGATCTCACCGCATGACGGGCCTCGCGGGGCGCACCCGCAACAGCACGTGCGCCCGCCCAGCGTCGAAGAGTTCGCGCGTTTTCAAGACGCAGCGGAGGGGGGCATCCGGATCGTCACGCTCAGCCCGGAACACGACGAGGCCCCCGGCGTGATCGAGCACATGGTAGCCAACGACGTGGTCGTCTCGATCGGACACACCAACGCCACCTCGGCACAGATCGGCGACGCGGTGAGCGCCGGGGCGACGATGAGCACTCACTTGGGCAACGGCGCGCACGCTAGAGTGCCGAGGCACGACAACTACATCGTCCATCAGATGGCCGACGACCGCCTCTACGCAGGCCTGATCATCGACGGGATCCACCTGCTGCCAGAGTTCGCGAAGATCGCACTCCGCGCCAAGGGGCCGCACCGATCGATTCTCGTTACCGATGCGGTCGCACCAGCCCATTGCGAACCGGGCATATACCAGCTCGGCGAGCAGCAAGTCGAACTGTTATCCAGTCGCCGGGTTGAACTCACCAGCAGCCGGCGACTGGCCGGATCTGCACTGAGTATGGATCGCGGCGTCGAGAACGCCATGCGCTTCGGAGGGATGACGCTCTACCAAGCGACCGGACTAGCAAGCTCGAACCCCGGAACGGCGATGGGCCTGGCGCAGCGCACGGAATACCTCGCTCCCGGACAGGCCGCCGATTTCACGCTCTTCCGCTTGGAGGACGGCGATCTAGAGGTGATCCGCACCGTCGCCTCCGCGGACTGACGAGCAGGATGGGTGGGGATATAATCGCAACTTGCCGGGGGCCGGATTCTTCGTCAGCATCGAGGGAATCGATGGCTGCGGCAAGACAACCCAGATCGGGCTATTGGTCGAACGGCTGGCGGCGTTGGGCCTGCCGACGCAGCTCGCCCAAGAGCCCGGCGGAACAGCGATCGGACGACTGATTCGAAGCGTGCTGCTCGACGCTCGGAACCGCGGCATTGAGCCGATGACCGAGCTGCTGCTGTTCTTCGCGTCACGCGCGCAAAACTTGGCAGAAGTCGTTCGCCCGGCCCTGGATGCCGGTCAGGTCGTGGTTTGCGACCGCTTCACGGATGCGAGCGTTGCCTATCAAGGCTACGGTCGAGGACTAGGCTCCGCCGCCGTGCAAGAGCTGAACCGAATCGCCTGCGGTGATTTGCAGCCCGACGTGACGCTCTGGCTGGACATCGAGCCGGCGGCCGCACTGGCGAGAGCGCGCAAGCGCGAGTCCGGCCGGAGTGCCGACAGAGACCGCATGGAGTCAGAGGCGCTGGAATTCTTCCTGCGCGTGCGCGAGGGATACGCACACATGCACGCCGAGCAACCGCAGCGAATTCGGCGTATCGCAGCCGACGGCTCGGTCTCGGAGGTTTCTGAGCGAGTGATGGCCGCCGTCCTCGCAGCGCTCAAGGCGCGCGGCTTGGTGGCCCGGGGCGACTGATGCCAGCACCGCGATTGTTCGGTCACCAACACATCGCCGCATCACTCTGGCGAATGGTATCTGAGGATCGCCTGCCGCAAACGCTGCTGTTCGCGGGAAAGCGAGGCATCGGCAAGGCCACGCTGGCCCGCCACTTGGCGGCAGGAATGAACTGCGCGTCCGGGCCAGGCCAGCCGTGCGGCGAATGCTCGGCCTGCGCCAGGATCCTCGAAGGCGACCTGTCCTCGGAGCAGTTCCGCGAGAGGATCGAGGCGCGGCGTAAGCTGTCGGCGGAGAAGCGCAAGGGCGCTCCGCTCGTGGTCGCGACGCACCCGGATGTGCTCGTTTTCCCCCCGGACGGGCCGATGCAATTGCTATCGATTGACCAAGCTCGCATGCTGCGCGAGTCGGCTCGCATCGCTCCGGCCGAGGGGCGTCGCAGGATCTTCGTGCTCGAACACGCGGATCGCGCCACGGAGGAAGCCTCGAACGCACTGTTGAAGACGTTGGAGGAACCGGCCGCCAGTCTGACGATCATCCTGACGTCCGAGAACCCGTTCTCCCTCCTGCCGACCATACGTTCCCGTGCCATCCCGTTCTACTTTTCTCCATTGGCGCGGAGCGAAATGGACGAATTCATGCAATCGCGGCCGGAGGTTGCCGAGAAGGACCGCGCTCTGGTGAGCGCGTGGGCGGAAGGCAGTCCCGGCGCGGCCATCGCGCTAGACATGGAAGAGTTCGTACGCCGCCGGCACGCGATGCTGGCGCTGCTGCGAGCGGCGCTGAAGCGCGGCGAGTTCGCCAAGCTGTCGGCTGAGATCGGATCGCTCGGCAGAGGCGAATCGGGGCAGATTGACCGGCTGGCCTCGATGCTGCACTCGCTGTTGCGGGACCTGCTGCTGGTGCGCGTCAAGTCCCCCGCCGACCTCGTGCATCACGATATCGCCGCCGAGTTGGAACAGCTTGCTCGCCGGGTGAACTTTCCTTGGCTCGAGCGGGCGGTAACCGCGCTTCAAGAGCTGGAACAGCTCCAGCGCCTGAACGTGCAGAAGCAGATCGCGTTTGAAGCATACGCCCTGAAATTGCAACGCTAGCCGGGCCGAAGCAGCTCGGCTAGCCGGGGTCTAGACTAAAGCGTGAGAGCGATCCGATGTCTGCAACAGCCCTAGTAGATGTTCCGGCCGCGCAAGCTCCCGTCGGCGGCCACTTTCTGGTCGGGGCCTGCGACTCCGGTGCCGTGTTCACTCCCGAGGACTTCACCGAGGCGCAGCGCCAGGCGCTGGCCACGACCAAGCGCTTTGTGGAAGAGGAGATTGTGCCGAGAATTGCGGAATTCGAGCGCAAAGAGCCGGGCTTGGCCCGACAGTTGATCGAACAGTCTGCCGAGCTGGGGCTGCTCGGCATCCTCGTGCCGGAGCGGCATGACGGGCTCGAGCTGGACATCACCACGCAGATGCTGGCAGCCGAGGCGATGGGCGGCTACGCTTCGTTTTCGACCACGTACGGGGCTCACGCTGGCATTGGCACCTTGCCATTGGTTTTCTTCGGAACCGAAGAACAGCGGCAGCGGTACCTTCCTCGGATGGTCACGGGTGAGTTGCTGGCGGCCTACTGCCTGAGCGAGCCGCAAGCCGGCAGCGACTCGCAGAACTCGCTCACGCGTGCGGAACTGTCTTCCGACGGCAAGCACTACGTGTTGAACGGCCAGAAAATGTGGATCTCGAACGGGGGCTGGGCGGACCTGTACACGGTGTTTGCGAAGGTCGACGGCGAGCAGTTCACAGCGTTCTTGGTCGAACGCGCGTTCGACGGCGTCAAGCCGGGAGCCGAAGAGCACAAGATGGGGCTGCGCGGCAGCTCGACAACAGCGCTATACCTTGACAACGTCCACGTGCCGGTCGAGAACGTGCTCGGCGAGATCGGACGCGGGCACGTGATCGCTTTCAACGTCCTCAACATGGGACGCTTGGAGCTGGCAGCCGCATGCGTGGGCGGCGCCAAGGACTCGATCTCGGATTCGACCTCGTACGCGCTGCAGCGCAAGGCTTTCGGGCAGCCAATCGCCAATTTCGGGGCCATCCGCCAGAAGCTGGCGGACATGGCGGTGCGGGTATTCGCGAGCGAGTCGATGGTGTACCGCACGTCAGGAATGATCGACGCGAGGCTGGCAGACGTGTCGTGGGAAAGTCCCGAGGCGGCGCGACAGACGCTCAAGGCTGTAGAGGAGTACGCCATCGAGTGCTCTATCGCCAAGGTCTACGTGTCGGAGGTGCTGGACTTCACAACAGACGAGGCCGTGCAAATCCACGGCGGGTACGGTTACCACGAAGACTACGCAGTCGAGCGCAATTATCGAGACTCCCGCATCAACCGCATCTTTGAGGGCACGAACGAGATCAACCGCCTGCTGACGACCGGCATGCTGCTAAAGCGCGCAGGCCAGGGGCGCCTAGACTTGCTGAAGGCGGTCGCGCAGGCGGCGGGAAACCAAGCAGACGCTGCCCCAACCGTGGACGACTCCGCTGGTCTATCCAAGGAGCAAGGCATTGTTGACCGCATAAGAAAGGCTACCTTGTGTATGGCAGGCCTGGCTTACCGGAGATTCGGCGATGCGCTCGACCAACAACAAGAGGTCGCTGCCGCTGTAGGCGACATGGTGGCAGCGGTCTACGCCTGTGAGTCAGCCCTTCTGCGAACCGCGAAACTTGCATCTGGCGGGCGCGGTAACAACGCTCGCGACATGCTCGCCGTGCTGCTCCAGCAATCTCTCGGCACTGTAAGGGAACTCGGCGGACTCGTGATCGGCGCTGGCGGCGTTGGTGCTGAAGTGGAGAGCACGTGGCGCGCGTTCCAGCATTTGACCGGCCCCGCCCCTTCAGACCTCCCGGCGGCGCGGGATCGAATCGCCGCGCGGATCCTCGAGTCGGGCGCCTACTCGCTCTAGCACAGGGCCGCTCGGAAGTACGGCGACGATCGCGGCCGGCCCTCTCGGGTGGCGCGGCCCGCGCAGCTGGGACTGGTGAACGTCCTCAGGGTTCGGGCGACCACTGCCCGCGCTATCGCGCGGATCCGACCATGCCACCCGAACATGATCGCCCAGCCAGGAAGGGTGCCAGAGGCCACCCCCCGGGGCAGCGCCCTGGGGAGCGGTGTTGGCTGGAGGCCGGCTAGAAGGTGATCCGCATGCCGAACTCCATGACGCGGCGCCCGCCGTAGGTGCCCGTGATGAGGCCGAAATTGCCGGCGCCGACCGAAGTGTTCGGCAGCGCGAAATGCGGGGTGTTGGTCATGCTGAAGACTTCGGCGCGGAATTGCGCGCGCCACCTCTCGCCCCAGTAGAAGTTCTTCGCCAGCAGCATGTCCAAGTCAAACAACCACGGCCCGCGAATGCCGGGTAGGTTGCGGGCAGCGTCACCGAGGGTGAATCGATCCGGAATCGCAAACGCGTCTGGGTTCAACCAGTCGATCGCGCCGTTGAAGTTCGGCGTGGGAGCGCTCTGTGTCGGGTGCTCGAACGGAGCGCCCGTCAGGTTGGGCCGCAGCGTGTGACCAAACGAGAAATCGCCCTTGATGTTCTGTCCGCCTTGGACGACCGTTCCGATATACCCCCCGCTCTGCATCATGTTGATGGCGGACACCTGCCAGCCGCCCGCGATAGCGTTGAGGAGCTTGGGCCACTGCTTGCCCCAGCGTCGATTGTGGCCGAAAGGCAGGTCGTACATCGGCGCGGAAACCAGTCGGTGCGGCAGCCGACTCGCTGAACTGGCCCGTTCGTTCCTCAAGTCGTACACCGACTGCGGGTAGTAGTTATTCCCGAAGGTGTCCGCATTCCCGATGAACCGGATGTTGTCGATCCACTGCGTATGCGTGTACGAAATCGTCCAGCCCATACCGTTCTTCATGCGCCGTTCGGTCTTGAACGTGGCAGCGTAGTAATTCGAGATCCCCCAGTTCGGCGACATCAGCTGAATCTGGTCCGCGCGGCCAGCCCACGCCGTCCAAGGCAGGAAGAGTTCCTTCTGGGCGGCAGTGACTCCTGGAGCGTTGGCCGCCGCCAGGTCATCAGGGTGAATCTGATTGATGTTGATGTTGTTGTAGGCTTGGTGCCTAGCCAGAGCCCCGAGCAGGCCGAACTCCCAGAGCGTATTCTTCCACCTAGTCTGGAGCGTGAGGTTGAAGTTCTGCGAATAGGGCAGAACCCGATCTTCGTTCCAGTACTGGATCGTGGAAGTCGGAAAGCGGGTCCCAACGGCACCGAAACCTCCGTTCAACTCCGCCTCGGGGATGTCGTCGAGTGCTCCTGCTGGCAGGCCATCCCGAAGGTAGCTGTTGAGGCCATTGCGCCGACGGAAGATGTTGTCGAACCCCGCACGGCCGGGTTGAATCGAGTTGCGGTCGTATGGATTGCCGAAGAAGATCCCGAACCCCCCTCGGAGCACCATCGATGAGTCCGCCTTGAGGCGGTATGCGAAGCCGAAACGCGGTGCGATGTTGTTCTTGTCCCATTGCCACAGGTACTTGCCCGTGCCGTCCCTGTTCGGGAAGAGCACCTTGCCGATCGCTCCCTCGGGTATCCCGTTCTGGCCGGCCAGCGGGTGCGGGCAGAACTCGCAGAAGCCGTTCATGCGCCCGCCAACCTCATAGATCGGCGTCTCGGTTTCGTAGCGCACGCCGAGATTCAGCGTGAGCCTTGGCGTGACCCTCCAATCGTCTTGGAAGTATCCCGACCAGTACTTGATCCGTTTGCCAATCGGCGCGGCGACGCGCGCGTCCAGATTCCAGACCTGACCTAGAAGGAAGTCAGCGAGTCCAACGCCGGTGTTGACATTCCCACCACCCGTTGCTGGCCATTTCCTTGTGTACTCGCCCCTAGAGACCCAGTTGCCCGAAGGCTGCGGTCTGGCAAGTTCATTGCCTTGGAAGGATGTGTACTTCCCCCCGTACTTGAGCGTGTGGTCGCCTTGGATGCGAGTGAAGTTGGCCTCATAGTCGAAATTTGTGAAGGCAGCGATCCGCTTCGCATACCCGGCCCCGATAGGGGTCATGGGAATGCGGCTGTTGAAGTTGAAGCGCGGGAACGCTTCCCCGCCCTTCTCAAACCCGGGCATGCCGAACAGCCCGGCGTAGTCCGTCTCGCAGCAATCACCGGAGAAGCGGTCGATGTAGACGCGATTGAAGCCAACCAGCACGGCCACGAAATTCGTGGGACTGAACATGTAGGTGTTGTTCAACCCCCAGTTCTGGCGGAGCTGCTCGTTGTTGATCGCGTTCGGGTCGGCCACGCCGTAACCGTCCGAATACGCGTCGACGACCGCATTCTTGCTGATGATCGTCCTGAGGAACGTGCTCCACTTCTCGGTGTAGTTGTGGTTGACCTTGATCGTGTTGTAGGTCCGCGTCACGTTGCGCGGAATCTGCTCGACCCAGTTTCCGGACTGGTTGGCCAGGTTGCGCGGCTCCCAGCCGGGCGTTGGCTGGGGCAGGTAGCTCAGCGCCTTGACCGCAACCGGGTCGAACCGGTCTGCCGGGATCTGTTGGTTCGGGAACGGATCCGAAAGGCGCGGCCGGGTAAACGAGCCTGCCTTGCGAGTGTTCGGATCATGGATCGGCACCAGGACGGGACTTCCGCGCCTGTTTTGAAAGGCCTGCGAAAAATCGCCGGTTCGGAATTCCGGGCGGCCGACGCTACGAATCCGATCCCGCGTGAACGGATTCAGGAACAGGTCGGAGTTGACAAAGAAAAACGTCTTGTTCTTCTTGATCGGCCCGCCAATCGAAACCCCGCCTTGGTTACGCCGCAACGTGGGCTTGCTCACTTGGTTCCAGCCAATCGCGTCGAAGACATCGTTGCGCACGAAGTGGTAGATGCTGCCGTGGTACTCGTTGGTCCCGCTCCTGGTGGCCGCCTGAACTGCGCCGGCGGAACTGCGCCCATACTCGGCGCCCATGGAGTTGACCTCAACCTTGAACTCCTGCATGGAGTCGATCGGCGGGACCATCTCGATGTTCTGCACGCCGAGGCCGCCGCGCGTGTTGTTGATTCCGTCGATGTAGGAACCCGCGGACCTGGTGCGCCCGCCGCCAATGGAGATGTTTCCGTTGCGCGAGCGGTACGCGCCCGGAACAAGGTTGACCAAATTGAAGATGTTGCGTCCGGCAAGGGGCAGTTCCATCATCTGCTCGATTTGCACCGCCGAGCCCACGGCGCCGGACGTGGTCTGGACCTGCACCTGGGCTGCGCTGACCTCGACCGTCTCGGTCACGGCGCCGATCTCAAGTGCGAATGACTGTTGGATTTCGGAACCGACGTTCAGGCGGAGTCCTAGCACTTCGGCACGCTTGAACCCGTCGGATTCGGCGGCGATGTTGTATTCGCCGAAGAGCATGTTCGGCATGTAATACACGCCGTTGATGCCCGTCTCCGTCGTCGTGACGACACCCGTTTTCGCGTTGGTGATCTCCACCTTCGCCCCGGGGATCACCGCTCCCGTTTCATCAGTGACGGTTCCGTTGATGGTTCCGCGGTCTGCCTGGCCCCACAAGGCCAGCGGGATCGATATCAATAGCACCACGTGGCCGAGTAGGCTGCGCCGATTGAAGATGTCTCGCACGTTCATACGTTCTCCTTCGCCGCGAGCTTCGATGCGCATGCGCCCAGTAACTGTCGGCAGGCGGGGACACAACCCTGCTTGCGAACCCCTGCGACGCTACGGCCAGAGTGCTGTATGGACCCCTCTCTGCTCCGCTCGCGATTTTCTCGCCGGCTATGCTATCACCACCGCCGGTGGCGTGGCAACAGTTTCTGATCAGGAGTTTCTGATCAGGAGTGGCCAATTTCTGGGCAGATTCGACGGTTTGGCTGCAGCAAGACTTGCTGCTTAGCCCTTCGTGGCAGTCAGGCTGTCCTGAACCCTCTGGTGCCGGCGCCGCAGGGCATTGCGGGCGAGGGCTGGGGCAAGCCCAGGTCAATCAGAATTCGGCAGCTTCCACTTGGAGAGCGACGCCTCGACCGATTCACACGATTCCAATGTCAAATCGCGCCTGAGATGGCTCGGGCCTCCGGTAGGCTGTCCGGCGCCCCCGGCTACCGCCAGACACACGCTTCCCGTTGCCAATCGAATCTTGCCGCTGCTGTCAAACGAGAAGCGCTGCGATGGCGACGAGTCACACGGCTTGAGGAAGACTTGGGCTCCGGGTTGGTCCGATTCCGCGGAAGCGCAGCGGTCATAGGCTGGCATGTAAAGCTGCCCCGATGACGGCTTGTTGATCGCAAAGATCTCGTCCGCTGCGCCGGGCTTGCAGGTGTGCGCCATGAGGGGAGCGTTGAGATTGAGACGATTTCTGAAGCCTGGGACATCGACGCAGTAGCGCTCCGGCTCGTCGAGCGGGTCGACGAGTTCAATCAAGCCCTCCGCTCGGCCCAGCAGCGGCAGCGCCAATACCGCAAGCAGCACGAATCGGGCAGGCATCTGGGAACAGTCTAGCGCCACCACGACGGGATGACAGTCTCAGGCTCGGAGCTGTCCGAGCGCTTGATACCATGTTTGGCATGCAACGGCTGCTGATAGCGCTTCTGGCCATCGTCGGACTGGCTTCCGCCAACGACAGTTGGCCGCAGTGGCGCGGCCCGAATCTCGACGGGACGAGCACTTCCACAGGACTGCCCGTTCGCTGGAGCACCTCCGAGAACGTCGCTTGGCGCACTAAGCTGCCGAGCTGGGCAGCCGCCACGCCGATCATTTGGGGCGATACCGTGTTCGTGACATCCGCGGAGCAAGGCTCCAGCCTGAACCGGCCCAACTCCCGCCTATTCGAAGGCGGAGATGCGGACCTAGACCGGCTCTACCTGATCGCGATCAACCGCTGGGACGGGAAGATCCGCTGGCAGCAGTCGATGGGACGCGGAAACCGCATCGGCAACAAGCAGAACATGGCATCGCCATCACCGGTCACAGACGGTGAGCATGTCTGGGTGATCAACGGTAACGGCGAACTGCGTTGCTTCGACTTCGCCGGCCGCCAGGTCTGGTTGCGCGACTTGCAGGCCGACTATGGCAAGTTCGGCGTCCAATTCGGCTACGGTTCGTCTCCCCTGCTCCACGAGGGCGTGCTTTACCTGCAGAACTTACAAGGCATGTTCACGGACGATCCGTCGTACGTGCTGGCGATCGACGCCGAGTCCGGAAAGACGCTATGGAAGGTCGACCGGCCCACTGATGGCTTGCACGAGACCCCTGATGGGTATTCGACGGCCACGCTGGCCAAGGTCGGCGAGACATTCATCCTGATCGTCTCGGGCGGGGGCTACGTCACCGGCCACGACCTCGAGACCGGCAGGGAGGTCTGGCGCGCCGGCGGATTGAACCCGAACAACGCACGGAACTATCGCACCATCGCTTCGTCGCTGGTGGTCGGCGACATCGTGCTGGTTCCCTCGCGGAGAAGGCCGTTCATTGCGTTCCGCACCGACGGGCGCGGGGACGTGACCGAGTCCAAGAAGCTCTGGTCTACTGACTACGGTCCGGACGTGCCGACGCCGACCAGCGATGGGGAGCGGCTCTACATCATCGACGACAGGGGCATCTCGCTCAATCTGAAGGTAAGCGACGGCAGTACGATCTGGGATCGCACCCGGATCGAGCCGGGCACCTACTCGGCGTCTCCCCTGCTGGCGGACGGCAAGATCTACGCCACCAGCGAGGAAGGGACGACCACCGTCCTCAAGGCTGGCGACGAGTTCGAGATCTTGGCCGTGAATCGCCTCGATGACTACACCTTGGCGTCACCCGCGGCAGCCGGGAATCAGATCTTCATCCGTACCGCCGAATACCTGTATTGCATCGGCAAACCTTAACTGGCCAGCGGCGCGCGTGTCCGTTCGGCAGACGCTACGGAAGTCGCCCTGCGGATTCCGAGCACAGGCCGCAGGTCGGGGCGATCAGTCGCTGCTCTCGCCCGGCGCGGTTTCTTGGAGCAGCCGGAACAGTCCCGCCGTTTGCCGCATTTCGAACTCGTCCAGCAGACCCTCCGGCATGATCGAGACGTCCGATTCGCGCAGATCGACGATGTCCTCACGCTGAATCGAGACCGGCCTCTCCAAGTCCGGGATCAGGATCGTGACGCTGGCCTCGTCCTCTTCCAAGATCAGCGCCGAGTAGACGTCGTCTTTGGTCTCGATGCGCCAAGAGCCGTACTGGTCTGAGATTTCCCGCGACGGCCACAGCACCGCCTCGAGCATGTCTCGCCGCGTGAAGCGGTTGCTAATCGTGGTCAGATCGGGACCGTAGTCCTCGCCAAGCTCGCCCAAGCGGTGGCACTTCGCGCATGCCTTCTCATATACCTCGACGCCTTGCTCCAGCGTTGCCATCGTCGTCATCGGGTCGTACATCATGTACTCGAAGATTTCTTGCTCGCTGTACAGGTTCGTGCCAGACTTGCGCGCAAACACATTGGGCTGGACATGGCCGCCACGCCTGCGCAATCCGGCCAGCAGGGCCTCGTCGTCAACTGGGGCGAACTCGGGAATAGCAGCGTAGGCCGCCTGGCGCTCCTGCTCGTCAAAGAACTCCAGCGATGACTCGAAGAGTCGGTTGATGAAGCCTGGAAAGCTTGCTCCGCCGCGCCAGTCCTTCGCCTTGCGGAACCACGCTAGAAGCGTTTGCTTTTGCTCCGACGACCAGCCCTGCTTGATCTCGCGCAGGCAGTAGACGTAGTGAATCTGCAACTGCTGGTTCTCTTCTCCCGCGGGAAGCTGGGCCAAGATAGGGCCAATCGCCTCGGCACGGTCGGCATAGGCCATCGTGCGGGCGTATTCCCTGTTCAAGGCCTCATCGTCCGCCGGAAAGCGCTGGGAGACGATGTCGTAGACTTGGTCGCGCAGGCTCTCCCGGCAGCCGCCCTCGACCTCGAGGCAGGCAAGGTGGAACACGCGCAGCAGTGCCAGCTCGGTTTCGACATCCAATGCACCGGACTTGAGCATCGAGAGGGCCTTCTCGAACACCGCTTCCAGCTCGATCTGGCTCTGCGCCGTGCGAACCAGCGCCAGCATGCCGCTGGCGGCGGCCCTTGGGTCGGATTCCTCGACTACCGCGTCCTCCCAGGAGTCCCGGGGGGTGGCCTCGATCGCGACGCGCCCAGACCAACGCACGAACCGGTCCGGATCGCCGACGAGGGAATAGAGGAGCGAGGCATCGGCAAAGCCAGGATCTCCCATGCGCAGCAGTGCCTCGACCGCCCGCCGGCGCACCAGGGCGTCCCCGTCCGCCAGACCCTCCGCCGCTAGGGTCTTGGCGCGGTCGCTGCCGTGCTGGCCGACCACGTACATGGCAGCCGCTCGCAGCGATGCGTGCTCGCTCTCGAATGCACTCCGAATCAACACTGCATCCGGTTTCGGCCCGTAGCGCTGCAACAGGTGCAGCGCTTGCGCGCGGTCGAGGTCCCCGGCAGTGTTGTCCCGCACCAAGGCTCGCAGGCCCGCAGCCCAAGCATCGCCCATGGCACTCTTCTGCTCTTGGAAATAGGCATGGCTGAAGGCTGACAAAGGCTGTGGCTGACGAACCACGGACAAGATCCCCGCAGCGGGCCGGTAGCTATCGTTGGCGCGGTGCCCCTTGTACGCCACGCGGAAGAATCCGCCCTGCGTCATCCGGCCTCCCATCGTGAAGTAGACCAAGCCGTCCGGGCCCACGGCTACGTCGGTTACGTTCAGCGGCTCGCCGTAGATGAAGTCCGTCGCCGGCTCAGCCAATTCATACGTGGCGCCGCTGCGCTTGAACTTGGACAGCACGACCCGGCCGCGCGACCAGTCGCCCTGCAGGAAGGCGTCGAAGTACTCCGGGGGGTAGGCGTAGCTGTGATAGAACTCCACGCCCACAGGAGAGCCGCGTCCCAAGTCGTCCACCGGCGGCAACGAATCGAGGAAATAGGCCGGGAACTTGCCCGATCCCGTGCGCCAGCCATAGTCGGCCGATGGAATGCCATGCACGGATCGGACCTCTCGATACCAGGGCAGGTTGATGTCCCACTCCATGTCGGAGTCGAACGTGAACACCTCGCCGGCGAAGTTGTAAGCGTGGTTGTAGGGGTTGCGGAACCCGCCAAATTGCAACGAGTAGGACTTGCCATCGTCCTCGATGCGGAACAACGCGCCGCCGGGAGCCATGCGGCCCGCGGCGTGCCCGCGAGCATCCATGTAGCGGTTGAGAAGCTGCGACTCCTTGTAGCCCCGCAGCGGGGAGTCAGACGCAATGCGATCCGCAGGCACGAAGGTATGGTTGCCCAACAGGACGGAAATCGACCCGTCTGGAGCACGGCGGATGTCGTGGGGGCCGTGCTCGCCGATCCGGCCTGTGTACCCCACGAGGATTTCCCGCGAGTCCGCGACGCCATCGCCGTCACTGTCCGGCAGCCGGAAGAGGTAGGCCTCGCCATCCTCGGGGTTCGTGCAGTTGGCGTAAAGCGTGGAGCCATCGAACCAGATGCCTTGGCAGTTCTCGACCTGATCGCTGATGACCTGTTGCGTCTCGAGCGTGCCGTCGCCATCGTTGTCTAGCAAGCGCACCGGATGGCTGCGTTCCTTGGACACGACAGGCAATCCCTTGGCATCGAACGTGACTTGGATCAGAGAGCCGATCTGGGCGTCGTCGGCCAGCGTCTCCACCACGAATCCCGGCGGAACTTGGTACGGCCCCTCCAGAATCGGCTCGGACACCTGGCAACTCCACACGGCTAGAGCAAATAGAAGACAGGCGAGCTTGCGCATTCTACGAACCAGTTTAGCGACGCTCGGCCATCGGCCTTGGAGCGCCGCGCCGCGTCTCCGGAGAAGAGCGTTGCGACGCAAGTGGCGTGCGATGACGCGACGGCTGCATGGCGATCTTTAAGAGTCGAAGATTCGCCCGCAACTGGCGCACCGGCCCCAAGAATGGCGCGCCGGTACAGCGCTTTGGGGCGCTGGGCGTTCGAGAACTGCGTCAGGGAGTTGCAGGCGGTGGGTGGCCCAACCGGTGGTCCAGCGACGCGCCCGTCAGGATAAGGGCAACCCACAAGGCCTGAGCAGCCATCAGGTGCACGATCTGCAGCCAACCCGGCGCGGACAGGCCGATGTTCAAGAACCCCACTCCCACTTCGGCGGCCACCAGGTACATCGCCGCATGGGCCCAGCGATTCGTCTCAGATTCACCCTGCAGCAGCCAGATCAAGTACGCCGCCGCGATCACTGCAAAGCCCGGGTGCAGCACTCGTAGCCGCACGAGAAAGTGATTGCTGGCCGACAGGTCGTCGCGGATCTCAGCCAGCAACCCCTCTCCCACCGTCACCTCGCGCGGGAACAGCGTGTCTCCAAGCGCCGTGACAGCTCCGCTCATCGCCGTCAGAACCACCAAGGCCAGCGCCGCCGCAAACGCAAGCCTGCGCCGACCCATGAACGATGGCTGCCAATCCTGTCCGGATCGCCACGCAGCGAGTGACGCGAACGCGGTCAATGCAAGCGTGTTCGTCAGATGCAGGGCAATGACGACGGCCCGGGCGGCCGAGTCGTCGTCCGCGACGAGTTCTGCCAGCACCAAGCCCGCCCCGATCGCGCCTTCGAAGACGACGAACAAGAGCGTCAACGCGACAGCCCGGGTAACCGGACCCCACCGGAAGCGCACCCAGGCCCAGGCCAGCAAGGCGAGTCCGAAGACACCGCACAACCCGCTGGTGAGGCGGTGCGTGAATTCGATCAGCGTGGCGGCACTGGGATCAGTCGGGACGACCTCTCCGTGACACGTGGGCCAGTTACTCCCGCAGCCGTCGCCGGAGTGGCTGATGCGCACCCATGCACCGAACAGGATGACGGCGACCAAGTAGCCCAGGAAGAGCCAAGCGGCGAGAGTGAAGCGCGCGTCACGCCGCTGCACCGGCTCAAGACCTCAGCACGAGCAGCAGGTCCTTGGACTGTACCTGACTGCCGGCGGCAACCGCGATCTCCTTGACGGTGCCCGCCTTGGGCGAGTAGATGGTGCTCTGCATCTTCATCGCCTCGAGCGTGAGCAGCTTGGCGTTGGCTTCGATCTCATCGCCGACCTCTACGAACAGCCCCGTGACCAAACCTGGAGTAGGTGCCCCCACATGGTCGGGATTGCCGCTGGCCGCCTTGCGCGCCGCCGGGCGGTCGGACTGTAGAGAGTGGTCGCGCACGCGCACCTCGCGCGGCTGGCCGTTGAGTTCGAAGAACACCCTGCGAGTACCGTCCGGCCGGGGCTCGCCACAGGTGAGGAACCTCACGATGAGCCGCTTGCCCGGCTCGATATCGAACACGCACTCCTCGCCTGCTTTCAAGCCGTAGAAGAACACCGGCGTGGGCAGCACGCCCACTTCGGCGAACTTGCGCCGGGTTTCGGCGAACTTGGCGAACACGTCCGGATAGAGCAGCAAGCTCAGAGCATCAGTCTTCCTAGCCTTGCGGCCGAGCAGCTTTCCGGCCTCGTCGGTGGCCGCATCGATGTCCGCAGCGGGCAGCTTCTCACCGGCCCTGCCCTCGATCGGCTGCTTGCGACACAGCAGGATCTCGCGAACTTCCGGCGGCCATCCTCCCGGGGGCTCGCCCAACGAGCCGCGCATCATGTCGATCACGGAGTCAGGGAAGCCAACGTTGTGCTTTCGCGGTAGTCTGCGGACCTCGTCGCACGTCATCCCCTTGGCCAGCAGGAACAGCGCCAGATCGCCCACGACCTTGCTGGAAGGAGTCACCTTGACGATATCTCCGAGCAGCTGGTTGACGTCGGCATACATCTGCTCTACATCGCGCCAGCGCTGCGCGAGCCCCATGGCCGAGGCCTGCTGCTGCAGATTCGTGAACTGCCCGCCAGGAATCTCGTGGGTATACAACCGCGCGCTGCCGGATCGCGGCGCGTTGTCGAACGGCAGGTAGTACGTGCGCACCGTCTCCCAGTACAGCGAGCAGTCGCCCAGAGCCTGCATGTCAAGGCCGGTGTCCCGCGACGTGCCCTTCAGAGTCCCCACCAACGTGTTCAGATTCGGCTGGCTGGTCGATCCCGACAGAGCCGCGACAGCGGCGTCCACCACGTCAACTCCGGCCTCGGACGCCTTCAACAACGTCGCGGCGTTCAGACCGCTCGAGTCGTGCGTGTGGAAGTGGACCGGCAGGCCCAGCTCGCCGCGCAGCACCTTGACGAGGTCGTAGGCGGCGTACGGCCGGCAGAGGCCGGCCATGTCCTTGATGCCAAGCATGTGCGCGCCCATCTCCTTGAGCTGCCTGGCAAGGTCCAGATAGTAGTTCAGGCTGTACTTCGGCCGCTGGGGATCGAGGATGTCGCCGGTGTAGCAGATCGCGGGCTCGCAGATCGCGCCAGTGCCCTGCACGGCGTCCATGGCCACGCGCATGTTCCCGACATCGTTCAGGGAATCAAAGATGCGGAACACATCGATGCCCTCGCGGGCGGCCTCGATCGTGAACTCGCGCACGACATTGTCGGGGTAGCTGGTATAGCCCACCGCGTTTGACGCACGCAGCAACATCTGGAAGCAAATGTTGGGCACGGCCTGGCGCAGTGCCTGCAACCGCTCCCACGGATCCTCGTAGAGGAATCGCAGCGCTGAATCGAAGGTCGCCCCGCCCCACATCTCGAGGCTGAATAGATTGGGAAGACGCTTGGCCACCGCAGGAGCAGTGGCCATCAGGTCGTGCGTCCGCACACGGGTCGCGAGCAATGACTGGTGCGCATCGCGGAACGTCGTGTCCGTGATCAGCAGGCGGTCCTGTGCGTGCACCCATTCACAGAATTTCTCCGGCCCGAGTTCCAGCAGCCTCTGGCGCGTGCCGGGCTCGATTTCCAGGCCCGGATCGACAGGTACTTCCGGAGGCGGCTCGAACCGCTCGGGACACTCCTTGCCCGCAACGGTGGGATTGCCGTTGACTATCGTGTCTCCGATATAGCTGAGCAAGCGGTTGGCGCGGTCGCGGGCCGGACGGAAGCGGAACAGTTCCGGGGTTTCCTCCAAGAACCCGGTGGTGACCTCGCCAGCCTGGAAGCTGGCATGGTTCACGACATTCTGCAGGAACTGGATGTTCGTCTTCACACCACGGATCCGGAACTCCCGCAACGCCCGGTCGGCTCGCGCACAGGCTCCGGGCAGGGTCGAGTCCCACGCGGTAAGCTTGACCAACAGCGAGTCATAGAACGGGCTCAGGACCGCGCCGGGATAGGCAGTGCCGTCCAAGCGGATGCCCAAGCCAGCAGCAGTGCGATAGGCCTGCAGCCGCCCGTAGTCGGGTGAGAATCCGTCGGTAGGATCCTCGGTCGTGATCCGGCACTGAATGGCGAAACCGCGCCGCTGGATCTCATCTTGGCGCGGGACGTTCAGCGGGCTCTCGTGCAGGCGGCATCCCTGCGCGATCAGGATCTGCGAGCGCACGATGTCTATCCCCGTGATGGTCTCGGTGACGGTGTGCTCCACTTGGACGCGCGGATTGACCTCGATGAAGTACCAATCCCCTGAGTCGGCGTCCACCAGGAACTCCACGGTGCCCGCGTTGCGGTACTTCACCGCCCCGGCTACGCGGATCGCAGCCGCGCAGATCTCGTCGCGCAGCCCGTCCGGCAGATTGGCGGCGGGCGCGAGTTCGACGACTTTCTGATGCCGTCGCTGGACAGAGCAATCGCGCTCCCACAGGTGGACGACCGATCCGTGCGCGTCGGCTAGGATCTGCACTTCGATATGCCGAGCCCGAGAGATGTACTTCTCGAGGAACACGGAACCGTCGCCGAACGTCCGCTGGGCCTCGGTCCTGGCCTCCTCGAGCCTTTCGGCAAGCTCATCCGGGCCATGCACGACACGCATTCCGCGCCCGCCGCCGCCGAAAGACGCCTTCACGATGAGCGGATATCCGATGGCCTCCGCAGCCAATTGCGCTTGTCGCGGGTCGTCTGGCGCTAGACCGGTGCCGGGAATGATCGGCACGCCCGCTTGGTCCGCGATCTTGCGCGCCTCGGTCTTGTCCCCGAGCCGGTCCAATAGTTCAGGCGGCGGTCCTACGAACGTGATGCCCGCCTCGGCGCAGGCCCGGGCGAACTCGCTGTTCTCGGACAGGAAGCCGTACCCGGGATGAACCGCGTCAATGCCGCGATCCTTTGCCAGAGTGACGATTCCCTCGATGTCAAGGTAGGCCGCGACCGGACCCTTGTCACCGCCTACCTCATAGGCTTCGTCCGCCTTGAAGCGGTGCAAGCTGAGACGATCCTCGTTGGAATAGATCGTCGCGGTGCGCAATCCGAGTTCGGTGGCCGCGCGCATGATGCGGGTCGCGATCTCGCCGCGATTGGCCGCCAGCAGCTTTTGCATCGGTCTCAAGTCCTAGGCTAGCAATGATGACGCAGGCGCTCGCCGCCCTCCCATCCGCGCGTCGAAGCCACCGCTACGGATCACCAGTCGATCGTCGGGAACAGTCGCCGGTTCAACTTTCGGCAGCTCGAGTCGGAACCTTCACATGGACGGTCACGATATCGATGTCGTGGTATTGCTGGTGCCGAACAGAAGACGCAAGGTGTCGAAGCAGCCGGAGCGAAGCCTCGTGCTCTATCGAAGCGTCATCGCCCAAATCTCCGAGCACGACTAGCTGGTCCTGAATATTGTCATCGCTAGGAGCTGCAGTGAATTCCAAGACTGCTCCGACATTGTCCCGGTAAGCAACCAAGCGCAGGCGACGCGGACGGGAGGCTGTCGCTGCCTCATCTTCCGGTGGGACAAGGTTTAGCAAGCACTCCTCGCCGACAGCCTCCAAACGGTCGGCCATGTCGGAATGCCAGCCTTCGCGCTTCGCGAACGAGCGGAGAAACTCGCTGATCTTGGGCAGGGCCGACAGTTCGAGAGTGGATGCCATCCTAAGCCTGCGAGACTTCGTCAACTCTACGAACAGGGTCATCAGGATGGCTGCTAGCCCGCCCGTCGTCATCGCGTTGGAGAACAGGCCACCGGCGAACGCGGCAGCCTGTTCTGGGAAGATCATGTCGATTTCGAAACCCAGCCCGATCCAGAAGGCAATGCCGACGATCAGTCCCTTGCGGTATTCCAGACCGTCTTGGACGAGCACCTTGATGCCCACGAGGAAGAGCATCGCCATAAGCACGCCGAGGTAGCCTCCGACAACCGGACCGGGTATCGCCAGCACGGCAGCGAGCGCTTTGGGAAAGAACGCCAGAACGACGAACATCGCCCCGGTGGCGATTCCCACCCTGCGCGCCGCAACCCCCGTGAGTTCGGCCAGAGCCGCGCTCACCGAGTAGCCCGTGTTGGGCACCGTGCCTGCCAGGCCGCAGAGCAGGTTGCTGATCCCATCGACGTTCACGGCTCCCTGTACCGCGCGAAAGTCCACCGCTCGTTTCTGTCGCCACGACACGCTTTGAACCGCCACGCTACTGCTGATCGAACGAAGAGTCACGATCAGCGTCACCAGCAGAAACGGTGGAAGGAGCGACCAGAAGGCCGGGCCAAAATCCAGATCGATTCCTGGCCACGCTACGTCGGGAAGTCCCACCCACGGGGCGTCGTCGATGCGACCGAAGTCGTAGAGCCCAAAGAGAGCGCCTACGACCGAGCCGGCGACCACGCCGATGACGGGTGCCCACAGGCGGAGCGCACCGCTGGCCTTCAGCGCGATCACGGCGATAACTAGCACGGTGGCGATCGCGCACAGCGGAGCGACGTGTGCCGGACTGCCGTCGGGAACGCGGTCCAGCATTCCGAGCACCGACGGCATCGCCGTGACCGGAACCAGCATGAGAACCGCTCCCGAGACGGTCGGCGTCAGGATTCGACGAAAGAGCGCGAGCCGGGCGGAGAGCAGGAACTGGAAGAGCGAGGCAACAACGACCAGAGTCACGAGCAGCGCGGCCCCGCCGCTCTCGATCGCATCGATGGAGGGCCCGATGAACGCCGTTGAGCTACTCATGATGATGACGTAGCCCGCGCCAAGTCGCCCAATGCGGCGCGCTTGCAACATCGTGGCGGCCCCGCAGATCGCAACCGCCGCGAAGACCGCCCACGACAGATAGGCCTCGCTGGCCCCGGCAGCGCGCAACACGACCGTCGGGATCAGGATCGGGATGGAAACGATAAGGGCCGTGAGCTGAAGACCAAGCCCGAGCGCGAGGGGAAGTGAAATGTTGTCGTCGGCCTGATAGCGAAGTCCGTGCTCGTGCGTGGGATCTTTCCTAGTCATGCTGAGATGAACCCGTCAGACGCGGCCGGTGCGGACTACACCTCGAGGCCTCATCTATTGTCTACTTGCCGAGCTTACATGCTAGGAGACGCTGCTCATGCCGCTCTTGCAGGCTCTTGGGCAGCGGGTGACAGCGAATGCGCATCCGTGCTAAAGGCCAGTGAGACAAGAGCCCAGGGCTATTTTTTTGTTCGTCGCTAGCCGCTGCGATCATCGGTTTCCCTCT
>JAPPMG010000038.1 GCA_028819215.1 Bryobacterales bacterium
AGCCTCAACTGGCGTCGCACTTTGACTAGCGCCAAACAATTTAACGCTCATGGGGCAGAGCCCCCCGCCAGTCGCCGGCACGCAGTTGGCCCGGTGCCAAGGCTGAGCTGCCGGTCCGTTTCCGGAACGGTGTCAGAACATCCGCTCTGCCGGGCGGACCGTGCCGAAGGACCCGACATTCGCGATCGCGAGGCTGATCCGGATCTGGTTGTCGCTGCGGGCGTTGCCGATCGAGAGGCGCCGCAATTCCACGCTGAATCCGCAGCAGTCGGTGTTGTAGGTCAGCTGAGAGACGGCGTAGAGGAAGATGCCTTGGCGGTAGTCGTAGACGTTGTGGAGCGTGGCATTCCAGCCGCGGCGGTTGTAGTCCCCGTAACGGACTCCCATCAGCAGCTGGTTGCTTGCTGGGGTCAGCTCCCTGGGCACGCGGACTGAGCGGTGTCCCGCCATCGCGTAGATCTTGCGATTCACCTGAACTGTCGCGTCGGCCATCGTGTTGAGGATCCTGTTGTGCAACGGATCGAGGTCGTTGCGCCAGCGGAGGGTCCAGCGGTTGGCCGGGGAAAGGTTAAGCGAGGTCGCGATGGGCGAATAGTTGCGGGCCTCTGACAGGAAGGCGAACGATGAGAAGTCCAGCGTCGAGTGCAGCACGTTGCGGTATCCCGGCACGATCGCGCCCCCGAACTCCGGCTCGAAGTAACGCCTCTGCCACACCTCCAGGCTGGCGATTTCGCGCACCCTGCCGGTCGAGTCGTTCTTCGAGTACAGGCGATTCGTCACCGAAATCTCGGCTTCGTTGGTGTTGTGGATCAGGTCCTTGGCGTCGAAGCGGATCACGCTGTCAAAGTCTTCGATGCCACGCGTGTATCGGTAGCGCAGGCGCGGCTCGATCACGTGCTTGACGCGGTCGCCGAGCCACTTTGGAGAGCGGTAGACACGCTCCAGTGCTGGGAGGGTGAGATCGGCCGAGAACTCTCCTGTTCGTCGATATAGGTTCTCGCCGGCGAGCCCGTCAGGGGTGCGGCGCTGGCCGTAAGCCATCGCTCGGGCACCGAGTGTCGGAGTGAGGGTGAAGCCCTTGAACGAGAGCCTGCTCGACACCCGCGGGAAGAACATGCCTCGCTGGACGAAGCGCCGCGTCTGGAAACTGCGCTGCGTGCGGCTGATCAGGTCCAGCGACGAGTCGAAGCTAAACCACAGCGGCACCGACTTCGGCCCGAAAGCCTTGGGCCGGCTGTTGAATTCGATGGCGGGTAGCTTGCGGATGACGATGTTGTCGTCGCGAGCGACGCTCTGGAAGTGCTCATTGCGCAGCAGAGAGACATTGAATGAGTACGTCGAGAAGTTCTTGGACACGAATCCGATGGAGCGAATTTGCGAGAAGACTGCCTCCTCGTAGGTCTGCGTGAAGGCTTGGCGGAATTCGAGCGAGCTGAGGTAGTGCAGGTCGGCGACGCCGCGCCAGCCCTCGCCGAACGTCACTTGGCCGCGCATGTCGAACGAGTTGCCGCCCTGCTTGAGCCTGCCCCCGTCGTCGAGTTCCCTGCCGCGATCGCGCACGTCGAAGAACACTGCGTCGAAGCTCGAGTTCTTGGTCGGGCGGCCGCGCAGGCTGGCGTTGGTCGCGAGTCCGCGCGCGGTGAACAGGGTTGCGCCCACGGTAGCGTCATAGCTGCGGTTGATCGCCCAGTAGTAGGCCTGCCCCAAGATGCGACCGAAGCGAGAGCTGTTGCCGATCGTAGGCGTCAAGAAGCCGCTCTGCCGCGGCATGCGCTTGAGCGACTTTCTGAAATATGGCATGTACAGCAGCGGGATGCCGCGCAAGCGCAGCAGTCCGTTGCGCACGATTGCCGAGCCGCCCGGAGTGAGTTCAGACTTAGCTGCGCTGAGAGTCCACCACGGGCTGTCGGGGTTGCAGTTCGTGAGCGTGCCGTCGTGGATCGTGTAATGCTCGCCCGCCTTGATTACCAGCGGGGCCTCGAACTGGAACGGGTTGTCGGTCGTGAGCAGGCGGGGCCCGCCCTGGCTGGCAGAAGCCGCTCTGCCGCGGGCTCCATAGAACGTGCCCAGCTCGGTGCGCAGGTTGTAGGCCAGCTTGTCCGCCCGCAGGTCTTGGTCCCCGTCCAGCGTGCGGTAGTGGATGTTGCCGTCTGCTTTGAGATCCCCGGTCGATTCGTTGTACTCGACGATATCTGCCGTCAGGACGACACTCTTGAAGCGCACTTCGACATCCCCCGTCGCGACCCTCAGAGGGCCGTCGGAGCGTTGTTCGAACGACCGGATTTCGACCGCGTGCTGGACGAATGGGGCTCGTGCCGTCGACGGCGCGCCTCCCACTGGGTCCGGCAGCTGGCCGGATGCGGGAGCGGCCGAGGAAGCCATCATTGCCAGCGGAATCCAGAACGCGCGGCTCATCAGCGGTGCGGTACTGCGCCGTCGAGGGCGCACAACGTCAACAGTCGAGACCCTTCGAGCGCTAGTGGCAGTTCCTTAGGCAAGTCTAGCTTGAACTGCTGCCGCGCTTTCCGGGCGCGGCTCTTCCGCCAGCGCACTCACCTGCGCGTGGCTCCCTGAACCTATTCGCCGGGAGTGCGTCATCTAGCCACTCTCTGCAGCCAACTTCCCTCGCACCGTCTGGCCCCGGTGCCTCTGGAACTGAAGATCGCATCAGGCGCCCCATGGCCTGGCCGAGCTCGGATGCGACATGGACGAAGCGCTCGTCGTGACGGTGATAGGTAGCTCGGAAAAACTGCTCGATCCCAAAGCGGATAATCCCGAAACACAATCCGGGTACTGGATTGCGAAACCCAAAATGCTCAAGCTGCATCTATCCTTAAGACTGGCTCTTTCTGGCGCAAGTGCGAGGTTCGTGTGTTAGTGTCATACGCGGGGATTGACAAGAAGAGTAAAATGGCCCTGATGTGTGCATCCCTCATGCGGTTGCTCGCATGGCCCTTGGCATTGTCCTTGGGCGTCTCCGTCGCCGGAGCAGAACCCGCCTACGATGAGTTCGAGCGCGTCCAGGCCGAGGAGGAGCGACTCCGGTCTGAGCATGAGCGCGACCTCTTTCTGCAAGGCATCCTAGAGGCGCGGCGCCAAGCGGCTCACGAGCGCTTGGAGGACGCCGCTAGCACGATTCAGCCGGAGGCCTTCTGTCCGGCCTTGGTCAGCCAGAGTCCCGCGCCGCGCACATTCCGGAAGCGCATCGCGGGCCCCTTGCAGCCTAGGTTCGCACCGCCACCGCGCCAGCCTTGGAAGGGTGTCGCGTCGCCGGAGGAAGCCCCGAGCACTCTGTTCAGCGACTACATTTCAACGCCGGTCGTGCAGTCGAAGTGCATCTACTGCCACGTCGAAGGAGGGGCTTCCGGCCATACGCGGCTGGTGCTCACGTCTCAGGACGTGGATGGGCACGCCGCCACCAACTTGGCTGTATTCCAGAACTTCGTTGACACCGTCGAGGGCGGGGCCGACCTGATCCTCAACAAGATCCAGGGAGCCGAGGCCCACGGCGGGGGCGTCCAAGTGGTGGCCGGATCGACCGACTTCGCCAACATGGAGCGGTTCCTGCGCGCATTGGGAGGCGAGACCAGATCCGGGCTGATCTCCCCAGACGAGCTCTTCAACGGCGTCACCCTCGCAACGTCTGCCAAGACGCTGCGCCGCGCGGCGCTGCTGTTTGCCGGAAGGCTTCCCACTCAAGCCGAGCTGAACGCCGTGACATTCGGCAACAAGGCTACCCTGCGGCGAACGATCAGGGGCTTGATGACCGGCCCGGGATTTCACGACTTCCTGATCCGCTCGGCCAATGACCGGTTGCTGACGGACGCGGAGCGAAGAACCGTGATCCCGAATAACGAGCCACGGTTTGTCGACCACACAAACAAGCTCTGGGAACTGGCCGATGCGGCCGTCAAGAATGGCTATGACCGTCTGAGCCGATATCCGCCGTATCGCTTCTACTCCAGCGCCGTGCAATACGGTTTCGCGCGCGCTCCACTGGAACTCATCGCCCACGTCGTCGAGAACGATCTTCCGTACACCGAGATCTTGACGGCGGACTACATCATGGCGAATCCCCAGGCTGCGCTCGCGTATGGCGCGGACACGGAGTTCGACAACCCCGAGAATCCGACCGAATTCAAGCCCTCAGAGATTCTCAGCTACTACAGAAGGAACAATACCCAGATCGTGGAGCAGGACCCGATGCGCGGGCGGAGAGTGATCAATCCGGGCAATCTCCCCACGGACTACCCCCATGCCGGAGTCCTCAACACGACGGTCTTCTTGAGGCGCTACCCGACGACTCCGACCAATCGCAATCGGGCTCGGTCCCGCTGGACCTACTACCACTTCCTAGGCTTCGACATCGAGAAGTCCGCGGCGCGAACGACGGATCCAGTCGCCTTGGCGGACACCAACAACCCGACGATGAACAATCCCGCGTGCACCGTCTGCCATATTCCGATGGACCCGGTTGCCGGCGCGTATCAGAACTACGGCAACGACGGCCTGTACCGAGACAAGCGCGGAGGGATGGACTCCTTGCCGACGCTGTACAAGTACCCCAAGGACGGAACGACTTCCCCGTACCAGCGAGGCGACACTTGGTTCCGGGACGTGCGTGCGCCGGGCTTCGACGGCATGACAGCCCCTAGCGCTGACAACAGCCTGCAGTGGCTGGCGGAGAAGATGGTTGCGGACGAGAGGTTCGCCAGCGCGGCCGTCCGGTTCTGGTGGCCCGCGGTCATGGGCGTGGAACTCGTCGAGCCTCCCACGGAATCCTCCGATTCCGATTTCAACGTGATGCTGGCCGCTTCCTCGGCGCAGGCCCTTGAGATCGACGCGCTTGCCCAGTCGTTCCGCGACGGGTTCGATGGCGGCACGCCGTACAACGCGAAGGACCTGCTGACTGAGATCGCCCTTTCCCCGTGGTTCCGGGCCGAGTCGGTCACGGGTGATGACGAGACTCGGATGGCCGCTCTCCGAGACGCCGGCGTCGCGCGGCTACTGACGCCAGAAGAGCTCGTAGCGAAGACAGATGCGATCACCGGCTACGTTTGGGGCAGGCGCTTCCAGTTGCCTTTCGGGTTCGAAGAACCTAGGAGCAAGCTCCATAATCCGGCGAGCTATGCCGGCTACCAACTGCTCTACGGGGGGATCGACTCGAACGGGATCACCGAGCGCACCGGCGACATGACGGCCCTGATGGCGTCGGTCGCCCAGAGCCACGCCGTGGAGGTGAGCTGCCCGATCGTCCGCCGGGAATTCTTCTACTGGCCAGACGAGCATCGCTTGCTCTTTGACGGGATCAGTCGGCTAGACACCCCGTTGTCGGAAGCGGGAGGGTTTTTTGAGATCACGGCCACGTCGGAGGATGCTCAGCAGCTGGTCGCCTTGGAAGTTTCGCTCTCGGCAGGATCCCAGACGGTCAATCTGGCGTTCACGAACAACAATACCTTCGGGCAGAAGGACAGTGAGGGGAACAACCTTGATCGCAACCTGAACCTGGATCGGCTGGTTGTCCGCGATAGCAACGGGGCGGCCGTATCCGAGGTGGAACTGGAGACGCTCGACAGGCAGAGCTGCGGCTACCCGAGGCCGAGGGCAGGCATCTACTTTATGAGGGGCAATTGCACTTTGCAGGTTCCGGTACAGGTCGCGTCGAGCGGTGAATATACCGTTGAGATCCAGGCCTACCAAGACCAGGCTGGCGACCAGGCCGCTCGCTTGGAGGTCGACGTGCGATCGGAAAGCCGCCGTCCGCGAGGCGAGATGGCGATCCGCCGGAAACTGGCCGACCTGCACGCAAAGCTCTACGGCGTAACAGTGGGGGTCTATTCCACTGATGTCAACGAGGCTTTCGACCTCTTTCTCGAGGTATGGAACCGCAGGCGGACTTCGGGCGACGAGGGATTCTTCAACGGGCAGCTCACGTGTAACGGCGGTGCAGACCATGGCTACTTCGAGGGCCTTGCCCCCGACGCACTGTTCTTCCAATCCGGCGGAGCCAGCAACCTCGACAGCGATGCCGTACGAGCATTCGCGAGAGAGATGAACATCGCCGATTCGAACCACATCGCCGAGGCCTGGGTCGTAACCTTGGCGTATATGCTGGCCGACTATCGGTACCTGTACTTCTAGGAGGACGTGATGAATCGGCGTAGCTTCATGCAGGTGATGGCAGGCGTGGGGGCCGTGACGGGCTTCCGCGTCCCGCTCGCGAAGGCCACGGACTACCGGGGCAAGCTGTTCGTATTCGTTCAAGCCCGCGGCGGCTGGGACCCGACCAGCTTGTGCGACCCGAAGACCAACGTCGCTGGCGAGCCGATCATCAACCACTGGGCGGAGGCTGCCGAGGTGCGTCAAGCGGGCAACATTCGCTATGCTCCGTTCGCGAAGAACCAGGCCTTCTTTGACAAGTACTACCAGCGCATCCTAGTTGTGAACGGCGTGGATGCCCAGACGAATTCCCACTCGGCTGGCGTCACCCACAACTGGAGCGGGCGGATCTCGGAAGGCTACCCAACGACGACGGCCCTCCTTGCCGCTCACAACGGCGCGGGCCTTTCGATGCCCTACCTGAGCTTTGGAGGGTTCTCGAACACGGCCGGAGTCGCCGTGTTCACCCGGCTGAACAATCCAGGCGAAATCCGGAACATCGCCAAGCCGGAACTGTTGGGCGGGGACTCGACCCGTAGGCCATATTTCAGCGCAGAAGATTGGACGTCATTTACACGCCACCGCGACAAGCGAATGGCTCGCCTTGCGGCGGCTCCCAATCTCATGCCCAGAGACGCCCGAAATAGGGAACTGTACGCTGCGGCCTTGGACGTGGACGCGGCCGAGGGGCTCAGGTCGTTCGCCGACATGATTCCCAGCGATCGCGAGCTGAACCAGGTGGAGGAGTACGGTTTGTATCGCAGCTCCCTCAAGCGGCAAGCACAGCTGACAGTGCTCGCCTTCAAGGCCGGCGTCGCCGTGAGCGCGGACCTGTTCATGGGCGGCTTCGACACGCATGACAATCACGACCCGGACCAGAACTGGCTGCTGGGAAATCTCACGGACTCGATCGACTACCTGTGGGACTACGCAGAACTCCACGGAGTCGCGGACCGCATGGTGGTCGTGATGGGGTCGGATTTCGGTCGGACCAATAAGTACAACTCCGACCTAGGGAAGGATCACTGGCCGATCGGCAGCTTCATCATCATGGAGAAGAACCAGGGATGGACGAACCGTGTGATCGGCGAGACGGACGAGCTGCACTTTGCTTACAAGGTCGATCCTACGACCCTGCAGCGGAACGACGCGGGGGGAACGCGGATCCATCCCAAGCACATCCACAAGGCCCTGCGAAAGTACCTAGGCGTCGGGGACACTGCAAATAGCCTGCGGTTCCCGTTCAACAACACCGAAGAGCTGCCGCTGTTCTCTTAGGCGGCGCTGATCCGCAACCACTGGCAGAGCGAGAACTGCCTGCGCTCCGTTCGCTCCGCTCCCTCCCCGGCCGCCTCAGGCACCATCGCGGGGAAGGAGGGACTCCGCCAAGCCTGCGGCGGATGCCCCCCAGATCTGTGAATTTTGTTGGTTATTGGCAGATTTCTGAGAACTAGCCGTTGGAATAGCAAGATCTGCGTTGACCAGACGGCCCGGTGGCCCTATGATGCGGCCAGCCGAACGGGCTGAGTGCCGGACAGGCGCCAGCGGATCCGGCCAGAACGATCACTGAACTGAGCTCTTGGTTGCATCAACTCGGACCTCGCCCGTGACCGAATCGGCTACGGAACCCTCCAGGGAGGACGAAATGCAATCCAAGACAAGACTGTACGCGATCCTAGCCGCGTTATTCGCTTGCGCCGCAACGCTGACTGCACAGGTCGACACGGGGGTGCTGAGCGGCACTGTTTCCGACGCCTCGGGAGCGGTCATTCCGGGTGCGAGCGTGGAGGTCCTCAACACCGCCACGAACTACCTGTTGACGCGGGAGTCGAACGCTTCCGGATTGTACGTCTCACCTCCCCTGCCACCGGGACCGTACCGAATCACGATTTCCAGCGAGGGCTTTCGGACGGTAGCGAAAGAAGTCGCGCTGAACCTGTCCGAGAGAATCGCGGTCGACTTCGAGCTCGAAATCGGTGCCGTGGCCGAGTCGGTCGACGTGGAAGCCATCGGGGCGGTCCTGCAGACCGAGACCGCCACTTTGAGCACGTTGCGCTCTGAGGAGGAGGTCAAGGAACTCCCGAACATCTCCCGGAACTTCGTGGACCTGATGCGCTACAGCGCTGGAGTTGTCTTGGCCCAACCTCACAACTCCGGCCTGCCGCTGTCTCAGATTCGCGGTAGCACGGTGTCGTCTGTGAACGGCGGGCACATGACGGACAACAACTTCGTGATCGACGGCCTCCAGAACAACAGCAACCATCAGGGCCAAGGCGTGATGGTGTTCCCTGAGATCGAAGCGCTCGAGCAATACCGCGTGGAGACTTCCGCACCGGACGCACGGTATGGACGAACGGGCGGGACGCTGAACATGGGCTACAAGTCGGGCACCAACGAATTCCACGGATCGGCCTTCTGGTTTCTGCGCAACGATGCCCTCGACGCGAGGAATTTCTTCAATACCGGCGACAAGACCCCGCTGAAGAGGAACATGGCGGGTGCCACGCTCGGCGGGCCACTCGGTCGCAAGGACGGCTCGACGTTCTTCTTCCTCTCGTACGAGGGGACGCGAACACGTCAGAACACCACGAACATCGCAAGCGTGCCAACGGATCTGATGAGGACTGGAGACTTCAGCGAGGTGACCGGCCGGAACCGCATATTTGATCCGCTCACATCGACTCGGAACGAGGCGGACAGGCTCGTCCGTGAGCCGTTCGCGAACAATTCGATTCCGGATGCACGCTTCAGCCCACAGGGGCTGGCGGCCCTGCGGCACTTTCCAGATCCGACGGATCCCGGCCTCGCGGCCAACTTCACCACCGCTGCCAGCAACACACAAGATACCGACCAAGGCACGGTCAAGATCGATCGGGACTTCAGCGGAGGATCGCGCGGATTCTTCCGCCTGACGAGAGGCCGGGCCGATTTCGTCAACGGGTTCGCCAATATCCTGGGTCCGGAAGCAACGCCTTTTGTCCGAGTCCAGGCACCCTCGTCACAGATCGTGATCAGCCACACGCAGATCATCAGTCCCAGAACCATCAATCAAGTCCGCGTCGGATTCACGCGCGAGAACTTGACGGCCGTTTCTCTGAACGGCGGCCGCAACACCGCCGAGGAGTTTGGCATCCCGAACGTAAACGTGGATGAGTACACGACCGGGCTGTCCGCCATTACCGCCGCCGGGTACCCACGCCTGGGAGACAACTTTTGGAACCCGGCGATCCTGCCAATGAACAACATTCAGTTCAGCGACAACTTCGAGATGACGCGCGGCAACCACAGCTTCCGGTTCGGGTTCGATGCGGTGCGTCGCCACACCAACGGCTTCCAGACTTCCAGGCCTCGAGGAGACTTCGGATTCTCTCTCAGATTCACGAACAATCCAGCCAACGCTAGGAACACGGGATTCGGCCCTGCTGAGCTGCTGCTTGGCAAACCCGCTACGGTCCTGCTCGTGTACATGCAAGGAACTCGCGGAATGCGTAGGACCGACTACGCGGCCTACTTCCAAGATGACTGGAAGGTGAATCAGAGATTCACGCTCAACCTCGGGCTCCGCTGGGACCTTCTGGCGGACTACCCGCAAACCGAAGTCGGCGACAGGCTGATCCAGTTCGATGTAGAGTCTGGGAATCCTGCTCCGGTCAACGAAGGCCCGTTCCCATGGAGAAGTGGCATTGCGAATGATCTGAACAACTGGGCGCCACGCGTAGGGATGGCGTACCGCATCGGGAACGGCACTGTCATTCGCGCCGCCTACGGCATCTACTACAACGGCCAGCCGATTCACCTCAACGCGGGCCTACTCTCGCAAGCACCCTTCTTCACAAACACGCGAGTCGTCAACGCCCAAGGCGATTTTGAGGGCGCCCGAGGCCTGGCCGACGGCCCGCTCCGGACCAGGGAGCTCCTTTCTCCGGGGCAGAGCCGGCGGGGCTACGATCCCAACAGCTATGCCATTCCGTACATGCAGCAATGGAACATTGCGATCCAGCAGCAGATTCCCGCCCAGCAGCAGCTGACCGTTGCTTACGTTGGATCGAAGGCAACTGCGCTGCGCCAGGGGATCAACTTCAACCAGGCCGTGCCGGGAGCCGGGCCCGTTGCCAGTCGCCGACGCTGGCCGAGTCACGCGAACGTCCTCATCGTGCAGACCCGAGGCAATTCCAACTATCACAGCCTCCAAACCACTCTCCGCAAGCACTTTTCCAGAGGCTTGCAGTACCAACTCAACCACACGTGGGCGCACAACATCGACGAATCAACCGGTGGCCTGCCGATCACGGACTTGTCCGGGAATCGGGCCAACAGCAGCCTGGATCTTCGCCATTCGGTCAACGCCACCGTTGGATATGATCTGCCGATCGGCGGCGGCAAGGCGCTGCTCGGCGACGCATCCGGCGTGCTCGACCAGATCGTCGGCGGATGGAAGATCAACGGGGTGATGACTCTCACGGACGGCTATTGGTTCAGCCCAGCCGGGCCGAATACGCTGAACATTGGCGAAGGAACCCGGCCGGATCGGATTGCCGACGGAAATCTGCCTGACAACCAGCAGACGATTCAGCGGTGGTTCGACACCGAGGCATTCGTGGCACCGGGCTTCCGGCTGTGGGGCAACTCGGGCCGCAACGTGCTCTATGGCCCGGGAACGAAGCTGGCAAACGTTTCGGTCCACAAGAACTTCAGCGTCGGCGAGGGGAAACGGCTCCAGTTCCGGGCCGAGTTCTACAACGTGACCAACACTCCGCAATTCAACAACCCGGCTTCGAACATCAGATCGCCTGCCGTGGGGCGGATTACCAGGGCCGGCAGCGAGAACCGGTTCCAACGCACGCAGCGCCTCTTGCAGTTCGGACTGAGGTTCGTGTTCTGAAGGAGTCGACCGCGCTCGTTGCCGGAGCGGGGCGGCCGCTCGACGGTCGCCCCGTAGCCTGTCCGCGAGGGCGGGCCCCACGTCGCTATTACTTCCGAAGCCTGCCTCCACAATGCGTGCGACTTGATGGCAGACCGTGACGTGAATGCTGCCATCTACATTCTTCGGTAGTAAGGTACATGTATAGTGCAATGTGTCAACGAGGTTTCGGCACTGGACCGAACCCTCTTAGTGAGGAGCACGGCCATGGATACCAAGTCCGCATCTAGACGTTCGTTTCTGGCGCATGCCGCTGCCGCTCCGGCTGTCGCCGCTGCGCCTGCCGCTTCGCGGGTCCTCGGGGCCAATGACCGCATCAACATCGGCATGATCGGCACGGGCTCGAAGGGCCGCTCACACCTCCGCCGGCTAATGGCTAGGGCCGGCGATCAGGACGACGTCCGCGTCACCGCAATCAGCGACATCTACCGCAAGCGGAGCGAGGAAGCGCTGGATCTTGCGCAACTCGGCGGAAAGCGAGGCTACGTCGACTACCGCGAGTTGCTCGCGCAGCCGGACATCGATGCGGTCTGGATCTCGACCCCCGACCACTGGCACGCCACGATGGCCTTGGACGCTCTCGCCGCCGGCAAGGACGTCTACCTGGAAAAGCCGATGACCTACACCATCGAGGAGGCGCGCCGGATCGCCGAGGCGGTCGAAAGCAGTGGACGGATCCTTCAGGTGGGCAGCCAGCATGTCTCGGACCGGCGGTATCACGAGGCCCGCAATGTAATCGACGAGGGCTGGATCGGCCCCGTGCTCTGGGCGCAGAACACGTATTGCCGTAACTCGCTGTATGGCGAGTGGAACTACACGGTCGATCCCGAAGGCACGCCTGAGAATATCGATTGGGAGAAGTTCCTTGGCGACGCGCCGGCGCGGCCGTTCAGCCCCGAGCGCTTCTTCCGCTGGCGCAAGTACTGGGACTACTCCGGAGGGATCGCGACCGACCTCTTCTACCACCGCCTCGCTCCTCTGATGTTGATGATGGGCAAGGAATTCCCGACTCGCGTGAGCGGCCACGGCGGGATCTACGTGCATCGCGAACGCGAGGTCCCTGACACCTATGCCACTGTCATCGAGTATGGAAGCCACTACGTCAACCTGTCTGCCTCGATGGCGTCATCGGCGGGCAATGTCGGCATGCCCACCGTGGTGTACGGGCACGAGGGAGCGATCACATTCCTGCCGGATGCGATCGAAGTTCGACCCGAGTACCAGTTCGCCTCGAAATTCCGCGAATCCACCGGTCAAGATCTCCTGCGTATCGAGGTAGAGCAGCCGGATGTCAGCAACGCTCACATCGGCAACTTCCTCGGTTGCATGCGCGACCGTTCCAAACCCGTGTTCGACGCTCAGTTCGGCTATCAGGCGATGACGGCGATTCGGCTCGGCGTGGACTCCTATCGCAGCGGTCGCATGATGGCGTTCGATCCACATGGCGAGCGAGCGCGTCCGTTTGCCGGGCCGCGGCCGGGCTACGAGGGTTCCGGCCAGAACTTCAAAGAGCCGCCTCGGCGACCGCCTCGCAACCAGCGCCAGACGAGCGGGTAAGGCCGCACCGCACCACGCTGGCGGCTTTGCTACCGTCTTTGCATGGTTTACCGCTGCGTCGCTGCATTGTTGCTGGTCTGGGCCTCGGCGTCGGCCCAAGACAGGCTCAACGTCTTGTTCATCGCTACCGATGACATGAACAACGATCTTGGGACCTACGGGCACCCCGTGGTCACGACGCCGAACTTCGACCGGCTGGCCCGCCTCGGCGTCCGCTTCGATCAGGCCTATTGCAACTACCCGGTGTGCAATCCGAGCCGAGCGTCGCTGATGACGGGCCTCTACCCGGACCAGACGAAGGTCCGCAACAACGCGACCTACTTCCGCAACACGATCCCGAGCGTCAAGACGCTGCCGCAGATGTTCCGCGACAACGGCTACTTTGTTGCTCGCGTGGGCAAGATCTATCACTACGGCGTCCCAACGCAGATCGGGGAGAACGGCCTGGACGACCCTGCCTCTTGGGAGGAGCGGGTCAATCCCCGCGGCCGTGACAAGTGGGAGGAGGACCAGATCTATTCGATCGATCCCGTCACCGGGAACCTTGGCGGCACTCTGAGCTGGATGGCCCAGGACGGCACTGACGAGGAGCAGACCGACGGGATTGGCACGACCGCAGCGATCGAGTTGCTGGAGCGGGAGCGCGACCGGCCGATCTTCTTGGCGATGGGCTTCTACCGCCCCCACACTCCGTACGTGGCGCCCAAGAAGTACTTCTTCCAGTACCCGCTGCACATGGTGCGGCTGCCGGCCGAGCCGCTCGACGATTTGGTCGACATACCGCCAGCGGCATGGGTGGACCGCCCCTTCCAGCTCAACCTACCATTGAGGAAGCAGCGCGAAGCCATTCAGGCATATTACGCCTCGATCAGCTTCGTGGACGCCCAACTCGGTCGCCTGCTGGACGCCTTGGAGCGGCTGGAGATGGTGGACAACACGCTCATCGTGTTCTGGTCCGACCACGGCTACCACATGGGAGAGCACAAGCTCTGGCAGAAGACGACGTTGTTTGAGAATTCGGTGCGCGTGCCTTTCTTCATCGCTTCGCCCGCGCACCGCAAGACCGCCGGCTTGAGCACGCGCTCGCTGGCCGAGTTGGTAGATGTGTACCCCACCTTGGCCGAGCTGTGCGGCCTGGATCCTCCCAAGCACGTGGCCGGCAAGAGCTTGGTGCCGGTTCTTGAAGATCCCACGCGGTCCGTTCGCGACTCCGCTCTTGCCACGTTCGACACGCATGACCGCGTGAATCCTCGGCGGCCGCTGCGTCCGAGAGCCGTTGGCTACACGGTGCGAACGGATCGCTGGCGCTACACCGAGTGGGGTCCGGACGGCGTAGAGGGGGTTGAGCTCTACGACCACTGGAATGATCCAAAGGAGTACGTGAATCTTGCCAGGGCACCTAGCCAGCAAGGCACGGTCAAGGAGATGAAGCAGTTGCTGAAGCGGAGGGTTGCCACGGCCACGGCAGCACCGGACCTGTAGACCGGTTCCTGAGACGTCCGTTACTCTGCGACAGGCGTGGCCATGCTGCCACTTCCGGCTAGCAACATTCGGTCTCAGGTGGTCCTCCCCCTGCCTGCAGAGCAGGAAAGCGACTCGAGCCTGTAGAAGAAGTTCCGAGCCGTTGGGATATATGGCATAATTGACTAAGTCCACCAGACTAAGTCGGAGATACCATTATGCGCACCGTCAACATGCACGAAGCCAAGACCCATCTATCGCGTCTCGTATCAGCTGCTGCCAACGGGGAGCCATTCATCATCGCCCGTTCCGGTAAGCCGTTGGTGAAGGTAATTCCAATCGACTCACCCGTGTCGGGAACGGGACGGCGAACGGGCTTCTTGAAAGGGATGATCAAGGTCCCACCTGATTTCGACCGCATGGGAACCGATGAGATCGAGGGGCTGTTCGAGGGAGACTCGTGAGATTGCTACTTGACACCCATGTGCTGATATGGGTGACAGCCGAGCCGGACAGAATCTCGAATGACGTGCTCCGGATCATCGAGAGCCGTGACACGGAACTCGTGTTTAGCGCTGCTTCGGTATGGGAGGTTGCGATCAAGCGCACATTGGGACGCGAGGACTTCGAAGTTGATCCGCGCCTGCTACGGAGAGGCTTGATGGAGAACGGCTACACGGAACTTGCCATCACTGGCGCACACGCGGCTGCGGTTGATAGTCTTCCGCCCATTCACAAGGACCCGTTCGATCGGATTCTAATCGCGCAGGCTTTAGCTGAAAGCTTGATGCTCCTAACTGCGGACCCCGTAGTCGCGCGGTACCCTGGGCCGATCATGAGCGTATAGGCGAGCGACCTCGGTTGCCACGCTCCTCAGGAACTCGCCTCCACTGCCGCTTTCATCCACGGGGCCCGGAGTTCACACTGGTTCGTGGAGTAAGATTGGGAACCGTGGCACGAGCGTCGTAGGCTTCCGCCAGATCCTTGCTGCCGTGACAAGGTTAGACCGATGAACTCAATGCTCGACACCCTTAACCGCCGCGGATTCTTGGCTGCGGTCGCGGCCGGCATGGCGCTTCCGGCCTCCGATGCTGCCGAGGATGGCTTCGAACCGCTGTTCAATGGCAAGGATCTCGCCGGCTGGGAGGGAGACCCGTTCCTATGGAAGGTCGAAGACGGCATGGTGGTTGGTCGCTCTCCGGGCATTGCCTATAACGACTTCCTCACTACGACCGACGAATACTCGGATTTTGTCCTGCGGTTTCAAATCCAACTCGTCGACAACATCGGAAATAGCGGTGTGCAGATCCGCAGCCGCCGAGTCTCCGGCTCGATGGAGATGATCGGCTACCAGGTCGATATTGGCCCGAGCTGGTGGGGCTCTTTGTACGACGAGTCGCGGCGAAGGGTCACTCTGGCGGCTCCGTCGGAGGCCACGATCAAGAAGGCGCTCAAGCCGACAGACTGGAACGACTACGAGGTGCAGGCGAGCGGCAAACACATTGTTCTCAAGCTAAACGGGGTGGTCACGGTGGACTACACCGAGGAGGACGAGAGCATCGAGCAAACGGGCCTGATCGGGCTGCAAGTGCACTCCGGCCCGCCGCTGGAAGCGAGATTCCGCAACATCCGCGTCAAGCGCCTGTAGATTCCGTCGTCCGCAGCGCTGTCAAGTGCGGCCAACTGGATCGCGCGGTCTCTGCAGCTAGTCGAGCCGGTTCGCCTTGCGGCGCGCTAGCTCGCCGATGATTGGCACTTGCCACATGTGTCCTTGCCACGCCATGTATGCCGCTCGCACCCAGCATGCCGCCACCAACAGGTGCATAAGGTTGGAGAGCAAGCCCTCGAGGAAAACGAAAGAGAGTGTCCAAGTGAGCGCTGCGAGGACGATGGATGCCAACGTTAGGAACAAGCACTGGTAGCTGTGGAAGCGTGCAAATCGATTCTGGCTGTATGGCTCGAAGATGAGCAGCGCCAGTGCCGGAACAGGCGTGAAGTAAGCCAGGAGCCCGATCTGTCTCTCGTCAAAGCCACCCAGTTCCGATTCCGGGTCCGTTGCAGCGTCGTTCCAGGCGGCACCGCCCGCATGGTCGACTCGAGCGCCGCACTGCCCGCAGTAGCGCGTGCCGGCTAGCTCCGCGCCACACTGCGTGCAGTACTTCATTGCTGCCCTCCGGCAGACTGGTAGTATAGCCGCTGATGATGCAATTGCTCGCCGCGCAAACTCGGCGTCGGAGTCGGTTGGCCCTGCTGGCCGGCGTGCTTGCCTGGCTGCCCTTGAGCGGCGCCGCAGTCGAGATCGTAGCCCATCGCGGCGCCTCGTACGACGCCCCCGAGAACACGCTGCCGGCGGTCGAACTGGGCTGGGAGAAAGGCGCAGATGCGGTGGAAGTCGATATCCACCAGACGAGCGACGGGAATGTCGTTGCGATCCACGACCGTGACACGTGGCGAGTCACGGGCAAGCGCGGCGTCGTGGCCGAGATGCGCTTGGACCAATTGCTCTTGCTGGACGCCGGAGCATGGAAGGGGTCACAGTGGTCTGGAACCCGGATCCCCACTTTGGGGCAGGTGCTTGAGACCGTGCCGCCCGGCAAGACGCTCGTGGTAGAGATCAAGTGCCCCAGAGACGTCCTGCCAGAACTGGAGAGGGTGCTGGATGCGTCCGGAAAGCGGGAGCAAGTCATGCTGATTGCGTTTGACTACGAGACGATCAGCGAGGCAAAGCAAAGGATGCCAGATCGGCCCTGCTACTGGCTGTACGGCTTCTCAGAGTCGGAAGCTGCCACTTATGGCGTGCGGTCGCGGGACGATTTGCTCGAGAGAGTGCAGAGGGCCGCGCTCGACGGGCTCGACGTCAGGCACAGCGGCGCGTGGACCGCAGGGTTGGCGGACGCCTTGCGCAAGCTGGGCAAGGCCCTCTATGTTTACACCGTGAATGATGCGGACCAAGCGCGCAGGCTCCGCGACGCCGGCGTGGTGGGCATTACGACCGACCGACCGGCCTTTATCCGCGAGGCGCTTGCAGAATGACCTTCCGGACGGTCCTCGTGAGGCTCGCGGTGCTAGCCTCAGCGGCGGCTGTGGCGCATGTTTTCTTCGCCCAGTTCTGCGACTTGGTGTATGGTTGCGGATGCGAGGCTCCTTGGGCCGGCGCGGCACGGCACTGCAATATCCACAACGCCGCTCCTCCCCACTGCCCATGGTGCTTGGACGAGGGATCGCTCGGCCGGTTGTCGCTCGGCGCCGTGGTTCTCTCGCAGTGCGCCCTGACGCTCTTGCCGGGCAGATTCGGCCCGGTCCGGGCAGTCGCGACCTTCTTGGCGTTTCCCGTCGTCGGCGCGATTGGCGGCTTGCTCGCGGGGCTTGGCACGCAGTATTGGCAGTAGTGGCACTGATCGGCTGCCTTTCGCGCGGCAGCCTCAGACCTTTTCGGGGACCACGTAAGGGATTCGGTAGTGGCGCGAGAGCATCTCGTTGGCCATCCCGTTGCCGACGAACTGTCCGGTCTCTCGATCTGTATGCAACTGTTGCCCACAGCGGTAGCTGATATTCGCAAGGTGACACAGCTCGGCTGCGGCCGCCCCGATCTGCACGTCGGCATTCAGTGCGTAGTGGTTTCGCGAGCGCACCGCCTCGACGAAATTGGCCATGTGCGGGCGGGGGTCCCAGATCTTGTCTTCGTGAGGCCCTTCCTCGTGGGTTTTCTGTCGCTCGTCCCCCATGAAGACGCGGAATCCGTACGGGTCCACGACCATGTAGCCTTGGTCGCCGAAGAAGATGTTGCCCACGTAGTTGCTGCCACGCAGCGGTGCGTCACCTTCGTTCGGGCTGGGCAGGTTGCGTACATCGAAGACGATCTCGGACTCGTCGAATCGAAAGTGTGCTTGCTGTGTGTTGGGGGTCTCTTGGTCGTCCTTCCAGACGAACTTGCCGCCGCTTGAGGAGATCGCCCTGGGCCTGCCGTATTCGGAGAGTCCCCAGCGGCATATGTCTATCTCATGCACGCCCTGGTTGCCGATATCGCCGTTGCCGGTGTCCCAGAACCAATGCCAGTTGTAGGCGAAGCGGTTCGTGCTGTAGGGCCGCATTGGGGCCGGCCCGAGAAAGAGATCCCAGTCCAGGCCGGCGGGAACCGGTTCCTCGGGCGTGTGGCCGATCGACTTCCTGCGGCGGAAGCAGAGCCCGCGGGCCATGTACACCTTGCCGATCGCGCCGTCGCGGAGCATGGCAATCGCTTTGCGCTTGTGCCCAATGGAGCGGCTCTGGGAGCCGACCTGCACCATGCGCTTGTACTTGCGGGCCGCCTTGACCATCTGCTCGCCTTCGAATGCGTTGTGGCTGGCCGGTTTTTCGACATAGACATCCTTGCCTGCCTGGCACGCCCAGATTGTGCTCAGCGCGTGCCAGTGATTGGGCGTTGCCACCGACACCGCGTCGATGTCGCCGTCCTCAAAAAGCTCGCGCATGTCCGCGTATTCCTTGGGGGCGCTGTCTTGAAGCTTGCGGACCATGGCCGACGCGCGTTCCCGCGCCTCTTGGTTGACGTCGCAGATCGCGGCGATTCTGGCACCGGGCACTTCGGAGAAAAATCCGAGATGGCCGCGCCCGCGCCCGCCCGTGCCGATGACGGCCAAGTTCACGGTGTCGTTGGCTCCAAGCACCGGAAACGCGCGGCTCGCTACGACCGCTCCCGCCCCGCGAAGGAACGTCCGTCGACTGGCTTGACTCATGGCGTACAGCGTACTACAGGGACCTTGCGGTCCCATCTGTGATACCTTCACTTGCTTGTTGCCGATCCGACATCTGATCCGCGCTCTGCTGCTGGCGGGCTTGGTAGCTGAGCTTGCCGTCCCGGCGGTGCTCGGGCGCGTCGAGACGGCTGTGCGCACGTCGCAAGGCCTCGAGTCCGACTTGCGAACCCTGTGCGACGCGATCGGCCCGCGCATGGCCGGGACCGAGGCGATGCAGGACGCCCTGCAGTGGGGACTGCGGTCGTTTCAAGAAGCTGGCTTGCAGAACGCAAGCCTAGAGCCGGTTCCGATCCCGCTGGCGTGGCGCGAGGGGGCGACCAGAATCGAGGTGGTAGAGCCGCGACCCTTCCGGTTGCGTGCCGCCGCCTCGGCTTTCTCTCCAAGTGTCCTGGAGCCGATGGAGGGAGAGCTGGCGCTAGGAGGGGGTGGCCAGGAAGGGGCGGTTCTCCGGGCCGGCGAGAGATTGCGCGGCAAGATCGTCTTGGTGGAATTGCGCGAGGCTTCCTCAATGGAGAGCTTGGGCGTGTCCCAGCGCGATTCGATGGTGGCCGTCCGCGAGGCTGCCGAGGTTGGCGCCCTCGCTGTGCTGATCGTGTCAACCCGCCCGCAGCAACTCCTATATCGACACGTCAACAACCTCTCGGCGCAGCTGGATCCGATTCCATCTGCACTGGTGTCTCGCGAAGAGGGCCTGCGGCTCGCGCGCCTGCTCGAACACGGTGAGAGCGTGCGGGTCCGAATGGAAATGCCCAATCAGATTGGACCTTCGTTCGAGACGGCCAACGTCGTGGCAGACATTCCCGGAGAAGGCCTGCCGGACGAGATCGTGCTGCTCGGAGCCCACCTCGATTCGTGGGACATGGGAACGGGGTGCTTGGACAATGCCGTGAACGTCGCCCTGGTCCTGCATGTCGCCCGCGCGATCGCCGAAGCGGGAGTTCGCCCGCTGCGTACGTTGCGTTTCGTGCTTTTCGGGGGCGAGGAATTCGGCCTGTTCGGATCGCTGGCGTATGTCGATTCGCATCGCGCCGAACTCGACCACCACGTGGTGACTATCGTGCATGACATGGGAGGCGGGCCGCTGAGCGGCTACTCGACCGGAGGCCGCCGGGATCTATTGCGCCAAGTCGAGCGGCTGCTTGGCGGCGCGGACGAATTCGGGCGCTTTCGGCACACTGCGAAGGCTTACTTCATGAGCGACAACTTCACGTTCATGCTGCAGGGCGTGCCGTCCCTGTTCGCGGTGCAGGAGACTTCGGACTATTACTCCTCCTATCACTCCGAGGCCGACACGTTCGACAAGGTCGACATCGACAGCGTCAGGAGTTCGGCGGTGGTTGCCGCACGGACGCTAGTCGGGATCGCGCAAGAGACTGAGCGCATCGCTGAGAGGTTGTCGGCGGCCGAAGTTTCAAGATGGCTTCAGGGCCAGGGGCTGATCAGGCACTTGCGGTTCCTGGGCGTCTGGGATGAATGGCGGCCGCAACGGGACGGCGCCGGCTTCGATTCGAACTGAGCGATGGCTCGCTGGCGGATTGGTAGGGTAGGGCGATGGCGTTTCCACTCGGCCCGCAGTCCGGCCTGACGGGTCCGGATGCCGAAGAGCGAGGCGCGCGGCGCGCCTACATGCACGCGCTGATTGCCGAGTTGCAGGAACTGGAGGACGCGATCCGGCTTGGCGGCGGCCCCAAGCGGATCGAGCGGCAGCGCAAGGCGGGCAAGCTGCTGGCGCGGGAGCGCATCGCGGCCCTGCTGGACGAAGGCGAGGAACTGTTGGAACTGGGCCTGCTCATGGCCCACGACGCCCACGGCGGCGTGGCTCCGGCGGCGGGCGTCGTGACCGGGATCGGCCGGGTGGGCGGCCGTCAGGTTGCTGTGATGGCCAATGATGCCACGGTGAAGGCTGGCAGTTGGTTTCCCGAGACTGTCTCGAAGGTGCTGCGTATCCAAGAGGCAGCGATGCGCTGCCGCATCCCGATCGTGTACTTGGTAGATTCCGCCGGAGTGTTCCTGCCGGAGCAGCACGGCACGTTTCCGGGAAAATATGGCGGCGCGCGGATATTCCACAATTGCGCCCGCATGCGCCGCCAATTGAGGATTCCGCAGATTTCCGCCGTGATGGGACAGTGCATCGCTGGCGGCGCATACCTGCCCGCCCTGAGCGATGTGATCCTCATGGTGGAGGGCACGAGCTTCATGGGCCTGGGCGGACCGAACCTGGTCCAAGGCGCGATCGGCCAACAGGTCGAGGCGGAGGCTCTCGGTGGAGCATCCATGCATACCGAGCGAAGCGGCGTCGCGCACTACCGCGTGGCTGACGATGAGGAGTGCATCGCCCGCATCCGGACGCTATTGCTCGGGCTCCCCCGCTCTCCTTCAGCGCCGCTGAACCGATCGGAACCTGTGTCCAGCGGAGGGCTTGACGAGATCTTGCCGAGCGACCGCCGCCTGCCCTACGACATGCATGCCGTCGTCCGGCGCATCGTGGATCGGGACGGGTGCGTGGAATTCATGGCCGGGCGCGCCCCGGAACTGCTGTGCGCGAATGTCCAGGTCGGGGGATGGCCGGTTGGATTGATCGCCAACCGGCGGGGCTTGTTCCGCGACGGCGACAGTACCCGCATCGGAGCCATCATCTACGCCGAGACAGCCCGCAAGGCGGCTGAATTCGTACAGAAGTGCGACCGCCAAGGCCACCCGCTGGTCTACTTCCAGGACGTCACCGGCTTCATGGTCGGGCCCCAGGCCGAGCGGAGCGGCATCATTCGCGCCGGTGCCGAAATGGTCGAATCGATGGCAACGACACGGGTGCCCAAGATCGTGGTGACCTTGCGGCACGCTAGCGGGGCGGGGTACTACGCGATGGCTGGCCAGGGGTTCGATCCGGAGTTCATTTTCGGCTGGCCGACGGCCCGAGTCGGCGTCATGGAGGGCGAATCGGCCGTCCAGGCGATGTTCGCGAGCGAGTTGCGGGCCCCGGAAGGAGATGAGTCCGGCCCGCCGGAAGACTTGCTGCACGAAATCGAGCGCACCCGCCAGCAATATGACCGCACGCTCGACGCAAAATGGTGCGCTTCGAAAGGGCACGTAGATGCCATCATCCGCCCGGAGGCCACGCGAAACGTCTTGATCGGCTGCTTGGAGGCCGTTCACGGTCACGGGTATGCGCTAGTGACCGAGGGCTGACCGCCGCCTCCTTGGCCGACCCGAAACGGGAGCCAAAGCGCCGGCGTCAAATTTCAAGGGCCTGTGCAAGAATCAAGAATTGGCGCGATGAGAGGGAGGGGCATCTTCGCAGCCGTCGGCGCTCTTGCCATAGCGTCCGTCGCCGTCGGCCCTGTATTCGCGGCTCCCGCGCACTTCGACAAGGTCGCCTGCGGGAATCCGCGCGCTGCCCAGGAAGCTGTTTTCCTGGCGCAGCAGCGGCGGTTGTTGGAGAGGAAGGAGCGCTTCAGGGCCCGCGCCCAATCTGGACCGTCGGTGCCGACTAGCGTGGATGGCATCGCGATCGTCGAAGCCACGGACGAAGTGCTCTCGCCGCCTCGCCCGTTTGACCTAGCCGAGTCGTCGATCACGATCACGCCCGAGCGGGATAGTTTCCGAGTCGCAGTTTCAAGATTTCCCGGAGGGGCACCGCTGCCCCAAGAAGGAATTCCATTGGATTTGGAGGATGACGACTTCAAGCTCGTCCAATTGCCGTTTGAGTTTCCATACTACGGTTCTTCCCACGACAGGCTCTTCGTCAATTCCGACGGCAATCTCACCTTCGTGCATCCGGAGGCGAGTTCCTGGCCTAGGAGCTATCAGCGGGCTGCCGCCGGTCCGGCGCGGATTGCCCCCCTGTTTCGCGATCTAGATCCGAGCCGTGGAGGAAGCGTCCGAGTCGCGGCTACATCCGAAGCGCTGACCGTGGCATGGCATGCTGTGCCGCTGTTTACCGAGGGTCCCGTAGGAGACCCGCAGACGTTCCAAGTGACGATCCAACGAGATGGCGGAATCGAGTTCCGCTATGGGGAAGTAAACCTCCTCGAAGCGGTGGTCGGTTTGTTCGGCGGCCAAGCCATCAGTGGTGCCGTAGCAGTCGACTGGAGTTCAGTCGAGTCCATGCTTTTCGATGGGGGCAGCATCCTAGCCGAGGTCTTCATGAGCGATCCGGCTATCGATGAAGTTGCCATGGTGCGTTCGTTCTATCGCACCCAAGAGGATGCTTACGACACGGTGATTATTTTCAACGATCTTGACATGGCTGCGGGCGATGCTTCTCTTGCTCACGCCTATACCGTGCGGAACGAGGTTCGCGGAATCAACGAATATATCTCCGATTACGGTCGCCTATACGGTTCGCCGCGTCGCCTTTCGGCGTTCGTCAATATGGGCGCGCTATCGGACTACCCTGCCAGCCCGGCTGCGCCGATTCGCGGACTGCCGTATTCTTCGATGCTGACGATCTTGGCGCACGAGGTCGGACACCGGTTCCTGGCTTACACGCCCTTCAAGGACCCCGAGACCGGCGAGCTGTCCGATGCCCTGCTCGGGCGCCAGTTCGCGCACTGGAGCTTTTTCTTGAACTCTAGCGCTTCTGTGCTCGAGGGCAATGCCATCACGGACAATGGCGAGGGCACCAGTCCCCGTTTCGAGACCACCGCTGCCACACAGACTTACAGCCTCCTGGACCAGTACTTGATGGGACTGCGGGATCCGTCGGAGGTGCCGCCGACGTTCTTGGTCACGAACCCCACGTCGACGACGGCGTCACTCGGAAATGCGTCACGCACGCCGGAAGTCGGTGTAGAGTTCGACGGAGTCCGCAAGGAGATCCGCGTCGAGGACATCATCGAGGCAGTAGGTCCCCGCCGGCCCGACACTTCGGTGTCCCAGAGACAGTTCCGCCAGGCGTTCGTCCTGCTGGTCGATGAGGGTGTCCAGCCCAAGCCGGAATCGCTGCGCACGTTGAGGCAGTTGCGAAGGTGGTGGCTCTCATTCGTCGATTTGCATTTGGAAGCTAGGGCTTCGAGTTCGGCCGACCTCGTGCGAATGCTGCACTTGTCAACGTGGCCCGCAGGCGGGCTGCTGGTCGGCTGTGCCGGCCCTGGGCAGGTCATGATCGCCGAGTCCCGCGACACAGATCTCGTCGTGAACCTGCGGCTTGACAGTGCAATTGCCGAAATCCCCTCCACCGTGACGATCCCGGCCGGGGAAGTGTCGGCCGAATTTGAGGCTCGCGGACTCGAATCCGGCACGGCAACCCTGACGGCGGAAGCAGCCGAGACCGGCTATGACCGCTTGGAGACTCGATTGGTGGTACGGGCGGACGCCACCGAGCTCAGCTTGGAGCAGCTGCACATCCCGGAGCAATATGGCATTGCGGGCTCGCCGCTGGGTGCGCCGCTGGAGTACCGAGTTCGGGATGAGAACTTGGTGCCCTATAGCGGTGTCGAGCTTGCATTCACGGCGACCGGCGCGGATGCCGCCGAACTCCCTTCCAGTCGGACCGACGCGTCGGGACGAGCCCAGATCGACTGGCCCTTGGCGTCTTCGGCGGGCCAGCAGACACTGACGGCAAGCATTAGCGGTGCGCCGGACAGCAGCGTCGAGACCCAAGCGGTCGCTTCAGAGAATCCGCCCGCGGTGATGGCCGCTCTCACAGCCAATGCTGCCAGTGGTGAGACTACCGAAGCAGGCCGGGGCTTCGCCCGCGGGAGCTTGGTGACGATCTACGGCAATGCTCTGGCGACCGGGCCGTTCGAAGCTGACACGCTGTTGCTGTTCGGCAATCCGGCTCTTCCGGTGGATCTGGGCCTGACCAGCGCGCATGTCGCTGGAGTGGCAGCTCCGCTGGTAAAGGTGTCGACGACAGAGATTACCTTTCAGTTGCCTTTCCAGATCCCAGCGGATACGGCGGAAATCGTGGTGTCTTCCCCGTTCGGGCGTACAGACCCTGTGACGATCCCCTTGGGGCCCGCACAGCCGGGCATCTTCCCGGATCGGGTGAGCGGGGGGGCGCGCGCTGCCGTGATAGATCCGAACAATCCGGGAGGCGGCGTGTTGCCACGTGCGGGGGGCTTGCTGGAAATCTATGGCACCGGATTCGGAGCGGTCAGCCCGCCCGGGCGCACGGGGCGACCCGGGCTCTCGATGCCTAGGCAGAACGTGGTCGCAGAGACGGAAGCGTGGGTGGACGAACAGCCCGTCACGGTCACCATGAGCGCACTGGCATCTTTCGAAGCGGGCGTTTATGTGGTCACACTGGACCTGCCGGCGGATCTCGAAGCCGGCGATCACACGGTCAAGATTGCAGTGGGCGGGCAGGAGAGCAATTCGGTCGCGTTCGAGTCAGAATAGGACGAAACGCCATGTCGCTAGACTCTTAGCATGTTGGGCGCGGTGCTTCGCTGGGGTCTCTTCACAAGTACCGTCCTCGCGCTGGTCTTGGTGCCCTTCTTGCTGTTCGAAGAGAGCATCGCGCGTCTCTCGGAAGCGCTGCTGCAAGGCTCCGCAGGCGGGCTCTCGGTCGGTGTGGCCGTCGTGTTGCTGCTTGCCTCCGACCTGTTCGTGCCCGTCCCCTCGAGCTTGGTGGCGACAGCTTCGGGGATATTGTTGGGTCTGGTGCCGGGCATGGCTGCCACATGGGTCGGGATGCAGTCCGGGGCGCTCGCCGGTTACGGCGTCGGCCGCCTGGCTGGCAGGCGGGTCGCCGCCCGCATGGTGGGCGAGTCCGAGCTTCAGCGCGCCGCCCGCGCGCATGCCCGTTGGGGCGGGCTCTTCCTGATTGCGTCGCGCGCCGTGCCAGTTCTGGCCGAGGGTTCGGTTGTCATCGCGGGGGCGGCGAACATGCCGCTTCTGCGCTTCTTTGGTTGTGTCGGCATGTCGAATCTCGCGATTGCGGCGGTCTATGCCGGTGTGGGAGCATTCGTCCGCGACGTCAACACGTTCTTGGTCGCGTTTGCGGCTTCTATCCTGCTTCCCGGGTCTCTGATGCTGGCGCAGCGGGCTCTTGCGGGGCGGGCGGCACGCGGCTCTGCGGCCACGCGATGGGGACGGACCGTCCGATAGCGGGGCGGGGAGAGCGGGCATGTCGCAAGTGTTGCCGGGCGTGCTGACGCTGACGACCGACTTTGGCTACCGCGACCACTATGTCGGGGCGATGAAGGGCGTGGTGGCCAGTCTCGCTCCGGGCGTGCAGGTCTTTGACGTCACCCACGACGTGCCGAGCTTCGACATTGCCGAGGGCGCCTTCGCGATCGCGCAGACGTGGCGGAGCTATCCCGACGGCACGGTCCACGTGGTGGTCGTGGATCCCGGAGTGGGGTCGTCGCGGGCACCCATTGCGGCTGCCGCGGGCGGGCACTTTTTCGTCGCACCCGACAATGGAGTGCTCTCACAGGTCTTGGAATCGGCCGGGACGTCCAGCATTCGCCGAGTCGATACCCGGCATGGGCTGGAGGCGATCAGCCGCACGTTTCACGGGCGCGACCTGTTCGCCCCGGTGGCGGCTAGATTGGCTGCCGGCCTGATGTTCGAGGATGTCGGCCCTAGCATGGCTGAACCGATCCGGCTTCCGCCGGTCACTGTCACCGCTGGCATCGGGGCCGTGCTCCACGTGGACCGGTTCGGCAACATCGTGACCAGCTTTCGTCCGGAGAACCTGACTGACGGTTCCGGCCTGGAGGTCGCCGGAAGGGTCGTTGGCTCGCGAGCCGATTCGTACGCCGATGCTCCCGAGGGTGAGCCGTTCCTGATCTTGGGTAGTTCTGGATACGTGGAGATTTCGCTGAACCGGGGCAGCGCGGCCGCTTCGCTGCAGGCGCGCGCGGGAGCGCGCGTGGCGCTGGCACGCCTTCGGTCTGGCGAGGGAGGATAGCGCTCCCGAGGCCCCGTCCTAGCGGCCGTCGCGGCCCTTGCCGGTCCGGCTAGGCTCGCCGAGGAACTAGCCTAGACCTTCTACGAGTCCGTCGTCGGTGACGCGGATGGATTCCGCGGACGGCACCTTGGGAAGTCCAGGCATTGTCATGATCTCCCCGCAGATTGCAACGACGAAACCGGCCCCCGACGACAAGCGAACCTCCCGAACGGGCACCGCATGCCCGCTGGGCGAACCTAGCAGCTTGGGATCGGCGGAAAAGCTGTACTGCGTCTTGGCCATGCACACCGGGAGCTTGCCATAGCCGGACTCGTCCCAGCGGCTCAGCTGGCCGCGAACCTTCTTGCCCGCCTCAATGCCGTCAGCATGGTAAATCCGCCTCGCGACGACTTGCATCTTCTCTAGCAAGGGCATTTCGTCCGGATACAACGGCGTAAATCGGCTTTCGCGCTTCCGCAGCATCGCGATGACATGGCGCGCAAGCGCCTCCGCTCCCGCCGAACCGTCCGCCCAGTGCGTGCAAGGGATAGCCTCGATTCCGCAGCTGCTCGCATAGGACTGGATGGTGGCGATTTCGTCATCAGTGTCCGCAGCGAAACGGTTGATCGCCACGGCGGTCGGCACCCCGAACTGCCGGACATTGTCGATGTGTCGACCTAGGTTAGCGCAGCCCCTCGCGACCGCGGCGGCGTTCTCGGCAGCGAGGTCATCCTTCGGGACCCCGCCATTCCACTTCAGCGCGCGCGCGGTGGCGACGATTACCGCCGCCTCGGGATTCAACCCGGCGCCGCGACACTTGATGTTGAAGAATTTCTCTGCCCCGAGGTCCGCGCCGAACCCAGCCTCGGTGACCACGTAGTCCGCAAGCTTCAGCGCAGTCTTGGTTGCGATCACGGAATTGCAGCCGTGGGCGATATTTGCGAACGGGCCGCCATGGATGAACGCCGGAGTGTTCTCGATGGTCTGGGCGAGATTCGGTTGCATCGCGTCCCGCAGGAGCACGCTCATGGCACCATCGGCGCGGAGGTCGCGGCAGTACACGGGAGAACGGTCGCGGCGGTAGCCGACGATGATCTCGCCAAGCCGTCGTCTCAAGTCGCTCAGGTCGCTTGCCAGGCACAGAATGGCCATGATCTCGGAGGCGGCTGTGATGTCGAATCCGGTCTCGCGAGGGAACCCGTTGCGAACGCCTCCAAGCGAGCTGACGATCTGGCGCAAGGCGCGGTCGTTCGTGTCGAGAACGCGCCGCCAGACCACACGCCGGGTGTCGATACCCGCGTTGCCACGCCAGTGGATGCTGTTGTCAACCAGTGCGGCGAGCAAGTTGTGGGCGGCCGCGATCGCGTGAAAGTCCCCGGTGAAGTGGAGGTTTATGTCCTCCATGGGGACGACTTGAGCCCGCCCGCCACCGGTGGCCCCTCCCTTCATCCCGAAACATGGGCCGAGCGAAGGTTCGCGCAAGCATATCGCCGTCGTGTTGCCTAGCTGGCTCAGGGCGTCGCCTAGGCCGACAGTGGTCGTGGTCTTGCCCTCACCGGGAGGAGTCGGGTTCACCCCGGTAACCAGGATTAGCTTTCCGTCCGGTCGCCCGCCCAGCGAATCCGTGAACTGCCCGGACAGTTTCGCTTTGTCTCGACCGAACGAGAGGACATGCTCGCTCGGGACTCCAAGCCTGGCCGCAACCTCTTGTATTGGCCTAAGCCTTGCTGCTCGCGCTATTTCGATGTCGGTGCTGAAAGATGCCATAAGAAGTAGTCCGCTCTAGATCGACGGAGAATATCGGATCGCTGCTGTCAGGATCGGCCCGTGGGAGGGGCATGGGCCGGCGAGCAATCGGCTGTCCGCCGAGAACCGCTAGGGCGGGGCACTTGTGGCGAGCCATCTCGGCGAAGGCAAGCCTGCCGTCCAATGGATCTCATTGCACGAGAGCGTCCTTGACAGTTCGGATTGTAGCCGACAGGTTGGAGACCCGGAGTTCGGAGCAGGCTGGCGTGCCGCACTGGCCGCTTCCGCTGCGCCGCGTCCGGGCTCCATCCGAGCGTCGCGATGCGGTGGCAGGCGAGGGACTGAAGAACACGCGCGCTGGGACTGTTCTCGTCCGCGCGGAGAGTAGCGGCATCGGCGACGCCACGCAAGACCGGCCAGGCTAGTGCGCCGGATTTCGTTCTCAAGCTAGTCGGCGCGAGAAATGGGGTATGTGTTTGGCTTGCTCCTGAGATACCGGTACGGGTTGACGGTCAGACCCTTGGACCTCACCTCGTAGTGGACATGTGCGCCTGTGGTGCGCCCGGTCGATCCCACGAAACCGATCAGCTCGCCACGTTGGACCGGCTGGCCCGGTCGAACAAGGTATTCCTTGAGGTGTCCGTAGGTAGTGCTGAAGCCGTCCCTGCCGTGAAGGATCTTCACGCAGTTGCCGAGTCCCGCATCCCATCCCGCCATCGAGACGAATCCATCCGCTGTCGCCCGAACCGGGGAACCGTATGGCGCGCTAATGTCCATCCCGGTGTGGAACACGCCCTTGCCATTGAATGGGTCTTGGCGCTCTCCGTAGGTGCTCGTGATGTAGCCCTTGACTGGCCAGATCGACGGCGTGCTGTTCGCCAGCAGTGTCGAGTCGCCCAACAAACGGCGGTCGAGCGCGCCCTGAAGGCGGTCATACTGGTTTAGCGACGCGTAGTAGGCCGGGACTAGATCCGAGCCGAAGGCGTCTTCTGCCCCGGAGGCGTCGCGTTGAATGCCGTAGGCGATCGAGACTTGGTAGGCCAAACCACTCAGCGAGGCCAGCTGTTCGTCGCGCTCCTGCGAGGTCAGCACTAGGCTCTCGTACTCCGCGCGCAGCGCCTCGCTCTGGGACAGCAGCCGCTCCGTCTCCTTCGCCTGCCTAAAGTATCCGGCCGCCAGACCGATGGCTGCCAGCAGTGCGACTACAACCAAGCTAGCGGCTAGCTGCAATCCCAAGTGCGAGACCTCGAAGCGCCCAAGACGTCCCAGCCGAGGATGGGCAATAATGACTAGGAATCGTTTGTCTCGCATGCGGAACCTAGTGCTGGCACAGTGAACTGACCGATGCGCACGAGCGACATTGCGCGATCTTGGGCCCCAACTACCCAAAATACAAGACGGTGGACAGCGTTGTCAAGTTGCATTCGGTTCAACAAAGCCTTGGCGATGTGCGATTTAGTCCGAATTAATTCGTGCTAGGCCATGGAAGATCAGCTCATCCGGATGATTGAGGCCCTCTGGGCCGGCCAGCGCAATTCTCACGTCGCAGTCGCTGGAGGGGACGACTGCGGTGAGTTGCGCGTGTCGGACGGCGCGGTTGATTGGTTGATGACTTCGGACCAACTGATCCAAGACCGCCACTTCGTCCGGGATAGGCATCCGCCGCGGGACCTAGGCCGCAAGGCGCTCGTCCGATCGCTCAGCGACATAGCGGCGATGGGGGGAACGCCGCTGTGCTTCTTGCAAACCGTCTGCCTGCCTGACTGGGCGGCGCGTTCGGCTTGGCACGAGGAATTTCAGCGGGGAATGCGGGCAGCGGCAGACGATCTCGATCTCCCTGACCTGGCGTTGTTGGGAGGGGATGTTGCTGCCGGTGATCTGTTCGTCGCGACCGTGACCGCGATCGGGCAGGTCGCCACGGGAACCGCTTTGCTGCGTAGCGGCGCCCGCCCGGGCGACCAGCTCTGCGTCTCGGGCAGCTTGGGCGGATCCGCGCAGGGACTGAAGCTGCTCCTCAGCGAATCGCCCCCTCCGCTCGACCATCCCGCAGTGCGCCGGCACTGCGCGCCAAGTTCAAGACTGCCTTTGGGATGGTCGTTGCGGGAACTTCCCGCAACCGCGGCCTTGGACCTTAGCGACGGACTCGCGATCGATGCCAACCGCTTGGCCGACGCCAGCCGCGTGGCGCTCGTGATCGAAGCGTCCCGCGTGCCTGTGTTTCCGGGTTCGGCGCTAGCTGATGCGCTGGTCTCGGGCGAAGAGTACGAACTGCTGTTCACCTGTGCTGCCGGATGCACCGGGTTGAGCGGGCTGGACGTGACTCCGATCGGCGGGGTCGAGAGGGGATCGGGCGTTTGGCTCGAGACCGATCAAGGACGGCAGCGGCTCGTTCCAAGGGGATACAGCCATTTCTAGATCCGTTCCCAGCCCCCTATACGTCCAGCAGCGCGTCGATCTCGCGGCCGAGCCGGGGCGGTGGGGTTGCTAGCGAGACCACGACGAATACGACGGTCGCTGCCAGCAACGCGACCGCACCGACCGCCAAGCCGGGCGGCAGAAGCGCGAAGCCGTGACGCGCCGACATCTCCAAGGTGAAATTCAGCGCAATGCTGGTAGTGATCGAGGCCACGCAAGCCTGTCCCGTGGCCCGCTTCCAGTTCATGCCTATGCATACGCTGGGAACGATCGCGGCCGCGAATGTCCCCCAGCCAAACGTGCCGAGCAGGGCGATCAGGCTCTCCATGTAGAGCGCAAACACCGCCGATACGACCAGTAGCGCCCCCGTCACGATCCTGGACCACAGCAGTTCGCGCTCCAATGGCCTGCCCCGGAGCGCCATGGGAATATCCCGCACGACCGCGGCCGCGCCTAGGTTGAGGAATGAGTCCGCCGTCGACATGATTGCCGCCAACAGGCCCGCAAAGACGATGCCTGCCAGAAGTTCCGGGGTGTACTGGAGCAGGAACGTGGGTGCTGCAAGGTCGGGATTCTCCAGCTCGGGGTGATCTCCTCTGGCAACCAGCGTGCGCATCGCTAGCCCGATCCCCATCCACAGCATGGCCAGCACGAGGTAGCTCGCGCCGGTTGCGAGGGCGCTCCACTTCAGCTGCCGGATGTCCTTGAGCATCATCAGCTTGGTGACCGCGTGAGGCTGTCCGGATGCCCCGATCCCGAACAGAAGCATCCAGCTCAGCGCAGCCATGTCGCCCCGCGAGCCCCAAGGCCCGAAGTAGTCCGGTTCCATGGCCCACAGCGTCTGGCTGATGGCCTGCATGCCCCCGCCGACCTTGAGGCACTGCAGCAACACCGCGATGGCTGCGCCGAGCATCAGCAGGCCTTGGAACAGATCCGTATAGACGCCTGCCACAATCCCGCCCGCGATGGAGTAGAAGGCAAGCACCCCCAGCCCGATGCTCAGGGCTACCAGCAGATCGATGCCCAGGACGGCCTGCAGCACGGTGCCGATGGCAAGGATCTGCGTGCCGAGGTATCCGATAACGCCCAGGAAGATGGCCGCGCTCATCGCCAGCGCCGGCCACATGCCGCCGTAGCGGGCCGCGATGGCTTCTGGCAAGGTCAGGATCGGTCGCACCTCGGCTAGCAGCCGCAGGCGCTTGCCTGTCAGGAGGAAGACCACCGGCAGGCTGAATGCCGATACGAACACCATCCAGAGCGAGCTCGAGCCGGATTCGTAGACCAGGCCGGGGCCGCCGACGAAGCCGAACCCGCTCATCACGCTCGAGATCGTCGCCATGACCACGACGACCGGTCCCAAAGACTTGCCAGCGAGGAAGAAGTCGGCCGCCGAAGAGGTGCGGCGCATTGCCCACACGCCGATCGCCGCGCAACTCGCCAGATAGACGACCACGCAAGTGATGATGAGCTGGGAATCGGCGGTCGGCATGAGTCGCTCGGACGCCTACTGCTTGGAGGAATAGCGCTCAATGAAAGCGCGCTGCCGGTCAGGCGGAAGGATTTCGCGGTCGAAGATCAGGCCGTAGAGCACGCCAAGCATCAATCCCAGGGGCGCGATGCCGTATACGAGCAGCGCCGTTCCAGCCGGGAACCCGCCGATGGTCCTGAGCGGCCCGGTCGGGTCGTGCAGGTGGAACTGAAGCGCCAGTACGCAGCAGAATCCGATCCCGAACGCCAGCACGGCTGCAACGGTGAGCTTGGATGGCCGCCCGGGCGAGCGCAGTCCAAGCAGGCACAGCACCACGATCAGCGCCACCGAGGCCATGCCGAGCAGGGCCGCGTTCCCGGCGAATCCGCTGGCCAGCGCGATCAGGCAAATGACGGCGGCCAGAGCCGCCAGCGGGGAATTGTTCACTTCCAAGGGGACTCGCGGTCCTCCAAGATGGAATACGCCTCGGTGTAGACCTCCGCCATGCGCTCGTCCCAGCCTACGGCGATAGACGGGTCCTCTGGCTGCTCGCCCATGTCGCCTGTGTGCTGGATCCACAGGTCAAGAGCGGATGCCATGCGCGTGAGTATCTGCTGATGCTCCGGCGATTCGGCAAGGTTGTGCAGCTCGTTCGGATCGGTCTCGGTATCGTACAGCTCTTCTTCCGGGCGGCTGCGGGCGAGGAACGGATTCTCGCTGGCGCTGAGCTGCCCGTCCTTCTCCAGCCTGAGCATCTGGCGCCAGATGGGATAGGACGTCTCTTTGTATCGGTTCAGCTGCATATAGGGCCGATCGGGAAAGTAATTGCGGATGTACTTGTAGCGCTTATCGCGGACCGCGCGAATGCGGTCAACCGTCTCGTCGCAGCGATCGCGCGCTGCAAACACGTACTCCCGCGCAGGCGCCGCGTCCTCGCCAAGGAAGACGCGGCCCTCCAAGTGGGACGGCACCTCAATGCCGGCGATTGCCAGCGAGGTCGCCGACAGGTCGATGCTGCTCACCAGTTCATCGCGCACGCTGCCGGGCTCGAGCTGCCCTGGCCAGCGGATCAGCAGAGGCACGCGGATACCGCCGTCGTAGAGGAATTGCTTGTCGCGGGGCATCGGCCGTCCGTGGTCTCCGAAGAAGATCACGACCGTCCGATCCGCGATGCCGTCTTCCTCCAAGCGGTCGAGCACGCGGCCGACTTTCTCGTCGAGCAGGCGCACGGCGTCCAGGTATCCCGCCCAGTCTTTCTTCGCGACGTCGCCCTGCGGGTAGTATGCCGGAGGAGCTACGGCAGATGGATCCGTCGGCGAGTCGATGTCGCCGGCGAAGCCCCATGGCTCGGTCGCCTTGCCCCGGTGCGGCTCGAAGATGTTGACTTGGGCGTAGAACGGTTGCCCGGCTGCCCGGTCGCGCCAGTTGCTGCCGTCGAACGGCTTTTTGTGCTGGAAATTGAAATCGGTCTTGTTGCGCCCGCCCAGGCCGCTCTGGTGGTCGTTGACGGTGTAGTAGCCTGCCTCGCGGAAGTAGTCCGTGATCAGCCGTACAGGCTCGGGCAGCGCGTAGCCATCGTTGCGATGGCTACGGTGCGCGTGCGCGCCGATGCTCGTCTGGTACATGCCCGTGATGAGCGCGGACCGCGATGGCGAGCAAACCGGGCACGTGACGTAGGCGTTGGTGAACCGAGCGCCCTCGGCCGCCAGGCGGTCGATGTTGGGGGTGCTGACCTCGGTGCTGCCATAGCACGACAGATCCGGCGAGAGGTCGTCGGCGATGATCCAGACGACGTTCCAAGGTGCGGGCAACGATACGCCGCATCCGATTGCGCCCGCGGCGGTCACGCTTCCGAGGAACTGCCTGCGTGTAGTGGTCATGGTTGTCTCTGGGGACCGCACGCCGATGCAACCGAGCGGGATGCTGGCTGGGCGGCCAAGAATCCGGGCATGCGCCTCAAGGATTTCGGATATTGTACAGGAACGTGAACTGCAGGCGGATGTCCCCGCCGAGGTATTCCTCGGGAAGAGGCGGGAAGGGATTCGAGGCGCTCACGCCGGCGACGGCCGCGCGATCCAGCGGCGGTGCACCGGAAGTCTTGGCGATCACCAGCTTGGGCACACTGCCGTTGCGCGCGACCGAGAACTGGATCAGGGTGCGCCCGCGACTCATGCCTAGTCGGGCGCTCTCCGGGATCACGGCGAACCAGTTCCGCCTCACCGCTGCCAGCACCTGAGTCAGATAGGGCCTGAAGTCGACACCGCGCGGGTCGCTCAGCAGCTCTACGAGGCTGCCCGATTCGGACGGGCTGTTAGGCAGCATGACCCTGGCGTTGGAGCCGCCGATGCCATCGCCCACCGCTTGTCTCGGAGGCCCGCTGCGCTTCATCTGCTCGATCGCTCCGGAGATGACCTCTCCGGGCCGGGGAGTCAGTTCCAGCGTTCCTAGCTGGGCGCTGCCTTGGCGGCTTGGCATACGCGCAGGAGGATTCTCGAGCTTCAGGACTGCGCGCTTGCGAGCAGGTGCCGCGGGCATCGGTAACAGCCGTGGGTCGCGGGCCTGCGCGAGTTCAACGCCCCTGCGAAACTCTCCCGGGTCTGGGCTCTGCGCTGGCGGAGGCTCCGGTTCCGGTGCTTCCTCTTCTTCCTCGAGCGCCGGATTTTCGGGTTCGGGCTCGGGTTCTTCGACTTCGACCGGCTGGGCCACCTCCGCGACTTCCTCTGGCTCCGGCTCTGGGGCGGGCTCGGGCTCGGGTCCGGGGCCCGGATCCGGCGCCGGCGCGGGCAGGCCGCGGAACCCGTCCTGTCCCTCGCCCGCTATGGCGACTTGCCTCTGCAGCGGTGGCAGGTCATCCAGTGACGGGGTCATCAGGGTGATCTGCACGGAGTTCCAATCCGCCGGCTCGCTCAGCTCCAGCTGCATCGTTCCCGGTGCGACCAAGATCAGCAAGCCGGCTGCATGCAGTACTGCCGAGGCTGCCTTCGTCAGCGCTGCGCGCGATTGCAACCCCCGCCGTTCCCACGCAACTTCGAGATGAAGATCGGTCCCAGCGTCGGGCGGCCATACGCCGTCTCCGGCGGCGTCGTCGTATCTGTGCCGGGGATCGAAGCGTTCCGCCATGAACTCCGGGGCCGGGCCATCCCGGCGCAGCCGATGCGGAGTCGCCGCGCCGTGCGCCCGCTGCCAAGCGAGCCGCCGTTCGAATTCGGCGACCCGCAGGTACAGCGGGTGTTCGCTGGGCTGCAGCGCCGCCCCGTGCGCGATCGAGGCCCGGGCGGCCAAGCTCTCGGAATAGTCTTCGAGCAGGAGATGAAGTCGGAATTTGTCCGGGCCCGGCAATTATCTGTGGGCGGCCAAAGTCTCTGCAACCAAGTGAGAATGCGCTTCGATCGCCTTTCTTATTCTAAGTGCGAGTTGTAGCGCTCCGAGGGCGTCTTGCCCCGTCACGCGGGGCTGCGAGCGGTCCCGCACGCAGCGCAGGAAGGACTCTAGCTGCCGTCGCAGCGGTTCTCCGCTGTCCGAGGCGAGAGGCAGGATGCGCAGCCCTGCCGAGCTGTCAAGTCCAATGCGAACCCCCTGGCGCTTGATGTAGTCCAGCGAAACGTATTCGCGCGGCTGGAAGAAGCGCAGCTTGCGAATCCTCTCGGTGGAGACCCTGCTGGCTGTTAGGTTCGCAACGCAGCCGTTCTCGAATTGGATGCGCACGTTCGCGATGTCGGTCGTGTCCGAGATCACGGAAAGGCCGCTGGCAGACACCTCGCGCACCGGCGAGTCGACCAGCTTGAGCACGATATCGAGGTCATGGATCATCAGATCCAGCACGACGTCGATATCTAGGCTTCGCGGGCTGAACGGGCTCATGCGGTGAATCTCGAAGAACAGGGGCAGCGTGGCAGCGTCCGCCGCCTGCTCGACGGCCGGGTTGAATCGCTCCAGGTGTCCGACCTGCAAGACGCGGCCGGCATTCTGAGCGGCCGTCACCAGATCTTTCGCCGACTCGACATCCGCCGCGATGGGCTTCTCGACAAGCAAGTCCACGCCCTGCGCCAGCAGCGCCAGCCCGACACGGGCATGATGCTGCGTCGGCACTGCGAGGCTTGCGGCTCGCACTCCGGGCGGCAGGACCGCTGGATCCGACAAAGCCTCGCCACCGTATTCGCCGGCGACCTGCCGTGCGCGCGCTATGTCGCAATCGACGACGGCCGCAAGCTCTGCCTCGGGCAGTGCAGCGTAGACGCGGGCATGTTGTCGCCCGAAATTTCCGGCGCCAACGACGGCAACCGGGATGGGCTCGACCTCGCTCACTTGGATTCCGTCTGCCTAGGCCCAGGCGGCTAGCGCAGGTCGTAGGCCGCCAGCTCCGTCTGGTTGCGGACGAACAACAGGCCGTCCGCCATGGCCGGCACGTTCCAAGTCTTGCCCGGGATGGAATCGAAGCGAACCAGCTCCCGGTATTCCGCAGGCGTGGCCTCCACCAGCGCCAGCTCACCGTCCTCGCTGATGATCACAAGATGTCCGGACGCGTACAAGAGTTGTCCGTAGCGGTAGCGGCCACCCTTCCAGAGACGCTCGCCGGTGCGCACGTCGACCGCCGCAAGAATCCCCTCGTCCAGCCCGTAGACGACGCCGTCAACCAGCACCGACGGATTGAACTTGTTCTTCATGTTGAGGTTAAACCAGACCTCTTCGACTGAGAAGCGGCCCTCGGCCTGCGAGATCTGCAACAGGGTCGCACCGTGGCCGTAGCCGGACGAGACGAATACGTGGTTGGCATCCACTACCAGAGGCTGAGCACAGTTGGCGTCGTAGCTCGTCTTCCAAGGGTGGCTCCAGAGCTCGGAGCCATCATCCAGCGACGCGCCGAGCACCCGCGTTCCGCTCACGATCAGCAATTGCCGCCGCCCGGCCAGCGTCGCCACCTGCGGGGAGACGTATCCGGCCTTGTCGTCAAGGTTTGACCAGAGAACGTCGCCGGTAAGCCTGTCGTAGGCGAAGATCGACTTCCCGCCCCTTCCGCCGGGCAGGGCTATGACCATGTTGTCAACCACCAAGGGGGCCGCCGCCATTCCCCAGGTCAGGTTCGACGCGTTGGCGTCCTTCAGGATGTTTCGCTGCCAGAGCACGTCCCCGTTGCCGGCTGCCAGACACAGCAGGTCGCCGTTTGCGCCCTGCGCGTAGATCTTGCCGTCAGACCAGGTTGGCGTGGCGCGCGGCCCATCGCCTCCCATCGACTCGCTGAACCGAGATTTCCACGAATGTTCCCAAGCCTGGCCTCCGTCCTCAATCCTGTAAGCTGCCACGACTTCGCGGTCGCGCCGCTGCTCAATCGTGAACAGCAGCCCGTCGGCGACGACCATCGAGGCGTAGCCGCCGCCGATCTGCTCGCGCCAGAGTTCCGGTGGGCCATCGGCCGGCCAATCAGTCCTGATTGGCGATTGATCGTAAATGCCGGCGCGTCCCGGGCCGCGGTACTCGGTCCAGTAGTTCGCTGTTGCGGAAGCGTCGGGGGGGCTCGCGGCGGCGGGCCGTGCCATGACCGGAACCGCGCCTTGGGAAGCGTCGCCCTCGGCTGCAGCCAGCGAGCCGGAGTCTATACGCCGGTCCGCTTCCAGATCCTGCATGCGTGACTCGGAGTCGACGTGCTCAACGACGATGCCGCGGCCAGAACCGGAGAGGCCGATCGTAGCCCCCGACCAGTGCAAGTACAGCCCGCCCGCCAGCGCAGCGGCGAAGATGGCTACGAGAACGTACAAGGCAGTCCGAATCAGCCTCTTGGCGAGCAACAGCATGGATCTCCCTCACCCGCGAGCCGCGAGGATCGCTGCTCTTAGCCTAGCGGACATGGCGCTGCGCGATCGGGAATCGGCGGCCCATCCCGAATGCCTTGGATGTCACGCGCAGGCCCGGAGCGGCTTGCTGGCGCTTGTATTCGTTGCGGTCCACCATGCGGGCGATGTCGCGCACCATTTCGATTGGATGGCCCAACCGCTCGGCAATTTCGGGCGCGGACAGACACTCCTCGACGTACAGCCGCAGGATTGGGTCCAGCACCTCGTAGGGCGGCAGGGAGTCCGAATCCTTTTGATCAGGCCTGAGTTCCGCTGATGGCGGCTTGTCCAGCACCGATTGAGGGATGCCGCCCCGGTGCCGCCGATTAGCCACTCTCGCCAGCTCGTAAGCTAGCGTCTTCGGCACGTCGCTGATGACCGCCAAGCCTCCGCACATATCGCCATAAATCGTGCAATAGCCAACAGCCAATTCGCTCTTGTTTCCGGTCGTGAGCACGAGGCTGTGGAACTTGTTGGACAACGCCATCAGAGTCGTTCCTCGCAGTCGGGCCTGCAGGTTTTCTTCGGCGATATTCGGTGCCAAGCCCTTGAAGGCGGGCGCCAGTTGCTCTTCGAACGCGCGGTATGCCGGATTGATGCCGATTGTCAGGAACTGAATCCCCATGGCCTCTGCCGTGCGCCGCGCGTCGCTCAAGCTGCCTTCGGACGAGTATGGTCCCGGCATGGCGACGCCGGTCACGTTGCTCGCGCCCAGTGCCTCGGTTGCGATCACGGTCGTGAGGGCAGAGTCGATCCCGCCGCTCATCCCAATGATCGCCTTGCTAAACCCGCACTTCCTCACGTAGTCTCGGGTTCCCAGCACGAGTGCGTCGTACACGGCGTCGGTATCGCCCGCGGCGCTCTCCTCCGACCATGTGTCCTCTGGCGCCTCGCAGGGAGATCCCGGTTCCCAGCAAACTACATCCTCCGCAAAGGACAGCGCCCGCGCTTGAAGGGTCCCGGACCCGTCAATGGCGAAGCTAGACCCGTCGAAGATCAGTTGGTCGTTGCCGCCGACCTGGTTCACGAGGGCGACGGGCACACGGTGGCGCGCCGCCATGGCCTTGAACATGGCCAGCCGGAATCCGCGCCTGCCGACATGGTACGGCGACGCGGAAATGTTGACGAGCAGGTCGATGCCTTGCCCTGCCAATTCCTCGACTGGATCCATCGAATACCGCGAGCGTTCCCAGAATTGCTTGTCATTCCAAGCGTCCTCGCAGATCGTGAGGCCGATGCGCCGCCCCCGGAATTCCCACACCGCGATCCGCTTTCCCGCTCGAAAGTAGCGGGCCTCGTCGAAGACGTCGTATGTCGGCAGCAGTAGCTTGCGCTGACGGAAAACGATCCGACCGCGTTCGAGGCAGGCCAGGCAGTTTGCCGCGTTGCCCGACTCGTCGGCTTCGCCGCAGTAGCCCACGACCAGAGCCGTGTCCAAGCTGGCAGATTCCCGCGCCAGCCTCTGCAACTGGGCCTCGTTCGCGTCGCGGAAACCTGCCGTGGTGACGAGGTCGAGCGGCGGGTAGCCGCAGATCGACAGTTCTGGGAATACAGCTAGATCCGCGCCCTGGTCGTTCGCCTCGCGGGCGCACCGTAAGAGACGGTCTGTATTGGCCTCTAGATCCCCAACGGTGAAGTTGAGTTGCGCGAGCGCTACCCTCATCGATCCTAGCTTTACTCTATCGTCTGGCTAGGATGGGCCCGGGTGCGGTTTGGCTCGCACCCCGCCGGGCTTGACGGCAGGAGCGGATCGCGATCCGCTGCCAGATTCCAGCAGTCGCTAGAAAGTGTGCCCGTCCGTAAGAGTGAGGCGGAACGGGTCCTTCGACAAGCCGGAGGCGACGCCGTCGATCGTCACCATGGAGCCGGTGCGCAGGCCGGAGCGACGGCGATTCTCGAGGTTTAGCACGACCTTCGTGCTGCCCCCGGGCTCGTCGGTCAGATTGATCGTGGCGGGCCGCTCGGGCGGGCTTGCCGAAACGACATAGAGGCGCATCTTGGGGGTAAGCTTGCCGTTGAGATCGGCCCAGATCGCAGCTCCGCCGGCCGTGTCGGTCAGGCGGTTCTCGAGATCCCGGAAGACCCACAGGAGCGGGTTTTCCTTGCGCGACTTTTGCTCGGCCTCGAATTTCAGTTCGTCGGAAGACTTCAGCTCGATGCGCTCGCTCGGTAGTGCCGTTGCCTTGGCGATTTCCTCGATCTTGGGCCAATACAGCTCATAGGCCTGGTCGCCGTAGTTGCCCTTCAGCAGGTTCTGCACGTATTCCAAGACCTGCGTTCGGCCCTCGGCGGGCATCGAGTTCGGGCCGTCGTATAGCGCGGCGCGCGCAAACGAGAGGAACGCGAGATCGTACTTCGCTGCATCCTGCTGTGCCAGAATGACCTGGCCGAGCCAGTACGAAACCTGGCCGCGCGACGGATCGATAGAGAGCACTTCCCGGAAAGCGCCTTCCGCGGCCGAGTTGTCCTTTTGTTGCATGCGTCCCCAGCCGATGGTCAGATGCGACGATGCTATGGCTTGCTGCTTGGCGTTGTCCCACGCCTCTTGCGCTACCGTGTCGGGCTTGTTCGCGAACTGCTGGTCGACGAGCTTCAGCACGGAATTAGCGGCATCGATACCATCGCTCACCGTCTGCGTGTCGGCTTTGCCCAAGTACGGGGTCGAAAGAGTGATCACGTAATGCGCGGTAAACGAGTCCGGCACTTTGGTCAATAGCGTCTTCGCGGCTTCGACGGCTTGCGCTGTCTGGCCCGTCTTCTGGTAGCTGTCGAGGTAGAAGCTCGCACGCTCGATGTGGTAGTCCGTCTCGGGATACTTCTCAGTCCACTCGTCCAGCAGCGCGAGCTTCGCGGCCGGGTCGGCCTCGCCGTAGACCTTGGTGATCACATCGTATTCGGCCCGGTCCTTGTAGTTCTTCTCCTGCGGATTCGGGATGGCGACCGCTGCCACCATCAAGAGCAGGCACGTTGTGAGCGCGCAGTGCGCGACTTTCTTCAAGATCATTCCTTGAACTCCGAAGCCATCGTCTGACGGCATAGAGAAAATGATGGCATACTTCCGCAGGTGGCGCAACGGCGCGGATCAAGCGGAAAACTAGCCCTTGCTCATCTTTGACGAAGTATAGCCACCTAGGGCCGGTGCGCGCAAGTAGATTTTAGTGATGCGGCGGCTGGAATGTTCCGCCGCCAGCCGCGTTCCGGGATGCACCAGCGCACTTTCCACCCGGCGGGTGCCCGAGCGTGCGCCCCCGACTGTCACCGCCAACGTGCGAACCGCCTCAGGGAGCACCGATCAGCCAGGCCTCTAAGAGCGGAAACGCGATCTCGCCTGCCGCTCGACTTCAGAATGAACGAAAGCAGTCCTAGCGGTCCCGGTCACCGGCAGTTAGCCGCCACCACATTGGCAAGGCGGGCAGTCTTTATCGGGCTGGTTCGCGATGAGTGCTACCCGGTCCCACGGCGCCGTAGATTGTTATAACTTTTGCCCCGTCTGGCATCCAAGTTTGAGCCCGTATCTTGAAGGGGAAAATCAATCCTTGACAACCCACCGGATTTCCTGTTATTCATGGAACTAGCAAATAGCTGAGGGCCTGCTTGGCCCGACGTGTTGAAGCACAGGTATCCACTCCAAGAATTCCATTGACCAAGTCGATCTGAGCGCTTGGATGGATGCCACTCTAGAAGGAGCAACAATCTCGCAATGGAAATCAACGAAATCCTCAATGAGTTGAAGACCGAACTGGACCAAAACAGCACAGCCATCGCGGCTCTGAGCGGCCTGCCTACGAGCCGAGAGACCAAGAAGGTTCTCGACTACTTGCAAAGCAATCGCGCGTTGGTCGAAGATGCGGTCGTCGCCCTCGCGAACCTCGAGCGTAGCCGTGGCAAGCGCCGCGGCCGCCGTCCCGCATGGATCGAGGAAGTCATGGGATCCAGAGGCGCCAGCTAGGGCGTTTGCCCCACGCGGTCGTGGGCTTTCTAGCTCCGCCCTTGGCGGCGTGCGGGGTTTGCCGACAGGCGGGCTTAGTACAGGAGAAACGCTCGCCGCCTTGTCCGAAAGTCGCTGATTGATTGGTCGATACGGCTCCAAATCGCTGCTGTGTCTTGGCCGTTATTTAGGGCATCTACAGTCTCTAAATTACCCACCAAATTCTTGGCCCGTTCAAAGTCTACTTTGTTGGCGTGAGTCTCGGCCAGCGCACTGGCTATCACCAATCCTAGGCGCGTTGGCTGAAGAGCGTTCCTATCGGTGATCGAAAACTGCACGCCATCGATCACCGTGCCACTGAATACCGAAGCGGTAGGTTTTTGCCGGCGGGTGTACACCCTTATTCCTGGCAAAGAGGCTCGTCGGATGGCATCTGCCAGCGCCACGCCGTCAATCCAGTCCGCACCGACGAATTGGAATGGAGTGTCGGTGCCCCGGCCCACAGAGTAGTTCGGCAGCTGCTCCAACATGGCGATGCCGGGATACAAGATGGCCTGATCGAGTGTCCTTATGTTCGGCGAAGGATTGACCCAGGGCAGGCCGGTTTCGTCAAACCACAGGCTGCGCTCCCAGCCCTGCATCCGGACCACTTCGAGCTTGGCCCCGATTTCCCTCTCCGCGTCGAACATTCCGGCAAGTTCTCCCACCGTCATGCCGTGGCGCACCGGGATGTTGTGGTAGGCCACAAAGGACTCCAACTCGTCATCCCTCTGCGGTCCCTCGACGTCCGTTCCATTAATTGGGTTGGGGCGGTCCAACACGTAGAATTCGATGCCCGCTTCGGCCGCGGCCTCCAAGGCGTATCCCATCGTCGTGATGTAGGTATAGAAGCGCGCGCCGATGTCTTGGATATCGAACACAAGAGCGTCTAGGCCCCGCAACTGTTCCGTCGTTGGCCGCTTGCGGTCGCTGCGATAGAGGCTGTGCACAGCGACTCCGCTGTGCTGGTCCACGCCGTCGGCGATGTCAGGCTGGTCCAATTCTCCGCCCAGTCCGTGCTCGGGCGTGAAGATCGATTCGAGGCTGACATCTGGCGCCGCCGTCAGCAAGTCGATGTTGCGTCGGCGCAGTCGGTCGATGCCCGTGTGGTTGGTCAAGAGTCCGATTTTCTTGCCACGCAGACGTGCGAAGCCCTCGGATGCAAGCACATCCAGACCCGTCTTTACGGGCGAAAAAACAGCTCTGTCGCGAGTCTGGTCGGCGCGCACCGATGGATCGGCGCCGCCCAGGTTCGCCGCGACGATGGTTGCGACTAGACTGCGCAGTCGGACCACGGATGTCTTGTCGGCCGGATGGACGCGATTCGTCATCAACACGACAAAGGAATGACTGACTGGGTCAATCCAAAGCGACGGCCCCGTATAGCCGGTGTGTCCGAATGACGCAGTGCTGAACAAGTCACCGCGCGGCGAGGAATAGGGCGTATCAATGTCCCACCCGATCCCGCGGGCGACCGCTCCCTCAGGGCTCTGCGAGGTGCGCATGCGCAGCACGCTCAAGGGGCTCAAGATCCGCGTGCCGTCAAGTTCCCCGCCGTTCAGCATCATGCGCGCGAAGGCGGCGACATCTCTGGCAGTAGAGAAGACCCCAGCTTGTCCCGAGACACCTGCCATCCTGCGTGTCGTTGGATCGTGAACAATGCCCCGCAGGAAGCTGCCATCTGCTAGCTGCACGGTCGGCGCAATGCGCGAGCGCAGCTCGGCCGCAGGGCGGAAAGAAGTGTCGTCCATTCCGAGCGGCTCGAAGATGCGTTCTTCCGCAAGCTTGTCCAGTGTTGTTCCGGTGACCCTGCGGACGATTTCCGCCAGCAGAATATAGTTCACATCGCTGTAGATGAACTTCGTGCCGGGCGCGATCGTCGGCCTCTCCTGCAGCGCGAGATCGACGCCCGCTTGATAGCCTCGCCAGGAGGATTCGAGCGGGAGCGTGGGGCGCAGGCCCGAGAAATGGGTGAGTAACTGTAGGACTGTGATGCGCGTGCGGTCTCGAAAATCAGGCAGATATACCTGGATGTTGTCGTTGAGGCGGACCTTGCCCTCTTCCGCCAGCATCATGATCGCCGGGGCCGTGACCATTACCTTCGTGAGGGACGCGCAATCAAAGATGGTGTCGAGTTCCATCGACTCGCGCCGCGGTGCAACGCTCTTGGCCCCGTAGCTGGCAAAGTGCAGAAGCTGCCCGCGGGACTCAATCCACGCCACCGCCCCAGGCGTGATCCCGTCCTCGATCGCTTGGTTGATCGTCGTGTCGAGGATCTGTGAGCCTTCCCATTCCGCCGGCTTTGCGGTGGGCAGCTGTGTAAGCATGCCCGCAGACGCGAGGGCAAGGACCGCGAGCGCGGTACCGCGAAGTCCGGAACGGATCGTGGTCTGCACAGGCTCATCGTATCAAGCAAGGGCACGCCTGAATCGGTTGGGAGCCGAGGCACGATTCGACCGCCGGGCCCGCACGGCTAAGGGCGGCCCCGCCGCCGTGGCGGCACCGAGGGACGTGCACGGCCCACCTGTTCCAATTCGCGCCGGCATCGGAGGTCGCATGCGCTCTGCGCGGTTGAAATCGACTACTCGGGCGGCTTAGAGCTGGCCGATTTGCGGGCGTGTCATACTAGGGCTCTGAACGGCGCGCGGGCACCGCGCTGGCTCGCGTTTCACTCTGGTCGTTGCGTCCCGCTGGTCGCGGCTTTCCCTCTATCCCATGCTTGATCGCGCCTACCTGCGACAACACTTTGACGAAGCCAAGGCCCGCCTGGAAGATCGAGTCGACATAGGCGTGCTTGAACAGTTCGCCGAGACCGACGCTAGGCGCCGCGCCGCTGTCACCGAGATGCAAGCATTGCAGGGGCAGCGCAATGAACTCAGCGCCAGAGTGGCCAAGGCCAAACGGGCCGGCGAGGACGCCTCCGCAATGGTGGCGCAGTCTCGCCAAGTGCATGCCCAGATCGGCCAGTGCGAGGCCTCGGTGCATGAGCTGGACGAGGCGATGAACTCAGTCTTGAGCCAGATTCCGAACGTTCCCCACGAGAGTGTGCCGGCGGGCGCTGACGAGTCCGCCAACCGCGAGGTCTGCCGCTGGGGCGAGCCCGGCGAGTTCGCGTTTGAGCCGAAGCCGCATTGGGATCTCGGCGTGCAACTCGGGATTGTCGATTTCGAGCGGGCGGCCAAACTGGTCGGCTCGCGTTTTGCGGTGTATTGCGACGCCGGAGCCAAGCTCGAGCGCGCACTGATGAATTTCATGCTTGACGTGCACACCTCGGAGCATGGCTACCGCGAAATCTTGCCGCCTTTCATCGCGAATTCCCGCAGCCTGTTCGGCACCGGCCAGTTGCCTAAGTTCTCGCACGACCTATTCAAGCTCGAGCGCACCGACTATTGGCTGGTGCCGACCGCCGAAGTGCCTCTGACGAACCTGTACGCTGGCGAGACGCTAGCCCATGACGACCTGCCGATGTCGCTCACCGCGTTCACGCCCTGCTTTCGCAGCGAGGCTGGTTCCTATGGCCGTGACGTGCGTGGCATCATCCGCCAGCACCAGTTCCAAAAAGTCGAACTGGTCAAGTTTGCCAGCCCGGAAACCAGCTACAGCGAACTCGAGCGCCTAACCGCTGATGCCGAAGACATCTTGCAGCGCCTAGGGCTGCCATATCGCAAAGTCTTGCTTTCGAGCGGAGACATGGGCTTTAGCGCGGCCAAGACCTATGATCTGGAAGTCTGGCTGCCCGGGCTCGGAGAATACAAGGAAATCTCCTCCTGCAGCAACTTCGAGGCGTTCCAAGCCCGTCGCGCAAGAATTCGCTTCAGGAGCACCGAAGGCGGGCGCGGCAAGCCCGAATTCGTGCACACCCTCAATGGGAGCGGCCTGGCCATAGGGCGGACTTGGCTGGCGATCTTGGAGAACTATCAGCAGGCCGATGGCAGCGTGGTCATGCCCGAGGCGCTGCACGGCTACCTGAATGCCGAGCGCATCGACCCCAAAGGCGAGCTGGGCTGAAGCGGCCCGTCAGGAATATGCTCCTCTAAGGTCGTTCCATCTGACTCTCCAGACGTCGGCGAATGCTGCCAGCCCGTCGCAGAGCCCGACGGAAGAGTCAGGCTGATTGTTCCAGCGCACTGGGACCTCGGCGATTGAGAAGCCGAGCTTGTGCGCGATGTAGAGCTGCTCCACGTCAAAGCCGAAGCGTTCGATTCGCTGCTGGGCCGCGATTCGTTGCGCCGCCTCTCGGAGGAATAGTTTGAAGCCGCACTGCGTGTCTGCAACGCGCAGTCCCGTGGCCAGCCTCACGTTGAAGTTGAACAGGCGGCCCACGCACTCGCGGTACTTGGGCTGATGGATGCCGATCAGCGAGCGGTCCAACGCGCGCGAGCCGATCGCGACTGCGTGGCCACCGGCTCGTGCGGCGTCAACGAGCTTCTCCACTTCCGCGATTGGCGCGGACTCGTCGGCATCGCACGACAGCACCCATTCGCTGCTGGCCTCGCGCATGCCGCGGCGCACGCTGTAGCCCTTGCCCCGGTTGGCATCGTTGCGAAACAGGCGCAGCGCGATGCCGTTGGCCGCCAATGCCGGCTGTGCTGAACGTGCGGCCTCCGACGTGCCGTCTCGGGACCCGTCGTCGACGACGATCACCTCGGTCTCGCCGAACGGAGACCCCGGCAGATAGCCCGACAGGTTGCGCAGTGTCGTCGGAAGGCGGCGCGCTTCGTTGAAGGCCGGGATCACGACGCTGAGGGACGGCACGTGGTCAGGCGCGAAGGGCTCGCTCTTGCAGCTTGGCGTAATACGGGCGGCACTCCTCCAACAACGGCCGGAGCTCCGCGGGAAACGGTCCGGGCTTGGGCCGGAACGGGCGGAACCCGGTGCTCTGGTGAGCACTTTCGTACCATTCCGGCGCCCATGCGCCATCGAACTCCTTGGGCCCGTCCGGCCAACGCAGCATCGCCTCGTCGAACGGAATTTCGAGGTAAGCGCAGAGCGCTTCCAGGGCGCCCGGTGGGTCCGTCAGCAGATCGCGGGAATCGAGCACCGCGGGACTCTGGCCCCAATCCTCCAGCATTTCGATAAGCTCGCACTGCCGTGCGAAGCCGGCGTCGCGCATGCGCGGCTGCCCGATGCGCAACAGCAGCGAAGGCAGCACCTGTTCCGGGTCTCGCGTGAGGAACACGTTGCGCGTTTTCCTCATGAAGTCTAGGTTCAGGTCGACCAAGTGGTGGGCCATCTGCTTGAAGAACACCACGGGGCTGGCCCACGGCCCGAGGATTTCCTCGCGGGCCACCCGATCGCCATCGGAGTCTTGGGCGGCCAGGCAGGCCTCGCGCAACGGGTGCTGCGCGCCGCTGACCCGCAGGAAGTGAGCATACAGTGGCTCGTCGACGACCGTGGTGTCGCTGCGCTGGGAAAACGAGTACATCAGGGCCGTGGACACGTTGCGCGGCCCGGACCATAGACAGATCCGATTCGTCGAGTCAGTCACGAGTAGAGAATTCCTCGCCGAGGCCGACCGATCTCATCAATGCCGTCCGGCGGCGGGTGCGTGCCGAACGACTGGGAGCGGAGCTTGCCGTCGGCCTGCCGTCCATTTTGGCACGTGCATTGCCATAGGCGCGTCCCCGCGTGGAGCCGAGCGGGTCCGGCGCCGAGTGAGTAACCATGCCGCAAGGCTCTGCCATGATGGACTCATGGCGGACACCGCCGACCGCGGCACTCGGGTGATCCAGCCGGGAACTGTTAACGCTCCCGAGTTCCCGTCCGGGCTCGAATGGCTCAACACGGAAACGCCCCTGTCCATCAAGGAGCTGCGCGGCAAGATCGTGCTGCTGGACTTCTGGACCTATTGCTGCATCAATTGCATGCACGTGCTGGAGGACCTGAAGCGCCTCGAGCGCAAGTACCGGGAGGAACTCGTCGTAATCGGCGTCCATTCGGCCAAGTTTGATGCCGAGAAGCACACCGACAGGATTCGTGAGGCGATCCTGCGCTACGGCATCGATCATCCGGTGGTGAACGACGCCGAAATGCGTGTGTGGCAGGAGTATGCGGTGCGGGCGTGGCCCTCGTTCATCCTGATCGATCCTCTCGGCAAGGTCTTCGGGACCCATTCGGGAGAACAGGTGTTCGACCTGTTCGACAAGGTTATCTCGCAGATGGTCCGGCACTACGAAGCTGGCGGGGAATTGTGCCGCGGCCCGCTGCAGAATGCCTCCGAGGCCAGCCGTGTTCCGGATTCGTTGCTGTCGTTTCCTGGCAAGGTCCTCGCCGATGAGGGCGGCGGCAGGCTGTTCATCGCCGACTCGAACCACCATCGGATCGTGGTCGCCTCGCTGGCGGACGGCACCGTACGCCAGGTCATCGGCGGATGCGAGCCGGGATTCGCGGACGGCACGGCCGAGACGGCGCGCTTCTGCCAGCCGCAGGGGATGGCGCTGAGTGCCGATCGGCTCTACATTGCCGATACCGGCAACCACGCCGTGCGTGTGGTCGACTTGGACAAGCCAGCAGTGTCCACCCTCGCCGGGGACGGCCAGCAGGACACCGAGTGGAACAGCCGGCCCGGCCCTCTGGACAGCCGGCGGCTGAACTCGCCTTGGGACCTGCAGATGGCGCACGGCGTGTTGTTCGTCGCCATGGCAGGAAACCACCAGATCTTTGGCATTGATCTGGATGGAGGGTATATCGCGAGCCACGCGGGCAGCGGCCGCGAGGATCACGTGGACGGCCCCTTGATGGCCGCGGCGCTGGCTCAGCCCAGCGGCTTGACCTCAGACGGGGAGAGCCTGTTTGTCGCCGATAGCGAGATCAGCTCGATCCGAGCCGTTTCGCTCGACCCGAGGGGAGGCCACGTGCGCACAGTCGTAGGGAAGGGCTTGTTCGACTTCGGGGACGTCGATGGCGTGGGGCAAGAAGTCCGCCTGCAGCACCCGCTTGGAGTTGCGTATGCGGATGGCAAGCTGTTCGTCGCCGACACCTACAACAACAAGATCAAATCCATCACGCTGCCGGCGCTCGACACGAAGGCAGTGGCTGGCACTGGGGAAGCCGGCTGCCGAGACGGGGCCGCGAGCGAGGCGCGATTCAATCAGCCGGGCGGCCTGAGCTATGCGGCGGGCAACCTGTACGTCGCGGATACGAACAGCCACGCAATCCGCAAGGTCGATGCCCGCAGCGGGGCCGTCTCACCGTGGCCGTTGCGCGAGGTGGCCCGGCTGGCGCCTCAGCGACGAGCACTGCGGACGCTCCCCGAGCGCTCGGTCAAGCCTGGGATCGTAACCGTTCGGGTTGACGCTGAGTTGCCCGCGGGCCGCGTCCTCGCCCATGAGGCATCGTCAGGGGTGACCGTTCGCGCCGGAGAGCGTGCGTTTCCCGCGGTCTTTCGGGACGGAATCGCAGAGACTTCCATCGAGATCATCCAGGACGAGATCCTCCATGTCGAGGCGATCCTCTACTACTGCAGCGCCGGACGCAGCGGAGCCTGCTATTGCCACAACGCGACGCAGGTCGTGCCGCTGCGCACCGATCAGGGCGGGCCGTCCGAAGTTGCGCTCGCATTCGCAGTCAGTGCCTGACTGCGGATCGGCTCGCAGGCTGACCTAGGCCGGATTCGAGATCACGCGTCCTCGACACGGAAGGTGCCGGCCGGCTGCTCCTCGGCAAGGTCGCTGTCCCACGCTTCGCGACACGCAGCGAGCAGCTGATCCAAGACTTGTGCGACCTGCGCCGCCTCGTCGGCCGGAGCTGGCTCGCCATCGGTTTTACCCCTCTTGGTCGAAGTTGGAACAGGGTCGCTCATCAAGACTGCGGGACTTGTCCCGGTGGGCCCATTATGCCCCGGCTCGGCTAGCGGTGGCATGCTAATATCGTCCGAACAAGGACCGACGGTATGGCTGAAACCATCGCAAGGCTATTTCAAGAAGTGATCGCATTTGGCAAGGCGGATGCGATTCTCACCAAGGATTCGGGCACCTACGAGCCCATTTCGTCGGCTGAGTTGGAGCGACGTTGCATTCAGCTGCACTCTGCCTTGGCCGCGGCGGGTCTGCAGAAGGGCGACAAGTGCGCCCTGATTTCCGAGAACCGCTGGGAGTGGGCCGTGGCCGACTTCGCGATGATGACGGCGGGCATCATCAGCGTCCCGATCTACCCGACGCTGCTGGCCGACCAGGTGCGCTACCTGCTCGAACACTCCGAGTCAAGGGCGATCTTCTGCTCGACCGAGGACCAGGTGGAGAAGATTCTCTCGGTTCGCGACCAATTGCCGAACCTTACGCTTGTGATTGGTTTTGACAGGACTGATCAAGAGGGAGTGTCGAACTTAGCCGATCTCATTGGCGAGGCCAGCCCCGACGACGCGGCCCGGCAGCGCTTCGAAGCAACGCTGGAAGCGGTCGAGTCCGGCGATCTGGCGAGCATCATCTACACCTCGGGCACGACGGGTATTCCCAAGGGCGTGATGCTGTCGCACTCCAACATCTGCACCAACATTCGTGACTCGAAGATCGACACAGAAGCAGACGATGTGGCCCTGTCGTTCCTGCCGCTGTGCCATATCGCCGAGCGCTTGGCGGACTATGTCTACTTTTCCGGCGGCGTCACGGTGGCGTATGCGGAGTCGATGGAAACGGTGGCCGCCAACATGGGCGAGGTCAAACCCACCATGGCGGTCGGCGTTCCCAGATTCTTCGAAAAGGTCCATGACCGTGTGATGGCGGCCATGGCCGGTGCGCCTGCCATTCGCCGTAACTTGTTTCACTGGGCGGTTGGCGTGGGCAAGGCCGCGACGCCGTACCGCTTGCAGGGCAAGCCGCTGCCGGGATTGCTTGGCATCAAGCACAGCGTGGCCGACAAGCTCGTCTTCACCAAGCTGCGTGGCCGGCTGGGCGGTAGGATCCGCTTCTTCGTTTCTGGGGCCGCCCCGTTGGCGCAACACTTGGCCGAGTTCTTCTATGCGCTGGGACTGCCGATCCGCGAGGCCTATGGCCTGACCGAAACGTCCCCCGTGGTCTCCATCAACCCAATCGAGGCACTCAGATTCGGCACGGTGGGTACGATCATTCCCAATGTCGAGGTGCGCATCGCCGAGGATGGGGAAATCCTCGTCCGCGGCCCGAACATCATGCAGGGCTACTTCAAGATGGAGGAGCAGACCGCTGAGGTGATGGACGGGGACTGGTTCCACACCGGGGACATCGGCCATCTGGACGAGGATGGCTACCTTTCCATCACCGATCGCAAGAAGGATCTGTTCAAGACGTCTGGTGGCAAGTACATCGCGCCATCGCCGATCGAGGGCCGGCTAAAAAGCAGCCCCCTGATCGAGCTGGCGGTGGTCGTGGCCGAGGGGCGCAACTTCCCCAGCGCCTTGGTGGTGCCGGCGTTCGAGGCCCTGCAGGGTTGGGCTGAGGCCAACGGCATCCAGGCTGCCAACAATGAGGAACTGTGCGCGAATGCGGCTGTGCAGGACCACGTGATGTCTGAGGTGGCATCGCTGTGCAGTGACATGGCCGGCTACGAGCAGATCAAGAAGATCGCGCTGGTTCCGAATGATTTCACCATCGGAGGCGGGGAACTCACGCCGACCATGAAGGTGCGGCGAGGCGAAGTTTACGCCAAATACGCCAGCCAGATCGACGCGATCTACTCGTAACGCCTGGCCGGCAGGCCCTGTCTAAGTGAGCAATGGGCAGGATGCATCTCAGTTCCGGCAACGCTCGCCTCGGCGGGTTGGCCGCCCTGTGCGTCTTGGCTGCTGCCGGCCTTGCAGGCCAGACCGCGTTTCCGCTGCGTGCCGTCGAGTTCGAGGGCAACGCCAACTTCCCCAGCGACGCCTTGGTTGCGGTCACCGGCTTGGAGACCGGGCAGCCGGTGAGCAAGCCGGATTTCGACCGAGCGCTGCGCAAGTTGAACGAGACGGGGCTGTTCGAGTCGCTGCGCTATCGCTATGAGCCGCTAGACGGGGGATACCGACTGACCATTGCGGTGCAGGAGCTCCCGGAACTGTACGGGGTCCGTTTCCAGGGTTTCGACGCACACGCGGAAGAACCCGCAAAGCTGCTGCGAGAGAGGTTGCCGCTCTACGTCGGCTTGGTGCCGGCTGGCGGGCCGATGGTGCGGATGATGGTCAATGCGCTGCAGGCTTGGTGGGAAGAGCGGGGCGGCGAAGCGGAGATTGTGGCGGACATCGTACCGACCACGGGGGGCGGGTTCGAGATGCTGGTCGGGCCTGAGCAGGAGACGAGCAACATCGCGTTCACCACCTTTCGCAACACCGGCGACGTGAACCCGCTGGAATTGCAGCGGACCTTCAACCAAGCGGTGATCGGCGAGCCGTACTCCGAGCCTAGGCTGCTCGAGCTGCTCTATCACAACGCTCGCCCGCTGTATACCGAGCGCGGTTACATGAACGTAGAGTTCTGCCCGTGCGATGTCAGTCCCGACCCCGACACGGCCGGTCTGTTGGTCGAGATCGAGGTGCAACAGGGCGAGGTCTACCTATTCGGTGACCTGGCTTGGCCCGAGCCCATGCCGATCGATCCAGAGAGCTTGGCAAGGGTGAACCAGATCGGTTCGGGCCAGGTCGCCAACATTCGGGCGGCCTACGACACGATGGCAGCCATCGGAGAGGGGATGAAGCGCCAGGGTTATATGAAGGCCCACGCCCGCTTCGACGAGCGGATCGATCATGACGAGCGTTTGGTTCATCTGGACATTGAAATCAGCCCCGGCCAGCAGTATCTGTTCTCGCGACTGATCGTGAAGGGGCTGGACATTCTCTCCGAGCCGGCTGTGCGCAAGCGCTGGGGCATGCAGCAAGGCCAGCCCTTTGACGTGCGCTATCCCGCATACTTCCTGGACCGCGTCAAGGCTGACGCGATGTTCGAAGGTCTCAAGCGGACTTCGTGGAGCGTCGATATCGACGAGGCTGTGGGACGGGTCGACGTGACGCTGGTTTTTTCCGGAGTCGCCGAAGAGAGTCGCTAGCGGGCGCGTTGCGGTCTAACCGAGGCGTTCAGGTGCGGGCCTTGTACATGCCGTGTCGGTAGACCACCGCTCGGCTCGGAATCGCAGGGTCGTAGAGCACGGTCACGGTCTGGCCGTTGCGCAACTCAGGGTTGCGCTCCCTGGCCCTGAGCGTCTGCCGCTTGCCGCTCGCGTCGTAATTGACTAGGAACGTCCGGACGCCGCCTCTGCGGCGAACGTCTGCGGTGAACCCGGACACCGCATTGCCCGACACCGCCAGCCTGCGGTGCAGCCTCCGCTGGGCTTCGGCGAATCCGGCCGCGAGCACGAGTACGGCGGCGATGAACACAACCATGCCCGTAGTCACCGGCGAGGTGATTTCTGGCAGGTAGTGCCGTTGCGGGTTCAGTGGCATGTACACGACCTCTGTGGTGTCGCCCTCGCTGACGCGTGCGTACACCCGTGGGGGGACGCTCTGGTTCACACGCATCGGTCGTCCGGCGTCGGCGGTGAAGGAATAGCCGAGAAAGTACAGCGTGCGGCCGTTCTCGAGGCTGCGCATCTCCTGCGAGTGGACTGTTGCCGACGTCGAGACGCCTTCTTGATCGAGCAGCTTCTTCGAAGGCGGTGCGGGCAGGCGCCCGAAATGTTGGTGCGAGAGCAATCCGAACACTGCAAGGACCGCCACCCACACGGCTAGCACCAGCTTGCCTCGGGCCGTCAGCGTCACCTCGCGGGGGGTGGCAACCCGCAGTTCGGGTTCGATATGGGAGTCGTCGGCACTCGCGCGGGCGGCCCCTTCGTGCCGGGGGGGCGGCCGAGTCACCTGATCGGTACCCGCCAGACCCTGGCGCAGAGCGAGCGATCCGGCCGCGATCAGGCCCACTCCCAGCCAGAGAGTCTCACCACCCTCGGGCAGGGACATCACGACGGTAAAGCCCCCCGAGATTGCCAGCGATGCGCCCAGGGCGAGCCAGATCTTGCTTGCCTGACCGGATTGCATGGCAGCACTTCAGTCTATGACAGCAGGAGTTGCAGCTGAACAGCCGCGCCTTCCTCAGGCTGCAGTGTCGGTGTTAGAACGGGAGCGGGACGCCCCTCGCCCTGCCGGGGCGGAGAGCGTCGTCTCGATGGCGTACTCTAGATTGGGCGCGAGCGTTGCGGCGCGCAACAGAGCCATGAAACTCCGAACCTTACACTTCGCGGCGATCTGGGCCGCGCTTGCCCTCGTGTTGGCGGTTTCCGGAACGGCACAAGTAGGCGAAAACCGCATTGTGCAGGCACCGGCGGCCCAGCAGGCGGATGCCGACCGATGGGAGGCCGTGATCCGATCGTTCGAAGAGAGCGACCGCAAGAATCCTCCTCCAGAGGGTGGCATCGTCTTCCTCGGAAGCTCGAGCTTTCGGCGCTGGGATCTGGACAAGTCTTTTCCCGGGCGTGGCTTGATCAACCGTGGATTCGGCGGCTCGCAGATGGCCGATGCCATACGCTACGTGGACCGCATCGTGTTGCCCCTCAAGCCGCGGACGATATTCCTGTACGAGGGCGACAACGATACTGGCAATGGCAAGACCCCCGCGACGGTCGAGCGGGAGTTTCGGCAGTTGGTGGGGATCGTCCACGAGGCCCTGCCGAAGACTAGGATCGTGTTTGTCAGCATCAAGCCCAGCATCCGGCGCTGGCACCTGATCGATGTGGCCCGTGCCGCCAATGCCCGTGTTCGCGCGGTCTGCGAACAGAATGATTTGCTCGAGTACGTGGATGCGGCCAACCCGCTGCTGGGGGGCAATGGCGAGCCTCGCGCGGACCTGTTCGTCGAAGACGAGCTCCACCTCAACGACGCCGGCTACGCCATCTGGGCGGAACTGATCGCACCGCACTTGGATTGATGCGCTCGTCGGCCTCGAGCGCGGCCTCGGTCGAGTACTGCCAGATCGCCCTCCCAGTCCCGCTGGACCGGACGTTCACCTATCTGGTGCCCGAGGGGTTGCGCGGCCGGGAACTAGTTGGATGCCGGGCCCTTGTCCCCTTCGGGCGGCGCAAGCATGTCGGCGTCGTGCTGTCCGTTGACCGGGCCGCCCCAGACTTTGAAGTCCGCCCACTAGTCAGGCTGTTGGATGACAGCCCCGTGCTGAATTCGGAGTTGCGCGAATTGGCCATGTGGGTGGCCGACTACTACTGCACTCCGGTCGGTGAAGTCCTCAAGGGCATGCTTCCCCTTGGGGGAGAGACGCATTCGAAGAAGATGGTCTCGATCACCCCTGAAGGGGAGGCCGAGCTGGGCGCGCGGCTCTGGCCCAGCACCGCCGATGAAGAGGTGCTCGCAGCGATCCGGCGCAAGCCTCTCACGCTGCGTGGCCTGTCCAAGAAGATCGCCGGCGGAGCCGATGCGGTATGGCGCCTCCGCAACCGCGGCTTGGTTGCTGTCGAGGAGGTTGTACAGGAGCGTGACCCCACGATGGCGCGCGGGGCCGTTCTGTTGGTCGAACTGGGGAACCCCGCCGCAGCACCTGCCAGACCGAAGGCGGCCGAGCGATGGCTCCTGGACTACTTGCGCCGCAATCCGGGCCGCCATGATATCCGGGCGCTGGCCATCGAGCGCTCTGACGCGGTTCCGACCGCGCGCAGGCTCTCGAGGTCCGGGTCGGTGCGACTAGAGGTTGTCCATACGGCCACGCACGTCCGGCGGCCCGCAGCCGCTCTGGAGCTCAATCCGGCCCAAAGAAGAGCCTTGGCGGAAATCCGGTCGGCGGCCAGCGCAGGGCGGTTTGAGACGTTCCTGCTTCATGGAGTGACCGGCTCGGGTAAGACGGAGGTCTACCTAAGGACCATCGAGGACATGCTCAACCGAGGTCGCTCGGCATTGCTGCTGGTGCCTGAAATCGGGCTGACTCCCTCGGTCGCCTCCGACTTCTTCGGCCGCTTCGGTGACCGGGTGGCGGTACTCCACAGCGGCCTGAGCGATCTTCAGCGAGCCGACCAGTGGCGGCGCATCCAGTCTGGGAAGGGCCGCGTGGTGCTGGGCACGCGGAGCGCGGTCTTTGCTCCTTTGCGCGATCTCGGCTTGGTGGTGGTGGACGAGGAACATGACGGCAGCTACAAGCAGGGAGAGGCCCCTCCGCGCTACAACGCTCGCGATGTCGCCATCGTCAGGGCGCGGGCGGCCAAGGCCGTCGTGGTGCTCGGCTCGGCTACGCCGGGTCTGGAGACACGCAGGAACGCCGAGCTGGGCAAGTACCGGCAGCTGTCCATGCCGGAGCGAATCTTGGAGCGGCCGCTGCCCGCTGTCCGCATGGTGGACATGCGGCGCGAGTTTGCAGAGGTGGGGCGGGCACAGTTGTTCTCGCGAGAGCTTCAGGCGGCCGTCCGGGCGTGTCTGGAGCGCGACGAGCAGGCCATGATCTTCCTCAATCGGCGCGGCTATTCAACGTACGTGCTGTGCCGCTCGTGCGGTGCGCGGGTCGAGTGTCCCAACTGCTCGGTCACGCTGACCTACCACAAGCGCGACCGCCAGCTGCTGTGCCACTTCTGCGATCACGGCGAACCGGTGCCGTCCGCATGCGGGGACTGCGGCAAGGAGTACTTGGACTTTCAGGGCAGCGGTTCGGAGCAAGTCGAAGATGCACTGAGCGAGGCATTCCCGCAGGCTCGCATCGCGCGCTTGGACCGCGACACCGTGCGAGGGCGGAATTCGTTCGAACGGATCCTAGGCTCGTTCAAGGATGGTGACTGCAATCTCTTGGTGGGGACGCAGATGATCGCCAAGGGCCATGACATCCCCAATGTCACGCTGGTCTGCGTCGTCAACGCCGACGTCGGTCTCGGCCTGCCGGATTTCCGCGCGGCGGAGCGCACGTTTCAGCTGCTCACGCAAGTGGCTGGCCGTGCCGGTCGCGGCGAAAAGCCCGGCGAGGTCTTGATTCAGACGGTGAATCCGGAGCACTATGCGGTCGAGCTGGCGGCACGGCAGGACTATGACGGGTTCTATGCGCGCGAGTCAGCTTTTCGGCGGGACCTCTGGTATCCGCCGTTTACGTCGATCGCGCTGATGCTGATCCGCAGCCCCAAGCTGCAGGACGCCTTGGAAATGAGCCGCGATCTGGGTCGGTACCTGCAGCCAGTGCCGGAGGGCCTGCGGTTGCTCGGACCTGCGTCGGCGCCCGTCGCCAAGTTGCGCACCGAGTACCGATTCCAGTTCGTCGTGAAGTCCGCGAGTCGCAAGGGCCTCGCACGCTTGCTGGCGAGCGCCCGCACGTATGCGCTCGAGCGGCAATGGCCGGCGACGGCGCTGACGGTTGATGTGGATCCGCTTAATTTCCTGTAGCGGGGTCGGAAGCGCCATCCATGGGTCCGGCTTGCCGGGCGCGAGACTGCTCGCGCACCTCTACCCAAGCCTCGAACACGGTGGGATTTTCTAGCCACGCCGCCAGCCATCGAAAGGTTTCCCGCTGCGCGCTGAGCTGGTTCGGGGAGCGGGCCCGTTTCAGAGCCAGATCGAGGTGGTTCTTGGTGCGCCGCACCACCCTGCGGACATCACTCGCCCGCGACGGATCGGCGGCGCTGCGGTACTGGCGAGCGAGTTCGACCAACGATTGCTTGCAGGCGGAGAGGTCGCTTACCGGGATCTTCGTTCGCAGGTCCACCGGCAAGCCCCCGATCGCACGGTCGACCTCCACGTTCGTCTCGAGCAGGATCGAGAGCAGGTAGCGGTCTGAGGGCGGCTTGGGCCGTTTCACATGGGCGAGCACGTGCCTGCGGATCTGGAGCAGCTCGGGGCGGCCCACCACTGCCGGCTTGTGCAGGGCGAGATACTCGAGCACCGCGCCGCGCACGGACTGACGCTCGGGCGAGGCCTCCGCCTCAGCGGAGTGATTGCTCATGTCGGCGCAACGCTTGGACGGCGAGATTGTGGTCACGCAAGCGAGTCGAAAAGGTATGCCCTTGTCCGTAGCCGGGTTTGGCGCAGAAGAAGAGATAGTCGCTCTCGTCGGGAGCGAATGCGGAATTGAGCGACATCAGGCCGGGATTCGCGATCGGCCCCGGCGGCAATCCCTCATGAACATACGTGTTGTAGGCGTGCGGATCGGACAGGTCGGAGAGGTAGATCTTGCCGCGATAGCGCCCGTCGAGCACTAGGCCGTAGATGATGGTGGGATCGCATTGCATCAGCATTCCGCGCTGCAAGCGATTGTGAAACACCGAGGACACCAGGCCGCGCTCGTCAGGTCTCTCGGTCTCCTTCTCAATCATCGAAGCCAGCACCAGCGCGTCCCAGTCCGAGATCTCCGCCGTGCGCTGGCTGCGAGCCGCTGCGAGCGCGTCGCGAAATCCGGCAAGCATGGCCTCGAGCAGGTCATGCACGGTGGATGTCTTGGCCAGGTTGTAGGTCTCCGGGAACAGCAGCCCCTCCAAGGTCTTCGCTTCGGGGAGGATGTCCTTGGCCAGGCTGGGATCCGCCGTCAGCGCAACGAACTCTTCCTTGGTGCTCCAGCCCTCGGAAGCCACGATCTCCGCGATTTCGAATCGGTTCAGGCCCTCGGGAATCGTGAGCGGGTAGAGGATTACCCTGCCCGAAGCCAGCTTCTCGAACGCTTCGGCGGCAGATATCGGCCCCTCGAACACATACTCCCCGGCCATCAGCTTTGCGGATCTAGCCCACAGCCGTTCCCACAGGAAGCCCCACTTGGACGCGATCACACCAGTCGCTTCGAGCTTCTCGGCGATTTCCATAGAGGACATGCCGCGTCCGATCTCGACAACGACGGGCTCTTCGAACGCATCGGAAGGCCCTTCGTGGTCGGCGCTGCCGCAGCCGGCGATTAGCAGCGCGGCCGCCAGCAGCGCGCCGGTGCTAGGAGTGTTTCGCCGCAAGGTAGCTCTCCAGAAGAAGCACGGCCGCTAGACGGTCGATCTCACCCGGGTCCTTCGGACGCTCCCCGAGGATACTCTCGGCTTCCCAGCTGGTCAGCCGCTCGTCCCACATCTCGACTGGGACTCCGGCATGCCTCGCTAGCTGGAAAGCGAACCGTTCCGCGCGGCTCGATGAACCGCTCTTGGTGCCATCGAGATGAAGGGGGTTGCCGACGACAACCGTCTCGATATCGCGTTCTCGAATCAGGCCGATCAAGGCGTCAAGGTCTTGCCGGTTGGTGGTGCGGACCAGTGTGCGCAGGCCGTGAGCAGCGATTCCGAGGCCGTCGCTGACGGCAATGCCGATGCGGCGCTTGCCCCAGTCCAGTGCCATCACCCGCATCCGCCCAGTCATCCAGTGTAAGGCGGGCTCGGCGCCGCTAGGTCCCTTTGCGGCTCTAGCGGCGCATGTCCTTGATAGTTCTGTCCCACGGTTGCGGCGGCAAGGGGTCGTATCTGGGTCTGGAATCCTTTGCCGGCATCGACCGGACCACGGTGCTCAGCTTGGCGAGAGCCTCGCGGTGCTCTGGCTTGCCGCTGGCGAGCAGGTTGTTCTCTTCGCCGGGGTCGGCCTGCAAGTCGTACAGTTCCCGGACTTCCGCCTCGTGGACGTGGACCTTGTAGCGCTTGTCTCGGATCACTCGCGGGGCGTAGTCCAGCCGACCCCGCACGCCTCGTTCGTCCAAGATGGCTGCGCCGAATCCCAGCGCTAGGATCCAGTCTCGCGGGCCGGATCGCCGCTTGCCTAGGATCACGTCGGCTATCGACTTGCCGTCGATCTGCACCCCTTGGGGAAGGGCAGCGCCGGCCAGTTCGCAGAAAGTGGGCAGCAGATCCGAGAAGTCGGTTAGTTCACCGGTCACGACGCCGGCGGGCACTAGGCCCGGACCGTTCACGATGAATGGCTGCTTGGGGCCGTTCTCGGTCAGCTTGGCCTTGCCGCCCCTCACGGGTCTGCCGTTCAAGCTGCCGTGGATCCCGCCCGACGTTCCGTTGTCGGTGGTGAAGATCACGATCGTGTTGGAGCGGACGCCGGAGTCATCGAGCGCCTTGACCAGCCGGCCGACCAAGTAGTCGGTGTAGCGCACCATCGCCTTGTGCTTCTCGAGCTTGCTCTCGGCGAACGGTTCGTGAGGCGTCGACACAAGCGGACCGTGGGTGAGAGCCATCGGGTAGTAGAGGAACATCGGGCGGTCGCGGTGACGCTCGATGAAGTCCGTCAAGAAGTCGTTGAAGATGTCGGGGCCGAACTCCCCCGCGTACGTCCGGCTGCTCGACTTGCTGGTGTAGATGTACGGATCCCAGTACCGTTCGTTGCTGACGGGATTGCCGCCCTCGCCTCCGGTCCAGACGGACCACTCGTCAAAGCCGTGACGGTCGAGGATGTCGGGCTGCACGCGGAAATCGTTGATCTGCCACTTGCCCGCGATCGCGGTCGCGTAGCCAGCCTCACGCAGCAGGCGAGCTACCGAGATGTTGTGCTCGGGGTCGAAATGGCAGCCCGCTCCCCACCGCGGCACGTCCCAGTGGTTCGTCCATCCGTGGCGGAACGGGTACTGTCCGGTAAGCAGCGTGACTCGCGTCGGCGTGCACTGCGGCATCGAGTAGGCGTTGCTGAAGCTCATGCCGCCCTGTGCGAGCTTGTCGATATTCGGCGTCTCGATGCCTTCGCCCCCGTAACTGGAGATCCATTCCGGCCCCAGGTCGTCCACCATGATGAAGACGATATTGGGGGGTGCCGCCCATACGGGAATGGCAAGCAGCAAGATTGCGAAGCGGAGCACGGGTGCCATGGCGGTGATTTCCAGCGTAACCCGATTCGGTTGTGGAGATGTTGTCGCAGAACGGCGATCTTGCGCGCCTGCCGCGCTCCGAGCTGGCCGAAACCACGCGTTTCAGGCGTGCTGCTGATCGGAATGGCCGTAGCCGAGAGGACAGATCAGAGGCCTGCCCAGACTCGCCGCAGCCCACCTGACATCGGAGTGCTAGTGCTTGGGTCCGCCAGATCGATGGACGCCTTCCCGAACTCGATTGCCAGAAGTGCCAGCCACATCTCGCAACCGAGAGATTGTGGATTTTCGTTTCGATCCGGTTGATATCGAACTCTTCGGGCGCATTGGCGGCAAGATCGTTGCCGCCAAGCGCGTGCGCCAACAAATCGGCGCGGTTCTGAGGTGGGCCATCACCCAGGGCCTGTTCTTGGACACCCCGGAGGCAAGTTTCCCGCATGTGCTCTGGATCGCTACAGAGCCATCCGCCGTTCCATACGGCCGCCACATCGCCGTGGTCTCTGTTTCGACAGCGTCTCGGCAACTGCTGTACGTGGCCTCTTGGAGGTGTTGCGTCATCCCCTTGAAGTGATCTTGGATCTTCTCCACCTCTCGGCTCTTGCTCGATCTACAAAATATTGCAATGTCTAACGTTCGTCGACGCCTGTAGGTCCTCTTCGGCTCCTAGCGGCGCATGTCCTTGATCGTCTTGTCCCACGGTTGCGGCGGCAAAGGGTCGTATCGGGGTCTGGAATCCTTCGCCGACATCGACCGGACCACGGCGCTCAGCCTGGCGAGAGCCTCGCGGTGCTCTGGCTTGGTGCTGGCGAGAAGGTTGTTCTCTTCGCCTGGGTCGGCCTGCAAGTCGTACAGTTCTTGGACTTCCGCCTCGTGGACATGGATCTTGTAGCGCTTGTCCCGGATCACTCGCGGGGTGTAGTCCAGCCGACTCCGCACGCCTCGTTCGTCCAAGATGGCTACGCCGAATCCCAGCGCCAGGATCCAGTTTCGCGGGCCGGCGCGCCCCTTGCCCAGAATGACGTCGGCTATCGACTTGCCGTCGATCTGAACGCCTTGGGGAAGGGCAGCGCCGGCTAGTTCGCAGAAGGTGGGCAGCAGATCCGAGAAGTCGGTCAGTTCAGCGGTCACGACGCCGGCGGGCACCAGGCCCGGACCGTTCACGATGAATGGCTGCCTGAGGCCGTTCTCGGTCAGCTTGTCCTTGCCGCCTCTCACGGGCCTGCCGTTCATCCTGCCGTGGATCCCGCCCGGCGTTCCGTTGTCGGTAGTGAAGATCACGATCGTGTTGGAGCGGACGCCGGAGTCATCGAGCGCCTTGACCAGCCGGCCGACCAGGTAGTCGGTGTAGCGCACCATCGCCTTGTGCTTCTCGAGCTTGCTCTCCGCGAACGGCTCGTGAGGTGTCGCCACCTGCGGTGGGTGGGTCAGAGCCATCGGGTAGTAGAGGAACATGGGGCGGGCGCTGTGACGCTCGATGAAGTCCGTCAAGAAATCGTTGAAGATGTCGGGGCCGAACTCGCCCGCATACGTCCGGCTGCTCGACCTGTTGGTGTAGACGTACGGATCCCAGTACCGCTTGTCGCTAGTGGGATTGCCACCCTCGCCTCCGGTCCAGACGGACCACTCGTCAAAGCCGTGCCGGTCGAGAATGTCGGGCTGCACGCGGAAATCGTTGATCTGCCACTTGCCCGCGACCGCGGTCGCATAGCCAGCCTCACGCAGCAGGCGAGCTACCGAGATGTTGTGCTCGGGGTCGAAATGGCAGCCCGCTCCCCACCGCGGCACGTCCCAGTGGCTCGTCCATCCGTGGCGGAACGGGTACTGGCCCGTAAGCAGCGTGACTCGCGTCGGCGTGCACTGCGGCATGGAGTAGGCGTTGCTGAAGCTCATGCCACCCTGAGCGAGCTTGTCGATATTCGGAGTCTCGATGCCTTCGCCGCCGTAACTGGAGATCCATTCCGGCCCCAAGTCGTCCACCATGATGAAGACGATATTGGGAGGTGCCGCCCATACGGGAATGGCAAGCAGCAAGATTGCGAAGCGGAGCGCGGGTGCCATGCCAGTGACGTCCAGCGTAACCCGGTTCGGTCCTAGAGATGTTGTCGCCGAGGCGAGATGTTGCGCGCCTGCCGCGCACCGAGCCGGCCGAAACGACGCGTTTCAGCCGTGCCGCTGATCGGAACGGCCATAGCCGAGAGAACAGACCGGAGGCCTGCCCAGAATCGCCGCAACCCGGCTGACACCGCATTGCTAGCGCCTGGGTCCGCCAGATCGATGAGCGCCTTCCCGAACTCGATTGCCAGAAGTGTCAGCCACATCTCGCAACCGAGAGATTGTCGGTTTTCGTTTCGATCCGGTTGATATCGAACTCGGCATGGAACTGAAGCTGCTTGGTTTCTGCTGCGGTGACCTCCGTGAAGTCATCGGGTCCGAACAGATTGGGCTTTGAGGTTAATCTGTGGGGTAGCGAGCGTCTGTGGCGGGCAAGGCGTGCCGAATCGCGCGCGAGCTACGGGTCCCGACTTGGACCATGTAGCCTTCCCTGCGAAGCCGACGGCACAGGCATCCTATAATCCGACCGCGCGACGGTTGGTCACCATGCACACTCGCCGAAGATTCGTCCGACGCACTCTCGGACCGCTGGTTGTCGCTGTCGCCAGTTCCCTCTCGAACCAAGTCGTTTACTCGCAGAGCAGGGGCCGATCCTACCCCTATTCGCTAGTCGTCAAGGGTGGCCGGGTGATTGATCCGTCCCAAGGACTATCCGTTTCTCGTGACATCGCGGTTTCAGGATCGAAGATCGCCCGGATAGCGGAATCGATCCCGGAGAGCGACGCGCTCCACGTGATTGATGCATCGGGCCGAATCGTGACACCAGGCTGGATCGACATCCACGTCCACGTCTATGACGGTGTCGCTCCCTTGGGGATCCCGGCGGATCCCAACTGCATCGCCAAGGGCGTCACCACGGCGATTGACGCGGGGTCAGCGGGAGCCCACACGTTCCCTGGGCTCCGCAAGTACGTCATCAACACCGCCGACACCCGCATCCTCGCTCTCCTGAACATCTCGGTGGTTGGACAGTCAACGCTGTCGCAGGACAATCCGTGGGGCGAGCTGCTCGACCTGCGCTACGCCAATGCTGCGCTCGCCGCGAAGACCATCGAACGGCATCGGGACGTAATCGTGGGAATGAAGGTCAGACTGACTCGGAACATAGCGGGAAACCACGATCTCGAGGTGCTGAGACGCGCCCGGGAGGCTGCCGATGCGGCCGGACTGCCGGTTATGGTCCACATCGGCGGCTCGCATTCCACGGTACCGGAAATCCTGTCACTCATGAAGCCCGGTGACGTGATCACCCACAGTTTCCGGGGCGGAGAGGGCGGGATCCTCGATGATGATGGCCGAGTGCATGACGAGGTCCTCGCGAGCGTCGCTTCGGGCATTCACCTCGACATCGGCCATGGCGCCGGAAGCTTCTCCTTCGGTACCGCGGAAACAGCCATGGAGCAGGGATTGTTGCCCGGCACGATTTCCAGCGACGTGCATCAGTTCAACGTGCATGGACCGGTGTTCGACTTGGCCACGACCGTTTCCAAGTTCCTGCACCTAGGCCTGACCTTGGAGGAGGCCATTCGGAGAGTCACCTTGAATCCCTCGCAGGTATTCGGACGGCTGAACGAGCTCGGAACGCTGCGAGAGGGCGCCGAGGCGGACATCGCTGTCTTCTCGCTGGAGGACGGGGAGTTTCGCTTGGTAGACGCTCTGGGAGCAACGCGGACTGGCCGTCGAATGCTGCGGCCCGTTGCCACGATCAAGGCCGGACAGCTTTACGGCTCAGCCAGCATCCCGACGGAGCGCCTATGACTGTTCCCGTTGATGCGGCGGGCGTCTCACCTACGTCCGTGCCGTCTGTGAGATCCTTCTGGTGAGACGCTCCATTGTCATGCGCGCCGGCTTCTTGGGCGCGACCGGCTTGGCCGCGATCGTCTCTTGTTCCGAGCAGGTCGAATCCCTCTTCCCTCGCCACGCAGTCCAGCTTCATGTGACCGTCCGGCGGTCTGATACGGGCGAGCCGATTCCGGCGCGCGTTTACCTGTTCAAGGGAGACCGCGAATTCCGGCTGAGTCCGGCCGATACGATGCTGCCGTTGCGTCCGGACCTGTTCTACCGGGAGCGGATCTGGCGTCGGGCATACGACTCGCGTGTGCTGGAAGTCACTGCCCGGGACAGTTCCCATTTCGTCCTGCTCGAAGGTGCGGCAAGCTTCAATTTGCCCGCCTCCGACGGATACCGGATCGAGGCGTATCACGGCACCTTCTTCCGGCCGGCCGAGGAGTCGTTCGCGCTGGAATTCGGGGAGGATACGGAAGTCACTCTGAACCTCGATCCAATCGCTCCGGGCCGTCAAGAGCAGTGGCTCGCAGGGGACGACCACATCCATCTCGTGCGTGCCCCGGAGGACGACCCGATCTTCCTGAAATGGATGCAGGCCGAAGACCTCGCGGTAGCCAACTTCTTGGAACTCCAGCGGCAGCAGCATGCCGCCATGCAATGGGGATTCGGGGAAGAGGCCGAAGCGAGGACTGACGGATTCTCGATTCGGTCGGGGCACGAATCGCGCAGCCGCTTCTACGGCCACACCCTGTTCCTGGGTCCGAGCCGAATGATCGAGCCCCTCAGCATCGGGCTGGAATACGCCAACTCTGTCCAGGCGTTTCCCAATCCCCTGGTACTCTTCGCCGAAGGGCGAAGACTCGGAGCGCTAACGGGTTTCGCGCACTTCTACGGCAGCCAGCCCAACTCGACGCTCCTGATGAACCTGGTCCACGATGCGGTCGATTTCGTGGAGGTGTTCCAGTTTGGAGTGCTGAAGACCGCCGAATGGTACGAGCTGCTGAACGCGGGCTTCCGAGTCGTGGGCCTAGCGGGCAGTGACTTCCCGGCGAATCTCTCGCGATTCGCGTCCTGGCCCAGGGCTCTGCCGCTGCTGGGTCCGGAACGGGCCCTGGTGCGAGCCGAAGCGGGTCGGTCCTCGTACGCCGCCTGGGCAGACGGGGTCCGCCGAGGCAAGGTCGTGCTGACGAACGGCCCCCTGCTCGAATTCTCGGTTGACGGGCAATCCCCGGGTGACCTCACGGTATGGGATGAAGGCCCTCGCGAGATCCAGGGGAGCGCCAGAGCTGCCTATTTCCGGCCGATCGAGAGCATCGAGATCGTACGCAACGGAGAGATCGTTGCGCAGAAGACCGGTGATGGGGCAGGGCAGGACCAGCAACTCGACTTTCGGCTGGAACTGAACGAGAGTTCTTGGCTCGCCGCACGTGTCACCGCTCAATCCCTTGAGGGGGAACCCGTCATTCAGGCGCACACAAACCCAATCTATTTTCATCGTGACGGAGAGCCCGTCCGCGTCGGTCCTGCCCGCGAGGCGATTCGACAGCGATGGCGCCAAGAGGTCGCGTACTACCGGTCAGGGGCGTTGGAGTTTCCCGACGAGACGAGCCTGAGGGACTTCCTGGCCGGTGTCGAAGAAACCTCCCGGGCCCTCGAGCACTGACGGCATGCCGGCCCGATGGCCCTCCGACCCACCCCTCCGTCGAAGCCATTGAGTGACTGGACGGCCATGTCGGAGTCGGACCCGCTATCATCAAGACCGGCGCTGGCCTGGCGAACGATCCCGGCCGCTCTCAACCGCAGCGCAAGGGGTATCGCACAGGCACTCGTGTCAACGAGGAGACACCATGGCATTTGATCGACGAGAAATCCTTGCAGCCTCCGTCGCCGCGACCTTTGCATCACTGCCGGCGCGAATGGCCCGTGCACAGGGATCGGGGGCTTCGAACGAGGGGAAGCTAGGCATTCCTGGTCCGTATCCAGGCCGTGTCGTGGCGGTTCACCACCCCAACAGCATCGTCTCTGGCGTCTACCAAGGCGATCCGGTCGAGCAGATGATCGATCGTGGAATGCGGGAACTCACGGGTACGGAGATTCCGCTCGACGCTTGGCGAAAGTTCTTCCAGCCCGGCGATGTCGTCGGCATCAAGCTCAACCCGGTCGGAAGGCCTCACGTGATCTCCGCCCCGGAAGTGTTGCACCCCATCATCCAGGCATTGGAGGACGTCGGTATCCCTCGGCGCGACATCGTAGCCTTCGACCGCTACGGTGACCAGTTCCAGAGGGCCGGATTCGTGGATTGGCTGCCGGCGGGTGTCCGCTGGACCTCGGGTTCGCCCACCAATCCGAGGATCCAGCTCGATATGGACGGATATGATCCGGACGTCTACATGGAGATGCCACTGGTGCACCCGGCCTACGCGCCTGAGTACGACTTGAGTGACGCTCACGCCCGGCGGTCGTACGTCGCCAAGTTCTTGACCAAGGAGGTCAACAAGGTCATCAACCTCTGCGTGGTGAAGCATCACCAGTCTGCGGGCGTAACCCTTGCCCTCAAGAACATGTCACATGGCCTGGTGAACAACGTCAGTCGCAGCCATGCGACGACCACCGCAAATGTTTGCGGCATCTTCATCCCGGCGGTTGTGGACCTGCCGGTGATTCGAGAGAGGGTTGTCCTGCACATCCTCGACGGCGTGAAGGCCGCATACCACGGCGGTCCGGGCAGTAGCGTGGGGGTGCGCCAAGCTAACTGGGCGCGTACAGGAGGTGAAAGTCCTCTGTGGC
>JAPPMG010000048.1 GCA_028819215.1 Bryobacterales bacterium
AGTCAGAGCCCCTAAACCCGGCTATTTCCACTTAGCATGGCGAAGTAGGGCTATGCGCACCGGCCCGACGGGAACTAGCGCTACATCACAATTAACAGTGTCCGTCTCCGGACACAGTGTGCACGGACACCTGTCCTCTCTGTTTATGGCTCGACCTGTCAGGGAGGCCGTGTCAATTGATTGGACCATGCGATGGTCTTGATCTTGACTTGAGCCCGCCTAAACACTTCGCTGCCTGGTAGAGGACGCCCCTTCGAGGGGCGGATACCGACCACGCGCCAGCCACACCATCCAACTGCGGATGTCCTCCGGACGCGGCTGGCCGCGTTGCGCGACTGATAACTCAACCCCCCGGCGTCGGTCCAGTGGGTGGACAAGCCAGTGCCGGGCTTCCCGAAGCGGCCGGTTGTTCGCGATGGGGACGGAGCGAACGATGAGTAACTGGTGGAGCCGACGGTAGACCGAGATAACTCGAGGCAGCCGAGTCATTCGACATTCGAAACATTTCCACCCAGTTCCGTTCGCGAGCACTTTGATATATAGGGTCCTTTCCAAGAGCAGTGCGGCCGCACGGAATCGCGACCCCAGCCGGACGGGCGAGGGATGGCAATGGACTAGTTGCTGGACGCCGTCTCGTGGCCGGCTGCGGCCGGAATCGGCTGGTGCTGCTGTGGTCCCTCACCCCGGAGCAGCCACCGGAATGCCGTCCGCACATCTTCCAAAATCAAATAGAGCACGGGAACGAGAACAAGGGTCACCATCGTCGCGAACAGCACTCCGGCTGCCAGCGCGACCGCCATGGGGATCAGGAACTGCGCTTGCAGGCTTTTCTCAAGGATCAACGGTGTGACGCCCGCCGCGGTGGTCAGCGACGTCAGCACGATGGCCCGGAAGCGCGCCTCTCCCGCCAATTGCACGGCTTCCTTCAGCGAGCCATGAGTCCGGCTCTTCTTGTTGACGAAGGCAACTAGGACCAAGCCGTCATTGACCACGACTCCCGCAAGCGCCACCATCCCGCACATCGAAAGGAAGCTGAGATCCAGCCCTAGGAGAGCGTGGCCCCAGACCGCCCCCACCATGCCGAAGGGTACGGCGCTGAGGATGATCGTCGGCTTCCAGTAACTCTTCAGGGGAATCGCGAGCATCCCGAACATGACAAACATGGCAATCCCGAAACCCTTTGTGAGGCCTTCCATCGCTTCGGCGAAATCTGCCTCTTCGCCCTTGAACTCATAGCTGATTCCCGGATACTTCGCCATCAACTCCGGCAGCAACTGTGATTCCAGTGCAGCGGCCACTTGCCGACCAGTCGTCATCGTCTCGTCAACCTCGGCCTGGACGTTGATGGATCGCCGCCGGTCGGTCCGAGTGATCGTCGACGAGCCACGCCCCACCGCCCCCGTGGCGACCGTCGAGAATGGAACCTCGCCCCCGTCCGGTGTGCGGACGCGCATCTGCTCGAGATCACCGAGTGAGCGGCGGTCTCCTTGGGGGTAACGCACCATGACGCGCACGTCATCAGTGTTTCGCTGGACCCGTTGCGCTTCCTCGCCGAAGAATCCTTGTCGCACCTGTCGCCCCAGGTTTCGGAGAGTCATTCCGAGTGCCTCACCTTCGGACGTCAGCGAGAGCTGAATTTCCGGCTTGCCGGCCCGATAGGTGTCCGCGACATCGATTACCCCGGGATATTCGGCCAGTCTGGCAGTGACGACCTCGGCAACCTCGCGAACGGTGTCAAGATCCGCGCCCGCGAGTTGGAGGTCGACCGCCTTGCCCTCGCCGATCATGTCGTCTTCGATGATCAGTTCAACCGCTCCCGGGACTTGGCCGACCTTCTCCCGCCAACGGTTGGCTATCTCCTCCGAAGGAGTGGTCCGGAACTCGGCCGGCAGCAACTCAATGCTGACCTCTCCTAGGTAGTCGCCCCCAACAGTGGCCCCAAAAGCCGCGGGCCCGCTCTGGAATTCTCGGTAGGGGTGCTGGCCGATCGAGGTCATCATATGCAGGACGGGATCCTCTCCTTCTTCGGAGAACTCCCGGCGCAGCTCGTTCGCAGCTCGTTCGATACGGTCCAATCCGGCGATGGTCGATTCGACGGGCGCATCTCGTGGCATGGTCAGGAAGGCGATGACAGCGTCGGACTCGACCGTGGGGAATAGCACGAGCCTCACGACCCCGGCACCGACCATCCCAACCGTAATGAGCATGGCAAACATTGCAATTGAAACAGTCACGTAGCGCCATTCCAGGGCCCAGCGCAGCAGCGGCCGGTAAGCACTGCGGATGAACCAGGCCAGTCCCTCCGAGAACATGCTGAAGAAGCCATTCCAGAGGCGCACGGCGGCGTGCCGTCCGGCGGTATCGGGCTGCCGCTTGTAGTGAGCTAGGTGGCAGGGCAGAATCAAGTTGGATTCGATCAGCGAGAAGAACAGGGTCGGCAGGACGATCAGAGGAACTACCCACATGATCTTGCCTGTAACTCCCGACACGAACAGCATCGGCGCGAAGGCGGCCATCGTCGTCAGTACGCCGAAGGTTACGGGCACCATAACCTCGTGCGTTCCGCGAATCGCGGCCCTCATCCCCTTTCCGGTTCGTGTCTGTGTACTGTGGATGTTCTCGCCCACCACGATCGCATCGTCGACCACGATTCCGAGCACGAGGATGAAGGAGAACAGCGACATCATGTTGATCGAGACGTCGAACACCGGCATCATCCCGATCGAACCGAAAAAGGAAACCGGAATCCCGAGCGTTACCCAGAACGCCAGCCGTAGGCGCAGGAACAGCGCCAGCACCACGAATACCAGGACTAGGCCCGTTAGCGCGTTGCTCGCGAGCAAGTCGATGCGGCTTTTGAGCACTGCGGCGGAATCGAGCCAGGTGGCAATGCTGATCCCGGGCGGTGGCGTTGCCGAGAACCGCTCGACATAGCCGTATACCGCTTCGGCGATCTCGACGGCACTTTGGTCCCCGACGCGGTAAACCTTGATTGTCACGGCGGGCTCGCCGTCGAACTTGGCACCGACGCCGACGTCTTCGAAGCCGTCGATCACGGTCGCGACGTCGTCGAGAAGGATTCTCGTCCCGTCCGGACGTGTCAGCAGCAGCAGATTCTCGTATTCTTCGCCGGAATAGGCTTGGCCCTTGGTGCGGAACAGGATTTCCCCGGTTTTCGTCTTGACGGACCCGCCCGGTAGGTCGACCGAGAAGTCCCGGACGGCCTTGGCGACTCCGTCGAAGGTTAGCCCCCATCGGCGCAGTGCTTCCTCGGAAACCTCGATCGAGATCTCATAGGGAGGGACATTGAGCAGCTCGACTTGCGAGATCTCTGGCAGGGCCGTCAAGTCGTCCCGGACCCGCTCGCCCAGCCGCTTGAGAGTTTCAAGGTCAGCGCGGCCCGAGAGAACCACGTTGATGACTTGAGAACGCGAGTTGACCTGTTGGATGATCGGCGTCTCGACATCCTCTGGGAAGGTCTCCACCGCGCCCACGTTCATCTTCACTTCTTCGAGGACTTGCTGCACGTCGTAACCGGCGAGTAGCGCGAGCTGGACAGACCCGCGACCCTCGGTGGCCGTGGAGGTGATCTTCTTGATCCCTTCGACGCCCTGCACGGCATCCTCTACGCGAAGGCAGATCGCCTCCTCCACGTCCTCCGGTGATGCCCCGCGATACTCGGCCGTGATCGTGACAATGTCGAGCGAAATCTCGGGAAACACCTCCTCCTTGAGGTCGCTGAGGGTTATCGCCCCGCTGGTGACAATCACCGCAAGGAGCAGGTTCGCTGCCACCGAATTGCGTGCGAACCAGCCGATCATCGCCTTCATGCGTCAACTCCGTTCCCGGTTCTGAACCCGGTCGAGTCGTTGCTGTCAGCGGTTCGCACCGGCATCCCGTTCACCGCCGCTTCGAGCGGCGACAGGCAGATCAGATCGCCTTCCTCCCGTCCTTCCTAGATCAATACCAAGTTCTACTGGGCGGGCAGCAGTCCTACGTCGCGGAACTGGAGTCGGCCCCGGGGTTCCACCCTGTAGAAGAGGCCCCGCGCAGAGTGAGGTGCGAGGCGCGTGGATCACGGCTCGCACTCGGATTCCCTCGATTTCTCCTTGCTCGGACATAGCTAGCGCTAGGGGCGAACGACGGGAATCCCTCCCGGGCGTAGGTGTTCTGAAGCTGGGCGATGGCATTTGCCGTGCGCGGGCAGAAGTCACAGCCGGGCGGTATGGCGGACCGCTTGCCCGCCGATACATCCACAGTGTACAGCGTTGTCAGCGTAGCCCCGCGCTGGTCGAACTGGCTAGCGTCGACTTGGTTGGACCAGACGCGGCCACTGAACGGAACGCATAAGCGGGTGCGTTCTAAGTCGTAAAGGCTCTGCCCCAGAGCGGCTTGGGTCGCTGCGAAGCTGGCCTCCACTTCCGCGATCTGAGGCTCGCGGAACAGGAACGGTGACGGGTCGCCACTCCCGAGAGTCCCCATTCACCGCGGGAAACGGCGGCTTCCTGCCGCTCCATGGCAAGCATGAAGTCAACTCTGATTTGGAGTTTTTGTCTCTGATTGGTCATGGCGCTGGCGATCTCCCGACGCTCGCGACCGGTCTCGCCAAAGGCTTGCGGACGTTTGATTCGGAATCGATGAAGGGTGCAAGCAAACGCTCCCTGAGTCGCGCAATCGCCAAGGCGTTCCTCATTGCATTCCTGCGGCCCCGAAAGCCTCTCACAGTCCGTACATCTCGCACAAGATGTTGGAGGACATAACACCATCCGCGACAATGTTGGCACCCCGGATCAAAGTAGCCAGGTCGGAAAGGAGAAACGCGACTACCGGCGCGATGTCTTTAACCTCGCTTAGGGAGTTCATCGCCCGCGCTTCTTCCTCGGCACGGGCGCCGAGGGTTTCGAGGAAGTCGCCGAGAAGCGGCGTGTTGACGAGTCCGGGACTGACCGAGTTCATCCGGATCCCGCGGTCGCGCCAAGTCCAGCGGTTCTGCATGGTCCACACGACCAGCGCCTCTTTGGTAAATGAGTAGCTCCGGCCACCTTCGTTCGAAACGTTCCATCGGGCAACGAATTCGTCTATCTCGTGGAAGTCAAGGCCATCGGCCGCTCTGATGGCCTTAACGGACTTCGGCCAGCCCAAGCCAGCGAGCGACGCGATGTTCACGATCGAGCCGCCGTCGTTAAGCTTCGGGATCAGACGCATCGTGAGGCTCTTCAAGCCGACCAGGTTTACGGCGAGGAGTTTGCTGGCCGGCCGCGTCGGCGGCAGCCCGGCGTTGTTGACAAGCCCGTCGATGCCTGAGGGTAGGACTTCGACCAAGGCGTTGATCGCGCTCTCGTCGGACAGGTCAGCGAGGTAGAACTCGTCAATATTGTCGAGGCGCTTGTCGACATCGACGCCGATCACAGATGCGCCCTGCTCGGTCAATACCCTCGATGTTTCTGCGCCAATGCCAGACGAAGAGCCCGTAACCAAGACGCGCTTGCCCCTGAGAAGATCCTTAACTGTCATGGCTAGGGATGGAAAGGCTTACAGGGTAGCCGACTGGCCGGCGACACCTACTGTGGCCGGCGTGTTGCCGGCACCAGCAGCAGAGTTGCAAGTGATCGCAACATGGTTTTGCCGCGAAGCACTGAATCCTACCACTGTCGTAACTGCCTAGGTGCAGCAACTCCGCCCCTGACCCTCGGAAAGGATATTTCAATTCTCGTCGAACACTGAAGGCAGCTACGGAGCAGACAACGATCGCGGACTCCTCAGCACCGAAAACGGGCATCAAAACGCCGATCAATTGCGAAGAGAGCCCTCTGTAGCCGCAAATCCCGTCCACACATGGCGTCCCTTCGTCGTTGCGGTACACCGTTACGCCGAAATCTGGCAAGGTTCGGCGAGAATTGCCCAATGATCTAATGAGCCGCGTCAGTCCGGTCGAAGAGGCCCGTACTGTTGCTGTGTCTTTGCAAACCTCGCTGGGGGACCCATTCAGGTTGGCAATGCTTCGACGAGTCCGATATCTTGGATGCTATGCTGCGCGATCTGCTGGAACGAGCCCTGCAGTTAGACAACGAGGTCGAGGGGCGACGCCCTCTCCACCACTTTGAAATCCGTTCTTGCACCCGCCTCCGCTACCCGCAACGATAACGGCCGCGGTCAGACCCGCCGCTGGCAGCGCCTCGCCCGTTTCATGCCGACGGGGTGGCTGGGTGCGACCATGGGTGTTTAGTGCGGACAGCACGAGTTAGGTTTCCGGGAACTGCAAACGATGATGGTGCTTCCAGCTCGCTGCAATCTAGGCCTCGACGTCGGCCTACTTGTGCGTAGCGTGATCATCGGCAACACGATGTACACTCGGCTTCAACCGGCAGCACGCCCTTGGCGATCGGGCGCGGGAACCGCTGTGGTGACATCCGGCGCAGCCCACCGTCGTGGTCGCGTATAGGCTCAGTTCGGCAGCTTTCCACCAGTGCTCTACTGGTGTGCTTTAGGGTTGGCCTCGCCCTCGCTTGCCACCGCTACCTACACCTTATCAATCGCTTTATCAGCGGCATCATCTGCTCGGCAGTTCGTCACCGCATCTGCTCAACGTGCATAGCCGTAATCTAGTCACGAATCGCAAGGCTGGCAAAGGAGTTGAGGTCAGCCAGAGATTCTGATCTTCGCTCGGAATCCCTCATTCCGGGAAGTAGTCAGAATCGATTCGCTTCAATTCGTAGGAGGCGTCTGTCCTCACGCCGACGCCATGGTCGATCATGAGAGCTGCTAGCTGCCTCCCATCGACGAGAATCACTTTCGTCTCAATACTATTGGCGAACTGTACGGCCTCACGTGAGAACGAGGATGTCGTAATGAAGACGCCCTTCCGTGCCCGCTTTCCCTGGAGGGCCCCAGCGAATCTCTGGACCTCCGGCCGACCCACTGTGCTCGACCAACGCTTGGCTTGGATGTAGATGATGTCTAGACCGAGGCGGTCTTCCTTGATTATCCCGTCGATACCTTCGTCCCCTGACTGTCCGATGGCCTCTCCAGCGTCCTTCCTCGAACCGCCGTACCCCATGCGCACGAGCACGTCCACAACTAGGAGTTCAAAGAAAGCCGGTGACGCCTGCTTCACTTGACCGAGAAGCTCATCTGCAAGACTGTTCCGCAGGGTCTCGTAAGCGTCTTGAAGGGCCTCCTCTGGAGTGGTCGCTGTGTTCGGCTCCGGGTCCAAAGACGTCGTTTCCCGTATAGTGGCGATGCCGGACTCCTCGATCTGTCGAAGATACGCCCGGTCGATTTGCGAAGGTCCGCTCTCTAGAACGCGTCGCCCTAACTCAGTGATGCGAAACTGTCCGCGCACGGGATCCTCTAACAGTCCAGACTTTGTTAGGTGCTTGCGCGCGAGAAATACGCTGTGGTAAAACCGCGTTTGCTGCCCCTCGGAAGAGCGCTTGCGCCTCTCGTCGTCTGTGAGACGAAGACGGTCAGCTAGGAGATCGACCGCATCAATGAGTCGGTGGTCCTCTTGATCCCTCGCTACGTCTAGCAGCGGAAGCATGATGGCCTGAGCGTTTGGGATTGGCATCTCTGTCTCTTCGCAAGCGGCGGGCGAAATCCTCTAAGGTGGCCTCGGTTACGATCCTCGAATTCTTACAGCAGGTTCCCGCGCCACGCGATTATTCGATCCGGTTCCGGGCTGCTATGGTCGCGGTCCAAGAGCCAGTGTAGACCGCCGCAGGATAACCCGAATCGCTGCGGGAACTAGTATATCAAGGAGTTTAGAGTCTCCGCAGCGCTCGCTCCAAGGCACTCAGGCAAGCTCATCCGACATGCCTGCCCGGATTCGGCGTAACGGGGGTGCCGCAACGACGAGGTGGCGCCATGTGGGGACAGGCATTTGCGGTTAAAGAGGTCTCCATACGCGCTTGATCGGCGAGCCTGCCCAGGTGCGGGGCCCGCCGCGGCGCAGGCCGATCGGGTGCGGCGTGGCAGGCGGGCGAAGCCCTCGCTGTCAAGGATGGTAGCAATGGCGCGTTCGCTGGGGGCTGGTCGCAGGAGGCGTCAAGCTGGGCCTTGATGTCTTGATGTCAGGCACGGACAGATTGAGCTTGCGCAAATGGACGATTTCGGCATGCTTGGTGGAGGTCGGCCCGACTGCGATCCTGCCCGCCCAAATTTGACACCGGCAGAGCCGCGGACCCGGCCACTCGGCGCTGCCGCCACTGACACAGGAGGAACAAAATGATGATGATGTCCCTTCTTCCCCGGCACAGGGAATCCATGCAAGGAGGTACCTCGCTGATAGCATCAGGGATCCTCCCCTCTGCCAAATTTCCGATGTTAAGATTTCCGGCGGAATGAC
>JAPPMG010000050.1 GCA_028819215.1 Bryobacterales bacterium
TCAGAGGGAAACCGATGATCGCAGCGGCTAGCGACGAACAAAAAAATAGCCCTGCCCTGAACCTCACGTTCGGGGAACTACGCACGGAATCCGGCGGAGTGGTGCTGCACACGGTCAGCAAGCGCAGCGTCGGTGAGGAGTTCGCGAGCATTCCGCTCCTGACTCGGCTTGACGGAAGCATCGTCACCCTCGGCGACGTGGCGCGAATCCGCGACGCCTTCGTGGACGAGGATGTGGTCTCTCGAGTCAACGGCGTACCCACGGTGTTGGTCCGCGTGGAAGCCACGGAACGGCAGTCTGTGGTCCGTATGGCAGACGACATTCGAAGCTGGCTTGAGGCCTACGAGCCGTTCGGAGATGTGTCGGTCAGCGTCTGGAACGACCCGGCGGAGCCGGCCCTCGCCAGGCTCTCGGGGATTCTGCGGAACGGCGTGATTGGCGCGGTGCTGGTCCTCGTGCTGCTCGTGCTGGTGTTCGACCTTCGTGCCGCGGTGTGGATAACCGTGGGTATCCCGTTTTCCTTCGTTGCCACCCTCATGTTCTTCGAGCCGGCAAGTCTGACGTTGAACCTAGGGACGATGATCGCTTTCTTCCTAATGATCGGTCTCGTTGTGGACGATGCCTTGGTGGTCGGGGAGAGCATCGCTTCGGAACGCGAGAGCGGCAAGGGCGCGCTGGAGGCGGCGGTCGCCGGCGTGAAGGCGGTAGCGAGTCCAATCACTATCGGCGCCTGCACGACGATCCTCGCGTTCTTGCCATTCCTCTTCGTGACGCCGGCTGGATATCAGCTTGTGAATGCCTTTCCGTACGTGGCATTCTTCGTGCTGTCCGTTTCTCTGATCGAGGCTTTCCTCATCCTGCCGGCCCATCTGTCCCACGGGGGACGCTGGAGCCATTGGCCGTTGAGTGCCCTGCAGGCCCGCGTGGGCGCTTGGATCGACGAAGTCCGCGAGCGAACCGTGATGCCCGCCGTGTCGTGGTCCGTCCGGCACATCGGCTTGACTCTTGCCTGCGGCGCGGGGCTGGTGCTGTTCTCACTCGCGTTGGTGCGAACCGAGGCGGTTCGCGTCATCTTGCTGGACGAGCAGATGAATGCCCCAGACTACGTTCAGGTGGAGCTGCAGATGCCGTCCGGCACACCGTTCGCAACCACCCTAGCCGCCGCAGAGGATATGGCCGATGCCGCCCACGCGCTAAACGGGCAGCTACCCGGGGAGTCGGTCCGTGCTGTCAGCATCCTCGCCGGCTACCTCGTGTCCTCTCGAGCTACCGGGCACGATTTGAGCGGCAGCCATCTGGGCACAGTTAGAGTCCACCTCAACGACCGGCCGGTCCGCGTCGTTTCTCCAGCCGAGATCGAACGGGCGTGGCGCGAGCAAGTCGGCGATGTTTCGCACGTGGAGAAGCTCGAGTTCCAAACCACGCGCATACAAGTCAGGCCAACCGTCGCGTACGCTTTGCAGCACGAGGCCCCCGAGATCCTGTCAGAGGCCGCTGCCGAGATGACGGCGTTTCTGGCGACAATTCCCGGCGTCTTTCAGATTTCCGACAGCCTCGCTGCGGGCAAGCGGCACCTGCAGATTGAACTGACACCAGCCGGCGTGGCGGCGGGACTGACTCCGGCCGCGATCGGCATGCAGCTACGCGCCAATTTTCACGGCGTGGAAGCGCAGCGGATCCAGCGCGGCCATGAAGAAATCAAGGTCATGGTGCGGTATCCGCACGAGCGACGACGGAACCTGCAGGAACTGGCCACTCAGCGCGTCCGACGCGCGGGCGGTGGTGAGGTGCCACTGTCGACGGTGGCAACGCTAACGGAGCAGCGAGAACTAGCGACCTTGACTCGTATCGACGGCGAGCGTGCCGGCTTGGTGAACGCGCGAGCGGACGCTGCGATCATCACTCCGATTCAGGCGCGACGGAGAGTCGACCGAGAGTTCCTTCCCGGGCTGCTGGACAGGTTTCCCGGGCTGCAGGTCAAGGTCGAGGGCGGTGTTCGGGACGAGCGGGAGATGGTGCAGACGATGGCCATGCTGGTGCCCGTCGTGCTGATCGCGATGTATGCGTTGATGGCGGCCTTCCTGCGGAGCTACTGGAAGCCACTAGTTGCCGTTGCGGGCTTCCCGCTATCCTTCGCCGGCGCGATTCTGGGGCACTGGTTGCTTGGATGGGACCTGACGGCGATGTCGCTGTTCGGCATAATCGCGGTCTTCGGGGTCGTGGTCAACGATGCCCTGGTGCTGTTGGACCGGTACAACACGATTCGCCAGCAGTATCCGATGATGCCCGCTATCGCTGCTGCGTCGACGGCGACCCGCGACCGTTTCCGCGCTGTCTTCCTGACGAGTGCTACGACGCTGGTCGGGTTGTCTCCCTTGCTCTACGAACGCAGCGACGACCTGATATTCCTGGTTCCGTTCGTAGTCAGCATGATCGGTGGCGTGGTGCTGTCCGGAGTGTTCATTCTCTTTGTCCTGCCGACCTTGGTGATGACTACTGAGGGCCGTCACGATTGAGTGCACGAAGGGCAGCCGGCTGTCACCGCCGATCCGAACCGGCGGGTTCCGGCGACCGGATCTTTGTTCGAGGCAGACACGAAGCACATCGCGGTTCAAGTGCGCGTGCCCTATGCCGTGTCACGCGAGCTACGCCACCAAGAAGGCTTCCCGCAGTCGGCTATCCGGCCCTTCCCGCCATATCGCCATCAATATGCCAGTGGAACGCACCACAGCTTCCGCGCTTTGCTGGCCGATCTGGTGACGACCACCAAGCATCGCGCCCAGCGCCACTGCGGCGGAGAACCGTCGAGATGCTCGCGCGACCGGCAGAATCGCAACACAAGGCGCTTGGCCTGCTCTGAGTGAGATTGACTTGCAGCCAGTAGAGATCCAGACCCGATCATCTGTGTCGCTGGAATCAAGAGAGATGCCAGCATAGCTGCTGCTTTCTTGGAGAGGTAGTTCGGCCTAAGTCACGGACATTTCAGCTGCAACGCGATAGCGGCCGGAGCATACGGATCGGAGCCAGACTTATCTTGCTCAAAAGAAGTAGATTGCCAAGTCTTCGTCCTCGATCGCCGCGCCGCCGAGCGCACTATCGAGTTGCTGCCTGAGCGCTTCCACCGTAGCGTCGGGGAGTCCTCCTAGGCGTAGGATTCGCTTCCACTCGAGCGTATCGCTGGGGTCGAATATCTCGCGGAGTCGCTGCTGGTGGCTTTGCATGCGGTACTTGTGGACGATCACGGTCCGGAAGCCCAGGTCCCTCAGTCGCTCAACGTCGACCACAGCCTCTGCACTTGGTGCCCCAGCCAGGGCACTAAGCGCCGGCTCGCTGTCGAGCGCGGCCAGCGTCGCGGGCGGATAGGTGGAGAGATAGCCGCCGGAGACTGGCCTGCCGTGAACCGTCTGCGCCGCCATGTTGTGAACGGTTCGACTTCTTTGGTGGAAAGGGATGTCCAGCACTGCCCCCGGCCTCTCGGCGACCTGCCGCAGCAGCGGAGAATGCTCGACTCTGCGGATCGGGTAGGGCAGCCAGCTGTACTCGGCCAGCACTAAGGTTGCCGCTAGCGGCAGTGCCCAGCGCCGCCTTTTACCGAGCTGCTGCCAGCCGATACCGACGAGCACCGCCAGGCCGAGCCCCGCCACCAGCATGAAGCGATTGGCCACCCGGAGGTTTTCCAGCAGCGGAATCCCTCGAAGCAAGCCAAACGGCAGGAAGTCCGCTTCGAGCCTGGTGTTGTTCCACCACGGGTCCACTCCGATCGCAAGGATCACCCCTAGCGCGAACAATGCCAGCCAGCCGAGTGAACGTCGCGGCGCGCGCCACGCCCCCAGTGCTGCGAGCAGCACGGGCACGAGCCCTAGGTAGCAAACGAATCCTGCCGCCCGATATGTTCTGGCTACGTATCTTGATTCGACCAGCGGGCCAAACAATGGATTGGCGTAAGAAGGGGTAAACAGATAGCTAGCATCGATCCCGCGCGGTACCGGGGGCTTGGTGACATGATCGGCGCCACCCGCGAGGGACGCGACCATGGGCGAGACGGCGGGCAAGACGATCAAAACAGCCAAGGCTGCGGCCAAGCCCAGTCCGCGCGCGTAGCCGCTCCATTGCCGGCGATTCCGCCAAGCGATCCAAACCACGACAGGCGTCACGATCATGGCCAGCTTCAGACCGAGGTGCCAGCTGCACAGAGCGTTGAGTCCGAAGCACGCTCCGAACGCCAGCGCATCGACGTTGCGCGATGACCGGCCCCACCGCAGCAGGTAGAACAGTGCCAATGGAATGAACTGGATGGTGAAGAGATTCAGGTGCTCTTGGGTCTGCTCCACGAGGTTCGGAAAGTATGCAAAGACAAGCCCGGCCAGGAACGCCGCGCTCGCATTGGAAGTAATCTCGCGGACCAATAGGTAGGTCGCGAAGCCGGATACGGTCAGTGCGAACACCACGCAGAAGTTGTAAGCCGCGGCCTCGCCGAACAGCAGGTTCACCGGCATCGACAAGACTTGGTTAAACGGCGAGTGGGTGTGGAAGATCAGGTCCGTTCCGTTGGGGAAGAACAGGTAAGGCGTCTGGAACGGGTTCGTGCCCTCCAGCAGGCACTGCTTCCACCACCAAAGGTTCCAGTAGTTCTGCCAAAGGTCACCGTCCCCTGCGGGCAGGGCGGTGCGCCAGGACAGGGCTAGCGGGAACGTCATCAGCAGCGTCGTGAAGAGGTACGCTGCGGCCGCTACGTAGCTGTTGTCCAGCGACCAGGAGCGCTGCTTGGGGTCATCGACGAGCATTGAGAATCATGGATCGAGGGCGTAGGCGCTCGGGCGATCTTGCTGGTTATGATTCCAGCGCGTCAGCCACTCAGTCTTGGTCCAGTCCCTGCTCGAACAGGATGTCGACCGGGATGCCTGCGTCTTCGAGTCGAGCTAGATCCGATCTGACCTCCTCGCCAAGGACGCCGATCTCCGACAAGAGCGCCTTGGCGCCGTCGTAGTCACCGTCGCCCTGCAGCCGGAGAATCTCGCCTGACAACGAGTCCACCGCTGCCCGCATCTTTTCCGCGTCGATTCGGTAAGTTCCACTGGCGCTGTCGCGAGAAAACGCTTGCGAGCGCTGGAAATAGTTGAAGCTGATCGAATTAGCCCGGCCGTGCGCACTCGAGGCACCGAAGCGGACAGAGCGGAAGATGCCCGCGAGGAAGGTTGTGTAGTTGCCGGCGAGGCCCTCTTTCGGGAATTCCCCTGCATCGGTGAGCTTGCCGATCAGGTGCAGGCCGAGGATGTCGGCCTTGGCTTCCTCCAGCGCCGAGGAGGCGTCCTTGAGTGCTTCGCGAACCGTGCCGCGACCGTCCAGCGTGTTCTTGATCCCCAGGCCGTGGGCAACCTCGTGGAACATCGTATTCGAAAAAAACGCCTCGAAGTCGATATCGCCGCGCTGCTGCTCGTCGATCAGAATGTCGGCGATGGGGAGCAAGATGTTGTCGAACTTAGCCCGCATGGCATTCTTCAACTGCAGCCGGCGCGAGCCCTTCTCCAGCTGCACTTGCTCGTCGTTAGGCAGGTTGATGGCAATGGTCTTGGCTCCCGCATTGCAATCCCCGGCATAGTAGAGGACGTCGTATGCGTTGAGTTGGGAGTCTCCTCCCGGCTCCTCGGCCTTGTACTCCGGGGGGACGGGCAGGCCGTCCTGCAGAGCGGGAAGCACCGCAGAGTACTTCGCCAGCCGGTCGCTCCACTGCTTGTCCTTGATGAGCACGTAGGCCTCGAAGGCAGTTTTCGTTCCCAAGAGGCCGTCTTCGTAGGATTCGATCGGTCCGATGACTAGGTCGATGGCGTTGTCGCGCATCTCCATCCACGCGAAGTCGCTGGGCTGGTAGTTGTTAGATTCGAGAGCGTCGGCTCGCATCTGCAGGTAACGCCGGAATCCGTCGTCTTCAGCCAAGCTCGCCGCTCTGCGCAGCAATTCCGCGACGGCGGCTAGCTCGTCGCGGAACGCCACGTTGTACGGAATCGCCGACAGCTCGCCTTCGGCATTGCGTCGCACGAGCGCGTACTGGCCCCGCAGGCGCGGATTGTCGGCGGCTGCGGCCTCGAATTCCTCCGCGGTCATGTCGGACGGGTAGTAGTTTGCCCCAGGCGGCTTCGGCCCCATGCCCGGCAAGAAGGGGCGGTTGTTGTCGAGGCGGTCCCAGGGACCGTAGTTGATTTCCGCAAATCTGCGGGCGTCGGGGTCTTCGATGCTTTCGAGCAGCGCTTCGCGGTTTCCGTATGCCTGCTGCCAGAACAGACCGTCCATCACCTGAGCGGCCTGAACGAGCAGGGGCAGCATGTCGCGCTGGGAATCCGACAGGCCGCTGAGATCCGCCGCCAGCTTCACCGTGACGTAGTCCTCCAACTTCGCGCGGTAGTCCACGTCAAGAGATTCCGGGCCGGTGTCGGGCCCGCCGCAGCCCGCGAGGCAGGCAGTGGCTAGAAGGGTCACCCACCTCAGCACAATCCTAATGTAGCGTAGGGATTCGGCCGAGTTGGAAGGTCAAGCCGTACCTAGCGCAGGACCAAGAACGGATTTGCGGCCCCGAACCGCTGCGCCCTCGCTGACTCGGGCAGGGCAGGCTTGCGGCCCGTCACGTACAGCGCCCCGACGGCCTGCAGGCCCTGGCGTCGCGCCAGTTCGTCCGGTGGCTTGCCCGGCGAGATCGGCGAGTCGTCTGGAATCTGATCCGTGGCGACCTGTTCGAATCCCGCGTCCCGGAAGAGGCCAGCCCACTGCTCGGCGCTCATCCGGTGCAGCGGAAGTCCTGTCTCGCAATCCCAGCCTGCCGAATAGGGGTTTTCCTCGTAGTAGTTGATAAGGATGTGGAAAGAGCCCCCATAGGCTGTCACACGAAAGATCTCCTTAGCGGCCAAAACCATGTCAGTCCAGTAATATGCCGACTCAATGCTCAGCACGTGCGTAAAGTAGTCCTCGGCCCATGGGATTTCCTCGGCCGCGCCCGGCGCGAAGAGGGTGTTTTCCAGATCGGCGCTCAGTCGCCTGGCCAGCAACACCATCTCCCTTGAGACGTCCAAGCCGAAGGCGGCGCCCGCCGTCAGACCGGGGGCGACCAACCGAACGGTCCACCCGTCACCGCAACCGAGATCGAGTACGCGGGAGTCCGGCGTCAGGTCGAGCCGCTCCAGCATACGCTCGGCAAGCCGTTTGTGCCGCCGCTCCATGCCCGTTGCCGTGCCATCGCGCACCCACTCGTCGAATGTCCTCGCAACGGCCTCTTCACGCTCGAAGCGCGTGCTTTCTGATGAGCTACTCATCGCGTTTCCGAATTCGATCCGAACGTCTCTTACCTGCTTGGGGCGCGATCAAGGCCTAGAGCAAGGGTATCGCTGCGCTGGAAACCTCAGTCGTCCTCGGAAGGCGGGGGAGGATAGGGCGGAAATTCCGGCTTGCGCCGCTCGATGAAGCTCGCGGCCCCCTCCCTCACGTCCGGTCGCCGGAACGAACCGACCATTTCTTCCAAGGCGACGGAGCTTGCCTCGTCCAGGCTTCGCGTGTAGTCACCATAGACTTGGCGCTTGATCGCGGCCAAGGATGCCGGAGAGCAGTTCTCAGCCAGATCGCGGGCGTAAGCCAGAGCGGCATCCAAGAGTTCCTCCCGCGGGAACGTGGCGTTAACCAGGCCGATACGTTCGGCCTCTTCGGCCAAGACCACCCGCGCCGAGAGCAACAGGTCTAAGGCCTTCGATTGGCCGACCAAGCGCGGCAGCAGCCAGGAGATGCCGTACTCGGCAATCAGGCCCCGGCGTGCAAAGGCGGTCGTGAGCTTTGCGCCGGCGGCGGCGAACCGGATGTCGCAGCAAAGGGCATGCACCAGCGACACGCCCGCGCAGGCGCCGTTGATGGCAGCAATTAGCGGCTTTGGAAACGACAGGGAATAATGCACCGGCCGCCCGGGCTGCCGGATGCGATCGATGGTGTGCTGTCCCGAGGACTTCAGCGACTGGACATCGGCGCCGACGCTGAAGGACTTGCCGGCGCCCGTGAGCACGACGGCGCGTACCTCGGGGTCGTCCCGGCAATGGTCCAACAGATCGAAGTAGTGATCGCGCATCGCAGGCGTAAGGGCATTGTTTCGCTCTGGGCGGTCGAACGTGAGCAGAGCGACACGCCCGCGCATTTCGAACTGCAGGACTTCTGGCATCGCTAATCGCCCATCTTATCGCTATGGGCGGCAAGTCCACGGGGCGGCCACCCACACAGCAGGAACATTTTTTTGTCCTGATTGAGGCCGTTTCGGAGAGATTGAGTTCTGCT